>JAKVOG010000022.1 GCA_022482925.1 Selenomonas sp. | reverse complement strand
TTTCCGGATCCTTGATGAATTCCTGGAAACGTTCATCATCAGCCAGTTCACGGCCACGACGATACGACCAGAGCGCGGCGCACAATACGCCGAAGAACGTTGCCGGAATGGCAACTGCCAGGATCTGAAGTACCGTGTAGCTGTAACCAGCTACCGACATGAATCCGACGATTGATACAACCGCAACGGATACCGGAGATGCGCAGATACCTGCCTGAGAGGCAACCGACGATACTGCCATCGGGCGCTCCGGACGGATGCCCTCCTTGATTGCAATATCATAAATGATTGGGAACATCGTGTAGACTACGTGACCTGTGCCGCAGAGGACCGTCAGGAACCAGGTAGTCAACGGAGCAAAGATCGTAACATGTTTCGGGTTGCTGCGCAGGAACATCTCCGCATACTTCAGCATGACCGTAAGGCCACCGGAAGTCTGCAGGAAACCTGCACAGGTTACGACCTGCCAGAATCGTGAGCATAACATCGATTGGCGGTTTGCCCGGCTGATAGCCGAAAACGAACGTGTAGATAACAAGACCGATACCACTGATGACAGCCAGACCGATACCGCCATGGCGGACACCGAATACCAGGCATGCCAATAAGACTATGAGACCAAATAACATTTCCATAAGTAGTTCTTCCTTTCCTTTAAGTATAAGTTTGATCGACGCCCCTTGCTTATCATAATTCTTCATGCCGATGAAAACTCCTGCAACCCCGATAGAAATTTCTGCAACTTTTCAGAATAGTGATAAATGAGTGTGAATCAGCTTAACCTTTGCTTATTATACTACAAATAGATCATATAAGTAAATACTATTTATTATAAAATAAATTAATAATTATTTATATTTATGGTCCAGTAAACTCTGTTAATTATTTGCCGCATTTTTACGCTTGAAAGCCGCTGTTCTGTAAAAAAATTTCATTTACTCGATTGAAAATGCATAATTATATGTTATAATATGCTAAAATGTTATAGTTAGAATTACTTCAAAGGAGCGTTTTGTTTATGGCAACTATTAATGACAACTATCTGAAACTCCCTGGCAGCTATCTCTTCGCAGAAATCGCCCGCCGGGTCGAGGCATTCAAGCAGGCGCATCCTGATGCGGATATCATCCGCCTCGGCATTGGCGATGTTACCCAGCCGCTGCCGGCTGCCTGCATCGAGGCCATGCACAAGGCTGTCGATGAGATGGCAAAAGCCGAAACCTTCCGTGGCTATGGCCCGGAGCAGGGCTATGCCTTCCTGACGGAAGCGATCATCGAGCACAACTACACGCAGCGCGGAATCCAGATCGACAAAGATGAGATCTTCGTCAGCGATGGTTCCAAGAGCGACTGCGGCAACATCCAGGAAATCTTCGGCACCGACAATAAAGTCGCCATCACGGACCCGGTCTATCCGGTCTATCTCGACACGAACGTCATGGCCGGCCGTACGGGCACGCTGCAGAAAGACGGGCATTTCACCGGTGTCACCTATCTCCCATGTGATGCCAGCAATGATTTCGCTCCGGAGCTCCCGAAAGAGCACGTCGATATGATCTATCTCTGCTGCCCGAACAACCCGACTGGCACGACGCTGTCACGCGCTGAGCTGACGAAATGGGTCGACTATGCCCGTCAGAACCAGTCCGTCATCCTGTTCGACGCTGCCTATGCGGCCTATATCACCGAAGAGGATGTTCCCCGCTCCATCTATGAGATTGAGGGCGCCAAGGACGTAGCCATCGAGTTCCGTTCCTTCTCCAAGACAGGCCGGCTTCACGGGAACCCGCTGCGGCTACACCATCATCCCGAAGGCCGTAAAGGGCAAAGGCAGCCGACGGATCGCTCGTCGAGTTCAACAAGCTCTGGAATCGCCGTCATACCACGAAATTCAACGGTACGGCCTACATCATCCAGCGCGGTGCCGCTGCCATCTATACGCCGGAAGGCCAGCAGCAGGTCAAGGAGACCATCGCCTATTATATGGAAAATGCCCGCATCATCCGTGAAGGACTGCAGGCTGCCGGCATCACGGCCTATGGCGGTGTCAATGCACCGTACATCTGGCTCAAGACCCCGAACAACATGTCCTCCTGGGAGTTCTTCGACAAACTGCTCACCGAGGTCAACATCGTCGGTACGCCGGGCGCCGGCTTCGGCCCATGCGGCGAAGGCTATTTCCGTCTTACCTCCTTCGGCGACCGCGAAAACACCATTCGCGCCGTGGACCGCATCAAGAACAAACTGCACATCGGCTGAATCAGCTGAATATAAAAAGCGTACTGCCTTTCGGCAGTACGCTTTTTTCCGATTATAGATTCAGGAAGAACTGCATGACCAGCCAGACCACCAGGCCGATGCCGACGATGGTCAGCACCGTTGGCACGACGAACAGCAGCACGACGCCCATGATCGCCAGGAAGCCCACCAGCAGCGCAATGCGTGTCATCCAGCTGGTATTGCCGAACAGCAGGTCCTTCCAGCCCAGCGTATGGATGGAGAAGCCTGAGTGGCGTACCCGCTCATTCGTCCGGCGATACTGGAACTGCGGTGCCTCCTGCTCCCTGGGCGTATCGCCTGGCTGTCCGGTCGTCTCATCGATTGTCATTCCATCATACGCATTGCGTTCGTCCTTCGACAGCACACGAACCTTCTGATCGTCTTCAGCCATCAGCACTACCTCCATCCTATCCAAAATCAAATACTATTGATTAATCATATAAAGCCCGGATAAAACCATCCTCCGTCAGATAACGAGGATCATACAAAACACAACCCAGCTTTTCCTTCATGGCCTTCATGTGATCAATGGTCTCTTCTTTCTTTGCTCCCATGAAATTGTACATATCCGGAAGTGTGGTCAGATCCGTACCATTAATCTGCGAAAACTTCAACACGGCAGCAGTCATAATCGCATAAATCTTATCTTTATCGTATGGCTCCGCCAATACCTCCAAATAATCCTCAAACAGTTTCAACAGCAGTGTCAGCTCAAACTTGCTGTACCCGAACTGACGGCCGAAATGACGCAGCATCAATTCTTCATGCCCATATTCATCCGCCAATCGCTGGTTTTTAGGTATCGGTTTGGCAATTGATCGTACCGGAAGCATGTTGAGCTGTGCAAATCCAGACAGGATCTGCAAGGTATGACGAACCGCCCCAGCCTCCCGGGCAAAAAAATCCTTCAGAGAAGCCTCTGGCATCTGAAATTTAAACAAATCATACTGCCGCATGACCAGCTCTTTCATGCGCTGTTTCAGCTTGCTGCTGGCTGGAATAGAAGTAATATAGTTGAGCAGCATCACACCGGTTTTATGAACATGTCCATACAGCAGACTGTCCTCCACCGAGGCATCGCCAATCTCAGGTACAGGCAAATCCATATATTCTTCCGTAAATAAGTTTTGACAGGTAACGTAATCTTCATTAAATGAGGTAATCGAAAAAACCGTAAACTCTGAACGCAGCAGATCACGCAGGATATCCTGCTCCGATGAATTCAGTTCTGCTTTTTTATGCTCATAATAATAGCGTAACGGAACCGTATCCGAATCCAACAGGTGATAGTCAAATAAGAAAAAATCCCAGAAGCCAATCCAGAAAGACCGCATGATATGCAGCGCATTCTCTTCGTCTTCCAGTGCACCACCATCATATTCAGGACCAATATACATCAGAATTGCCCGATCCATATCTTCCTTAAACGTCTGCTCCCGGTAAAAACTCTCAATGCGATGCAGTAAAGAATCCAATAACTGATTCAGTTGCTGCAATGCCTCCGGTGATACTTCCAGCATATGCTCAAGAGAACTATAGAATTCATCTTTAGAGCGCCGTGGCGGCAGGAAAAACGTTCCATTATCATACAAGGCATGCCTTACCTCGACTAAATACGGACGATAGTCCTCTTCCTCATCAAATTCTGCCAGATACGCAAAAAAAGACTCGACAATCGACAGGAACCGGTTGATTGGTTCCTCTTCAAGCACAAAAGATTTATTATCCTGTGCATAACGATAGAATATCTCCTGGTAGTCGTACGCAGTAAGCGATCCTAATGAATACAAGTTCATCTGATCGACTGACAATATGAGTATTGAAATTACAGCCCATATCGTCTTCAAATCCTCATCATTCGTTCCCTGCCAGGCCTGCCGGCGAAGATATCGTTCAACTGCTTCCTGTGAAACAATATCTTCCGCATCTATATTCTTTTCATAAAAATGCTCCACTAGAGCATATACATTATTCATTGTATCGGAACCCCAATATACATAATGAGCAACAACAAGAATCATTATAACATACTACCAGATATTGTACAAAAGAAAGAGGCTTCACTACCATGTGTGGGTAGAAAGCCGGGCTAGTTAACTGAATATAGAAAAACCACCTGTATCCGTGGTAAAGTAGAAGTTCCTACACAACTCTTCACTGGGAGGATACAGATGGTCTCTACTTCTACTTTATGTAAGAATCTTTTAAATGTCAAGGGCATCGTTGTCGAAGATGCCAATGTTTGGTGTGACGAAAGCAATGTCCAGCACCTTCTTATCAAGGCCCGTCCGCATAAGCGCCTTCAGCATCGCTGCCCTCACTGTGGCTGTAAATGTCCGGGGTACGACCATCATGGCATTACGCGCAGATGGCGTGCTATGGACTTCGGCGGTGTGCTGGTTGAGATTGAATCTGCCTGCCCGCGTATCTGCTGCCCTCAGCACGGTGTCGTAGTTGCCAGCGTCCCCTGGGCTTTCCACAACTCTGGCTTTACCAAGGATTTTGAGTACAGCACTGCCTGGCTGGCCACCCAGCTAAACAAGTCTGCTGTAGCTGCCTACATGCGTATTGCCTGGGATACTGTAGGCAATATCATCTCCCGGGTACATCAGGACATCGAGCCGGATATGCACAAGCGCCTAGATGGCCTCCGCGTTATCGGCATAGATGAAACCAGCTACCGTAAAGGCCATAAGTATCTCACCGTGGTAGTCAACCATGAGAACAATACTGTGGTCTGGGTGCATGAGGGAAAAGGTAAGGCTGTCCTTACGCTCTTCATGGAACTTCTGAGCAAGGAGCAGCGGGAATCTATCAAGGTTGTCAGTGCTGACGGTGCCAGATGGATTACGGACTGCGTAAACAAGTATCTGCCAAATTGTGAGCGCTGTGTAGACGCATTCCATGTGGTGGAATGGGCTATGGAGGCTTTGGATGCTGTCCGCAAACAGAGTTGGCACGAAGCTCGTGACGCTGCCCAATCTTATCCGAAGCGTCAGAAGGCTGGCCGCCCCAAGAAAGATGACCAGCAAGCCGCTGAGGCCGCTGCCGCCAAGGAAAAGGCTAAATCCATCAAAGGCGCTACCTTTGCGTTAGGCAAGGCGCCAGAGAACCTAACTGAGACTCAGAAGGCCAAGTTAGAACTCATCCAGCTCTCAGACAACCGCCTGTACAGAGCATATAAACTCAAGGAAGCCTTACGGCTCATCCTTCACATGACGGATGTTGAGGAGGCAGATGCAGCGCTTATCGGATGGGTTAAATGGGCACGGCACTGTCGAATCCCAGAGTTCGTGGAGCTACAGAAGAAAATCATGCGGCACCGCGAGCATATTCTGAACACCATCCGTCAACAGATTAGCAATGCCAGAATTGAGGCAAACAACAATAAAATCAAGCTGATAATCCGGCGCTCATTTGGCTTCCGGAATATCCAGAATATGCTCGATATGATACTGCTGGTTTGCTCCAATATAAACATCCCCTTGCCGAATCGCCCGGCAGCCTATACGGCATAAGGCGTTAGAAAGATTTTTGCATGGTGGTTTTACCCACACATGCTAGTGAAGAGCCAAAAGAAAGCCCTCTAAAATACTTCTAATACCCGCCCCACCAGAATCTAATTGCCTACTACTATAATAAGTCCAAAGAAAGGGAGGATAAACTTATGACATTCACACATTCTATAAAAAAACACCATACACTGACTATCACACTGGCCATAGCATTGACCACCGGATTCATCCCTTACGGGACCAGCCAGGCAGCATCATCTGCCAGCCAGACTGCTGTGACCATGCAGGCTCCGCCAGCCGGTGCTCCGAACGGAGAACTGCCTCCGGGACCACCACCAGATGGTATGCCTGGCGGTCATGGCCAGTCCGGCAAGAGTGCCTCTGAGCTGACGGCCAGCCAGGTTGTCGATGGCCAGACCCAGAGCCTCACCGGCCTGACGCTCAATGCCACGGCTGCCGACCAGAGCGCGTTCCTCGTCCGCAATGGCGGCTCGGTCACGCTGACGGGTTCCACGTTATCCAAGACCGGCGATTCGTCCAGTGCCGATGCCAGTAATTTCTCCGGCCAGAATGCCATTTTCCTGTCCAGCAACAGTACGGCCAGCCTCTCGAACCTGAACCTGACCTCCAATGCAGATGGTGCCAATGCCATCTTCTCAACAGGCAAGAACAGCACGGTCACTGCTGACCACATCAAGATCCATACGAAGAACAACTCCTCACGTGGCCTTGATTCGACCTATGGCGGGACCATCCAGGCGTCCAACGTGGACATCACGACCGAGGGCGCCCATTGCGCTGCTCTGGCAACTGATCGGGGCGAAGGCAATGTCATCGTCAAAGATGCCAGAATCGCGACCTCTGGTGATGGCAGTCCCTGTGTCTATTCTACTGGCAATATCCAACTGACCAACGCACAGGGTGAAGCAACCGGCAGTGAGATTGCCGTTGTCGAGGGAAAGAACTCCATTACCCTGCAGCAGGCAGATCTGACCGGCCACAAAAAGCATGGCATCATGCTGTATCAGAGCTTCTCCGGTGATGCAGGCGTTGGCCAGGCTGCATTCTCTGCCAGGGATTCCAAACTGACCAATAAATCCGATGGACCAATGTTCTATATCACGAATACCACAGCTACTGCCACACTCGAGAACACACAACTGATCCAGAATGGCAGCACATTGGTCAATGTAACCAGCGGTCAGTGGGGCAAGACCGACAAAAATGGTGGAAACTTCACCCTGAACGCCACGAATCAGACACTCAACGGCAAAATCCTGGCCAATAATATCAGTCAGGTAACGCTGAATCTGAAAGACCACGCCGTTTTATAATGGAACCATGAATTAAGACAACTTCGAAACTACTTCTTAATGTGAATCTCGTGGTATACTGGAGGCGATCAATGAAAAGGAGATAATCATCATGTCACGCACGCGCCGTCATTTCACATCGAAATTCAAATCCAATCTCGTCATCGAGCTGCTCAAGGGTGAGAAAGACCTCAACACGCTGGCGGCTGAGAACGAAATCCTGCCGAACCTCTTGCGGAACTGGAAGAACGAGTTCCTCAGCAAGGCAAGCATCATATTCGATGATTCCAGAGAGGACAACCTCAATCAAAAACTCGAGACCGAGCGGAAGGAGAAAGCCTCCTATGCCCGCAAAGTTGGCCAACTCACCATGCAGGTGGATTGGTTGAAAAAAAAATCTGAGGAAATTCTTGGACCGGACTACGAGAAACAGTATTCTCCAAAACCTTTCGAGGAGTGAGTGCAAGGAGCTTTCCCTTCGGAAAGCAGCGAAGCTGCTCGGCGTCAACCGCACAAGCCAATACTACCACCCCAAAGAGAACACTCCATCAGATGAAGAGCTGGAATGCAAGCGCATCATCGATCGTTTCCACACGGACAATCCTGCCTGGGGCGCAAGGCAGCTGGCCTCGCAGCTGCAGCGCCTCGGGCATCAGGCCGGACGACGCAAGACAGCTCGCTATATGCGCGAGATGGGCATCGACGTCATCTATCCGAAGATGAACCTTTCCAAGCGGCAGCAACAAGCGCAGGTGATGCCCTACCTGCTGAAGCATGTGGATATTCAGCAGCCTAACCAGGCATGGTCCATCGACATCACCTACATTCCCCTGGAGCACGGTTTCGTTTATCTGACAGCCATCATCGACTGGTACAGCCGCTGCATTGTTGGCTGGGAGGTGGACGATACCCTGGACACCCGGATGGTCATTGCCGCCGTAAGGAAGGCTCTCCGTATAGCAAAGCCGCAGATTCTCAACTCCGACCAAGGATGCCAGTTCACCAGCAAGGAGTACAAGGCTTTCCTCAAGGAACACAAGATCCGCCAGAGCATGGATGGCAAGAGCCGCTGGGCCGACAACATCAAGATTGAGCGGTGGTTCCGGACATTCAAGTATGAGGAAGCCTATCTCACGCAGTACTGCAACATCCGGGAGGCTCGCAAGGCCATCCGCAACTACATCAACGTGTATAACTTCCAGCGCTGCCACTCAGCCATCGGGAACGTCCCGCCAGCAGAGCGCTACTTCCCGGCACTGCTGCTCAATGCTGCAATGTCTGCTGCCTGATACATTTAGAAATTTATCGATTTTGGTCTTGACAAGCGTGCCACTATATTTGGACTGGCTCCATGAACGAGGACTATGCCGCCGATCAGGCCAACATCAATCTGACCAGTCAGTCCAGTTGGAATGTAAGGGACTGTCAAGTAAAGTGTGTAAATTAATTTAAATTGATGCCTGATATTTCTGTACCATAGCGCCGATCCGTTCATCAATGATTAGCTGATTCATCACCATAGCCCAGTTACGAATGGCGTGGCCCTGCCATTTCTGGTAAAGCTCTTTAATCCGTAGGTAGAATACCTTAAATACAGCTGTTTCGCTGCTGAAAGCGCCTTTCTTTGTTACCTTGCGAAAGCTCGAGTTGACGCTCTCTATCGCATTCGTCGTATACATGACACGACGTACATCGCTGCCGTAGTTAAACAGCTGCTCAATGTGCCGGAAATTGGTTTTCCATACGCGAACGGCCCCCGGGTACTTGCTCCAATCATCGCAAAAACGTTCAAACTCTGCCTGCGCGGCTTTCAGGTTTATTGCTCCGTAGATTTTCTTGAGCTGTGCCGTAAAGGCTTTGTAATCCTTGCTTGGTACGTATTTCAGCGAATTGCGGACCAAATGCACGATGCAGCGCTGCACTACAACATTCTTGAAGATTGATTTCGCGCCGTCTTCCAGGCCGCTTACGCCGTCCATGGAAATGAAGCCTATATCCTGAACACCGCGAGATTTGATTTCATCGAACACCTGCATCCAGCGATGCTTGCTTTCGGTATCGCCCATCCATAAGCCCAGTACGTCTTTCTCGCCCTTTAAATCATATCCCAATACAACGTACACAGGCTGGTCAGAAACACCTTTCTCCGTACGCATGGAAACATATATACAATCGACGAATATAAAGGGATAGAAGGCCTTCAATGGTCGATTCTGCCACTCATTCAGTTCATTCAGAACACAGTCTGTGATATTAGAAATCTGTCCTGCAGACAACTTAAAGCCATAGATGTCATCAATCGTCGCAGAGATGTCTCTCTGGCTCATGCCACGGGCATACATGGCCAGCACCTTGCCCTCAATGGAGGATACATCCTTCTGGCGCTTTTGCACGACCTGTGGCTCAAAGGAGCCGTCGCGATCCCGTGGAACATCAATGGGGACTTCTCCTGCTGAGGTCTTAATCGTCTTATGCAGATAGCCGTTACGGCGATTATCCGTTGCTTTCTCGCCGCGTTCATTATTGTCATAACCCAGATGATTTTCCATCTCACCATTCAGCATGGCCTCAAACATGGGACCGAAAACATCTTTAAGGGCATTTTGCATATCTTCAACGATCTTTGGCTTATATTCACCGATGATAGCCTTAGCCAGGGTCTGACCACGTGTGGGTTGTTTCTTAGACATAGATTTCATTACCTCCGCATGTGTTTGATATCCCCGACAGGGGAGCATATTTTAAACTGCCGTTAACTCACTTACACAGTTTATTATACACTCCCGAATGTAACCGCCAATTCCTATGTCACAACCATCACCGATGAGACAAAAGATTTCAGCAACATCATTGGCAATGGACACACGATCTATTACAGCAAGACAGCGAATCCTTCCCTGCAGGGAAAGACCTTCAAGCTCCGTAATGGCGGTAAATTGATGGCTAAATAAAGCTTCGACCTTACCATACGAAAAGCCCAGAGTTATCTCCAACGAGACGGCTCTGGGCTTTCCTATAATAAAAAAAAGAGCCCGTCGTAACGAACTCTCTCACTGAACTGGCAACGCCCTATCCTCCCAGCCCGTTCGCCGCAAGCGGCATAAGCGATTCACACGCCGCTAAAGCGGCGGTTCTCTGCTTATCCAGACAAGTACCGATGCGTACAAAAAAAGAGCCCGCCGTAACGAACTCTCCTGCTTAACCAGCAACGCTCTATCCTCCCAGCCCGTTTCCAGACAAGTACTTTCGACGTATGAGTGCTTAACTACTACTTTGTATAAGCGATTCGCATGAGTCTGCGCGTCGCTTTGCTCCTTCATCCTCAGCTCTCTGCTTATGTGTTCTCCTCGCAACGTACAAAAAAAGAGCCCGTCGTAACGAACTCTCTTGCTTAACCAGCAATGCCCTATCCTCCCAGCCCGTTTCCAGACAAGTACTTTCGGCGTATAAGTGCTTAACTACCGTGTTCGGTATGGGAACGGGTGGAACCACTCAGCTATCATCACTGGATATTATTGAAGGTATGTACCCTCAAAACTATACAGAAGAAATAATTAATGTATAATCGAACATTCTAGTATTATTAAGATAAGCCCTCGATTTATTAGTAGTAGTCAGCTCAATGCCTTACAGCACTTACACATCTACCCTATCTACCTTGTCTTCTTCAAGGAATCTTACTGGATTACTCCATGAGATACTTCATCTCGGGACTGGCTTCACGCTTAGATGCTTTCAGCGTTTATCCTTTCCGGACGCAGCTACCCAGCTATGCCACTGGCGTGACAACTGGTACACCGGCGGTCCGTCCACTCCGGTCCTCTCGTACTAGGAGCAGCTTCCCTCATGTATCTTTCGCCCGCGATGGATATGGACCGAACTGTCTCACGACGTTCTGAACCCAGCTCACGTACCACTTTAATGGGCGAACAGCCCAACCCTTGGGACCTGCTTCAGCCCCAGGATGTGATGAGCCGACATCGAGGTGCCAAACCTCCCCGTCGATATGGACTCTTGGGAGAGATTAGCCTGTTATCCCCAGGGTAGCTTTTATCCGTTGAGCGATGGCAATTCCACTCTCATTCCACCGGATCACTAAGCCCTACTTTCGTACCTGCTCGACTTGTTGGTCTCGCAGTCAAGCTCCCTTCTGCCTTTATACTCTTCGCGCGATTTCTGTCCGCGCTGAGGGAACCTTTGGACGCCTCCGTTACTCTTTCGGAGGCGACCGCCCCAGTCAAACTGTCCACCTGGCACTGTCCCCGATCTTGTGAATCTCAGGGTTAGATTCCTAACACGTAAAGGTTGGTATCCCAACAATGACTCCGTATGATCTGGCGACCATACTTCTCCGTCTCCCAACTATCCTGTACGTTACATGCCAAAAATCAATGCCAGGCTGCAGTAAAGCTCCATGGGGTCTTTCTGTCCAGTCGCGGGTAACCTGCATCTTCACAGGTATTTCAATTTCACCGGGTCCCTCGTTGAGACAGTGCCCAAGTCGTTACACCTTTCGTGCGGGTCGGAACTTACCCGACAAGGAATTTCGCTACCTTAGGACCGTTATAGTTACGGCCGCCGTTTACTGGGGCTTCAGTTCGGGGCTTCTCCTTACGGATGACTCCTCTCCTTAACCTTCCAGCACCGGGCAGGTGTCAGCACTTATACGTCAGATTTCTCTTTAGCAAGCACCTGTGTTTGTGGTAAACAGTCGCTTGGGCTCCTCTTCTGTCGCCAGCTCCAGCTCCAGTCGTTTGACTTTCACCAGCTCTGGCCATCCTTTTCCCGAAGTTACGGATGCATTTTGCCGAGTTCCTTAACGAGGGTTTTCCCGCGCACCTTAGGATTCTCTCCGCGCCTACCTGTGTCGGTTTTGGTACGGGTACATAATGTCTCGTTAGAAGCTTTTCTTGGCAGTGTAGTACGTCTGAATTTGACTTGTTCCGAAGAACGCGTCTATCTATCGGTTCTCGGCTTTAGTAAGGGGATTTGCCTCCTCACCAGCCTACCGCCTTCGACAGGCATTTCCAATCGCCTGCTCAGACTCCTTGCTGCGTCACTCCATCCTCAAACAACATTATGCAGTACAGGAATTTTCGCCTGTTGTCCATCGCCTATGCTTTCTGCCTCGGCTTAGGTCCCGACTTACCCTGAGACGACGAGCGTTGCTCAGGATCCCTTAGGCTTTCGGTGGATCAGATTCTCACTGATCTTTTCGCTACTCATACCAGCATTCTCACTTCCAAGCGCTCCAGCTGTCCTTCCGGTCAACCTTCAACGCCCTTGGAACGCTCCCCTACCCATGCTTGCGCATGACGCGACTTCGGTTCTGTACTTGAGCCCCGGATATTTTCGGCGCAAGGCCTCTCGACCAGTGAGCTATTACGCACTCTTTAAATGGTGGCTGCTTCTGAGCCAACATCCTGGTTGTTTAGGAAGTCCTACATCCTTTTCCACTTAGTACAGCATTGGGGACCTTAGTCGGCGTTCTGGGCTGTTTCCCTTTTGAATACGGGTCTTATCACTCGCATTCTGACTCCCAGGTTCTTCTCATAAAGCCATTCGCAGTTTGACTGGAGTTGGTATCCATTACAGACCCGCGTCTGATCAGTGCTCTACCGTCTTTATGTGTCGCCTGAGGCTAGCCCTAAAGCTATTTCGGGGAGAACCAGCTATCTCCACGTTCGATTGGCATTTCACCCCTATGCACAGCTCATCCCAAAGTTTTTCAACACTCACGGGTTCGGTCCTCCACTCATTTTTACCTGAGCTTCAACCTGGCCATGCATAGATCACTGTGGTTTCGGGTCTAATCCATGTAACTTTCGCCCTTTTCAGACTCGCTTTCGCTTCGGCTCCGTGTCTTCCACTTAACCTCGCTACATAAATTAACTCGCCGGTTCATTCTTCAATAGGCACGCCGTCGCACCAATAATGTGCTTCGACTGCTTGTAGACATACGGTTTCAGGTTCTATTTCACTCCCCTCCCGGGGTCCTTTTCACCTTTCCCTCACGGTACTATGCGCTATCGGTCGTTTCGTAGTATTTTGCCTTGGATGGTGGTCCACCCGGCTTCCCACAAGGTTTCTCGTGTCTCGTGGTACTCTGGATACCGACCCACTCAACAAGTTTTCGTCTACCGGAGTTTCACCGTCTGTGCTGTACCTTCCCAGATACTTCGACTAACCTGTCTTCGCTTGATGTCGGTCCTCAACCCCGGTCGTCCGAAGACGTCCGGTTTGGGCTCTTCCCTGTTCGCTCGCCGCTACTGGGGGAATCTCAATTGATTACTTTTCCTCTGGCTAATTAGATGTTTCAGTTCACCAGGTATGTCTTCCTTTCGGATGATGGAACATAACTTCCACCGGGTTGCCCCATTCGGAGACGCTTGGATCACAGCCTACTTGCGGCTCCCCAAACATTATCGCAGCTTATCGCGTCCTTCATCGACTCGAAACGCCTAGGCATCCACCATATGCCCTTTGTAGCTTAACT
>JAKVOG010000021.1 GCA_022482925.1 Selenomonas sp. | reverse complement strand
TGCCGATTGACGACAACGCGGCAGATGGAAATTCAGACAAGTAATTCGCCTAGGTATTTCGTGCACGCTGTACTAATCTGCCAGCGCATGCATCCGTTTAAAAGTCCGCTTGGTCCACCAGTATGCAATAGCGAGTGGAATGCAGGACCCCGCCCAGGCCATCGGATTCGCTACACAGGCACCCAGGAAGCCCCAGGCCGTGCAAAGAAAAATGGCCGCTCCCGAGCGCATAAGCAGTTCCATAACCCCGGCAATCGTCGGCACCACACTCTGCCCGAGTCCCTGCAGGGTATAACGGAAAATGAACAACAGCGACAGAATCCAGTACGTTGCCCCATTGACCACCAGGTATTCATGCCCATAGGCAATGACCTGTTCCTGCCCGTCACCTACGAACAGATGCATGATATTCGTGCCAAACAGGATCAGCAGGATACCGGCCAGGACGCTGAAAGCCACCGACATATAGGTGCATTTCCGCACACCTTCCGCAATACGTGTATACTGCTGAGCTCCATAGTTCTGGGCCGTATATGCGGCCATCGCCAGGCCAAAGGACATCATCGGCATCATCGCCACCGAGTCCACTTTCTGAGCCGCCGCATAGGCAGCTACTGCTGTCGGGCCGAGATTATTCAGGGCAATCTGCAGGATAATGGCACCAATGGCAATAATTGAAGACTGAAATCCCATTGGCAGTCCAATATTCAGATGCTGTTTAAGGACTGCCCAGCTGACATGCCAGTCCTCCCGATGCGTATGCAGCATCGGAACCCGCTTACGGATATAGATATAGCAGACTACATTACCAATAAACTGTGACACAACCGTCGCAATAGCGGCACCAGGGATACCCCATTCCAATACTAGGATAGCCACCGGCTCCAGTATGATATTGATACAGAGTGCCACGGCCAGGATCACTGTTGGCATGCGGCTGTCGCCCAGGGCGCGCAGGATATTCGTCTGCATCTGCAAAAATACGAACATCACGATGCCGCCATAGACAATACTAATGAACGCTACCGCACCATCCAGTATCTCAGCCGGTGTCTGCATCCAGATCAGCAGCTGACGGCACATGGCAACGCCAATGACCGTGAGCACGACCGAGACAACAATTGCCAGAATCGTGCAGGCCGCAGCACTCTGCCGGACGCCATGCTCATCTTTAGCCCCGTAGCGCTGTCCCGTATAGATTGTGATGCCCGTCGAGAAACCGATCACAAATCCCAGCATCAGGAACATCAGGCTGCCCGTGCAGCCCACGGCAGCAAGCGCTTCCACCCCAAGGAAGCGCCCCACGATCAGCGTATCCACAAACGCATACAGCTGCTGAAAAATATTGCCCGCAATAAGCGGCAGAGTAAACATCAGGATCAGCTTCGCCGGCTCCCCCTGTGTCAGATTCTTTGTCATTCCAGATACCTCGTTACCATGGTGCGCATCGTTTCCTGCAGCACCGTCACATTATTCAGCAGCGCCTCGGTCTGCGGCCGCAATTTCGTATAGTGGAACACCGGATGATGGCTGACCTGATAGTCGGCCGGATAGGCCGTCACCGCTACATCCTGCTTTTTGAAATTCAACACGGAACGCTTCATATGGAAAGCCGAGGTGACCAACAGTGGGTGACTCAGTCCCCGCTCACGCAGGATTTCAGCTGAGAACCTGGCATTTTGCGTCGTATTGATACTCTTGGTCTCCACCAGGATCTTGTCCTCAGGAACACCGAGTGACATCAGGATCCGTTTGGCAATCTGCGCTTCCGGTCCCGAGTCGCTGTATACCTGCCCCCCGGATACCAGGATCGGCACATCCAGCTTACGCTGCAGACGAACTGCCGTCAGCAGACGATTGGCCGGACTCGCACAAAGTGCGCCCGTCCCATCGACATCCGGACTGTCCGGCATCGCGCCGCCCCCGAGCATGATGATAACGTCCCCCTGCGGGATCTCCGGCGGCTCATAGGCCGATTCCAGCCATCCCATCGTCTGCTCCGACACCAGGCTGGTACAAAGCAGATAAAATACGAACGTGATGCCGGCCAGTATCGCCGCAACCCGCTTCTCCCGCCGGTAACGCCAACAATAAAACGCCAGCCCCCACAAGGCCAAGATAAAAATCCCCGGTGGCAGCACCCAGCTGGCACCAAATTTCAAGAAATAAACCATAAATCGCAGCTCCCCAAAGTATCAACAGAAAAATAAAACGCGCAAACTCCTTTCATCCTGAAGGAATCCCCGCATTTATCTTGAATCCGATAAGTTGTATAATGTTATTGTAGCAAATAAATCTGGAAAAGAAAAGAAGGAGCATCTCTATTATGGCATTTATTGAACCGAACCCCATCCAGGCCACAAACAAAGCAGACGGCAAAGGAACCATCACGATCGTAAAACTCCTGACTCCGGCCGAACTTGATGGCAAATGTGACATGTATGCAAAAGTCATCATACCACCGCTCTGCTCCATCGGTGTCCATGAACACCATGGCAATACAGAGACCTACCATATTCTCCAGGGAACGGCCTGCTATAATGACAATGGCAAGGAAGTCACCCTTGGCGCCGGGGCCACGACTTTCTGTCCGGATGGTGAAAAGCACGGCATTGCCAATGCATCAAAAACGGAAAATCTGGTATTCATGGCACTCATCATCAAAAAATAAACGTCCATTGCAAGGACATGGGGCTGACCTGATGAATCCAACCCTTACAATACTCAAAAGAGGCTGTCGTAAAATGCGACAGCCTCTTCTTCATATCCGGTTGGTTACATCCGCTTGACCGGTATCGGACCACGGGACAAGGCAATCGATCCGGTACGGGCAATCTCCAGGATCTCATATTCCGACAAGACCTCAATGATTCCGTCAATCTTACTCTGGGATCCCGTCAGTTCCACGACGACGTCTTCCGGGCCCACATCAACGATCTTGGCGCGGAAGATCTCGACAATGTTGATGATATCCGCCCGGTTCTTACGATCCGCCCTGACCTTGATCATCACGAGTTCCCGCTCGATAGACTCACTCTTGCTGAGATTGACGATCTTGATGACATCGATCAGCTTGGAAAGCTGGGTCACCACCTGGTCCAGCTCGTTCTCAGATTCCACCGAAACCACGATATTGATGCGGGTAATGGCCTGTTCCTCGGTATAGCCGGCGGATATACTCTCGATGTTAAACGCCCGACGGCTGATCAGCCCGGATACATGCGTCAGGACGCCCGGCTTGTTATCCACCAGCACCGCCAGTAAATATTTCTTCATCATCACTTATTCCCTCCCAGAACCATCTGATCCAGTCGTTTGCCGCCCGGAACCATCGGCAGCACATCCTCATCTTCCGGTACCCAGACATCCACCAGTGCCGGTCCTGCCGTCTGCATGATCTTCGGCAATTCCGTCTCCAACTCAGACTTCTTGGTCAGCCGATAGCCGCGCAGGCCAAACGCCTCGGCCAGCTTGACGAAATCCGTCTTGCCCTTGAGCTCGGACTGCGAATAATGATGATTATAGAACAAGCGCTGCCACTGTCCGACCATTCCCAGAATACAGTTATGAATGATGATAACCTTGACATCAATATTGTTATCCGCGATCGTGGCAAACTCCTGACAGTTCATCATGATACTGCCATCACCGGTAAACAGTACCACCTTGCTGTCGGGCTGACCAATCTTCGCGCCCATCGCGGCCGGGAGGCCATAGCCCATCGTTCCCTGTCCGCCAGAGGTCAGGAAATGCCGTGGCTTATACACGTCGAAGAACTGAGCCGCCCACATCTGATGCTGCCCGACGTCCGTAACCGCAATGGTATCTTCATCGGAAAGCTCGCTGATCTTACGGATCAGTGCCCCCGGCTTGATTGCCTCACCATCCGGCTGATAGCTGAACGGATGCTCCTTGCTCCGCTCAATGGCCTTTTCCAGCCAGGATTCATTCTCAGCCGCATAAGCACGGCCGGACCGCTCCAGTTTGTCCTGCAGCAGCGGCAGCGACCAGCGCAAATCCCCCAGCACCCGGTAATCAGCAGCGACATTCTTATTCACTTCCGCTTCGTCCAGCTCAAAATGGACGATCTTCGCTTTCGGCGCAAAACCAGAAACGACACCCGTCACACGATCACTGAAACGCATGCCAATACAAAGAAGCAGATCGCATTCCTGAATCGTCATATTCGCCGCATACGAACCATGCATCCCCGCAAAGCCCAGGAATCCCCTGGTATCCGCAGAAACAGCCCCCAGTCCCAACAGCGTAGTGGTTACCGGTGCTCCCAGCCGGCTCACGATTGACCGGATGGTCTCCGATACATTGGCGCCAATCACACCACCACCGACAAAGAGCATCGGCCGGCTGGCATGATTGATGGCCTCGACGACAGCATCGATCTCGGCCTCATCGCCGACATACTCTCCAGAATAGCCACGCAAGTGAACGGTCTCGGGATAAACATAATCAATCTTCGTATCGAATACATCCTTGGCTACATCAATGACGACCGGTCCCGGACGCCCCGTGCGGGCAATAAAGAACGCTTCTTTCAGGACACGCGGCAGTTCCCTGACATCCTTGACCAGATAATTATGTTTCGTGATTGGAGTCGTGATGCCGAATACATCTGCCTCCTGGAACGAGTCCTTACCGATGTAGAGATTCGCCACCTGTCCCGTGATACAGACCAATGGCACCGAATCGGTGCAGGCCGTAGCAATACCCGTGATCAGATTCGTTGCACCGGGACCGGAGGTCGCAAACACAACACCGACCTTCCCCGTAGCCCGGGCATAACCATCGGCAGCATGAACAGCCCCCTGTTCATGCCGCGTCAGGACATGTGGGAATTTCATCTTATAAACTGCATCATACAAGGTCAGGACGGCTCCGCCCGGATAGCCGAACACAACATCGACACCTTCTTTTTTCAGGCTTTCAAGTACAGCCTGCGCTCCATTCATCAACACTTAGAATCCCCCTCATTATCTCCATATGTTTACATATTTCCATTTTTATATTGTTACATTATACACCATTTGTATACAAAGTTACAACTCAGTGAAACATATTTTTTAGCAAGGGATCTCGAAGCCAGACTATTCTGCTGGTTAACGATGGTCGCTGGCCAGCACGAGAGCAGTCACTGACACGGCTCCGCTCTGCCGCAGTTCCCTGGCACAAGCATATAATGTCGCACCGGTAGTCATAATGTCATCCACCAGCAGGATCCGTTTTCCCGCCAACACTGTATCCTCCGTTACCCGGAATGCCCCCTGCAGATTGTGCTGCCGTTCTTCAGCGGACAGCTGATACATGGGGCGCGTTGCCCGGATTCTCTGCAGGGCTTTTTGCATCGGTATGCCCCGATCCTGGAGCCAGTCCCGGAAGATCAGCTCCGTCTGATTGAAACCACGCCGCTTTTCTTTTTCCCGGTACAGCGGTACCGGAACAGCCAGACTGACCGATGACAGCACCGCGGCAACAGCTGGATTCTCTGCTGCCTGATCCAGCAGCGTACAGATGTAGGGCAGGCTGTTCCTGCGTCCATGATATTTGAGCCCACGGATCAGATCCTGCGTACCTCCCCGATATACACTAAGCGCCCATGCATTGTCGATCACGACCTGCACAGGCACTGGTAATGGCAGACGCTGCGGCTGCAACGCCTTTATGAGGCACTGTGGACACCAGCTGCCTTTTTCTTCTACATAAGCCCCACATAACGGACAGTGAGGCGGAAACATGAAATTCAGTATCGCTTCAATCACGATGGAAGAATCTCCTTCTGGTACGCTTGTTATCCCAGGCCATCACAGCCTCAAGGACCGATCCCGCAATACAGCGTGCTTTATCCGAAATCGTGAAGCACTCTTCCTGCCCCATCGTCGGATGGATATCCGCTACTTTCTGCCCCTTGACCACCCGACTACCGGTATGCAGCGCACCGCGCAGCACCCCATCGATCACAGCCTTGAGCTCAACAATCTGTCCATCTTTCGTATGCAGATGCGCCAGAGATTCCCCTCGCTTCACCATCAACGAAATACTACGAAGCATCTCCAATTCCCCATCCTCAGGTGCTAAAAGCAAATGCTCTACATTCCGTGCATACCCTACCGTACTGTTCTCGATATCCTGCTCGCGTGCTGAGAAGCCTTCATAGATCAACCTTCCCAGATTATGCCCGCGCATCGTCTCTACGACGACATCGACATCGCGCCCGGCGCAGAACCCCGGTCCCAGACCGATCGTATGCTCCGCCATGTCCCGCTTCGTGCCCTTATTCTGATGTGCCGTAATCGCATCAACCAAAATATGAGGTCTCAAATCCCGCACACACTTTGCTGCCGGATCCTCCAGCATGACCAGTTCCCCGTTTTTTAATCGCATCTTCGCTTCTTCGAGATTCTGTGCCCGATAACAAGTCACCCGCTCCACCATCGCCTCGCCGCGGTACATTGCATCTGAGAACGTGACCCTCCGCCTCGTAGCAGATGGTCTTGCCTGTTCCAGGATCAACACGCGGAAGCCGGACCGATACAGGGTATGGACAATCCCACTGGCCAGCTCGCCGCCGCTGCGTACGACAATCAGATGTTTCATAGCATTTGCTCCTTTTCTATTCATCTTCTTTTATTATACTATAGAATCCGACTCATGAAAGACAATAATTTCATTCTATCTTAATTTTATTCTTCCAAAGTATTGCAATTATCTGAATGCTATGTTATTATATAGATGTAAAGAAGAGATAGATAAATAAACCACCGGAAAAGTAGTCCTGGAGGTCGAAAACCTGGAAGGTATTTATCCAGCCGAAACAGGCTCTCTTCAAGAAACTTACAGATCTCGTAATTACGGAAGGATGTGAGTGTTTATTGAAGATATCACTATGCAGAAGTTCTTTCGGAACTGACTAGCAAGTGCATTGGTGAAGCAAGCGAATATCCATGAGGCGAGGATGCATCGTGATGATGACCAAATGGTCGCCAGTCGAACGCAAAGCTATTGGAAGTCAGGCGCACAGCGTCAGGTAACGAAAGAATCAAATGCAGCCCTGGGTAAATCTTTACAGATCATCTAAGAATCAATCGAGACTTTAGGTATCCCTATCGTTATCGATAACGGCAAGATGACACTTAGCAAGATGTGCACAGATCGTGATTTGACTATCACAAGGTTTCAGCTGAACGTGAATATACGTGTTTAAAACGTGTAGTGAGGTTCCTGCTCGAGAGGGGATCTTGCAGACAAGTGAATAAGAAGGACAACTTATATCTATGTTTATCAACGATTAAAGCCGACCCGCAATCAAGATTGTGAGTCGGCTTTTACTATGCCCTTTTTTATTTTCTTTTATACTGCCCGGCTCAGATTCTGACGAATTATCCGTTACAGGTATTACGAATCCTCATACTCACGAACCCGCAGCGTCAGACCTCTGTCCTTGCAGATTGCCTGGCACCTGGCAATCTCATCCGGCCCTTCAACCTGATCGACAATCGTCAGGACGACATTCGGGACATATTTCTTGCTGTGCTCCGCAAAAGCCAGCATCGCTTCATACGACTGAATCCCGAATTTAGCCCGGGTCAGCTCATAATAGCGCTCTGCATTCGAGGCATTGAGACTGATGGAGATCGTATCCAGGATTCCCCTGAAATCCGCAGAGATCACACGGCCATATTCCAGCTCACCCAACCCATTCGTATTCAGCCGGGTCGGCATCCCTGGATGCTGTTCCTTGACATAATGCATCAGCGCCAGCAGGACATCCAGACGCATGGTCGGCTCCCCAAAGCCGCAGAACACGACTTCCTTGATGTAGGACCATGGCACATCATCCAATGCAGCTTTGAATTCGGCCAGCGTCGGTTTACTCTTCAGCCAGAGTGACGATTCTTCGGCCATCTTCTTCATATTGCGCAGGCAGAACGTACAGGCACAGTTGCATTCATTCGTGACATTGACGTAAAGATTCCGCTTGCCTTCCGGCTGGAGCTTCAGGCTCTCCGATAACGGCAGGTAACGCCCGCCTTTATGCGTTGCATAAACTAACATTTATTTCAACTCCCTAAGATATTCTTCAAACGGCAGACCATAGTTCCACGGCAGATCGAGCTCGACTGCATACGCCAGACATTTGCTGATGAAATCAGCCGCCTTGTACGCAGCCTGTTCCAGATTCTCACCATTGATCAGGCTGCCTGCCACAATGGCCATGAACGCATCCCCGGAACCAGACCGGTCACCACCGACCTTCTCCACCTGCAGGACGGTTCCCCGCCCAGCTTCGTAGATGAAGTTGCGGATATGGTCGCCCTCACTGAGTCCCGTGATGATAACCTGAGACGGGCCGCAGGCCGCCAGCGCGCTGGCCATATACTCAAGATCACGGTCGGATACCTGTCCGCCTGCCGGATAAGGAATATCCAGCAGCTGACAAGCTTCTGTCAGATTCGGGGTCACCAGATCTGCATAAGGAAGGAGCTGCCGCATCTCATCACACATCTCCTGTGTATAGGAACTGTACAGCCGGCCATAGTCCCCCATGACCGGATCCACCATGACCCGGGTCGATGGCTGCTTGAACCGGCGAATGAATTCCGCTACGATCTCGATCTGCTGTGCCGATCCCAAAAATCCCGTGCAGATACCATCAAAGGACAGCCGGTTCTTCTCCCAGCTGTCCATATAAGGCCGCATACGATCTGTATAATCATCCAGATAATGATCCGGAAACCCGGTATGCACCGACAAGATTGCCGTCGGCAGCGGGCAGGCCTGGATCTTCATCGCTGAAAGCAGGGGAAGCTCTACCGTCACCGAGCAACGGCCAAACCCCGTAATATCATTGATCAGGGCTATGCGCTTCTGACGTTTCATCGAAATCTCCCTTCCATCATGCATGCTGATACGCGGTTAGACCAGCTGTACCATTCAACGATTATCGACTTTATCCATACCAGCCATATCATGCTCTGCGAAGCGGTGCCAGGCCAGCTGCTCAAACTTCGTCCCCGGCCGTCCATAGTTCGCATACGGATCAATGGAAATACCACCACGCGGCAGGAACTTGCCCCAGACCTCGATATATTTCGGATCCATCAGCTTGATGAGATCCTTCATGATGACATTGACTACATCTTCATGGAAATCCCCATGGTTCCTGAAGCTCACGAGATAGAGCTTCAGTGACTTGCTCTCCACCATCTGTTCTGATGGCACATAGCTGATATAGATTGTCGCATAATCCGGCTGCCCCGTGATTGGACAAAGCGCCGTAAATTCCGGACAATTGAATTTCACCCAGTAATCATTCTCCGGATGCTTGTTCTGGAACGTCTCCAGAATCTCCGGGCAATAATCATAATGATAATTGACCTTCTTCTTGCCTAATAATGTGATTTTTTCCTGCTCTTTTGTACGTGACATCAATGTTTCTCCATATGTAAAAATTTCTCTTCAAAGTTCTCGACACTCTCCGGATGACCGAACAGATAGCCCTGAATCGAATCTGCCTTGCACTCTTTGGTCAGCAGCTCATATTCCGCTTCTTCCTCCACGCCCTCGATGCAGCACTTGATGCCAATGCTGTGGCAGAGCGCCACAACATACTGGACCAGTTTGCGATCAAAATCATTCTCCAGGATCTTCTTGACAAACTCCCGGTCAATCTTCACGATATCGCAGGAAAGATACTTCAAGGACGCCAAAGACGAGTACCCTGTGCCAAAGTCATCCATGGCAATGGCAATGCCCTGACTCCGGAATGAATCGAACTGCCTGTTAACGAAACTCCAGTCTGCAACGATCTTGCTTTCCGTGAGCTCCAGGATGACCGCATCAACCGGCATATCATAACGCGCCAGACATTCCGTCACGAATTCCTTAAATGACAGATCCTTGACCTGTTCATAGCTCATATTGACGCTGATCTGGAACTCAGGCACTACATGGCGCCATTTCTTACAGACCTTCAATGCCTCTTCGAAGACCCACTTACCTACCGGGATGATCAGCTTCGTCTCTTCCAGAATCGGAATGAACTCCATCGGTGCCACCATGCGGCCTTTCGGATTTTTCCAGCGAAGCAGTGCCTCAGCCCCGATCAATTTCTGATCCTCGGCACTGATCTGCGGCTGGAAAAAGAGACTGAACCCCATGCAGCCGTTCTCTACACTGTCCCAAAGGCTGTCACGCATCGAGATGGAGCGTACCCAGCGGTTATACTGATCCTTGCTGAACAGCACACTGCGATTCTTGCCTTCGCGTTTCGCAATATCCATCGCCGCTTCCGCGTGTTTATGCAGCACCAGATAATCCTTGCCAGCAGTCGGGTAAAACACCGTGCCACAAGATGCAGTGCAGAAATACTGATGTCCATTGATATCCTGCGGACGCGACAACGCACTCTGCACACTGGCAAATATCTCTGCTACCTCCTGCTCCGCAGCTTCCGGATAAATTACAGCAAACTGATCCCCATCCAGCTTGAACAGCGTCAACGGCGCCGGCAATACATTTCCAATGAGCTCAGCCACCCGCTTCAGGACCAGATCGCCCACCACACGGTTATAAGTCTCATTGACAATCTTGAAATTATCCAAGCCAAAAACCATGATCGCGCCGCCTTCCCCGGTTGCACGATATTGATTCAGGGCCAGCTTGACGGCATGCTCGAACTGGTACTTGTTCAGCAGTCCGGTAACTTCATCTGCCTGATTCCGCTGGGCCATCCGGGACATCATACCCGCGAACATGCTCGGGGTACCATCCCGATCATTCCCCACACGGCCGCGGCAGCGAATCCAGACATAATCTCCCTGCCGTGTCTTAACCCGGTACTCCATGTTATGCTCAAATATGGTCTGCGTCTTCATAAGGCCACGTATCGAAGCCAGATACGTACTACGCTCCTCTGGATGGATCAGTGGTGCCCAATACGCATCAAAATCCTGCATAATCTCACCCGGCAGATCGAAATCCTGTACCAGGTTCGGCGAAACCATCACAATATTTTCCTGTATATCTGCAAAGAACAAATAATTATCCGTTGTCTTCTTCAGCAGATCAAAGAAAAACTTGAAGCGCCGCAAACAAGGGCTCAAAGGTATACGTTCATTCTTTTTCATAGCTATCATCCTAATCGCCATTCTCTTATCATCAAGGGGACACTACGCCCATCTTGTATTTATCATATACCCAAACGGCCTTAACAATCAAGTCCTTGTAATAATAAAACGGGACCTGCTCGTTACTTAGAGCAGGTCCCGTCCTTCTTATCAGATTATTTGTCGAAGATATTACGCAGTGCCTGTTTGTTGACATCGCGGTTCAACTGAGCCAGATAGGTCGTCAGCTTGATATTCTTCGGGCAGACCTCTACACAGTTCTGGCTGTTGCCACAGCTGGTGATGCCGCCTTTCTCCATCAGTGCATTCAGGCGCTTCGGAGCATCGAACTTTCCGAGCGGATGAAGGTTGAAGAGATATGCCTGTACGGTCGGAGCCGGTCCGATGAAGTCCGACTGCGGGCCTACGTTCGGGCAGGCCTCAAGGCAGCAGCCACAGGTCATGCAATGAGAGATCTCATATGCCGTCTGTGCCGTATACGGATTCTGAATCGGAGCATCCTTGACTTCCCAGGTGCCGTCGACTTCAACCCAGCCCTGGATACGTTTGAGGCTCTCAAACATAACCGAGCGGTCGATCAGCAGATCGCGGATAACCGGGAACGTACGAGCCGGAGCCAGGTGGATTGGCTGCTTGAGATTATCGATCAGTGAGCAGCATGCCTGACGTGCTTTGCCATTGATAACCATCATGCAGGCACCGCAAACCTTCTCGAGGCAGTTGCATTCCCAGACAACTGGAGCAACTTTCTTGCCATCTGCCGTTACCGGATTCTTCTGGATTTCCATCAGGGCTGCAACAACGTTAAGGCCCGGACGATAGTCTACATCAAACTCCTGCGTGTACGGCTTTTCCGTAGGGCCGTCCTGGCGTTCGATAACAAATCTGACTTTTTTCTGTTCTGCCATTCTATTTGTCCTCCCTCTTACTCTTTCTTAGCTACAGCGTAGTTACGCAGACGCGGCTTGATGAGAGAGTGCTCAAACTCACGATAGGAAACCTCTGGCTCCTCGTGCTCAGCATCAAAGGTAACGATAGTCGTGCGCATGAAACGTGCATCATCACGTGGCATGAATACGAGATCACCCTTCTCATCCGTTACGCGCTCGCCCTTGTCATCGAGGACAATCTTAGCATGGGCGCCGCGACTCTCATCACGCAGCAAGGCAGATTTCGTAATTGCCATCGCATAGATGATCATATTGCGGAGCTGGCGGACAAACATAGCTTCCTGGTTCGCCCAGGTGCCGTGGTCCGTAACACCGATGTTGTCCCAACGCTTGAGGATCTCATGGAGTTCCTTCATGCACTGGGTCAGGCCGATGTTCTCACGCTCAACCGATACATATTTGTACATGATATCGCCCAGCTCATGATGCAGCTTATGTGCATTCTCCGGACCATTCATGTTACGGATCTTATCGAACTCAGCTACGCACTCCTGACGGGCATCTTCCAGCTCTGCCTTCGTAAGGGCCTCACCGAGCTTGCCGCTGCGAGCCAGTCTGAGGGACTCAGGACCAGAGATCGTGCCCGAGTATGCTGCCGACAGCAGGGAGTTTGCACCCAGACGGTTGGCACCATGATACTGATAGTCACACTCGCCGGAAGCCATGAGGCCCGGAATATTCGTGTGATGCTCACGGTCAACCCAGATACCACCCATGGAATAATGGATGGACGGGAAGATCTCCATCGGAACCTTACGCGGATCCTTACCTACGAAGTCATCATACATCTCGAGGATACCGCCGAGCTTGCGCTCGAGGTAATCTGCCGGGATATGGGACAGATCGAGGTATACACGGTTCGGGTTGTGCATGCCGAGGCCCATGTGGACAACGACTTTGTAGATGGCACGGGATGCAACGTCACGCGGTACGAGGTTGCCGTATGCCGGATACATATCCTCGAGGAAGTACCAACGCTCTTTCTCATGCGTCTCCGGATTCTCACGGTAAACCCATACACGGCCACCCTCACCACGGCAGGCCTCAGACATCAGACGGTTCTTATCCGTACCCGGAATAGCCGTCGGATGAATCTGCAGGAACTCCGGATTGCCGATCTCTGCACCCTGCTGGTAAACAGACGAAACAGCGGAACCATTGCAGATCGTGGAAGCCGTGCAACGGCCATATACTTGGCCCGGGCCGCCAGTTGCCAGAATGACAACATCAGCCGGGAAGGATACGATCTCGTTGGAGTTCATGTTCTGGGCAACGATACCACGGCAGATGCCGTCCTTGTTCTTGATGATCTTGATGAATTCCCAGAACTCATACTTCTTTACGCCGCCCTTGACTTCCCAACGGCGAACCTGCTCATCGAGAGCATACAGCAGCTGCTGGCCAGTCGTGGAACCAGCGAAGCAGGTACGTTTATTCTTCTGACCACCGAAGTTACGGAGGTCGAGAACGCCCTCAGACGTACGCGTAAACGGTACGCCCATGCGGTCGAACATCTTGATAAGCTTCGGAGCAGCCTCAACCATGCCTTTTACAGCCAGCTGGTCAGCCAGGAAGTCACCACCATATACGGTATCATCGAAATGCTCATAAATGCTGTCATGCTCGCCCTTCGTATCCATGCAGGCGTTGATGCCGCCCTGTGCGCACAGCGAATGGGAGCGTTTGACCGGACAGTAAGAGAACAGGTCAACCTTGCCGCCGCCTTCGCAGATCTTCAGCGTAGCCATGAGGCCGGAAAGACCGCCGCCTACGACAATAATCTTATTTTCTGGTTTATTAGCCATTGAAATTCTCCTTTACTTAGCTATACTTCCACGATACTTACATTACGAAGTAACTGCCCATGAATACCAGGGTAATCAGGCAGAGAACCACGCAAAGGCACATGCTCAGGCAATTGATGACCGTCTGGATACGCGGACCTTTGGCAATGCCCCAGGTCATGCAGAACGTCGTAATACCATTGCTGAAATGGAAGATAGCAGCAAACATGCCGATGATATAAAGGACGGCATAAAGCGGATGTCCCGTGAAGTAGCTCTGAAGGAGCTCATAAGAAATCGGCGTGCCCGTGATGCCCTTCGTGAACAGACGGAGATAGCCGACATGCCATACGAGGAATACAACGAGGAACCATGCCGTCCAGCGCTGAAGCGCGAACTGCCAGTTACGGATGTAACCGAAACGGCCCGGATTGTTGTTTGCCTGCAGGGCAATGTAGATACCATAGATTGCATGGAACAGAAGGGGAACCGCAATACCGCAGACTTCCAGCATGAGGAAGACCGGTTTCGGGATAAGCTCCATCATAGCCAGTGCACCATTGAGTGCAGGAGCGCCGCCAAGGGCCATGGAATTGGTAAAGATATGCTCAAAGAGCACCATACCAAGAACCAAGAGGCCAACTAATGAATGCAGACGCCGCAGATAAAAAGTTGTGTGAAACATTCTATACCTCCTAAAATAATTCCTTTGAGAATCTACAGGAACCAAAGTGTGAGAGAAGCCTCAGTCCCTGTCATGTCCCATTTCTTTATCAATAGCCTTTCAGCGTACGATACTTAGCCTGATTCGTCTCGTAAAGATTGTTGCCTTCACAGTCGATCACGACGATAGCCGGAAAATCCTCAACCGTCAGACGCGCCACAGCCTCAGGACCGAGCTCTGGATAAGCAAGGACCTCATAGTTCTTGACCGATTTCGCAATCAGGGCAGCAGCGCCACCGACAGCAGCGAAATACGTGACGCCATTCTTTTTCATGGAGTCAACGACTGCCTGGGAACGGGATCCTTTACCGATCATCCCCTTGATTCCCTGTTCCAGCATGGTCGGCGTATAGGCATCCATACGGCCGGACGTCGTCGGACCGCAGGAACCGATCGGATCACCTGGTTTTGCCGGCGTCGGTCCGAGATAATAGACCATCTGATTGGTCCAGTCCACTGGCAGCTTCTCGCCACGGGCAAGAGCTTCCGTCATCACCTTATGCGCCGCATCACGGGCAGCGATGATCGTACCAGAGATAAGAACTGCATCCCCGACGTGCAGTTTACGGGACATTTCCTCCGTGAACGGAGTCTGAATCTTAATCTGTTCTGCCATTCTATTTTCCTCCTGTCCTCAAATCAAAGTACACGCTGTTTATGACGCATTGCATGGCAGCAGATTGTGACTGCTACCGGCAGGCCGGCGATATGCGTCGGGCCCCACTCAATGTTGACAGCGAGTGCAGACGTCGTACCACCAAGCTGCGGTCCGATACCCGTCTGATTGATGAGATCCAGGAGCTCACCCTCAAGTTTAGCGTATTCCGGCATCGGATTGCGCTCATCTACGGAGCGGGTCAATGCCTTCTTGGACATGAGAGCCGCACGGTCCATCGTTCCACCGATGCCGATACCGACTACCATTGGCGGGCACGGATTCATGCTGGCATGAAGGATGATCTCCATAACGGCTTTCTTTACGCCCTCGACACCATCGGCCGGAACCAGCATCTTGACGCCGGACTTGTTCTCCGAGCCGAAGCCTTTCGGTGCAACCGTAATCTTGAGCTTATCGCCCGGCACGATCTGCGTATAGATGATACCCGGCGTATTGTTCTTCGTATTCACGCGGTTGAAGAGAGGCTCAGCAACTACGGACTTACGCAGGTAGCCATCCGTGTAACCCTTGGCAATGCCGGCATTGACTGCATCTTCCAGCAGGCCGCCAGTGATATGAAGATCCTGACCAACCTCAAGGAATACGATCGTCATGCCAGTATCCTGGCAATAAGGACGATCCTCTGCCTTGGCAATCTCTGCATTCTTGATGATCTGATCCAGTACGTTCTGCCCAACCGGGGATTTTTCCGTCTCGCGGCCCCGTTTCAGAGCATTATAGACATCATCCGGAAGATAATAAGCTGCTTCTTTGCACATCTGTGCTACGGTTTCCGTGATTTGTTTTGCGTCGAGTTCTCGCAAAGTAATCCCTCCCATAAATACGAATTATCACACATCTGTAGGCTCATCATAGCACATTTTTTTACGTACTTCAAGCATTTCAAAAGTGCCGTGAACCCGCGTAAATAGTGAATTTCGTTCACTTTTATGTTGCTTCGATTTACCTGTGCTTGTGATTATAATCACATCACTATCTATATTTGCTACTCATCAAAAAAATCCTGCTTATTTTCAATTTTTTTACAAAAAATATTATTATTTTTTATATATTTAATATCATAGTATTTATGGGAATTATATCCTTATCAGCTTAACAACCGGCCTCTTACCAGGAATGAGATCAGCCACCATAAATGAACCTCTGCTCTCATCACGTGGACGAGCCACACTGCCCGGATTCAGTATCGTAAGTTCCCCCATCGACAGCTCCGCTACATGTGTGTGCCCGTAAATGACCAGATCTGCCTCTACCTCGTGTGCAGCCCGTTCCACGATATTCGTCGTATACTGGACACCAAACCGGTGACCATGCGTCAGCAGGATGCGATGACCAGCCAGTTCCAGCACCTGTGTATCGGAAAGCTCAATATCCGGCCAGTCATTATTGCCTGCTACCTTCGATACCGGGACCTCCGACGCCATAGCCAGATATTCTGCATCCGCTGCAATATCCCCGGCAAAAAGCCAATGCTCCACGCCTTTCGCCTGCGGATGAGACAGCATCACATCAATGGCATTCGTATCGCCGTGGCTGTCGCTTACGATTCCGATCTTCATTTCAGATAGTCCTCCAGCTTGCTGACCATCTGGCGCAATGCCCGCCCCCGGTGACTGATCCGGTCTTTTTCCTCAAAATTCAGCTCAGCCATGGTCCGGCCGGCAAACTCCCGGGTGTAGAAATACGGGTCGTAGCCAAAGCCATTGTGCCCTTTCGGCCATTTGCGTATCGTACCGTTGCAGCGGCCGCTTGTCGTGAACACTGTGCCATCCGTATCCACGAACGTCAGCGCGCAGCAATAACTGGCCGGCGAATCCTCAACATCCGCGATGCAGAGCTCCTCCAGCATCTTCTGGTTGTTGGTGGCATCATCCGCATGATAACCGGCATAGCGCGCCGAATAGATGCCTGGTGCGCCGCCCAGCGCCGCAATCTCCAGTCCGGAATCATCAGCCAGGCAGGCACAGCCGGTATGCTCCATATAGAACTTCGCCTTGATCTGCGCATTCTCCGCAAAGGACTCTCCATCCTCCACCGCATCCGGCAGTTCACCGAAATCAGCCAGGGACACGACCTCCACCGGCAGATACCCGAAAGCTTCCATCATTTCGCGGATTTTCCCCTGATTCTTCGTAGCAATCACGATTTTCTTCATAGCGTCTTACCCTCACATTACTTTCTATATTTGATAGGACTACAAAGCCCAATAATTACAAACTCAGCCCTCGCGGCCGACCAGCCAGACCAATTGCCCTCCCAATATGTCCTTCTGATAGGAGATCAATTCCCGACAGCCTTTTTCCCCCAGTTCCAGCAGCCGACCAAGTTCCTCATGCGAAAACGGCCGGCCTTCGCCCGTTCCCTGGACCTCCACAAATTTTCCGGCCCCGGTCATGACCACATTCATGTCCACAATGGCCTGCGAGTCCTCCTCATAGCAGAGATCAAGAATGGGCTCTTCCTCATGGCTGACGCCTACGCTGATCGCGGCCAGGAAATCCTTGACCGGGAACACCTTGCCCTTCTCATAAAAAGTCGAACACGCCTCTACCAGTGCGACAAAGGCTCCGGTGATTGAAGCCGTCCGGGTGCCGCCATCGGCCTGAATCACATCACAGTCAATCATGATCGTGCGCTCGCCCAAAGCTTTCGTATCCACAACGGAGCGCAGACTGCGCCCGATCAGCCGCTCGATTTCCTGCGTACGCCCGGACTGCTTGCCACGCACTGCTTCACGCTGCGTACGCGTTCCTGTAGCACTTGGCAGCAGCGAATACTCTGCCGTAATCCAGCCCTCGCCTGACCCCTTCAGGAAAAATGGCACCCGCTCTTCAATCGAAGCTGCACAGATGACCTTCGTATTCCCCATCTCGATCAGCACGGACCCCGCCGGATATTTCTGGAAACGCCGCTGTATCGTATATGCCCTCAGCTCATCCGGCTGACGGCGGTCTGTTCTTTGCATAATAAAAGCTCCTCCTACAGAAAAAGCCTTCCTCAAAGAGGGAGGCTTTACTTGAACCCACTATTACTTGCTTTCCTGATACTGCTTATAATTTTTGATAATGCAGATCGGTGTCTTCTGAGATGCATTGCCGAATGGATTATCGATAAGCAGCTGGGCAGCCATCTGGCCATTGACCTTATCCGTCACGCCAACCACGCGCGAACGCTTCAGGTCATTGACATCAGCGATCATTGCGCCGAAGCAGCCCAGACGCTCCGCAATCTTCTTAACGACCTTGTTCGGCTCGCCCGGTCCATAAACGATACATTTATCGAACGGTGGCATTGTCCCCGTCACATCATCGATCATCGCCGTTTCCGTACCGCCCCATTTATAGAACAGACCGTTCTGTCCGACAATCTTGCCAAGGAAGCCGGCAAACAGAGCAAATGCTACGCGCCACTTGCCCTCGACATTCATCAGCGACTGCATGCCATGCGGCGAAGCCAGCGAACCATAGTCCGGAATGAACCGGCAGCAGAACTGTGCCACACGCGTAATCTTGAGATCCTCCGGACGCACGAAACGCCCCTGCGTAATCGCAACTACGCTCTCTGCGCAGCACAGCAGATCGTTCTCGCCGATCTTCCCTTTCGTATAGCGCTCAATGCTGTCTACAATATCATCTTTATCCGTCAGGATGCGCGTCGGCACCGGGATAAGTTCTAATTCTTCTGCCATTATTTCGCTGCCTCCTTAATCCTGCACCAGCTGAACATCAGCCAGCTTTGCAATCTCTTCCGCTGTGAATACCAGACGGATCTTACGATAATGCCATGGCGTACGGCCCGTCTCCATCCAGATGAAATCCAGTGGCAGATCTACCATGTGGGCGAGGGCCGTCTTGAGGTCTGCCCCCTTACGCGGGGTCAGCTTGACCTTGGCAAAGAGATTCAGCTTATCCTCGCCATTGCGGTCGCCCTTCTTCTGGATCAGGACTGCCTCGAAGTAATCATCCTCACGCGGCTCGCCTTCACGCTCAGCCTTGCCACGGACCTCAATGCCATCATACTGCTCATACGGCAGCTGGGAACGGCAGATTGCATCCATGATCGTCGCGCACTGTTTTCCTTCATTATAGAAGTTCAACTGCTTGGAAAGGACAATGCTGTCCTCATCCTGCGACTCCACAACCACTGGGGCACTCGTATCCACACGGACATCCTCAATACCAGCTGCAGCCAGATACAATTTAGCCAGCACCACAGCCAGCACGATCAGACCAATAATCACATACAAAACGGTCACAATGATTCCTCCTAGCACACATCTCAGCCCTTCAGGGCCTTTTCCTTATCCATAGCGTCTTTCAATATCGTATAATACTTTTCCGGCAAGCGGGTAATACTGCCCGTATCCCTTCGTCGTAAAGACATTCTGCGAATGTCCGGTCACCATGAGTTCGCCATTGGATTTACGCAGGATACGGTAATCGAAGGCCATCTTTACCTTCGTAAGCGCCGTAGCTGTCGTCTCAATCAGCACCACATCGTCGAACCGCCCTGGCGAAACATATTTTGCCCGCACTTCCGTAATCGGAAACACGAACCCATCATCCATCAGCTGATTCAGTGTAATGCCGATCGAGCGCAGATACTCTACCCGCCCGATCTCGAACCAACGGATATAGTTCGAATGATGGACCACCGCCATGGCATCTGTATCATAGAAATTCACATGATGCTCCGTAACGACTGGCATAGGATCCCCTCCTGTCGGAAAAATTTTCTTTCATTAGTACAAACACACAATGTATAGCCTAGAACAATTACCCCCTAAAGTCAAGGTTTAAATCGCGTAAACCTGGTCCAGACGCCGCATAAACTGACGGATGCGCTCCAGCTCTTCTGCCTCATGAACCGGGCGCCCCGAATAGAAATAATCAACGGTCTGTGGCAGCTCTTCGAGCGCATCGCATTCCCTAAGACGACGGATCAGTTCATTCACCGTTCCCTCATTCCCATCCACGAAACGGATATGGTCCGGCAGTATTTCCCGCATCGTATCCTTGAAATAGTTGAAGTGCGTGCAGCCAAGCACCAGCGCGGAATAATCCGCAAAATCATAGGCGGCAAACTGCGTACGCAGATAATCGGTCACCGCCGGTGACCGGAATTCCTGACGCTCAGCAAAGGTCACCAGATCCGGCAGCGCCAGCCGGTCAACCAGATGATCCTTGTCCACCTTCTCGATCAAGAGCTCCATCTTGCGGCCCCTGACCGTAATCGGCGTAGCCGTCACCAGTACCCGGTGCTCGCCATCGAGATCCAAAGCCTTCTTGGCTGCCGGTTCCATTCCTATAATAGGAATGGAATAACGACGGCGCATCTCTGCTACTGCTACCGACGTTGCCGTATTGCAGGCCGTCACGATGGCCTTGACATCCTGTGTCATCAGGAAATCAAACGCCTGACCGACATAGTACATAACCTGCTCTCGCGTCTTCGTGCCATACGGCACATTATCTTCATCCGCGTAGAACACAAACTGCTCATGCGGCAGTACCTTCATTGCATGATGCATGACGGACAAGCCGCCCATACCTGAATCAAAAAACGCAATCTTCATTGCCCACATCTCCCAGTAAATCGGACAAAACATCCCCACCCTATAGAAAAATCAGGACAGGGATGGTATAATAACACTAGCAAGAGTGTTGCCGATAAACGGTCAGCCTCAAACCTATTAGGATAAAAGTGATCCGCCTAGTTTACGAGACCGGGGCGGATTACTTTTTTTGCAAAAGTACCACAAGAATAATTAAAAGCAACAAAGTCACATTTGTCTCATTCATGGGCATCACCTCATCTCTGAGGCAATATTGACCGCCTACCGTATATGACAGCACCACAAAGTATTATAACATTATCGCCCCCGGTTTTCCACCGAAAAAACGGCCACCAGTAGTTTATTTCCTTGACGAAAAGCCACCTACCCTGCTATAATTATTACTGTCAGTAACGGAGAGGTGTCCGAGTGGTTTAAGGAGCTGGTCTTGAAAACCAGTGATATCGCAAGGTACCGTGGGTTCGAATCCCACCCTCTCCGCCATAATGGAGTGGTACTCAAGTGGCTTAAGAGGACGGTTTGCTAAATCGTTAGGCTGGGTAACCGGTGCGGAGGTTCGAATCCTCTCCACTCCGCCACGCAGAATAAGCAGAGGCTTCGGAAGAAATTCCGAAGCCTCTTTTCGTATTGCCAATGTTAAAACAAACAGGCTAATTGCTTTACATCGTAAATCAATCAGCCTATGATATAGCTAGAAAGGTGGCGATATTATGGCTACAGTACCCACTCAGGTCAGAATCGACCGGAATGTTCTTCCCTTCTCCGTTGAACTCCCTCGCTTTTCACAAAGCACATTGGATGCGATGGCAGAAGCAAGGCGTATATCGCATGATTCCACTGTACCAAGTTATGACAGCATGGATGAACTAAAGAAGGCATTAGACAAATGAACTATCATCTGAAATTTACCTCTGCCTTTAAGATGTAGTTCAAAATGGGGTATTTCGCCCACATCTCCACACCGCCACGCAATACCAAAAAGACTTCGGAAGAACTTCCGAGGCCCTTTTTGTATTGCCGATAAAGTTACAATTCCCGCCCAACCGCAAAATAGTCCAGACGCATCTCGTTCAAATCCCCACGCAGCTCGCGCCAATGAGGCATGTACTCATCCAGCATCGCAATGAAATGCGCGTTATGTTGCCGCTCAACTAAATGAAGCAGCTCATGCAGGATGATATATTCCAGACACACTGTCGGCTTCTCCGCCAGTTGAAGATTAAACCACAACCGCTTTTTCTCTACCTTGCATACGCCCCATTTTGTTGTCATATATTTTGTCCGCCACTCTGCTGCCTGCAGACCAGTTGCTTTCTCCCATTTCGGCAGCAGCCGCTCCACAGCAGCTTTGAGCTGGCTGCGGTATTGCTCCCGCACATAGTTCTCTCGCTGTTTTACTGTACTTGAGGCCCGCATCGAAAGTACCGCCCGACTTCCTTCCAGCACAAATGAATTGCGTCGCTCATTGACAACAAAGGTCAGAAAATACTGCTTGCCCCAAAAATACAGTGTTTCCCCAGATACATATTGCCGTTTGGCCGATCTCAGTTGCTGTCGGAATGTCTCGATCTGCCGCTTGACCCAGCCTATATTCGTTCGGACAAAAAGCTCGACGGCCTTATCTGCCATAGCCAGCGGAACCGAAACGACGACCTGCCCATCCGGCGGCTTCACATAAAGGTGTGCATTCTTTATCTTCTTCTTCTGCACCTCGACGGACACACCTGCAACCACGATTTTCATTGATAATCTCCTGTCTGCGCAGCAACCACCTGATAGATGCGTTCTGTGGTTTCTTCATCGCCCACCACATCATAAATAGACTGTTTGACGCGACGCTGCTTGAACTCATCATTTCGAAATCCCGTTGTCCCATGGCACTCACAAACCGCCCGGTCAACCGCAATAGCCAAATCCTCATCTTGATCCAACTCATCATACAAAGCCTGCAGCGCTTTCTTCTCCTTAATCTGTTCCGGATAACGGCCGTTCTTCTCCGGTGTTTCGATTTTACCAGCCAGTTCTCGGTACTTCTCCAGCAGTTTCACATAGTCTTCCACGCCACGCTTGCGTTCTTCAATGAGTTCCTGCAAAATGGCTGACATCTCAGCATAATATTTCGGATTGACCGTCCGCTTCTCGACAATTTTCCGGCGCAGATTGTTCTCGATTCCCTCGGCCGCGCCATGCTTCGCACTGTCCGGTTTCTTGGGATCCGTCAGGATATGCTCCTCCCCCGTGATGAAATCCAGCAAGGTAAAATCCTTCATATCTCCGATAGTCTGCGCATCCCCGGCATTGATATAATCATCGATCATCCGGCGCATATCTGGCTCGTACGCCTTAAGATCCAGCATATCCCCGCTGGCCAGCCCAATCCTGTGCTTCAGATTGATATACTCCTTGACGCAGTACTCCTCACGATTGACTTCATTCCCTGACAGTGTATCCACCAGATATGGCCGTGCCTCGACAAAAGCACGAGCCAGCCGCGATACCAGCCCATACAGACGTTCCCGCAGACGCATATAGGCCTCATCCAGCGACTCATCGACCACTCCATCCCCACAGAAATAATGCTGATAGTCCAACTCCCTACGAGGCATAGGAACGCCCTCGGTCAAATCTGCCAGTTCCTCCATCACCTCACGAAAGTGCTGAATTGCAGCTTTGCTCCGATCCTTCAGCAGGCCATCAACATCTTCCTTATCATAGCCGGCGAAAGCATCCGATGTATACGTATCAAGTGCTTCCTGCAGCTCACTGAACAAATGCTTGTAATCAATGATATAGCCAAACTCCTTGCTTTCGCCATCCAGCCGGTTGACCCGGCAGACTGCCTGAAAAAGCCCGTGATCCTGCATAGCCTTATCGATAAAAAGATATGTGCAAGGCGGTGCATCAAACCCGGTCAGCAGCTTATCCACCACAATGAGCAGCTTCATCTTCGCCGGTTCCTCAACGAATTTCCTCTTTGCCTCCGTCTCAAACGCATCAATCCGCCCCGCAATCGCTCCTTTCTTCTCTGGCAGATGCTCCGGATCCAACCCGATCATGCGAAGATACGTGCTATATTTCAGGAAAGTGTCTGTCTCCTCATCCTCGCTGACCGTATCCGTCCGCAAATCTCCCGGCTGGGGCGTATACGAAGAAATAATCGCGCAGCGTTTGAAGCCATGCTTCTGGAAAAGCTCATAATACTTGCAGGCTGATGCAATCGAGTCGGCAACCAGCAGGGCATTGCCGCCCTCCTCCAGTCGTGGTGTCGTCTCAAATGTGAAGATGATATCCATAGCAATCCGCTCCAACCGGGAAGCCGAGCCATAGACTTTCTGCATATTGCCCCATTTCTCCTTCAGCTTGGCCTTTGCCCGCACTGACAGGCCGCGCGTCTTATGCGTGAACCACACATCCACTTTCTGCGGCGAGGTCAGCTCCTGTGGAATATCCCGCGCCTCATAGCGAAGATCCAGCACAACCTCATCCTCAACCGCTTCATTGAATTTATAGGTATGGATATAGCCACCAAACACT
>JAKVOG010000020.1 GCA_022482925.1 Selenomonas sp. | reverse complement strand
TGTACCGAAGAAATGCTGGACACCCTTGGACATAATATTGATATATTCATGACGGTTGGCGGGCCGGTAACCGCTGAAAAAGCTCCTGCCTTTCATGCAGGAAAAATATGCAATGGCCCAGAAACTCATCAAATTCTGGTCCGAAAACCCAAAGGACACCAACGCCGTATTCTTTTTCAATGACTGCCGCAAGCATGGCATCAATTGATAATAGCATGAAAGAACCGCAGTCATCTGCTGCGGTTCTTTCATGCTATTACATAAGGAATCACCTTACCTCAAATCTTTTCATGTAAAAATTGTCACCAGCAATAACCTGCGGTATAATAAAACCACTTTCAACAGACAACGTTTATAAGAAATGAGGAAACCATAGTGGATAAGAACTGTCATACATACCAGGCCTATGTCGATATCCTGCGGCGGGAACTGGTGCCAGCCATGGGCTGTACCGAGCCGATTGCCATTGCCTACTGCGCAGCCAAAGCCCGGGCGGCTCTCGGCACACTGCCGGATCAGATCACGGTTGCTGCCAGCGGCAACATCATCAAGAATGTCAAGAGCGTCATCGTACCGAATACCGACGGCCGCAAAGGCATTGAAGCTGCTGCCGCAGTCGGTGTACTGGCCGGCGATGAGACTGCGGGACTGGAAGTCATCGCTCACGCCCGCCCGGAATCCAGACAGCAGCTCGGCGACTACCTGGCCAACACCGAAATAACCGTCCAGGCTGCCCACTCGCCCCATGTACTGGACATCACCGTGACCGTTCGCAAAGATGACGATCAGGCTCAGGTCCAGGTCGTCAACCAGCACACCAACATCGTCCGCATCACACGCAACGATACGGTTCTGTTCGAAAAGGAAATCGTTGACGCCGTTGACACGGGCAAACCAGATTATGACTGCATGACCATTGAGGATATCTATGACTTTGCCATGACAGCAGATCTCGCCGATGTACAGGACCTGCTCGACCGGCAGATTGCCTATAATAGCGCGATTGCCGATGAGGGCCTGAAAAACAACTACGGTGCCAATATCGGCCAGACCTTGCTCAAAGCCTATGGTACAGATATCCATATACGCGCCCGGGCCCGTGCCGCAGCCGGCTCCGATGTCCGCATGAACGGCTGTGAACTGCCGGTTGTCATCAATTCCGGCAGTGGCAATCAGGGTATGGCCGTCTCCCTGCCAGTCATCGAGTACGCCAAAGAGCTCCATTCCACCCAGGAACAGCTCTACCGGGCGCTGCTGCTCTCCAATCTCGTGACCCTGCATGAAAAAGAAGGCATCGGCCGCCTGTCCGCTTACTGTGGCGCAGTCAGTGCCGGTGCTGGTGCCGGAGCCGGCATTGCCTGGCTCTGTGGCGGTGACTACAAAGCAGTCATCCACACCATCGTCAATGCACTGGCCATCACCTCCGGCATCATCTGTGACGGTGCAAAAGCCTCCTGCGCGGCCAAAATCTCCGCTGCCGTCGATGCCGGCATCATGGGATTTGAGATGTACCGAAATGGCCAGCAGTTCTACGGCGGTGACGGCCTCGTCCTCAAAGGCGTCGAGAACACGATCCGCAACATCAGCCGCCTCGGCCGCATCGGCATGAAAGAAACAGACAAGGAAATCATCAACATGATGATTGGGCAATAAACAGCACGCCAGCAATCACTTTCGATTGCTTTTCAAACCAGGAAATAGTATACTATACATAAATGGAGCCCGGTGTTTAGCGGCGTCGGCACTCCCACATCAAAATGAGACGGAAAAAGCCGCGACTTTACCAAAAAGTCAGCGGCTTTTTCCGTCTCTAAATTACTTTAGATACGTAAGGACATCAACCTCAACATTTACGATACTTATCGCAAATGCAACGTAACCGTCAAATAATACGGTGTATTTAATATTGACCTCCCATATGAGATAATGTGTTTGTCAAAAACATAAAAAACACAACACAAAAAACGCAAAAAACCAAGCACTTGTTTTTGGGGGAGGACTTGTATTGAATCAGATCCAACAAATCAAAACGCAGCACAGCATCGAGCAATGGAAGAAGGTCATCATAGACCAACAGGCTAGTGGCCTTTCTGGTCGGGCATACTGCCAGCTGCATGCCATCCGAGAAAATCGTTTCTACTACTGGATCCGCAAGATACGCGAATCCATCGTGGCGATGCAGCCTGTAGTTACCAGCACTAGCCAGGAGCCTGTTACTGAGACACAGTTTGCTGTAGTTTCAGCAGCAACCGTCACCGTCAAGAATCGCCAGGAGAATGTCCCAAAACTGCTCCTTCATTATGGTCCAATCAAGTTTGAGCTTACAGATCAGACGTCTCCGGAACTTCTGCGACAGACGCTTCAAGTTCTTCAGGATGTGCTTCCACCATGTTAGCTCGTGAGATATCTGCCGACCATATCTATCTGGCTTGTGGGCATACAGACATGCGCAAGTCCATCGACGGACTTGCCAGTATCGTGTCATCCCATTTCAAGATGGACCCGCATCAGCCGTCGTTGTTCCTGTTCTGCGGTCGGCGCAAAGATCGCATCAAGGCACTGCTCTGGGACGAGACCGGCTTCCTCCTGCTGTATAAGCGCCTGGAAAATGGTCAGTATCAGTGGCCGAGCAAGCCGGAGGATATCCTGGAGCTTTCCGAGCAGCAGCTTCGCTGGCTTACAGATGGCTTATCTATCGATCAGCCCCGTGCCGTCCAGAAAGTGCATCCTACCCGTACAATCTAAGCTGCAGATGTGCATAACTACGTAAATCTGTGGATAGCTGAGCCCCCGCCACTACTGGCGTTGCGGGGCTTTTTGCGGTACAATAGAAGGAGCAAAAACAAGGAGGCTTCCCATGACTGACCTGCGCGAGCAAGAGATGCAAAACCGGATAGATGCCCTGGCAAATGAGAAACGGAACCTGAAAGAGGAAAACCAGTATCTCAAGGAACAGATTGCCCAGCTGAAGAAGATGGCATTCGGCTCAAAAACCGAAAAGACGAAACGCGTCCTCGGCGACAACGAGGAAATCAATCTCTTCAACGAGGCGGAAGTTGAGGCCAAAGCAAGTGCTCCGGAGCCCACCATTGAAGTACCAGCACATCAGCGCCGGAAAAAGCAAAGTGGACGCACGGAGGAAATCCTGAACTCTTTCCCTCATGAAGAGCAGGTCATCACCCTGCCAGAAGATCAGCGGGTCTGCAAGCGCTGCGGAGCGCCGCTCACTTCCATGGGCAAGGAGAAAATCCGCACGGAAGTCCAGTTTATCCCAGCGACTATCAAGGTCATCGACTTCTACCGGGAAACCTTCCAGTGCCTGGAGTGCCGGAAGCAGGACCATTTCTCGATTGAGAAACCAGTAATGCCGCAGCCGGTCCTGGCAAAATCCATTGCTTCACCATCCAGCGTAGCCCATGTCATCTGCCAGAAATATCTGTTATCCCTGCCACTTTACCGACAGGAACAGGAGTGGAAGGGCATCGGCCTCATGCTTTCACGGGCTACCCTGTCGAACTGGGTCATCCGGCCGACAGAAGACTGGCTCATGCCCGTAGTGGAGCGGATGCATATGCACCTGCTGCAGCTGCCGGTCATCCATGCGGATGAAACGCCAGTCCAGGTGCTCAACGAGAAGAACCGGAAGAACACTACGAAGTCTTTCATGTGGGTGTACACTAACGGAGAGTATGAGGTGAACTGGCAGATTCGTATCTATGAATACCATTCGGGCCGGAGTGGCAACTTCGCTGCGGATTTTCTGGAAGGATTCCATGGAATCCTCCAGACAGATGGCTACAGCGGATACGAGAAGATTTCCTGTGAGGCACACGCACTCTGCTGGGTCCATGCCCGCCGGTACTTCGTGGAGGCAATTCCGACAGGATTAGAGAAGGAAGAGATTGCTGAGACTACCAGTGGACAAGCGCTCAACCGGATCAATGAATTGTTCGCGCTGGACAAGGAATTGGCAGAGCTGCCCGTCGCTGAACGGCAGCAAGAACGTCTGCGGCTTGAAAAGGACAAGCTGGAGGCGCTGTTCATGTGGCTGAAAACAGTTCAGCCGGAAACAGCGCCGAAGTCTGCCTTAGGCAAAGCCGTAAACTATGTCCTGAATCATCAGGAGGGCTTATCTGTCTATCTGCTCCATGGCGCAGCAGCCATGTCCAATAATATCTGTGAACGGGCCATCCGGAACTTCACCATAGGTCGGAAGAACTGGTTGTTCAGCGGATCCCCGAAGGGAGCCGCAGCCAGCGCTGCGGCCTACAGCATGATTGAGACCAGCAAGGCGAACGGACTGGATCCATTCAAGTATCTAACCTATCTCTTCACGAAGCTTCCGAATATGGATTTCAAGATTCATCCAGAGCTCCTGGATAGCGTCCTTCCTTGGGCCGATGAAATCCAGCAAAACTGCAAATAACCGATCTAGTGGTCAGCCAAACTTGGCTGGCCTTTTTGTTTGGGAGGACTGACACCTGATGATTTAACGCTTACAATGCAACTTTCTTATAAGTAGTCATGGAAAGCCCCTCGCAAGTGCGGGGTATACCGCCATATGCCGGCAATCTAAAACGCCTCAAAGTCCATCGACTTTTCCAACATTTTGAGAATGCGATAGATGATGACGAAATTATCCATCTCACCAACTGCCCTCATTATTACACAATATGTTGAAAGTACGGCCGTAAATCGAAATCCGCATCGACATATAATGCCCCAATATAACAATCGTTAGACACATCAATCACTCCCCTTTCATGCTTATAGGACTGATATGCACTGCCGTCCGCCTCCATAACCAAATTATCTTTTTTCAAACCAAGGACACTTTTTTCAATAGCGGCACACTGAGCTTTAAACAATGACATGTCTGGCTGTGTGCATATGCTATATGGGACTGTCAAGTAAAGTGTGTAAATTAAGAGGCTTCACTACTTTGTGTGGGTAGAAAAGCCCTCTGCTAACTAAATAATTGAAAACCACCTGCATCCATGGTAATGTAGAAGTCTCTACACAAAAACATTCCAAGGAGGATGCACGTGGTTTCTACTTCTACATTATGCAAAAATCTCTTAAATGTCAAGAACATCATCATTGAGGACGTAAAACTTTGGTCGGATAAGGACGCTGTTCGCCATCTTACCATCAAGGCTACGCCACACAAAAGAGATCAGAATCGTTGCCCGATTTGCGGGGCAAAATGCCCTGGTTATGACACGGGTCGCATTAGCAGAACCTGGCGGGCTCTAGATTTCGGTGGCGTCATCGTGCAAATTGTCGCGGATACCTTACGCATTGAATGTCCTCGTCATGGCGTTCACGTCGCCAGCGTCCCTTGGGCTTATCCTGGGTCTCGCTTTACCAAAGAATTCGAAACGAGTACCGCCTGGCTAGCAACGCAGCTCAATAAGAGCGCTGTTGCTAGATATATGCGTGTCTCCTGGGATACCGTCGGCAAAATCATCTCTCGTGTCCGTGAGGATATAGAGCCGAACCTCAATGGCCGATTGGATGGTCTAGTGGAAATTGGCATCGATGAGACCAGCTACCGTAAAGGGCACAAATATATCACGGTAGTCGTGAATCATGCGACAAATACCGTTGTATGGGCCCATGAGGGACATGGCAAAGCCATCCTGACCTTATTCATGGAGAAGCTGAGTCAGCAGCAGAGAGAGTCCATCCGTGTCGTTACTGGTGACGGTGCCCGATGGATTACCTCCTGCGTTAAGGAATATTTGCCTAACTGCACCCGTTGTATTGACGCTTTTCATGTAGTGGAATGGGCCATGGAAGCCCTCGATAAAGTCCGTCGGCAGAGTTGGCATGAAGCAAAATCTGTTGCAGAAGCTTATGGCAAGCAAAGGAGAGGCCGTCCCAAAGTGAATGATGAAAAACACGCAGAGTTTTTAGCAGCTAAAAAGCATGCCCAAGCTATAAAAGGAGCAACTTATTCATTAGGTAAGGCACCTGAGAACCTTACTACAACACAGGAAGCCAAGCTGGAAATGATACAGCTTTCGAATAACCGACTTTACCGAGCGTATAAGCTGAAAGAGATGCTGCGACTCCTATTGAAGATGACTGATGTGGAGGCTGCCGAAAGCGAACTTACGCGCTGGGTGAACTGGGCACGGCATTGCCGAATCCCTGAGTTTGTTGAACTGCAACGGAAGATTATGCGCCACAAGGATCATATTCTAAACACCATACAGCTACAGGTCAGCAATGCCAGGGTTGAGTCCACAAACAACAAAATCAAGTTGATTATTCGGCGCTCATTTGGCTTCCGAAATATCCAGAATATGCTCGACATGGTGCTGCTAGTTTGTTCCAACTTAAATATTCCGCTGCCGAATCGTCCATAAGCCCATATCCTATAAGGGCAAACCAACATTTCATGCAGACATTTTACCCACACAATCTAGTGAAGAGCCTAAATTAATTTAAAAAGATGCCTGATATTTTTGGTGATGCTAGAATAAAAATAGTGCAAGTCAAAATGAGAATCCAACATGACTACCTGATGGTATAATATGCGCAGGAGGAATCTCACCATGGCAAAACACTTTGACAAACAATTCAAGCTAGATGCAGTACAGTACTATCATGACCACAAGGAACTTGGCCTGCAGGGCTGTGCCAAAAATCTGGGAATCAGCCAGCAGACACTCTCTCGTTGGCAGAAGGAACTAAGAGATACAGGCGATATCGCTTCCAGAGGCTCCGGCAATTATGCCTCGGACGACAAAAAGGAAATCGCCAGGCTTCAGCGTGAGCTACGCAACGCAACAGATGCACTCGATGTCCTAAAAAAAGCCATCAGCATTCTGGGAAAATGACGGAAGCCATCTATGAAGAGGTTTCTGCAAAGACAGAGAAAGCTACCGTGCAGCATCGTCGTATCTCTGTCTGCGGAATGCTGAAATATCTTGACGTATCGCGCTCAGGCTACCGTTTCTGGTTGCACAGAAAGCCTTCAAGACAGGAGCAACGCAGAAAAGCTGTGAAACTGCGTATCAAGCAGAAGCATGCCGAGTCCAAGAAGATTTACGGTGCCCCGAAGATAACCCAAGAACTACGCAAGGAAGGCGAGAAGATCTCTGAGCGCACAGTTGGTAAATATATGCGGGATATGGGAATCAAAGCGGTATGGTCCAAACATTGGACTGTAACGACCAAAGATTCAGATTTTAGTCATAGATTACATAATTACCTTGGCGAGCATTTTAATCCAGAGCGGCCAAATGCAGTTTGGTGCACGGATATAACCTATATTTGGACATATGACGGCTTTGTCTATCTGACAAGCATAATGGACTTATTTTCTCGTAAAATCATCGCTTGGACATTGTCACGTACAATGGAGGTCGAATATGTCGTTCAGACGATAGCGATAGCTAGGAAGCACCGAAATACAGACGAACCCTTGATTATCCATAGCGATCGAGGAAGTCAATATGTTTCAAAAGAATTTCGCGAGGCAGTATCTGGCATGAAGCGTAGTTTTTCTAAGAAAGCCTATCCTTGGGACAATGCTTGCATCGAGTCATTTCATGCGCTCATAAAGCGTGAATGGCTCAATCGCTTCAAGATATTAGATTACGAACAGGCACGACGCCTTGTATTTGAATACATAGAGTCATTTTACAATACTGTGCGTATACACAGCCATTGTAACTATATATCGCCTAATCAGTTTGAGCAGCTTTATGAAAAATCATTACGCAAAGACTAAAAAATGCTCAAATGGACAATTGTCCATAAAAATATTAAGAAGTTCTCATTTTAATTTGTGCTAAATCTTGACATAGCACCAATACCTGCGGCTTCGGCTCTTTCATCGGCTTCTCAGCAGCCCTTGGTCTGCTGGTATCCAAGGAATTTCCGGAGGTATCCTTCTCCATGGCAGCCTTCCTCGGACCGTTCATCGGCGCAGGCGTCCGCCCGATTGGCGGCTGGCTGGCCGATAAAATCGACAGCGGTTCCCGCGTCACCCTGATTGCTCTCTTCGTCATGCTGTTTGCCAGCATCGCCGTCCTGTTCGGTATCCAGACGCACAGCTTTGCACTGTTCTTCGGCGCATTCCTGCTGCTCTTCCTGACGACAGGCTTCGTCAATGGCGCTTCATTCCGCATGATTCCATACATCTTTAACAACCCGTTTCACTCTTCGCTGGTCACGGGCTTCACCGCAGCTATCGCTGCCTATGGAGCTTTCCTGATCCCGAAGATCTTCGGCTGGGCCTATTCCAGCTTCCAGAGCGTAACCCCTGCGTTCTACATTCTGATTGCCTTTACGGTCAGCACGATTGTCGTAACCTGGTGGTTCTATGACCGCAAGCATTCCGGCATTCATTGCTGAGGTTTCCCCAAAATCCCCTTATAGCTGAAAAGAGGCTGCCTGCCCCGGCAGCCTCTTTTCAGATTCCAGACCAACAGCCCCGGTTTATGATACAATGATAGTACGATAAAAACAGTTAAGGAGTGAACAACATGGACCCAAAAACAGGACTTACCCATTTCGACGAACAAGGCCAGGCCATCATGGTTGATGTCAGTGGCAAGCAGGAAACTTTCCGTACCGCCATCGCCACCGGCCGTATTGCCGTAAATCAGGCTGTCTATACGGCCATAGAACAGGGAACCGCCAGGAAGGGTGACGTCCTTGGCGTAGCCCGCGTCGCCGCTATCATGGCAGCCAAGGCCACCAGCTCGGTCATCCCACTCTGCCATCCGCTCCCCATCGCCAAGTGCAGCGTAGACTTTGAGCTGCTGCCTGACGAATGTGCGGTCAAGGCAACGGCCACGGTCAAGGTGACCGGACAAACCGGGGTTGAGATGGAAGCCCTGCATGCCGTCAGCGTTGCCCTGCTGACCATCTATGATATGTGCAAGGCCATCGACAAGCGCATGGAGATTCAGCAGATCCATCTGGACCGCAAGAGTGGCGGCAAGAGCGGTGAGTTCGTACGCTGAGCGCCCTCTATATTACTTATTCGTATACCGACCGGCAATCTCCTGCCGACATATAGCAAAACCGGATGCATTTCACTGCATCCGGTTTTGTTGTCTATTCCATCATCCCTGTTGACTGGTTAAAGACTTCCCTTTGAGATGGCATTCGCCTGTTCAATAGCCTGATGTGCTTTATCGATGGAAAGACCCAGCGTGCGCATGATCTTATCCGGATTGTGGAAGCCCATCGAGCTTTCAGCGGCTACCCAATCCCAATACCACTGAGCTTCGCGCAGCGTCACGCGTACACCGGCCAGCTGCTCATCGGTAGCACCGGCATCCATGGCTGCCTTGACCGTCAGATGCGCTTTCGCGACTGTCTGCCCGGCAATGCGCTGCAGCTTGAAGGTATTGTCCGCAATCGTCTTGACACGCGTCGTCAGCGTCTCAGCACTCTCATCATGACATTTCTGGCAGGATTCCTGCGGCGTAAGCAATGGATTCGTCATCCAGTGCGACGTATATTTCTGCCCATCTTTGCGCATATATGGCATATGGCAGTCTACACAGGTAACCCCGTTCATTGCATGGATAGAACCAGACCATGCCTCAAAATCCGGATGCTGTGCTTTAAGCATCGGGGTCTTGGAATCCGCATGGATCCAGTCCTGCGTGAAACCGCCAGCCTGACCGGACTGATAGAACTGGAACTCTGACTCCGCGTCAAGCCCATTGTCCCACGGGTGATTGACACGGCCATCTTCCTTCGTGAAATAATACTCATTATGACACTGCGTGCAGACATAGGCGCGCATCTCATTATGCGAAGCCTTGCTGATATCTACACCGCGGCGGGCCATCGCCTCGACGAAGCCCTGCTGATAGACTCGCAGCTCCATAGTCTGCGGATCATGACAGGTCGAGCAGCCGAACCACTCATCCTCTTTGATTGGTGCAGCAATTTCATCGAATGGCTTGGAAGCAAAATCCCAGCCACTCTGCTTGAAGTAGACATCATACATATAGGAGCTCTTGCAGACGATGCAGGACCCCTTCTGTCCCGGACGGCGTTTCGATTCCAGGATATCCTGTCCGGCATAGGTATGCCCACGGTCATCATCATACTGCAGTGCAAACTTATACCCCTTGAAATTCTCCAGCATCTCCGGCTGTTCCTTGAGGTGGTCTATCTTGTCCGATCCACCATAGCCGGTCGGCGACGGATGCATTTCATTGTTCTTCATGAAACGATTGGTATTCCAGCGGGTAAGCGTCTTTATAAGCTTCCTTCCCCAGCTGCTTATCCTCCGGGATCTTGGCCAGCTTTACGCTGTTGTCATTCGGCGCAGCGCCGATGCGAACCACGACGAACCCGAAGAATACGACGCAGACCGCTACAATCCCCGCTAAAATCTTCTGTAGCTTACTCAACTTTTATCCCCCCTTCGAGATGGTTCGTTCCATGGGCAATCCTGCTATGGCATTTCATGCAGTCAGCGCCCGTATCGAGGTCAACCCCGACAGCGGCATGGACATTCTCCATAGTGCTTTGGTGGCAGCGCAGGCAGTTCGCGTTCACCGTCTTCTTGGCGCCCGCTGACAGCTTGATATGTGCCGGGTAATCCCGCGCGACCTCATGGTACATGTCGACCATGCCGGTGCGCCCTTTCTCAATCATGTAGATCGCCATATTGTCATGCGGCAGATGACATTCTACACATTCGAGATGCTTGTGAGTCGAGTCCGCAAAGGTCCAGGCCTCACTCTTCATGGCATGGCAGGTGCCGCAGAATTCCGGTGTTCCCGAAAACGTCATGAAAGCCGATCCGATTCCACAGGCCGCGACCCCGATGACGAAGCCTCCTGCCAGGCATGCCAGGGTATGTTTCTTAAAAAGCTTCTTGAGTTCCACTTCCGCTCCCCTCCTCTCGATTATGCTTCGATTATATCACGTATCCCAACGTGGTGACGTTGCCGGTGCAACACTTTTCAGATTTTTTTCACAAAGTCCGTTGACAAAAAAAGTGCGTAAAACCATGTATCGGTTCTACGCACTCTTGTATTTCCCTATTCAGCGTCTTACAGCCGCCAGTGTCCCAAGACAGACCAGGACACTTCCCAGCCACAAAATCCAGATATATGGTTTCGTGCTGACACTGGCCGTGATTGGCAGTGCCGCCTCGTCCTCCAGCGAAGGCAGGATCTCCAGCCGGATCTGCGTCTGTTCCCCGTTGACTCCCGTCAGCCGGATCCGTTTCTGCCCGTCATAGATGGGCACCGGCTGTGAGGTGCCGCCGTCCTGAGTAGCCAGGATTGTCGGCTGTACATGCTCGACGGTGCCGCCATCCGTGACGGCAACATCAGCCGTCACGAGGAAGCGCCCATCCGGCTGCGGCTGGATGTCCACCTGCTCATACCGATAAGCAAACTGATCATCCATCTCCATCTTGCCCCGTTTGAGCATCAGCTCCATCCGCCCTGTATCCTTGGCCGGTGTCGGTGCGATATAGATATCGCCCGTACTGCTTTTGTCGATTGCCGGTTCACGGGCCGCATCCTCGCCATTGGCATGCAGCTTCGTCAGGGCCTCAACCTCGCGCCCGTCAACGGTATAGCGATAGTATTTCGCACTCATATCGTCCGCGAACCGCTGCCCCTTGTAGACAATCTCATGGCCAAACAGCTGGACCGGCACATCCACTGCCATTTCCTGTGAGGATGACTGACTGCCATTTCCGGCCAGCACCATCGCACAAAGCGAGATCCCGAGTCCCAGATGTGCGGCCATGCCGCCGAAATGCATCCCGTGCTTCCGCCAGCTGACCACAGATGCCGCCGCAGCCATGACTGCTGTGCCCGCCATAAGAACCGGCAGGACCGCATGTACGCCAGCCAACCAGGCCAGACCGCCCCCGACCAGCAGACATACCAGCAGCGGCTTCCAGTCAGGCGATCGGCTGCTGGCTGCCATACGTATGCAGGCAGGCATAGATGATGCACAGCATCATCACGATGGCCAGTGGCATGAGCGTACGGACATAGAATGACGTATCCACTGCCGCCGGATTCCCGCTGAGCTGTGTCAGCAGCGGCATCGACATACCCAGGAATACGATTGCCGCCATGAACATCAGGATAAGCGAGCCGAGCAGCACAACGAATTCCCGGCTGTCATACGACGGATACATCTCTCCCTGCGGCAGCTGCTTCGCCCTTACGATGAGCAGCAGCAGCCCGGCCAGCAGGACCAGCGCATTAACCAGGGCAATGGCCATGCCGATGCTCGATCCACTAAAGGAATGCACCGAAAAATCGCCCAGGATGCCGCTGCGGGTCAAAAACGTGCCATAAAGCACGAGCGAGAATGCAAAGATGGCTGCCAGATGAACCATGGACAAAGCTGCTTCACGCACCCTTGCCACTCTGAGCACATGGATGAATATCCCGGCAATCAGCCAGGGTACCAGCGACGAGTTCTCGACCGGGTCCCAGCCCCAGAATCCGCCCCAGCCCAGTACCTTATAAGCCCAGTAGCCGCCAATAAAGATACCGGCGCCCAGGAAAGCCCAGGCCGTCAGGGCCCACTTCCGGGCACGATCCAGCCATTCCCTGGCCGTCTGACCCGTGAGCAGCGCCCCGGCCGCATAGGCGAGAGGTACAGCCAGCAGGGCATAGCCGGCAAAGATGATCGGCGGATGAATCGCCATCCAGGGATCCTGCAGCAGCGGATTGAGTCCCGCCCCATTCTGTACGGCCGTTTCCTGCAGCACAAAGGGGCTCTTGGCCAGGACCAGAATGGTCAGCAGTGCCTGAAGGCCCAGATAAACCGACAGACCAGCATGGATCAGCCGCTGACGGAACGCCAGGACCACCCCCGCCAGTGCATGGATGAGCAGCCAGAGCAGGAACGATCCCTGCTGACCGGCCCAGAATGCCGAAAACTTATACATAGCCGGCAGCTCAGCCGAAGAATAGCTGGCCACATAGGCGATATCGAACCGATTGCTGAAGATCAGCACCATGAGATAAACACTGGCTGCTGCTGCCCCCAGAAAGGACAGCACGGTCAGCTCGCGCCCCCAGCGCATCATCTTTTCCGACCGGACTGCATAGCACAAAACGGCACACAGTTCCAATGCCAGCGTTATCGCTAAAAATATTGTACCGAACAAAAGCGATTCCTCCCCTATTTCCCTTTTTGCTGCTCGTACTTCGACGGGCACTTAATGAGCAGTTTATCCGATTGGAACGCACCATCCCGGAAGGTACCGACCGCCACGATATGATGTGCTTCATCGAACTGATCCGGCTTGGTCCCGTGATAGCGGACCGGCATGCTTTCGCCCGTATCCTCATCCTGCAGGGTAAAGACGAAATAGTCCCCCTCCATATGTGGGGCTTCCGCCTTCTGATCCAGCAGTCCCTTGACCTGCACGTTGCCCGTTGCCTTCTGCGCCGCAGCAATGCCGACATAAGGCGTTACCGAGTCCATGAAACTCCAGCCGGCATAACCAATGAAGGCCAGCACCAGGACTCCTAATAATATCTTCCGGTTCATGCGGATTCCTCCTGTCTTTTGGCCGGTGGCAACTGCCGCCGTACACCGCGGAAAAGCAGCCAGAAATAGATGAGTGTTGCATCGAGCAGAGCCGCTAAAAGCACAGCCAGCATGACAGGATCCATATCAATCGATCCACTGCCATTGATGACCGGTGATGGATGCAGCGAAAAATACAAGCGCGGAATGATGAATACCAGGAATGGTACCGTCAGAAAAGAGAACAGTGCATACACCGCCGTCACCCGTGCCCGGCGCTCCGCCCCCGGTATCGCAGACCGCAGGGTAAGATACGCCCCATAGATGAGCAGCAGCACGAAGATCGTCGTCTGCCGCGGATCCCAGTTCCAGTAAGCTCCCCAGGTCATCTTCGAAAAGATTGCCCCACTGACTGTCGCCAGCAGCACAAAGATCAGCCCGATTTTTGCCGAGCCGGCACTCAGGGCATCAACCCGCTGACTGCCCTTGCGCAGATAGGCCGCTGCCCACCAGGCGCTCATCAGGAAGGCCAGCACAGATACCCAGGCCACGGGAATATGAAAAAACGCCAGCCGCACATAATCGCCCAGCCCTTCCGCTGGTGGCACGACCAGGAATACCGCCCCCAGGACAGCAATCGTCAGGATTCCAATAAATAACTGCAGCAAAGTATCACCCCTAATATCCATCCCGTCACAGACAGATCACTCTTCAAACCATAAATAATCAAATAAGACCGATGCCCCCAATGTCAATATGAGGTCATAGATTCCCATCCCGCCCAAATAGGACAGCTGAACATCGCCGCCGAAAGCCCCGGTTGTCAGGAAGATTGCCGGCAGGAATACCGGCAGGATCACCGGCAGCATCAGGATCGAGAATAGTCCGCTATGGATGCTCGCCCCGGTGGTCAGCGCAGCAATCAATGTTCCCGCCGCCGCAATCCCCCAGGTTCCCAGGAAAATCGTACCGGCCAGAACCAGCGGTGCAGTCACCGTACAGTCCATGAACATCAGAAATAGCGGGGTAATAAACACAGCCAGAACCAGCAGCAGGAAAAACGTATAAAGCATCTTTCCCAGCAACACCGCCTGAGCCGGTCCGTATACCTGCAATGCCAGCAGCGTCCCCGCTGTATCCTCATCCGCAAAGACCCGATCAGCTCCGGCCATCGAAGCGAAGAACAGGATCACCCATAACAGGGCAGCCAGCAGCCGTGGGTCGAGCCCACCACCCTGCATGGCCATGCTCACACAGGCCAGCGTAGTCAGGGCAAACATGAACATCGCGGCCCAGGCGGCCCGGAACCGCAGCCCGGCTGTCAGCTCCTTGCCAAAGACCAGTTTAATGCCTTGAAAGATGGATACATGCATCAGCAGCGCCCTCCTCCCGGCTGTCATTTGTCGCCCAGAATACCAGCTTGCCGTCAGCAGCTCCCCGACGGGCTTCCCGCAGGACTAGCTCGCGGCCGGCCGCATCAAGGTTGGCTCCAGGCTCATCCAGAAGCCAGACCGCTGCGCCCGAAGCCAGGAGTGCCGCCAGCTTCAACCGCTGACGCATCCCCGTCGAGAACTCCCCCGTATAGGTCTGACGGATATCCTTTTCCCGCAGGCCGACCCGCTCCAGCAAAGCCGAAAACGCATCGTCCTTCAGCTCAATCCCCCGCAGTCCCAGCAGAAACTGCAGATTCTCGCGGGCCGTCAGCCGGGAATAGAATTTCAGCTCCGGCGTGACCAGCGCCAGCTGACTGCGAAAAGCTGCCTGTACCAGCTCATGGTCCCCATCCCGGGCAATGACTTTCCCCTCAGTCGGGCTCAGCAGCTGGCCGGCCAGCTTCAGCATCGTCGACTTGCCACTGCCGTTTTCCCCGGTCACCACGGTGATCTGCCCGGCCGTCAGCCGTTCATTGAGCGGTCCGAATATCGGCCGTCCATGAAACGTCTGCACCACCCCTGTAAAGCCTATGGTTATCATTTCCCATCACCCGATCTTATCTTTGTCCAGTTGCATCCAGTCCGCACCACAATCCAGCATCCCTTCAGCGCGCATGGCACTGATCTCGCGGGTCAGTGCGCTGCGATTGCATTCCAGTTCCTTGGCCAGCTGCACGCGCCCCGGCACATGAACCTTCTCCCGATTCTGCCGCCGCTCCCGCTGCAGCAGATAGAGAATCAACCGCTCCCGCAAAGTCTTCTGGGACAGCAGCTCGATCTTTTCCATCATCAGCAGATTTTTCCGGCAGAACGCCTCCAGCAGATTCTTCATAACAATGCCATGCGTCCGCCCGAGCTTCGGCCCCGCCGTCAGCAATGCCCGATAGGGCACCCAGAGCACCAGCACATCCGTCAAAGCCTCAATATTGGTTGTATAAGGCACCTTCGGCAGAATAGCCGATGTACTCCCCAGCATGGCGCCCCGCTCCAGATTATGACTGATGGCTTCATTTCCGAAGCGATCCTCTGACAGGACCTGGGCTTCGCCTTCAACGATAACCCCAATGTTGCTGTTCGCCTCATAAGCCTTCAGAAACCGGCTTCCCCTCTCATAGCGCTTGATTACCGCCCCGGTATTCTCGATAAACCGATCGACTTCAGCAGCCGATATATCCCGGAACAACGGCAGCTCCTGCAGATCCAGATGTACAAGCTGCATTTTCTCATCCCCCAATACGTGAATCTTCTCCATATTTCAAACAATTTCATTATAGCATTAAAGCAACAGCATAGGTGTTGCATCTGCAACATCAAATTACAATTATTCTACCAACATTATGCGACTCCTGCATTGGACAAACATACAAATATCCGGATGAAGCTTTGGAACTTCATCCGGATATTCATCATTTCTCTATAGTCTGAATCAGCCGATCATCGTCTTGATATCATCTTCAACAGTCGTGATCCCGCCGATGCCGAAATTCTCGACGAGAACTTTGGCCACGTTCGGGGACAGGAATGCCGGCAGCGTCGGTCCAAGATGGATGTTCTTGACACCGAGGTGCAGCAGAGCCAGCAGGACAATGACTGCTTTCTGCTCATACCAGGCAATGTTGTAAGCGATCGGCAGCTCGTTGACATCGTCGAGGCCGAAGACTTCCTTGAGCTTGAGCGCAATCAGCGCCAGGCTGTAGGAATCATTGCACTGGCCGGCATCGAGTACACGCGGGATGCCGCCGATATCGCCGAGGTTCATCTTGATGTATTTGTACTTCGCACAGCCAGCTGTCAGGATAACCGTATCCTTCGGCAGTGCTTTGGCAAACTCAGTGTAATACTCACGGGATTTCATACGGCCATCGCAGCCAGCCATGACAACGAACTTCTTGATTGCACCGGATTTCACGGCCTCAACAACCTTGTCTGCTACCGCAAAGACCTGCTCATGCGCAAAGCCGCCCACGATCTGCCCCTGCTCGAGCTCTGTCGGAGCCGCGCACTTCCTGGCCAGCTCGATGACCGGACGGAAATCCTTCGTACCATCAGCTGCTGCGACGATATGCTGGCAGCCCGGTACACCCGTAGCTCCAGTCGTGAACAGACGATCCTGATAGGACGCCTTCGGCGGAACGACACAGTTTGTCGTCATGAGGATCGGGCCATTGAACGACTCAAACTCCTCTTTCTGTTTCCACCAGGCATTGCCATAGTTGCCGGCAAAGTTATCATACCTCTTGAACTTCGGATAGTAATGTGCCGGCAGCATCTCACCATGTGTATAGACATCGACGCCCGTTCCCCTGGTCTGCTCCAGCAGCATCTCAAGGTCTTTGAGATCGTGACCGGAGATCAGGATGCCCGGGTTCTTGCGAACGCCCAGATCAACTTTCGTGAGTTCCGGATTACCATAGCTCTCCGTATTGGCTTTGTCGAGCAGAGCCATGCCATCAACGCCCCATTTACCCGTCTCCAGCGTCAATGCCGTCAGATCATCGCCCGTCAGACTGTCATCAAGCAGCTTGGCCAGTGCCGACTGGACGAACGCATCAATCGCCTCGTTCTCGTAGCTCAGCACATTGGCATGCTTCTGATAAGCGGCCAGGCCCTTGAGGCCATAGGTGATGAGCTCACGCAAGCTGCGGATGTCTTCATTTTCAGTAGCCAGAACACCAACTTTGGCGGCCTTGGCATCAAAACCATCAACCGTGTCATTCCAAAGGGCTGCCTCCGGCAGATTCTCGCGGTTCTTCAGTTCTGCCATCAGTTCCGTCTTCGTGGTCAGCGTCTGCTCAATACGCTTGATGATTGCCGCACGGTCGAAATTGGCATTCGTAATCGTCATGAACAGGTTCAGCGTAACCAGATGATTGGCTTCGCCAGCAACCTTCTTACCCTCAGCACGCAGACGCGTCGTAACAGCCGACAGCCCCTTCGTCACATAGATCAGCAGGTCCTGCATTGCTGCTATTTCCGGCTTCTTGCCGCAGACACCAATCTGTGTGCACCCCTTGCAACCGGCAGTTTCCTGACACTGAAAGCAAAACATTTTGTTCTCCATAAGTAAATCTCTCCTTTTTACGAAAACACCATCGTCCGCGCCTCGGCGGTTTAATTGCCTTCATTATAACGTAACAAGCATTCCCTATCGGTAACAATCGTTACGTTAAAAAAAAGCCATTGTCGAAGAATCAACAGTGGACTTATATTAAATTGTAGTGTCAGGCTGCAAAATCAACCATGCGGCCAGCCGATGCCTGCTTGTAATTAGCGGCCTGCGTATAGGCAGCTGATGCCTGCTGACGGGCAGTCATGATCTTCGAATTTGCCTGCTGGAACCGGCTATTGCCATAGTCCGAGTTCGTCGTAACATTGTTTACCTTCTGCATGCCCGAAGCAATGTTCTCCGCTCCCTGCTGAGCAATCTGTTTGAGCTGCTGCTGGAACTTGCTGGTTCCAACCCTGGTCTCATTGCCGAAATTCGATACCTCATAATACGATTTCGCCTTGGAGGATATAGCCTCAGCCTTGCTGGTGCCCTCCTGAACGATCTGTTTATTGCCCTGCTGGAACTTACTGGTCCCAATCCTGGTCTCATTCCCGAAGTTCGATACATCTGTTATCGCAGCCGTCTGCTCAGTCACCTGCTTGCTCGCCTGCTGACCCGTACGGCTGACATTCTGATTCAGCTGCACAAAACTCATCAATGTGCTGCTGCCTGAACCAATTCCTGAAATCCCCATAACGTATCCCTCACTTTCCCTTGAGTTGTTCTTCAATCCATTTAGCTATAGGTACATCCATTTCTTACGTCTATTATAAGTTTTTTTTAATCTTTTTTCAACGATTTTATCGGATTTTATATTGGCAAATACAATATCTAATTTGTTTGCGATTATACTTCACTCAGGATAAAATCAGCCTGGCCAATAACCTGATAGCGTCCCATGCCGGCTGGCAGGAATACGGATTCGCCCTTCTTCAGGCTCAGACGCGCGCCGGCTGCCGCCAGTTCCATGCTGCCCGACAGCACCGTGATGCTCTGGAAGGAATTCTGTCCGGCTTTCAGATGACACATGCCATTCAGCGCAAAATGATACGTCGTGAAATATTCACAGGAAGCCAGCAGTTCTACATCGGCACAGGCAAAGATATCCAGTTTCGCCTGCGGTTTCGTGCCGCGAACCGGCTTATCGAGTTTCGTCACGTCAAGGGCCTTGGCCACATGGAGTTCCCGTGGCTTGCCGTCCTTGCCGACACGACCATAGTCATAGATCCGGTAGGTCGTGTTGGAATTCTGCTGGATCTCACAGATCAGGATGCCCGCGCCGATGGCATGCAACGTGCCCGACTCGATAAAGAACACATCACCCTTATGGACCGGAACCTTGTTGCAGACCTCGAGCAGGGTATTGTCCGCAATGCGGCGCTGGAACTCGTCCTCCGAGATCTTCTCCCTGAACCCATACAGCAGACTGGCCCCCGGCTCGCAGTCCACAATGTACCACATCTCGGTTTTGCCATATTCACCCTCGACACGCAGGGCATAGTCATTATCCGGATGGACCTGCACCGACAGATTATCCCGGGCATCGATCAGTTTGATCAGCAAAGGGAAATAGGTGAACTTCTCCGCATGTGCGCCCAGTACAGATTTATCCTGCGTCCTGAGCCAGTCGGCCAGTGTCTGTCCCGCGGCATCACCATTGGCAATGACACTTTGCCCCGCCTCATGACAGGACAGCTCCCAGCTTTCAGCCACTTTATCCAGCTTGGTCTCTTTGCCATATTCATCTTTAAGCCGCGTTCCTCCCCAGATATAATCCTTGAGTGGTGCGGTCAGTTTCATTGGGTATAGCATATCCGATCTCTCCTTCTTCAGCCAGCTTCATTTCTGCGCCCTGCATTAACTTTATTGTAGAGTAATCTCTCCCTATGTCAAGGAAATCTATCACAAAAAGGACTGCCCGAAACAGGCAGTCCTTAAAAATATATTCTATCTTATACCGATCAGAAACGGAAATGCGACAAAGCTTCCTGCTGATCCTGGGCCAGTTTGGCCAGCGAATCACTGGCGGCAGCGATTTCCTCGGCAGAGGCTGACTGTTCCTCGGTCGCAGCCGAGACCGCCTGCATCTCCGAAGCAACCTTGCCACTGTAATTATTGATCTGATTCATCTCGTCAGCGATTGAGGTCGTATCTGCTGCCATGCTGTTGATTGATCCGGTAACCGTGTCGATCTGGCCGGAAACATCAACCACCAGCCGATTGATATCCTCAAATACCGTCCGCAGGCCTTCAACCGAGCGGACACCTTCAACCACAGCCTCACGACCAGAGCGCATGGATACGACCGCGCTCTCTGTATCGGCCTGGATGACCTGAATCAACTTGGCGATCTTCTGGGCCGATTCCTGCGATTCCTGAGCCAGCTTGCCGACCTTCTTCTGCTACGACCGTAAAGCCACGGCCATGCACACCGGCACGGGCAGCCTCAATGGCCGCATTGAGTGCCAGGAGATTCGTCTGGTCAGCGAATCGCCGACATCGTGTCAACGATTTCGCCAATTTCCTTGGAGCGTTCGCCCAGACGATCGACCACAACAGCCGATTCATTGACCGTCTGCTCGACATTCTTGATCTGGCTGACCGAGGCATCGATTGCCTGGCTGCCCTTTGTCCGCATGTTCCGCCGCAGCAGCCGAGTTCTCAGCCACCTTGGCTGACTCCTGTTTGATCCCCGTAGCCGAATCCTGCGTGCGCTGAACCGACTCATTGCTCTCCATAACAGCCTTCTGCTGATTCTCGACCGACTCGACTACCTCAGAAGCGGACTGGGCAACCTGCGTGGAGGCCTGGGCTGCCTGGTTGGATGATGCCGTGAGCTCCTCAGCTGATGCGGCAAGCTGCTCCGATGAATCACTGACGTTGTGCATGAGATTATTGAGCTCCTCGCGCATCTGATGCATGGCATTGGCCATCGCGCCAAACTCATCGCCACGATCAGTCGGATCCTCCACCATGCGGAAATCGCCGTCTTTCATGGTATTGCAGGCCTGGACCATCTTGTTCAGGCTGCCCGTGATCTCCTTGATGATGAAGGTTGACAAACCAAGCAGGATCAGGAACGACAGGATTGCGACGACAATCATGAACGTCATCTGCCGGGCATTGCCGGCAACGACCTCTTCGTTGAGTTTATCTGCATTGTCGTCGGCCACTTTCTGCAACGTCACCAGACTCTTCAGCAAATCCTGCGTCACACCAGCCTCAACGGTCTTATAATAGGTCCAGGCTTCCTGTGGCTTGCCAGCATCAACCAGCCGCTGGGTCTCCTGGATGCCTTTCTTATAGCCTTCCCAATTCTTTTCGGCATTCGGGATCTCTGCAGCCGCCTGTGGTGCCTGAATGCCCAAGGCCCGATACTCCGGCCAGGTTTTCTCATAACTGTCCATGGCCTGACTGATCGAAGCCTTGATCTCTGCATCACTCGGATCCTGGATATGTTTGACAATGCGCACCTGGATCATGCGCATATAGTTGATCTCATTGCCCAGCTGCCGTGTTGCCTTAAGCTTGTGGCTGTACATGTTGTCCAGATCATCGCTGGCCTTGCTCATCGCCCGATAGCCGGTTAATCCCAACGCAGCCATCCCGATCAGCCCAACCAACACCAGAATCCAGATCTTGTACCCAATACGAATGTCTTTTAGTCTCATTGTCCCACGTACCTTTCTACGTTGGCCCGACCGTCATTCCCATTAACCACCGGACCACTCCATTTTGCCTTACATCTTTGTTTTCTTCTCTCCCATACTCCTTGCCCTCTTCCTGAGCAAACAGCCTGAGAACTTTTCCATGCGCCTCATTCTACAGGGGTTTTTCGTAAAAAGCAAGCGTTTACTGCTCAAAAAATAGGACCTTAGAACTAAAAAGTTTATTTAGAAAATAAATACAAGCCAGTCTTTTCTCATTGTAAAAAAGAGGGATTCTTTCATCTATATCCGAAAAAATCCCTTTTCATAATCCTAATTTATTTTTTATGCTTCTGCCTGATAGGACTCACGCTCGGTCTGGAGTTCCTCGATTGTGAGGTTGCGCAGATAGGAACGATGCTCCTCATCCTTCTGATAGACAAAGCCGACGTGATGCACGAACGGCTCGATCGTGGCAATCTTCAGGAGCGGCGTTACGACGAGCAGCTGCAGATCCAGCTTCTGGAACAGCTCCAGTCCGAAACGTGCGGATTCATCCGAGCTCTTGAGGAAGGCCTCGTCGATGACCACGAAGCGGAAGGACTGCTCACCGGATCGTTTGCCCTCCAGTCCGAAGTTATAGACGATGCTGGCCGCGAGAATTGTATAGGCCAGCTTTTCCTTCTGACCGCCTGACTTGCCACCGGAATCTGTATAGTGCTCATATTCCTCATCCTGATCCGGTTCCGGCTGACGCCAGCGCTCCGAGGCCGCAAAGACATACCAGTTGCGTACATCGATGACCTCAGCCCGCCAGCGGGTATCCGCATCGGCACTGCCCGGACGCCCCTGCAGGCGCTCTAAGAGATCCGATACCTGCTTGAACTTGTTCTCACTGTACGTCGCATCGTTATCACCGGTCAGTGCATCATCCGTGCAGGAGCGGAGATCCCGCCGGAACTGCTGGATCATATCGCTGACCGCATGGCTGCACTCGATCTGGATATAGCGTCCCTCGTTATAATCAATCTCCGCCAGTGACTGATTGATGAGGCCTATGCGGTCCTCAATCTCCTGACAGGCATCATCAAGATGCGTCTGGAATAGGGCAATCTGATTGATCGTATTCTCCCGCAGCAGCTCACGGAACCGGCCCTCGAACTTTGGCAGATCATCGGTCCGTATCCGGTCCAAAGCCGCCATATAATCGGGTGCCGCCTCCGGCTTGCACAGAAGCTCGGCGCTGCTCTCCGGCCAGCGCTGGCGATACTCCGCCATGGCCTCGGTCAGCTGCTCCCCGAGCCGTTGCAGGGTACGGGCTTGCTGCTGGCTGCGATGGGTCAGCCACTGAGTATAGATGGCCTGCTGCTTCTGACGCTGCTCCTGTACGAATGTCGTCTCGCCGAGGTCCTTCAGTGCCTCGGCTGCATGCTGCTCCAGCAATGGATAGACCGCCGCCCTGGCTTCCGGATCCGTCTCACTGAACAGTCCCAGGTCCTCAGTCATGAGCTCTTTGATTCCACGCACGCGCTCCTGGAGCTTGCCCAGTCTCCCGCGTTTCTTATCCAGTGCCGCAGACTGCAGCGCAAACTGGCCGCTCAAGGCATGCTCTTCATCCTGCAGTTTCCGGTAGATATCGTTCTTCTGCCGCAGATCCTCGACTTTGGCCTGAAGCTGCTGGATCTCAGCCTCCAGTGGCTCAAGATCCAGCTCTGTGAAGCTCGCGACCTGCCCGGCCAGCATGATGGCATCCTGCTGATGACGCAGCTTTCGCTGCTCCTCTTTGTTATGCCGCAGTTTCTGCTGGAAGAATTTCTGCTCATCCTGCATCGCCTCGAGATCATCACGCAGCGACTGGATCTTCCGCAGGTTCGAGAAGCCCAGCACGTACTGACGCCGGTCATCGATGCGATGACGGTCGTCCTTTTCATGACGACGGCCATTGATCTTGACCTGTCCGGCTTTGGTCAGAGCAAACTTTGCCTGCCGGAACTGCTGCATCGTCTCACAGCAGCTGTGCCGGAAACGCGCTGCCAGCTCACCGGCCAGCCAGTCATAATACGGTGAATCCTCTTTGATGACCAGTTTGCCGGCTACGGCATCATCAGGCAGACTGGCCATATCCGCTTTTTCCACATAATCCGGCACCCGGTAGTAGACCAGCTTGATGCCCAGATCGTGGTGCTCCATCCAGTCAGCCACCTCACCATAGTGGGCCTCCGGAACCAGGAGCGATATACCGAAACCGCGCAGCAGACGCTCAATCGCGCCCTCCCATTCCGTCTCGTCTTCACGAACGGCCATGAGCTCGCCGGCAAACGGCATCTCGCTCTCAGCCAGATTCAAACCGGTACACAAATCCTCCCGGATCTTGATGAATACCTTCGGAATATTGGATTTGCGGCTGGCCAGCGACTCGATCTCCTCGGCCAGCTTCTTTTCCTCGGCGGCCGCCTCCTTGCGGTTGGCTTCAAGATCAGCCGCATCAAGTGCCAGCTCTTCCAGCTGATGCTCGATCGCGCGTCCCTGATCCGCCATCGCCTGCTGATTATCCACGAAAGCACCTGCGGTCGCCGGCATCGTCAGATCCAGCTTCCCGATCTGCTCCTGATACCGCTGACGGACAGCCTGACATTGTCCTTTCGCCTGCTGTCTCGTCTCCAGCCGGTGCCGGACCTCATCGAGCTGCTGCCCGCCATTGCGGGCCATCTCCATCTTCACCGCCATCAGCTGTTCCTGGACGGCCTGCAGTGCCTTGCTGCCAGCCTGCGTTTCCTCAGCCAGCACCTGTGTGCGCTGCTCGATCTGAGCCAGCATGCCCTCACGGACCTTGTAGGATTTCTCCGCATACCAGCTGCCGACCAGTTCCTGCATCTGTTCCGTTTCCCGCTGGCCGGACACGGTCACTGCATAGTTTTTCCCCATGACTTCGATCGGTTCCAGCTGTTTCTGCTGCTCCCGTGCGCGCTGCACCGCCTGATGAGCGGCCTCGAGATCATGATACTGCCGCAGCATGAGTTCCACCTCCTGCTGCGTATCCGGTACCTCAAGCATGTTCTGGCGCACGAAACCGGTCAGCGAATCCACCTTCTTCATCGAGATGGTCTGCTGGAAGAGGTCCATTGCCTGCACCTGCCGGATACCAAAGATCTTGCGGAATTCATGACCATACTGCGGATAATCATCATACGTCTTAATGAAGGCATCCTTCTCGAGCTGCTTGCGGAACAACCGCATATCCCCGCCAATCGATGAGAACCGCTCCGTGATGGACAGCGTCTTCTGCGCCAGCACATAGAACCGCTTCGGATACCCGACCGTCTCATCCGGGAACCAGAATACCTGCGCAAGCGTCACGGTCCGCCCGAAATTGCGGTCACTGAATACGCCCAGCACGACACTGTACTGATCCTTGTCGCGCAGCGCTTCCGGACGGCCGCCGCCATTCTCGGTGCGCTTCTGCCCATAGTAGCCCCGCACATAGGAGGCCAGGCTGCGTTCCTTGGCACTGGCATCGGCCGCCTTGTTGTAGGTGACTTTACGTGGCGGCACCAGCAGGGTGATGATGGCATCGACAAGCGTTGATTTACCCGAGCCCACATCGCCGGTCAACAGTGAGGTATCCCCCTGCAGATCAAGGCTCCAGACCTTGCGGTCAAATGTTCCCCAGTTGTAGACTTCCAGCCGCTGCAGCCGAAAGCCCAGTGGAATGGTGTTCTGCTCAGTCGTTGTCTCGAATAAGTTCATCCATCACCGCCTCCTTTCCCGCTGCTTCCGACTCATCGGACTCCTTGCCCGCATGGAGTCTCTCCCCGTGCTCGATATACTCGGCCAGTTTCTGGTCAAACTGATCCAGCCACTGCGCATCCACGAAACTGCGGATCATCGGCCGGATCTCATAATCCGTATCCTTGCCCTTGATCCTGCGCAGGAAGCCCATGCCCAGCGCTCCATTGACCAGATGCTCGATCGACTGACGGAACTTCATCTCATTCGTCGCCACCTGGCAGGAAGGGTTCCATCCGCCGTACGATATCCTCAAAGCTCAGCACCAGCCGGCACTCTCCCTGTGCCCGGTCATATTCGCCCATGGCCTTGCGCAGCTGAACGAGCAGCATCGACAGCCCGAAGCTAAGCGGGTAACGCGACACGATGCGTGGCAGGCCGCTGCGCTCATCCTGGCGCAGATAGGCAAATTCATCCAGTTCATCCAGGATGAGCACGAGCCCGATCTTGCCGAAATAATCCTTCAGCGCCGCCTGCGAATGCAGGATATCCTGCCAGAGCTCTTCATCCCGGCCCCGGCTCACGATGCCCTTCAGGAGTGCCACTGCCGCCCGCGACAGGGCCTGTTCCCGGGTGCCTGCCTCCAAACGTTCCCTATCCTCCATTACTCCATCTCCTCCCGTCGGAAAATCACCTGATCACAGACCGCCAGCAGCTGACGGCCATCCCGTTCAAATAAGATATGCTCCAGCTGACTGCTGTCAAAAGCCTGCTCACCATCACCAGACTGCCGGCTGGCAAGTACCAGATACCCCATCAGCTCAGAAAGCCCCTGCTGCAGGGGATGTACTGCCAGCACCTCAGCCAGCGATACCGATGGCCGGCCGGCCAGTACGCCGGCCACATTCGGCCGCAGCTTGTCCGGATCAATGAATACCTGATCGAACAATGCCGTCAGCTCACCATCACTGCCATCACCAGCCGTCAGCTCCGGACTCACAAGCTTCGTCTTCTTCGGCGGTGCATACAGCCGGCGTTCCATTGGCATGGTCACGGCCGGCGATGACGCATCGATCGTCATGAAGCCCTCACCCGGCGCATGATCGCGCACCTCGACCGCCCGGGCCTCGATCCGCTGGATCAGCTGATACATCGTACGCTCCTCGCGCAGATAATCTTCATCCACATAGCGGCGGATCTGCGCCGAAAGCTGGCCCAGCGTCTGCTGGACCGAAGCCGCCGCCCGGACCCATTCCCGGTTTATGGCCGCCAGCGGATGGTCGTTCAGCAGTTCCCGGACCGGCTCAGCCTTGGCGACCTGTTCCAGTGTCTCACGGAAATCCTCCTGCTGCTGCGAACGCATCAGGAAGCGCCAGAACGCCATGAAGCTCCGACCCTGCTCCGACTTGCGGATGATATCGCTCTCGTTGAATATCTTCTCCAGCAGTTCGCCCTTGCCGCGCGTCCATTTCACCACATCATCCTGTACCTGGCGCGTAAGCTCCCGGAAATTCTCCTCGACTTCGCGGAAGTCTGCCAGGATAGCCGTCGCCGTATCCTCAGCCTGCAGGAAACGCTCCTTGACCTGCACCTCATCCAGGCGTGGCTTCACCACGCCGCTCGCGCGGATCTCAGCCAGTTCCTGCTCAATCTTTGCCTGCTGATTCTCCAGCCAGGCCACCCGGTGCGCAGCCTCGGTATCGGTTTCCCGGGCAATCTCATGCAGCAGGTCAAATACCGTACGCAGCCGTGACTCGGTACCGACAAAGGACTGCTTATGCAGTCCGTACAGCCATTCCACAGCCTTCTGTGCCGGAGCCGTGAGGTCATAGTACCAGTCATTATGGTACTCATATTTGCGCAGCCAGCCATGATCGCTGTCCGACCAGATCTCCAGATAATCCTGCGGCGAACGCCCAAAGGTTTCCCCGTCCGCCTGCTGCTGGGCATCATAAAGGAACATATCCAGCTGTTCCAGCAGTTCCTGCGCCTCTATACCGCGCCGCTTCCCGGCAATGAAGGCGCGATAGAAGAACGCCACAATAAACGCAGCCTGATCTGCGGTCAAAAGCCGCCAGGCTGCGTGATTCATGCGCAAGCTGCGCAGATACTCATAAGTCATATACTCAGGTATTTTCGCCAAAACGTTCCTCCCGAAATCCTATACGCCTTACCGGAACAGATCCATCAGCTGCTTGCCGATCAGGATCGTCGTCATGATGATGAACAGTGGCCGTACATAGCCGGCTCCCTTTGATAATGCCATATGGGCACCGCACCAGGCGCCAACAATCATAGCCAGCCCCATAGGGATTGCATACGAAAATTTACCGCACCGAAATACGTGAACAGAATGGATGCCGATATATTGCTGGCAAAATTTAGTGCCCGCGCATTGGCAGCCGCCCCGAGGAAATCAAAGCCGACCATCAGGAACGCGAACAACAGGAATGAACCGGTCCCCGGCCCGAAGAATCCATCGTAGAAACCAAAGGCGAAGGCCACCGTGCCCGACAGGAGCAGCAGCCGCTTCGACATTCCCTGATACGTGCTTTCCTTTCCCCAGTCCTTCTTCAGGATGCTATAAACCAGTACCAGGATCAGCATGACTACGACCAGCGGCCGCAGCATCTCCGAAGGAATCTGGCGAACCGTAAGCACACCAATACCCGAACCGATCAACGATAGGGGAAACAGCCGGCGGATCAGCCAGGCATCCACCTTGCCAGACCGCACGAACGTCACAAAGCTCGTAAATGCCCCCATGACCTGCGCCGCCTTATTCGTTCCCAGTACCGTGATTGGCGGCAGACCCGTCCACATCAAAGCCGGAATCGAGATCAGACCGCCACCGCCAACAACCGAATCGATGAATGAGGCCATAAAGCCAAAGAAGAGCAGGAATCCTAACGTCTGCAGATCCAATAATTCCATTATTTCACCCTTATCCTAAATGTTTTTCTCCATTGTACCATAGGTCTTCACAAACTTCACGAAAATCTGCTGCCAGACCGCACGGATATCCGTCACAGGGCAGGACAAAAAGAAAGCTGCCATAAGCACGGCAGCTTCAGGGGATCACTCCATAATATATACTTCCAGATTCTTTCGCCCGAATGTCAGGGCCTCTTTATGCGTGTCAAAGGCAATATCGATATGATTGCCCTTGATCGAGCCACCCGTATCTTCCGCTACAGCCTCGCCATAGCCCGGAATGAATACGCGCGTCCCCATCGGGATGACATTCGGATCCACCGCAATCACGCCGTGGCGTACCAAGGTCCCGGCAGCGGTATGGGTCGAATTACCAGGATCCTGTGCACTATAAGCCGTAGCCGACACAAAAAGTACCCGGCTATTGTCCCGGCTATTGCTGGAGACATCCGACGATTCCCCGTCCGGCACATACGTCTCCCCGCCACTGAGCACCTGATAGGTTCCATTCCCACAGACCCCATCGACATCCAGCCCGTTAGCGGCCTGGAACTTCCGGATTGCTGCTACCGTATGCGGGCCACAGACTCCATCTGCTTCCCCGGTAAGATAGCCCTGGTCGATCAGCAGACTCTGCACCCGTCGTACAGGCGCACCACGCGATCCATCCCTGACCAGGATGGACGCAGCCATAGCCACTGAACAGATACATACAAAGATAAGGGTAACTGCCATAGAAAGGAGTATTCGTTTCTTCAATAAAACCACCTCTCGAGATTACCAGACTTTATTCTTCTAATATATCTATACGATAAACCGTACTTTCCTTACTTTATCACAAGCAGAAGTTTCTCGTCAAATGAAGGAGAACTCTTCCGATTCCTACAGCTTCTCAGCCAGCATATCAGCCGCAGCCAGCAGTCCGGCCATCATCGCCGATGGCCGTGGTGGACACCCCGGCACATAGAGATCGACCGGCACGACCTTGTCCGCTGCACCGACGATTGCGTAACTGCTGCCATAGGTCTCGCCGCCGGCTGCACAGGCTCCGCAGGCCATGACGAGCCGCGGTTCCGGCATCGCCTCATAGGCCATCCGGAGTGCCTGCTCCAGATTACGGGTAACCGTCCCCGTAACCATCAGCAGATCTGCATGGCGCGGTGAAGCATCGAAGTGGATGCCATAGCGATGCAGATCATATACCGGATTCGACATCGCCCCCATCTCAAAATCACAGGCATTGCAGGAACCGGCATCCAGATGACGGACGTGCAAAGACCGCCCCAGTTTCTGACGGAATCACGGCCGCCGTGGCTTCCTGCGCTGACTCGATCAGAAAGGGCATCGTATCTTCCTGTGAATGATGCAGCAGCCCAGCCTCATCTGCTGCTGCCTTTGAAGCGGCCTCAACACAGCGCCCGCAGAAGAGGCAGCGGCGGTAATCAATCCGATAGCCCTCAGCCAATGAAGCATCCGGCTGAAAGGCCTGCACCGGACAGGCCCCGGCGCAGACTGCCGTCAGCTGCTCCGGACATTTCCCATCGAGTCGGCCGCGGAAACGCGCACTGCCCGTCAGGCAGACCGGCTCCGTCGCGATCTTATCTTTGAGTATCCTTTGAATTACTTTAAACATACGTCTCTCCTATCAGCGGTCCAGGCAGGCATAACAGAGCTCAAAACTCTTATTGATGAGCGGGAAGTCCGGGATGATGTCGCCCTGCACGGCAATGGTCAGCGCCGGCCAGTTTCGGATAGGAAGCACTGCGCACGAAGATACGGTCGATCCGCCCCGCTTCATCCAGGGCAACATAATGAAGGTTGCT
>JAKVOG010000019.1 GCA_022482925.1 Selenomonas sp. | reverse complement strand
AAGACATTCTTTTCGCGGCCTTCCATGACTTCATTCGCCCGCGTATGAGCCGGATTGGAGTGCTTGACCACTTCATCCTGGCACAGATAGTACTTGAGGTAGGTGTTCGGCAGCGTATCCGGATCGAGCGGCGCGAATTCCTTGGCCATCTCGAAGGTTACGACCCAGCTCGGATCGACATGCTGTACACCGGCATCGCCCTGGATGTACTGCATGTTGTAGCCATGCTTCCAGACATAGTCGCGGATCTTCGGCATCAGGTCGTTGCCTGCCTTGTCCTTGATGCTCGTCCACCAGCCGAAATGATTCAGGCCATAGTATTTGAATTCCATATCATGCAGGGACTCGAGACCAGCGATCTGCGCCATCTTGCCCTCGATGTCGATCGGCATATCGCAGATGTTGAGGATCTTGGAGGTCGGGCAGATGCGGCGGGTTGCCTCGGCAACGATGGCTGCCGGATTCGAGTAGTTCAGCATCCAGGCATTCGGTGAGTATTTCTCCATGAAGTGGACAATCTCCACGATGCCGCCGATGGAACGCATGCCATAGGCAAGACCACCCGGCCCGCAGGTCTCCTGGCCAAGCACGCCATACTTGAGTGGGATCTTCTCGTCTTTCTCACGCATTGCATACTTGCCGACGCGGATATGCGCCATGACGAAGTCGATATCGGTAAATGCCGTCTCCGGATCGGTCGTAGCCTCGAACTCGATCTGCGGTGCACGTTCCTTCATGACGATTGCCATCGCATCAGCGACGATCTTCTGCCGGTCCGGATCGTTATCGTAGAATTTCAGCTTGCGAAGCGGGAACCGGTCCTGATGGGCCAGCAGCATCATGACGATGCCCGGCGTGAACGTGCTGCCGCCGCCAGCGATTACAACGGAAAATTTCTTGTCCTGCATATGTGTTGCCTCCTGTTTTATCTGACTGACAACTGCTGCAAAAATATGCAACATTTGTCTTTTCAACAACTCTTCCTTACAGATTCCATGCTATCATGAACAGGCCGTGAGCTCAATAGTTTCAAGGGATTCAGGCCCATTGCCCGTCATGCGTTACAAAGTACATTTTACGAATTTTGGTACGCAGGAAAGGCTGCCGCATATGCGGCAGCCTTCCTGCATCTCAACGATTCCTGTTTCTGTCCACCATCACGCGTTGAGCAGCATCATGGACTGATTCTCGCCAAGGGTCAGCGTGAGCTTGCCGCCACTGACCGTCGCCTGGGCGCCACTGATCTGATCGGTGAAGACCGTGCCGTCAGCAAACTGACCGGCTGGCAGTTCGACCGCTTTCGCTGCGCCACGGTTCAGGGCTACAACAGCCGCCTGGCCGCTGCCGTCAACTGCCGTACGGGCAAAGGCGTAGATGTCGCCCTCGGCCTTGAGCGTGTTCACATCACCATGCGCAAAGAGTGCCTTATGGCTGTTGCGAACGCTGATGACCTTCTGATAATGCGCGATCAGGTCCTGATCCTCATGCCCCCACGGATAGGTACGGCGGCAGTCCGGATCGCTGCTGCCATACTGGCCGGCTTCATCGCCATAGTAGACGGTCGGCATGCCCGGATAGCCCATGAGGAAGGTCGCCGCCAGTTTCATGCGGGCTTTTCCCAGTGCATAGTCGAAATCCTTGCGGGTCGCCTGCGCTACGGTATCCTTGCCGCCGCCGAATTTGTAGATGGCACGGACGGTATCATGCGAGTCAACGATGTTCATGAGGTCATAGAGCGCTTCCTTCGGGTAGTTCTGGCGCAGCACCTTGAGCTCATCATCGGCAGCCTTGGCATCGCCACGGCCGAGGAACAGGTCGCCCAGCGCAAAGGACAGCTTATAGTTCATGACGGAGTCAAAGGCATCGCCAGTCAGGAATTGCGTGCCATCCTGCCAGATCTCGCCGAGGATCAGCGGCTCATCTCCCTGTTTCGTCTGATCTGCTTGACTTCCTGACGCATATCCGCCCAGAATCCCGGCGGCACCTCTTTGGCTACGTCCAGCCGCCAGCCGGACAGTCCGTCACGGAACCATTTCGTGATGACGGCATCCTTGCCATAGAGCAGGTAGTCGCCGAGGTCCGAGGTCTTCGTGCCGGCTTCGCTGCCCGGATAGTCGGCGTCCTTGAACGGCACAAGGCTGGAGTAGCCCTGCCAGTCGTGGTACATATATTTCGGTCCCATCTCATCGGTGCCCTTCTGGTTCTTGATCTCGAACCAGTTCTCCCAATGATACGGGCTGAATACCTGTCCCTCGGCCTCAAGCTGTTTCTTCGCCTCGACCTTGGCCGCATCTTCCTTCATGTGCTTCGTATTCATGAGATCATAGATGCGGGACCAGTACTCATAGGCACCGACGGTCTTGTATTTGCTGTAGCGGTCGAAATAGATGGAGTCGTCGCCGATATGATTGAATACACCATCCATGATCAGGCGCATCCCACGCTTGTGCATCTCCGTGACCAGCAGGTCAAAGTCCTTCATCGTGCCCAGGAACGGATCGAGCGAACCGTAATCCACGGAATCATAACGATGGTTCGAACTAGCTGACATTAGCGGATTCACATAAATGGCCGTCACTCCCAGATTCTGAAGATAGTCCAGTTTCTGGGTAATGCCAGCCAGATCGCCGCCAAAGAAATCATTGCAATCCCACTGATCTCCATCAGCTGCCGATTTACTGTGGTTGGCAGGAAGATCTGACCAGGCACGATGTTGTACCGGCTCTGACCCGCGAGCTGTGATTTACCCATTTCGCATAAAGTCCATAGCTGCCAACCTTATTGAGATCCGTACCCCTTGTACTCAATCTTAACTGCGTAATCTTTATCCGCATGCCCCTTACCAACCCAGTTACAAAGATTTAGGTCTGCATCCGATTTCACATAAGATCCTGTGACACTGACATCCTTAGCCGGCTTGACTTTCAGATCAATTGCATACCAGTTCTTAGCTCCTGAATAAAGACCAACATTCGTATCCGAATAGTCCAGCTTATGGGAAACCAGGCGTGATTACTATATATGAATACGCTTTCCGTCAATATGAGATTTTATTTAGATATTGGCCTCGAGCATTGCACCAACACTGGCATAAGTGCCCTGAGACTGCTGCCGGATGAGGGGAAGAATTCATCGGGTTGGGTTCATAGCAAAAAGGCACTCCGCGCGGAGTGCCTTTTGTGTTATGGAATTCTTTTTTCTGCTTAGGCGTTGACCATCATCAGGGCCTGATTCTGGCCGATGCTGATGGTGATTTTGCCGCCCTGTACAGTGGCCTTGGCGCCGGAGATCTGGTCTTTGAGAACCGTTCCATCGGCGGCTTTTACCGGGATGGTGACCTGCTGAGCCTTGCCGTTGTTGAGCGCGACGACGCCGATCTTGCCGGAGCCGTCGACTGCGGTGCGCTGGTAAGCGTAGATGTTATCCTTGGCCGTGAGCGTATCGAGATCGCCGAGGGCAAAGACGTTCTTGTTGTTGTTGCGGACAGCGATAACCTTCTTGTAGAAGTTCTGCAGATCCTTGTCCTCTTTGCCCCACGGGAAAGTGCGGCGGCAGTCCGGATCCTTCGAGCCGAACTGGCCTGCCTCGTCGCCGTAGTAGATGGTCGGCATGCCCGGATAGCCGAGCTCGAATACCGCAGCCATCTTCAGACGCGCCTTGCCGAGTGCATAGTCAAAGTCGGTCTTCTGTGCCTGTACGACACCGTCTTTGCCGCCGCCATAAGCATAGATAGCGCGGGCCGTGTCGTGCGAGTCGACGATGTTCATGAGGTTATAGAGCGCCTGCTTCGGATAGTTCTGACGCAGCTGCGTGAGCACGTCGTCGCTGTCCTGCGCCTTGCCGCCCATGACGAAGTGCATCAGCGTATCGGAAAGCTTGTAGTTCATGACGGAGTCCATCGAGTCGCCCGTGAAGAACTGCGAGCCGTCCTGCCAAATCTCGCCGAGCAGCAACGGTGTATCGCCGCTCTGCGTCTTGATGGACTTCACTTCGTCGCGGACATCGGCCCAGAATCCCGGCGGGACTTCCTTGGCGACATCGAGACGCCAGCCGGAGAGACCGTAGTCGAACCACTTCATGATAACGCCCTTCTCGCCGTCTCTGCCATAGAGCAGATAGTCGCCGAGATCCGTATGCTTCGGCGTGGACGCGGAGTAGCCCGGGAAGTCTTTGTCGCGGAACGGAGCGAGGCTCGAGAAGCTCTGCCAATCATGGTAAGCGTACTTCTCGCCCATCTCATCTTTCGCCTTGACGTTCTTGATATCGAACCAGTTCTCCCAATGCCACGGGCTGAACACCTGACCTTCGGCCTCAAGCTGCTTCTTCGCTTCGACCTTGGCCTGAGCCTCGGTGAGCTTCTTCGTGTTCATGAGGTCGTAGATGCGGCTCCAATACTCGTAAGCGCCGACCGTCTTGTATTTACCATAGCGGTCGAAATAGATGGAGTCGTCGCCGATGTGGTTGTACACGCCGTCCATGATGAGGTGCATGCCGCGCTTCTTCATCTCGGCTGCGAGCTTCGACAGATCGTTGAAGTTGCCGAGGAACGGATCGACGGAGCCGTAGTCACGCGCATCGTAGCGATGGTTCGAGGAGGCCGCGTAGATCGGGTTGACGTAGATCGCCGTGATGCCGAGGCCCTTCAGATAGTCGAGCTTCTGCGTGATGCCGGCCAGATCGCCGCCGTAGAAATCGTTGCAGTCCCACTTGTCGCCGTCCAGCGCACCGGCGCCCGAGTTGGCCGGCGGCGTCGACCAGCTGCGGTGCTGCACCGGCTGATTGCCGCGCGCCGTCGTGCGGGCATTGTCGTTGCTCTTATCCCCATCGAAGAAACGATCCGGGAAAATCTGATAGCAGACGGCTTCCTTCGCCCACTGTGGCGTCTCATAGCCCTTCTTGTAGCAGGTGACCTGGAAATACTTCGTGCCGGCCAGTTTCAGCTCGCCCGTACCGCCCGTCTTGGTATCGTCGCCATACTCCTTCGTGTCGTTGAGCACGAATTTATAGCCATAGATGCCATAGGTCTGCGGCGTAAAGGTAACCTGCCAGAGATCCTGACCGTCCTTCGTGCCGACCTTCGTCATCGCATAGTAGGACGTCGTGCCGGAGTCATAGTCCGGGTTGTACTCGTCGCCGCCCTTGGCCGTCATGGCCGCTTTCGTGACCATGAGCTTCGCCGTCTGGACGTCACCGGCGCCGGTTTTGAGCTTCAGCGTGACCGGCGTCCCCTCGGAGACCGTGCCCCACGGGCTGCGCTCGTCCTTGTTCCAGCTGTCATGGACGACCTTGTCGGCGCGGATGCTGCCGTCGTCCGCGATGATATGCTTATGTACGGCGTCATAGTAGAACGCGACATCCGTGTTCTTGGCGATATGAATCTTCTGCGAGACCGGAGCCTGCCCCTTCTGCGAAATCACGGCCGTATATTCGCCGGCGGCGACCTTTGCGTTCGTCTGGTACAGGTTCGACAGCATCAGATCGTACATCGTGCCGTCCGCGATTCCCGGGATGCCCGAGATCACTGGCAGCTCGTCCTTCGCGAGCATTTTGTAGCTGTGGCTGTCCGCGATGCGGTGCGTCTTATCGTTGTAGTAGAACGTGACCGTCTCCGGCTTATCGATCGTCATAGCGACGTTCGCGCCGTCGGCGATGCCGTTCAGGCCGTAGTTCTCAGCCCAGGAGCCATTGATCGCAATCTTATAGTTGTACGTACCGGCCGGCAGGTTCTTGATCGTAAAGGTGTAGAAGCCATGATCGGCCGGCGTCATCTTCGTCGCCATATCGGACGGAGCCCACTTCGCGCTGGCGCCGCCGACGGTCTGCAGATCGCCGCAAAGCACGACATCGCGCTCATTGGCGAACTTGGCCTGCTCGGCCGCCTTGCCCTCGTAGTCGTAGGAAATCTGATGCGTCTTTTCGTCGTAAGTGAACGTGACCTTATGATCGGCCGCAAGGCGCAGGGCGATATTGCCGCCGTTTGGCTGGCCGTCCTTGCCGTAGTTCAGATCCCACGAGCCGCCGACGGCGACCTTGAAGTCATAGTTGCCCTTCTTGATAAGGCCCGTGATCACGCGATGGCCCTTGCCGTCCGGCTTCATGATCGTCTTGGCATCCGCTGGATCCCAGTCCTTCGCAGCACCGAGCGGAGTCTGCACCGTGCCGACGATTACGACATCATCCTTCTGGACTGCACCGGCCGGGCGCGGAGCTTCGGCTTCCTTCGCTGCCGCCGGAGCTGCAGCCGCACCGGCGACGGTCGCCGTCGTCTTGTGCGTGATGCTGTCATAAGTAAAGGTGACCTCGGCCGGAGCCGTGAGTTTCAGCTTCATATTGGCGCCGCCACGCGCGCCGTCCGCGCCGTAGTTCTCGCCCCAGCTGCCGCCGATGGCGATCTTGTACTCGTAGTTGCCCTTCGGCAGCTTGCCTTTGTACTCGTACATGCCTTTGCCGACCGGCTTCATCTTCGTCTTGCCGTCCGCCGGCGCCCAGTCCGTACCGGCGCCGAACTTCGTCTGCACCGTACCGACGAGCACGACATCCTCGGCACCGACCGACTCAGCCGCCTCCGCGACCGACCAGCTGACTGCCGCAGGCATAACATCCGCCGGAGCCACATACGGCGCCGCCAGAAGGCTCAGAGTCAGGGACATGCCCACGGCACGTCCTAAAAGTTGCTTGCGATTCATTGTAAATCTCCTTTCAACAAGGAATTTTATATGATAGATTAGAAGCTGTGAAAACGGATTTTCACAGCTTCCTTATTACCTATATAACCAATACTTCTCCCAAAAGCCTTCCCCCTCGGGGGGGAAGGTGGGTGAGCAAAGCGAACCCGGATGAGGGGGCGTTGCTTGGGAGAATGCTTCAAGCTGCTGTCAGCAGATTAGAAGTGGAAGTCGAGCCAGGTACGGAGGATATGGCGCTTAACCTGCATATTGCTGCCATACGTGAAGTTCTCCTTCAGGTTCGGAGCCCACAGCGTCTCCCACTCGACATTTTGAGCCGGTATGCATTTGAAGCCGACGTACCAGCCGCGTACGCCGTTCGTGTAGGTCGGCTCACGCGTGGACCACTCATCATCATGGCCGAGGTCAGCAAATGCACCGAGGTTCATCCATTTCGCATAGAGACCCCACGAACCAACCTTGTTGAGATCCGTGCCACGATAATCAAGGCGTACAGCAAGATCACGATCGCCATGCCCAAGCGTACTCTTTTCATTGGTGAATGCCTTGACATAAGAACCTGTCACCTTGAAATCCTTGAAGAGCTTCACAGCGAGGTCAGCATTGAAGAAGCCCGATGTGTCAAACCAATATCCATCACCCTTAAGGCCCGAGCCGTCATCCGGCTTAAACTTATGCCCAACGACACGAGTATAACCGATATTGGCATCCATATATTTGCCCAAGGGGCCCCAGAAGTCAATGGTTGCATTTATAGGATTACGGCGTGCATGCACCGTATAGCCATCGTAACGATACTGAGTAGCTTTCGACAGATCAGTCACTTTATTGCCATTATCATCGACCGGCGTATAGTCTAACGTATACTGAGTCGCATCGGACGAAGACTTCCAGTACTGGGCACTCATCCACCAGCCATGACCATGCTCAATCGGATGGTACGTCGCGATACCATCGACCTGGCCGCCAAGCAGGAGGTTCTGCATGCCGATGCCGTTCCACTTACGACCGATGTTCGTGTACCAGTCATGCTTCGGGCCAAGCTGTGACTCCACCCAGATGTTCGAGATCGCACCGCTGTGGTTCGTATCCATATCCGGCATATCGCGCAGCTCGCCAGAAACCGGCAACGGCAGAGCATAGCCGCCGTTATTCCAGCTTGAAGGACCATTATTGAACGGAGACGTCGAAATGACTTTGCCGGTCGAGCCCATCATGACTCTCTGCTTGACCTGATATTCTTTATCGTTATAACGTGCGTTCTTCTCAATGCTAAAGCGGGCGACAGCATGCGGATTAACCTGCATCTGTCCTTCGAGATCCATATAGAAACGGTCGTTGTAATCGCCGTTATAGAAGTGATTCTTCCACGCATCATTGCCGCTTGCCTTCAGCGAGCTTTCCTTCTGCAGGCCGCTGTCATCGCCGGCCTGCACGCGTGCCATACCCCAAATCTTGAACTTATCCGTCTTGGCGTTGAGGTCTTTGATGGCTTTCGTGTTGGCGTCGACTTTTTTGTTTAGGGTGTCGAGTTCGCCGGCGTATTCTGCGGAGAGTTTGTCCAGTACAGCTTTGTCTCCGAAGCTGATGTCTTTTTTCTGCATGGCCTTGGCGACGATGCTGGCCATCTCGTAGCGGGTCATGGTGCGGCCACCCTGGAAGGTGCTGTCGCTCATGCCGTCAACGACGCCTTCCTGAGCGAGGTAGTCGAGGGCCTGATAGGCCCAGTGGTCTTTCGGCACATCGGTGAAGCTGTCCGCCGATGCTGCGAAAGCCGTGCTGCCGAGTCCTGCGCTGAGGGTGAGTCCCGTGAGGATTGCCAGAGCTTTCTTGTTGAGTCTCATAGATGATACTTCCTTTCCCTTTCGTCTGCAAACCTTGCAGTATTGTCTGCGGCTTACAAACATTCTCACAATTCTTTTTATATGAGAAGAGGTCTTCGCATCTTTCCATGTTCCGATAGGAAAACCTCTGCACATATCCATAAGGATGTTATCGCAACAGCGGCGGCGGGAGCCTTCCCGCGTCGCTGGATTTTTCGGGGTGGCACACAGCAAAGAGGAGCGCTGTGCACCAACTAATGTAGGGAGTCGAAAAAGGGATGAAAAAAGGGATTATATATTCGCCTCAAGCATGGCTCCGACGCCGGCGTAGACCCCGCGGGCCTTTGCCTTGATGGCGTCGCGCGCCGTGTCGACGGTAAAACCGCCGAAGGCTTCGATCATGGGCAGGTCATTGATCTCATCGCCGATTGCATAAATCACTATATCCTGCCATCCCATCAGCTCAATCATTTGCTGGATACCTTGCTTTTTACTGATACCGTAGGGTGTGATATCCACGCTGCCCCTATTGGGATAGGCGTGGATATCCCGCCCATAACGGACATTAATCGTCTCACTCACAGCTTCAGCCTTCGCCGAATCTTCATACCCTAGTGAAACCTGATGAATCTGTGGCAGCCAGGGGATTTCTCTTTCCTGTATTTTAACCAGTGGGAAGTTCCATGCGGTTGCCTCCCGGGTAATCCATGAACCATCACGTTCATGACAGAGGAAAGTTCGGTCAGCCGCAGAAAAGGCAAGATGCAGCGATTCCCGTACCCCCGCTATCTCAAGGATCTGTTGGAGCAGTGCTGTAGCAATTCGTGCTTGCCATAGAACGCCCCCATCCTGGCGGCAGATAATACCACCATTATTGCATACTGCATAATCAAATTTGATGCCATAGTACCGAAGCTGCGGCGCCAGCATACCGTAGTCCCTACCAGTCACAACCCCAAATAGATGTCCCGCCTCACGCCACTTGTGTATTCCTATAATGTCTTCCTCAGAAATATTATTCTGTCGAAACAAGGTGCCATCATAATCGCTGGCAGCAACCTTCATAAGATCATCTCCCTGTCTCATTCCAATATATCACTGCCTCCAATGGACGCAAGCAGCCTTTTTTGGGTGTTCGATAGTTTCCTGCCAAATACTTGCTTCCCTGTAATCCTGCTGTGTCAAAACCAACTTCCTGCAATGTGAAGTTGACCATTATATCGATATGCTGCACTCCCAGCGTACGCCGGAAAGCATAAATCTGCTCACTCTCAACCAATCGTTCCTGATAGTCACCATAAATCAATACTTTGCCAATTTTATCTGTAGAACGGAGACTGGTCAACTGTCGATAGTATGACAGAACAGACTCTTCATCCTTCGCCTCGCTCTCGACACAACATCGGGGATAGTCTGAATGAACTGGCAGCCATGATTTTCCGGTTGTGAAACCAGCTTCATAATGATCTGACCATTGCATCGGCGTCCGGGCATTATCCCGGCTGAAACGATGGACAAAGCCAAGCGCCTGCTCCGGGCTGAACCCTTCTTTCAAAGAAAATTCATACTGCCCATGAGAGGAAATATCGTCATAGCAGTCAATGCTGTCCCAGGCCACATTCGTAAAGCCAAGTTCCTGCCCTTCATAGATGAATGGCGTTCCCCGCAAGGTAAGCAGCAGGGTCCCTAACGCCTTGGCAGCCAATTCCGGATCTGCCCCTTCGGGGAAGAACTTGTTCACCGAACGCGGCTGGTCATGATTCTCAAAGAAAATCGGATACCAGCCATCGGCGGCTGTTGCTGCCTGACTGGCCGACAAAGCCTTTTTCAGCTCGCTTAGTTTCCACTGATTCGGATAACACCAGACCTCATTGTCACGGAAGTTCAGATTCATATGGCTGAACTCGAAGAGCATATCAAATACGCCCTGCGAGCCCACCCAGTCCTTCAATTCATCCGGTCCGACGCCATTCGCCTCAGCCACCGTAAAGATGTCCCGGCCCGCGAATACCTCCTGCTGGAACTCCCGCAGATAGTCAAGGATCCCCGGCGTATCAGCAGTCATCGTATGGATGCTGGCCATGCCGTCCTTCCCATCTGCCGGACCATCCTGCAAAACATCCGGTTTGCGGATATAGGTAATCGCATCAATCCGGAAGCCGCCAACACCCTTGTCCAGCCAGAAATTGGCTGCCTGATAGAGTGCCTGCCTTACCGCCGGGTTTGCCCAGTTCAGGTCAGGCTGAGCCGCTGCAAAGGTGTGCAGATAATACTGCTGTCGCTCCTCGCACCAGGTCCAGGCGCTGCCACCAAAGATACCGCGCCAGTTTGTCGGGGCAGAACCATCCGCCCTGGCATCCCGCCAGATATACCAGTCAGCCTTGCCATTGTCCCGGGAGCCTTTCGACTCCTGGAACCAGGCATGCTGATCAGAACTATGATTATAAACCAGATCCATGACGATTCGGATGTCACGCTTTTTTGCTTCCGCAATCAGCTTTTCCATATCGGCCATTGTCCCATAGGAGGGGTCAATTCCTGTATAGTCTGCGATATCATAGCCATTGTCTACCATAGGGGATGGATAAACTGGAGTGAGCCATACCGCTCCCACTCCCAGAGTCTTGAGGTAGTCGAGCTTCGTAGTGATGCCAGGGATATCCCCCTGCCCACTGCCAGTCGTATCCTGAAAGCTTTTCGGATAGATCTGGTAGACCACGGTCTTCTGCCACCATTTCAAAGTGTTCATCGTGAATCGTCCTTTTTGTTAAAACATCATTACGGGTGTATTGCCGCCATCAACATCACCATCTGCAGCCTTCTTCATCTGTGGATATTCCGCAGAATTCGTGATTGCCATGATGACCGTATCTTTGTAGCCGGCATTCTTGATAATACTGCTGTTGAACTGGATCAGCGGCGTGCCAGCCGTAACTTTTTCGCCAGCTTTCGTGAACAGACTGAATCCTTCGCCCTCAAGCTTGACCGTATCGATGCCGATGTGAATCAAAAGTTCAACACCGTTATTCATACGCAGTCCAATCGCATGCAGGGATTCTTCCATAACCATCGTGACTTCAGCGTCAGCCGGAGCTACTACGGTATCGCCACTCGGATTGATGGCAACGCCATCGCCCATCATTTTCTTCGAGAACATATCGTCCTTGACTTCACTCATATCAATGAGCTTGCCGGACACGCAGGCATTGAGCTTCATCGCGAGGCTCTTGTCTGCCGCTTCCTGATGGTTCACAACCTGATCAGCAGCACTCGTTGCAATCTCACCACGCAGCAGTGCATCGAAATGACCACGGACCTGCGGAACCGAGAGACCAACGATAACCTGAACGGCATGGCCGTTCTTCACCAGTCCGAATGCGCCAGCCTTTGTGAATTTGCCACTAGAAGCGACTTTATCCGGATCAGCAACCGTGACACGCAGACGCGTTGCACAGTTCGTAACTTCTTTGATGTTCTGAGGTCCACCGAGGCAGTCAAGGAATACTTTCGCCTTCAGCGCCTGCGGATTGTTGCCAAGACCAGCGCTTTCCATTTCTTTCTTTGCTTTATACTCTGCTTTGGAGAAAAGCTTATCTTCCTCATCATCGTCCGTACGGCCCGGCGTCTTATAGTCGTTCCGCAGAATCAGCCAACGGAATACGAAGAAGTAGATCGCCGTGAAGCAGAGACCGATGCAGATCTGCATGATGTAAGTACCTGCATGATACGGGAACAACGGAATCCAGTTCTGCACGAAGCAGTCGATCAGACCACCGCCAAAGTTGCCGGACAGTCCAAAGAAATAGAGTGTTGCCGACAGCGTAGCCGCAAGGATTGCATGCACAACATAAAGAAGCGGTGCAATGAAGAGGAAGGTGAATTCGATTGGCTCCGTGATGCCGCAGAGCATAGCCGTAATCGTAGCCGGAATCAGCAATGCTGCCGTTTTTTTCCGTTTTGATGTCTTAGCGCACATATACATAGCAAGTGCGGCACCCGGAAGTCCAAATACCTTAGCACTGCCATGGAGGGCAAAGCCGCCTTCTGGGAACATCTCTTTCAGACTGTGTGCACTGGTAGCGAAATCATTGAGGTGCTGCAGCCAGTAAGCCTGAATACCGCCATCGCAGACAGCTGGTCCGAAGATAAACGGCAGATAGATGAAATGATGCAGGCCTGCCGGCAGCAGGATGCGCTCGGAGAACGTATAGGCCCATACCCCGACGATACCACTGGTCTTGAGGAAATCCTGGAACTGCATGATTGCATGCTGGATAACCGGCCATACAAAGCAGAATACCAGTGCAATAGGAATCATGACAGGCAAAGCCAACTGCTACAACAAACGCAGGTCCCTTGAAAATACCCAGCCAGTCAGGAACTTCTGTATCATAGAACCGGTTGTGCAGCGCAGCGGTTACACAAGCGATAAAGATTGCCCCGAGCATACCCATATCGAGCGTCTTAATGTTGGCAATCATTGCCAGTCCTGTTCCGGCACCAGCAGCCTGACTGTAGTCCACGCCGAAAGCGCTGCCGTGCAGGGTAAGGAAACCGGAAATGAAATAGTTGAAGCACATATAGATGACGAAGGATTCCATTGCACAGCGTGCCTGTTCCTTCTTGGCAAAGCCGATTGGCACGGCAATCGCAAACAGGATCGGCATCTGAGCAAACACCGTCCAGGCGCCCTGCTCCACGACAAACCAGAAATCATACCAGATTGTTCCCTTGTCTGCGATTGAACCGATAATTCCAGGGTTCTTACATACGATGGAAAGTGCAACCGTCAAACCGAAAAATGCGAACAGAATGACCGGCGTATACATTGCACCGCCAAACCGCTGCATCTCCTGCATGATACAATCTTTTTTCAAAGACATTTTCATTACCTCCATTCCCGATTGTCTCAGGATTGTTTTTAGATAACTTGTTCAGATAATTGCCTGGCTTCTCTTTTCAGGAATCTCTTTGCATCCTGCTCAAGTTTCTGTAAGATATCTTAATTACATAATAGTGCCCAGATGCCGTGAACGCAATAGTTTCGCGACATCTGGGCACCATTCACTCAGCATGTACTATGGTACATTTCCGGTACTTTGATACACAAGCGTAATACGTCTATGGTAAAACGGACAAATTCCAGCAAATCTCATCATGGTTCCTGATGCTGCACATAGAGCCGGTATTTGACATACCACGTCTCTACCAGCAGGAAATATGGCATCATCGACTGGAACGCCGGACGACCATCACTGCTCTCATACAGGCGGAACGAAGCCGGAGACACATACAGGTTTACCGTAGACAGACTGGCCAGGGTATTATCATGCAGTTTCGTGATGGAAATAAACGGAACGTCCCTCAATCTCAGTTCCGAAGCGAACTCTGTAACAGTCGGTGATTCGCCCGAAAGAGAAACAAAGATAAACAGATCGTCCGGTGTCATGGACTCGAGAATAGACCGGAATTCCTCCCGCCCCGCTACCTCATAGATCAGAACATTATCGTAGAAAAACAATCGTTTGAGCTCCTGGACCACATTGCTCTGCACATAGCCGGACGCATAAGCAAACACACGGTTCGCCTCATGCATCAGCCGGCTTGCGCTGTCAAAATTCCGCTTGACCAGCTTATGCCAGGTCTGCTCATAGAACTTCCCCAGGTCCTGCAATACATCCGTCTGATAAAGCGCCTGCTCCGGCTCTTCCATCTTCATGATGGCTTTCATCTCCCCAAAGCCATCGAAGCCGAGCTTCTGGGCGAAGCGCACCACCGTCGTACTCGACACGGCGCAGGCCCTGGCCAGTTCATGGATCGAGATATGCTGAGCAGCCACACGGTGCTGCAGGATATACTTCCAGATGACCAGATCGGTATCGTTCAATTCCTTCATATGCTGGTTGATAATTTCTTCCAATCGCATCGTATTCCCCCTTGTCCATGCTTAATTATAGCATGAATCCTCTGAAAAAAACCAAATATTATTATAATGGCACGTCACTACCGCTTCGCCAAAAAGCCGGTTCTCCGTTATGCTATAAACACATACAGCAAAGGAGTGACAAATCATGAAACAACCAATCACCTGGACCCTGGATAAAAACGCCGAAGCTCAGCTCATCAGTCTGGCCGCACAAGGGAACGATTCCGCATGTCTGCAGCTCTGGACACTCTATCATGGACTGCTGGTCAACGAGACCCACCGGCACCTCCGGGGAAATCCGGACCAACTGGAAGAAGAGCGCAGCCTGGCCACGCTGGCCTTTATGCAGGCAATCCACGACTATGATCCGGGCCGGAACGTCCATTTTGCCGCGTTCCTGCAGCAGCGCATACGCATGACACTCTACAATGCCTTCCGCCAGCGCCGTGAGGACTGGAATCACACCTGCCATCCCGACGGCGATACCGAAGGTCAGGATTTCTGGGAAGGGCATTGCGGCACCACAGCCGATACAGCCTCCCCCGAGGCTATTGTGAGCCGCCAGTTGCTGTTGCGCGAACTCATCCGCTGTCTGCCCGCCAAAGAAAAGCGACTGATTGTCCTGCTTTACCTATTGGATCTCCCCCAATGTGAAATTGCCGCCAGACTCCACGTCACACATCAGGCCGTCACCCGTCTGAAACAACGCATGCTCCTGCAGCTGCGCCGGAACCTGGAACATTCCACGAGCCCGTGAAACTCAGAACAATTCCAGTGTCTTCAGCAGGAATACCCAGCCAAAGATCGTGAAACAGGACAAAGCGCTGGTATAGACCACACAGTTGCCGGCCAGGTCCGCATCACTGTCCATCTGCTGTGCCATAGCAAAGCTGGCCACCGCACACGGCGTTGCAAAGATAGCCACCAGCGTCACGAGATCGATTCCCCGGAACCCCAGATAGACCGCCAGCCCCAGCATGACTCCCGGCACCAGCAGCAAGCGGCTGAGCGTACAGGCAATCAGCTGCGGTAGATGCGCATGAAAGCTGCCGCCCTTAAATGACGCACCAAGGATGATCAGTGCCACCGGCGTTGTCGCTGCAGCTACCTGACCTATTGGTTTCAGTATCGGCCGGGGCACCGGGATATCCAGCAGGCGGAACACCACAGCCACGATCGCGCCAAGGATCATCGGATTCTTCAATACCCCCAGCAGGATGCCGCCCAGATCCCAGTGTCCGCCCCGGAAGGTTTCCAGCACGAATACGGCCAGCACATTATAGATTGGCACGATAACCGCAATCATCATCGTCGGTATCGCCAGCTGATCCTCGCCAAAGATATTGCCCACCAGCGGGATGCCCATGAGCACGAAATTACTGCGGAATATGGCCTGGCTCATCGCGCCCCGGCGCTTGTTCGACGGCTCGAAAATACAGATCAGCGCCGTTGCGGCCAGGAACACCGAGAATACCCCGGCTGCGCCGAACAGCATCAGACCCGGCCGCACCGTCGAGGCCAGATCCGTGATGTAGATGTTATAGAACATCATGCAGAAGAAGAACACCTTGAATACCATACGGTTCGTATGAACCAGTTCCTCATCCGTCATGAGTTTCGAACGCTTGACAAACACACCAATAGACATCAAACAAAACAGCGGCACCACCGCGCCGACTGCTACCAAAAAATTACTGAACATCTTACCAGCGATTCCCCTTCCGCCAGCCAACCGGCTGCCCTAGCAAGCGGCCCCCACCTGGACCCATTCTCCGTTGAAATGAACTATAGTCTCTGCCTTATTATAGCATAAAACAGGGATATGAACCTCTTATCCGAATAAGACAATAAAATCCGGCTGCCTGTCACGGCAGCCGGATTTTATTGTCTTAAATCGATCTTATTCTGCAAAAAGCTCCGTCGACAGATACCGATCGCCGGTATCCGGCAGCAACGCTACAATATTCTTGCCGGCAAACTCCGGACGCTTGGCCAGAGCTACGGCTGCTGCCAAAGCAGCACCGGAGGAAATACCGACCAGGATTCCCTCTGCATGCGAGAACTGACGGCCATACTTGAAGGCATCTTCATTCTCGATAGCCAGGACTTCATCATACGTCTTCGTATCCAGTGTTTCCGGAACAAAGCCGGCGCCAATGCCCTGGATCTTATGCGGCCCTGCCTGCCCTTTTGAGAGTACCGGGCTGGTAGCCGGCTCAACCGCAACGACATGGACCTGCTTGTTCTGCTTCTTGAGATAACGGCTGACGCCGGTCAGCGTACCACCTGTACCAACACCGGCAATGAACGCATCCACTTTGCCATCTGCATCCTGCCAGATCTCTGGTCCGGTCGTTGCTTCATGCGCAGCCGGATTGGCCTGATTCGTGAACTGTGACGGAATGAACGCATGCGGCGTCTCCTTTGCCAGTTCTTCGGCCTTATCGATGGCGCCCTTCATCCCCTTGGAGCCATCCGTCAGTACGATCTCCGCACCATAAGCCTTGAGCAGATTGCGACGCTCGATGCTCATCGTCTCCGGCATCGTGAGCACAGCCTTATAACCACGGGCTGCAGCTACACTGGCCAGTCCGATACCCGTATTACCAGACGTCGGCTCGATGATGACCGAATCCTTCGTGAGACGGCCTTCTTTTTCTGCCTGATCCAGCATCGCCTTGGCAATACGGTCCTTGACCGATCCTGCCGGATTGAAATATTCCAGCTTCACGAGAATATTTGCCTTGAGATCGTTCGCCTTGATGAAATTATTCGCCTTCAGCAGCGGCGTACCGCCAATCAGTTCTGTAACGCTGTTATAAATCTTACCCATCTTAAAACGCCTCCATCTGATAATCTGTCTAAACATATATATTCAATAGGTTTAATATGTTTATATATTATCATACCCCTGCCGCTACGTCAATAGGTATCGATAAAAGTTCCTGAAACAAAAAGGAGGAGTCCCGATACGGTCCCCTCCCATTTACACAATCCTCGTATTTTCTCAGAAAATCCCCAGCGCCCGCCAATACGTCTGGGCAAACAGCAATAACAGCAGATAACCGATGATGGTGAGCGGCAAACCTACCTTAATGCAGTCACGGGCCGTAAAGGTATCCGTCGCAAAGGCCAGGATTCCCTGTGGGGAATTGACCGGCAGGATAAAACCAAAGCTTACGACAAACTGCAGAACCATCGTGATGCTCACGATATTCAGGCCCTCGATGCCCAGGCTCTGCAATATGGCAATGACGATCGGGATCATGGACGATGCCACGGCCGTCGCACTGGCAAAACCAATATGGATAACGATCAGGAACAAGGCCAGGATTGCAAAGACCAGGAATACGGTCATCCCGGCCAGTCCAAGACCGACCGAGATCTCATTGGCCAGCCAGGCTGCCGCCTTCGTCGACAGCAGCGCCGAACCCATGCTGATCCCGATACCGAAGAGCAGCAGTGTGCCCCAGGAAATCCGGCTCTGTGCTTCCTTCCAGGTCATGATGCCGATACCAGGCAGCATCATGAGCGTAACGGCGATGATCGTCGTGGTCGTCGTGTCGATCGGGTGCAGGATCTTCTCTGTTACCCAGAACAGCAGCAGACCACAGGAAATCGCGAGCAGTTTCTTCTCGGCCGCCGTCATCGGCCCCATTTCCTTGACCGCCTTGCGGACCGCCGCATCGCCGCCCTCTACCTCCATCATTTCCGGCGGCAAAACCTTCATGCATACAAAGTAAAGGATCACAGACATGATTGCTGCATATGGTGCCGCTGCCACGAACCATTCAAACCAGGTAACGGTACTGCCAAGCTGTTTCTCGATGAAGCCAATCGCTACCATATTCTGCGCCGCAGCCGTCTTGATACCGATATTCCAGATACTGGCCGCATGCACGGTTGCGATCATGAGCAATGCGGCAAACCGGCTGCTGCGCTTCAGCCCAAAAGCCGCAATGATGCCCAGCACGATTGGTGCAAGACATCCCACCCGGGCCGTCGTACTCGGAACAAAGAACGCCAGGACAAAGCCTACAAAAATCATTCCTGCCAGGATACGGTTCGTGCGGGCACCTACCTTGGACAGGATGACCAGCGCAATCCGCTTATCCAGCCCGGTATGCATCATTGCCGCTGCCAGGAATAACGCAGCACCAACCAGAACCGTGCCGCTGCTGCTGATCCCGGCAAATGTCATCTTGACCGCCTCTGCTGTCCCCAGCATCCTCGCTGGGTCCTTGAGGTCCGGCGAAAAGCCGAGGCACACGAGCATCAGTGTCGCAATGACCGCAGCACTGACCGGATAGGTCACGGTCTCACTGATCCACACGATAACAGCAAAGATCAGGATTCCCAGCATACGATGCCCCGCTGTCGTAAGACCTGCAGGCGTTGGCAGCAGGAAGATAACCACGAGTACAATCGTTGCAATCAGCAACCCATACTGTTTGAAAAAAGAATTTTTCGTTTCTGCCATGGTACTCACTCCATTCCTCAATATATAATTATGATAGCCTCATCCAACCAAAAATAAGCAGACTCGTACGCTCACGAACCGTGACGCCATTGTCTGCCCTTTATACCAACCAATATCCTTTTGCTTGTATTATAGGTGATTCCCGCTTTATTTGTCAATCATTTTTTGAATATTCCGCTTTATATAACTCACCGTCTCACCTTATACAGCCATATAATAGATGCCAGGCAGCTCCTATTCCCACTGCCTGCAAAATATGACATTGACTTTTCCCCCCTTTTTGACTAAACTATACCATGCAAGAATGACATATAGTAATTGTATGATATATAGTAAAAAGGACGGAGATTCACCATGAAAATTTCTGCTAAAGGCCGCTACGGACTCGCTGCTATGACTTATCTCGCCAGGAACTTCGCATCCGGCGCACCAATCACAATCATCAGCATCTCTGAAAAACTGGGAATTTCGAAAATCTATCTGGAACAGGTCTTTTCCCTGCTGAAGCGCGCTCAGCTCGTCAATTCCATCAAAGGCAGCCAGGGAGGCTATCAGCTGGCCCGTGAACCGCGTGAGATCAGCGCCTATGACATTCTCTCCTCAATCGAGCTTTCACTGATGGAAAAGGTTTCACCAGCAGCCGAGAAGATGCCCGCCCTTGACCGGGCACTGGCCGCGAAGGTCTTCACTCCGTTGGATGATCAGATCAAAGATACGTTATCATCTGTTTCACTTGATGATATCCTCACCGCCATCGAGGCCGAGAAAGACACCGACAGCCTGATGTACTTCATCTGAGACACTTCATTTGCTGACGGAATGTTATGGGATCTTGATGACTTTAACGGACTGTGCTCGTGAAAATCATTAAAAAAGCGGGAAAAGGCTCGAAAAAGTAGCAGTAAACGTTATCCGCTGGGAATAATTCCACAAAATGCGGGACTTTTAGGGTAAGCGGTATCATTTGCAACTTCACAGTGTCTCAAAAATATAGTATAATGCTAACTAAGTTGTTAAAGGATATACTCTATTCTTCCCTTCGCTAACAACAAGAATAACGCTCCAGCCTGATCTTTCCCCTTGGATCCCCAATCCTTTTTAAGATCAGCTGCTGGTATAGGCAAGTTTGTTGGAGGTGTTTCCCTTGTTTGTCGATAACGTCCGCGTTATCATCGCAAATGGTCCGTTTTCTGCGGAAGATGCGCAGTATTATATTAATCGAATCAGGAAATCGAGTAAATTCACTTTGAAAAAAATCATTTTTACTCGTTCTGATACGTATCTTGATATCCGCTATTCGTTCGATTCAATCCCCTTCGATCGTATCCGGCGGATTCCGTTGACGGATTCTCACGAAGATCGCGCAGTAAACAACTGACGTGCGGCTTCCCCAGCCGTTTTCTGACATAAATAAGCCCCTGAAACCGTTAGATTTCAGGGGCTTATTTATATGTGCCGTCAGCAGTCAGCCTGATACTTAAAGGAATCAAGCGACCAGATGGTCCCATTGACTCCGTCCAGGGGTTCTGCAGCCGTCAGACGCAGTTCCGGCAGGATATTCTTCTCAGGGAACACCAGCAGGCTGGCAGCCTCTTCTCCATGCTGGAAAAAGACCTCAATCGCGCTGCGGTCCACGAACAGCTCCAGGGACAGCTGCGTATCGGCAAACAGCTTGAAACGCCGAATGCCGCGGCCACCTTTATGCATGCCATTGCGGTCAATCGTCATGACCTGATCGTCGCGGTCATAGGCAAAAACGACCTGCTCCAGACCGAAAGCCAGCGTCAGCATGACTTTTCTTGCTTCGCCGAACTCAATATTCAGCAGAATCTCCGCCCCCTGGAACAAAGGCCGCACCAGTTCCTTAACCGACGTATCTTCTATTTCCACAGCCGTTTCCTGAACACGCAGATCGCGCATTTCACGAACCGGACGGGAATAGATATGCCCCTGCCGCAGCCGCAGTTCCCGCGGCATGGTCAGGCTGTACATCCAGCCCTTTTCTTTCGTCGGATACTCATCATCTTTGTCCGGCATTCCCATCCAGCCGATCAGGATATGACGGCCCTCATGTTCGAACGTTTGCGGTGCATAAAAGTCAAATCCATGATCAAGTTCCTGGAACTTCGTATGCTGGACCATATCCATGCTGTCAAGCGACAGATGACCGGCGATATACCCGGACTGATAGATATTCTGACGATCGAATTCGCGTTCAGGAAGCCCCTGTGGGCAGAACATCAGCACATCATAGCTGCCGAACTGCAGGAGGTTCGGACACTCCCACATATAGCCAAAATCCCCCAGGCGCGTTTGAACCTCGCCCAGATTATGCCAGCCATCAGCCTGCTCCCCGTAGATCAGAACCGTTCCCTTCTCATCCTCTGCCCGCTGAGCTCCCAGGACAATATAGCGATGCCCATGCCGGGTGAAGATATACGGATCGCGAAAATGTCCTGTAATGCCTGCCGGGTGATCCGGGATGATGATCTCTTCTTTCCTGACTGTACCATCAGACTGCAGCGTGCCAAAACGCTGCGCCGGAATGCGAACATCGCCTTCCTTGCGGTTACAGGTATAGAGAACCCTCAAGTCACCGTTATCAACGGTACCACAGCCCGAATAGCAGCCGTCTTTATCATGTACGTCATCCGGCCACATTGAAAGTTCCGGCAGTGTATAATGAATGAAATCCCGCGTCACCGTATGAGCCCAGCTCTTGTTTTTGTGCTCACAACCCAGCGGATTCCACTGATAGAAGATATGATAGGTGCCATTGAAGTATGCCAGCCCGTTTGGATCGTTGATGAGCCCAAACGGCATCTCCAGATGAAACCGATTATGCCAGCGATGCTGCATCGGATAACTTCCTGCCAATCGCCCATGAATGGCCTTGGTATCGAACGTTTCCATATTGATTCTCCTTCCTGTTATGAAATTAAGCCTCCCCGTCCCGGGGAGGCCGTTAACCATAGATTATTCTTCCGGTTTGAACAGCGTGAACGTCAGGGCAAAAGCAATGCCAAAGCCAATGGCGTTAACTATAATATACTCCAAAAGGTGGTCCAGATACAAGAGCGTTCCCGGTAAAACCGTGATACCCATACCAGTACCAGCCAGGTGCATGATACTGGCCACACCGCCAGCGCAGGCACCGCCGACCAGCGCATAAAGGAACGGCTTCATGAAACGAAGGTTGATACCGAAGATTGCCGGCTCCGTGATGCCCAGGAACGCCGGAACTGCCGAGGAAATATAGAGGGCGCGTTTCTTCGGATCCTTGGTCTTCAGGGCAACCGCCACAGCAGCACCACCCTGAGCCACGATAGCACCAGTGATGATCGCATTGAACGGATCGACACCCGTAGTAGCCAGCAACTGGACTTCCAGCGCATTGAACACGTGATGAACACCGAATACGACGATGACCTGTTGCAGGCCGCCGACGATGAATCCGCCGATGCCCATTGGAAGCTGCAGGAATGCCTGGACGGCACCGAAGATGCCAAGCTCAAGCGTATGCATGATCGGACCAACTACGAGCAGGCCGAGCAGCATGGAAACGAACAGCGTCAGGAACGGAGTAACGATGAGGTCGATGATATCCGGAACGAATGTCTTGAGCCATTTCTGCAGCTTCGCTGCAAAGATGCCCAGAACCAGTGCCGGCAGTACCGATCCCTGATAGCCGACGACCGGAACCGTCAGTCCGAAGATATCCATCGGGATTGGCTGTGCCTCGCCGCCAGCGATTGCATAGGCATTCGGCAGCTGTGGTGCAACCAGCATGAGTCCGAGAACGATACCGATAACCGGCGTCCCGCCGAAACGTTTCGTCGTGGACCAGCAGACCAGCGCCGGCAGGAATGCAAACGCCGTATCCGTAAGGATCTGGCTCATGCGCAGCAGATTATCGCTAAAGTGGATTCCCAGGCTCTGTGCAGCTCCGCGCAGCCCCATGAACAATCCGGTTGCAACCAGTACCGGGATAATCGGTACGAAGACATCACCGAGTGTACGGGAGATCTTCTGGATTGGCGTCATCTGTGCATAAGCTTCTTCCTTATTGCTGACACCACTGAAAGTCGTTCCCTTGACGAACTCATCATAAACCTTGTCAACAAAACCTGTGCCCAGGATGATCTGATACTGGGCCGCTGCAAAGAACTGTCCCTTAACGCCGTCGATGTTCTCAATGGCTTTCTCATCCAGTTTGGATTTATCGTTGATGATCAGACGCAGACGCGTGGCACAATGTTCGGCATTACGCACATTGTCCATGCCACCGACGTATTTCTCGATCAGCTTGGCTACGCGTGCGGCCTTCGGCAGATCCGCGTATTCGCTCTCATCAGTAGCCGAACCAGCGGCTTCAGTCTGATTTGCCGATGACGTGATCTCCTTGCCATCCAGTGCCACCGTAATCTGATTGAATTCCGCTGCATTCGTGACCAGCACCGGCGTCGTCGTATCATAGCCGGCAGCCTTGATGGCGGATGCATCAAACTCCAGCAGCAGCTGACCTTTTTTGACCGTATCGCCCTGAGCGACTTTTGCTTCGAAATGCTCGCCATTCAGTTTGACTGTATCCAAACCGACATGGATCAGGATATCTGCTCCTTCCGATGAATGGATGCCAATTGCATGCTTTGTCTCGAACAGGACCGTAATCTCGCCATCTACCGGCGAATAAACTTTGCCCTCCGGATCCCTGACAGCAGCGCCAAGCCCCATGGCACCGCCAGCAAAAGCTGGATCCTTGACTTCCTTCAGTTCTACCAGCTGACCTTTCAGCGGGCTGTCCAGACGGATGTCTTTCATCGATGATTCCCCCTTAATTCTAGTGTAAAATAATTCTTATGATTGCTTGTGAGACCGATTTCATACTTTCAGTCTAATATGTGGGAACGGTTTTGTCAAGAAAAATATCAGAAAATAGGCGAAAACGCGCATAAATAAGGCAAATGTCCGTCGAACAGATAGACATTTGCCTGTAAAACGCTTATTGGACCAGCAGATCCCGGAATTTCGTGTACTCCTTCTGGAAGAAAAGCTGGATGCTGTCTACCGGACCATTACGATGCTTGGCAATGATGATCTCGGTGATATTCTTGTTCTCAGTATCCTTATCGTAGTAATCCTCACGATAGAGGAACATGACGATATCGGCATCCTGCTCCAGCGAGCCGGACTCACGCAGGTCAGACAGCATCGGCTTCTTGACCTGGCGGCTCTCGACCGAGCGTGACAGCTGTGACAGCGCAATGACCGGTACATCGAGCTCACGGGCCAGCGCCTTCAGTGAGCGGGAGATCTCGGAGATCTCCTGCTGGCGGTTATCCCCATTCTTGCTGGGCCGCCCCTGCATGAGCTGCAGATAGTCGATGATGATGAGGTCAAGGCCATGCTCGGCCTTGAGCCGGCGGGCCTTCGAGCGCAGCTCCATAACCGTGATGCCAGCCGTATCATCGATAAATACCGGCGCCCGGCTCAGCTTATCGGCCGTTTCCACCAGCTTATTCCATTCGTTCTCATCGAGCTGGCCGGTACGCAGCTTGGAAGCATCGATGCCACCTTCGGAGCAGAGCATACGCTGCATAAGCTGCTCTTTGCTCATCTCCAGTGAGAAGAAGGCCACCCGATGCCCATGCAGGCCGACATAGCTCGCGATATTCAGCGTAAATGCCGTCTTACCCATAGATGGGCGGGCTGCGACCAGGATCAGGTCGGACTTCTGCAGGCCGGCCGTCAGATTATCCAGATCCTTAAACCCGGAGCTCAGACCGGTCAAACCACCTTTGGACTCATAAAGCACGTTGATGCGCTCAAACGTACGCATGACGATACTCTTCATCGGCTCAAAGGCACCGCCGTTCTGGCTGCTGGCCACGGCCAGGATTTTTTTCTCGGCCTCATCCATGATGGTCTCGACATTCTCGACATCTTCATATGCCGCTCCGGCAATTTCCGTAGCAGCATTGATGAGGTTCCGAAGTTCGGCTTTCTCCTTGACGATCTTGGCATGATAGGTCACATTCGCCGCCGTCGGGACTGCATTGGCCAGCTGGGTGACAAACGAAATGCCGCCAATCTTGTCCAGCTGTTCGGATTTACGCAGCTGCTCGGTGAGCGTGACGAGGTCGACCGCTTCATCGTTGTTCTGCAGGTCCGTCATAGCCTCGTAGACAATGCGGTGCGCCTCACGATAGAAGTCATCGGGACGCAGGATTTCCTGTACCTCGACGATTGCTTCTTTCTTTATGAGCATCGCTCCCAGAACAGCTTGTTCAGCTTCAATGTTCTGAGGAGGAACGCGTTCTGGTAATGCCATATCAGGATTCCTTTCATATTCTACAATTCATTCAATCCTCATCCGCAAAGATGAGGGCAAATGCTTCATCAGCAGTTTCTACCGGATGGATATCGAGGCCCAAATGTTCCTTCGGGATATCCTTGTCGTTCTCTTTTGGGATGACCAGTGTCCGGATACCTGCCTGTTTCGCACCATAAGCCTTCTCAAAGACACCACCGACCGGACGGACCCTGCCCTGCAGCGAGATCTCACCAGTCACAGCCACATCCTGCCGGATTTTCCGGCCAGTAACGGCACTGGTAATCACGGCCAGGATAGCCGTACCAGCCGATGGCCCATCGATATTGCCGCCGCCGATGACATTGATGTGGACATCATAGTCATGGATATCCTTGCCTGTAAGCCGGCGCATGACCGACGCCGCATTGAATACAGAGTCCTTGGCCATCGAGCCCGCTGTCTCATTGAAGCGGACCACGCCTTTGCCCTTTTCATGCGCCTCGAACGCCACCGCCTCGATCTCAATGACCGAGCCGAGGAATCCGGCCACACCCAGTCCAAAGATATGACCCTGGATGGCCTTGTCCGAAGCCTTTTTCGTCACGAACTGGTACAGACGACTGACCTGGGCTACTTCATAGATGTCACCTTTCGTGATACTGACCGCCGGCCCATCACTCGCGCTGAGCTGTTGAGCGGTAACCGTATCGGCAGCACCGCTGCGGTTCAACACCAGGCTGTAGGCATCAGCCAGGATATTGATGGCCTTACGGCCTTCGATCGTATATTCACTGATGAGTTCTGCTACCCCGTCATCCATCGTAACCTTGAGTTTTTCCGCTGCATTCTGCACGATCTGCTGAATATGCCGCGGCGTCAATGGCTCAAAATAGATCTCGGCACAGCGCGAACGCAGGGCCGGATTGATATGTGAGGCATCGCGCGTCGTCGCGCCGATCAGCACGAAGTCCGCCGGTGCGCCATCCTCGAACAGCTTGCGGATATACGGCGGCACCTTCTCATCCGTCGGATCATAATAGGCCGACTCAAAGAAGGCCCGCTTATCCTCGAGCACCTTCAGGAGCTTGTTCTGCAACATCTCATCCATCTCACCGATCTCATCGATAAACAGGATGCCACCATGTGCATCCGTGACAAGCCCCGGTTTTGGTTCCGGAATGCCACTGTCAGCCAGGTTCTTCTGTGCGCCCTGGTAGATCGGATCATGCACTGACCCCAGCAGCGGATTCGTCATATCACGTGGATCCCAGCGCAGCGTCGTGCCATCGGTCTCCACAAATGGCGCTTCTTCCGCAAAAGGCGACGCAGCTTTTTTCTTGGCCGCTTCCAGCACCAGCCGGGCTGCGGTCGTCTTGCCGACGCCCGGCGGCCCATAGAGCAGCAGATGCTGCGGGTACGGACTGCTGAGCTTGGACATCAGCGATTTCACGGCCCGTTCCTGCCCGACGATCTCACTGAGATCCTGCGGACGCAGGAGTTCCATGATGGACTGCGTCAGATGGATCCCTTCAAGTTTCTCAAGCTTTTCACGCTTCTTCTGATCCTGTGGCGACTCTGCACCTGGTTTTTCTTCTTTGATGACCTGCTGGCGGATATCATCGACATAGTCCTGATGATCCTTTTCCAGTTTCTCATTGACCTTCTTCTCGATATGGTCCTCTACATTGCGGCGGGCCAGCAGATCTGCTACCCGTTCGGAGAGCAGTTCCATGACCTCCGGCAGTTGGCTCTCCTTCGGTGCCGGGCTGATCATCGGATCCTCATCGAGAATACGCTGCAAAGCCAGCACCCGGTCGCAGCGGTTCTCCGACCGCAGCAGCGTGAGCGCCTTCATCTTTCCCGCTTTGATGACCAGTTTCTCGGTTCCCATGAAATCGACCAACACCGCATAAATGGCATCGATCTCCCGGTCAATAGGGGCATCATGACTAACAGGAGCAGGCAAAGCCTGCTCCTGCTTCTTATGGAATTTGCTGAGTAGATTCTTGAAAAAGTCCATATAACTCAGCCTGCCACTACGTTGACCTTGACGGTGCTGGTGATGGTCGGATGAACCTTGATGACCGCCTCATATACACCCTCGCCAGTCACTTCGCCCTTGATGGAAATCTTGCGCTTGTCGATATCGATATGCGACTGTTTCAGGGCATCGGATACATCCTTGCCCGTTACCGAGCCGAACAGCTTGCCGCCTTCGCCGATCTTGACCTGGATCGTGACCTGGACCTTCTCCAGCTGGGCAGCCATAAGCTTCGCTTCATCAGCAGCCATCGCTTCTTTACGGGCCTGTGAACCGGCTTTTGCCTTGGCTACATTCATATTCTCGGCGGTAGCCGGTGCTGCTGCCTTGCGCGGCAGCAGGAAGTTGCGGCCATAACCTTCCGATACTTCGACGATTTCGCCTTTTTTTCCAACTTTCTTAACGTCCTGCAGAAGGATTACTTTCATCTTTATCATTCTCCTCTATATATTTCTCACTAAGTTCAATGGCTTTGGCTTTCAGCTCCATGAGGCTGCCACCCTCTACCTGGGCACCGGCCACATTCTGATGACCACCACCGCCAAAGGCTTCCATAATGACCTGCACATTGAGCTCACCCGTCGAGCGGGCACTGAGGCCGACAACCTGGTCGGACAGCTGGAACAGCACGATGCTCATGCGCACATTCTCGATGCGCAGCAGCGAATCAGCCGCCTGGGCTGCAATGACCTGGATATTCGGCATGGTCTCGGGAATCGTCGACACGATGAGTCCGCCCGCGCAAAGCTCGGAACGGGCCTTGGCACGTGCCAGTGCCACCGTCGTATCATAATCCGACCGGAACAGATGCCGCACCATGACCGGATCTGCACCGCTGCGGCGCAGATAAGCTGCCGCATCGAAGGTACGCACACCAGTCTGTACCGCAAAGTTCTTCGTATCCACTACGATACCGGAGTACAGCGCCGTCGCATCGAGACGCGAAAGGGTCGAATCATCGCTGAAATACATCAGGAGCTCCGTGACCAGCTCACTTGTGGAGCTCGAAGCCGGCTCGATATAGACCAGCAGCGGACTCTTGATGAAGTTCTCGCTGCGACGATGGTGGTCGATGACCACAACCTGATGAATGCGTTCGAGCAGTGACGGATCCGCCACCAGATGCGGAATATGGGTATCCACTACGATGAGTACCGGATTCAGGGCCGTCATGGTCTTGATATCCTCCGGATGCACGAAGACACCCTCGTATTCCTCTTTACCCGCCAGCAGATCCGCAAACTTATCAATGCCCTCATTCATATCTGACAGCACGATATGTACCGGCTTGCCCAGCTCACGTGCCATCTTGGCCATGCCCATCGATGCACCAAAGCAGTCGAAATCCTCGTTGTGATGCCCCATGATGAAGACCATATCGGCCCCCTCCATGATCTCGCGGATCGCATGCGCCACGACGCGGGCCTTCACACGGGTATGCTTCTCAACTGCCTTGGCCCGGCCGCCGAAGAACTGCGTCTTACCACCGATCTGTACAGCCACCTGGTCGCCACCGCGGCCAAGGGCCAGATCCAGCCCGGCCTGTGCCTGTGCACCAAGTTCTGCCATCGTCTGGTTCTCAGCTACCGCCACGCCCATCGAGAGCGTAACCGGCAGACGGTTCGTACTCTGCAGCTGACGGACCTTGTCCAGTATATCAAAGCGTTCATTGATGGCCTGATCCAGCGCATCGCGGGTCAGGATGACCACATACAGGTCATCGGAAACCCGGCGCATGAACCCGCCCAGATTCTTAAGCCATTTATTGAGAGCCTGGTTAACGGCCAGCAGCAGCGAGGTCCGCTCTGCTTCCGTCTGCCCCTGCATAACCTCATCATAATTATCAATCTGAATATACATCAGCACCGTGCGGCTCTGCTGATAGGTATTCCTGAGTTCCTCATGACTCGTCACATCCTGGACATAAAGAGCCATGAGCGGTTCCTGCCGGGGAGCCATCTGCACCGGGCGATAACGCACCTGATAATAATGGTCCTCATGCGGGAAGATATATTCGCCTTCCTGTCCCCAGATCGGCGTGATGATGATGCCCGGCCAGATATCCTTGATATCCGTATCCTGCTCTGGTTTTTCGCCCAGCTCCGCAGTCGTCTGTTCATTGGCCCACTGCAGGCGTCCCTGTTCATTCACCACCAAGATCATCTGCGGCAGTTCCTCAACTGCGTAGTTCACCATCTCGCTGATATTCTTGACGACATTGCGGCAGTAGCGCTCAAACCGGTGTGACCGGTCCGCACAACGCTCACGGGCAAATGACGCCAACGCCAGCCATACCACACCGGCAATCGTAGCAATGTATTGATTATAGTAAGAGAGCAGTCCGATCAACACCAGCATGATCAGCAGGTGAATTGTCAGATCGACCCAGGCCGAAAGATTCCGCGGCATCAAGCCTCACCTCATTTCTTACTCCGTGCAGCGAAACGCCGCCGATAGTCAAAAAGCATGTCAATGAGCCCTGTCATAGCCACCAGCTGTGTCAGGAAACCATTCATCACAATCAACAGGTAGATGATGCCCCGGATCATCCCCGAGAGGCGATAGTGCCGCATAATACAATGCGCCAATGAAAGCCCCTGGATCAGGCCGGCAAAGATTGCCAGCATATTGGCATTGAGCGCTGCCTGATAGAGCAGCTGGATATCGCGGGTCCCGCCCCAATAAAGGCCAACCAGCGCAAACCCAAACAGATACAGGAAAAACTGTGGCAGCCGCCACTCTGCAAAGGGTGGAAACTCTGCCACCGGCGTACCGATACGGCGCAGGACCCGGCTGCCGACCATATAGCCGATAACCGTATCCACCAGCCCCATCATAACTACGACCAGCGGCAGCAGTAAAGCCAGCATGTTCATCCCATTCTGTATTTCCTGCTTGCTCTGCTGTAAAGCCGATGCATCGATGCCCATATCCTCATAGACCTGGAATGCCGTGTTGAACGAGTCCTTCACCACATCCACTTCCATCGATAACGGATTCACGGCCGTGATTGCAAACAACAGGCCAAGTGCGGCCAGCTTGCCCACCAGCGAAGCCGTGATCGCAACGCCAAAGGTCTTTGTACCGGACCATCCCTTGCGGAAGCCATAGCCCAGTGCCAACCCGGTCGGTGCAAAAGAAATCACCATGCGCAGCGAGAGCATCGGCTCGATCAACAGCGCCATGATTATACCGGAAACCACCACAGCCATAATGCCCCAGCGCATACCATGCCGTACAACCAGCACGATGATCGGCAGTGCCCAGATAAGCGCTGCCACTACGCCAACGATTGGCAGATAGACTGCGGCCAGTGCCAGTACTACCGTCAGTGCAGCCAGTAATCCGCTCTCCGTCAAAGGGGTGATTCTATGTTGATTCATGTCGTCATCCTTTCTAAATTAAACCAATCCTCATTATAGCAGAAAACGCCCCGCCTGTCTTGCAATCAGGTACTAAACCACTAAGTAAGACACTCCGGGAAAGTCAGCCGGCATCAGTATACCAAAAATGGCCTGCTGACAGCTCCTCGAACCATCAGCAGACCATTGAATTCATTCTCTTTTCCCCGGTGACTTACAACCGCTCAGCCAGGATATCCGCTACATGCCGTACCCGGACATCCGGAGCCTGCTGATCCAGGCCGCCACGCAGCTGCATCATGCAGGCCGGGCAGGCCACCGCCACCGTATCTGCACCAGTAGCCTTGATATTCTCCACCTTATCCTTGAGGATCGGCAGCGAAATCTCACTGTACTTCACGCCAAAAGCCCCGGCCATGCCGCAGCATTTATCGCAGCCCTTCATCTCAACCAGCTCGATCCCGTCAGCTGCCTGCAGCAGTTCACGCGGCTCTTCATAGACGCCAAGCCCGCGCCGCATATGACAGGAATCATGGTACGTGACCTTCTCCGTACCTGCAGTCGGCATGAGACGGCCGGCCTCTTTATAGCATTTGGCTACGAAGCTCGTAAACTCACGGACCTTGCTGCTGAATCGCTCCGCCCGTGCCGACCACTCTGCATCATCGGCAAAGAGCTCACGGTACGTCTTCTCCAGCGTCTCGGCACAGGTCGGGCAGGCACAGATGATCACATCTGCCCCGCATTTCTCAAAGGCCTCGATATTCTGGCGGGCCACCACCTTACCGGTCTCACGGTCGCCCATGCCCAGTACCGGCTTGCCGCAGCAGCTCTGCGCCTCCGGATACATGACCTCGATATTGAGATCCTGAAGCACCTTCACGACCGACTCACCGGTCTCCGGGAATACGAAATCCAGATTGCAGCCGCTGAAGAACGCTGCCTTGAGCACCGGATTCTTCGGGTTCTTACGGAACAGATCCTCCGTCCGGTCGCGGAACGGCTTCGCGGCAATAGCCGGCAGGCTGCGGCCTTTCGTCATCCCCGCAAAGAACAACGGCAGATGACGGATGAACGCACCAGACTGCACCGGTTTCTGCGCGACCGAGCCGATGCGCAGCAGCGAATGGAAGATCTTACGGTGCGTCAGGATCGTCTGGAACGCCGTCTTCTCCGGCAGTGCCAGGCCATGTTCCTTGACATAGCGGGAACGCAGCTCATCGATGAGGTCCGGAATCGGCACCTCGCCCGGACAGATCGTCGTGCAGCGGCGGCAGCCGATGCAGAGATCGCTGAACTTCGAGAATGCATCCATATTGTTGAGCAGCCCCGTCAGGATTGCTCCGATACCGCCCGAATAGATATGCCCGTAGACATGCCCGCCGACCTTTGACCAGATTGGGCAGACATTGAGGCAGGATGCGCAGCGCACACACTGATAGACCTGCTTGAGCTTCGGATCCTCGGCCGCTTTGAGACGGCCGTTATCGAGCAGGATCACATACTGCTTGCGGTTCTCCTCCACCATTTTGCCATCTTTCTTGTAGATGACCGGCGTCGGCCCGTCCACCATCGTCATGTAGCTCGTCATACGCTGGCAGGTGCCGTTACGCGGCAGCAGCGCAGGATCTTGGCCGCATCCTCGATTTTCGGGATCAGCTTCTCATAGCCGAGGATGACCACGTGAATGCGCGGCATCGTCGTCACCAGCCGTGCATTGCCTTCATTGGTCACCAGACCGATGGCGCCATTCTCCGCAATACCGAAGTTTGCTCCCGTGATGCCCATATCAGCCGCCAGGAATTCCTCGCGCAGCACGCGGCGGGCCGTATGGATCATATACGGGATATCGCTCGGGATATCCTCTTTGAGCTCCTGCGAGAAGAAACCGGCACACTGTTCTTTATTCAAATGGATTGCCGGCATAACCATGTGCGATGGCTTCTGACCAGCCACCGACAGCATCCACTCACCCAGATCCGTCTCACGTACATGCAGACCTTTTTCTTCCAAAGCCGAGTTCAGGTGGATCTCCTCTGTCGCCATCGATTTCGATTTCACGATGCGCTGCACATGATTTTCCTCGCAGATCTTCAGCAGATACTGCTTGAGATCATCGCCGTCCTTCGCGCGGTAGAAATTTCCGCCCCGCTCGGTAACCGACTGCTCGAACTCATCGGCCACTTCCCCAATATGGTCGACCGTCCAGCGTTTCATATCGCGCAGATCATCGCGCAATGCATCAATGCTCACAACATTGTCATACGCCTTGAGGCGGGCTGCCGGATACTGATCGACAAAACTGGCCAGTGCATCCTGCATAACATCATCATTGAGCTTAGCCTTGATCTCTTTACGGATATTACGTGATTCGTTCTCATGCTGCCTGCTGCCATCAGTGATTCCTCCCCTCAAAATCTTCCTCGACTGCCATGATGATGAACCGGCTAGGTCCATGCACGCCCAGGCTCAGCACACGCTCGATATCTGCCGTGCGGCTTGGTCCGGTAATGAAGCCCATGTAACCCTTCCGGAACACACGGCTGATCACCTTGAATGCCGTGCGGACATTCTTGACGGTATGCGAGGCCTTCATGAACACGATATGCACCGGTGGCAGCATCCCCGTAACTCTGGATTCGTACGAGTACGTATCCACGCAGACACTGCCCGTCTCCCCGACACCAAACTCCGCGGTAGAAATCCCCAAATCTGCCGTTGGTGCCTGCTCAGCGATATCGAACTTATCGGTATAAACAAGTATCCCATCCTGGTCAGTTTGTCATACGCCCGCTGCAAAGCCGGGTTCTCTTCCCCGCCCACAGCAATCACCTTATGCACATCCAATTCATCCGCAATCCGCCGCAATTCGCGCTCTGCCTCTTCCATATTCGCGATGCGAATGATCTCCGCCGATGCACTCTCTGCATTCCGTGCAAATTCATCCCAATAAGAAGCATTCACCAATTTGCTGTCAAACGCTTCCCCTGACCAGTCCTGACATACCTTTTCCATGAGTAGACCCCCTTCAGGAATAATCTTGCTTCACAAATTCATCTGATGAATTTATTATAAATCATTGTCTGAAAATGTCAACTTTTCTCTTAATAAAGAATATGCAGGGATATTTATTATCAAATAAAACAGATTTATATCGCCAGGCATCATTAGACAAAAATTAGAGTTAGTCCCTTATAGTTAACGGCCAGTCGCTAATTTTAACGAACATAGCAGCTAAATTTTGCCCCTGTTTTCATAATTGATAATTATTGAAATTATAAATATTTAGTATTGTGTTGAACAAAATATTTTCCACTCAGTAAGCATGCGTCTCCAAATTCATCATATCTTTAGGCAAAATCCCATGCTGTATCACCCCCTCGATAAACTGGAATTTGAAGGACAGATTCAGGAAGTGAGACACAGGTGACGAGTAGGTAGGAGTTCAGCACGGGGTTCGGTGGAACTATTTTTTTGGCTTCCACTGAATGTCCCGCCCTGAGATTGTAGTATTTACTTAGCTAACGCGCCGGTACCACGGCGCCGCAACGAATCGACGGACCTAGACAGTACCTACGGCGTGCCAGCCTACGGCAGTCGTTCCAGCCAAAAGAAATAGTATCCCCCTCGCCCGCCGTCGATTAGTGGCGGCTTCTGGGTGGTTCTCCTTCTGACGGTAGGCCTGGGTTCGGTTCGGGCAGATTTGCCGGATTCCAGCATCAAAGAGAGAATTAGCAATGTAGCTGATTTAGAGCAAAGCAACCATCGATGCATCGAGCCCAGCCGCGGGGACAGCACATAGCCATAAATGGAGCGTTTGGTGTTCTGCGTTAAGAAGAATTTTTTTGCCTACGATCGATCGTTTCCAAAGAGCGTCCGTCCAAACGAAGTGCGTTAAGCTCCTTTGGGAATGCTTAATTAAAGGCAAAAAAATTCTTTAGCAGGTTACCTAAGCGGAATGTTGGCTATGTGCTGTCCCCGCGGCGGTCTAATTTCCACGAACCCCGCGTTCCGTCGAATCTGTATCCTAAATAAGCAAATTCCTTGCGGTCAACGTCAGCCAATCGCCTTCGTCCTTCGGACTCACCTCTTGGGACGTTTTCGCGTACGACCTGTTACCCAATCGCTTTCACCCTCCGGGTTCATCTCTTGGACAGGTCAGTATTCCAGTTTATCGGGCTGATTTTCTCTAACTATGCTATAATGAGAGCAACGATTTATTGTAAGAGAAGGATTTTATTATGGCAGAGAAAAAGACCGCTACTTTGGCCGAATCTACGGCCCGGAAAATCATCGACTACATCATCAGCAAGAAAATGATGCCCGGCGACAAACTGCCGACCGAGGCCGAATTCCTGAAACAATGGGACATCAGCCGCAGCACCCTGCGCGAAGGCTTCAAGCTGCTGACCGCCCGCAATATCCTTGAGATCCGGCAAGGCTCCGGCACCTTCGTCTCCCCCAAGCGCGGCATCCCCGACGATCCGCTCGGACTCACCTTCATCTACGACGACAACAAACTTGTCCTCGACATGCTTGACGTCCGCCTGATCTTCGAGCCACAGGTAGCGGCCCTCGCCGCCGTCTATGCCTCACCGGAACAGAAAAAAGCCATTGCCGAGCAGGCTGACGAACTGGAGCGCTGCATCGGCAACGGCAAATCCTATGCCGCTGCCGACAGCCGATTCCACCGCCTCATCGCCGAAGCCAGTGGCAACCGCATCATCGGCAACCTCAACTATATCCTGAACTCCTCCGTTGCCAAAAACATCGAAATCACCATGGATGCCCAGCGTGAAAGCAACACCATCTGCTATCACCGCAAAATCACTAATGCCATCCTGCAGGGCAACGTCAACAACGCACGGCACTTCATGTCCATGCATCTGAACTTCCTGCGCGAATTTGTACTGGAAAAAATCGATCAAACGATTTGAATTATGATATAAGCCAACAAATACGCAAATAGAGCTCTGTATTTCATGCAAAATGAATTACAGAGCTCTATTTTATTTCCATGTTAACTTAATCTGCCTTTTAGTCGTCAAATACGCTGAGATCCAATGATACAAACCCCTCCAGCAGTTCCTTTACCTGAGCAGCAATCACTTTCACGCCACCAGCCTTGCGGCTCTCGATATTCAGTGGCATATTGGGATCATGCAGGGACATGCGCAGCAGCGCCCAGCCATCCGGGAATACCAGACGTACCCCTTCGTATGATGGCTTTGCAATACGAATACCCTTTTCCGTGGCACGTTTCTCAAACGTAGCCAGCACGCCCTGACCATAGGCGCGGAAATCATCCTCGCCTTTGATCTTCATGCGGAATTCCTGTCCCTCGACTGGCTCACCGAGTCTGGCAATCAGATCCGACAGGCGCCTGCCCCTGGCTTTGGCCTTCTTCGCCGCAATAAGCAGCTTGACGGCCAGATAGGCACCATCATCCAGGTAATAGTTCTCAGACAAGGCACCATGACCGGAAGTCTCGATTGCCAGCGGCGAAACGACACCGGCCTTGTTCTGGCGGATGCACTCATCGATGACATTCTTATAGCCGCGCATATAGCGGAGATGCTTGAGACCAAGGTCTTCTTCCAGGAATGTAGTCAGTTCGTCACTCGTGACCGAGTCCGTGATGATCGTGCTGCCCGGATAATCCGGTGCCAGAATAGCGGCCATCATACCGATCAGTGCATTGCGGCTGACATCCTTACCATTCTTGAGAACTGCGCTCATACGGTCTACATCGGTATCGAAGATCAGGCCCAGATCTGCATGGCTGTCCAGCACGGCCTTGCGGATAGATGCCATAGCCTGCTTATTCTCCGGATTCGGGATGTGATTGGGGAAATGTCCATCCGGCTCGAGGAATACGCTGCCAGTCGTATCGGCCCCCAGACGTCCCAGCACCTGCGTGGCAAAGAAACCGCCTGCGCCATTGCCGGCATCAACGACCACATGCATCCCCTTGAGAGGCTGATTCTCCTCGCCCAGAGCCGCGCGAATCTTCTTGCGCAGATGATGGCAGTAACGCTCCATGAGATTATACTTCTGGACCTTCGTCAGGTCACCTTCCACTACCGGACAGCGCGAAGCATTCTGCAGGATCGTGATGACATCCTCATGCTCTACACCGCCATCTTTTGTGAAGAATTTCAGGCCGTTACGGTTATACGGCAGGTGGCTCGCCGTTATCATGATCGAACCATCCATCTTCGTCTCCGGGAACACGATCGACATGAACATCGACGGCGTCGATGCCATACTGCAGTCCACCGTCACAACACCGGCTGCCGTCAGTGCATGCAGCACGGATTTTTTCAGTGCATGGCCAGACAAACGGGAGTCACGACCCACCGCAATACGCAGATCTTTCTTGGCCTTGCCTGTGCGCTCAGCCAGGAACGCAATGAATCCCGATGCAATCACATTTGCAGCATCAGTGCTCAGGTTCACCGGTTCGTCAGCAACGCCCTCCATAGCGACACCACGAACATCGCTGCCATTAGCAAGCTTCATCAGACTCTTCTCCGGAATAATCATTACTATGCCCCCTCAGCAAATTATTTGTAAATTCGTACCTTAATACAATTCCCTATGAAAAAGGCTTTTTCCTTCCTTCGAAGAAAAAAGCCTTCCATAAATCGTTAATCAGTCGCCAAAGAACTCATTTTCCGCAGCGATGCAAAGCATATGGTAGACCGGCAGATGCAGTTCCTGAATGCGGAACGTCTCATCATCGGGCACACAGATGCAAACATCTGCGAGCGCCCGGGATTTGATCCGGCCGCCGGATTTACCAGTCAGCGCGATTGTCTTTACGCCCTTCACTTTTGCCATCTGCAATGCATAGATGACATTCGTGGAATTACCAGAGGTCGAGATAGCCAGCAGGACATCGCCATCATCACCCATGCCCAGAAGCTGCTGGGTAAAGGACAGATCCGGTGCCTGATCATTGGCAAATGCCGTATTGAGAGCCACCTGGTTGACCATCGACAGTGCCGGCAGTGCCCCCTGCAGATTCTTCATGAAATAATCCGCTTCGTCCGGGCATACCCGCTGCATCTTATCCGCCATAGCCTGATCGAGCTTGCGTGGCATGAGGAACCCCTTCATCAGTTCGCCGACAATGTGCTCCGCATCCGAAGCGCTGCCGCCGTTGCCGCAGGCAATAAGCTTGTGACCGGCACGGTAACTCTCACAGATGGCCTCAACGGCTGCACGGAGGTCGTCCTTGCAGCCGGACAGCACCGGGTAGCGGCCAATCAGATCGTCGATTTTCTCTAGTGTAGTCTCTTTTACCATGGTATGTTTCCCCTTTAACGATTCCTGTATTTGTCCGCCTCAGATTTCGCATCATAGCCATCAGACGGTCCCTTGATATCGTGGATCGGCATCCGCTGCGTATTATCCTGACGCGGCGTAACGTCGATCGGCTCCTGACGCTGATTCATATCCTGCATATTGGAGCGATAAGCGTTCTGCCCGTTATTGCGGCCCTTGAATTTGTTCCAAAGCCACCTGATCACCATAAAAGCAACGCCAAGCATCAGTACATTCATGATGAGTCCCATGACATCAGCCATCATGCCACCGCCAAAGCCACCAAACAGATGGGAAAGCATCGAGCCGAGGAACATACCGCCGGCAAAGAGACCAATATTGCGCAGGGCCGACCCCCAACGGCTGCCACTCTGCGTATTGGCTGCACTGTTGGTCTTACTGCTGGCCGACGGGGCATCTTTATTCAGGCTCTTGGCATCTTTGGACGGCTTATAGTTCTCGCCATTGCCGGATACAGATTTGCTGTTGCTATTCGAGCTCGGTGCCGAGGCCTTAGGCGCCGCAGACGGAGCCTTCACGCTGCCACCGCCCAGCTTTGCGCCGCCTTTGGCCGCATAGGCCGTACTCGTCGTAGCCAGAGATACCATCGGCACCGTCGTCATGACCATCGCGCCAACCATCATAGCAGATAATAACTTTTTCATTTTCATAGATTTCAATGCTGCTACTTAAAATATACTCATATGTGTATATTACAGATGTTTTGGAAAAACCTCGCGGTATTCTCTTGCTATTTCATCGTGTGCGTCCTCACTGCGATTACTCACCAGTTACTGACGTTTTTTCACACTCCATAGCCGTAAATTCCCGGCTAGCCACCGGTACATATATAAAGGCCTGTTTACTTAGGCAATCTTATATTTCTTCACATCCCGAAGGTTCAATGCCGCATTATTATCGCGATCCGCGATGTTGCCACAGACCATGCAGACATACGTCCGGTCTGACAGTTTCAGGTCCTTTCGGACTCGTCCACAGGCATGACAGATTTTCGAGCTGGCATAAAACCGATTGGCTATACGCAGTTCTATGCCACGTTCATGGCACTTTGCTGTCAATTTCATACGGAATTCATAGAATCTGCTCTCCGCTACAGCTTTAGCTAAATGCCGGTTCTTCATCATACCCTTTACATTCAGGTCCTCGATCGTGATGTAGCTTGGTTCTCGCTCCATGATTTCATGAATAACCTGATTCGTGTAATTCACGCGAACATGATGCAGTCGCTGATGCAGTTTCTGTACCTTCAATACATTCTTTGAGATATTTGCAAAGTAAGCAGCAGATTGTTCACCTCTCTTTTTCTTCATTTCGAGTTTTCTCGACAGGCACCTTTGCGCGCGCCTGAGATTTTTCTTCAACTGCCTGATGGCAGTTGTCTTGTTGATGTTCTTGTACTTTGTCCCATCACTCAGAATGGCAAACTCTTTTACCCCAAGATCAATCCCCAGTGCTTCACCAGTCGGTTCTGCATAGCTTTTGGACTGGATATCGACTACTATGGATACATAGAAACGGTCTGCTTTCTGTGAGACCACGCCATTCTTTACGACTGCCCCCACAGGCAGATACCCATACTCTTTGAGTTTGACTTTGCCTATGGTAGGAATCTGCAACCGATGCCGTTCAATCGTCCAATCGCCTTTGTTATTCTTCGGAAAATAAATCCCCACCGACTGACGGCTTCGCTTCTTAAACTTTGGGAATCCAGCCTCACCGTTAAAGAACTTACGAAAAGCGGTCTCCGCATTGACCATCGCCTTCTTGCGGGCTTTTGCTCCACAGTCATTGATCCAGGCATATTTTTCCTGATTCTTCAGCTTATGATTCACGAACTTATCAAAGTCCATCGCTGATAGGAAATGCTTTTGGTGGTCATCCAGGCAGCCCCGCTGATAGAGATGATAAAGCTGCTTGTTCCTAGCGATATATTCGTTATAAAGCCAGCGGCAGATGCCAATCGACTGAAAGATTCTGCCACGCTGCTCAGCGGTTAGACAGATTTCCGTCTTGTAACTCTTCAACATCGCCATATTCCCCCTTGATCTTGTCCTTATACTTATGCAGACCATACAACCTGCGGCTAAAGACATGAAGGATCGAGACAATATCCTGAACCAATTCTTCCTGTGGTGAAAGAGTCTCATTCTTAATGATACGGATCTGGGTATCATATTTCAGGCAGAACTTTCAAACCAGTCAAGTTACTTAACACATCCTCCTTCATCACACGGGATCAATCATTCTTCTTTATTGGATTTGATATCGTCCGAGAACGCATAGATCTCGCCCACCGTGTCCAGTTCGCCAGACAGATAGCGGTCTATATCATCCACATCGATATAGAGTTTGCAGTCAATATCAAGATAGCCCTGTTCTTTCCCATTGGAAAGATCGCGGATTGCCATGAGTTTCTCCCTGAGTTTCAAGAGTTCACTGCGGGTCGCATGGATGTCCAGCTTCACCTGGGGTACACCATACTGTTTGAGAACCTCATCCATAGTCATTCGCTGAGACATAGAATCATCCTTCCTGATTGTGCTTAACTTTGACTTTTTGATATTTATATTCTACCAAGCCTAAATGAAAATATACTGAGGACTTATTTCTGCCGGGCTTTCATCCGGTCCAGGATCTGCTGCAGCTGACGCTTCTGACGAAGGTGAGTCTCATAATCCAGATCATTCGAATCGATAGGCAGCCGCTGATTGATCCGGTCAATGCTGGCCTGCAAACGGGCCATTGCTTCTTCTTTCGTATCCATTCGATACCTCCAATGCTTTCATTATAGCAAACTTACTGCCGAACGCAAAACATTCCCGCAATAAAGTGGAATAGGCCGCTCAATTCATCGAAGAAGTATAGTTGCCCCTTGTCAAAACTAAAAATCGATTTATTTCTTAATGAATTCTATGCCGCAGATTCAGTATACCGAAGTAACATAGCCGGGTAGTATGCTTACGCTGGAGGGACATTCCCTATTGATGAGTGGCATCGATGGAAGTTGTCAGTCTTGATGCAGCAACATATGGACGTCTATGCTCTGCTTAGTATGCCGATTCTTCAGGAAGCTCCGATACTCTTTGCTTGTGAACTAGCTGACTTGATCAGAATTCAAGATCTCCGGCTGTGCTGTCTTCAGAGCTTTCTTGAGCGCTGAGAGTACGATAGCCGTATCGAGCGTGTCGTCAGCATCCCACAATACATCAGCTATACCAGACAATTATGTCTGCAAGGTACAGGAAGTCATGACATATGGGAATGTAAGTGATGTCTATCAACCATGCCTGGCTAAGACGGTTATGACCGCCCCCTTCAAAAGATAAGAACATACGATGGCTTTCTGGGCACGCTTGGACAGGTTCAGCTTAGGATATATGACATAGATTCCATCTCGCACATATAACGCCTTGCACGCTTGAGCCCAACCATGTGTCCACGCGTTTTAAGCTGGCACGACATCTGCCTCGCGCCCCATGTTGGATTGTCCGTGTGCATATAGTCGATGAAGCGTTTGCATTCAAGTTCTTCCTCAGGCAAAGGCTTCCGAGCCTAATAGCTGCTGGTGCGATTGATTCCAAGCAAAGAGATCCCTGGCTTACCTGAGATTTCCTTAGTTGTCGAAAGGTCGTGGACCATATTGAGCCTCATAGTCAGGTTCGAGTATTTCAGCAGATTTTTTTTCAACCAGTCCACCTGCATGGTGAGCTAGCCGACTTTCTTGGCGCAGGAAGCTTTCTCTTTGCGCTCCTGTTTGAGCTTGTCTTTTAAATTATTCTCGCGTGAGTCATCAAAAGCAAGGCTGGCCTTAGCCAGAAAGTCCTTCTTCCAATTGCGAATCAGGTTTTGCTGAACTTGATTCGCAGCAGCCAACGAATTAAGGTCTTTTTCTTCCCTTCAATATACCAAATTCATTAAGAATCCGTCAAGAAAGTGTCTTAATTTATGGCTCCATTATAATGATGGGCTCGAAATTTTATTGATTCAAAATTGATGGATATGTTATAATGAACACAATTTAATGATAAATTTGATGATGAGTGGGTACGGAGGGAATATGGACGCTAATAAATATAGTTGCCCTAATTGCGGTAGCGGTAATACAGCATCAATACCATTAGTATACAAAAGAGGGCATGCAACAGGAAATGCTACACATAGAGAAGTTGTCAGCTATAATGTACAAACAACAACCACAACATATGGTGATGGACATAAGGAAACTGAAGAAACTGGCAGAACACCAGTATATGGCAATGTAACACGTCCTACATATACCGAGACAGATTTAGCTAAGGAAGTAGCTCCTCCCACGCCACCGGATGAACCACAGCTGATACAGTCTGGCTATGACTTTGTTGCATTAGGATGTGGATCTATAGGATGCTTATTTCCATTTCTTATGTTGGTTGCTTATGTCATATTGAAATATTTTATTAAGACGCCTATGACGCAATCAGCTTGGGATAATGTTTCGTATTTGATTTTTGCAACAGTAGTGTTTTTAGTAGTATATAATATATATACTACTAAAAAACTTAATACCAGACATAAGAAGGAACATGCGATAGCAATGGAAGAATATAAAAAGCAAATGGAAGAATATTATCGAAGCGTGGAAGATTGGCAGCATTTATATATCTGTAATAGATGCGGTTGTAAATTTCGGGTTGATGACTAAGTTAGTTCATTCTGAATAATAAAAAGGGGTTGTTGCACGAAAGCAATTTCGTGCAACAACCCCTTTTGGGAAGTACATTAAAACAGACCCTGTACTTGAAAAATACAGGGCTTAACGTAAAATAAGGTTATGAATATAAACTTTACGCAATCAAATTATACGACCAATAGGGGAAGTGTATATTAGCTGCATCTTCCTTTGAAAAGGTCTCAAAAAACACGTTTTATCAACCAATCGCTTTCCCCTTCGGGTTCATCTTTTGGACAAGTCAGTATTCCAGTTTGTACCTTCCCCCTCCTTCATTCAGCTTCCCATGTTATAATAGAAGCAAGTTCAATGATTATGAGGGAAATGCTTATGAAACAACAATTCTACGATAACCTGCGCGATGCGGACCTTGCCCTGGATCAGCAATTGGCTCAGCAAAGCAGCCGTTATACTGCCCTGCGCACCATCTCCTTCCTGGGCATGGTATTCGCTCTGGCCGCCGGCTATGACGGGCACACCATCGGGACAATCCTTGGCCTTATCCTGCTCCTGCTCTTCATCGTGCTGGTCCGGAAACACCACGTCCTGAAGCAGTCACAACTGCTGCTGCGCAGCCGGCTGGCCGTTATCGCCAGCTTCCTTGACCGCTTCAATGGCAACTGGCAGAACGCTGCGGAAACCGGCCTGCAGCATCATAAGGACAGCCGGCCGCAGGAAATCGACCTGCATATCTTTGGCCCGTCCTCACTCTACCAATACCTGTGCTCGGCCCGCACCAAACGGGGACGCGAACGGCTGGCACGGGCACTCAGCCCCGTGCCGCCGGCTAAGACCAGGATACTCGCCCGCCAGCAGAGCATCAGGGAACTGCTGACCAAGCCCGAATTCTGCCTCGAACTGGAAGCCCGGGCCCGGCTGCTGCCGGACAACCATGACACCACTGCCCTGATCGACGAGCTGGAACACCACGACGTCCATCAGCACATCCATATCCTGCTCCAGCGCACAGCCTGGCCGCTCCCGGTCCTCACCATCCTGAGCCTGCTGCTCGCAGGCGTCGGAATCCTGAGCTGGACCGTCCCCGGACTCATGGCCTGCCTGCAGTTCGGCCTTACCATGCTGCTGTTCCAGCGCACCCAGGCCATTCTCGCCCCGCTGGGCAGCCTGAGCCATGAACTGCATCACTACGAAGCCCTATTTGCCAGCCTGGAACAGGCTGACTTCACCAGCACTACCCTGCAGGGGCTGCAGCAGCGCCTGCAGACCGGCGAGGCAGCCCAAAGCCTGCATACGCTGGCTTCACTCACGGACCGCGTCAGCCAGCGCGGGAATATCTTCTTCTTCTTCGTGGCCAATACCCTGCTGCTCTGGGACCTGCACTGCAGCATCCATTTCAGCCGCTGGCAGGACCGCGCTGCTGAGAACCTGCGCGAATGGATTGATATCTGGTCCGAGATTGAGGTGCTGTTGTCCCTGTCCGTCGTCGGCCATACCCGCGAGACCTGCTGCTTCCCTGAGATCCTGGACGGCGCCCCGCACATCGAGACAGCCGACCTTACCTCCCTGCTCATCCCCGAGGACACGGCCATCCCGAACGACACAGCCCTTGAGGCCGAGACCCGGATCATCACCGGGTCCAACATGTCCGGCAAGACCACCTACATGCGCACACTGGCCAGTGCTGCCGTCCTGGCCTACGCCGGAGCGCCCGTCTGCGCCCGGCAGTTCGCCCTCACGCCGCTGCATATCTTCACCTCGATCCAGGTCAACGATGACATGGCGCATGGCATCTCCACCTTCTACGCCGAGCTCCTGCGCATCAAGCAGATGGTCGAATTCAGCCGCAAAGAAACACCGATGCTCATCTGCATCGACGAGATCTTCAAAGGCACCAACTCTGCCGACCGCATCGTCGGGGCTCAGGAAGCCATCCGGCACCTCACCCGGTCCTGGTGCATCACGATCGTCACCACTCACGACTTCGAGCTCTGTGATCTGCAGTCTCCCAATGGCATCCCGGTCACGAATTTCCATTTTGAAGAATTCTATGAAAACAATCAGATTAAATTTGATTACAAACTAAAAGAGGGCCGCTGTCATACCACCAATGCCCGTTATCTGCTGCAGATGGCTGGTATCCTGACCGACAGCAATACCATTAACGAATAATCACGTCGAAAAACAGACAAAATTCCAGATATTACCAATAAATACGGGAATATCTGGAATTTTTTTGCGTAAAAACGAGACAAATGTCCACATGTGTGTTATCATATTACTTATCTTATTTTAACAGACTATTGTCTATCAGT
>JAKVOG010000018.1 GCA_022482925.1 Selenomonas sp. | reverse complement strand
CTTTCATTGAGAAGTGGGAAAATGGGGCAATCTTATGTCCCGCATACATGCAGGGATGATTTGTTGGAGGGTTTCTATGGCAGATCAAACCAAAGATAACCAGGCTGAGCCTGAAAAAAAGAAGAAGATCGTGATCCCGGGACGGCCGAAGAAGCGGCTGTTCATCAGTTTGCTCGCGCTGACAATGGTGTTGGCGTCGGCACTGCTCTATGGCGTCTGGTATATTGCCCGCCCCGGACTCTCTGAGATTGCTCCGGTGCTGCCGACTGTGGTCGGCGGCATCTTTGCCGTCATAGCAGTGGCGGCAGTGCTAAGTCTCATCAATATGGCTTTCGCCGTGGCGGGACTGTGCTATCTGCCGTTTTTGCGTCGGCAATCCTATGAGTTCGTCAATCTGCTGTTTCCACTGGCGGTACAGCTGGGGCGCCCATTCGGCATCGGCAAGCGGAAGCTGGAGGGATCGTTCATTGCGGTCAGCAACCTGCTGTTCAGCCGATTGGGCATCCGGGTGCCGGCTGACCGCCTGCTGGTGGTGACGCCGCACTGCCTGCAGCTTGCAACCTGCCCGCATAAGATTACGCGGGATCCGAATAACTGCAAGCGCTGCGGCGGTTGTGACATCGGCGCATTGGTGGCTCTATCCGAGGAGATGGGGTTTCATTTCTTCGTGGCGACGGGCGGGACACTCGCCCGGCAGATTGTTTATAAGACGCGGCCAAAAGCCGTACTGGCGATTGCCTGTGAGCGTGATCTCATGAGCGGTATCCAGGATGTCTATCCGCTGCCGGCAGTAGGCGTGCTCAACATCCGGCCCAATGGCCCGTGCTACAATACGCATGTGGATATGGCTGAGGTCCGCCGCCAGCTGGAACGAATCATTATTCCGAAAGGGAACGAATAACTATGGATAAAGCGCGTGATACCGCGATAAAGATCATGAATGAAGTGCACGAGAATGGTGCCTATGCCAATGTGGCACTGACGAGGCAGCTGCGCAAGGCCGACCTCGATGATACAGGACCGCCGTTTTGTGACGGAGCTGGTCTATGGGGCGGTGAAGGCCGGCGATACGCTGGACTGGATCCTGCGCCGCTATGTGAACCGGCCGCTCAGGAAGATTCCGCCAATGATCCGGGAAATCCTCAGGCTGGGCCTTTATCAGATCTTTTATCTCGATAAGGTACCAGCTTCGGCTGCCTGCAATACGGCGGTGGAACTGGCCAAGAAATACAGCCATCCGGGAACGGTGAAGTTCGTGAACGCGGTGCTGCGCACGGCGGTCCGCGAGCCGGAAAAGGCGAAGTTCCCGGACGGCAAGGGCCATGCGACGGAGGGCCTTGCACTGGCCAGTCAGCATCCGTACTGGCTCGTGAAACGCTGGGTCAAGGCGTTTGGCTTTGAGGAAACACAGGCGCTGTGTGACTTCGATAATGGACAGCCACTGCTGTCGGTACGTGCCAATACACTCAAGGCCGACCGCGATACCCTGCTCGCTGCCCTGAAAGAGGCGGGAGCAGAGGCGGAGCCGTCGAAATGGACGCCGGAAGGTGTCATCATCACGGCGCATGGTTCGCTGGACCGGCTGCAGCCGCTGCAGGATGGCCTGTGCCAGGTGCAGGATGAAAGCTCGATGCTCGTGGCGCATGTCGTCGATCCTCAGCCGGGCGAGTTCATCATCGACTGCTGCAGTGCACCAGGGGGCAAGACGACCCATCTGGCGGCACTCATGCAGGATAAGGGCCGCATCCTTGCCGGAGATATCTATGATCACAAGCTCGACCGGATTCAGGAAAATGCGGACCGGTTGGGCATTTCCATCATCGGGACACAGCTGCTCGATGCCCGTGAGGTCGGACACAGCTACCCGGGGCAGGCAGACCGCGTGCTCGTCGATGCACCCTGCTCGGGACTTGGCGTCCTGCGCCGCAAGCCGGATGCCCGCTGGAATAAGACTGAAGCAGAGATTGGTGAGCTGCCGGCTCTGCAGCATGAGATCATCGAGAGTGCGGCGGCAGCCGTGAAGCCGGGCGGCATCCTGGTCTACAGTACCTGTACCATCGAGCCGGCCGAGAATCAGGCCATCGTCGAGGCATTCCTCGCCAGGCATCCGCAGTTTCAGCTGGAGCAGACGGGTGACTATCTGCCGGTGAAACGTCCGGAAGCAATGGTACAGCTTTACCCGCAGCGGGATGGGACGGACGGGTTCTTCATCGCGCGCATGCGCCGCTTGCCAGAGGCCTGAAAACCGACTGACAGCAGGCTGTTTATATCGTACGGAACGAAAGGAAAAACATCGTGACGAATATTTTTGGGATGACGCTCGTGCAACTGCAGGAGACGCTCAAACCCTATAAGGTACCGGCCTACCGGTCCAAACAGATTGCGGAATGGATGTATCAGAAAGGTGCCGGATCCTTCGAAGCAATGACGAATCTCTCCAAGCAGCTGCGTGAGACGCTGGCCGGAGAGCTGGTTATCGGCCGGCCAAACATCAAGGCCAGACTGGACTCGAAGGATAAGAAGACGACGAAGTTCCTGCTGGAATTCGACGATGGCACAGCCGTGGAGACGGTGCTCATGCGCCAATCCTACGGTAACAGCATCTGTGTGTCGAGCCAGGCCGGCTGCAGCATGGGCTGCGCGTTCTGCGCCTCGACGCTGCATGGGCTGGCCCGTGATCTGACGACGGGAGAGATCCTGGCACAGGCGATCACGATCAACGATATGCTGCGGGATGAGGAAGACGGCCAGAAGGTCGATACGATTGTCATCATGGGCAGCGGCGAGCCGCTCATGAACTACGAGAATGTCATCGGCTTCCTGCATCTTGTGCATGAGCCTTACACACTGAACATGGGTTACCGGAATATCACATTATCGACCTCGGGCATCGTGCCGCAGATGTATCTGCTGGCCGATGAGGGGCTGCCCATCTCACTTTCGGTCTCCCTGCATGCGCCGGAACAGGCACTGCGCTCCGCACTTATGCCAATCAACCGGAAGTATCCGCTGACTGATGTCATCAAGGCGGCAAAGAACTATGCCGACAAGACCAAGCGTCGTGTGACCTATGAGTACATCCTCATTGACCAGCTCAATGACGGGGAACTGCAGGCCAAGCAGCTGGCAAACCTGATGCATGGGCAGCTGGCCAGCGTCAACCTGATCCCGATCAATCCGGTTGTGGAACGGAACCTCATGCGTCCGTCCAAGGAACGCATCGACTGGTTCGAACATTATCTTTCCACGCATCATGTCACCGTGACCGTGCGTCGGGAAATGGGGACGGACATCCAGGCTGCCTGCGGTCAGCTGCGCAACAAGCATCTGTCAGACTGAGTGCGACCATACACTAGGGCAGGAAACCGGAACGTAAAGCAGACATTACGGATGCTTTCTGCTATAATGGACAACAGGAAACAGACAGGCAGATAGTTTTGACGAAAGGGGTCTGTTTTATGGGATTAGGAAAACTGGAATCTTTTCTCGAAGATCATATCGAGGGATTCTTCAATAAACGGTTCAGTAGTGACCTGGAGCCGGTGGAGCTCATGAAGGGGCTGGAAAAGGAAATTGCCCGCGAAGGTCGTGGCAAGCCAAAGCATCTGGTGCCAAACCAGTATGCGTTCAGGCTGGCGGAAGAAGACTACCAGCGGCTTTGTGCCCAGCGGGTCATCGACGAGCTTTATGCGGCCGTTGAAAAGCAGGTTATTCTGCAGGATTATACGATGGAGGGCCGGCTTACGGTTTGCTGCCATCCTGATGAGGGGCGGACAAAGGGAACCTATGCGCTGAAATCCCGGTTTGCGGATGAGGAGCCAGCGGGAGCCTGTGCCGAAGCGGCGCATACGATTGTGCTGGAGCGGCCAACCTTTACGGATGCTGCGCCACTGAATCTGCCCAAAGACTATCAGACGGTATCGTTGACGGTTATTGAAGGGCCGGATCTGGATGCTTATCTGGCATTTGGGGAGAAGCAGATCTATATCGGCCGCCGGGATAAGAATGAGTTTATCCTGACGGATACCAATGCATCGCGGCTGCATGCCTGGATTGCCTATGAAAAGCACCGGCATGTGCTCTATGATGCCCAGAGTACCAATGGCACGTTCGTCAATGGAGCGCGCATCGAATCCTGCTGCCTGATGCCCGGTGATGAAATCCGGATCGGTGCAACGGTTTTAGTATATGAGGTGATTTGATTGCCTACTACGGCGATGTTTTTGAAAGTAGTCCGGGTGGTGCTGGAATATGGCATGCTCCTGTGGCTCATCTGGTTTGCTCTGAAACTTACGAAGCGCATGTTTACGGAGGTGCGGCGGGAAACCATCCGTCAGCGTCGGCCGGAGACGAGCCAGAATGAGGCTGTGCTGGCGGTCCTGGAAGCCAGCGAGGATAGTCTGGCCGGGCGTCGGTTTGCGTTCAGCGAACAGATCACGATGGGACGTGGTGAAGATAATGATGTTGTGATCCCAGAGGGATTCGTGTCCCATCACCACGCGGTAATCTATCAGCATGGAAGCCAGTATGTCATTGAAGACCTTGGCAGTGTCAATCATACCTATGTCAATGATCAGATGATGGAGGGCCGGGCTTATATCAAGCCGGGCGACCTTGTCCGTATCGGTATGGTCACGCTAAGATTCGAGAGGTGAGAGAATGATACAGGTATATCAGGCAACCGATGTCGGCCGGGTCCGTCAGGGCAATGAGGACAGCGCGGTTGTATTTGAGCCGTCGGTCTATGTCGTTGCAGACGGAATGGGCGGTGAGGCTGCCGGTGAGGTCGCCAGCCACCTGCTGGTGGATACGGTGCAGCATGAGCTGGCGGGTCGTACGGATATCGTGGAAGAGTCCCTGCGGCAGTCAGTCCTGGCTGCCAACGAGGCTATTCTGGAGTGTGTGACAGCAACGCCGGCCTATCAGGGGATGGGTACGACAGCAACGCTGCTGCATATTACGGCGGATGAGCAACAGGCCTGCTGGGCGCATGTTGGCGACAGCCGGCTCTATCTCCTGCGTGAGGGCGAGGAAATGCGGCAGATTACCCGGGATCATTCCTATGTTGAGGATCTCGTGGCTCAGGGTTCCATCACGGAGGCTGAGGCCAAGGTTCATCCGCGGCGCAATCTTTTGACACGGGCTGTGGGAGTCGATAAGGACTTGCTCGTGGATACGGGTAGTCTGGAACTGGAGGCAGGGGATATCCTGCTGCTGGCAACCGATGGACTCATGAAGCATATCGCCGATGAGGAAATCGCCAGCCTGCTGGAGCGTAAGCCGGAAAATCCGGCCCAGGAGCTCGTGGACCGGGCATTGGATGCCGGCGGTACGGATAATATCACGACAGTTGTGGTGGTGTGCAGCGCATGAAGAATTGGGGATTGATGCTGGCACCGCTGGGCATGGTGCTCTGCGGGATGAGTGTGCTCTATCTCAAGCTGAACCCGGCTGCCAAAGTGTCGCCGGATATGCTGCAGGGACCGCTGAGTTATCTGCCGTGGCTGGGAGCTGCGGCTGTGCTGGCTTTGTTTGTCCAGACGGTGCTGATCCGCCGGCGGCTGGATACGTTCCTGTTTCCCATCGTGCTGACGCTTGCGAGTGTCGGTGTAGTGGAGATTGCGCGGCTTAAGCCGTCGCTGCTGATACGTCAGCTGCAATGGCTCTGCATTGCCATGATCGTGCTGATCCTGGTCGTACGGTTCTGGGAACGCATCCGGCGCATGCTGGATTATCCTTACCTGTTAGGGGTCGGCTGTGTGCTGCTGCTGGGATTGCCTCTGATCTTTGGCACGGAGATCGGCGGCAGTAAGAACTGGCTGGTGCTGGGCCCTATTTCCGTTCAGCCATCGGAGTTCGGCAAGATACTCATTATCTTTTTCCTGGGGGCGTATCTCTCGGATCATCGCCGGGTGCTGACGCTGCCGTCGCACCGCTTCCTGTTCCTGCAACTGCCACCGCTGCGCTTCATTGCGCCGCTGATCTGCATCTGGGGACTGGCAGTCCTGATGTTCGTCGTGGAGAAGGACCTGGGCTCAGCCTTGCTGTTCTTTGGCATGGCGGTTCTCATGACTTATATGGCGACCGGCAGCAAGTCCTATGTGTTCCTGGCCATGGCATTCATGTCGGTGGCCGCAACGGCCAGCTATGCGATGTTCGGGCATGTGCGTGTCCGCTTTGACATCTGGCTGGATCCGTGGAAAGATCCGAATGGCATGGCTTATCAGGTTGTGCAGTCGCTTTTTGCCATCGGGACGGGCGGAATCTGGGGCACAGGTTTTGGCTTCGGGCATCCGGGTTTCATACCGGAGGTTCATACGGATTTCGTATTCTCAGCGATTGCTGAGGAGATGGGGCTGGTGGCTTCACTGATGCTCATTGCCTGCTATATTCTGCTTTTCTGGCGGGGCATCAAGGCCGCGCTGGCCTGCCGCAGTGAGAAGGAAACGCTGGTTGCAGCCGGTTGCAGTGCGCTGCTGCTCATGCAGGCGTTCATTATCATTGCAGGTGTCACGAAGTTCCTGCCACTGACCGGGATTACGCTGCCGTTCATTAGTTACGGCGGCAGCTCGATGGTATCCGGCTTTATCCTGCTGGGCATCCTACTATCATTATCAAAGGAGCAGGAACATGGCTGATTGGAAATTAAAACGTCAGGTCCTGAAGGCAGCATCTTTCCTGCTGCTTATCATGGGCTGTTTGACGGTTTATCTCATATATTTATCAACGTGGGAGGCAGACAGTCTCGCGACGAATCCGCTCAACATGCGCGGCGCAGCTGCGCGGGCGGATATCCGGCGTGGCTCGATTCTCGATGCGCAGGGCCGGGTGCTGGCTCAGAACCGGCCAAATGGAACGCGCAGCTATCCGATGGGAGCGGCCATGGCTGCTGTTACGGGCTACAATGGTGAGACTATTGGCAGTGCCGGCATCGAGGGGCATGCAAACCGCGAACTCCTGGGGCTGACGGAAGACATGAGCCGGCTGGGGCCGGCGGCACAGCTCTTCCAGTCCGATCAGGGCAATAATGTGAAAACGACTATTGAAGCGGATGCACAGCAGGCTGCCTATGACGGTCTGGCCGGGCGCAAGGGAGCAGTGGTTGTGCTGGATGCCGGTACCGGTGCGGTGCTGGCGATGGTGAGTTCGCCGTCCTACGATCCAAATAATATCGAAGCCAACTGGCAGTCTCTTTCGCAGCAGGCTGATGGTGCACTGTTGAACCGTACGGTCCAGGGACTCTATCCGCCGGGCTCGACGATCAAGCCGCTGATTGCGGATGCGGCCCTCACGGAAGGGGCTGTGGACGAGAAGGAAATATTCAATTGTACCGGTTCGCTGGATCTGGGGGATGGGCATTCCATCCGTGAGAGCCATGGTGAGGTTCACGGCAAGGTGAATCTCGGTCAGGCGCTTACCGAGTCCTGCAATGTTACGTTCGGTACGCTGGGGATGCGTCTGGGGGATGCAAAACTCAAGAAAGCCTTTGAGCGTTTTGGCTTTAATCAGGACATCGGCGGGGAGATCCTGATGACAAAATCCCACCTGCCGGCTTTCGGCAATCTTGGCAACGGCGATTTAGCTCAGACTGGTATTGGTCAGAGCACGCTGCTTGTCACGCCGATGCATATGGCCCTTATGGCGGCGGCTTATGCCAATGGAGGAACGGTCATGAAACCGTATCTCGTACAGCAGGTCATTACGCCGGGCGGGCTGGTCGTGCATGAAGCGCGGCCGGAGAAGTGGCTGACCGCGACAACGCCTGATATGGCCGCCAGGATTGACAGCTTCATGGAGGACGTCGTGACGAAAGGTACGGGCCGGGCGGCCCAGGTCAGTGGTGTCCGGGTGACCGGCAAGACGGGTACTGCGGAGAATGCGCAGGGCGAGGACCATGCATGGTTCATCGGCTCGGCTGAGCTTCGCAACCGACGTATCGTTTTCGCAATCATCGTCGAGAACGGTGGCAGCGGCGGTACGCAGGCTGCACCGATTGCCCGCAAGATCATCCTGAGTCTGCAGAATTGACTTGGGAATCTGATAAATGCCGAGAGAACAGTGTTTTTACTCTTTAGGGAGGAACGTATAAATGAACCAGCGTGTATTAGATCAGCGCTATGAGCTCCAGGAGCTCATTGGCGGCGGCGGCATGGCCGATGTCTATAAGGCAAAAGATTTGCTGCTGGATCGTCCGGTAGCGGTGAAGATCCTGCATGAACAATTCAAGAGCGATACGGAATTCATCAACCGCTTCCATCGTGAAGCACAGGCAGCTGCCCGGCTGAGTCATCCGAATATCGTCAATATCTTTGATGTCGGTGTGAACGGCGAGTCGCACTATATCGTCATGGAGTATGTGCCGGGCAGCACGCTCAAAGACAAAATCAAGCAGGAAGGCCATCTGAGTGTGGCCGAGTCACTGCGGATTGCCCGTGATATCGCCAGTGCTCTGTCACACGCTCATGCCAATAATCTGGTTCACTGCGACATCAAGCCGCACAATATCCTCATGATGGCAGGCGGCAGCGCCAAGGTTGCTGATTTCGGCATTGCCCGGGCCGTGACCGAGTCGACGATGACCTATTCGGGTAATGTGGTTGGTTCCGTGCATTATTTTTCGCCAGAGCAGGCCAAGGGGACGATGATCACGCCGAAGTCGGATGTTTATTCGCTGGGCGTGGTGCTCTATGAGATGCTGACCGGTCAGTTGCCGTTCAACGGGGAGACTCCGGTCAGCATTGCCATGAAGCACCTGCAGGAGCAGCCGCTTTCTGTGCGTCAGCTCGATCCGTCGATTCCGCCGGTCGTTGAGGCGATTGTCTCGCGTGCCATGAGCAAGGATCCGAATATGCGGCCGGGCAGCGATGAGCTGGTTCATGATATTAACCAGGCTGAGCAGATGCTCGGGACGGGTATGGGCTATGGTGCTGCTCCTCAGCAGGATCTCTATGCGACGCAGGTCCTGCCACGGGTGCAGGAGCCGGTGCAGTCGATGCCGTCACGCCGTCAGAATTACCAGCCGGCCTATGAGGAGCCTGAACAGGAGCGCTCGGTATTCAAGTCCAAGAAGTTCATTGCCGGACTGGTTACTGTCCTGCTGCTGGGATTCTTTGTCGGAGCGTTCCTGAGCTTCGGTAAGTTCTGGAGCACAGCAGAGGTCGTGGTGCCGGATGTTACGGGCAAGCAGATGACGCTGGCCCGTCAGATCCTCGAGGATAAGAAACTGCGTGTCAACGTGGCGGAGACCTATGATGCGGATGTGCCGGTAGGCTCTGTCGTATCCCAGACGCCGGAGGCCGGTTCGAAGGTCAAGGAAGAGCGCCTGGTCACCATCTACGTCAGCAAGGGCGGTGAAAGCCTGGATATGCCGGACCTCAAGGGCCTGAGCAAGGCGGATGCCATAGCCAAGCTGGAGAAGATGGGCCTCAAGGTCGGCTCGGTCTACGAGAAGAATTCGGATGAAGAAGCCGGTACGGTCATTTCGACCGATCCAAAGGCCGGCAGCAAGGTAAGCAAGGGCAAGAGCGTCGATATCACGGTCAGCAAGGGCAAGAAAGAAAAGAAGTCCTCGGTGCCGGATGTGACGGGCCTGCCGCTGGAATCAGCCCGCAGCGCTATTACCAGTGCCGGTTTCCGGGTCGGGAGCGTATCGCGTCAGTCCAGCAAGCAGTCTGCCGGGACGGTTATCAGCCAGACTCCGGCTGGCGGCAGTGATGTAGCCGATGGTGCAACCATCAGCCTGGTCGTTGCTGAAGAGGGCCGCGATAACAGCAAAGATAGCAAGGATAACAGTAAGAACAGCGATAAGGGTGACAATGCAGCGGTGCCGGGCAAGAATGAGTCCAGCAAGACCCGCTGAGCATAGGAGGGTTCATGCAAGAACAGCAGAGCGGTGCAGCGCCGGACCGGCAGGAAGGGCGTGTCATCAAGGCCTATAACAGCTTTTTCTATGTGCAGGTGGGCGCAGAGCTCATTGCCTGCAAGCTGCGCGGCAAATTCAAGAAGACACGCCGCAGTATCGGAGTCGTGCCGGGAGACCGGGTCATGATCTCCCGGCTGGCGGATGGCAGTGGTGTAGTCGAGGACCAGCTGCCGCGTACGAGCATGCTCCGGCGGCCGGCTGTGGCCAACATCACGCAGGTGATGCTGACCTTTGCTGCTGCTCAGCCGGACCTGCATCCTCTGCTGCTGAACCGTTTCCTGGTGCTGGCCGAGTGGTCCGGCATCCCGCATATCACCATCTGTGTCAATAAATCCGATCTCTATACAGGCGATATCGATGCGTTCCTGCAGGACTATGAAGCCATCGGCTATCCGGTCCTGCGCGTGTCAGCAAAGGAGAATCAGGGCCTGGATGCCTTGCGCGAGCGCCTGGCCGGTGAGACGACCGTTTTTGCCGGACCATCCGGCGTCGGCAAGTCTTCGCTGCTGAATCGTATCGATGAACGGCTGCATCTCACTACTGGTCATGTCAGTGAGAAGATCAAACGTGGACGGCATACGACCCGTGTGGCCGAACTGCTGCCGTATGGCGATGGCTTTATCGTCGATACGCCGGGGTTTTCTGCGATGGAGCTTACAGAGCTCGACATCCAGGACCTGCCGGGATATTTTCCGGAGTTCCGGCCGCAGCTCGACGCCTGCCGCTTTGCTCCCTGCAGCCATACGCATGAACCGGACTGTGCCGTCAAGGCCGCCGTTGAGGCGGGGACAATCAGCCGGGAGCGCTATGATGCCTATGTGAATATCTATGAAGAGATCAAATCGAATCAACAACTTGCACGAAAGAAGGAATATAAATGATTAAGATTGCTCCATCCATCCTGTCCGCAGATTTTGCTCACCTGGCCGATGAGGTTCAGAAGGTGACGGACGCCGGAGCTGAGTATGTTCACATCGACGTCATGGACGGCAGCTTTCGTGCCGAACATCACGCTGGGATCGCCTGTGGTCAAAAGCCTGCGGAAAGCCAGCAAGGCCGTATTCGATGTGCATCTGATGGTCGATCATCCGGAGAACCAGATTGAGGCGTTCGCTGAGGCTGGCGCGGATATCATCACGTTCCACGTGGAAGCTGCTCGTCATCATCATCGTATCATCCAGCAGATCAAGGCTGCCGGCTGTAAGGCAGGTATTGCCCTCAATCCAGGTACTTCACTGGCAATGATCGAGGAACTTATGGCTGATGTGGATATGGTCCTCATCATGACAGTCAATCCGGGTTTTGGCGGACAGAAATTCATCGAGTCGCAGCTCGAGAAGATACACATGCTCTATCATACGATTCAGGATATGGACTTTGACTGCGATATCGAAGTGGATGGCGGCATCAATGCGGAGACCAGCAAACTGGTCCGTCAGGCCGGTGCCAATATCCTCGTTGCTGGCAGTGCCATCTATGGTGCCGCTGATGCGGCAGAGGCCATCAAAGCCATCCGGGGCTGAACCCGGGCAATTCGTAAACAAGGAGTACAGATATAATGGAAAAAGCAGTCGTATTATTATCAGGCGGCCTTGACAGCTGCACCTGCATGGCCGTTGCCAAGAGCAAAGGCTATGAGGTCTATCCCATCAGTTTCAACTATCATCAGCGTCATAGCATCGAGCTCACGGGCGCGAAGAAGATCGCGGATTTCTATGGAGTCAAGAAGCACTTGATCATCGAGACGAATATGGAAGACATCGGTGGTTCGGCTCTGACGGATACGCATATCGACGTACCGGACGGGGATGTTGATCGTGACACCGTGCCGGTCACTTATGTACCGGCACGTAATATGATCTTCCTGTCTTATGCCATGGGCTATGCGGAAGTTCTCGGTGCCAGCCATGTCTACATTGGTGTGAATTCGGTGGATTATTCCGGTTATCCGGATTGCCGGCCGGAATTCATCGAGAGATTTCAGGCACTGGCTGATTTTGCGACGACAGCTACGGCCGTTGAGGGCAAGAAGATTACCATCGAGACACCTTTGCAGCATCTTGACAAGAAAGGCATCGTCCAGCTGGGCGTAAAGCTTGGGGCGCCGCTGCAGTTCACGCACAGCTGCTACAAGGGCGGCGAGAAGGCCTGCGGTGTCTGTGACAGCTGCAAGCTGCGTCTGCGCGGTTTTGCTGAGGCAGGCGTAGAGGATCCGGTGGAGTACGAAACGAGGGAAATCTGATATGCGGGACGTACAGAACCAGGCAGATGCCCGGGGGATTGCCATCCAGCGTGTCGGCATCAAGGATGCGCATCTGCCGTTTTTGATCAAGACGAAAGAAGGCGGGTTCCAGCAGGTGCTGGCCCGTATCCGTTTCACCGTAGCCTTGCCCAGTGAGTACAAAGGTACGCATATGAGCCGCTTCCTGGAGATTCTCATGCCATGGAGCCAGAAGCCGCTGGCGGAGCAGGAAATGGAGCAGATGCTTGAGGAAGCATTGGAGTGTTTGCAGGCGCAGTCGGCGGAAGTGGAGCTGTCCTTTAAGTATTTCGTGGACAAGCAGGCACCGGTCAGTGGCCGTGCCTCGATACTCGACCTGGACTGCTGTTTTACGGGACGCAAGAAAAAGGGTGAGCCTATGACCTTCCAGCTAGGCATCGAGGTGCCATTTACCTCGCTCTGCCCATGCAGCAAGGAGATCTCAGCCTATGGCGCGCACAATCAGCGCTCCGTATCCCGTGTCCAGCTGCGGTTCCGGCCTGGTGTCGAGTGCATCTATATCGAGGACCTGGCGCCTGCTCCTTGAGCAGCAGGGATCTTCACCCATCTATCCGCTGCTCAAGCGTGAAGATGAGAAGCTTCGTGACCGAGGCAGCCTATGAGAACCCGAAGTTCGTAGAGGATATCCTGCGCGACACGGTTCTGGCGCTGCGCGGTCTTGATGGGCTGGCCTGGTTTTCCGTGGAATGCGAGAACTATGAGTCCATCCATAATCACAGTGCCTTTGCCAGTCATGAGGAAACGCTTGGCTGAGGCCTGTCATGAGTAGGAATTGACTATCCTGAGGGACGGTTTTGATGAATAAATTTTATAAGCGGTTTGCGTTCTGATCCTGTTGGTGCTGGGAATATCGGGTATCGTCATCTATACGACGGTCGATATCAACACCCTGCACAATCTGGATCAGTTCCAGCCGTGGTCTATTGCACTAGCGGTGCTGGCGGTGAGCCTGGGGCTTTTCTTTGATGGCAGCCGACTGATGCACATGGTGAAAATTTCAAATGAGAAGATTACGCTGTATCAGGCGGTACAGGTGGTATTCGGCAACTATTTCCTGGCGTTACTGACGCCGGGCGCGACTGGCGGGGCGGTGGCCCAGCTGATGTTCCTGCGCCATGCGGGGGTGCCGACCGGTAAAGCAACGGTGCTGGTCATCGTGCGGACCTTGCTGTCCATCCTGTTCCTGGTCCTGTGCATGCCGTTCATCTTCCTGCATGATGCCGGCATCCTGCCCGGTGTGTCGAACCAGACACTCATGGCCATCACGCTGACGGCATTCGTCGTGATTATCGGCATCGTATTTGGTGCGCGGCGCGGCTATCTGGATTATGTGGTCGTACGTGTTACGAAACATATGAAGAACGAACGCCGACGCAAAATATTCGCGTTTTACCGCGATACGAAATGCGCCATCAGTCTGCTGGCACAATCGCCGAAGCAGATGCTGGTGGTCTTTGCGGAGTCGGGGCTCAACCTGCTCTGCATCTATGCCATCGTGCCCTGCCTGTTGCTGGGCCTGGGCGTGATGGATGCCGACTGGTATACGGTCATGGGCCGCATGATCTTCCTGAACATGCTGCTGTATTTCACGCCGACGCCAGGCGGCTCCGGCATTGCCGAAGGCGGCTTCGTGCTGCTGTTCAGCGGGACGGTGCCAGCGGGTACTGTCGGCATCATGGCAGTCTGCTGGCGGCTTATTGCCGAGTACATCCCGTTCCTGATCGGTCTGTACTATACGCTGACCTGTCTTTGGCCGCGACTTCCTGTCGCGCCAGCTCGACAAATGAGGTGAAGTGTCTTGTCCAAGCAACTGCGCAGCGGTTACACGACGGGGGCCTGTGCGGCCGCCGGGGTCAAAGCTGCTTTGCTCTATGAAGCCGGCCAGCCCTGGCAGGAAATTGAGCTGACGGCGCTCGATGGCACTGTGCTCACGATTCCCATCAAGGCTGTGAAGCGTACCGTGGGAGGGCTGCAGGCTGAGGTCGTGAAGTTTCTCCGGCGATGATCCGGATATCACCAGCGGAGTCTCGGTATTTACGGAGATCCGGCATCTTGCCGGTGTGGATCCGGTGGTCGTCTTCCGGGCGGGCAAAGGTATCGGCACAGGTGACGAAACCGGGGCTGTCGGTGCCGGTAGGGGGAGCCATCCATCAATCCGGGGCCGCGCAAGCTCATTCGGAGTGCTGTGCGGGAGGTCCTCGGGACAGAGGCGGTGCCGCTGATGGTGACGATCTCGATCCCTGCCGGTGTAGGAACTGGCGAAGAAGACACTCAACCCGATCCTCGGGGTCGAGGGTGGCATCTCCATTATCGGCACGACGGGCGTGTTGCGCCCGATGTCAGAAGAAGGGTTCAAGAACTCGCTGGTTCCGCAGATTGATGTGGCGAAGGCAGCGGGATTTTCCGATCTGATCTTCGTGCCGGGCAAGATCGGCGAGCGCATCGCAACGGAGTGGGGGACTGCCGAAAGAAGCCATGGTGCAGACCAGCAACTTCATCGGCTTCATGCTCGAAGCGGCGGCTGACCGGTCAATCCGCAGTGTGCTGCTGTTCGGGCATATCGGCAAGCTTAGCAAGGTGTCTGCCGGGGTATTCTACACGCATAACCGCATTGCCGATGCGCGGCTTGAGTCCATGGCGGCCTATGCCGCCTGCTGCCGGACTGTCTCAGGATGGGGTGAAGGCGCTGCTGGCCGCGAATACGACCGAGGATGCCCTGACCAGTCCTGGATGAAGCCGGACTGCGGCAGAGTGTGTGCCAGACACTGGCACAGCGGGCCAGCATCCGGGCCGAGCGCTATCTGTTCGGCAAGCTGAAGGTCGGTACGGTCATGGTGACCCTGACAGGGGAACTGTTGGGAATGGACGAGACGGCAAAGAAGATAGGAGAACGATACGGATGGACACTGCCGCAATGAAGCACAAGATTATCGTGGCGGGCATCGGTCCGGGCAATCCGGACTATATGGTGCCGATGGCCCGGCAGACGATTGCCAGCGCAATGGCGCTGGTTGGAGGACGACGGGCGCTTGCGCAGTTTGCGCAGCCAGCCGGTACCGGTCAGCAGACCATGGCGGTCACGCGGGACATTCCGGCGGTGCTGGATTTCATCCGTACGGAGCTGGCAAAGCATGATGTAGTAGCGATGGTGTCCGGTGATCCAGGGCTACTATTCGCTGCTCGATGCGATCCGGCGGTCTTTTCCGGTGGAGCAGATCCAGGTCATACCAGGCATCAGCGCCATGCAGTTGGCCTTCGCCAGACTGGCCCTGCCCTGGCATGATGCCCGCCTCGTGAGCTTTCACGGGCGTCAGCCTGAGGATGAGGCAATCCGCTATATACCCGGCGCCGTGATCGGGATGCTGACCGATGCCCAATGCAATTCGCAGACAATCCCGTCAATCCTCATGGAACATGGCTGGCCGGGTTCCGCCATGCTCCATATCTGTGCGCGGCTGTCCTACGAAGACGAGATGATAGAAACCATGACGCTGATTGAAGCCAGCCCAGCGTCCGGCTGTCGGCCATGGGATATTGATCGTCGAAGATAATTAAAACCAATCCAGTGGACGTCATTCGACGTCCACTTTTTGCATAACAAGGGTAGGAGACCTCGACAAACTGGAAGTTACAGCTCAATTCATCGAAGAAGCACCAAGGCTAGGTATGAGTAAACCCGCTCAGACAAAGTTCGAAGAACGAGTAAATATAGCGCAGCAAAGGAGCGCTTAGTTCGAAGAAATTAGACCGCCGCGGGGACAGCACATAGCCAACATTCCGCTTAGGTAACCTGCTAAAGAATTTTTTGCCTTTAATTAAGCATTCCCAAAGGAGCTTAACGCACTTCGTTTGGACGGACGCTCTTTGGAAACGATCGATCGTAGGCAAAAAAATTCTTCTTAACGCAGAACACCAAACGCTCCATTTATGGCTATGTGCTGTCCCCGCGGCTGGGCTCGATGCATCGATGTCTGCTTTTCTCTAAATCGGCTAGATTGCTGATTCTTCCTTTGATGCTGGAATCCAACAAATCTGCTCGAACCGAACCAAGGCCTACCGTCAGAAGTAGAACCATCCAGAAGCCGTCACGAATCGACGGAGGGCGAGGGGAAACTATTTCTTTTGGCTGGAACGACTGCCGTAGGCTGGCACGCCGTAGGTACTGTCTAGGTCCGTCGATTCGTTGCGGCGCCGTGGTACCGGCGCGTTAGCTAAGTAAATACTACAATCTCAGGGCGGGACATTCAGTGGAAGCAAAAAAAATAGTTCCACCGAACCCCGTGCTGAACTCCTACCTACTCGTCACCTGTGTCTCACTTCCTGAAGCTGTCCTTCAAATTCCAGTTTATCGCTTTCTATGTTGATTTTATTCTTTTGAGCAGGAAGCTGGAAATCTTTCTTGCCGGCAGGGATTTTTGATAGGCATAGCGAATTAAACAATAGTAAATTTTGTGGACATGCTTTGCTTATCTTTAGGAGGATGGAGCAGATGGCCAGGAAGGTACAGTGGGACCAGAAGAATATAGGTGTGCTCCTGATTGGGATAATTATTTCGTTAAGTGTAGCGGCTGTGTGTTACTATGAATTGAACGAATCTTCAGCAAAAGAAGTAAAGAGTGTCAGCGAAACCTATGCGGCGCGTACAGAGAGCAATATCAATGTGATCTTCCATAAAACCGATGTGCTGGCGGCCGTCGTTAAACTGCAGGACGGGCAGGTGTCTCTGGATACATTCAATGAAGTGGCCAAACTGATCTATGATGAGAATCGGGGCATCCGTGGAATCCAGTACATGCCGGGCGCTGTCGTCACCTATTCCTATCCGGTTGAAGGCAATGAAGCCGTCATGGGCAAGAACTTCTTCAACATCCCGGAGCGGCGTAAGGACGTCGATCTGGCAATTGAACACAAAGAAAATCGCCCTGTCTGGCCCGTATGAACTCATCCAGGGAGGCCTTGGCGTAGTGGCCCGTAATCCAATCTTTCTAAAAGATGCTTCGGGGCACGAATATTTCTGGGGATTTTCAGCGATTGTCCTTGACCTGCCACAGGCAATAGAAGGAGCAGCACTTAATCATCTGAAGTCGGATGGCTATGATTATCAACTCTACTGCATCAACGAGAACAACGAACGGCTCGTCATTGAGGGAAATCCAAATCTGGATCTGAGCCAGGCGGTCAGTATTGACATCCGTGTGCCGAATCATGTCTGGACACTGGCTATTCGTCCGTGGAATCCATGGGCAAATCTGGCTAAAGCCATTGGCGTATTTCTGTTAGGATTTCTGCTGAGCCTGCTCATCTGGCTGCGTTACAGCATGATTCGTCAGCGGGAAGCAGCACTGGCATCGCGAGATATGTTTTTCTCGGATATCAGCCATGATATGCGGACACCACTCAATGCGATCATTGGGTTCTCTATGCTGGCGCAGAAGCCAGGTCTGCCAGGACCAAGCAAGGATGGCTATATCCGTAAGATTGAGGCATCTGCAGCTTTGCTGTTGGATCTGATCAATGATACCCTGACAATATCCCGTGCGAACCTGGGGAAACTTCAGATTCATGAAGAACCTGTATCAGCCAGGAAACTGGCCCTGTCGATCATCGACCCAATCCGGGTCATGGCGCAGGAGAAGCATATTACAGTTAATTTTGCTGTGACGGGCTATCGGCCGGACTTTATTATGGCGGATCAGCTGAATGTGCAGAAAATATTCCTGAACCTGCTGAATAACGCAGTCAAATACACACCCGAGGATGGAAACATTTGGTTGACCATTCATTTTGAGAAGCAGCCGCCTGATCGTGTAGCTGTGACTGCCAAGGTTCGAGACGATGGTATCGGCATTGGCCCTGAATTCCTGGAGCATCTTTATGAGCCATTCGCACAGGAGCGACGCAAAGGGTATGAAGGGATGGGGAGTGGACTAGGGCTGGCTATTGTAAAACAGATTGTTGATTTGCTTGGGGGAACAATCCAGGTAGAAAGCAAGCCTGATCATGGAACGACATTCACGGTAAATCTGTTCTTTTGCGAGGCAGAGCGTCCGGCTAAAGACAGGTTGTCAGGCCCCGAGGACCTGTCTCGTTTGGTTGGCTGTAAAGTGCTGATTTGTGAGGATAACCTGCTGAATCAGGAGATTATTGCCGAATTGTTGAAGGATCAGGGGCTGGTCGTGGATCTGGCGGAAAATGGCAAAATCGGCGTGGAGAAATTCGCAGCCAGCGCTGCAGGCGAATATCAGGCCATTCTGATGGACCTGCGCATGCCGGTGATGGATGGGTATGAGGCCGTGACAGCTATCCGCCGACTGAAACATCCGGATGCTGCGGTGATTCCAATCTTTGCGTTGACGGCAGATGCATTCGAGGGGGATGCGCAGAAATGCATGGATACTGGTATGAATGGATGTCTGACGAAGCCAGTAGATATGAAAAAGATCATGGAGGCGTTGTATCAGACGCTGTAGAGTATAGAAGGTAGAATAGTTGAAAGCCGCATGTTCATAGGTGTGCGGCTTTTTTAGTAACAATTTGATAAACTGGAAGTTACAGAGAGGAAACGAGGTAGGTTGAGGGAGGTTAGCAAGATAAGTTACAGGTGACGAGTCGGCACAAGCTCAGCACGGGGTTCGGTGGAACTATTTTTTTGGCTTCCACTGAATGTCCCGCCCTGAGAGTGTAGTATTTACTTAGCTAACGCGCCGGTACCACGGCGCCGCAACGAATCGACGGATCTAGCAGGTCCCTACGGCGTGCCAGCCTACGGCAGTCGTTCCAGCCAAAAGAAATAGTATCCCCCTCGCCCGCCGTCGATTAGTAACGGTTTCTAAATGGTTCTCTTTCTGACGGTAGGTCTTAGTTCGGTTCGAGTAGGTTTGTGGGATTTCAGCATCAATGGAAGAACCAGCAATGTAGCTGATTTAGAGAAAAGCAACCATCGGTACATCGAGCCCAGCCGCGGGGGCAGCGCATAGCCATAAATGGAGCGTTTGGTGTTCTGCGTTAAGGAAAAAATTTTAGGCTACCACCCTTTCTTGAAAAAGACTTTCGTTTAAGCGAAGCGCGTTTAAGTGCTTTTTCAATGATTAATTAAAGCCTAAAATTTTTTCTAGCAGGTTACCTCAGCGGAATGTTGGCTATGCGCTGCCCCCGCGGCGGTCTAATTTCCTCGAACTAAGCGCTCCTTTGCTGCGTTATATTTACTCGTTCTCCGAACTTTGTCTGAGCGAATTTTAGCATGCCTAGCCTCGGTGCTTCTTCGATGAACTGAGCTATCGGATACCCTGTGAGAGTGCATGAACAGGTGGGGAAAGGTTGAGGATTTGAGGGGAATTTGGTATGATAGATAAGTGTTATCGAAACGACTAGCCGGATTTATGGCATGGGAGGCAGTACTATGGACTATTTAGGAATTGATGATAACGAATTCATTCGAGATCAAGTGCCGATGACCAAGCAGGAAATCCGCATCTTGAGCCTGGTCAAAGCCCGCATCAAACCGGACGCGGTCATTTATGATATCGGAGCAGGCACGGGATCGCTATCGGTGGAGGCTGCCCGACTGGCACCACAGGGGCGCGTCTATGCGCTGGAGCGTGAACCAGCTGGAATTCAGTTGATCCGGGCCAATGCAGCGAACTTTGCCGTTGGCAATGTCGCAGCAATCCAGACCGAGGCGCCTGCTGGTATTGCGGATCTGCCGGAGGTGGATACGGTACTGATCGGTGGCAGCGGCAGTAAGCTCGTGAGCATTCTGGATGCTGTTACTCCGAAACTCAGGGAAGATGGTCGTATCGTGCTCAACTGTATTACTGTGCAGACACTCATGCAGTGCATTGAATATATGCGGTCACATTCGGATATCTTTGTCTATGAAGCCATCCAGGTACAGGTCAGCCGACTGCAGCAGGTCGGGCCGTATGACATGGCGAAAGCCACGAATCCGATTTATATTGTGACTTGCCGAAAAAAAGACATGAAAGCGGATGCAACCGCATAAATAAGGAAGAAGGAACCAAAATGGTACATATCATTGGAGCAGGACCGGGAGACCCGGAACTCATCACAGTCAAGGGACAGCGTTATCTGAGTGAGGCGGATGTTGTCATCTATGCAGGTTCGCTCGTGAATCCGAAACTGCTGGATTATTGCAAGGACGGCGCCGAGATCCACAACTCGGCTTCGATGACGCTGGACGATGTCGTAGCGGTCATCGAACAGGCTGAGAGCAAGGGGCAGATGACGGTTCGCCTGCATACTGGCGATCCGTCGGTCTATGGGGCCATCCAGGAACAGATGGATGCTTTCGGGAAAAAAGGCATTGACTTTGATGTGATCCCGGGGGTCAGCTCCTGCTTCGCAACCGCGGCTGCGCTCAAGCAGGAATATACCCTGCCGGGCATCTCGCAGACCGTCATCATCACGCGCAACGAGGGCCGTACGCCGGTACCGGAGCGGGAGAAGCTTCGGAGTCTCGCGCAGCATCAGTCGACGATGTGCATCTATCTGTCCATCACCATGCTGGATCAGGTCGTTGCCGAACTGATTGCCGGTGGCTATACGAAAGAGACGCCGATTGCCATCGTACAGCGGGCTTCCTGGCCGGAGCAGAAGATCGTCCGGGGGACACTGGCGACCATCGTGGAGGATATCAAGGGGAAAAATATTGATCGTACGGCGATGATCGTGGTCAGCAACTGTCTGAATGCTGATTATGAGCTGTCGCGTTTGTATGCGCCGGAGTTCTCACATATGTTCCGGAAGGCATCAAAATGAGGATTGCATGTTTTGTTGTGACTCAGCGTGCTCTGAATCTGGCCCGTACCCTGCGGCAGTGCCTGGATGAATCCTTTACGATCTATGCACCACAGCAACTGGCGGCTCGTGCAGATGAGCTGCAGTCGCTGAAGATTCGTCCCTTTGAGCGTTTATCGGAGTCCGTGCAGACGAATTTTCATGCCTATGACGGGCTGGTATTCATCATGGCAACGGGCATTGTCGTGCGTATGATTGCGCCCTGTCTGGACAGCAAACTTACGGATCCTGCGGTCGTGGTCTTCGACGAACAGGGACAGCATGGCATCAGTCTGCTTTCGGGCCATATTGGCGGGGCCAATGAACTGACCCGTCACCTGTGCCAGTCCATCGGTGCCGGTGCCGTCATCACGACAGCAACGGACGTGAATGGCTGCCTGGCACCGGATGAGCTCGCTCAGCGGCTGGCACTGCGTCCTTGGCCGAAGGTCCGGATCAAGACGCTGAATGCAGCCGTGCTGGCTGGTCAAAAGATACACTGGCGCATCGACCGGACTTTGCCACACAGTGTCTATTATAAACGGATGCTGGAGGCTGAAGGCCAGTATGTGGATCTTTGTGTCCCTAGTCAACTGCTGGTGATATTGCCAGAGGAGGCAGCGCAGCCGGAGGCCGTGATACTCGCGGAGGATCAGCAGCCCAGACTGCAGGATCTGCCGGAGAATGTTCTCTGTCTGAGTCCGCGGCGCCTGATCGCCGGGGTCGGCTGTCGGCGCGGTACACCGGCGGCACTTGTGATGCGTGCGCTGGATATGGCCTGCCGTATGATCGGACGGGACCGCTCATTCATCGATGCACTGGCCAGTACGGTCGTCAAGAGCCATGAGGCAGGCATCCTCTATGCGGGTGACAGTCTCGTGCGGCCCGTGAAGTTCTACAATAATGAAGAAATGCAGCAGCAGATCGACCTTCATCAGCTGGAGGAGTCCGATTTCGTGGGAGAGACCATCGGGATCGGCAACGTCTGCGAGGCGGCAGCTTATTGCTGCGCCGGTGAGCGCGGAGGGCGTCTGGCTCTCCGCAAGACAAAATTCGAGAAAGTGACGGTAGCTTTGCTATGGGAAAAATAACAGTAATCGGAATCGGTCCGGGCAGTCTGCTGGATATGACGCCTCGGGCCAGAGAGGCCATCAGCCAGGCGCAGGTCGTGGCTGGCTATAATACCTATATCCGGCTGGTGGAGCCGCTGCTGGCGGACAAGAAGGTCATCGGTACGGCAATGATGCAGGAGATCGACCGTTGCCGGATGGCTGTGGATGAAGCGGCACAGGGGCAGGATACGGTCGTCGTATCGAGCGGCGATTCCGGTGTCTACGGCATGGCCGGGCTCGTGCTGGAGCTTGTGCTTCAGCGCCCGGCAGCAGAGCGTCCGGAGTTTGGCGGCATCATCGCCGGCGTGTCGGCGGTCAATGCGGCGGCTTCGGTGCTCGGCGCACCGCTCATGCATGACTTTGCCGTCATCAGTCTGTCGAACCTGCTGACGCCGTGGGAACTGATCCTCAAACGCGTCCGCATGGCAGCAGAAGGCGATTTCGTTACGGCACTCTACAATCCGAAGAGCAAGAAACGTGTGCAGAATATCGAGGAAGTGCGCGAGATCATGCTGAAATACCGCGATCCTGCAACGCCGGTCGGCATTGTGACCGCGGCTAGCCGCGAGGGGGAGCAGAAGGTGATCTCGACGCTGCAGGATTTCACGCAGCAGGAGATCAACATGTTCTCCATGGTCATCATCGGCAATTCACAGACCTATGTGAAGGAAGGCTGGATGATCACCCCGCGCGGTTATGAGAATAAAGAGGGCGGCTTATGATTTTTGTTGCTGCTGGCACGCAGGATGGCCGCGAACTGGTCTCCTGCCTGCTGGATCACGGCTGGCCGGTTACGGCATCCGTTGTCAGCCATTATGGGCAGCAGCTGCTGGACCGTCATCCCGGGCAGCCACTCGTGATCAATGAGCAGCCGCTTGATCAGCAGGAACTGTGTGACTATATCCGGTCGCATGATATCCGTCTGTTCGTGGATGCAAGCCATCCCTATGCTGTGAACGTCTCGCATCATGCCATGGCTGCCTGTGAGGATACAGGCATTCCCTATGTGCGTTTTGAGCGGGATCTGACGGCCAGCGACTATCTGCGCATCTATGTCGTCCATGACTATGCCGAAGCGGCTGAGATGGCGGGGATGCTCGGTTCGCGGGTATTCCTGACCACGGGCAGCCGCAATCTGGCAAACTTTATCGGCGCGCTGCAGCGGACGGATATCGAGGTCACGGCCCGCGTGCTGCCGACCGCAGAAGTCCTGTCGCTTTGTGAGCAGCAGGGCATCGATCCCGGTCACATCGTGGCCATGCAGGGGCCCTTCTCGCAGGCACTCAATGAGGAATTATTCCGCAAATATCAGGCCGAGGTCATCGTGACCAAGAACAGTGGCAGCGTCGGCGGAACGGATACGAAACTGGCCGCAGCTGAGGCGCTGGATCTGCCGGTCGTCGTCATCGACCGGCCGGTACTGGATTATCCGAATCTTGGCAGGAGCTATGAAGCAATCCTGCAGTTTATAGAGGAGCATTACTGATGGATTTTATCAAACAGCCAATGGCAATCGAAAATCGCAGCATGGAGATCATTGCACCGCATCTGGCGGGACTGGATCTCGATGAACGGGCCGTCAAGGTCTACAGCCGAATGATCCATGCGGCCGGAGACGTGGACTATGCGCCAATCATCCGTGTGTCGCCGGATGCAATCGAGGCCGGCATGACCGCGCTCAAGAGTGGCTGTGATATCTTCACGGATGTGGAAATGGTCCGCACGGGTATCAACAAGAAGAAACTGGCGAGCTTTGGTGGAGCTGTCCACTGCCTGATCGCTGATCCTGAGATCGCAGCGGCAGCCAAAGAGGCCGGCATCACGCGGGCAATGGCATCCATGCGCAGGTTTGGGCAGAAGCTCAATGGCAGCATCGTGGCAATCGGCAATGCGCCGACGGCACTGTTTGAAGTGCTGCGCATGGTCAAAGAGGAAGGCCTGCGTCCGGCCTGCATCGTCGGCATCCCGGTCGGCTTCGTCGGTGCGGCTGATTCCAAGCAGGCACTGGCAGAAAATGGCACGATTCCCTATATCACGGTCCAGGGCACCAAAGGCGGCAGCCCGATTGCTGTGGCCGCGGTCAATGCCATGATGTACCTGCTCAACAACGATCGGGGCTGAGCCGATGAATGCAGTGAATCCGTCTGCCATGCCGTCAAAGGGACAGCTCGTCCTCGTTACCGGCGGGGCCCGCTCAGGCAAGTCGACCTTTGCCGAAAAGCTGGCTGCCCGCGAAGGGCAGCATATTGCCTACATTGCGACGGCGCAGGTATTTGATGAAGAAATGGCATTTCGCGTCCGGCTTCACCGGTCGCGCCGGCCGGACAGCTGGCAGACCTTTGAGGCCCCGTTCAATGCGCATGAGGTGATCCGGGCAGCAGCCCGGGAGCATGACCTCATCCTGTTCGACTGCATCACCATCTATCTGAGCAATTTGCTCTGTGCATTGCCCGAGTCAGCCCTTGATGATCAGGATCAGGTCTGCGCGCAGGCCCGGGATCAGATCGCGGCGCTGATCGGTGCAGCCGAAGAAGCTGCCCGTCAGGGTACGACGACGATCTTTGTCACCAATGAGGTCGGGGCCGGCATTGTGCCGGAACACAAGCTTTCGCGTATCTATCGCGACCTCAGCGGGCTGGCCAATCAGCAGCTGGCCGGGGCCGCTGCCCGCGTCTATGCGGTCATCGCCGGGATACCGGTGGACATCAGGCAGCTGGCAGCAGTCCAGCATGTTTAATTCAACCTGCGCTTGCAATCAGCCGCAGTCAAGGCGGCATCAACCATAGGAGGAACCAATTTATGTCGAACGCTATCATGCTCATGGGGACGAGTTCCCATGTCGGCAAAAGCATCATCACAACGGCACTGTGCCGTATATTCCATCAGCAGGGGCGCCGGGTCGTGCCGTTCAAGGCACAGAACATGGCCCTCAATTCCTATGTGACCCGTGATGGCCTCGAAATGGGGCGGGCACAGGTCGCACAGGCCGAGGCCGCAGGGCTCGAGCCGATGGTCGACATGAATCCGGTCCTCCTGAAACCGACGGGACATGCTTCCTCGCAGGTCGTTCTTATGGGGAAATCCATCGGCAACATGAGTGCCCGTGAATACCATAAAGGTTATTCGCTCAAGGCGTTCGATACGGTCAAGGAGGCCCTGGGCCGTTTGCAGGAATCGTATGACACCATCGTGATCGAAGGTGCGGGCAGTCCGGCCGAGGTCAATCTTAAGGCCAATGATATCGTCAATATGCGGGTGGCGAAATACCTGCAGGCGCCGGTCCTGCTCATTGCGGATATCGACCGTGGCGGTGCACTGGCTTCACTTGTCGGTACGCTTGAGCTGCTGGATGAGGATGAGCGTGCCCTCGTCAAGGGGCTGGTCATCAACAAATTCCGCGGGGATGTATCGCTGTTGACGCCGGCCATCGACTTTCTGGAGGAAAAGACGGGCAAGCCGGTGCTGGGCATCGTGCCGCATATCGACCAGCTCGGCATTGACGATGAGGATTCGGTTTCGCTGGAAGAAAAGCAGGCCGCACCAGCGGATGGGGCCATCCGCATCGCGGTCATCCAGACGCCGAAGCTCTCGAACTTCACGGATTTCGACAGCCTGGCTGCCGAGCCGGATGTCTCGCTTTACTATGTGCAGCAGGCAGACGACCTTGGGGAGCCGGATCTCATCCTGCTGCCGGGGTCCAAGAATACGACGGAGGACCTGCTCTATCTGCGTCAGAGCGGGATCGAGTCACGCATCCGTGAACGGGTAGAGGCAGGGACCCCGCTTTGGGGCATCTGCGGCGGCTATCAGATGATGGGCCGGGCCATCCATGATCCTGAGCATACGGAGTCGGCGCATGACCGCGTTGACGGGATGGGGTATCTTGACATGGAGACGACTTTCGCGGCTGCGAAACTCACGACACAGGTTACGGCCGACTGCGAGCGCCTGCCGTTCCTGGGGGGACATATCGAGGCTCAGGATCTGCCGGGCTATGAGATCCATATGGGACGGACGGATTTCGGCCCCGCCATCTCGCATCCGTTCCATATCAAAGCCAAGGCAAATCAGCCTTTCTCAGGCGAGGATGGTGTTGTGCAGGACTATCGGACGGCCGGACAGATCGTGGGCACCTATATCCATGGCATCTTTGATCATGACGGGTTCCGCCGTCAGGTCATCAATCAGCTGCGTGCCCGCAAAGGCCTGCCGGCACTGGCGGTTCAGCGCAATGTCCGGGCTGAGAAGGAGAAAGCCTACGATCATCTCGCGGATGTCGTGCGCCAGAGCCTTGATATGGATAAGCTCGCCGCCATCATGGGGGAACGCAAATGCTGACAGGAATACTTGCGTTCGTTCTGGATACGATTATTGGCGATCCGAACAGCAAATGGCATCCCGTCGTGCTGATCGGGCGGCTCATTGGTGCGCTTGAGCGCCTGTTCTATCGTGAGGATGACAGTGACAGCAAGAAATTTGCCATGGGGGCAATGCTGGTGATCCTTACGCTGCTTATAAGCTATGAAGCAGCGGCCGGTATCATGCAGCTGTCGTACCGGATTCCTTTCGGCTGGGGCTGGGGAACCACTGTGGTTGGCGGCCTGCTGCTGTCCTTTACCATTTCACCGAAAAGCCTGTCGCGGGCCGGCAAGGGCATCTATGTCCTGCTGATTACCGGCAACCTTGAGGAAGCGCGGGAGAAGGTCGGCTGGATCGTGGGGCGTGATACGAAAGACCTCAATGATGCGGAGATCACACGGGCAACGGTTGAGACCATTGCCGAGAACACCGTGGATGGCATCATCTCGCCGCTGTTCTTCTTCGCACTGGGCGGTGTGCCGTTGGCTGTGCTTTATCGGGCGGCCAATACCATGGACTCCATGATCGGCTATAAGAATGACCGCTACCTGTTTTTCGGCGGGCGGCGGCGCGGCTCGACGATGTGCTGAACTATATTCCGGCCCGGATCACGGGGGTGCTGTTCATTTTTTCGGCCTGGCTGCTGGGCTTTGACTACAAGAATGCCTGGCATACGATGCAGCGCGATGCGGCGAAGCATCCGAGCCCCAATGGCGGCTATGCGGAGGCAACGGTAGCCGGTGCACTCCACATACGCCTGGGCGGGGTCAATTCCTATTTCGGCCGGAAGGCGTTCCGCGCCTACATGGGAGAGGCCATCGAGCTGACCGAGCCAAAGCATATCATGGAATGCATCCGCATGATGTATACGGCAACTGTGATGTTTATCATCATCCTTTACGCGATGTTTGGGGTATGATAACAGTGAGAAAGTGCATAACTTGAACCATTTAGTCACAGTTCGTATGGAGGAAAACATCATGAAATCATTTTTGACCGCTTTGCAGTTCCTGACCCGTATTCACCTCCGGCAGCAGCCGGATCTTGCCATCGAAGATTTCGGACGCAGTACGAAGTTCTTTCCGCTCGTGGGACTGGTGCTCGGACTGATCTATCTGCTGGCCTCGTGGTGCCTGATTGCGGTCTTTGGCTGGGCCAATTTCGTTACGACGATCCTGGTCCTGCTGCCGGTGCTCTTCACCGGCGGCCTGCTGCTGGACGGCTTCATGGATACCGTGGATGGTGTCTTTTCCGGCCGTGAGCGGGAGCGTCAGCTGGAGATCATGAAAGACAGCCGGGTGGGCTCGTTTGGCGTCATCGCGCTGGTCTGTCTCATGATGCTGAACTGGACGGCTATGCGCGACATCAAGCTCGTACTCATCATGACGGCGGTGTTCATCATGCCAATCATCGGCCGCATGGCGATGGTTATGGTCATCGCGTTTTTCCCGTATGCCCGCAAAGAAGGCATGGGAAAGGTGTTTTCGGACATGGCCGATACCGAGACGGTCATCATTGCCGGAATCACGACAATCCTGTTCGTCGTTCCCTGGGGGCAGGCCGCCGTGGCCGCGCTCTTTATTGGCCTCGGTTTTGCCTGGCTGCTGGGGCACTGGCTCACGAAGAAACTCGGCGGACTGACCGGTGACACCTACGGTGCTATCGAGACATTGACGGAGACAGTGGTTCTGCTGGTATTCCTGGTCACGTCATGGATTCCGGGCGGACTGCATATCCTCTGGAAATAAAAAAGTAAGGAGACTCATTTTCATGGAGCTTACGGTACGGGTTCCCGGTTCCTGTGGGGAACTGGTGCAGGGCACAGAACAGGGAAACCCCTTTCTGGTGACCTGCCCGATCAACTGCTATACGACCGTCCGGGTATCCGATGCTTTCACCGGCATCCACGGTCTCGGACGAAAATCCCTGGCGGCATTGGAGTCGGTACTGACACAGCTCGGTCAGGAGGAATTTCCCTGGGGGATGCGGCTGGTTTCTGAGCTGCCGCATGGCAAGGGGATGGCTTCATCCAGCGCGGATATCGCCGCTACGGCCGCGGCTGCGGCGCTGGCCTTCGGAAAGAACCTTTTACCGGCTGAGCTTATGGCGATTGCGGTAGCAATCGAGCCGACGGATGGGATATTCTATCCCGGCTGCGTGAAGATGAATCAGCTGACTGGTGAGGTGCTGGATACCTATCCGGAACTGCCGGCCCTGCAGTTTTCTATTTTTGATACAGGCGGCACGGTGGATACGCGGCATTATCATGCGCATCCGGAGCTGGCCGTGCTGAATGCCGCCAATGAGCCTCAGATCACGGAGGCGCTCTGCCAGCTGGAGCGCGGGCGGCACGGAGATGCGGCAGCGCTGGCCGGAGCGGCATCCCTGAGTGCACTGGCCAATCAGGCAATCCTGCCCAAAGAACGCCTGCCGGAACTGCTGCAGGAAGTGCGGCAGCTGGGGGCGCTCGGCGTGAATGCCGCGCACAGCGGAACGGTGATCGGGGTGCTCTGGTCTGCTGACCAGCCAGTCGCAGACATGCAGGCAGCTGAACAGCGATTGCGTCAGAACCATCCGGAACTGCACTTCCTGCGCCGTGCCACCCTGATTTCCGGTGGCGTTTGCGGAGGTATTGTTGATCGTTAGGAAAGGGGACGTTTGCATGGACTCGAAACAACCATTCCCGATTCCGGTGAATTATTTCAGCATTTCGTTGGGCCTGCTGAGTCTTGGTCTGGCCTGGCGCAGTGCGGCGGTATGGGGCATGCCCCAGTCAATCGGCGAAACAGTTCTGGCGGCCGGCGGTGTCAGCTGGGGACTGTTTGTGCTGATCTATCTCTATAAATGCTTATATCGCAGGGAAAATGCCCTGGCGGAGCTGCACGATGTGATTCAATGCTGCTTTATCAGCCTGATTCCCATTACGACTATCCTCATGGGGGCCGCGCTGCTGCCATACATGCCTTATCTGGCAGCAGCCTTTGTTGCTGTTGGCATACTGGGGGCAATCTGTTTTGCGGCCTATCGCTCGGGTGGCCTGTGGCGCGGCAGACATGTCGTCGATGCTACGACGCCGGTCATTTATTTGCCGACAGTAGCTGCAAGCTTCGCCAGTGCCAGTGTACTCGGTACGCTGGGGCTCACGAACATCGGGCTGCTGTTCCTGGGAGCGGGGGCGTTTTCCTGGCTGGGGCTTGAGGCAGCTGTCCTCCAGCGATTGCGTACGGGGACGGCACTGCCGTCCCCGCTCCGCGGCGTGATCGGTATTCAGCTGGCCCCGCCATTTGTTGGCTGTGCGGCTTATCTGGCCTTGAATGGCGGTCAGATCGATCTGCTGGCCAGGCTGCTGATCGGCTATGGCCTGCTGAATCTTATTTTTCTGGCACGTCTGCTGCCGTGGATCATGGAAAAAGGTTTTGCAGTTTCGCTGTGGGCCTTTTCCTTTGGTCTCGGTTCAATGGCCGCAGTCGGCGTGCGCCTGCAGGCAACTGGTGTCATGCCCGGCTTGGGAACCGCGTTGTTCTGGGGGGGCTCGATATTGATCGGTTGCCTGATTATGGGGACACTGTTGCTGATGTTACGTGGACGTTTCCTGCTGCGCTGATCGATCGCATTGGCTGGAATAAAAAAGACAGAAGTCACAATGGAGTGACTTCTGTCTTTTTGGGTCTCGGTTCAGTAGAACAGAATCAGAGAAATGGCTATGTTTACGATGGTGGCCAGTACGACTGGCAGGAAGGTGCGCTTGGCCAGTTCAATCGGGGAGAGGCCGGCGGCACCACTTACTACGATCATGACGGCTGAGATCGGGGAGAGGGATCGTGCCAGATTGGATACGAAGTTCATCGGCATGAGCAGCAGGACAGCCGGAATGCCCGATAACTGGGCTACCTGCGGCGCGAGTGGCGCGAAGGCGAAGAACGTTGCATTGCCGGAGCCGGTGACGAGCGTGGCAGCGATGATGATGCCAACAAAGACGAACATCATGCCGATACCACCGAACCCGGCATCCTGTGCGCCGTTGATGAGTGTATCGATGGCTCCCAGAGCCAGAAGACCTTTGGAGAAGGTCTCAGCGGCGACGACCAGCGTGACGACCAGTGCCATCTGTGCACCCATGCCATCCCAGAAGGCCTGGACATTCTTGAACAGGCGGAGCCCGTCATGGTGACGCAGGAACTCGACAATCATGGTGATGACAAGGCTCAGGAGCGTGGCCAGGCTGATGTCCATCTTAATGCCCAGGTTGACCAGGCCACAGACCAGTACCAGCACAAGCGGGATTGTCGGCAGCAGGGCATAGAGTCCCGGGACATGCTTATCTTCCAGCCCTTTGGCACCTTCTTCATTGATGGAGACAGATACATCGGTACCTGCGTATTCGTCCGGTTGTTTGGCATCGAACCAGCGCTGTACGAAATAATGACCAATGGCGAGGGCGGCTACAGTGCAGAGCCCGACTGGTACCTGATACTGCATGAAGTATGGGACGATATCCATGCCGGCCAGTTCGGCGGCGTAGATATTGTCGGCACCGGCAGGTCCCCAGCCTGGGGCAGCGGTCGTGGCGATGACGGCTGCGGCCGCCAGACGGCTGACACCCAGCTTGACAAGCACCGGATACATGGTGACCATGAGCAGGAGGCCAAAGCCCGATGCACTGCTGATGAACATGGCCAGGAAATTGCCCAGTACCGAGGTCAGCGCCAGCACAAGGTATGGCTGCCCAATCTTCTGGAGCGGTTTTACGGCGATACGGACCAGCGCCGTACTGGCGCCAATGGCATCCATGTATTTGGAGAAACCACCAATGATCATGATGATCATGCCCAGCTTTGCAGCCCGGCTGCTGAAAGTCAGGCTGATGAACTGGATCAGGTCGACCCAGATGGAGCCTGTGCTGTCCTTAGCAGGCAGAATCTCCCCGGTGCCCATGATCAAAGCCATGGTCATCATGGCCAGTCCGCCAACGAATAATACTGGTTGGGGTGGGTATTTCTTTAGGACATACCGTGCTACCCATGCTACGACAACAGCTGCTAAAATTAATCCTGTCAATGAAATCGCCTCCTATAACAATTAGTATGATAGTTCAGAATTATTATACCATATTTGACATGTCCGTGCATAGTGGACAGAAAAGAATGGAGTTTTTATCGTATGCATAAACTGGAATTTGAAGGACAGATTCAGGAAGTGAGACACAGGTGACGAGTAGGTAGGAGTTCAGCACGGGGTTCGGTGGAACTATTTTTTTGGCTTCCACTGAATGTCCCGCCCTGAGATTGTAGTATTTACTTAGCTAACGCGCCGGTACCACGGCGCCGCAACGAATCGACGGACCTAGACAGTACCTACGGCGTGCCAGCCTACGGCAGTCGTTCCAGCCAAAAGAAATAGTTTCCCCTCGCCCTCCGTCGATTCGTGACGGCTTCTGGATGGTTCTACTTCTGACGGTAGGTCTTGGTTCGGTTCGAGCAGGTTTGTTGAATTCCATCATCGAAGGAAGAACTAGCAAGCCAGCTAATTTAGGGCAAAGTAGACATCGACGTATCGAGCCCAGCCGCGGGGACAGCACATAGCCATAAATGGAGCGTTTGGTGTTCTGCGTTAAGAAGAATTTTTTTGCCTACGATCGATCGTTTCCAAAGAGCGTCCGTCCAAACGAAGTGCGTTAAGCTCCTTTGGGAATGCTTAATTAAAGGCAAAAAAATTCTTTAGCAGGTTACCTAAGCGGAATGTTGGCTATGTGCTGTCCCCGCGGCGGTCTAATTTCTTCGAACTAAGCGCTCCTTTGCTGCGCTATATTTACTCGTTCTTCGAACTTTGTCTGAGCGGGTTTACTCATACCTAGCCTTGGTGCTTCTTCGATGAATTGAGCTGTAACTTCCAGTTTATGCATGGGTTCGAACCTTGAATTGCATGGAAATATGGTATAATAAAAAGATACAAGGTTGCTAATGGAATCAGAGCTTATGGATATCGGAGGGGGGATACATAATGTTTTTTTGGATTGGTGTGATATTGCTTGTCGGTTTTGTTATGTACCGGGTGGGCAAATCGACTGGCTCCAGTTCGACGCGAGAAGAGATCAAGAAGCAGCGTCTGCGGCGGAAAATTGCTGAGCGGAAGGCTGCTGAAAGTGGGACGCAGATGGCCGGCCAGACAGTGATGCCGGCTGCCGGGGGAAAGAATGCGCAGGGACGAACGGCGCATCCTGTTTCCCATGGACATCCGGGCAGCTATCGTCATGCGGTAGCTGCCGGGGTGTTGGGGGCGGTAGCCGGGGCTGCGCTCATGCATGATCATGATGAAGAGAGTACACAAGGCCGACTGGGCCAGATGGCAGGGGCGCAGCAGGCTGGAAATGATTTGTCCGGGGATGCGTTCCTGGATGATTCATACGATGGCGATGATACTGTGAATCCTGATGAGACACAGGATGATACAGCGTATGATGCGGATGAATCAAATGATGGTGCGGACGATAATGAGTTGGATTATGATGACAATGACAGTTCAGACGATGATTATTCTAATTCCGATTCCGATTCAGATGATGGTGGCAGTTTCTTCGACGACGTTGGCAGCTTCTTTGGTGACGACGATGATGATGGATTCTTTTAAGCATCAGCTGATATATGACTTTGGTTGAGGTCGGATAAACCTCAGAGCAGAATGAAAAGAAGAGGACGGTACCCATGACAGGAAATCTGTTATGGGTGCCGTTCTCTTTTTCTTTTCTGCATTTCCTGGGTTGAAAATAAAGACAATTCCTTATATAATAAAGATATAATATATTTTATATAGAGTATATCTAATTATAGAAAAGGGGAAAAATAATGAGGGAAAACATGCTTCGTAAGGTGATACCAATGACACTTTCAATGTCGTTGCTGTTCTGGCCGGTAGTGGGGAGCGCGGCAGTACCGGATCATACGGCGGCGGTTCAGGTCAAAAGCTGGGACTTCTCTAACGATCTGAGCGGGTGGAAGTGTTCCGGCAAGTGGGCGTATAAAGGTGAGCCGGTGGTATCACAGGACCGGACCGTTGGCAAGGGAGCCTTGAAGGTTGACGTGGATTATACGCCAACGGTGGATCAGGGCTGGAGCGAGGTCAAGCTGGGGCAATGCCGAGGTGAATGCGAAGGACACCGATGGGGAATCAAAGGCTATAACCGGGTAAGCTTTGATTTCTATTACAACCCAAAATCGATGACGAAAGGCAGGCTTTAAGAGCAAGCTGTATATGAAGTCAGCGGATAATAAGGAAATCGCGGTCTGCCCGAATATCGATCTCGGGACGGCACAGGCGGCGGGGGATACCCTGCGCAAGGTTCATGTCACGGCACCGTTTGATGCAGCAGACCTGCAGATCGTGGACTACGAGGTCAGTCTGGTCGGCTGCAATACGGATTATAAAGGGGCCCTGTATGTGGACAATATCGTCATGGATTATGACGATGGCTATGTGGAGCGTACGGTCTGGCCAACGCGGCAGCAGAAGGTGTCGGCCAGCAAGCTGACGATCCCGTCGTCGGTCCGTCTGACCGATGCGAAGGCAATCGATAATGCGGCCCGGTTGTATGCCTATATGCAGGGACTGGCTGACTCGGATTATGTCATGTACGGGCATATGAACGATCTGCTCATGCATGCCGGCAAAGGGGATTCCGATACGTACGGGATGGTCGGGGATTATCCGGCAGTGATTCCAATCGATGCGATGACGCTGGCTGGCAAAGATACCGAGTATCAGAACCATGAGCCGGCACCGGGAGCTTATCCGCCAGTGACTGGTCAGGCAGCTATTGACCGGGCGGTTGCTTTGTCGGAGAAGGCAGCGAAGAAAGGAGCAATCGTCAGCCTGTCGGCGCATATGCCGAATTTCGCTGAGGTGGCGGCCAAAGGCAAGGTGGATGGCAGCTATGATTACAGCGGGTTCACCTCAGTCGTGACTTCGGGCAAGGTGGTCCAGCGCGTGCTGCCGGGCGGTGACCTCAATGAGGTATTCAACGGGTATCTGGACAAGATTGCGGCCTATGGTTTGCAGCTGCAGGCCAAGGGAATCCCGGTCCTGTTCCGGCCGTATCATGAGAATAACGGCAGCTGGTTCTGGTGGGGCGCGGCGCATTGCTCGGCCAGTGAGTTCAAGAATCTGTTCCGCTATACCGAAGAATATCTGCGCGATGTGCGCGGGGTCCATAACTTTATCTATGTCTATTCGCCGAACGGACCGTTCGCTGATGAATCCGATTATTTGACGCGCTATCCGGGAGATGCGTTTATCGATATTCCGGGCTTCGACATGTATCAGGAGAAGCCGCAGAAGAAAGATGGCTGGATGGATTCCTTCAGTGCCAATATGGATGTGGTACAGGCTTTTGCCCAGCATCATCAGAAATTGACGACAATTCCTGAGGCCGGCATCCTTTGTGGCAAGGATACGCTGGGCCGGACGGGTGCTCAGCGCAAAGACTGGTTTACCGAGGCCCTGAATGTGCTGTCGGCCCATAAGATGGCATATTTCTCGACCTGGTCGAACTTCAATGCGGATGTATTTGATCAGCCGTATATGGTCGACAAGAAACGCGGGCATGAGATGGTGGATGGTTTCACGCGGTTCTATAATGATCCGCGGTCAGTCTTTGCCGGCCAGATGCTTGACTATACGAAATTGAACGTCACGCATCAGCCGGTGCAGACATCCTATGCTTATCTGCTGGCACCGGATTCAAATGCCAGAGTCTGTGGACCGGTGCAGGTACGGGCAAAAGCAGCCGGCACCTATCAGCAGGTTGGCTTTGCCTTCCGCAATGCGGCCGGCAAGCTGATAGCCGAAGCAGCAGGGAAACAGGCAGCTGATGGCAGCTATACGACGACATTGTCACAGGGGACACTGGACAGCCTGGGGAAAACAGTAGGGACGATTGAGGTTCTGCTGGATGGCAGGCCGGTTGACAGTCTGAAGGTATTCTATAATATGCCGCAGGCAGCAACGCCGGTCGATCAGGTTGATACGTTTGAGAGCTACTATGGAGACAATGAACTGCTTAAGGGTGCGTATTCGACGAACTGCGGTCCTGGCTGCAGTATCCAGCCGGTACTTACGGCCAAAGCCGGCGAGTATCAGCTGGGGCAGGATGGCCTGGACTTCCATTATAAGCTGGCCAAAGGCGGCTGGGCCGGAATTCATCAAGAGCATGAACGGGATGACTGGTCTGCTTACGATGGAGTACGGTTCTGGGTTAAACCAGGACGGACGGAAGCAGAAGCTGATTATCCAGATCAATACGGATGGGGAAGACTTTGAAGTGAATCTGGAAGATTTGGCCGGCAAGACTGCTCCGCAACTGGTTACGCTGCCTTTCAGTGAGTTCAAGGGAAAGAATGGCGGTACTTTCAATGCAAAACACATCCAGCATTTTGCAATCTATTGCAATGCGACTGGGGACGATCCTATAGATTCCCATTTCTTCTTTGATGATATTCAGGCTGTAAAGACGAAGTAAACCATCCAGCGATAAGAAATCTGACAAAAAGACGAAAAGATTCCCTTTGTTTGTAATTAGTTCATCGTATAAACACTTTTGTTTGCGAAAAGTATTTACAACTTTACAATTATGCGTATAATAAAGGTATATTAACAATGAATTGAAGGGGAGATTACATATGAGAGGGAAAAAGATTTTTGTTTTAGCCGCTATGATGTTGTTGGCCCTGAGTGCGGTTACCTATGCCGTAAGTGATACCAGTGAGATCGTTCAGGGACCTGTGGAACAGAAAGAACAGACAGAATCGATGCTGTCTACCAATAATCAGCTTTATGCGAACGGTGGCCATGACGGTGCCTACCTGCATCTGGGTGTGATGCGGGCATCGGTCGTCCCTAAGCAATGACCGCTTTGTTCTGAATGATTACCCTCTGGAAACCGCTCTGGCTTTATCCGTCAGGGCGGTTTTCTTGTGCAGAAAAGGGATTTTTGTTTTCATCGCGAATAGTTTACAGGTAGTGATAGAAAAATACAGAATAATGAAGCGAAAATGGAGGGCTGAACATGAAATGTGATTGTGCGGATTGTCCGACACATGCATGTTATACCAAAGGGGTGAACTGCACGGGGCGTGATGAGGCTGAGGCGCTGGCATCTTATACCGAAGAAGAGAAGAAGATCATGCAGGCAGCGGCCTATGTTGAAGGGACGTTTTACAGCAACATTACCCGGCTTCAGGAAATTGCCGAGTTTGCCAAAGCTATGGGATACAAGAAACTGGGGATGGCGTTCTGTATTGGCCTGAATGCCGAGGCGCATTACATCGCGAAATTCTACCGGCAGGCAGGATTTGAATTCTATAGTGTGTGCTGCAAGAGCTGCAGCATTGCTAAAAAGGATCTGGGACTTAAACAGGTCAAGCCGGAATTGGAGCATGAAGCGATGTGCAATCCGAAGATGCAGTCGGTTTTCCTGGCAGAGAAAGGGACCGAACTGTATATTTCCTGCGGCCTGTGTGTGGGGCATGATGCGATATTCAATCAGAATTGTGCCGGACCGGTAACGGTGCTGGCAGTCAAGGATCGTTTGTTGGCACATAACCCGCTGGGCGCAGTTTATTCACGTTATTGGAAGCGTAAACTGGGGATCATGGATGAGGGTGAGGTATAAAAATACTACTGTTAGTAGATTCTGTCAACGAATGAGAAAAATTTCGCAGGTGTGATATTTATCACACCTGTAAGTTGTTTTATTTGGTAAACTCAAAGATGATTAAGATGGGAATCTGTGTCATGTATTCATGATTGGGAAGAGGGAATGATTATCTTGGAGAGACAGGATACGATTGCAGCGCTGATCCAGCAGCTGCTGAAACAGGTATTTATGATCGTGGTTGGTGTAGTCGTTATTGTAGCAGGCAGTCTTTACTTGTTTGCATCGTATACGGCAGTAGTCAATGATGCCGGAATCGTGCGTGGCGGCAGCCAGCGGATCGTCAAGCAGGAATTGGCCGGCGCTGATACCAGCCAGACCACTGCGAAGGTTGAGGCTGTTTTGAAAGGGCTGGACAGCCGTATGCATCTGGGGAGTTTCCCGGCTAAGCGCGATGCAGCGGAAGCGTATTGGCAGAATGAAGTCAAGCCGGCCATGGCACAATATGCGCAGACAAAGGATTCCGCTCATTTGCTGGAAGTCAGTGAAGCCTATTTTGGCAAGACCAATGAGATGGTCGATGCAGCACAGAGCATGGTCGATATTATGACGTATGTGTTGTACCTGTTGCTGGTTTTATTCATTGCTGCCGTCGGACTGGTCCTGCGTCGGGTTTACTATACATTTCAGGCCAGAGTGGTTGAGCCGCTGGATGCACTGGAAGGCAGCGTGAATCAGTTGTCCAAGGGGCATCTGTCGCAGAAATTCGAGTACAGCCGGTCAGATGAGATCGGGGCACTTTATGATCTGCTCAATGAGATGCGCAGTGCATTGCGTGGCTATGTACAGGATATCGAGAAAAATCTCAGTCTGATGGCAGCTGGTGACCTGGTGACGACGACCGATATGCATTATATTGGCGATTACCTGCCGATTCAGGAGAACCTGCGCCATATCCGTCAGGCACTCTGCAACGAGATGGAGTCCATGGAAATGATGGCCGATCAGGTCGCAGGCAGCTCTACCGAAGTATCGAAGGTGTCGCAGAGCCTGGCCGAAGGAGCCATGTCACAGACAGAGAGTATCCAGAATCTGCAGACGAAGATCCAGGAGACGATGGAGCAGAATCAGAAGGTAGAGACTTACGTGGCGGATGCCCGCCAGTCCGGCAGCCGGACGAATGAAAGCGTAGAGTCCAGCCGGGGACAGATGGATAATGTCGTTGCAGCAATGCGCGATATCAGTCAGGCTTCGGAAGAGATCCGCTCGATACTGGGAACGCTTGATGAGATAACGGGACAGACGTCGCTGCTGTCACTGAATGCTTCAATCGAGGCAGCTCGTGCCGGTGAAGCCGGACGGGGCTTTGCAGTCGTGGCCGGAGAAGTCCGTAAGCTGGCAGAGGCATCGGCCCAGTCCACCCAGAATATTCAGCAGCTCATCAATAAAGCCCTGGCTGCAATTGAAGATGGCACAGCGGTGGTTAATGTGGCAGCTGGTTCCTTGTCCGGGATTACCGAGAATACAGCTGCGGTCAATGAGATCATTGAGCAGCTCAGTGAGCAGAGCCGGCAGCAGCAGCGGCAGATGGAGGAAGTCAACCGCTTGTCGCAGACCATCCTGGACGTGGTGACGGACAACTCCGCCGTTTCAGAGGAATGTGCTGCATCGAGCAGCGAGCTTTCCACCTACTCAGGCTCGCTGAAGGAAAGTGTCAATAAATTCAAGACGCGGTAACCGTAAGCCGATGGAAATGAAAAGAACTTGACACTGGAGTTAACTCCAATGATATGATAAGGTAAGTATGAGAATTTAGAATAATTCTTGCAGTGTTTTATTTTGGAGGGTTAGCAAATGGATAAATCAAAAGTTTATTTTACCGACTTCCGTGTGCAGGTGGGAACGAGCTTGCTGCAGAAGCTCAAGACATTGTGCCTGGCAGCTGGCATTAAGAACATCGACATGGATGGCAAGTTCGTTGCTATCAAGATGCATTTCGGTGAACTGGGGAACATGGCTTTCCTGCGCCCGCAGTATGCCAAAGTTGTGGCTGATCTTTGCAAGGAACAGGGCGGACTACCGTTCCTGACGGATTGTAATACGCTTTATCCGGGCAGCCGCCGCCATGCACTGGAGCATATGGACTGCGCGAACTTCAACGGGTTCAATACGACAACGACAGGCTGTCAGATCGTCATTGGTGATGGTCTGCGCGGGACGGATGAGGTAGAGGTGCCGGTCAAAAATGGTGAGTTTGTCAAGAATGCCAAGATCGGCCGCGCCATCATGGATGCGGATGTATTCATCAGCCTGGCTCATTTCAAAGGACATGAGATGACGGGCTTTGGCGGCGCACTCAAGAATATCGGGATGGGCTGCGGCAGTCGTGCCGGTAAGATGGAGCAGCATTCTTCGGGCAAAGTCAGTGTCAATGAAGAACTGTGCCGTGGTTGCCGTCGCTGCGCCAAAGAGTGTGGCTCGAATGCGATTACCTATGAGAACAACAAGGCGCATATCAATCAGGATATCTGCAAGGGCTGCGGGCGCTGCATTGGCGCCTGCACGTTTGATGCAATCAGCAATGATCAGTGGGATGCCGGGGATCTGCTCGATCGCAAGATGGCAGAGTATGCCCAGGCGGTCTGCCAGGATCGTCCATGCTTCCACATCAATCTGGCCATGGATATCTCGCCGAACTGTGACTGCCATGGGGATAACGATGCGGCAATCCTGCCGAATATCGGCATGTTTGCCTCGTTCGACCCGGTAGCACTGGATCAGGCGTGCGTTGATGCCTGTCAGAAGGCTGAGCCGCTGGCTGGCAGTCAGTTGTCGGATAATCTGGCCAAGTCGGACTGGCACCATCATCATGACCATTTCATGGATAGTAATCCAAATGTTCATTGGAAGGAAACACTTGAGCATGCCGAGAAGATCGGTATGGGCAGCCGTGACTATGAACTGGTAAAATTGAAATAACCAGTGTGTCAAAGCACTGGAACAGACTATCCATGTAATATTCAGATTGCTATGGTACTGTGACCTTGATAAGAGGCGCTGCCTGCTATCACACCGAGCCTTATTTTTGAGACCCAAGGAGGTAACAATGGTTCCGTCTTATGTATGGGTGGTCCTGGCCTTGCTGTTTACGGCGTTCATCTATTGGTTGGAGCACCGTGACACGGAAGACTAAGGAAATGGAAAGCTGCTGCAGCATGGCTGTGGCAGCTTTTTTCGATTTAATGCCTGACTTGTCTATTTTAGGCCAGTAGGGTAAAATGAGAACGGGCTACGAATCGTTTATGTGAAGGAGTGATCGTTATGACAGATGTGAAGGAACCGGTACGGGATGCACTGGAGCAATTGAAGGAATTGCAGGCTTTTGAGAGCAACTATGCACAGATCAATAAGTTGCAGAATCTAATCAATACATTTGCTAATCTTGCGTATGCTGCCGACCAGATGGCAAGCGAGATTGGTCGCCAGACAGGAAAGTCGCAGGATGATGTGTTGAATGATTACTATCATCGGGTGGGAATACTCAAGGATTGATTAGAAAGCGATTTGGAAATTCGTTGTAATATGAATAAATACTGAAATGGGTGTTGACAAGTTCGCTGATGACGTGTATCATAATACAAGTCGTCAGCAAACAGGACAACACACTGCAGCGCTGGCAACAGGATATAGAATCTCAGGATGAGAGAAAGAACAAAAAGTTCTTGACAGGCTCATATGAATGAGATATTATATAGAAGCTGATTCACGGAGGAACTTCTGAAAGTTCTGACAGATGAAGCGAGATTGTTCTCTGAAAACTAAACAATGTAGAATTAATCATGCAACATGATTAAGCCAGATGTTTAATAGAAACTTCGGTTTCTAACATACATCGATTGGTATGAACAACATATACAATCGGCAATTTCTTTTAAGCAGTGAACCGCAACTTTAGTTGCGTGTGAATCGCTTATGCAATTTGCAAATAGCAAAATTGTAAACCTTAAAAATTGAGAGCCATATCGGCGCTTCAATATAATTTATTGGAGAGTTTGATCCTGGCTCAGGACGAACGCTGGCGGCGTGCTTAACACATGCAAGTCGAACGAGGCAGATTTTCATCACTGAACTGCGAAGACGAAAAGTAGGAAAAAGCGTCATGAATGCGAAGCATTCATCACACTAAAATAAGTACTTAACACTTCGAGGCTGAGTGATGAAAAGATGCCGAGTGGCAAACGGGTGAGTAACGCGTAGACAACCTGCCTTTGAGATGGGGACAACAGTTCGAAAGGACTGCTAATACCGAATGTTGTATATTTTCCACATGGAAGATATATTAAAGATGGCCTCTATATATAAGCTATCGCTCAAAGATGGGTCTGCGTCTGATTAGCTAGTTGGTGGGGTAATGGCCTACCAAGGCAACGATCAGTAGCCGGTCTGAGAGGATGAACGGCCACATTGGGACTGAGACACGGCCCAGACTCCTACGGGAGGCAGCAGTGGGGAATCTTCCACAATGGACGAAAGTCTGATGGAGCAACGCCGCGTGAGTGAAGAAGGGTTTCGGCTCGTAAAGCTCTGTTGTCGGGGACGAACGTGAGATACTTGAATAAAGTGTCTCAATGACGGTACCTGACGAGGAAGCCACGGCTAACTACGTGCCAGCAGCCGCGGTAATACGTAGGTGGCAAGCGTTGTCCGGAATTATTGGGCGTAAAGGGAGCGCAGGCGGGAAGGTAAGTCGGTCTTAAAAGTGCGGGGCTCAACCCCGTGATGGGATCGAAACTATCTTTCTTGAGTGCAGGAGAGGAAAGTGGAATTCCTAGTGTAGCGGTGAAATGCGTAGATATTAGGAGGAACACCAGTGGCGAAGGCGACTTTCTGGACTGTAACTGACGCTGAGGCTCGAAAGCCAGGGGAGCGAACGGGATTAGATACCCCGGTAGTCCTGGCCGTAAACGATGAATACTAGGTGTGGGAGGTATCGACCCCTTCCGTGCCGGAGTTAACGCAATAAGTATTCCGCCTGGGGAGTACGGTCGCAAGACTGAAACTCAAAGGAATTGACGGGGGCCCGCACAAGCGGTGGAGTATGTGGTTTAATTCGACGCAACGCGAAGAACCTTACCAGGGCTTGACATTGAGTGAAAGGGCTAGAGATAGCTCCCTCTCTTCGGAGACACGAAAACAGGTGGTGCATGGCTGTCGTCAGCTCGTGTCGTGAGATGTTGGGTTAAGTCCCGCAACGAGCGCAACCCCTATCTTTTGTTGCCAGCACGTAATGGTGGGAACTCAAAAGAGACTGCCGCGGACAACGCGGAGGAAGGCGGGGATGACGTCAAGTCATCATGCCCCTTATGTCCTGGGCTACACACGTACTACAATGGGATGGACAGAGAGCAGCGAAGCCGCGAGGCCAAGCGAACCCCATAAACCATCCCTCAGTTCGGATTGCAGGCTGCAACTCGCCTGCATGAAGTTGGAATCGCTAGTAATCGCTGGTCAGCATACAGCGGTGAATACGTTCCCGGGCCTTGTACACACCGCCCGTCACACCACGGAAGTCATTCACACCCGAAGCCGGTGGGTAAACCGCAAGGATACAGCCGTCTAAGGTGGGGGCGATGACTGGGGTGAAGTCGTAACAAGGTAGCCGTATCGGAAGGTGCGGCTGGATCACCTCCTTTCTAAGGATAAGTTCAGGTCACCACAAATGACTTGATATCTTAGGTCGGAGCATCTGGTATATTCTACATTGTCTAGTTTTGAGAGAATAATTCATTCTCTTATGTACACTGAAAACTACACAGAAGAAATTATAAAATGTATCAATTTCAACCATGGTTCAATTATATTGAACAGTGTAAACTGAATGGTTTGAACGAACATTTTAGGATTCAAGCATAGACATCATAAGAACAATATGATACCTAAAAGCTAGGTGAACGGATGTAAACGTGTTTAGGTTTGCGGCTGGCAAGGCGCACCGGAGTGAAGCGTTGGAAACGTGGTGATAATCACGTTGACGAGCTGAACGAGGAGCAACGCAGTCAGGCACAAAGATAAACAAAAAGCATCTAAGTTTAAGTTAAGCTAGTAAGGGCATATGGTGGATGCCTAGGCGTTTCGAGTCGAAGAAGGACGCGATAAGCTGCGATAATGTTTGGGGAGCCGCAAGTAGGCTGTGATCCAAGCGTCTCCGAATGGGGCAACCCGGTGGAAGTTATGTTCCATCATCCGAAAGGAAGACATACCTGGTGAACTGAAACATCTAATTAGCCAGAGGAAAAGTAATCAATTGAGATTCCCCCAGTAGCGGCGAGCGAACAGGGAAGAGCCCAAACCGGACGTCTTCGGACGACCGGGGTTGAGGACCGACATCAAGCGAAGACAGGTTAGTCGAAGTATCTGGGAAGGTACAGCATAGACGGTGAAACTCCGGTAGACGAAAATCTGTTGAGTGGGTCGGTATCCAGAGTACCACGAGACACGAGAAACCTTGTGGGAAGCCGGGTGGACCACCATCCAAGGCAAAATACTACGAAACGACCGATAGCGCATAGTACCGTGAGGGAAAGGTGAAAAGGACCCCGGGAGGGGAGTGAAATAGAACCTGAAACCGTATGTCTACAAGCAGTCGAAGCACATTATTAGTGCGACGGCGTGCCTATTGAAGAATGAACCGGCGAGTTAATTTATGTAGCGAGGTTAAGTGGAAGACACGGAGCCGAAGCGAAAGCGAGTCTGAAAAGGGCGAAAGTTACATGGATTAGACCCGAAACCACAGTGATCTATGCATGGCCAGGTTGAAGCTCAGGTAAAAATGAGTGGAGGACCGAACCCGTGAGTGTTGAAAAACTTTGGGATGAGCTGTGCATAGGGGTGAAATGCCAATCGAACGTGGAGATAGCTGGTTCTCCCCGAAATAGCTTTAGGGCTAGCCTCAGGCGACACATAAAGACGGTAGAGCACTGATCAGACGCGGGTCTGTAATGGATACCAACTCCAGTCAAACTGCGAATGGCTTTATGAGAAGAACCTGGGAGTCAGAATGCGAGTGATAAGACCCGTATTCAAAAGGGAAACAGCCCAGAACGCCGACTAAGGTCCCCAATGCTGTACTAAGTGGAAAAGGATGTAGGACTTCCTAAACAACCAGGATGTTGGCTCAGAAGCAGCCACCATTTAAAGAGTGCGTAATAGCTCACTGGTCGAGAGGCCTTGCGCCGAAAATATCCGGGGCTCAAGTACAGAACCGAAGTCGCGTCATGCGCAAGCATGGGTAGGGGAGCGTTCCAAGGGCGTTGAAGGTTGACCGGAAGGACAGCTGGAGCGCTTGGAAGTGAGAATGCTGGTATGAGTAGCGAAACGATCAGTGAGAATCTGATCCACCGAAAGCCTAAGGGATCCTGAGCAACGCTCGTCGTCTCAGGGTAAGTCGGGACCTAAGCCGAGGCAGAAAGCATAGGCGATGGACAACAGGCGAAAATTCCTGTACTGCATAATGTTGTTTGAGGATGGAGTGACGCAGCAAGGAGTCTGAGCAGGCGATTGGAAATGCCTGTCGAAGGCGGTAGGCTGGTGAGGAGGCAAATCCCCTTACTAAAGCCGAGAACCGATAGATAGATGCGCTCTTCGGAGCAAATCAAATTCAGACGTACTACACTGCCAAGAAAAGCTTCTAACGAGACATTATGTACCCGTACCAAAACCGACACAGGTAGGCGCGGAGAGAATCCTAAGGTGCGCGGGAAAACCCTCGTTAAGGAACTCGGCAAAATGCATCCGTAACTTCGGGAGAAGGATGGCCAGAGCCTGTGAACCCTGTACAGGGGGAGCGGGAGCTGGCGACAGAAGAGAAGCCCAAGCGACTGTTTACCACAAACACAGGTGCTTGCTAAAGAGAAATCTGACGTATAAGTGCTGACACCTGCCCGGTGCTGGAAGGTTAAGGAGAGGAGTTATCCGTAAGGAGAAGCCCCGAACTGAAGCCCCAGTAAACGGCGGCCGTAACTATAACGGTCCTAAGGTAGCGAAATTCCTTGTCGGGTAAGTTCC
>JAKVOG010000017.1:7500-47852 GCA_022482925.1 Selenomonas sp. | reverse complement strand
ATCCGGAGGAGATATCCGGGCTGTCGGCCCGGCAGCTGGGGGAGCGGGCTTTTACGAGCTCGGCTGCGGTTATCCGGTTGTGTCAGAAGCTGGGACTCAGCGGGTACGCGGAGTTCCGGGTGCGCTTTGCGTCGGAGGTCGTACAGGATCTGGCTGCGGGCCGCACACTGGATAAGTCGATCACGAACAAGGATACGATCCGGTCAATCATGGACAAGGTGGCCTGCATCGAGGCTGATGCCCTGGAGGAAACGCGCAGCGGCGTCGATCCGGCCATCATCATGCGGACGACCTTCCTGTTGGAGCATGCCGAGAATATTGACTTCTATGCGCAGGACAACAATATCGTGCTGGCCCAGTTTGCCAGCTATTGCTTCATGCATGCCCAAAAGTATTCGACTGTTCATATGACGACAAATATCCAGTATCTGCAATCGCTCAGCGCACCGGCCACCCATGTGGCCTTCATCATCAGCCGCACGGGAGAGAACCGGCAGCTGATCGAGATGGCCCGCAATCTTCGCAAGCAAAGGAATCCCATTATATTGTTGACGTCAGTCGAGGAATCGACGCTTACAGGTTTGGCGGATGAGGTGATCAATGTTGCTTCGGCCGATAACTTCAATGAGCTGGGGTCAGTTGTGTTTCTGGTTGGCGCGAAGTATATCATGGAGGTGTTGTTTGGGACACTCATGGCCCACCATTATCAAAAGGCGTTGACGATGAATGAGATCTATGAGCAGATGTTCTACATTTGAATCGCAATTGTTCCTTAATTGCGAAAATTTGAAGGAATAATACAAAAACAAAACCAAATGATTGAAACTGTTGTAACAATACTTCAACCGTCGCTCGATTTATTGAGCGACGGTTTTTTGCATGCTATACTGCAAATGTCTTATATGAGAACACTTTGAATTGCGCGCAAGAGAAGAATTCCCTATTGTGGAGAGGAGATCAGAATGGGTAAATCAGAACTATTCAATAAATTCATGGAATACATGGTCCGCTTTGCCAGCATCAAATCGGTGGTTGCATTGAAGGACGGTTTTATCCTGACACTGCCATTGACATTGGTTGGCTCGGCATTCCTGCTTGTAGCCTGTTTCCCAATCGCTGGCTGGGGCGCACTGATGAGTTCGCTGTTTGGCCCGGACTGGGCAGCGCCATTGTTCCAGGTATCCGGAGCAACGTTCAATATCCTGGCAATTCTGTCGGTCCTTGGTATCACCTATAAGTACTGCGAGGCAGAAGGCTGTGATGCGATCACGGCTGCACTGCTGGCACTGGCTGCATTCCTTACGCTTATCAAGGGCAGCGTGGTGGCGAAATCAGGCGAGGTTGTCGGCGGGGTAATCCCGGGACAGTGGGTTGGTGGCAATGGTGTCATCACGGCCATCATCGTCGCACTGGTATCGTCCTGGATTTTCTGTTACTGCGAGAAGCACAAGATCGGCCTCAAGATGCCGGAAGGCGTTCCGACTGGTGTTGCCAAGGCTTTTGCCGCACTGGTACCGGGCTTCTTCATCCTGCTGGCGGCCTGTGTGCTCTATATTCTCTGCAATGTCATCACCAGCAAGACTCTGCCGGAAATGGTATTTGTCCTGTTGCAGACACCACTGCAGAACCTCACGGATACGTTGGTCGGTGGCATTATTATCGCTGGTGTGCAGAGTATACTGTTCTGGGCAGGTATTCATGGTCCGAACATCGTTGGTGGTGTCATGAACCCGATCCTCATGGCAAATGCGCTGGATAACCAGGCTTTGCTGGATGCCGGGCAGTCGCTTGTCGGCAATCCGCAGGCCAAGATCATCACGCAGCAGGTTACCGATGTATTCATCAAAGGCGGCGGCTGCGGACTGACACTCGGTTTCCTGATTGCGGCTTTCCTGGGCGCGAAATCGGCACAGATGAAGTCCATATCACGGCTGGCTTTTGTACCGGGACTCTTTAATATCAATGAGCCGATCATCTTTGGTCTGCCAATCGTATTCAATCCGTATTTCCTGATTCCGTTCGTCGGGGTTCCGGTCCTGGCTATCATCCTTACGTATTTTGCGATTGCTGTCGGGTTCCTGACTCCGTTTGCAGCCGTACAGGTGCCGTGGACGACGCCTCCGGTCATTGCCGGATTCCTGCTTGGAGGCTGGCAGGGAGCACTGGTCCAGTTGGGGACGATTGTCCTCAGTGTGGTCTGCTACTTCCCGTTTGTCCGCATTCAGGACAAGATCTATTGTAAAGAGGAAAAGCAGGCTGCTCAGGATGAACAGGCTGCGACTGATCCGGTGGGCCAGAACTGACCGGTCAGATCGATTATTTGGTAAGAGGATAAGAGGGGCAGCCGGCATGGGGATGCAGGCTGCAGTTATAGGGGCTGTCCGGAGTGGACAGATTGAGAAGGAGAATATTTCACATGAGAAAAGTATGGAGCACCGCAATGGCAATGGCAATCGCTGCTGGTATCAGTGGAACCGCAATGGCGGCTGAGAGCAGCTTTACGGATATCCCGAAGGATCACTGGAGCTATGCCGCGGTTGATCAGCTGGTCAAAGATGGCATCCTTGAGGGGAATGGAGATGGCACGTTTGCCGGCGATCGTCCGATGAGCCGCTATGAGATGGCAGCGGTCATTGCCCGGGCCGAGGATCATATCAAGACGGTCAATCCGGCTGATCAGGCGCTCATCGAAAAACTGGCGTCAGAGTACCAGACGGAGCTCAAGGATATGCAGGCCAAGAATGATGCCCGTTATCAGGAACTGTCGAACAAGGTCGACCGGATTCAGCTGTTCGGCTTTGTCCGGGCCAAATATGACCATGATAATGGTGCAGCCAGCGGTGGCGCTGAGAACAACAACAAGCATTTCTATATGGACCTGGAAGGCAAGATGAAGGTTGGCAAGACCTAGGAAGCGCATTTCCAGAGCGAGACGCGCAAGGGCTACACCTCAAATCAGTCCTGGCGTTCCAGCGCTTCGTCCGATGACCAGGATGGCACGTTCCAGCGTATCTGGGTCGAGGGGCGTCCGGGCGCTTTGGGCGTGACGGTCGGTACCAAATGGTGGGGCTATGGTTTCCAGTGCGTGCCATTCGGTCATGCTGCTGATGGAGCTCAGCTTGATGTGAATTTCGCAAAGACCTGGAATGCCAAAGCATTCTATCTGCGTCCGCGTCAGGGCGATCTGGTCACGATGCCGGATGGGCAGCAGACCAATATCCGCGGACTCAATCTGACCGGACGGGTTGGTGTAGTCGAGACCAGTTTCACGTATGCTGCCAATGATAACCACAAGCAGAAGGACAACAATCAGATGATGAGCCGTATGGCAGCCGCTGATTTCCGGGTGCCGTTGGGCAAAGATCTGAAACTTACTGGCACATATGTGCGTACGAATGCGGATGATTTCAAGACAAGCAAGGAACTGCGATTGGATTACAAAGGGACGGATCTCAAGAAAGTAGGTTCCTATGGTCTGTATACCCGCCTGTTTGATTTCCAGCGCTATGGTGATATGTCTCATGATGATGAGTGGTGCTCGCTGCCAGCCGATTCGAAAGGCTATATCATTGGTGTGAAATATGTACCGTATGAAAATGTGGAGTGGGAGACGTTCTATTCCGGGCAGACCCGCAATTCTTCAGGGACTTTGTCCGGTATCGATCAGAAGGCAAAGCGCCATCTCTTCCGCACCCAGATTGATTTCCATTTTTGATTGGAACCACAAGAACAGGTTGGCCCTGCGGGGCCAGCAGTTTCAAGGAGTTTTTAGTATGAAAAAGATTATTCTCTTATGTGCTTCCGGTATGTCCACGAGCATGCTGGTGAAGAAGATGCAGGAGGCAGCTGAGGCGGCTTCCTATGAATGTGAGATTGCGGCGTTTTCTGCGTCGGAGGCAACCACTAAGGCTGCTGATGCGGATGTCGTGCTGCTCGGACCGCAGATCCGTTTCTCGAAGGGCAAGATCAGCGAACAACTGCCTGGCGTGCCGGTAGATGCTATCGATATGCGTATGTATGGGTGTATGGATGGTGCCGGTGTGCTGGCATTTGCCCGCAAGATCATGAAAGACTGAGGTGTAGATAATGGAAGGGTTAGAGCTGATCGCATTCCAGATCATTTCGGCCGTTGGAACGGCCCGGAGCTGCTATATCGAAGCAATCCAGGCTGCCAAGACGGGTGAATATGAAGATGCGAAGAAATTGATCGCTGAAGGCGATGAAGCGTTTGTAGAGGGGCATGACGCCCATGCAGGTCTCCTGCAGCAGGAAGCTGCGGGAACTGGCAGTACAGTCAATCTCCTGATCCTTCATGCGGAGGATCAGTTGATGAGTGCGGAAGGATTCAAGACGATCGCACAGGAATTCATCGATGTCTATCAGCGTCTTGATGCAGAAAAGGAGGCCTGAGATGGGATTTCCAAAAGGATTCCTCTGGGGTGGAGCCGTTGCTGCGCATCAGCTGGAAGGTGGCTGGCAGGAAGGCGGCAAAGGCGTCAGCGTAGCCGATGTCATGACCGTCGGTGGCCCGAATAAACCACGGGAAGTTACGGATGGTGTACTGCCGGGCAAGATCTATCCTAACCATGAAGCGATTGATTTCTATCATCATTATGAAGAGGACATCGCCATGATGGCGAAGCTCGGGTTCAAATGTTTCCGTACCAGCATTGCCTGGACACGGATTTTCCCGAATGGGGATGAACTGGAACCAAACGAGGCCGGGCTGCAGTTCTATGACGACCTGTTCGATACCATGCAGCGTTATGGCATGGAGCCGGTTATCACGCTTTCTCATTTTGAGCTGCCGTATCATCTGGTCAAGGAGTATGGTGGCTGGCGCAGCCGCAAGCTCATTGATTTCTTTGTCCGCTTTGCTGTAACGGTGTTCCAGCGGTACAAGGACAAGGTGCGCTATTGGATGACCTTCAACGAGATCAATAACCAGCGGGATCTGGAGGCGCATTCTGCGTTTACCAATTCCGGTGTAATTTACCGGGAAGGTGAGGACCGCCGGGCGGTCCTGTATCAGGTGGCGCATCATGAATTCGTGGCTTCGGCCCGGGCCGTCATCGAAGGCCATAAGATCGATCCGGATTTCCAGATCGGCTGCATGATGGCGATGTCGCCGGTGTATCCGGATACCTGCCGTCCACTGGATCAGGTGGCGGCGCTCAAGGAAATGGATCGTACCTTCTTCTTTTCCGATGTGCAGTGCCGTGGACATTATCCATCGTATGTGCTTAAGGAATGGGAGAACAAGGGCTGCCCAATCCAGATTGAGGATGAAGATCTCGAGATTCTGGAACGGGGCAAGGTCGATTATTTTGCCTTATCCTACTATATGAGCTTCGTGAGTGCCTATGATCCGGCTGGCTCAGATTCTATCGGGAAAGAAGTAAAGAATCCCTATGTGAAGGCCTCGGATTGGGGCTGGCAGATCGATCCGGTAGGACTCCGGTATATGCTGAATGTCCTGTCGGAACGGTATGAGCTGCCACTCATGATCGTGGAAAATGGCATCGGGCTGCATGAAGAGCCGGGTGAAGATGGAATGGTTCATGATAAGACCCGTATCCAGTATTTTGCAGAACATATCGAGCAGATGCGACTGGCGGTTGATGAAGATGGTGTGACACTCATGGGCTACTGCCCATGGGGCCCCATCGATATCGTGTCGGCCAGCACCGGTGAGATGGAGAAGCGCTACGGGTTCATCTACGTAGATAAAGACAATAAAGGACAGGGAACGATGAAACGTTCCCCGAAAGAATCCTATTATTGGTACCAGAAGGTCATCAAAAGCAATGGCGAAGACTTATCGTACTAATGGAGATCTCCTAGGAGAGGCGGATTCCTCCCGTTGAACGATAAAAGGGAAGAAGGCCATCGAAGCGGATATTGCTTCGATGGCCTTCTTAGCGTTTTGCCTGCTAATCAGATATAGTATTCGGTCTGGTCAGCCGGCTTCATGGCAAATTCGGTGAAGATGTGATCGCGGATATGCAGGAAATCCGGGCTGGTGCGGTCACGGCGCCCCGCCAGGTCGACACGGACGATGGTCTTGATGCGGCCGGGATTTGGCGTCATGATGACTACGCGGTCGGCCAGCACGATGGATTCGTCGATATCGTGCGTGACGAACAGGATCGTCTTATGCTGCTCACGGCAGATGGAGGAGATCTCGTCCTGCAGCTTCATGCGGGTCAGGGCATCCAGTGCCGCAAACGGTTCATCCATGAAGAGGATGTCCGGGTCGACAGCCAGGGCACGGGCAATCGCTACCCGCTGCTGCATGCCGCCCGACAGCTCGGCTGGATGGCGGTGGCGGAAATCAGCCAGACCGACCAGCTCCAGATATTTTTCGGCAATCTGCTGGCGCTCAGCCGGAGGCATTCCCATGCTTTCGAGTCCCAGCTCAACGTTCTTGGCGACTGTGCGCCAGGGAAGCAGACCGTAGTTCTGGAAGATGGTCACGTGCTTCAGGCTGGGCTGGGTGACCGGCTGACCGGCAATCCGGATGCTGCCTTCGTCCAGCTGGTCAAATCCGGCAACTGCATTGAGCAGTGTGCTCTTGCCGCAGCCGGATGGACCGAGCAGGCAGATGAATTCTCCGCGTTCAATCGTGAGATTGACGTGATCAAGGGCACGGAACGGGGCGTCTTTACCCGGAAATTCACGCACGGCGTCATGGATCTCGATATAGCTCATGCGGACGCACCTCCCCGGATTCCCCAACGTTTGTCAATCCAGTGCTCGAACAGCCGGACCAGGCTGTCAAGCAGCAGCCCGAGCACTCCAATCGTGAGGATGGCGGCCATCAGGAGATCGGCGCGCAGGTTGTTGCGGGCATCAATGATGAGGAAACCCAAGTCCGGACTGGGCACCAACCATTTCGCCGGCAACGAGGAATACCCAGGCTGTGCCGAGGGCCAGATGAAGTCCGGTGGCAATGCTGGGAAAGACGGCCGGCAGTACGATCTTCGTGAGTATGGCCGGCTGCCGGATGCCAAAATTCCGGGCGACCTTGAGATAGACGGGGGAGATATTGCGGACCGCGGCTACAGTTGCCAGCAGCACGGGGAAAAAGGCAGCGATGAAGATGATGACGAGTGCGGGCATCTCCCCGATACCAAAGAACAGGACAATGAACGGCAGCCAGGCCATGGGCGAAATCGGCCGCAGAACCTGGGCAATCGGATTCAGGAAGGCCCAGATCTGCTGGTACCAGCCGAGTATGAGTCCGAGCGCAATCGCCAGCAGTACGGAGCTGAGATAGCCCAGCGCAAAGCGGCTGAGGCTGCTCTGGATATCGGCGACGAGGATGCCGTCGGCCAGCAGTTCATTGAAGCCGGCTGCTGTCCTGGCCGGAGATGGCAGCAGGGCTTCATTCCAGCCGCCCAGCAGCACCAGGGCCTGCCAGCTGATGAGGAGCAGCAGGGCTGCCCCGAGGATATGGATTATCTTTTTCATGGAATCACAACCTTTACTAGGAGAGTATCAGTGAGCGTCAATCCAGGAGCGAGGAATCGACAAAATCTTCATAGGCAGGTGCCTGCCGGATCAGCCGGGCATCCTTCATGCGGCGGATCAGTTCGTCGTAGGCGGGCTCCTGGATCCGGAGGTCCTTATACGAGATCCACTGCAGGGAGAGATCGAGCACCGCGTCTTTGGCCTTGAGATACTTTGCGGCGATACGCTGCTGCTCGTCTGGCTGCCGGGTCAGGTAGTCACCGGCGGCCTGATAGTCGTGGACGAAGGCTTTGGCCAGCTCCCGATGCTGATCCAGGAACGTGCCATTGAATACGAGGGCACAGCACAGGCTGTCGGGCCAGAGCTCATCGGAGCGGGCAAATACCTTGCCGGTATGGAGCAGGACGGACTTGGCACCAAAGGGTTCGGCCACACAGTAGCCGGCAATCTGTCCCTGGGCCAGGGCGGCTGGCATCTCGGGCGGTGACAGCTCGACGACCTGCAGGTCCTGTTCGCTCAGGCCATGCTCGGCCAGCAACTGGTCCAGCAGCAGCTTGTGGGAGGACTGCTTGTGCGGGATGGCAAAGGTCGTTCCGCGCAGATCCTCAACGGATTCGATGGACGGTGCAGTGATGATGACATTGCCATCTTTATGCCCGAGTGCAGCTGCCCGGAGATCGATGCCCTGCTCACGGGCCTTGACAGCCAGTTCGATGAGCACCGAAGCCCCGTCAACCTTGCCGGTATTCAGTGCGTCCATGAGCTCAGGCCAGGAGCCATATTTGATGAGCTCAATCTTTACCGGCCCATTGGGCGTCTCCAGCTCTTTGGCAGCGAATAAGGGCAGGGCGTGGGTAATTGGCAGATAGGCGATGCGTATCGTCTGGACCGGCGGCTGGGTGGCAGCCGGTGCGGAGGACTGATCCGCCGGGGAGCCGCAGCCGCCGGTGAGCAGGAGCAGCATCAGCAGGGCTGCCAGCCCTGGAATGCGCAGGATCGGTATATAATGCTTCATGGGAATCATCCTTTTACCAGTTGAGTTGTTTTCGTTTAGCCTGAATATCGGTCACAATCTTCCGGGCTAATTCTTTTGGGTCGACGATGACGGTCATGGTCGATCCCAGTGTATCTTTTGTATCGTGTTTCAGGAAATTCATGACATGGTCTGAGCCTTGTGCCGGCGGTTCGACGCAGTGATAGGAGCTGATGCCGAACAGGCGGAAAGCCAGCGAAGCATCCAGTCCTTTTTCATTGGACCATTCCGGGCTGGCAAAGGCAAACGGCATATCCTTGAGCGGCAGGCCGGCTTCCTGGGCGATGCCGCCGAAGATGGTCGAGGCACGGGCATTGTCGATGCATTCTCCCATGTGCCAGACTGGCGGCAGGTCTTCGCCCAGAAATTTCCTGAGCGGCAGGCCTGCTTTTGGCCGGGCGTCCAGGTTGCAGTAGCCGAGCTTCAGCAACGGGAAGGAGGCGCAGCCGTTCGTGAAGACGAGGATGTTGTTCTGGAGCAGTTCGTCTGTCACATCGACGATGGCTTTCTCATAGATGACGCGGGGATTGTTGCAGCCAACGAGATTCACGATGCCCTGGATCTGTCCGCTTTTCAGCGCTGCAGCCAGTGGAGCGAAGCCGTGGAAGCGTTCCTTGACATATTCGGCCGAGAAGCCAACCTCGGCGGTCACTTCGTATGGCGGGATGAAGACCGGGACATCACGGCGGGCCGCAAAGCTTTCGATGGCCCGGTTGACGATCTTGCGGGCAATATCCGTGGTCTCAGCAATGTTGGAATGGTGATGGTCATAGGCATAATGCTCAGCACCGGGCAGGCGGGCCGAATCGCTGGTCGTCACGACCGTGGTACGGGTGCAGCGGGCTACATCCATGATGGCCGGGAATACATCCTGTACATCGGCGACCCAGAGATCCAGCGCGCCTGTGCCCAGTACGAGTTCCGCGCCGACGGCATTGGAGAGCGGGATGACGCCCTCATAGCGGTACATGGCCGCCAGGCAGGAGCAGCAGATGCCGTAGAACTGGATGCCCCTGGCACCTTTTGCCTTGGCCAGCTCGATGAACTCGGGCGTATGGCCGAGCCGGACAATCTCACTGACCAGCGTCGGCAGATGCCCGTGGACGGCGATATTTACGTAGCCTTTTTTGAGGGCGCCAACATTGACCTTGGAGGTCGCACGATGACCGGTGCCGAACAGGCAGTCCGTAGCGATATTCGAGGCAACGACGCCGGTGAAGCAGAACGCCAGTCCGCAGCGCAGAAACTGTTTCATGATGCTGCGCCAGTCGCCATCTGTGCCGACACCTGTGCGGTGGTAGGCATCGAAAACTTCATTGTAGGCACTGATGGGCAGGATGTCGAGCTGCTGCCAGACGGCCTGGCGTTCGGCCGGGGCCAGCGCCTTGATGGTCTCATAGTCTTCTGGCAGTGCCCGCGAGAGATCGGCCAGAAGGACATCGGCCAGTTTGCCGGCCAGGCGTTTCGTGCTCTGACCGCGGGTCTCGATATGAAAGGCTTTGGCGGTCTCGCGGATGCGTGTCTCACCGAGCAGCGGCAGGTTGAGCTTGCCATCGGCAACGAACTTCAGTGTGAGCAGAATCTCGCGGGCATGGGCCCCGTGCTGGGCTACACCGCTGGCTGCACTGCGCAGCAGGTTGCGGGCGACGATGAGGTCGGCATCGGCACCGCAGACACCACGCGGGCTTTTCGGAGTGATCTTGCAGGGCCCCATGTTGCAGATCTTGCAGCAGACACCGGCCAGACCGAAGGAACACGCGGTTTCTGCTGGTCGAAGCGGTCGAAGGTCGTATCACAGCCAAGCTGTTCCATGTGCAGCAGCATCTCCCGCACCGCTGGATCCGGTGTCTGATCCAGCACGTCCTGCTTGGAGGCAAATGTCTTGCGGTAGGCACTGACTGCTGCAAGATAATCATTGACGCCGCCGTGTATATGCGGATGGGCGGCATCGTGGTCGTGGCTGTGCCAGTCGGCATGCTCATGGACCGAATCGTAGTCATGTGGATGCGTATGTTTAGGTTTATGTTCATGATGATGTTCGTGCTGGTTCGGTTCGTTGCTCATAGGAATCGCTCCTTTATTTATCATATAAGAATAGTATGAATTAAGTAATACTATATCTCATATATGTAAACTTGTCAACCAGGATTTTCTACGGTCAGATGAACGACAGGGAAACAATCCGGCCTGGTGTGTATTCGTGCAGGAAACAGGATAAAGTGCTATAATAGGATAGCTCGTCCGAAAGGATGCGTGATCTTGTACAGGAGGAATTGTTGGAAGTGTGTTTATTTAGAAGAATCCTGGCAGGCGTGCTGACGTTGTGCCTGCTTATGATACAGTTGCCGGTTTCGATTGCCCAGGGGGCGGCAGAGAATGTGCCTGAGCCGCAGATTACGGCGAAAGCTGCTATCCTCATCGAGGCATCGACCGGACGGGTCATCTGGGAAAAGAATGCCGATGAACAGCATTATCCTGCCAGTACGACCAAGATGATGACGGGGATACTGGGAATCGAGAATCTGCCACCGCATGCGGAAGTATTCATTTCGCCCAATGCTGCTGCTACGGAAGACTGCCCGCTGGACATCCACGCTGGTGAACGGCTGACGGCTGATGAACTCATCACCGGCATGCTGATGGTCTCGGATAATGGTGCTGCTGTAGCCGTGGCTGAGCAGCTGGATGGCAGCGTTGGTGCGTTTGCGAAGCGCATGAATGCCAAAGCGCAGGAACTGGGCATGGACCATACACACTTTGTCAATCCGAATGGCCTGCCCAATTCCAATCACTACTCGACGGTCCGGGACATGGCGAAACTGGCCCGTTATGCCATGGAAGACAAGAAATTCCGTGATATCGTAGGACAGAAGAACCGTATGATCAACTGGTTATTCCCAAAAACGAAGCATCTGGCTGTGGAGAATACCAATAAACTGCTTGGACACTATGAGGGGATGACCGGCATCAAGACTGGCTGGACCCAGATCTCAGGCGGCTGCCTGGCAGCTTCGGCCAAACGGAATGGCGTAGAGTTGATCGTCGTGCTCATGCAGGCGCCTGCGCCGGATGACCGCTTCAGCGATGCCCGGAAGATCCTCGATTACGGTTTCAGTCAGGTCCGTATGGTCAAAGGACTCTCGAAAGACCGGGTCAAATGCACGGCCTGGGTCAAGGGCGGTACACAGGCAACTGTAAATCTGCACCCGGTCAGCGATATCAACTATCCGTTGATTGGCAATGAAGCGGCGGAACACTATACGCTGGAGTATGATGTGCCGAAGGTCCTGTCCGCACCGCTGAAGGAAGGCGAGCCTGTTGGCAGGATCGTCATCAAGTATGATGGCAGCCCGGTCGGCAATGTCGATCTGGCTGCAGACAAGGTTCAGAAGGGCTTTAGTCTGGGCTCGTGGCTGGTCAATGTATTTGAAGGCATACTGAAACGTGTATGATTTCTGTGGAACAAAATCTGAAAATTTGACATGATTCGATAAGATATAGTATAATCGTAGAGATGCGGATGTGGCGGAACTGGCAGACGCGCTGGATTTAGGATCCAGTGCCGCAAGGCGTATGGGTTCAAGCCCCTTCATCCGCACCAAATCTGTATATGTGGCCGGCAGTATCAATTTATTGAGCTGTCGGCTTTTCAGCTATTTTTATATGAATGGAATAAAGGAAGGGACTCATATGAATTTTGTTCATGGTCTGCAGCGGTTGTCATCGTTTCAGATCATCCTGTTGAGCTTTCTGGGCTGGATCCTTTTGGGAACGGGGCTTCTGATGACACCATGGGCTACGGTGGATGGGCAGGGAGCAGATTGGCTGCCGGCCCTCTTTACGACGGTGTCGGCGTCCTGCGTGACGGGATTGACCGTGGTGAATACGGGACTTTACTGGTCGCGTTTCGGTCAGCTGGTGATCATCCTGCTGATCCAGGTTGGCGGACTGGGCGTCGTGACGATGGCTATTGCGCTCGCTATGGCTTCCGGGCGCCGGATCAGCCTGACACAGCGCAGTACGATGCAGGATGCGTTGTCCGTACCGCAGCTTGGGGGGATTGTGCGTATCCTGCGGTTTATCCTGAAATTCACCGTGGGGGTGGAACTGCTGGGGGCCTGTCTGCTGCTGCCGGTATTCTGGCGCGATTATGGGCCGCTGGAGGGCTTGTGGATGGCCCTGTTCCACTCGATCTCGGCATTCTGTAATGCTGGTTTTGATTTGCTGGGCGAACGCGGTGGCGGATCTTTGATGGCCTATGCCGGCGATCCGCTGGTAAATCTCACGATCATCGGGCTGATCGTATCGGGCGGCCTCGGGTTCATGACCTGGGCAGATCTTCATCTGCATGGCTGGCATTTCCGTGAGTGGCGGCTGCAGACAAAGATCGTGCTGGTGATGACGATCCTGTTGATCGGTTTGCCGACATTACTCTTGTTCTGCAAGGATTTTGCTGGTGATCCATTGCAGCTTCGTATTCTGGAGTCGTTGTTCCAGGCGGTGACACCGCGCACGGCTGGATTCAATACGGTGGATATTCAGACGATGAGTGAGGCTGGACGTATTCTGCTGGTGGTGCTGATGCTGACTGGCGGGGCACCTGGTTCGACGGCTGGCGGCATCAAGGTGACGACGGCATTCCTGCTCGCGGCTTCGGCCGTGTCCTCGCTGCGGATGAAGATGGATGTTGAGTGTTTCCGCCGCCGCATCCCGCCGGATGTCCGTCAGCAGGCATCAACGATATTCCTGCTGTATTTGATCCTCTTCAGTGTCAGTACGTTTGTGATCAGTGAGATTGACAGCGTACCGGTGGTGGATTGCATGGTGGAGACATCTTCGGCGCTGGGGACGGTCGGTTTGTCAATCGGTCTGACGGAAAAACTGAGTCCGGTTTCTCAGCTGATCCTGATCGGTCTGATGTATTTCGGTCGTGTCGGGGCACTGACGATGATTTATGCGATGAATAAACGGCGCCGTCCGGTGACGGGGCGACTGCCGGAAGAGAAGATAACCGTTGGTTGAGGTGAGCGTATGAAAAAGACTGTTTTACTGATCGGGCTGGGACGGTTCGGTCGTCATGTAGCCAAGAAGCTGCATGAACTGGATCATGAGATTCTGGCAGTGGATAAGGATGAAGAGTTCGTAAATATGACGCTGTCGTATGTAACGAATGCATTGGTAGCGGATAGTACGGATGAGCATTTTCTGGAGTCACTGGGGATTCGGAACTTTGATCTGTGCATCGTGGCGATCGGTGATGATTTCCAGAGCTCGCTTGAGACAACGTCCCTGCTGAAGGAACTGGGCGCGAAGTATGTCGTGTCGCGTGCCTCGCGCGGGATTCATGAGAAATTTCTGCTGCGCAATGGTGCTGATGAAGTGGTTTATCCGGAAAAGCAGTTGGCACAGTGGACGGCAATTCGTTTCGGCTATGATCATATTCTGGACTATTTTCAGCTCAGTGACCGCTATGCGGTCTATGAGCTGCCGATGCCGGCGGCCTGGATCGATAAGAGCGTCGGTGAGCTGCAGGTTCGTCAACACTACAATGTGAATATCCTTGGCATCAAGAAGCAGGGGAACCTGACGGTGGAGATTACGCCGCAGACAAAGCTACAGCGCGGGGATACGGTTCCTGGTTGTCGGTAAGCGTGAGGATGTGCAGAAGTATTTCCAGATCTGATTGCGGATCTATTCGCACAAAGCAAAAAAAGCCCCCGGTTTCATTCCTGAGAATGGACCGGGGGCTTTTGCTGTATAAGGATTAAGCGAAGTACATGGATTCGCTGATGGTGCTGGCCAGTTGTTCCCGACTCATGTCTTTGGTGTCTTTCGGGATGGCTTCATAGGCTTCCAGACGATTCTTGATGAACTGGGTGTCGATGTTGCCCGTGCGGAAGTAGGTATCCTTGAGATTTTCTTGTGCAGGGAGACGGTCGTCTTGACGCCGTCGATGCGGAATTCCTTAAGGGCCCGCTGCATGATCTTGATCGCGTCACCGCGGGTGCGGCCATGGACGATGATCTTGGCAATCATGGAGTCATAGTATGGTTCGATCGAGAGTCCGGCAGTCACGCCGCTGTCGAAACGGACACGTGGACCGCTCGGCTCATGCAGGAAGGAAATCTGGCCCGGGGACGGCAGGAAGTTGTTTTCCGGATCCTCGGCGTTGATGCGGCACTCGATGGCATGGCCGGTGAACGTGATGTCCTTTCTGGGAGAAAGTCCAGGGCATCGCCGGCGGCAATGCGGATCTGGGTGCGCACGAGATCAATGCCGGTAACGGCCTCGGTGATGCCATGCTCAACCTGGATGCGCGGGTTGATTTCCATGAAGTAGAATTCGTTGTTGGCGAGGTCGAGCAGGAACTCGACGGTGCCGATGTTGGAGTAGTGGACGCTCTTGGCAGCGACGACAGCCAGCTGGCCGACACGTTTGCGCATGTTCTGCGTGAGCGCGATGGACGGGGACTCCTCCAGGAGTTTCTGGTTGCGGCGCTGAAGGGAGCATTCACGTTCGCCGAGGTGCATGACTTCGCCGTAGTTATCAGCGACGATCTGTACTTCGATATGACGGGAGCGCTCGATATAGTGCTCGAAATAATATTTGATCTTGGTGATGTCGACAAGAACAGTCAGGATGTTGCGCAGGTCTTCTTCGTTATGCGCAACACACATGCCTTTGCCGCCGCCGCCAGCGACTGGCTTCAGGATGACCGGATAACCGACTTCGGCAGCAGCCTTGATGGCTTCTTCGTTGCTGGTCAGCGGGTCGCTGCCTTTTGCCATCGGGATGCCGGAAGGGGCAATCGTGGCGCGGGCGATGTCTTTGTCGCCGACGAGGCGGATGGTTTCCGGCATAGGACCAATCCAGGTGATGCCGGCTTCAGTGACCTGCTCTGCGAAGTCTGCGTCCTCGGAGAGGAAGCCATAGCCTGGATGGATGGCATCGGCGTGAGTCTCACGGGCTGCTTTGAGGATAGCGGTTTTATTCAGATAGCTTTCCGTAGCATCAGCCGGGCCGACGTTGACGGAGATATCGGCCAGTTGTACATGCAGGGCATTGGCATCGGCCTCGGAATAGATTGCGACAGTTTCGATGTCGAGTTCCTGACAGGCACGGATGACACGGACTGCAATTTCGCCACGGTTGGCGATGAGTATACGTTTGAACACAGGATTACCTCCTAAACTTTACATATTAACTGTTATTATTTACGATTTAATAAAAAGCTGAAAACAAACAGGTTATAGAACCTGTTACTAATCGGCTATGAATCGAATTGTAGCACAACTCAAAAAGGAAATCAATGATAAAATGAAGCTATGCCAACAATACCTTAAAAGAATTATAAATATTGTATACACACACCGCGCTGTTTTGGAGTATAATGAGTCTTATTGAATCTGTGCCGGATCGGGCTGAATGACCGGCTGGTACAGTACGAAAGGAAGTGAGCCGATGACGGAGATCGTGGAGGAAAAGCTGAAACTGCTGCCGGATAAGCCAGGGCGTCTATATCATGAAGAATGATCATGGCAAGATTATTTATGTAGGCAAGGCAATCGTACTGAAGAATCGGGTGCGGCAGTATTTCCAGTCAAACAAGAATCACACGCCGAAGGTGCGGGCGATGGTTTCGCATATTGCTGATTTTGAGATCATCATGACGCATTCGGAGGTCGAGGCGCTGATCCTGGAATGCAATCTCATCAAGAAGCATCGGCCGCGCTATAATATCAGTCTGAAGGATGATAAGAGCTATCCGTATGTGAAGGTGACGGTGCAGGAGGATTTCCCGCGGGTATTCATCACGCGGCGGGTGCTCAAGGACGGAGCACGTTACTTTGGTCCGTATACGAATGTGACAGCGGTGCATGAAAGCCTGAAGCTCCTGCGGCGGTTGTTTCCGCTGCGGACCTGTAAGCACCTGCAGGAACGGCCATGCCTCGAATATCATATCCGGCGGTGCCTGGCACCCTGCGCAGGCAAGGTGGAAAAAGGCGACTACGATGCGATGATCCATTCGGTGCTGCTGTTCCTGGAGGGACGCACGGAAGATGTGGAGAGGGAGCTGCAGTTCCGCATGGAGGCTGCGGCGGAGGCGTATCATTTTGAGCTGGCCGGCCGGCTGCGCGATCAGCTGCTGGCTGTACGCAAGGTGGCCGAGAAGCAGAATATCGTCACGGGTTCCGGGGATCAGGATGCCATTGGCATGGCGCGCTCGGAACTGGGCGTGGTGGTGCAGATCTTCTTTATCCGGGCCGGCAAGATGGTTGGCCGGGAGCACTTCCTGCTGCAGGGCAGTGAGGAGGAAAGTGATGCCGCGATCCTGAAGGCGTTCCTGCAGCAGTATTACCACCGGGCGACGTTCATTCCGCGCGAGGTGCTGCTGCCAATGGAACTGGCAACAGAGGACCGGACATTGCTGGAAGCCTGGCTGTCGGAGCGCAAGCGGAAATCGAAGGTTCAGCTGCTGGTGCCCCAGCGCGGTACGAAGCACGACATCCTGGAGATGGCACGGGGCAATGCCGAGAAATATCTGTCGGATGAGGCGGCCCGCATCAAGCAGGCGAATGCACAGACGATGGGCGCGGTGGAGGAACTGGGCCGGTATCTCGGGCTGAAGAATCCTCCGGACCGTATGGAATGCTTCGATATCTCGCATATCCAGGGCAGTGAGACGGTGGCTTCGATGGTCGTGTTCGAGGGAGGCCTGCCAAAGAAGTCGGCTTATCGCCGGTTCAAGATCCAGAGTACGGAGGGCAAGCCGGATGATTTCCTGTCGATGCGGGAGGTCACGACGCGGCGCTATGTGGGGCTGCCGCCGGAGGAACTGCCGGACCTCATCGTCATCGATGGCGGCAAGGGGCAGCTTTCGTCGGCCCTTGAGATCATCCGGCAGGCTGCGGGGCATAAGGATGTACCGGTGGTGGGCCTGGCCAAGCAGTTCGAGCTGGTATTCACGGAGGGAAATCCTGAGCCGGTGGTCCTGCCACGGCATAGTCAGGCCCTGTATCTCATCCAGCGCATCCGTGATGAGGCGCATCGGTTTGCCATTACCTTTCATCGGAAGCTGCGTGGCAAACGGAATCTTGTGTCGGTCCTCGATCATATTGTCGGGATTGGTCCCAAGCGGCGGCAGGCTTTGTGGTCGCATTTCGGGACATTGAATAAGATGAGAACCGCCAGTGTCGAGGAACTGGCGGAGGCGCCGGGAATGAATCTGCCGGCGGCCGAGGCAGTGTATCAGTTCTTTCAGGCACAGCAGGGGCTCAGGCTGAAGGAACGTAAAGGAAAGGAAACAGAACACCCATGAAAACGGTAGATCTACATGTGCATTCCATTGTGTCGGATGGCAGCTATAAGCCAGCCGAGCTGGCCAGTCTGGCCAAAGAACGGGGGCTGTCGGCGTTTGCTCTGACGGACCATGATGTCATTGCCGGTACGGCGGAGGCGGCGGCAGCAGCGAAGGCTGTCGGGATCGGGTTCATCAACGGGATGGAGCTCACGACGGAGTATCAGGGGCGCAAGCTGCATATTGTCTGTCTGGGGTTCGATCCTGCGCATCCGTCATTCCGGACGGTCTATCAGCGGGTTCGGGCAATCAAGGAGGGACGGATTCCTGAGATCATTGCCTTCATCCAGCGCAAAGGTGTGGATATTTCCATGGAGAAGGTTCGGGATTTTGTCTATGATGGACCGGTGGACCGCTATGCGATCATGCGGTATCTGGTATCCCTGCATATGTATGACCGGGCGCAGCCGCTCTGGGATCATTATCTCGATCCGGCTGCGGCGGAGCTGGGCCTCAATTTCAGCATCACGGCTGAAGAGGCGCTGCCACTGATTCATGAGGCAGGCGGGGTGACGTCGCTGGCTCATTTCCATAAGGAGATCGGCCTGCAGGGGCTCAGCCGCCGGGAACAGGAAACGACAATCCTGCAGCTGCATAACCTGGGCCTGGACGGGATGGAGCGCTACTATCCGACTTATACGGAGGAAGATGCCTCGTTTGCGGATTATATGACGAAGAAATATGATCTGCTGCCGACGGGCGGCACGGATTTTCATGGAGCGAACCGGCCGGGAACCGAGCTGGGGACAGGCATCAACCATAATATTGCGGTGCCGGCATCCTTCCTGGATACGGTCCGGGAACATTGCATAAAAAATTAATCTTTTTTTCGGGTGGGCTGGCAGGAAAATAGGGAGATCAGGTCGAAACTTTAGGATATTGGAGAGGCTGGCCAATGGGCGGCCTCTTTCCGCAGGACACAGCCTTTTGCAGCGTATGAATATGCTTGAAGGCTGGTCTGATTTGAGCTTAACCTTAAGGAGGTATTTCTATGAAGACATGGGTTTGTACGGTATGTGGCTGGATTTATGATGAGGAGAAGGGTGATCCGGATTATGATCTGGCTCCGGGGGTGCCATTCGAAGAACTGCCGGAGGATTTTGTCTGCCCGCTCTGTGGCGTTGGCAAGGATATGTTTGAGGAGCAGAGCTGAAGTCTTTCACGGCGTTCAGCATGACAATCTGGAATAGTTTTTGGAGGAAAGGCAGCCCGATGAAAGGGCTGTCTTTCCTTGTCTGAAAACTTGTTGATATTTTGTTATCTGGTCGTAATTTTTATAATCAAAATTTATGATAAAATATGAAATTTTTAGGAAAACGATTGATTTTCGATGGGGACTTTGTTATAATTTACACGTAGTGAATCATAAGTGTGATTCATGGAATATGGCATTCCGAAAGCGGTTTCCGTTATGATGGATTGGACGGATTGACCGTTTTTAAATCATAAGGAGGAAGTATTATGAAAGTAACAGTTGTTGGAGCAGGTAACGTTGGTGCTACCGTAGCAAATGTCCTGGCAGGTAAGAATTTCTGCAGCGAGGTTATGCTCGTTGATATCAAGAAAGGCTATGCTGAAGGCAAAGCAATGGATATCATGCAGACGGCTCATCTGCTGAACTTTGACACGACGGTAACGGGTGTCACGGCTGAAATCGGGGATGAGAATGGTTATGCTCCGACGAAAGGCTCCGATGTGGTTGTCATCACGTCCGGCATGCCGCGTAAACCGGGCATGAGCCGTGAAGATCTCATTGGTGTCAATGCGAAGATCGTAAAGGGTGTTGTTGATCAGGCCCTGAAATATTCTCCGGAGGCCATTTTTATCATCATCTCCAACCCGATGGATGCTATGACGTTCCTGACGCTGAAAGATTCCAAGCTGCCGCGCAACCGTGTCATCGGTCAGGGTGGTATGCTGGACAGCAGCCGTTTCCGTTATTTCCTGTCCAAGGCTCTGCAGGCTGCAGGCTATCCGGCTACGCCGACGGACATCGACGGTATGGTTATCGGCGGTCACAGCGACAAGACGATGGTTCCGCTTACGAGCGTTGCTACGTATCGTGGCATCCCTGTAAAACAGCTTCTCTCCAAAGAGCAGCTGGATGACGCTGTTGCTCAGACGAAGGTTGGCGGCGCTACGCTGACTGGTCTGCTGGGTACGTCTGCATGGTATGCTCCGGGTGCTGCTGCTGCTGCAATGGTTGAGGCTATTGCTCTTGACGCTGGCAAGCTCATCCCGTGCTGCGTATATCTTGATGGCGAGTATGGCGAGAAAGATCTCTGCATCGGTGTTCCGGTTCTGCTGGGCAAGAATGGTGTCGAGAAGATCGTCGAGTACAAGCTCGAGGGTGACGAGAAAGCGAAGTTCGATGAGAGCGTTGCTGCGGCCCGTAATACGAACTCCAAACTCGGTGACGCACTGAAATAAGGCGTTCCGAAACGAATATGAGAAGCGCTCCTGCTTTGGCAGGGGCGTTTTTTTGTTTACTGCTTGTTTTTGTCATAACTGATACTGATCATTATGATTTTTAAGAATTATCGTACAAACACTTAACATTTCTACCCGATTGACGATATAATAGATGTAGGGTATGATTAAAGTCCAAACAAGTTCTGGTATGATGAATGAACCAGGGAGGTGTCTGTCATGGTGGATCGTATTGAAAGAATCAGTAGTGTCAAGGGAATCAATCAGGGAATCGATCGTTTCTTTGAGCGCAAGGATGGATATGCGGACAACAAGAAGAACCGCCAGATGTTCGAACGGGATCTGGAGCGTGAGCTCAAGAAGGAAGCCCGGCCGGAGAATGAGGCTGGTCCGGATGCGCCGAAGGCCTATCAGCTGGATCTGACGACTAAGCCGACTCAGTCCTTGTTTTATAAGGAAGGGGCAGACCTGACCAAAGCAGAAGGGAAGATGCACGACGCTGGATGATACGCAGTATATGAAGCTGGCTTTGGCTGAAGCACAGAAAGCCTATGAACTGGAAGAAGTACCTATCGGTGCGGTCCTGGTGGATGAGAATGGTACAGTGGTGGCCGCAGAACATAATATGCGCGAGAACTGGACCGATGCAACGGCTCATGCGGAGCTGATTGCAATCCAGGAAGCATGTCGGAAGCTTGGGCGCTGGCGCCTCTCGGGGCTGACGCTTTATGTGACGATCGAGCCCTGTCCGATGTGTGCCGGGGCTATCGTTATGAGCCGGGTGGACCGGGTGGTTTATGGCGGTACCGATGCCAAGGCCGGGGCCTGTGAATCGGTGTTCAATATTCCGGGAAATCCGACGCTGAACCATCAGCCGCAGGTGACTGCCGGGGTTCTGCAGGCGGAATGCGCGGGTATTATGAAGCGCTTCTTCAAGGAACGGCGGGACAGAAAAAAGGCCGCAAGAAAAAAAGAGCAGGAATGAGATTTGACTCATTTCTGCTCTTTTTTTGCTGTATTCTTTTGACGCCGAATCTGATGAATCAGATGTCCCAGTGGAGCTGATCCGGATTCGGAGTTGCCTTGTCTACTTCGCTGAGGATCCAGGCGGCATTGTCGTGGGTCGCAGCAAAGGCGGTCTCGAGACCCAGTTCATAGGACTGCGGGATCTCCATGGAATGGATGGCCATGTGCATGTAGTCCTTGGCAACGAGTGTTACGCCGCGCTCAGCAGCCAGCTGGGCCTTGAAACGGTAGCCATAGTAGAGGTAGCTGTTATGCTCGATGGGGATCTCTTTATAGGCTTCGATGCGCTCGTCGACTTCGCTTTCGGCTTCCTGTGTGAGGCCGATCTTGTGCATGAGATTCCAGCGGTCGGCCCAGAGTTCGCCGCGCAGTACGTACTTATAGAGGAAGTCAGTGGATTCTGCCAGCTCGATAGCCATGTTGATGTGATCCATCGCCGCTTCATTCTGTCCCAGCTCTTTTTCCAGTGAGCTCAGACGCTGCAGAGCGAAGACCTTTTCCTCGACGTCTTCGGCTTTTTCTTCATTAAAGTCGGCATCGACGATGCTGTGGAAGAGCTCAAGGGCCTCGTCGGTCTTGTCGATGCCCTTCATCGCCAGGAAGTGAGCAAGGCGGGCGCGGGCATGCCAGCTATCCATGCCGCCGACAAAGAGTGTTTCCGGTGGTTTGGCCGGAGAGTCCATTACGAAGTGGACCAGTTTATGAAATTCATCCTGTGTCATGAATTGAAATCCTCCTATTGTGCTGATTTGATGGTATAATGATATATTATATCATGAAAAGACAATAATGGGAGGCTTTCTTGTGGACATAAAAGCAACAGGACTGAAATTATGGGCGCGGGTGCAGCGGATCGTGGAGTATCGCTTTGGCCGGCTGCTGGTTTTGTATGCCTTGAATTTCTTTACGATTGCGTGGCAGAACATCCATATGTATCAGGCGCAGCAGCTGGCTGTGCTGGGCGTGGATGCCTTGTTCCTGCTGGCCGGGGTGACGGTGTTCGTTATTCTCCTGGGACTGGTGCCGGGGAAAAGGCTGCAGCGGCTGCTGTTTGATGCTGCTGTTGGAATATCCATCCTGCTGGCCGCGCTGGAGTGCTTTTCTATCTATAATTATCAGTCTTTGGTCGGTGCGGGAATCGTGACGGCACTGTTGCAGACGAATCCGCATGAGGCGGGGGAGTTCCTGCGCATGTATGTGGGCGTGAAGGGGCTGGTGGCAGTACTGCTGCTGATTGCGGCGGTTGCTGCCGGACGCCGCTGGCTGCAGGAGCCTCGGCTGACGCTCTCGACGCGCCATCGGCGCAGCCGGGCACTGCCTATCTTTTTAGCGGCTGGCCTGGGGGCTGGTGTATGTCTCTGGCAGCAATATCATTCATTCGTGGTTAACGATTCGCTGGATATCCCGGCGGTCCGTTTTGGCCGGGCGGTGGATACGTCCGTCCGGAATATCCAGGCGTTTGAGAATCTGAAGCAGCAGGCTTCGGCTGATGTGGAGCTGACCGCCAATGGCAGCGATGTGCCGTATGTTGTCTTTATCCTTGGGGAGTCGACGAACCGTGACCGGCTGCATCTCTATGGCTATCCACTGCCGAATACGCCGAATCTTGATGAGCTGGCGGCGAAGGGCGATATCGCGGTGTTCCGGAATACGATCAGTCCGCAGAGTGCGACGGTCGCGGTGCTGCGGGAACTCTTCACCTTTAATGATGCAGAGTCGGATCAGGAGTGGTATCACTATAACAATCTCATCGACGTCATGAAGGCGGCCGGTTATCGCACATACTGGCTGTCCAATCAGGAGAGTTCGGGTATCTGGGGCAATGTCGCGCAGCTCTTTGCGGGACGCAGCGATGTGAAGCGCTTTACGCAGCTGCGTGAGTCGCATGAGGACAGCGGCAAGCTGGATGAGGAGCTGTTCCCTCTGGTCGATGAGGCGCTGCAGCAGCCGGCCATGAAGAATTTCTATGTGATGCATCTTATGGGCGGACATGGCCTGTATTATATGCGGTTCCCGTATATCTTCTCGAAGTTCACGAAGGATGATGTGCCGGCACCGCAGAATGAGCTTTCCGATGAGAAGCGCACGGAGATTGCGCAGTACGAGAATGCCATGTATTACAACGATTTCGTGGTCAGCTCGCTGATCGGAAAGTTCCAGGATAAAGAGGCCATTGTGATTTATCTGCCGGATCATGGTGAGACCATCTATGATAACGGCAGTAATTTTGCCGGGCATGTGGAGGAGAATCCAAACCATCAGCAGCTGGAGGTTCCGCTGATCTTCTGGGCATCGCCAAGCTATAAGGCGCGGCATCCGGAGAAGTGGCAGGCGATCTGCGCGGCAGTCAATCAGCCGTATATGACGGATGATATGATTCATACCATCATGGATTTGCTGAATATCCGCAGCGCCGAGTTCAATCCGGCCAAGAGCGTCATCAATCCGGCTTTTGACAGCAGCCGTAAACGGATGGTACGGGGCCGTGACTATGATGCGGAAATGAAATAAGCCCGCCTGCTGAAGCAGGAAGGCTTAGGATTCGGAGAGCATGGGCGGAATTCAGGCCCGCAGGGAGTTGCCGATGATCAGTACGGCGGCGAGAATCTGCCCGGCCAGCGCACCAAATGGTGGCAGGAATGGACCGCCAAAGGTATGGAGCAGCCCCATGGCTGGCGGCAGCAGCATGAGCCAGGCGATGACGGCGATGATGCGGTTCTGCTGAATGATGTCCATGGTGTGGTCGCTGATGGCGATCAACGTGGCAAAGTCCCATAAAAGACCACTTTTGAGGACGATTGAAGCCGGCTGAGGCTGGTCGATGTCCTTGGACGGGTCACCGGTGCGCGGGACCGATGGCCCGAGCTGGATCGTGAGGTCGGCTTCGGTCATGGCAGCTTCATCGCTGCTGTCCTTGCCAATCATGGCAATGGCAGCACCGTGGGCCTTGAGCAACTGGACTTCACGGGCTTTGTCCTCAATTGAGAGTCCATGGCGGGCTTCGTCGATGCCGGTTTGCTTGATGACTGCACTGGCCAGGCGCTTGTTGGTGCTGGTGAGCATGATGATGTTCAGTTTCTGCCGCTGCAGTTTATGCAGGGAAGTGATGGTATTCTGCGGGATCTCGTCATCGAGAGCAATGATGCCACGGCAGTATTTGCCGTTGGCAACGAAAATGGGCAGCTGGCCGCGCAGGGAAAGCTGATCCGCTTTTGTCAGCAGATCGGCACTGATGTCGACGCCCTCTTCCTGCAGCCATTCCGCAGTACCGACACGGAGCGGCGTACGGTTCACCAGTGCCTCGACACCGCAGCCAGGGATCTCATTGAATGCAGCGAGCGGCTGGACCCGCAGATGCCGCTCGAGGGCGGTATTGTAGATGACCTGCCCGACGGGATGGGTGGCATCCCGTTCAGCTGAGGCGGCCAGTGCGAGTAGGGTTCCCTGACTTACGCCTTCCGGGATCAGGGCTGTGATATAGGGTTTACCCTCGGTGATTACGCCGCTCTTGGGCGACGACGAGGGTATCAATCTGGTGGATATCGGCCAGTATGGCCGGGGTTTTCCAGCTCGATATCAGCCTGACCGGCCCTGGCTGTGCCACGGGCGAGCGGCAGTCCGTCCGGTAAGCCAGAGCGGAATAGGGAGGCCGGCCAGCAGGATGGAGGCAGCCGCCTCTAGGACGGTCGGCAGTTTCTCACCGTCCAGATACCAGTAACAGGCCATGCCGATGGTCAGCAGGAGAGCCAGCAGTGTAAAGTATATTATGGAACGTTGTTTTTTCATGACGATTTCCTCGATTCTCGGATCTTTGTGTGCTGGCCCGGTAAACTGAGCCTGTGAGCGCACGAAGGGTAGCTTCTATACTGTATTATCCTGCAAAACAGGGAAATGTGTCAATAGATTCGGAGAAGTCGGTGGAAAACACTTGAACCGCCGCCTGAAATCTTGCTATCCTTATAGGGAATGTGAAACAGATAGGAAGTGCATGAATGATTAAAATAGAAGGAAATGCGAAGATTAACCTGACACTGGATATCCTGGGGAAGCGTCCGGACGGCTATCATGAGGTCGCTATGGTCATGCAGTCGATCGGCCTGCACGATACGATCGAGATGGACAAGGCCAAAGAGGGGATTGCGCTGTCAATCAATGTGCCCGTGGCTGCGGGCGGATGAGAAGAATCTGGCCTGGCGGGCGGCAGGCACTCATGCAGCAGGAGTACAGTCTGCGGGGCGGCGTCAGGATGCAGCTTACGAAGCGTATCCCCGGTCGCAGCAGGTCTGGCGGGCGGCAGTGCGGATGCGGCCGCCTGTCCTGCGTGGCATGGATCAGGCTCTATGAGCTGGGACTCAGTGAGGACAGGCTCTGCGAGCTGGGCGCCGGCTCGGGGTCGGATATCCCGTTCTGTCTGCGCCGGGGGAACGATGCTGGCAACTGGCCGCGGCGAGGTGCTGACGCGGCTGGCGGATATGCCGGAGACCTGGGTTCGTGCTGGCGAAGCCGCGCATCTCGGTCTCAACGGCCTGGGCCGTATCAGAACTATGATGAGCAGGGAGCTGAGCAGCATCCGGACAATGAGCGGATTCAGCAGGAAATTGCCCGCTGGGCAACCGAAAAGGCGTGGCCAAATTATTGTGCAATGTGCTTGAAAGTGTTACTATTAAAAGGTATGCTGTGATTTCCCGCTAAAAGGAATTGATGCTGGAGCAGGGCGCAATGGCCAGTATGATGTCTGGCAGCGGTCCGACTGTTTTCGGCCTGGTCGAGAGCCGGGGGACTGCCAACAAGATTGCAGGACTGCCTGCGGGCATCGACGAAAGCGGATGTGTTTGTCACGCGTACGATGAACACGTACTACTGATTCAATAGCGTTATCATTTTTGGTCAATCTGGAATTGAGGGAATCGTAATGGATAACAGACTAGCTCCAATCAAATTAGACAGCTACCAGCCGTTGCGCGAGGTCGTATGTGAATCCCTGCGGGAAGCCATCCGCAAGGGAATCCTGAAACCGGGCGAACGGATCATGGAAATCCAGCTGGCTGAGGAACTTGGAGTCAGCCGCACGCCGGTGCGTGAGGCAATCCGCAAACTGGAGTTGGAAGGCTATGTGGTCATGATGCCGCGCCGCGGGACCTATGTGGCCAATATGTCGATTCGTGACATCAATGAGATCTTTGAGATCCGCACGGCCCTGGAGTCGCTCTCCAATGGTCTGGCGGCTGAACATATCACGGATGAGGAGCTGGAGCATCTGCAGCGCCTGCTGGTCATTATTGGCGGCTATATAAAAGAAGGAAACATGGAAAAGATCGTCGAAACGGACATCGAGTTTCATGACCTCATGTATCATGCGGCCCGCAATCAGCGTCTGGTGGGGATCATCTCGAACCTGCGCGATCAGCTGACCCGGTTCCGTACCCTGTCGATGTCCTATCCGGGCCGTCTGGAAGCGACGCTCGATGAGCACAAGGCCATTGTTGAGGCGATTGCCAATGGTGACCGGAAGCTGGCCAGCAAGGCCGCTGAGAAGCATATGGAAAATTCGGAGAAGACACTGCTGCAGGCAATGGATGCCATGAAGGCGCAGAATATGAAGTCCAGAAGCACAGCGAAGAAGCATTCGGCTGCTCATAAAGCGGCCGCAAAATAAGTAGTGTACGGACAGGTTCATCATCTGCTAAAGTATGAATATGCCCATACACTGGATAAAGGGAGTTAGAAAAACAAATGTCAGATTTAGTAACTGTAATCCTTGCTGCAGGCAAGGGTACCCGTATGAAGTCCAAGCTGCCGAAGGTCCTGCATAAGGCCGGCGGCAAGGCAATGGTCCAGCATGTACTCGATGCCGCTAAGGCTGCTGGTGCAAAGCGCAACATCATTGTGACTGGTTTCGGCGGGGACATGGTCCGCGAGGCTCTTGGTGCTCAGGCGGAGTTCGTTGAGCAGAAAGAGCAGCTTGGTACGGGCCATGCGGTTCAGCAGACGGCTGATCTGCTGGCTGGCGAGACCGGGACGGTCATGGTACTCTGCGGCGATACGCCGCTGCTGACGGGCAGTCTGCTGAAGAAGCTGTATGATGAGCATACGGCGGCCAGGGCCAAGGCTACGGTCCTCACGGCAATCATGCCGGATGCAACGGGCTATGGCCGCATCATCCGCCTGGCGGATGGCTCGGTTGCCAAGATTGTCGAGCATAAGGATGCTACTGAGGCCGAGCGTGAGGTAAAGGAAGTCAATTCCGGTATCTACTGCTTTGATGCCAAGGCACTCTTTGAATCGCTGAAGCAGGTCACGAATGACAATGCTCAGGGTGAGTATTATCTGCCGGATGTTCTGGAGATCCTGAAGAAGCAGGGTGAGAAGATCTGGGCCGTAGCGGCTGACGACTATGAGTCGACGCTGGGCATCAACTCCCGTCTGCAGCTGGCCTGGTGCCGAAAAGATTCTGCGCCGCCGCAAGAATGAGGAACTCATGGCCGAGGGCGTTACGATCATGGATCCGGCTACGACCTATATCGACTGCTGATGTCAAGGTCGGCCATGATACCGTCATCTATCCGATGACCTGGCTCGAGGGCGAGACGGAGATCGGCGAGGAATGCGAGATCGGACCGAGTGTCCGTTTCCAGAACGTCAAGACCGGCAACGGTGTGACGGGGCAGTTCACCTATGCGCATGACTGCGTGATGGATGATGGCGTTATCCTGGGCCAGTTCACGCATATCCGTCCGGATACGCATCTGGCGGAAAAGGTCAAGATCGGCAATTTCGTCGAGGTCAAGAACTCCACGATTGGCAAGGGCTCCAAGCTGCCGCATCTGTCCTATATCGGCGATACGGATATGGGCTCGGGTGTCAACATGGGCTGTGGTACGATCACGGTCAATTATGATGGCAAGACGAAGTTCCGCACGAAGATCGGCAACGATGCGTTCGTGGGCTGCAACTCCAATCTGGTCGCTCCGGTCGAGGTCGAGGATGGTGCTTATATCGGCGCTGGTTCCACGATCACGAAGACGGTTCCGACGGGAACGCTGGCGATTGCCAGAGCCCGCCAGAAGAATATTGAAGGCTGGACCGATAAACGGAAATAAGGAAAACGGACTGTGTAGGAAGTTCTGTTTTTTCCTTTAAAATTTAAAGCAAAAACAAAAGCTTTATGTTAATTTGCTGCAAACAGTGCTATACTGTTGTGTTAAGAGGGTGACGACTGTCACAGCCGCAGCCCTCAGGAGAAGAAATTTTTAGTAGAAACGATTTGGAGGATTTTTACAAAATGGCTTTAGACACTGGAAACTTATGCATCCTGACTGGTAACGCAAATCCGGAGCTGGCAAAAGAAATCGCAGATCACATCGGCGTAAATCTTTGCGATGCATATGTCGGTCATTTCAACAACGGCGAGACTCAGGTCATGATCAGCGAGAGCATTCGCGGCAAGGATATCTTTCATCATCCAGCCGACGTCGTTCCCGGTCAATGACAACCTGATGGAGCTGCTGATTATGGCAGATGCCTGCAAGCGTGCTTCCGCTCACAGTATTACAGGCGGTAGTTCCAGTACTATGCTTATGCCCGTCAGGATCGCAAGACCCGCGGTCGTGAGCCGATTCTCCGCCTAAGCTCGTCGCCAATCTGATGACGACGGCTGGTGTTACCCGTGTCGTAACCGTTGACCTCCATGCTGGCCAGATCCAGGGATTCTTTGATATCCCGGTTGATCATCTGGCTGCCGCACCGGTTATTGCCAACTACTTCCGTTCCCAGAAACTGGATGACGTTGTCGTCGTTTCTCCGGACCTTGGTGGTGTTACCCGTGCCCGTGTCCTGGCTGATCATCTGCAGGCTCCAATCGCCAATCATCGAGAAGCGCCGTCCGAAACCGGGCTGTGCTGAGGTTATGAACCTTATTGGTGATGTGGCCGGCAAGACGGCTGTCATCATTGACGATATTGTCGATACGGCAGGTTCCCTCTGTGAGGGCGCCAAAGCGCTGGAGAAGCGTGGTGCAAAGCGTATCTTCGCTTCCTGCTCGCATGCAATCCTCAGCGATCCGGCTGTACAGCGCATCAACGAATCTCCAATCGAGAAGCTCGTTATCACGAATACGATTCCGCTGCCGCCGGAGAAGAAGTCGGACAAGATTGTCACGCTGTCTTTGGCTGATGCACTTGGTGATGTCATCATGCGCATCCAGAGCCGCCGCTCTGTCAGCCAGCTGTTCCGCTAATCGGATATAAAAAGGGCCTTCCTTTCTGGGGAAGGCTTTTTTAGTGCCTGAGTTACTGACATAACAGCGAAGTGTATGATACGATAGGGAAATGAACAGTTCATACGCAGATTGAACGAGGAGGTTTTACTGTGAATGACCATCAGATGGTAACGGATCTGTTTATCCGACATTTTAATTTTTGGCCGCATCTGTCTACGGCGGAGAAGGCACTAATCAATACCCATACGAAGATCGTTCATTACAAACGTGGTGAGACAGTGCATCAAGGGACGTTGGACTGCATCGGTGTTACGCTGGTGAAGAAGGGACAACTGCGGGTCTATACGATGTCGGAAGATGGCCGTGAAGTCACGTTGTATCGTCTGTTCCCGGATGATGTGGGGATACTCTCTGCCTCCTGTGCGTTCGAGTCGGTGACGTTTGATGTCTATGTCGATGCGGAGGAGGATACCGAGGTGCTGCTGACGGAGTCTATCGCCTTCCGTAAGCTTGCAAAGGACAATGTCTACGTGCGGTGCTATGGCTACGAGATGTCGGCCCGGCGCCTCTCCGAGATGCTGTGGAAGATGCAGCAGGTCCTGTTCCTGTCGGCTGACCGGCGACTTGCCATCTTCCTGCTCGAGGAAAGCGAGAAGATGAAGACGGATGAGATTCATCTGACGCATGAGCAGATTGCGCGTTTCATGGGCACGGCCCGCGAAGTCGTGAGTCGGCTGGTGAAGTATTTCAATCAGGAGGGCTGGGTGAAGCCTTCGCGCGGCTGCATCCGCCTGCTCGATAAGGAGTCTCTGCGGCAATTGGCTGGTAATCCCTGATCAACAAAAATACCTTCCGGTCAATGAGGACTGGAAGGTATTTTTTGTTTGTCTTATTTCAGCAGCGCTTCTATGTTTTCTTTCGGGATCAGGCCGACGGATTCGTTTACTTTCTGTCCGTTTTTGAAGACGATGAGCGTCGGTATGCTCATGACGCCGAACTGGTTAGCCAGCTCCGGCTGGGCATCGATATCAATCTTGCCGACCTTTACCTCGCTGTGCTGTTCAGCTACCTGGTCGACAATCGGGGAAAGCATACGGCAGGGGCCGCACCAGTCAGCCCAGAAATCAACAAGGACAGTGCCTTGTGCGTCAAGCACCTCGGATTTGAAATTTTCTTTTGTGATTACAGTTGTTGCCATGGTAGCAGCCTCCTATGAATAGTCAGATGAAATTCGTATGGGAACAGCAAGCCCGGTGTATGCCTGTCTGCTGTGCTCGTCTTATGGCTTATTATAGCAAGTTCAGGGTATGGTTTCCGTGATTGGCTCACATAAAGATAAATTTCGGTTAAAATCGAGCAGAAAATCATGCAGAGGCCTTACGGCTGTGCTATAATGGGACTTGCTTTTATGAAAAAAAGATAATGATTTAGGGGGAAACTTAACGGTGGATTTAAGTATCATGGAATTAATCAAGACCATCATCCTTGGTGTGGTCGAGGGACTGACGGAATGGCTGCCAGTATCCAGTACGGGACATATGATTCTCGTTGATGAATTTATCAAGCTGGATGTCAGCAAGGCATTCATGGACATGTTCCTGGTTGTGATCCAGCTGGGGGCGATTCTCGCGGTCGTGGCTCTGAATTTCGAGCGGCTCAATCCGTGGTCTTCATGGAAGAGCCGGCAGGAGAAGCGTGATACAGTGAGCCTCTGGTGCAAGGTCATCGTGGCCTGCCTGCCTGCTGCTGTCATTGGCCTGGCATTCAACAAGTTCATGGAAGAGCATTTTATGACGGCGCCGGTCGTGGCTACAACCCTGATCTTCTATGGTATCATGTTTATCCTGGTCGAGAACTACAATAAGCACCGCCGGCCGCGGGTCACAGACCTGAACCGCCTTGACTATAAGACGGCATTTATCATCGGTATGTTCCAGGTCCTGTCGCTGGTGCCGGGCACGAGCCGCTCGGGGGCGACGATCCTCGGTGGTATACTGTTCGGGACGAGCCGCTATGTGGCTGCGGAGTTTACGTTCTTCCTGGCTATCCCGGTCATGTTCGGGGCCAGCTTCCTCAAGATGGTGAAGTTCGGTTTCCACTACACGGGAGCCGAGATCCTGATCCTGATTGTCGGTATGGTGACGGCGTTTATCGTATCCATCCTGTCCATCAAGTTCCTGTTGAGCTATATCAAGACGAATGACTTTAAGGCATTCGGCTGGTATCGTATCGCACTGGGCATCGTGGTTATTGCCTACCTGTTCCTGGTCGGCGATCCGACAGCCAACAACTGATAAGTATATACTGGTACCGATACAGCCTTCCCCAATGGGGAGGGCTTTTTCGGAGTTTTAGGAGATTGTCATGAAAATCATTACCGGCCTGGGAAATCCGGGCGCAGAATATGCCAAAACAAAACACAATGTCGGGTTTATGTTCGTGGACGCGCTGGCGGCGAAGCTGGGCGTTACCGAGTGGAAGGATAAATTCGACGCAAAGATCGGCGAGGGACGTATCGGTACGGAAAAGGTGCTGCTGGTGAAGCCGCAGACCTATATGAATGACAGCGGCCGGGCCGTCGGACCAATCATGAACTTCTACAAGCTGGAACCGGAAGACCTCATCGTGGCGCATGATGATATGGATATTCCGGCCGGGACCATCCGCATCCGCAAGAAGGGAAGCGCGGGCGGACACAATGGCATCAAGTCGATCCTTGCCCATGTCGGGGATGAGCATTTCTCGCGCGTTCGTATCGGCATCGGTCGTCCGCTGCCGGGCTGGACGGTAGTCAGTCATGTGCTGGCACCCTTCTCGGAAGAGGACGCACCGAAAATTGCAGAGTCCATCAACTATCTGATCCCTGCGGTGGAGTGCATCGTGAATGAGGACGTGGATATGGCGATGAACCGGTTTAACCCGAAGAAGCAGAAAAAGCAGAAGAAAACGGTGCAGTCAGCTGAGCCGGTAAAGACAGCGGAGACAGCAGGGGAAGGAACGGCAGTATATGAGTGAGAAGATAACGGCAATCTACGCCGATGAAGAGGGAACTATCCTGGATGCAGCCGGCATGCAGGGCATGGGGCGCACCGGTCGGGAGAATATCCTGCTGAAGCCGGAGGACCTGATCCCGCTACCGGATAGCGCAGATCTCATGCTGCTGCCGGATCATCTGGCCGTCGGCATGTCCCCGGAGGGGGAGGTCATGCCGATCAGCGGGTTGGCGGTGTCGGCTATCCTGCCGGCTGGCTATACGCGTCTCTACATGCCTGCTTATCAGCGGGCCGAGGAGGCGGACCGTCTGCCGCTCTATGGCTATACGGCGGTGGTTGTCTATCGGGATGAGCTTTACTGTGCAGCGGTCTATACGGATGAGAATGACAAATGGGATCCGGTCCACTACAATACCAAGGAACTCAAGAATCTGGTCAAGCGCACGAAGAAGGAATTGCCGGGTAACCGCATCGTCGAGCAGGTCGGCGGCTGTTCGCTCAACTGGCATTGCTGTACGGCGCAGAATCTTTTCTACCGCCGCTGGGAGTGTGGGATTCCGACGTCTCCGGTCTGCAACGCCAACTGTTTCGGCTGCATTTCCCTGCAGCCGGCCGAGTGCTGTCCGTCCCCGCAGGAGCGGATCAAGTTTCGGCCGACGCCGGAGGAGATTGCCGAGGTCGGTATCTATCATCTGTCGGTGGCACCGGATGGCATCGTGAGCTTCGGGCAGGGCTGCGAGGGTGAGCCGTCGCTGGCCGCCGATAATATCGCGGCTGGTATCAAGCTGATCCGGGCGAAGACGGACAAAGGTCAGATCAATATGAATTCAAATGTGGGCTGGACGGAAGGCGTGCAGAAGATCGTGGATGCGGGGCTGGATTCCCTGCGGGTATCGATCATCAGCGCCCGTGAGGAAGGCTATGATGCATATTACCGGGCCAGCTATCATCTGGAGGATGTCAAGGCATCCATCCGCTATGCGCTGGACCATGGCGTCTATGTGTCGCTGAATCTCCTGTATTTCCCGGGGTTCAATGATCGCGAGGAGGAACTGGCTGCCTGGCAGGAATTCTTCCGTGAGGTACCGGTGCAGATGATCCAGGTCCGGAATCTCAACATCGATCCGGATGCGTTCCTGGATATCATGCCGGAGCCACAGGGAAAGGCCGTTGGGACGAGGGCGTTCATCGAAACGCTGCATAAAGAGTTCCCGCAGCTCGTCATCGGCAGTTTCAGTCACTATGTAGAAGCATAAAGAAAAGGACCGCTTGCCACAGGCAGGCGGTTTTTGGTATGCCGCTGATACTGTTTCCCAAGGGGCTCGATAAACTGGAATTTGAAGGACATACTCGGGAAGTGAGACACAGGTGACGAGTAGGTAGAGGCTCAGCACGGGGTTCAGTGGAACTATTTTTTTCGTCCTGCACTAAATGTCCCGCCATGAGATTGTAGTATTTACTTAGCTGACGCGCCGGTACCACGGCGCCGCAACGAATCGACGGACTTAGCAAGTGCCTACGGCGTGCCAGCCTACGGCAACTCGTTCCGGACGAAAAAAATAGTTTCCCTTCGCCCGCCGTCCGTCAGTATCGGCTTCTGGGGCATTTTCCTTCTGACGGTAGGTCTTGGTTCGGTTCGAGCAGGTTTGTTGAATTCCAGCATCAAGGGAAGAACCAGCAACACGGCTGATTTAGAGCAACGCAACCATCGATGCATCGAGCCCAGCCGCGGGGACAGCACATAGCCATAAATGGAGCGTTTGGTGTTCTGCGTTAAGAAGAATTTTTTTGCCTACGATCGATCGTTTCCAAAGAGCGTCCGTCCAAACGAAGTGCGTTAAGCTCCTTTGGGAATGCTTAATTAAAGGCAAAAAAATTCTTTAGCAGGTTACCTAAGCGGAATGTTGGCTATGTGCTGTCCCCGCGGCGGTCTAATTTCTTCGAACTAAGCGCTCCTTTGCTGCGTTATATTTACTCGTTCTCCGAACTTTGTCTGAGCGGGTTTTATCGTACCTGGCTTCGGTGCTTCTTCGATGAACTGAGCAACCGAGGGGCTGCTTTTGGAAATTTTCTCAATCCATGATACAATAGTGAATACGTGACAATCATTATTAATGTGAAGCAAAGGGACAATAAATGGACAAAGAACTATTGAAACTGGAACATATCAATAAATCCTATGATGGAAAGCAAGTCCTGGAGGATCTCGACCTCACGATTCATGAGAACGAATTCATGACGCTGCTGGGGCCGTCGGGGTGTGGCAAGACCACGACATTGCGTCTGATCGGTGGTTTTGAACTGCCGGATAGCGGGCGGATTCTCTTTGATGGTCAGGATATCACGCGGCTGCGGCCGGAGAAGCGGCCGGTCAATACGGTCTTTCAGAAGTACTCACTGTTTTCCCACATGGATGCGGCTGACAATATTGCCTTTGGCCTGAAGCTCAAAGGTAAAAGCAAAAGTTACATTCGGGATAAGATAAAATATGCCTTGAAACTGGTGAATCTCGATGGCTATGAACATGCCAGTGTGACGCAGATGTCGGGAGGACAGCAGCAGCGTATTGCGATTGCCCGGGCTATCGTCAATGAGCCAAAGGTGCTGCTGCTTGATGAGCCGTTATCGGCTCTGGACCTCAAGCTGCGGCAGAGCATGCAGCGTGAACTGGTCAAGATCAAGAAAGAACTGGGCATCACGTTTGTGTTTGTCACGCATGACCAGCAGGAGGCACTTTCGATGTCGGATACGGTTGTGGTCATGAACCAGGGCTGGATCCAGCAGATCGGGACACCGGAGAGTGTCTATAATGAGCCGGAGAATGCCTTCGTAGCGGATTTCATCGGCGACAGCAATATCATCGATGGTATGATGGTGCGTGATAAGCTCGTGCATCTGCTGGGGCAGGATATTCCCTGCATCAATACTGGTTTTGGCGAGAATGTACCGGTCGACGTACAGATCCGGCCGGAGGATATTCAGATCTGTGAGCCGGCGAACGGGCAGTTCCGGGGCGTGATCCGGCAGGTGGTATTCAAGGGGACGGTCTATGATATCACGATCGAGGCAGGTGGTTTCCGCTGGCTCGTGCAGACTATCACGGGGCATGAGCAGGGACGGGAAGTAGGCCTGCGTCTGGCGGCATCGAATATCCAGATCATGGCCAAGCCGGCATCGGAGGACGAGGAGGCTGCAACGGATGAATGAGAAAAGATCTGTGCAGCGTTGTTTTGCTGTACCGTTCGGGCTATGGGCAATCCTGTTTATCGTCCTGCCGTTGCTGTTTGTGATCTGGCACGGCCTGACCGATGGTGCAGGCAGGATTCTCGCTGGAATCCGTACAGACGGCTCTGCAGCCGGAGTATCTGCGGGCATTGGGGCTTTCCGTGGAGCTTGCGCTCGTCAGCACGGTGATCTGCCTGGCCCTGGCTTACCCGCTCTGCCTGATCCTGAAGGAGCGTCGGCAGGGCAAGGGGGTGCTGATCTTCCTGCTGTTTCTGCTGCCGCTCTGGATGAACTCGCTGCTCACGACGATGGCCTGGCAGACCTATCTTGAGCGGCATGGCATCATCAATATGCTGCTGCAGGCAATGGGACTGCCCGCACTGGAACTGATCAATACGCCGATTGCTATCGTCATCGGCATGGTCTATAATTTCCTGCCGTATATGGTGCTGCCACTTTATGTCGCGATCACGCGCATCGATCACAGCATCGTCGAGGCAGGCCTGGGATCTGGGGGCCAATCGCTGGCAGACCTTTCGTCATGTTATGCTGCCATTGTCACTGCCGGGAATCGTCAGTGGCTGTACGATGGTATTCATCCCGCGCTCACGACGTTTGTCATCAGTGCGCTGCTTGGAGGCAACAGGGTCCTGCTCGTGGGTAATATCATTGAGCAGGAGTTCACGGCGGCCTATGACTGGCAGCTCGGCAGCGCCCTGTCCATGGTCTGATGGTGTTCATTATCCTGAACATCCTGCTGGAAGCCTTTCTCTGACCGGGAAGACCGCGGAAGGAAGGTGAAGGCATGATGCAGAAACTTAAGAATACCTATCTCGGACTCATCGTGCTGTTCCTGTATGCACCAATTGGTGTGCTCATCGCGCAGTCCTTCAATGCCAGCCGTTACCGCGGACAGTGGACGGGCTTTACCTGGGACTGGTATGTCTCGCTGCTGGGCAACGAGGATATCATCGAGGCATTTGGCAATACACTGACCATTGGCCTGACTTCGGCAGCGCTGGCAACGGTGCTGGCGCTCGTGACCGCCATCGGTCTGCGCCGTCTGGGGCATCGCAGCCGCCTGTTGTTGCGGGGGATGGCAAATGTCCCGCTGCTCAATGCCGATATCGTCACGGGCATTTCGCTCATGCTGCTGTTCCTGGGACTCGGGCTGCGGCTTGGTTACGATACGATTCTCATGGCGCATATCGTCATCAGCCTGCCTTATGCGATGCTTTGCATCCTGCCGCAGGTGCTGGCGCTGGACAATGTCTGCTATGAAGCGGCGCTCGATCTCGGGGCAACGCCTTTTCAGGCATTTCGCAAGGTCATCCTGCCGGAACTCGTGCCGGGGATCATGGCAGCCTACCTGTTGTCCTTTGCAATGTCAGCCGACGATTTCATCGTGACCTATTTTACGAAGGGGGCTGGTATCGAGACACTTACGACGGAGATCTATGCTGAGCTCAAGCTCGGTGTGCATCCGGAGATGTATGCGCTCTCGACCTTGTTCTTTGTGGCGGTTATCGTATTTGTGGCCTTGCTGCTCGTGAATTACCGTGTCATCAGCCGCTATCGTCAGGCCGGAAGGAGGCAACGTGCATGAAGAAAAGAATCCGGTGCATTCTTATGGCATTGCTGCTGATGGCTCTATGCCTTTCTATCACTGGCTGTGACATGCTGTCAGAGAAGGATGACGACAGTGAGGATGTGCTCTATGTCTACAGCTGGGGGGACTATCTCGATCCGGAAGTGCTGGAGGAGTTTGAGGAGGAGACTGGCATTCATGTCGTGCTGGATGAGTACGATACGAATGAGAGCATGTACCCGCGCGTGGCGGAGGGGGCCGAAAGCTATGATATTCTCTGTCCGTCTGACTACATGATCCAGAAGCTTATCCAGAATGATCTGTTGCAGCCGCTGGATTTCAATCAGCTGCCGAATGCGAAGGCTTATATCGGACAGGATTTCGTGCAGCAGTCCCGGGCCTTTGACCCCGAGAACCGTTACTCTGTTCCATATTGCTGGGGGCTGGTCGGTATCATGTATAATACGAAGCTGGTCGACGAGCCTGTAGACAGCTGGTCCATTCTTTGGAACGAAAAATATCGCGGCGAGATCCTCATGCAGGATTCGGCCCGTGATGCATTTATGATTCCGCTCCGTCTCATGGGCTGCTCGATGAATACGACGGATGTGCAGCAGCTCGAAGCGGCCCGCGATATGCTGATCCGGCAGAAACCGCTCGTGCAGGCGTATGGCGTGGATGATATCCGTGATAAGCTGAGCTCGGGGGAGGCGGCACTTGGTGTCATCTTTTCCGGCGAGGCCATCAAGCTGCTGAAATCCAATCCGGATCTGCGGTATGTACAGGCACCGAAAGAAGGAACCAATGCCTGGATCGATTCCTGGGTTATTCCGAAGAATGCCCGGCATGTGGAGAATGCGCATAAATTCATCGATTTCCTCTGTCGGCCGGATGTTGCAGCTAAGAATTTTGAATCACTGGGGTATCCAACACCGAATACCGGTGTGCGTGATCTGGTCGAGGATGATATGGATGAGGAATATCTTGATATTGCTTTCCCGCCAGCAAAGGATTATCAGGGGCAGGGAACGTACAGCTATCTGGGAAAGCAGCTGGATAAGCTATACACTAGCCTCTGGCTGCAGGTAAAAGTAGAATAACGGGTTTTGCAGCAGGATTTTTCGGTTGTAACCGCGAAATATATCGTCAGTTGTTTTATTCTGCCACAAGGGGTGATTGATGATGATGAAACGAATCATGGGGGTCCTGTTGCTGCTGATGCTGCTTGCAATGGCTGCTACAGCTGCAGCAGCAGGCCAGGAGACAGGAACTGCCGCTGCAGGAACTGCCGGTACGGCAGTTCGCGGCAAACTTCTGTTCATTCCGCATGATAACCGGCCAATTTCAAAAGATGAGACAGCGGAGGTTGTCCAGAAACTGGGCTATGATGTGGTGATGCCGCCAGACGAGATTCTGTCGAGCGGCGTGGACCGCTTCGGGCAGGTAGACAAGCTCTGGGACTGGATGAACAGCCATCTGAATAATGTTGATGCCGCAATGGTCTCGACGGATGCGATGATTTATGGTGGTCTGGTGCCGTCCCGTAACCATGAGTTGTCAAAGGATGAGCTCATGCAGAGAGTGCAGCGTTTCGAGGCTGTACGCAAGGCTCATCCGTCACTTAAGCTTTATGGGTTTGGTTCCCTCATGCGGACGCCGCATGACGGTGCTTCTGCAGGCAGCGAGGAGCCGGCTTACTATCAGCAGTATGGTGCGGATATCTTTCAGGCTACTGCATTGCTCGACAAGCAGGAACTGGGTAAGCTGACACCGGCAGAGCAGCAGGCTCTGCAGCAGCATCAGTCGGCAATCCCGGCAAAGGACTGGCAGGACTGGATGAACCGCCGCGAGAAGAACCTGGCTGTGTCGAAGACGTTGATCGATCAGGTGCGCCATGGCGTATTCAGTTATTTCGTCATCGGTAAGGATGATAATGCACCACTTTCGCAGACACATCGCGAGGGCCGGGCACTTGAGGCCTATGCGAAGGGCGTTCCTGAAACGCAGTTCCAACTGTTGGCGGGGATCGATGAGTTCGGTCTGCTGCTGCTGTCACGGGCGGTTAATGACCATGAGCGTCAGATTCCGTTCGTTTATGTAGCGTATAATAGCGGCGTGGGCGCTGATACAGTGCCTGGCTACTCGGATACGCGTATTGGCTCGACTATCCGTTCTTCGATACTCGTGGCTGGCGGCCTGCCGGTCATGGATCCGGCTAAAGCAGATTTTGTGCTGCTGGTGAATACCAACCAGGATGGCAAGACTGCAGACAGTAATGGTGCGACTCAAACGGGGATTGCCAATAATGGTGTAGATCGCGTGAATACGCAGCATTTTGTACGCATGGTCAATGATGCAGTAGCGGCTGGATATCCGGTCGGGATTGCGGATATTGCGTTCTCAAATGGCTCGGATAATGCGTTGATGAACCGTCTGCGTGATGCGGGTTTGCTGTATAAGATCCGGGCTTATGCCGGCTGGAATACAGCAACCAATTCGACTGGTTTTGTTATCGGCACCGGGCTGCTGGCCAACCGGATGAGCGGGGATGCCTGTGATAGTTTGCTGACTCGCCGCTATCTGGAAGACTGGGGTTATCAGTCTAATGTTCGCGGCAGAGTAGGTGAAAGCATCTATCGCTTCCGTGAAGAGGGGATATACAGTAATCTGGGCCGCTATGAGTCGGGGGTGGTCTATCGCATCAACAGCCTTATGCGTCAGTTTGCGCAGGCGAACCTGCCACCTTATCAGGAACTGGATAACCTTAAAGTAAGCCTTCCATGGCATCGGATGTTTGAAGCAAGATTCAGTTACTAAGTTAAAAGTAAAACCGCCTCAGTTTGTGCATGCTTTGATGCAGGCTGAGGCGGTTTTATTAGTTCAGTTCGGATTCAGTGAGGTCGGCAATCACATAGGTATCCCGGTTTTTCTTGGCCTGATAGAGTGCCTGATCAGCCCGGTCGAGAACAGCATCGATGGTCAGGTCCGTAGGGCGGAACTGACTGGCA
>JAKVOG010000017.1:0-2500 GCA_022482925.1 Selenomonas sp. | reverse complement strand
GCCAGGTTGAAGCTCAGGTAAAAATGAGTGGAGGACCGAACCCGTGAGTGTTGAAAAACTTTGGGATGAGCTGTGCATAGGGGTGAAATGCCAATCGAACGTGGAGATAGCTGGTTCTCCCCGAAATAGCTTTAGGGCTAGCCTCAGGCGACACATAAAGACGGTAGAGCACTGATCAGACGCGGGTCTGTAATGGATACCAACTCCAGTCAAACTGCGAATGGCTTTATGAGAAGAACCTGGGAGTCAGAATGCGAGTGATAAGACCCGTATTCAAAAGGGAAACAGCCCAGAACGCCGACTAAGGTCCCCAATGCTGTACTAAGTGGAAAAGGATGTAGGACTTCCTAAACAACCAGGATGTTGGCTCAGAAGCAGCCACCATTTAAAGAGTGCGTAATAGCTCACTGGTCGAGAGGCCTTGCGCCGAAAATATCCGGGGCTCAAGTACAGAACCGAAGTCGCGTCATGTGATATGCCATCTACAGAGTAACTGAGAGTCAGCTGCGCAGGATATGCGGTCAGATGCAAGGAAGAGGAACGAGTCATAGCGGTTGCTATGGCGAGTGACGATGACGAAGCAGATGAACACATAGACAAGCAGATGGACTCAGGGGTTCTGTAGATGACATATCCATGGGTAGGGGAGCGTTCCAAGGGCGTTGAAGGTTGACCGGAAGGACAGCTGGAGCGCTTGGAAGTGAGAATGCTGGTATGAGTAGCGAAACGATCAGTGAGAATCTGATCCACCGAAAGCCTAAGGGATCCTGAGCAACGCTCGTCGTCTCAGGGTAAGTCGGGACCTAAGCCGAGGCAGAAAGCATAGGCGATGGACAACAGGCGAAAATTCCTGTACTGCATAATGTTGTTTGAGGATGGAGTGACGCAGCAAGGAGTCTGAGCAGGCGATTGGAAATGCCTGTCGAAGGCGGTAGGCTGGTGAGGAGGCAAATCCCCTTACTAAAGCCGAGAACCGATAGATAGACGCGTTCTTCGGAACAAGTCAAATTCAGACGTACTACACTGCCAAGAAAAGCTTCTAACGAGACATTATGTACCCGTACCAAAACCGACACAGGTAGGCGCGGAGAGAATCCTAAGGTGCGCGGGAAAACCCTCGTTAAGGAACTCGGCAAAATGCATCCGTAACTTCGGGAGAAGGATGGCCAGAGCCTGTGAACCCTGTACAGGGGGAGCGGGAGCTGGCGACAGAAGAGAAGCCCAAGCGACTGTTTACCACAAACACAGGTGCTTGCTAAAGAGAAATCTGACGTATAAGTGCTGACACCTGCCCGGTGCTGGAAGGTTAAGGAGAGGAGTTATCCGTAAGGAGAAGCCCCGAACTGAAGCCCCAGTAAACGGCGGCCGTAACTATAACGGTCCTAAGGTAGCGAAATTCCTTGTCGGGTAAGTTCCGACCCGCACGAAAGGTGTAACGACTTGGGCACTGTCTCAACGAGGGACCCGGTGAAATTGAAATACCTGTGAAGATGCAGGTTACCCGCGACTGGACAGAAAGACCCCATGGAGCTTTACTGCAGCCTGGCATTGATTTTTGGCATGTAACGTACAGGATAGTTGGGAGACGGAGAAGCGTGGTCGCCAGATCACGCAGAGTCATTGTTGGGATACCAACCTTTACGTGTTAGGAATCTAACCCTGAGATTCACAAGATCGGGGACAGTGCCAGGTGGACAGTTTGACTGGGGCGGTCGCCTCCGAAAGAGTAACGGAGGCGTCCAAAGGTTCCCTCAGCGCGGACAGAAATCGCGCGAAGAGTATAAAGGCAGAAGGGAGCTTGACTGCGAGACCAACAAGTCGAGCAGGTACGAAAGTAGGGCTTAGTGATCCGGTGGAATGAGAGTGGAATTGCCATCGCTCAACGGATAAAAGCTACCCTGGGGATAACAGGCTAATCTCTCCCAAGAGTCCATATCGACGGGGAGGTTTGGCACCTCGATGTCGGCTCATCACATCCTGGGGCTGAAGCAGGTCCCAAGGGTTGGGCTGTTCGCCCATTAAAGTGGTACGTGAGCTGGGTTCAGAACGTCGTGAGACAGTTCGGTCCATATCCATCGCGGGCGAAAGATACATGAGGGAAGCTGCTCCTAGTACGAGAGGACCGGAGTGGACGGACCGCCGGTGTACCAGTTGTCACGCCAGTGGCATAGCTGGGTAGCTGCGTCCGGAAAGGATAAACGCTGAAAGCATCTAAGCGTGAAGCCAGTCCCGAGATGAAGTATCTCATGGAGTAATCCAGTAAGATTCCTTGAAGAAGACAAGGTAGATAGGTTGGGAGTGTACGCACCGTAAGGTGTTTAGCGGACCAATACTAATAAATCGAGGGCTTAACTTTACTGACCTGTCCAAGAAGCGAAGCTGATTGGGTAACAGGTCGTATGCGAAAACATCCCAAGAATCGAGTCCGAAGGGCGAAGATGATTGGCTGATGTTGACCGCTAATAGAAACTAGAATGTTCAATACATTGATTTCTTCTGT
>JAKVOG010000016.1 GCA_022482925.1 Selenomonas sp. | reverse complement strand
TTGCTAGCCAGGCGGTACTCGTTTCGAATTCTTTGGTAAAGCGAGACCCAGGATAAGCCCAAGGGACGCTGGCGACGTGAACGCCATGACGAGGACATTCAATGCGTAAGGTATCCGCGACAATTTGCACGATGACGCCACCGAAATCTAGAGCCCGCCAGGTTCTGCTAATGCGACCCGTGTCATAACCAGGGCATTTTGCCCCGCAAATCGGGCAACGATTCTGATCTCTTTTGTGTGGCGTAGCCTTGATGGTAAGATGGCGAACAGCGTCCTTATCCGACCAAAGTTTTACGTCCTCAATGATGATGTTCTTGACATTTAAGAGATTTTTGCATAATGTAGAAGTAGAAACCACGTGCATCCTCCTTGGAATGTTTTTGTGTAGAGACTTCTACATTACCATGGATGCAGGTGGTTTTCAATTATTTAGTTAGCAGAGGGCTTTTCTACCCACACAAAGTAGTGAAGCCTCTGTTATTTGGTCTCATAGTTTTATTGGCATGCCTGGTGTTCGGTGTCCGCCATGGCGGTATCGGTCTGGCAGTCATCAGTGGTATTGGTCTTGTTATCTACACGTTCGTTTTCGGCTATCAGCCGGGCAAACCGCCAATCGATGTTATGCTCACGATCCTGGCGGTCGTAACATGTGCAGGTTTTCTGCAGACTTCCGGTGGCCTTACGGTCATGTTGAAGTACGCAGAGATGTTCCTGCGCAGCAACCCGAAACATGTTACGATCTTTGCTCCGTTGACTACCTGGTTCCTGACAGTCCTCTGTGGCACGGGGCATGTAGTCTACACGATGTTCCCAATCATTTATGATATTGCAATCAAGGAGGGCATCCGTCCGGAGCGCCCGATGGCAGTATCGTCGGTTGCTTCTCAGGCAGGTATCTGTGCATCCCCGGTATCCGTTGCGGTTGTCTCAATCGTCGGCTTCATGTCGGTAGCTGGTTACAGCTACACGGTACTCCAGATACTGGCTGTTGCTATTCCGGCAACGTTCTTCGGCGTATTGTGCGCCGCGCTCTGGTCGTATCGTCGTGGCCGTGAACTGGCTGATGATGAACGTTTCCAGGAATTCATCAAGGATCCGGAAAACAAAGCGTATGTCTATGGTGAAGGTGAGACGCTGCAGGGCAAAGAACTCCCAAGCAGTTATTACCACGCTATGTATATCTTCTTCGCGGGCATCCTCGTCATTGCCATCCTGGGTAATGTTCCGGCACTGCTGCCGCATTTCCCGGATGCAAAGGGGGCAATGAAGGCCATCTCCATGACGACGGTCATCCAGATGGTTATGCTCTTCGTTGCCGCGATGATCCTGTTGTTCTGCAATATCAAGGCAAAGGATGTCGGCAACAGCCAGGTATTCCGTTCTGGTATCGTTGCTCTCGTATCGGTCTATGGCGTTGCCTGGATGGCTGATACGTACTTCTCCAATCACATGGTATTGCTTAAAGAGTGGCTGGGCACAGCCGTTACGGCTTATCCGTGGGCTTATGCGATCTTCGCATTCCTGACGTCCAAGCTGGTCAACTCGCAGGCTGCCGCTATCGCAATCGTTATGCCGCTGGCGTTGAAGGTCGGCATGGATCCGGTTATCATCATGTCCTTCATTTCCGCCTGCTATGGTTACTTCTTCCTGCCGACGTATCCGTCCGATCTGGCCTGCATTGGGTTTGACCGTTCTGGCACGACGCGTATCGGCAAGTACATCCTGAATCACAGTTTCATGATTCCAGGACTGATCATTGTCTTTACGGGCTGCTGCATGGGCTTTGTGGTAGCACATATCGTCCTGTAATCACAAATAGGATAAAAAAAGACGGTTCCGTTTGGGGCCGTCTTTTTCTATAACAAGTGAAATTTACTCGGGGAGGTATTTACATGAAAATATTCAGGATTGCTGTGATTGCCGGTGATGGCATCGGCCCGGAAGTCATAGCTGAAGGCAAGCGGGTACTGCAGGCGATCGCTGCGATAGATGGCAGCTTTGCTGTAGAATTCACGGATTTTCCCTGGGGGTGTGAGTATTATCTGAAGACCGGGCGGATGATGGACGAGGACGGGCTGGAAAAGCTCAAGTCGTTCGATGCGATCTATCTGGGCGCCGTAGGGTATCCCGGAGTACCGGATAATGTCTCGCTGGGAGACCTGCTGCTGAAGATCCGACGCGGGTTCGATGAATACATCAATCTGCGGCCGGTGAAACTGCTGGCTGGTGCGCCATGTCCGCTCAAGGACGTGAACCGGGAAGACATCGATATGATGGTCGTCCGGGAAAACAGCGAAGGGGAGTACGCCAATGTCGGGGCCCGGCTTTATCCGGGTACGCCGCAGGAGGTGGCCCTGCAGACGGGCGTGTTCTCACGCAAGGGCTGTGAGCGTGTCATTCGCTATGCGTATGAACTGGCCCGGAAAGAAGACAGGACCCTGACTTCCATCTCGAAAGGCAATGCCCTCGGTTTCTCGATGGTATTCTGGGATGAGATCTTTGCCGAGGTGGGGCAGGAATATCCGGATGTGAAGACCCAGAAATTCCTGGTTGATGCGGCCAGCATGTTCTTCGTCAAAGATCCGAAGCGCTTCCAGGTGGTCGTGACCAGTAATCTGTTCGGCGACATCCTGACGGATCTGGGGGCGGCGATTGCCGGTGGCATGGGACTGGCCGCCGGGGCGAATCTGAATCCGGAGAGGAAGTTCCCGTCGATGTTCGAGCCAATCCATGGCAGTGCACCGGACATTGCCGGCAAGGGGCTGGCAAATCCACTGGCGTCCATCTGGTCGGTCAGCCAGATGCTGGATTTCTTCGGTCAGCCGGAGTGGGGCGCGAAAGTTATCGCCGCCATAGAGACGCTGCTGGTGGAGAAGAAGACGCTGACACCGGATCTTGGCGGTCTTGCGAAGACCAAAGATATCGCACCGGCTATCCTTGAGATATTGAAGCGCAAGTAAAAATGACATAATAAAAAACGAGGCTGTCGTTGCGGCAGCCTCGTTTTCTTATTGCTCGTTATGTAGTTTCTTTTCTTTCAGGATATCCTTGCAGAAATCAATGAACGACTGGGCGGCTTTTGAGATGTAACGATCTTTCTTCCAGGCCAGTCCAACATCGACGATCAACGGGTCAGCCAGTGGAATCGCCTTGACGCCCGGTGTGTCTTCTACGACCATATCGAGAAGGAAGGCAATGCCGACACCGCTGGCGACGAGTCCCTTGAGGGTGACGACCTGATTGGATTCAAGCACGATATTTGGTGTGATATTGGCGGCTTTCATCTTCGACAGGATGGTCTGGCGAAGGAAGGAGCCTTCTTTCAGCATGATGATGTTCTCCTCTGCAATATCCTGCAGGGAGATGGCCTTCTTTTGAGCCAGGGGGCTTTCTTCCGGTACGCAGCAGACAATCTGGTTCTTGGACATCGGCAGCAGCTGCAGGTGATTCGATGCACCTGAGATGATGATGATGCCGAAATCCAGTTCATCGCGCTCCAGCTGTTCACGTATGGACATCGATCCTTCTTCGTGCATGAAGATATCCAAATGTGAGTAACGGCGCTGGAAAGCTCGAGAAGATCTTAGGAAAGAGGTAAGCGCCCATCATCGGTGGAATGCCGAATCTTGATCGTACCCTTCTGCAACTGTTTGTAGTCGTTGACTTCGAGTACTGCATCCTGAATGTTGCGAAGGGCAAGCTCTACACGATTCAGGAAGACGGCGCCTTCCGGTGTTAACGACAGCTGCTTTTGGCTGCGGTCGAAAAGTTGGATGCCGAGTTCAGCTTCCAGTTTCTTGATGGCAACGGTGATGTTTGGCTGTGAAACTCGGAGACGTTCAGCAGCCCGAGTGATGTTCCGGAGGCGGCTGGCCATCTGGAAATATTCGAGTTGTCTAAGTTCCATGATATCGCTTCTTTCTCTATAAACTAGTCTTATACTCACCTATTATATCATACTTTTGATGAATATATGATAAGATAATAAAAATTTATTACGGAAAGATATAAATTTTTATAGAATAAAGTAGGATTTTGCTTTTTAACATGGAATATTATAAAATAGGCTATAATGGAATTGCTATGAAATCGTGTTCCTTTAAATCAAAGGAAGATGTAGGGGGGCTTTTATTTTGGAAATGTCAACAGTTATCGGCGTGGTCATGGGCTTTGTTTCCGTATTCGTCGGAATGATCCTGAAAGGCGCGCCGCTTACCGCACTGAATAACCCGGCGGCGTTCCTGATTATCATTGGAGGTACGTTCTCATGTCTGTTTATTGCGTTTAATATGACGCAGTTGAAGGCGGTGCCTAAATTGGTGGGGATGACCTTTCATAAGCCGGCATTGCATGAGAAGGCGGAACTGTTGCGGCTGTTTGTAGAGCTGTCGCAGATTGCCCGTCGAGAGGGCATTCTGGCGTTGGAGGGGAAAGTTCAGGATATCGAGGATCCGTTTTTCCGTACCGGACTTGGCATGGTCATCGATGGTATGGACCCGGATTTTGTCAGTGATGTATTGGATGCAGAGCTGGCTGTCATGCAGGAGCGTCACTCGGTTGGCCGTTCAATCCTGACACAGGCTGGTACGTATGCACCAACCCTTGGTGTATTGGGTGCTGTTGTTGGCCTGATTGCTGCACTGGGTCATCTGGATGATGTTAACAAGTTGGGACATGCGATCGCAGCTGCATTCGTAGCAACGATCCTCGGTATTTTCTCGGCTTATGTTATCTATCTGCCACTGGCCAACAAGCTGAAGCTGCTGTCGGAGGCAGAAGTCAGCGAGAAACGCATGATTATCGAGGGAATCCTTTCCTTGCAGGCTGGTGATTCGCCGACGGCTATCGAAGCAAAGCTGATGGTGTTTATCCCGCAGTCTGAGCGCGAGGGTTTGAAGAAGGAGGGCTAATATGGCAAAGAAAAAACGTAGTCCGAAACATGAGGAAGAAGCTGGCGAGGCCTGGCTGCTGCCATATTCTGACCTGATGACACTGTTGCTGGCACTGTTCATTGCACTATTCGCAATCTCGCAGACGGACCAGAAGAAAGTTTCAGAACTCTCGCAGGCCTTCAGCTCTGCATTCAATATGGGTGGTCCGTCGATGTTTGACAAGATGGGACCAAATGTCGGTCGTCGGGCGGAATCCCCATCGGATGAGGATAAGGGTAATTCTGCTTATGTGGCTGAAAATAAGAAACTGGAAGAAGTCCAGAAGAAGATGGAAGAATATATCCAGCAGAATGGGATGTCGGAACAGCTCAGTACTCAGTTGACTGAGGAAGGACTGATGATTCGTATCAAGGAACGTGCGCTCTTCCCCTCGGGATCTGCACAATTGGTTGCTCAGTCGCAGTCGATTATTCCCGTAGTTGCTGGGATACTGGCATCTGTGCCGGAGCGTGTGGTTGTGTCTGGGCATACAGATAATGTGCCAATCAGTGGCGCGCAGTTTCCGTCAAACTGGGAGCTCAGTTCGACCCGTGCGATGAACTTCATGAAGGCATTGCTGGCTTCGAACAGCGGGCTGAATCCGGCTAGATTCAGTGCGATTGGCTATAGCGAATATCGTCCGATAGCAGACAATAAGACTGAGGCCGGGCGGGCACAGAATCGTCGGGTTGAGATCTTCATTGCCAGGAATTACCGCTTTGATCCGGATGAGAAGGACAAGAGTAAACAGACGTCTCAGCCAGATACTGGTGCGGACGGCATGCCGGTAGCTGGGACGACGGGGAATACACCGTCTACTGGGGGCTCGGCGGGCAGCTCGATGCCAACAACTTCATTTTGATCCATTTAGGCAGCCGACTGGAAACAGTCGGCTGTTTTTTTGAACACAGACATGATATGATTAGAATATTAGTAGAGAAAGGGAGGGAGCAGGCGTTGATTCTTGGAACAGGGACCGATATCGTTGAGGTAGGACGTATCCGCAAGGCATTGGCAAATTCCCGTTTTATAGAGCGGGTCTATACGGAGGCAGAGCGGAACTATTGCGATGGACGCGGAAGTCAGCGCGCGGAGAGCTATGCTGCCAGATTTTCAGGGAAGGAAGCAATTCTGAAGGCCTTTGGGACCGGGCTGCGTGGCGGAAGCCTGCTGGAACTGGAGATCCTGCCTGATGAACTTGGCTGTCCCCAGGTCCGGCTGTCCGGCTATTTTGCCGGGCTGGCTGCGGAACATAAGGTGACGAAGGTCTGGCTGTCACTTAGCCATACCCGTGAATATGCAACGGCACAATGCGTAATGGAGGGAAAAGAATGAAACTTTCACTGGTACAGGAAATGAGAGCAATCGATAAAAAGGCTGCTGAGCAGTATGGCATACCGGAACTGCTGCTCATGGAGAATGCGGGGCATCGTGCGGCAGAATCCATGCAGCAGCTGCTTCAGGGAGTAGAAGGAAAGACCATTTGTATCCTGGCAGGCAGCGGAAATAATGGCGGGGATGCGCTGGCCGCTGCGCGTCATTTGCATAACCAGGGGGCAAAGGTCAAGGTATTCCTGACTGGTGAACAGGATCATTTTACGGAATCGACACAGCGTATGTATCAGGTGGTTGAGCGAATGGAACTGGAGGTTCATCCGCTCGACAGTGATCGGGACTGGGATCGGCTGCATTTTGCCTTGAAACTGACGGATGGCATCGTGGATGGTATCCTCGGGACGGGATTTCAGGGGGAACTGCGCAAGAAGACGCTGCGTCTGGTTGAGGAGGTCAATGCAGTCCGAAAACCGGTGCTGGCCATTGATATGCCAAGCGGAGTTGAAGCCGACAGTGGCCGGGTATCGACGGTTGCGGTACAGGCCGACCGGACATTGTCACTTGGTCTGCCGAAAATCGGGCAGCTGCTGAGCCCTGGTGCCGATCTGGCCGGAGATCTGGTAGTCGATGATATTGGTATTCCACGGGAACTGCTGCAGGGGGATGATATCCGTCAGGCGATGCTCGATGATGCCATGGCGGCCTCATTGCTGCCCATACGCGAAAAAGCCGCGCATAAGGGAACCTGTGGACGGATACTCATCGTAGCGGGGTCCCGCGGCATGACTGGGGCCGCAGCACTGGCAGCGACGGCGGCATTGCGTGCCGGAGCCGGCCTGGTGACGCTGGCTGTGCCGGCGAGCGTGCAGGAAGTACTGGCTGTCAAACTGACGGAAGTCATGACGCGTCCGGTTCCGGAGACAAGGGATGGGATCATGGGGGGCGAGACAGCGTTAAGCTGCCTGCTTTCGCTGGCCGAATCTGCTGATGCTGTATTGATTGGTCCCGGCCTTGGTCGGGCGGTAGAGACTATGGAGCTTGTGCGCATCTTTGCGGCCCGGGTCAATAAGCCGCTTATCATGGATGCTGATGCCATCTATGCGTTCCGCAGTCAGCCGGATGATCTCAGCAAGCTGCCGCAGGTGCCGGTACTGACTCCGCATCTGGGCGAAATGGCGGGGCTGCTCGGCGTGTCGGTTCCTGAGCTGCGCGAATCGCTGCTGCCGATCGTACGCGAGGCTGCAGCTGAGTACCAGTGTGTGCTGGTGGTCAAGAGTGAGTGTACGATGATCGTTTATCCGGATGGAGATGCATTCTTCACGACCAAGGGCAATCCGGGAATGGCAACGGCAGGCTGCGGCGATGTACTGGCCGGGACGATCGCCGGACTTATGAAGCAGACTGAGAGTGGACTGGCTCCGTTGCTGGGCGTATATCTCCATGGATTGGCCGGAGATCTGGCCTATGAGCAGCAGGGGGAAGCTCTGATTGCATCGGATGTGCGGGATATGCTGCCGGAAGCGCGGAAACAGGTCCGGAATAAGCAATGATAAATACATTTGTTTTATTAGAAAAAACAGTGTGAAAAAATAGTACATATTATATAAAATGATTGCCGTAATGCTTGACAACTGTATACTACAGAGATAGAATATAGATACTTTGAGGAAAGAAAAGGGGCTTTAATATGGCAAATGTAAATGTGGACTGGTCGAATCTTGGTTTTTCGTACCAGCCGATCACCAAACGCTATGTAGCGAATTTTAAAGATGGCAAGTGGGAGAAAGGCGGACTGACGGAAGATGCGAATGTTGTCATCAACGAGTGTGCCGGTATCCTGCAGTACTGCCAGGAGGTATTCGAAGGACTGAAGGCTTATAAGACAAAAGATGGCAAGATTGTCACGTTCCGTCCGGATCTCAATGCGGAGCGCATGATCGATTCTGCGAAGCGTCTGGTTATGCCGCCGGTTTCCAAGGAAATGTTCCTGGAAGCGGTTGATCAGGTCGTAGCTGCGAATGTCGACTGGATTCCGCCGTATGAGTCAGGTGGTGCCCTGTACCTGCGTCCGTATCTTTTCGCTACGGGCTCTGTTATCGGTGTAAAGCCGGCTGATGCCTATCAGTTCCGTCTGTTTGGTACGCCGGTAGGGTCTTATTTTAAGAATGGCGTAAAGCCGATCACGATCTGCGTCAGTGACTTTGACCGTGCCGCCCCGCATGGTACTGGTAATATCAAGGCTGGTCTGAACTACGCGATGAGCCTGCATCCGTACATTGAAGCGCATGCTAATGGCTTTGATGAGAATATGTATCTGGATGCAGCAACGCGCACGTATGTTGAGGAAACTGGTGGTGCGAACTTCCTGTTCGTCACGAAGGATAACAAGCTTGTCACGCCGAAATCCGATTCCATCCTGCCGTCGATCACGCGTCGTTCACTGGTTACGCTGGCAGAGAACTTGGGCTACACGGTAGAACATCGTCCGGTCAAGTTCACGGAGCTGAAAGATTTTGCTGAGGCTGGTCTCTGTGGTACAGCTGCAGTCATCTGCCCGGTCGGCAAGGTGGTCAGCCATGATGAGACGATCGAGTTCCCGAGTGGCATGAAGGAGATGGGCCCTGTGCTTACGAAACTCTACAAAGAACTTCGTGGCATTCAGATGGGAACTGTCGAGGCTCCAAAAGGCTGGATCCGGGAAATAAAATAAGCATAAATTGCATAAAAAGACCTGTTGCATTGGCAGCAGGCCTTTTTTTTCAGCTTATTTATAGAAATTAGCACTAAAATTTTTAGGCAGTAACAAGGATTTCTTTACAAAGAACACGAATCATTTATAATAGGGAAAGAGAACTGCGCGTTTAGGGAGTTTTGTATTATGCCGATTGACATCACCTTGCCGATACAATTTCATGGAATCCTGTCGACCATTGGCTGGTTCGACATCATTGATATACTGATTGTGGGGACAATCCTTTATAAGGTTTATGAGATGCTGCAGGATACCCGGGCCATCACGCTGGTCAAAGGTATTCTTGTTTTGCTGGCTGTGACCATTGTTTGCAGCTGGGCTGAGCTGCACGTGATCTCATGGCTGCTGCAGAAAGCCGTAACCCTGCTGTTTGTGGCTTTGCCAATCGTATTTCAGCCAGAGCTGCGTCGGGCACTGGAGCATCTGGGACAGGGAACCTTCCTGGGGACGGCTGCTCTGCTGGATGATGACGAGGCTCGCTCTGTTGTGCGTGAACTGACCAGGGCAGTCAAGCAGCTCTCAGCTACCCGGACCGGGGCGCTGCTGGTCATTGAGCGCAATATGGGACTCAATGATGTCAGTGCGACAGGAATCCACATTGATGGGCTGATTTCGGCTGACTTCCTGCTCAACGTATTCATTGTCAATACGCCGTTGCATGATGGTGCGGCTGTAATCCGTGGCAACCGTCTGATTGCGGCGGGCTGTCTGCTGCCATTGACGGAGAACCGGACGCTATCGACGGAGCTTGGAACCAGACATCGTGCGGCCATCGGTCTTTCGGAGCAGTGTGATGCGCTGGTTGTTGTCGTCAGTGAAGAGACGGGGACGATCTCGGTAGCAGAGAATGGACATATCATGCGTCACCTTGATGCAGAGACACTGAAGGCTGTGCTCATGCCGGCTTTTGCTTCGCCGAAAACAAGTATCAAGGACCGGATCCGGAACTGGAGGGCGAAGAAATGATTTCACGTTTTCGTAGTTTGATACAGCGTAATCTGCCCGTCAAGATTGCGTCACTGCTGGTGGCCGTGATCCTTTGGGGCTATGTCATGAATGAACAGAATCCGGCTACGGATGGTTCCTTTACGGTGCCGGTCCAGTTGGTCAATGCGCCGGATGGCTATAATATCAAGCAGGGTTCCGATACGGTCAAGATCAGGGTGCGTGGTGCCCGTTCGCTCTTTGTGGCAAGCAATGAGGATAGTTTCAAGGCCTATGTTGACCTTAAAGGCGCCGAGAGCGGCAAGAAAGCCTACAAGGTCCAGGTGGAGCTGCCGCAGGGGTTTGAGCTGGTGGAGGAGAAGCCTGAAACCATCGATGTGACTCTGGATCGTATCATCAAGAAGAGTGTGCGTGCGGATATCAATGTCAATGGGGCTCCGGCACAAGGGACAACGGTAGCGAAGATCAATCAGGCAAGTAAACAGGTCGTTGTCGAGGGGCCGGAGTCAGCGGTCAATGAAGTTGATCGGGTTATCGGCTATGTCGGTCTCAATGGCAAGAATGATGCGGATTTCGATCTGCAGGTTCCGCTTACGGCCATCAACGCAGACGGCCGTGAAGTTCAGGGCGTGACGGTACAGCCATCGACCATGTATGTTACCGTTGCGCTGGCCCGCGGTCTCTCCAAGAAGATTGTCATGATTCATGCGATAACGGATACGGATGTGGCGAAGGGCTATGAACTGGCCGGAGTCCGGGTGGATCCGATGAAGATTGAGATTGCCGGCAATGAGCAGGTGATTTCAGGAATCACATCACTGGATACGGAGAAAATATCCCTGGCGGATGTCATAAAGAATACGGATAAGAGTGTCAAGCTGGTCTTGCCGGATGGCGTGACTGTTACGAATCATGAAGTTATGGTTCACCTCATCATCCGTGAGAAGAAAAATGAATAACAATTAATGGAGTGACGGTTACAAGTGTTAAGAATTAGAAATTTCCAGGTTGCGTTCACTGATACGAGCAGCCTGAAAGAGCTTGCAGCCAAACGTCTCAGATTACCACCTCAGGCTGTGCTTGAGGTGGTAATTGTGCGTAAGGCTGTCGATGCCCGCCGGTATCATGGTGCCCCGGTGCAATTCGTCTATATGCTGGATGTGAAGCTCGCGGGCTCCGAACAGACCGTGCTGAAAAAACTGCATAAGGATAAGAATGTGGAGCAGGTCCGGCCGGAGAAGAATCGTCCGGTGTCACTGCGCAAGCGGGCTGGTGAGCAGCGGCCGGTCATCATCGGTTTCGGACCGGCCGGCATGCTGGCGGCGCTGACACTGGCACGGGCCGGCTGGCAGCCGCTGGTGCTGGAGCGGGGCAACGATGTGGATACCCGTCATCAGGATATCCAGAAATTCTGGCAGGGCGGCGCGCTTAATGTGCAGTCCAATGTGCAGTTCGGCGAGGGCGGTGCCGGGACGTTTTCCGATGGCAAGCTCACGACCCGCATCAATGATGCACACATGAAGGATGTCATCGAGGCCTTTATCAAGGCTGGTGCGCCGGAGGAGATCCGCTATCTGCATAAACCTCATATCGGTACGGACCTGCTGCGGGGCGTCGTCCGGAATATCCGGCAGGAGATCATCCGCCTGGGCGGCGAGGTGCGGTTCGGCTGCCAGGTGACGGATATCGAGCTTGAGCAGGGCGCGGTGGAAGCAGTCGTGGTCAATGGCGAGGAGCGCATCCCCGCCGAAGCAGCATTCCTGGGAATCGGCCACTCGGCCAGGGATACCTATCAGATGCTGCTGGACAAGGGCGTTGTCATGGAAGCCAAGCCATTCGCCATGGGCGTGCGTATCGAGCATCCGCAGGAATTCATCGACCGGGCCCAGTATGGTGAGGATGCGGGCAATCCGCGGCTGCCGGTGGCAGACTATGCGCTGACCTATCAGGACCCGGTTACCCGCCGGGGAGCCTATTCCTTCTGCATGTGTCCGGGGGGACAGGTCGTGGCGGCAACGTCGCTGGCTGGTCATGTCTGCACCAATGGCATGAGCAACTATCACCGCGATTCCGGAACGGCCAATGGCGCGCTGCTGGTGCAGGTCGGGCCGGATGATTTCGGTCATGAGGTCCTGTCGGGGATGCAGCTGCAGGACAAGCTCGAGTCGCTGGCTTTCGAGCTGGGCGGCCGCAATTACTTTGCGCCGGTGCAGACCGTAGGCGATTTCCTCAAAGGGACGTCCGGCTCCCGGCAGTTCCTGACGACTCCAACCTATCAGCCGGGGGTCAAAGCGGTAGACTTGCACGCATGCCTGCCGGATTTCATGACGAAGACGCTGGAAGGTGCCCTGCCATGGTTCGATCGCAAGATCCCGGGGTTTGCGAATGCCGGCGCGGTCATGACGGGCATTGAGGCCCGTTCCTCGGCACCATGCCGGATCCGCCGCAATCGCGAGTCGTTCATGGCAGAGGCAAATCCAGGCCTATATCCGATGGGCGAGGGGGCTGGCTATGCCGGCGGTATCATGAGTGCCGCGGTTGATGGGATGAAAGCGGCACTTGCATTTTTAGCGGAAAATGTGCATACTATTAAGAGTTGATTCATAACTAATCATAACAATAACCTGAATTTATAGGGGGATATTCATTATGGCAAGATTATTTGGTACTGACGGTGTCCGCGGCGAGGCAAACATTTCCCTGCTGCCAGAGATGGCCTATCGTCTGGGGCGTGCGGCGACGATCTATTTCGGCAAGGAGTCGGAAGAACAGCCGCTGATCCTCATTGGCCGCGATACGCGCCTGTCCGGTGAGATGTTTGAGGCTGCGCTGACTGCCGGTATCTGCTCGGCCGGTGGCCGTGCCATGCTGGCTGGTGTCATTCCGACCCCGGCTATCGCCTATCTTGCCCGCCGTCATAAGGCCAAGGCTGGTATTGTGATCTCGGCTTCCCATAACCCGTTCTATGATAACGGCATCAAATTCTTCGGCGGCGACGGCTACAAACTGCCGGATGCAGTGGAAGATGAGCTTGAGGCAATCGTCCATCAGCTCGAGAATGATGATGATCTGGCTCGTCCGAGTGGGGACAGGATCGGTCATATCGAATACCGTACGGACCTGCTCAATGAATATGTCGAGTTTGTCCTGAGCACCTGCCAGGAGCGTTTCGATGGCATGAAGATTGTCATGGACTGCGCCAATGGTGCGGCTTATGAGGTCATGCCGCGGATCCTGCGTGAGCTCGGGGCCAAGGTCAAGATCATCCATGCTCTGCCGAATGGCGTGAATATCAACGATCATTGCGGTTCCACGCATCTGGAATCCCTGCAGAAGGCAGTCGTGGAGAACGAGGCGGATTTCGGTATTGCCAACGATGGCGACGCCGATCGCTGCCTCTGCGTCGACGAGAAGGGACAGGTCATCGATGGTGACCATATCCTCGTGATGTGTGCACAGGACATGATGAAAAAGGGCACGCTGCCGTACAATACGGTCGTGACGACGGTCATGGCCAATATCGGCTTCCATAAGGCTATCAAGGACGCCGGCGGTCGCGCAGAGATCACGCAGGTCGGCGACCGCTATGTGCTGGAGAACATGCTGAAGAATGGCTACAAGATCGGCGGCGAGCAGTCTGGTCATATCATCTTCACGGACTACAGCACGACTGGTGATGGTCCGATCACGGCCCTGCAGGTACTGGCTTCCCTGAAGCGCAGCGGCCGCAAGGCATCGGAGCTGACGGCTCTCATGACGACCTATCCGCAGCTGCTGGTCAACGTCAAGGTAGCGACGAAAGATGGCTGGGAAGATAATCAGGGCATCAAGGATGCCATCGAGGCAGGCAATAAGGAACTGGGCGATGACGGCCGTATTCTGGTCCGTCCGTCCGGCACGGAGCCATTGATTCGTGTCATGGCAGAAGGTCCGGATCAGGCACAGCTTGATTCGATCTGTCATCGTATTGCCGATGTAGTCAAAGCAGAACAGGGCTGATCGCGATGAAACAGGCGATTGTATTTTGCAGTTTTGGCGTCAGCGACGCCAGGGCACGCGAGGCGTGCCTCGATGCTTCGGCGGCTTTGATTCGCCAGCATTATCCCGATTTTCTGGTCTGCCAGGCCTATACCTCGGCATTTATCCAGAAACGTCTGCGGGGGCAGGGAATCCTGGTGGATTCCCTGCCAGAGGCATTGGAACGGCTGCTGCAGCAGGGATGTGAACGGGTGATTATTCAGCCGTCACACCTGACGCCTGGCGAGGAATTCGATCATAAGGTCCTCGGGGCGGCTGACGGGTTTGCGGGTAGATTCCGCAGTCTCAGGGTCAGCCGCCCTGTTTTTGATGGGCCGGAAGATTATCCCCGAGTGCTGGCGGCAATCCTGCCGGAGCTGCCGCTGGCAGCCGGGGAGCAGCTGGTTCTCCTGGGGCATGGCTCGCCGCATCATCATAATCCGGTCTATGAACGGCTGCAGCAGGAGGCCGACCGGCAGCAGCTGCCCGTCCATGTCGGCGTACTGGAACCCACGGACACACCGGATTATGATACAGTGGTCCAGCGGCTGCAGCAGCGCGCTGCCCGAAAGGTCCTGCTGGCCCCGCTGCTGCTGGCCGGCGGAATGCATGTGACCCGGGATATGGCCGGTGATGCACCGGAGTCATGGCGGAGCCGGCTGACTGCGGCGGACTTTACAGTGCGGACCGACCTGCGTGGTCTCGGTGAGTATCCGGCTTTCCGCGCTTTGTACCTGCGCCGTCTGCAGGAGTTGATTGGTTAAAAACAATTGACAGTAATAAAAAAGAAGCTCAAATAACTCATAGCTATTGTCTATATGCACATAATGTATTTTTATTTTTTTGAAAATTTCTGTATAATGTAAATGTAATCATTTACCCAATTCACGTTTGTTGGGTATCAATACTAAATGAGGTGAGTTTATGTCACAACCAGTAACAACCAATCCATGGATCATCATGCTCATAAACATGACGGTCGTGTTCCTGGTGCTGGCCGCTTTGGGGCTGGTCATCAAGTTCATTCACTACATCGATCCGACTAAGTCGAAGCTGGAGGCCGAGGAAAAAACGGCACCAGCACCAGCACCGGCTCCGGTCAAGCCGGCAGCCAGCCCACAGCCTGTGGCGGAGGGGATTCCACCAGAGATCGTCGCTGTGATTGCTGCCGCTGTTGCCAGCTATGGCTACGGCCTTGAGCAGATCCATTCCATCCGGCCAATCGAACGCACTGGCTGGAAGAACGCTGTCCGCACGCAGATCACGCAGCGGGTATAAGGCTGGAAGGGAGAGAGAACAATGGAACTTATCAATGCATTTTCGGTGTCTTTGCAGGCTGTCTGGAATGACAGCGGTTTCTCCGTATTCACCATGGGCAATGGCATCATGATCCTTGTGGGTCTTATACTGCTGTATCTGGCTATCGTCAAGGAATTCGAGCCGCTGCTGCTGGGCCCTATCGCCTTCGGCTGTATCCTGGCTAATTTCCCGCGTACGGGATTCCTGACGGATCCGGGCCTTATGCAGGCCATTCATTATGGCATCGCGAACGAGATCTTCCCGCCGCTCATTTTCCTGGGGATCGGCGCCATGACAGACTTTGGTCCGCTGCTGGCCCGTCCCTCCACGCTGCTGCTTGGTGCTGCGGCCCAGATTGGTGTGTTCGTAGCACTGATGGGGGCGATGTTCCTGGGATTCAATGTGCAGGAGGCTGGCGCAATCGGCATCATCGGTGGTGCGGACGGCCCGACGGCCATCTATCTGGCTATCCAGATGGCACCGCATCTCTTAGGGGCGATTGCCGTTGCCGCTTATTCTTACATGTCGCTGGTACCACTGATTCAGCCGCCGGTCATGAATCTCCTGACTTCGAAGCGTGAGCGCGAGGTCGTCATGGAACAGATGCGTCCAGTCTCGAAATTTGAGCGGGTCTGCTTCCCAGTTGCATCCGCGATCATCATCAGCCTGCTGCTGCCGCCGATCGCTGCACTGCTGGGCTGCCTGATGCTTGGCAACCTGTTCCGTGAGTCCGGTGTCATGGATCGTCTGTCGGATACGGCCCAGAATTCTCTGTGCAATATCGTCACGATCTTTCTTGCAACCGGTACTGGCATGACGATGAGCGCCGAGGAATTCCTGATTCCGCAGACGCTGCTGATCATCTTCCTGGGGCTGATCGCGTTCATCTTCGGAACTGCCGGTGGCGTCGTGTTCGGCAAGATTATGTGTCGCGTATCCGGCTGGAAGATCAACCCGCTGATTGGCTCGGCTGGTGTATCGGCTGTGCCGATGGCTGCCCGTGTCAGCCAGATCGTCGGCATGAAAGCAAAACCGGGCAACTACCTGCTCATGCATGCCATGGGCCCGAATGTTGCTGGTGTCATCGGAACAGCTGTAGCAGCTGGTACGATGCTTGCCATGCTGAAATAATCCATATGACAATCGGCTCCCGCTGTGCCAAGGCGCAGCGGGAGCTTTTTGATTGCTTGACAGATCATATACTGCGCACTATAATAAAAATCGATGTAGAAATAAAAATTTCATATCGAATGGAACAGGTGTCATCCGGTGCAAATCCGGATGCTGAAAAGAGAAGCTGGATGAGCCAGCACGGTCCCGCCACTGTAAGGGGAGCGAATCTGCATAGTAAAGTCACTGAGCTGTCAGAGCTTGGGAAGGCGCAGAGGAGCCATGAACCGAGTCAGGAGAACTGCCTGTTTGACAATCACCGTTGTGCGTTTGGGAACGCACGCTACCTGCGAGCGATAGGGAGGGGATTTTCAGGCACATTTCGTGTGCTGTTTATTGAAAGTCCGCGCCCTTCTGCGATTGCAGAAGGGTATTTTTGTGTTGGGAGGATATTTATGAAAAACTGGAAAAGAATGTTGGCAGCGAGTCTGGCCTGTGGAGCAGTGCTGGGGCTGGCACAGCCGTCCACGGAAGCAGCGTATGAGCTGAATTCACAGGTAAAGGCACCGACTATGGCGCTCAAGACCGCTTCGGAGATCGGTGTGCTGCATCATGAGAGCAAAGACCTGGCACAGCAGCCGAATAAGGACGCCATCGTCGTCATGACCTTTGGCACCACCTTCAAGGACACGCGCGCCAAGACAATCGACGCGACCGTCAAGGCCATTCAGGCCAAACATCCGGGGACAAAAGTGATCACCGCCTATACGTCGCATATCATCATCAATCGCGTCAAGGAGAAGGAAGGGATCACATATCCGACACCGGAAGAGGCAATGGACCAGCTCAAAAAGGATGGCTACACCCGCGTGGCACTGGCCAGCCTCGATGTCATCCCGGGAATGGAATACAACTATGATATGGGGGTCTACCAGAACTACAAGAAACAGTTCAAGAAGATGACGCTGGGCACTTCGCTGATGTACTGGCAGGGGCAGGAAGGGCAGGCCGATGATGTGACCGAGACCATCAAGGCATTTGCTACCCAGTTCCCGAAGCAGGGCAAGAGCGATGCAATCCTTGTTATGGCGCATGGTACGCCGCAGGTATCCAATGCGTATTATTCCGTGATCCAGGCGAAATTCAATGAGCTGGGCTATAAGAATGTCTATGTCTATACGGTAGAGGGCTGGCCGAATCTTGAGACTGTCATGCCGAAACTCAAGGCAAATGGCATCAAGCATGTCACGCTCATGCCGCTGATGATGGTTGCTGGTGATCATGCCAATAACGACATGGCCGGCAAAGATGCGGACTCGCATAAATCCACCCTGGAAAAAGCGGGTTACAAAGTCGATGCCTACATCCACGGTATCGGTGAGAACGCCGCAATACGTGCACTGTACGTGCAGCGGGCTGAAGATGCCTGGAACGCACTGCAGAAATAATCCCACATGATCCCGCCAGCAAAAGGTGCCGTAAAACCCTAAGTCAGCCTTTGCTGGCGGGATTTATGGTATGGCATGTTCGTTGACAGCCGTTTGGCCGTGGTGTAAGATAGATGAGAATGAATTTTATGGAGGTTTGTGCATTTATGAGCGGAATATTTTATGGAATAGGCGTCGGTCCTGGCGATCCGGAACTGCTGACGATGAAGGCCATTCACGCGATTGAGACGGTGGATGTGCTGATTGCTCCGAAGACGGAGAAGAAGGACGGCAGCGTGGCGCTTTCTATTGCCAAGCCTTACCTTAAAACGGATGTTGAGATCGTCTATCAGGTATTCCCAATGATCAAAGGTTTTGCTGAAAACAATACCGATGCCTGGGAAGAGAATAAGCAGGAGATCCTGGATCTGCTGAAGGCTGGCAAGAACGTTGCCTTCCTGACGTTGGGTGATCCGATGTTCTACAGTACCTATATCTACGTCTATCGTCTGCTGGAGCATGAGTCTGTGGACATCCGTACGATTCCGGGAATCCCGGCCTTTGCAGCCATCGGCAGTCAGCTGGGCTGCCCGATTGTCGAGGGGGATGATGTTCTGACCATCATTCCGGCCACGGCCAAACCGGCAAAAGTGAAGCAGGCCATGCAGGCTGCTGACAATGTTGTGCTTATGAAGGTCTATAAAAACTTCGATGAAGTGACGGATATGCTGGTCGAGAATGATATGTCGGACCAGGCGGTCCTTGTGAGTCGTGCCGGTCTCGATGATGAACGCATCATTCGTGATCTGTCCGCGCATAAGGGCGAGAAGCTCAATTATCTGTCAACAATTTTGACAAGGAAGCGTTAAGATGAAAAAGCTGATCGTTCTTTTTATCAGTATGAGTATGCTGCTGCTGTCAGGCTGCGGCCCTCAACCTGCGGCAACGCAGGATTCGTCGTCAGCGTATGTTTCAATCAAGGATGATATGGGACGCACCGTGAATCTGACGAAAAAGCCGGAACGGATCGTCGTGACATCGGCTTCGTTCCTGGAACCATTGGAAGCAGTAGATGGTGCTGATCTGGTGGTCGGGCGGCCGGACTCGAAGACGAAGATGCCTGCCTATGCCAAGTCCCTGCCCAGTGTCGGCAAAGTCTATCAGGTGGATGCCGAGAAGATTATTGCCTGCAATCCGGATCTTGTCATCGTCAACAAGGGCATGAACGAGAAACTGGTGGATACGCTCGAAAGCAACGGCATCAAGACGCTGGTGCTCGATATGAAGAGCTATGAAGATGTCAAACGGGAAGTCGGATACTGGCCCAGGTAACCGGGGCAAAGGATAAAGGGGATGCTCTGGTGGCCGATATGGATGCAAAGATTCAGGCGGTCCGGGATAAGATCCCGCAGGATAAGCGTCGGGTTTCGGTCATCCATAGCACGAGCCAGGGACTGTCGGTCCAGCTGGACGGCAGCATTGCCGGCTCGATTGCCAAGATGCTGGGCTGGGACAATGTTGCTGCCGGGACGACACCGCTCGAAAACAACCCGGATGCTGCACCGTACAGCCTGGAGACACTGGTCAGCCAGAATCCGGAGCTGCTCTTTGTGACCAGCATGGGAGAACTGTCGACGATCAAGTCGGAGATGGATGAGACGATGAAGACCAATCCGGCCTGGCAGTCGGTGGATGCGGTCAAACAGGGGCGCGTTTATTATCTGCCGCAGGACCTGTTCCTGCTCAGTCCGGGCATCCATTATCCGGAGGCTGTGGAACAGATGGCCAAGTGTGTGTATCCTGAGGTGTTCAAGTAATGAGGGAAACGGCTAAGCCGACAACTGCAGATCAGAGCTTAGGGAATCAACATAAGCGGCGGATATCACTTCTGGTGGTATTTGCCGTTTTGGCATGTCTGGGCGGTGTGGTCAGCGTGATGAAGGGATCTGTGGAGATCCCGGTCCAGGAAATCCTGTCCGCATTGATGGGGCAGGGGGCTGGTATCCATGAGCAGATCCTCATGAATATCCGGCTGCCACGAACCCTGGTCGCAGCTCTTGTCGGCATCAATCTCGCCCTTTCGGGGGCAATCCTGCAGGCGGTCATGAAGAATCCGCTCGCAGATCCGCATATCATCGGCATCTCCTCCGGCGCCGGTCTCATGGGAATCCTCGTGATGCTGGTCCTGCCGGATCTTGGCTGGCTCATTACGCCGGCTGCGTTTGCGGGGGCGATGGGCGCGGCGATGCTGATCTACATCCTGGCCTGGAAGAATGGCATCCGGCCGATTCCGCATCATCCTGGCCGGTGTGGCGGTGTCTGCCTTTCTGGGGGCAGGAATCTCTGCTCTGATGATCTTTTACAGTGACCGGGTGCACAGCGCGCTGATGTGGATGGTCGGCGGACTATCAGCCCGCAGCTGGCCGCATGTGACCATGCTCTGGCCTTATACGCTGGTCGGTGGCAGTCTGGCCCTGCTTTCGGCCCGGCATCTCAATATCCTGCAGCTCGGGGATGAACTGGCCAAGGGGCTCGGACTGCGCGTCGAACTGACCCGGCTGCTGCTCACGGCCGTGGCATCCCTGCTGGCGGCCAGTGCGGTATCCGTAGTTGGCCTGCTGGGATTCGTCGGCCTGATCGTGCCACATGCCGCAAGGCTCATGGTCGGCTCGGACTACCGCTATCTGCTGCCGGCCTCGCGCTGCTCGGTGCGGCGGTGGTGACGTTCAGTGATACGTTTGCCCGCACGGCTTTTGCACCGGTAGAGCTGCCGGTCGGCATCCTCATGGCTGTGCTGGGCGCGCCGTTCTTCCTGTTTCTGCTGAGGAGGGAACTCTGATATGACATTGTCAGTACAAGGACTGAATGTCCGGATCGCACATCAGCAGATCCTGCAGGATCTTTCGATTACGTTCGCAGCAGGAAAGCGGACGGCTATCATTGGCCCGAATGGTGCGGGCAAGTCGACGCTGCTGCGGGCAGCAGCCGGCCTCAATCATGACTACACGGGCAGTATCCGGCTGGACGGAAGGATATCCGTCAGCTGGGACGGCAGCAGCTGGCTCAGCAGCTGGCCATCCTGCCGCAGGGAATGGCTGCGCCGCCTGATACGACGGTAAGCCAGCTGGTCGATTATGGCCGGTTCCCTTATCGCAGCTGGTTCCGGCCCGGCGATGCCAAAGCGGACCGGGAAGCGGTGGAGTGGGCCATGCAGGTCACGAAGATGACCGCCTTCGGTCACCGGCAGGTGCAGAGCCTGTCGGGCGGCGAGCGGCAGCGGGCCTTTCTCGCCATGGCCCTGGCCCAGCAGCCGGATATCCTGCTGCTGGATGAGCCGACAACCTATCTTGATATCGCGCATCAGCTCGAGGTCATGAAGATCGTTACCGACATCAACAAGACCTATGGGATGACGATCATCATGGTGCTGCACGACATCAACCATGCCCTGCAGTATGCCGATGAGATCGCCGTCCTGAAGGACAAGCACATCGCGGCCCAGGGCGCGCCCACAGAAATCCTGACCGTCAGCCTGCTGGCACAGGTATTTGGCGTCAAAGCCGATATCTTCACGAACAGTCAGGGGGCAAAAGTGTTGTCTCCGGTTGAGCTGGTATAGATTCAATCCTGTAAGAGAAGTCTTTCCTTGAAGGAAGGGCTTCTCTTTTTTTGATAAAAATTCCCAATTGTAAATGATAATCCTTGACAATTGGTATTGAGATGCTGTATCATTACGAATGTAGCAATGATATTAATTATCAACAGCGTAACAGAGGGGGCGTTTGATTTGACGTTGAAAGAAGGAAAGACCGGCATGACCCTGAAGGTGGAGTCGATTGGTGATTCCGAACTGAAGGAAAGGCTCATGACCATGGGGCTGACGCCGGGAACAAAGGTAACCGTGCTTCGTGCGGCTCCGCTGGGGGATCCGATTGCGATCGGTGTCCGGTCCTATAGTCTGGCACTGCGTCGTGCCGATGCCGCGAAGGTACAGGTTCAGCTGGTCGGCTGAGCAGTCAACTGAGAAAAGATTTCAAAGGAGACGTGAAGCATAATATGTCAACATTAGCAGTAGCACTTACCGGTAATCCGAATACCGGTAAATCCACGATATTCAACGAACTCACGGGGCCCGTCAGAAGATCGGCAACTGGCCGGGGGTGACGGTCGACAAGAAGGTCGGCTATACCCGTTATGGCAATCGGGCCATCTCCATTGTCGACCTGCCGGGAACCTACAGCATCAATGCCCGTTCACCGGAGGAGAAGATCGTCATCGATTATCTCCTGAACAATAAGCTCGATCTCGTCGTGGACGTAGTCGACAGCTCCAATATCGAGCGCAACCTGTTCCTGACTCTGCAGCTCTTGGAGAAAGGCATTCCCTGCTGATCGACCTGAACATGCAGGATGATGCAGCCCGCCGCGGCATACGCATCGACTGCATCAAGCTCGAGGAAGCAATCGGCATGCCGGTGGTCGAGACCATCGGACGCAGCAGCAAGAGTACGAAAAAGCTGCTGGACGTATTCACCAGCACGGTGATGTCACAGTATGAACCGAGTGAGCAGATCAAGGCGCATATTGCCAATGTGCAGCGCATCGAGGCCGGTGAGGAAAGCGACGAGGCGAAGCGTGAAGCCATCATCGAGGCCCGCTATGCATTGATCGACTCAATCCTCGCTGCTGCGGTGGATCGGAGCCAGGTCAGTCAGTCTGCTCGGAAACGATCGATAAAGTCCTGGCGAATGGCATCCTGGCACTGCCGATTTTCCTGGCCATCATGTATGCGGTCTTTCAGATCACATTTACCTGGATCGGCCAGCCAATCGCGGATGGTCTGGACAGCCTGATCAATGACCAGTTCCTGTCCTTTGCCCAGGATGCCCTGGCGGCTGCCGGAGTCGCGGACTGGATGGTCTCGCTGATCTGTGACGGCATCATCGCAGGCGTCGGGGCGGTATTGACGTTCGTGCCGCTTATTTTCGTGCTGTTCTTCTGCCTGTCCTTCCTGGATGGGACGGGCTATATGGCCCGGATTGCCTTCATCATGGACCCGATCATGCGCCGCTGCGGGCTGACGGGGAAAGGCGTGATGCCGCTCATGATGGGATTCGGCTGCGGCGTGCCGTCCATCATGGGGGCGCGCGCGCTGGACTCGGAAAAGGACCGCATGGTCTCGATTCTCGTGACGCCGTTCCTGACTTGCGGGGCAAAACTGCCGATCATGGCACTCTTTGCGGCCATGTTCTTCCCGGACGAGGCAGCGAACGTGGTCTTTGCGATGTATATCATCGGTGTGGTCATGGCGATTGCCGCAGCCAAGGGATTGGGATCCTCTCTGTTCCGTGATAAAGGCTCCACGTTCCTGCTCGAGCTGCCGCCCTATCGCCTGCCGGACATGAAAACTGTCCTGCTGGAGACCTGGGACAAGGGCAAGGGCTATCTGGTGAAGGCTGGTACGATCATCTTTGCGGCATCGGTGCTGCTCTGGGGATTGTCCAACTACAACATCAGCGGACCCTGTGAGATTGAAGATTCGTTCCTGGCTTTACTGGGCAGCTGGATGTCCAATCTGTTTGTATTCCATGGTTTTGCGACCTGGGAAGCCGGCGCCGCCCTGCTGTCCGGTGTCATGGCCAAGGAAACGGTCGTGGCCACGATCGGCATTCTCTATGGCGCCAGCGACGTGTCGACTGAGGCAGCTGATGCAGTCAATACAGCCGGCACTATGCTGAACACCGGCATGGCCACCAGTTTTACAGCGTTATCGGCCTTTGCCTTCATGGTGTTCTCGCAGCTCTACACGCCGTGTGTGACTGCACTGGGGACTATCAAGAAAGAGTCCGGCAGCTGGAAGTGGATGCTGTTCTCGGCGGTGTACATGTTCGTCATAGCCTGGGTGGTTTCGCTGCTCGTCTATCAGGGCGGTCGACTGCTGGGATTTTGATACTGGCCTGAGATGGCCGGGTCTGTTATACTGAAGAAAAAGGGGGACGTCATGATGGCAACTTATATCGTGGGGGCATTGCTTCTGATCGCATTCTATTTTGCCATGCGTCATGTCTATCGGAATATTCGTGATGGGAAAGAGGACTGCTGTGGCGGTTCCTGCAGTCATTGTTCCGGATGCCATGCGTCGGTACCAAAGAAATAAACATGAAAAATGAGCATGCCTTCATCGGTTGATGAGGACACGCTCATTTTTGTGTTGTGGAAATCTCAGGCCAGACGGCGGTAGAGTTCGCTAAGATGGATCAGCCAGCTGTGCGGGATACAGCTGGTCAGGATCCGGTGCAGAAACGATACCATGTCCGGGGTGCAGACCCTGATATGATTCCGGGCGGCTCGCAGGGAACGACTGGCGACCTCGTGCTGCGTGCAGGCGAGCGGAAAGCCCTGGAAGATGCCGCTGTGATCCGTCTCGATGGCACGCGTGATGAACTCGGTATCCCGGATCCAGTAAGGGCAGACCGCTGTGATCTCGATGCCCTGCGCGGCCAGCTCCCGGCCAAGTCCCCGGCTGTAGCTCAGCAGGAAGGCCTTGGAGGCGGCATATGCCGTAAGATAGGGGATGGGCTGGAAAGCTGCACAGGAGCAGATTTCCAGGATATGGGCTCCGGCCGACATGAACGGGATGGCCAGCTGGGTCATGGCGACGGCTGCCCGGCAGTTGAGATCGATCATACGGCCCGTCGTTTCCACACCAATCTCGGCGCAGGTGCCAATGCGTCCAAATCCGGCCGCATTGATGAGCCAGCGGATCTCGATGCCTTTCACAGCCATCAGCTGCTGCTGGATGGCGGTAAATACGGCGGTGTCCGTCAGGTCGCAGACCAGGAGGCGGCTGGGTAACGGGAGCTCTGCCTTGAGTTTTTCCAGCCGGTCCTGCCGCCGGGCGATGAGCCACAGTTCGTCAAGGCCGGACTCTGCTGCCAGCAGCCGGGCATATTCCCGTCCCAGCCCGCTGGAGGCACCAGTGATGATGGCAATATTCATTCGAATCCTCCCTTGTTTTAGATGCTTGTTGACTATATTATAACGTAAAATAGAATGGAATGAAAATGGGGAGGTTTCATCGAAAATTCAGTCGGATATCTTAAAATAAAAAACAGTTACAGCAGGAGAATTTATCCTGTTGTCGAACTAAAAAATATGTAAACAGGAGTGATGACTGCAAGGTCAGCTCGAACAGATGTTTACAAGGACAATCGTATCACGGGAGGTATGCAGTATGAGGATCAGCAAACTGAGAACTATGTCAAAGTCGTTGTTCTGGGGCGACAGACCTTTACCTGAGAACTCCGAGCTGAAGGGAGTGATTGAGACCGATAATGGCCGGACGGGAATCCTGCTTCGATTGAAGGATGGAATGTACGTAGTGGGGACGGCTGGTACTATCCTGACGCTGAATCAAGATAAGATACGACGTAAGCTGAAAGAGGCATGACTTTGTCAGCACAGACAATAGAATAGCAGAAGCTGCTGCGGATGGATGCTCATCCTTGCAGCAGCTTTTTTAATTTTATTTAAGTTTTCATGGAATTCGTCGATATATAAGATAGCACATGGATGTGAAAAAGGAGGTGCGCTATATGGATATGAGTATCGCCGCTTTGTCGGTGGGCATGCATCAAAGCCAGGCCAGTCAGGACATGGGCGTTGCCGTTCTCAAGATGGCTATGGATACCACAGGGACGGAGACTACCGAGATGCTGAATCAGATGACGCAGAGTCTTGATCCGAATCTTGGTACTATGTTAGACATTCAGGCTTGAAAAAAGAGACTGTTACACATAAGATCGTTACTCATCAAGAGCAGGATCTTTTACGTGTAACAGTCTCTTTTTCAAATATTAGAGAGAGGGATTAAGAGTGAAGGGGGAAATCAATCATTCATTGGGAGAATGAATGGGAATCTGCTTTGGAGCTTCCTGAGCGGCCAATTCCTTTTTCGGCATGGTCACGGTCAGGATGCCATCCTTGAACGCTGCGGTGCATTTTGCTTCATCAATATTATCGATATAGAACGAACGGCTCATGCTGCCACTATAGCGTTCACGGCGAATGTAATTTCCGTTGTCGTCTTTCTCATCCTTGGAATCTTCTTTCTTGGCGGCAATGGTAATATAGTTATCTTTGTAGGAAAGATTGATATCATCTTTTGTCAACCCTGGAAGCTCGGCCTTGAGCTCGAAGCTCTTGCCATTGTCCTTGACATCCACGTTGAAGGACTGACCAGACCAGCTGCTCTCATTGAATAAGCTGGACAGTGGACGATTCATCCAGTTGAACAGACGTGAGAACTCATCCTCTTCCTGTGCCAGATCGTGCCGCATATTAAATGGAACCATACCAAACATAATAACAATCCCCTTTCTGTAGATTTGTGATGGTATATTTTGAAGCTCTGGGTTCTTTTCCCTTGCTTCAATTATTATTATACTCGAATAGGTCAAAAAGTCAATAGGTCAAAAGAATAAAGTTATACAAAAAAATACCCGTGTCGGCAATAGACTGACACGGGTATTTTTTGCGTATTACTGATTCTGCTGCTGATGCTCACCAGCCTGGTCGTTCTGCTGGTCCGGCTGATTGTTCTGAGGATGCAGCTTCTTGTTGGCGTTTTCGCCTTGCTTTGGCTGCTGACCCGGCTTTACCTGCTGACCTGCTGCCCTGCTGCCCCTGCTGGTATTGTCCATTCGGCTGCTGCTGAGTCTGCTGGTCCTGCTGGCGGTCGCCGTGCTGTTTGTTCATGGAGCGGTTATTCTGCTGGTCTCCCTGCTGTGGCTGATTCTGCTGCCCCTGCTGAGCCTGGACTGGCGGCTGAGCTTTTGCTTTTTTCGCTTTATGAGCTTTTGCTGGCTGCTGCTGATCCTGCTGCTGTGCCTGCTCCATTACGGGCGGCTGCTGCGGGACAGCTGCGAATACAGCCGTTGAGCTGACGAGTAAAGCACTAAGTATAGCACCGGTAATCCAATTTTTTTTCATCGAAGATCATCCTTTCAAAATCGCTGAAATTAGCTTATATGAAAATAATAGTCTTATCCTATTAAGTCCAGCTTTTGAATGCCTTAAATCAGGATTAAATCGGAAAATCATGGAATCAGGACAGGAGGGGGGATTTCTTGCGGTGTTTTTCCGCATAGAGAAATTCGTCGGCTTGCTGGAAGACGGTGGCTATATCAGAAGCGCAAGAACTAAGTCCGATACTGAGACTGATCTGATAGGAGTGATTGGCCTCGATATTATGCGTCTGGAAAGCCTGCTGAATTTTTTGTCGCAGATCCAGGGCGGCGGTATACGTTTCACAGGTGGAAATCAGCACGAATTCATCGCCGCCATAGCGGGCCAGAAAATCATCACGGCTGGTGGTCCTTTTCAGCAGATCCGATGCTTCACGCAACGCCTGATCGCCTTCATAATGTCCATAGGTATCATTGATTTGCTTGAAATTATCAAGATCACAGATGAATAGATAGATGTTATCGGTTGATGTACCCGGAGCTGCGAGATTGCTCAGGTAACTATCCAGGCGGAAGCGGTTATTCAGTCCGGTCAGGCTGTCTGTCGAGATCCGGTGTCCCAGGCTGCTCATGTAGACAATCAGCAGCGACAGGACGCAGGAGGGCCAGATCGCGGGGATGTCATTATTGATGCTGGAGACGATGCCGCCGATGAGTGGCAGGACAAGGAAAGATAAGCATGGCGATGTCATCTTCTTTTTTCTGCGGGTTATTGGCTGTCCGGTAATGTCTAATGACCTTATAGGAGGCCATCAGCAGATTGATGCAGGGGAGAATCACGATCAAGGGGTAGGCAGCTCCGGGCTGGAACCGGTTGTTCTCGTCGAATTGGATGATCCAGCCACTATGTAATGAAGCTACTGCCATACCGATACAGAGAGCCAGTGGGAGCCAGCGGTATGGACTGGCATTCGGGTGCTTCTGATGAATGTCGGTCAGGACGGCCTCTACATAGGCCAGCCAGTAGTAGCCAATAATGCCGTAGCTCATCAGGCACAGAAAGTTGACAAAGATATTGATCTGGCGGCCGTAGGCAATCTGACTGCCATTGAAACCTTCCCAGAAACAGTCCAGGATGGTCACATAAAGTACGCTGATCAGGACACGGCGGAACGCGCGGTTGCTGTGGCTCTGATCAGGGTCATGGGAAATGCGGTACAGAAGCGCCATGAGTACGAGAATGCAGAAAAACGTGAATTCAAGATAAAGATAGGTTTCTTCCATTATATTAAATGTCCTCCTGGGACCTGGATGCTTTCAGTGTTCAGCAGGTCAGCAGGATCTGTTTTACGCACTGGAATGTTGTTGTCGGCAGTAATGATAGCCACTATTATACAACAAACCCTGTAACGGGTCTATGGGATATTTAGAAAATATATTGACAAGAAAAATATAATTATATATAATAATCACCGTTCAAGATTATAAATTTATAAGTGTGTTACTGGTTATGCAGGCATCAGCTTATGGATAGTCTTTCCTGAGGGAGGACTGTCTGTGCTGGTGCCTTTTTATTGTGCAGCTTGCCTGCATTCCGGTACACTGAGGAAAGGAAGAATTTACAGAATGAAAGATGAGATCTTCAGCATTCTGCAGCGCATTGGCCGCAGCTTCATGCTGCCGGTTGCTGTTCTGCCGATTGCTGGCCTGCTGCTGGGAATCGGCAGCTCGTTCACGAATGCGACAACAATCAAGATGTATGGGATGGAGGGGCTTCTCGGCAGCGGGACTTTGCTGCATGCCCTGTTGATGGTTATGAGCAGCGCCGGTAATACGATTTTCGGCAACCTGCCAATCATCTTCGCTGTCGGCGTAGCAATCGGCATGGCGAAGGCGGAAAAAGAAGTTGCCGCTCTTTCGGCCATGATTGCCTACTTCGTCATGAATATTTCCTGCAACACGGCCTTGCAGATTGGTGGTCAGGTGACTGCTGATGGCAAGGTTGCACCGGGGGTACTGGAGGGGACGATTGCCAGCACTTGCGGCATCATGTCCCTGCAGATGGGCGTTTTCGGTGGTATCATCGTTGGCCTGGGCGTTGCCTGGCTGCACAACCGCTATCATAAGATCGAGCTGCCGGATGCGCTGTCATTCTTTGGCGGTTCACGGTTCATTCCGATTGTATCGACTGTGGCTTACCTGTTCGTTGGTATTGCGATGTATTTCGTCTGGCCGGTCGTGCAGAATGGTATCTTTGCGCTCGGCAGCCTGGTAACCGGAACGGGGTATTTCGGTACGCTGGTATTTGGTATCGTGAAGCGTGCCCTGATCCCGTTTGGTCTGCATCACGTATTCTATCTGCCGTTCTGGCAGACGGGCGTCGGCGGATCGATGATGGTCGACGGCAATCTGGTCCAGGGTGGCCAGAACATCTTCTTTGCGCAGCTGGCATCTTCTGATGTTACGCATTTCAGCGCCGATGCGACCCGTTATTTCTCGGGTGAGTTCATCTTCATGATCTTTGGCCTGCCGGGCGCGGCTCTCGCGATGTATCGCTGCGCTCGTCCGGAGAAGAAGCGTATCGCTGGCGGTCTGCTGCTTTCGGCAGCACTTACGTGTATGTTTACGGGTATCACGGAACCAATCGAGTTCTCATTCCTGTTCGTAGCACCGATGCTGTTCTATGTGCAGGTCGTACTGGCTGGTGCAGCTTATATGATCGCCCACATGCTGAACATTGCCGTCGGACTCACCTTCTCCGGTGGTCTGCTGGACCTCTTTATTTTTGGTATCCTGCAGGGCAATGACAAGACCAACTGGATGTACATCATTCCGGTCGGTATCGTTTATTTCTTCCTTTATTACTTCATCTTCACGCTGCTCATCAAGAAGTTCAACCTCAAGACGCCGGGCCGCGAGGATGATGATGAGGAGACAAAGCTTTACACGAAAGCGGATGTCAAAGCCCGCGCTGCTGGTGCAGGTGCTCCGGCTGGTGACGAACTGAGTCCGCTGATTGCCTATGGTCTGGGCAGCAAGGTGAACATCACCTCGGTTGACTGCTGTGCAACGCGTCTGCGCTGCTCGGTAGCGGATTCTTCGCTGGTCAATGAGAAGTCCTGAAATCGACTGGCGCGGTCGGTGTCGTAGTCAAAGGTACGGGCGTTCAGGTCATCTATGGACCGAAAGTTACCGTAATCAAGGCCAACCTGGAATCCTATCTGGAGACTGCTCCGGATGTGGAGACTGGTTTTGATGCACCGGCTGAGACTGAGACCGCTGCCGCTGAACCAGCAGCAGAGCCTGCTGGCCGTACGGAGAAGCGCGAGCTTTGCTCCCCATTCAGTGGTGAGGCTCATCCAATCACGGAAGCACCGGATGCAGCATTTGCTGGCAAGATGATGGGCGATGGTTACTTCGTTTATCCGGAAAATGGCGAAGTCCTGGCACCTTCCGATGGCGAGGTTATGTTCGTATTTGATACGAAGCATGCCATCGGCATGAAAGCGGCTGACGGTACGGAGTATCTGCTGCATATCGGCGTAGATACCGTAGCACTGGGCGGCAAGGGCTTTGATGTCAAGGTCGAGAATGGCCAGAAAGTCAAGAAGGGCGACAAGCTCATGCAGTTTGATGCAGCGTTCATCAAAGAGAATGCCACGTCAGATGCCTGCCTGGTTGTATTTACCGGTCTGCAGGAAGGTCAGGAAATCCATATGGAGACGACGGGGCACGTTAAGGCATTGGCTGTCGTTGCTTCGTATGAGGCTGCTGTGGATGCTGAGGCATCGATGGATCCGGAACCGGCTCTTTGAGGCAATCATTCACGGGCAGATAACTGAATAAGTTGGATAAAATAGTCCTCTTTGTGATGACGATTCGTTTATTATCTTGTATAATAGAAGATGTCGTTTTTTCAAGGAGGACTTTTTATATGTATCGTGTGATCAAGGCACTGAATAACAACAGCTTGCTCGTACTGACAGAAGAACAACAGGAAGCCATACTGATGGGCAAGGGACTGGGATTTGGCCGCAAAAGCGGAGAGCGCCTGGCTGAAGTGACTGATGCGAAGGCATATGTCCTGCAGAATGACCATGACAAGAATAGCGCACTGCAGACTGTCAATGGGATAGCACCTGTATATATCGAGATTGCGACCCGGATCATTGATCTGGCGCAGGAACAATTCCCCAAGGTCAATCAGGATATCCTGTTGCCGATGGCCGATCATATCGCGCTGGCTGTGAAGCGGGTGAGGCAGGGGAAACTGCTGCCCAATCCGTTCCACCAGGACATCATCACGATGTTCCCGGAAGGCTATGCGATTGCCAGCCGGGCTTTGGGGATCATCAGGGAACTGACCGGAGTGGAACTTCCTGATGACGAGGCCGGCTATCTGTCTTTGCATATCCATGCCGGATTGTCTGAGGAAAATGTTGCGGCCAGTCTGGCCTGTGCCCGTTTATCGGCACGGGTCGTCCATCGCATCGAGGACGCGCTTGGCTGCAGTTTTGCCTAAAGATACCTTCAAGTACAGCCGGCTGATCAGCCATGTGCATTATATGCTGCTGCGCATCCAGCGTGGCGAGGTGGTATCCATCGATATCAATGACTATGTGGCAAAGAACTTTCCCAGGGCCAGCGCCGATTGCGCTGGATGTCTGCGATTTTATAGCCGATGAAATGAAGAAGAAAGTCAGCAAAGAAGAACTAACCTTGCTGGCCCTGCATATTCAGCGGGTACTGTGAGTGATTTTCAAAAGGGAAATAGGATGGTCTTTTTAGGCATCATTGTGGGATTTTGATCTGGTGCATGGAGATTTAGTCGGGGCCTGGCACGCTAATCCGGCCATTCTATTGGCGTCGCCATTTCTGTTGCTGCTATGGCTGCAGTCGGAGCGTTCGGCAGCAGAGCCGGTCTGGCAGAGATTGCTGACCTGGGGGCTGGTACTCTATTTTTTGTGTTTTGGAGTCTGGCGAAATTTATGATGTAATAAAACTACTCGTTTATCGTAAGATAAACGAGTAGTTTTATTATTCAATTATCTAAAAATTATTGACATTGAATAAATTCTGTGTTATTATAAATTCAAGCTAAAGGAACGGATACCTCCTGAAAAAGGTAATAGCTAGCCGTAAGGATGAATCCGATTCCCGCGAAAATCACGGCTCGTGAAGGAGGGGAGTCCGATGGGCCCGTAAAGTAGGAACCCAACAGGTATGAATCATGGAAAATGAAAACAGAATAAGCAAAAAGCCAGCAGTTTGACAAGTGAGAGGTCAAATAACTGCTGGCTTTTTGTTTTCCGTTCTTTTGGTCGATCATGGGTGAATGACTTTGCCCCAGACTTCCAGCAACTGGGGAAGCCGCCAGCGTGCATTGGCAGGGCTGGTTGAAGGCAGAGGTACAAAACAGAGATCGCTGCGGGCGAGCAATGGCTTGTTATAGCGCTTGAACGTCTGACAGGACTTCGCTCCGTTGAAGCAGATGGTATGTATGGACGGATAGTGGTCCAGCAGCTGCGAGAAATCATTGCCCTGTTCATCGTGGATCGCTGAGTCCAGACTGCCGCTGCGTTCACACGTGTCGATAGAGTCCCAAAGGGCGATATGATGGCGCAGTAAAAGGTTCAGCCGATCATGGTAGTCAGTCGGGACCTTGTCCTGATCCGTCAGCAGCCGGGTCATCATTGGCCAGAATCGGTTTTGGGGATGCGCGTAGTACTGCTGCGCCTGGAGCGATGAGATGCCGGGCATGGATCCGAGAATCAGATGCGTACAATCTTTATTGATACTGGGCGGAAAACCGATGCAGTTTGGTTTGGTCTGAGTCATGGGAAAACCTCTTTTCGTATTACTATATTCGTATTCTATCATATTTACGGAGGCTGACAAGACAGAATTTGTGTTGCTGGCTATATCAAGTGTAATAGTGTAAACTTAAATTTGCATTGTCGATTGACAGGAATTCGCAGGTATAGTAATATATACAACAATATACACAAGCACAGTGTAGACCGCGTTGTTGTAGATTTAAGAAAGAAGGGGTTACGTTGGCATTCTATTTTGAAGAACCATCACACACTTTTGGCGAGTATCTGCTTGTTCCGGGGTATTCCTCGGACAAGTGCATTCCAAACAATGTATCGCTCAAGACTCCGCTGGTGAAGTTCAGGAAGGGTGAGGAGCCGAAAGTCTCCATGAACATCCCGATGACTTCTGCTATCATGCAGGCAGTTTCCAACGACAAAATGGCGATTGCTCTGGCCAAAGAGGGCGGTGTGTCCTTCATCTTTGGCTCTCAGTCCATCGAGGCCGAGGCTGCTATGGTGGCACGGGTAAAGAACTACAAGTCCGGGTTCGTCAGCAGCGATTCGAACATCAAGCCGACCACGACCCTCGGTGAGATCCTGGATCTTCTGCAGAAGACGAGCCATTCGACGATGGCCGTTACGGAAGATGGTACAGCCAATGGCAAGCTGATGGGTATCGTGACCAGCCGTGATTATCGTGTTTCACGCATGTCGCTGGATACGCCGGCCAAGGAATTCATGACCCCGTTTGAGAACCTCGTTTATGCCAAAGCTGAGGAAGTTACGACGATCAATCAGGCCAATGACCTGATCTGGCAGCATAAGCTCAACATGCTCCCGATTGTCGATCAGAATCAGCGTCTCCTCCATATGGTATTCCGTAAGGACTACAATGACAACAAGGAGCATGAGCTGGAACTCATCGATGAAAATAAGCGCTACATCGTCGGTGCTGGTATCAACACCCGTGACTATGCTGAGCGTGTACCGGCTCTCGTAAAGGCTGGCGCGGATGTCCTGTGCATTGATTCCTCTGAAGGCTTCTCGGAGTGGCAGCGTATCACGCTGAAGTACATCCACGAGCACTTTGGTGAGGATATCAAGGTCGGCGCGGCAACGTAGTCGACGGCGAAGGCTTCCGTTTCCTGGCTGAGGCCGGCGCGGACTTCATCAAAGTCGGTATCGGCGGCGGTTCCATCTGCATCACGCGTGAGACCAAGGGCATTGGCCGTGGTCAGGCAACGGCACTGATCGATGTCTGCCGTGAGCGTGACAAGTACTATGAGGAGACGGGCGTATACATTCCGGTCTGCTCGGATGGTGGTATCGTTCATGACTACCACATGACGCTGGCACTGGCTATGGGTGCAGACTTCCTGATGCTGGGCCGTTACTTCTCCCGTTTCGACGAGAGCCCGACGGACAAAGTCAAAGTCAATGGCACGTACTACAAAGAGTACTGGGGCGAAGGTTCCAACCGTGCCCGCAACTGGCAGCGCTACGATCTGGGCGGTGCCCGCAAGCTTTCCTTCGAGGAAGGCGTTGATTCCTACGTACCGTATGCTGGTCCGCTCAAGGACAACGTACAGACGACGCTGGCCAAGATCCGCAGCACCATGTGCAACTGTGGTTCGCTGACCCTGCCGGAATTCCGTGAGACGGCAAAACTCACGCGTGTTTCCGCTACGAGCATCGTCGAGGGCGGTTCCCATGATGTTATCCTGAAGGATCGTCTGGGCCGCGACTAAGCTCCCCTTTTATTGAGCATAATAAAAGCCTCCCGGTTTTTGGGAGGCTTTTTGTTGTGTAGATTTATTGGCAGGTTTTATCGGATGCTGCCAATGCTGGTGATTCCATCGATCGTCTGTATGCCTTTGCTGTTCTGGAAGGTCAGGTCAGAGACCAGGACCTGGCGGATATAATGTTTTTGGCCTTTTCCATTGGCAAAGGTGAAGTAGCTGCTGGCCGAATGGATGACGATAGGAGTGCCGTGTTCATCCTCGCCGAGCAGCATCATGACATGGCCCGGCTTGAACAGCAGCGAGCCCGGAACAGCCCTGACGGACCAGCGCATAACGCTCAGCCGTGTCTTGCCATTGAGCGGGACATTCACAGGCAGGGCCAGCTCCTGCTGGTCGGCATCGCGCTGGAATCATGATACCGAAGCTGCGATAGACGTTCTGTGTGAAGGAAGAACAATCGACGCTGTTATTCTGTCCGCCCCAGCCGTATTCATCGCCGAGGAAGCGGAAGGCCTGTTTGATCAGATTATTGCGGGTATAGGGCAGGAAACCGTGATGCAGTCCTCGTTGGGGATATCGAGTGTCTTATGGATGACAAGACGGCCATGATTGTCTGCCTGTGGGAGCCACAGCGAGAATTCATTTTTGCGGCTGGTGCAGGGAATCACGGCGCCCATCTGAAGAGCTGGGATTTGCCTTTGATGCTGAGCGTGGTCTGATGGCTGGTGACGACCGCAAAATCTTTTGGCTGATTATAGCCGGACCAGGTCTTGCGGTCGGTAAAGGCGAGCTGATCGATGGCAGCCCAGCCCTGATAGGTGTCTGTTTCAACAAAAGCGAATCGGCGATCCTGACTGAATGCCAGGACTATGACGGCCTGAGCCGGATCCAGTGCAGAGCCCTGCAGGTCATCATAATTCACATCGTTGGGGGAACTGTACCAGCCGGTTGACGTTGGCAGCAGCCGCAGATTTGTGCGGGCCGTCGTTACGGCATATTGCATTTTCTGGTTACCGGTCAGGCTGTCTAATGCACAATTCTTGCGCACGGCCTGCCATTCTGTCTGGGTGAGCGGATTAGCACCATTGTATTCCTCGGGCAGGTTTTCCTTGGCGAAATCCTGAGCCGCAGTGAGAATCTGCTGCTTTACCTGATCGACGGTCAATACTGCCGGATACTGATCGAGCGCATGCAGGCTGCTGTTATGCTGACGCATGCTGTCGTTCATCTGTTTGATACCGCTGGCTGACAGCAGGACGTTATCGCCCTTGGCTTGTCGGCTCGTCCAATAGGCCTGCAGTGGCAACCGGACCGGTTTTTGCAATCGATGCCGCGGCAATTGGTGAGAACTGGTAGCAGCATACTGATGAATATCAGAAAGAATCGTTGCAGTTTATTCATGAGAATTCACACTCCTTGTCGAATTGTGAGAATGGACAGATTATTTATAGTTACATTGTACTGCAAAATAGTGCATACAGGCAAGCTAGAATGTAAAAATAGGGGGATAGCTGGCCAGTCAGTGGATTTTCATTGGAATTTCAAGGAAACATGTCTATAATAGTAGGAAAGCTTATAATTTAGGAGGACGATTATGCGGGTACTTTTAGCGGAAGACGATAAACGACTGGGCAAATTGATCCAATATATGCTGGAACAGAATGAGATTCAGGTGGAATGGGTAACGAGTGGCAGCGATATCTACGAGTATGCGATGTATACGGATTATGATATCCTGGTACTGGACTGGATGATGCCAGGCGAGACTGGCGTGGATGCCTGCAGCCGACTGCGTCGGGGGGGCTATGAGAAAGCAATCCTGATGCTGACAGCCCGCGACTCAGTAGAAGACCGGGTTACGGGACTGGATGCAGGGGCGGATGACTATCTGGTCAAGCCGTTCGAGTTTGCTGAGCTGCTGGCGCGTTTGCGCGCCCTGGGACGCCGCAGCACCCAGAAAATTCAGCAGGATGTGGTTGAGGTCGGCGATTTCACGTTGAACCGTACAGCCAAGGTCCTCAAGAAGAAGGATCAGGTTATCCAGCTGTCACCGCGTGAATTCCAGATCTTTGATCTGCTGGCACAGAATATTGGTATCGTTGTGCCACGTGACATCATTCTGGATCGTATCTGGGGACTGGAATCGGATGTCAGCTCCAACAATATTGATTCATATATGAAGATCCTGCGCAAGAAACTGGACCTGGGTGATGGCGAGACCATCATCAAAACCGTTCGTGGCGTTGGCTATAAGCTGGAGGCCGGGAAGTAATGTCGGAGAATATCTTTGGCAAGAGCCGCCGGAAACTGACCATGCTGTATTCGCTGGTCATGATCGTGTTCCTGGCGGTCCTGATTTTTGCCATGCATCAATCTATGGAATGGTCCATCCGGTCCGAACAGGCCCGGGAACTTTGGGATACAGCTGATAATGTAGCCTGAGGCCCAGAAGTATCTGAATCAGCACCCGGAGCTGGTGATCGATGACACGGTCGCCTATAAGAGCACCAATGACCGTCTGTTTTTCTATGTATTCGATGAGGATGGCCGTCTGCTGAATTTTGCCCGGGCATCGTTCCGTATCGAGCCGTTCATCCTCGATGTCATGTCGCAATGGAAAGCGAAACGAGGGCGAGATGGTCGTGGTCTCGAAGCCGAATGAGAATGCGCACAAGACGAAGCTCATGATGACCGTCGCTGAAGATCAACGAGCCGGGGATGCCAGCGCAGACCGTCTATGTTGGTAAGGATGTCACGGCACTTTATAATGGCATGGAGAAAGCTACGATGATCATGGCCGTGCTTGGTCTGCTGGCGCTGATCATTGCTACGATTGTCGGGCATCTGCTGTCCGGCAAGGCCATGGTCCCGCTCAAGGCAGCCTATGAGAAGCAGCGTCAGTTTGCAGCGGATGCATCACATGAGTTGCGGACGCCGCTGGCAGTGGTTATGGCCTCGGCGGATCTCCTGCAGAATGACCCGTCCATCAAATCGCCATTCCTTAAGCAGGTCATCGAGGATGTGCGCGACGAGGTCAAGAAGATGACGAAGCTGGTCAGCGACCTGCTCGTCGTAGCTCGCAGCGATAACAAGGCATTAAAGCTCAAGCCCTCGAAATTCGATATGGGCGGCGTGACGGCACAGGTTGCACGGCTCATGCAGCCACTGGCTGAGCAGAAGCAGATCACGCTGGTCGCAGAGAAGATGCCAAAGGTCCTTGTCCAGGCAGATGAGCAGAAGATTCGTCAGCTGGTCCTGATCCTGGTCGACAATGCCCTGAAATACACGCCGGAGGGCGGCAAGGTCACGGTGGAATTCCGCAAAGCCGAAAAGGGGCGAATCTGTTTGGCGGTATCGGATACCGGTATCGGCATCTCTAAAGAGGATCAGGAGAAGGTCTTTGACCGTTTCTATCGCGTCGACAAGGCGCGTTCCCGCGAAATGGGCGGCAATGGTCTGGGACTTGCCATTGCGCAGGAAATCGTGAACCTGCATCAGGGAAAGATTTCTATTCAGAGTGAATTGGGCAAAGGGACGACGTTCCTGGTTGAATTACGGGGACGAATCAAAGACAAGGCAAAAAAATAAAAATTTTGTGGAAAATACAATAGCCAGGATATATAATAAGAGTATGGGACAATTGTATTATATTAAGAAATACGTTATCATTGTCAGTTGTACGATTGGATATAGATTTTCGGGTGGGATCCTGAAGATTGTTCAGTAAGGAATGGGTATTGGTGCGCATGTCAGGATAAGAATCTGGTTGGAGGTATTGGGATGAAGCACACAGGTTTTGAAGAACGCCTCGACGGCATCCTGGTCCGGGCAGCTATCCGCCTCCAGGAACGAATGCGTCTGGCTTATTTCCGCGGCAATCTGCCGAGCTATCTGGAGCGGATCGGACTGGCTAAATATATCGATCCAGAGGTACTGGCCAGAGGCAGTCTGCTGGAACTGCTTGATGAGACCGTAGTCATCATGGCGGCTAAAATGCGGCAGGCCCGGGCGAGTGGCTGCCTCAAGGATTGTCTGGAGCAGATGAATCTGCTGGAGCTCCTTCGCAAGGACCGGCCAGTGCAGCTCTCAGATGAGCCAGCTCCGGAGCAGGCTGCCCGCAAGGAACGCAAGCGGAACCAAAAGAAGCTCCGACTGAAAATGGTGCAGGGGGAGAATAAGTCCTCAGCGATGACCAGTGAGGAAAAGAAGAACCTGCTCAAGAATTTCAAAGTGATAAAGTGATCAAAAAAAGGGCTGTTGCATCTGCAACGGCCCTTTTTCGTGTAGGAATGTCAATCAGAGATTCTTGATCTGCTCAGTCAGATCCTGCAGCTGCTCACTGCTCGGTACATTGGCGATCCGTACCTTATCCAGGATGATCTCGCAGCCAGCTGCCTTGAGCTCGTCCTCTACCAGGGCGATGCTCTGTCCGCCCCAGCCATAGGAGCCGAAAGCGAATGCTTTATGGTCCTTTGGTGCCAGCCCCTTGAGATAGCAGAGGAAAGCAGCGATAGTCGGCATCATCTGGTTGTTGATGGTCGGCGAACCGACGGCCAGATAACGGCTGCTGAGGACATCTGTCATGATATCGGAGAGATGGTTCTCTTTGATATCATAGAATGAAGCCTGGATTCCCCGGGACTGGAACGCCTCGGTAATAGTCCGGGCCATCGTCTCGGTAGAATGCCACATACTGTCGAAGACAACGACTGCCCGGTCCTCGAGCTTGCCCTCAGACCATTCCTGATAGTGCTCCAGGATTTCCTTGACATGGGAACGCCAGATGATGCCGTGCCCGGTGGCAATCATATCGATCTCCAGCCCGTCCAGTGCCTTGAGGGCAGCCTGTGCCTGACGTCCGTAGAGCATCAGGATATTGGCATAATATTTTTTTGCTTCCCAGAAGATGGTGGGCAGATCATTCTCGTCGTCGAACCGTGCACTGGTGGCATAATGCTCGCCAAAGGCATCGTTGGAGAACAGGATCTTCTCATCCGGGCAATAAGTAACCATGCTGTCCGGCCAGTGAAGCATCGGGGTCGTGACGAACTTCAGCTTGCGGTGACCGATATCGAGCGTATCACCGGCCTTTACGCCTTCATAAGGCAGCTCGCCGTAATGTGCCTTGAGACCTTTGAGCCCGTTCGGCAGGCTCGTGATGATCTTGGCATTTGGGCAGTGCTGGGCCATGAAGGGGATGGATCCTGAGTGATCCGGCTCTACATGGCTGGAGATGATATAGTCGATACGGGCCGGATCGATGACGGAGGAGACGCGCTCGAGGAGTTCCTCGGCGAATACATCCTTGACGGTATCGATCAGGGTGATCTTATCATCGAGGATCAGATAAGCGTTGTACGTGGAACCTCGTCCAGTCTGGTAACCGTGGAAACTGCGCATGGACCAGTCAATGGCGCCAACCCAGTATATGTCTTTTCGAATTTCAACTGCTTGCATGGAAAAGCCTCGCTTTCTATTATTTAAGTCTACTTGTTATGAAATTCTGCAGTAGTGATGCATTTTCCTCTTTTTTATGAAAACTTTTTTCGGCTGATATTCAGGCGCTGTCTGTTATGAAAAATTTATGGAAAACGGTTTGCATAAATGCTAAAATGATACTATTAATAATAGAAAACAATCAGAAATAGACTGATTCGCAAGGAGTGTGCGGTATGCGTCACAGGTTTCAACAGCTCGACCGGAGGGAAATGATCATCGCAGGCGGGATCTGTCTGGTCTTATTGGCAGCGGCCCTGTATCTGTATTTCGGTCATCAGAAGGATGTCAAGAAGAACGTGCGGCAGGGACGGCCGCTGGTCAAGGTACAGACGATCGTGAGGCAGGATATGATGCGTCATATCGCACTGTCCGGGCAGACCGTAGCCGATGCGAATATCGCATTGGCACCAAAGTATACCGGTCGGATCATGCAGGTCTGCGTCTCACTGGGTGATGAGGTTAAAGCCGGTCAGGTGCTGATGATCCAGGATACGGGGGATCTTGATATCTCGATCAACCAGAACTCGGCAGCGGCCAATGCAGCCCAGGCTGATGCCCGCGAAGCTTCGGCTACCTATGATGCGAACTACATCAAGACCAGGAACGCCTATGAACTGGAACAGGGGAAATATGAGCGCAATAAGTATCTGTTCTCGATTGGAGCCATCTCGCAGGATACGCTGGACTCGGTAGAGCAGGAGTATATGGCAAGCAAGGCAGCGTTTGAGGTGCTCGCCAATCAGGTGGACGGAAGCAATGCCGCCAGCGTTCAGTCGAAAGAGTTCACGGCTGAGAAGCAGGAACATGCAACCGATGCCCTGCGCAAGCAGCGCGAAGACATGATCCTCCGGGCACCGCGTGATGGCGTGATTGGCTACCGCAATGCCGAGGTCGGCGCTATCGTGACCGCGGGGACCAAGGTACTGTCTCTCGTCGACAACAGTCACATCAATGTTGACTGCACGCTGTCCGAAAGTGATGCCGCCATTCTGAAGACCGGGATGGATGTCAATGTGACGATCGATGCCATGGGGCAGGACTATACCGGCCGGATCGTCTATGTCAGCCCGGCTATGGATGACAGCTCCAAGACCTATCAGGTCCGTATCGAGCTCGGCGAGAACAGCGATATCATCAAGGCTGGTCTCTTTGCCCATACGGCCATCGATATCCTGCAGCGCCGGGATACGCTTTTTGTGCCCAAGGCAGCCGTTCTCTCGAAGAATGGCCGTCAGACGGTTTTCGTCCTGCGGGAGGATGGGACAGCGGAGGAGCGCGAGGTCAAGATCGGTCTGCTCAATGATGACGATGAAGAGATCATCGACGGGCTGTCCGATGGGGATACCGTGATCCTCTCGAATCAGGACAAGCTGCAGACCGGTACGGCGGTAGATGTGAGTGACTCGGCGGGTGCGGAGGCTGATGCATCATGAATATCACCCGTTTTTCTATCTCGCGCCCGGTCGGCATTTCGATGATCGTTGCGTTCTTCGTCGTCCTGGGCCTTTATAGCTACTACCGCATCGGTGTGGAACTGCTGCCGGCACTCAATACGCCGTATGTCACGGTCACGGTGAAATATCCGGGAGCCAGTGCGGAGTCGGTGGAGCAGGAGATCGTCAAACCGGTCGAGGATGCGGTCTCCGGCGTGTCCAATGTCAAGAAGATCACCTCGACGGCCAGCTATGAGCGGGCCAGAATCATGCTTGAGCTGAACTTTGACGCGAATGCCGATACGGCGGCCATTGATGCGACCAAGAAAGTCGAGGCCATCAAGAACAAGCTGCCGGATGAGGCCGATTCGCCGGTCGTCATCAAGCGGGATATCAATGCGAAGCCAATCGTCGAGCTGGCCGTCATGAGCCAGAACAGCCTGGCGGATACCTACTCGATGTCGGATAATGTTTTCCAGGAGGTCCTGCAGCAGGCGGGCGGCGTCTCGGAGATTGAGCTGCACGGCGGCCGCGATAAAGAAGTGGCCATCGAGGTGGACCGCGACAAGATGGCGGCCTACAAGCTGACCCTGGCGAAGATCTCGACTGCTATCAAGAACGAGAACCAGCTGCTGCCATCCGGCTCGGTCTATACCGAGACAACCAAATCGGATGTCCGTGTCATTGCCCAGTACAAGAAGGCAGAGGATATCGAGAAGGTGCAGGTCCAGAATACGGACGGCAAGATGATTCCGCTGACCTCGGTAGCGACCATCCGGGAACAGGATGCCCGGATCGCCCGCTATGGGCGGCTGAACGGGCAGGATGCCATCAACGTGCTGATCTATAAGAATAGTGATGCCAATGTCGTCGAGACCGCAGCCAACATCATGCAGGCGGTGCAGAAACTGCGCAAGAACTATCCGGACTATCAGTTTGTGGTGGTTTCCAATGATGCCGACTACGTACAGAACTCTCTGCACAATACGCTGGGAACGCTCATTGAGGGCTTGTTCACGACCGGGCTGGTCCTGTTCTTCTTCCTGCGCGGCTGGCGTTCGACAGCCGCGGTCATGATCGCGATTCCAACCTCGCTGATCTCGACGTTCTTCGTCATGTATCTGGCAGGGTTTACCTTTAATATGATGTCGCTGATGGGTATGACGCTCTGTGTCGGTATCCTGGTCGATGACTCCATCGTCGTATTGGAGAATATCACCAGGCATCTTCAAATGGGCGAGGCCCCGAAGCTTGCGGCTGAGAACGGACGAAATGAGATCGGTATGGCAGCCATTGCCATCACGCTCTGCGATGCCGCGGTATTCATGCCGATTGCGTTCATGCAGGGCATGACCGGTCAGTATTTCCGGCAGTTCGGTCTGACCATTGTCTTTGCCGGCTTCTTCTCGCTGTTCGTTTCCTTCACGCTGACTCCGATGCTGGCCTCACGGTTCTTCCGTGGGGGGTACCATCCGGATAAGAAAAAGCTTTGGGACTTTATGGACCGGATCGAGAATGCAGCCGTAGAATATTATGAACGGATCCTGCGCTGGAGCCTGGGGCATCAGAAGAAACTGCTGGTTGTGATCACGGTGATCTTCGTCGGCACCATTTCCATGGTGCCACTGGGACTGGTGGGCTCCGAATATATGCCACAGACGGATGAATCAAGTTTTACAATCAACATCCAGGGGCAGGTCAGTTCCTCGGCTGATGAGACCAATCGGGTCGTCAAGCGGATCGAGGACAAGCTGGCAACCATCCCCGAGGTCAAATACTATATGTCCCAGGCCGGTGGCTCCAATGCCTATGAAGGCCGCATCAAGGTGCAGCTGGTCGATCGGCAGGATCGTTCGCGGTCTGTCTGGCAGGTCGCCAATGATGTCCGTGAACTGGCGGAGGATATCAAGGAGGCTGATGTCCGCGTAGCCGAGACACAGACCAGCGTGGCCGGTATTTCCGGTGGCGGTGGCGCGACCAATGGCGGCGGGGCCCTGCAGATTGAGCTTCGCGGCAACAACAACGACGAGCTCAATGCAGCGGCAGATCGTGTGACGAACATTCTCCGGAATGATATCAAGGGCGTCACCGATGTCAACAGTTCTTATATTGAGGGAATCCCGGAACTGCAGCTTACCGTAGACCGGCAGAAGCTTAAGACCTACGGGACTTCCCTGGCAGATGTCGATACGGCGTTCTCGTCGGCTATCTCCGGCATTTCGGCTGGTGCACTCAAGAATGATGTATTGAACCGTGGGCAGGATACCGATATCAAGGTACGCTTCAAGGGAGCGGATGGCTATAAGCCATCGGATGTCTCCCATGTGCCGATCTCGGCCAATGGCAAGCTCATCTATCTGGGCGATGTAGCCGAGATCAAGAAAGGGCGGGGACCGGTCAGCATCCGCCGGGTGGATAAGCAGCGCTCAATCCAGATTGGCGCGAATCTCAGCGGACGCCCCATCGGCGATGTCACCAACGATGTGAAGAAAGCGCTCAAGGATGCCAAACTGGGCGACGGCGTGACCTATCAGTTCAAAGGGCAGGCGACCCGTATGGATGAGACCTTCTCCGATCTCCTGAGTGCGCTGTTCCTGGCGCTGGTACTTATCTACATGCTGCTGGCCGTGCTGTATGAATCCATCATCACGCCATTCATCCGCATGTTCTCACTGCCGCTGGGGCTGATTGGCTCCATCCTGCTGCTCTTCCTGACACACAATACCCTGAATCTCTACTCGATGATCGGTATTCTGGTCATGGATGGTATCGTAGCCAAGAATGGTACGCTGCTCATCGACTATACGCTGACGCTCATGGACCGTGGGAAGACCGCACTCGAGGCTGTTATCGAGGCCGGCCGCGTCCGCCTCAAGCCAATCTTCATGACGACCATCACCATGATGGTGGGCATGATGCCGACAGCCCTCGCGATGACCGCCGGCTCCGAGACCCGCGTCTCCATGGCCTGGGTAATCATCGGCGGCCTGCTGACCTCGACCGTATTCACCCTGATCGTCATTCCTATCATTTTCCTGTTCTTTGCGAAAAAAAAGCACAGAAAAGCGGAAAAAGGGGTTGCGCTGGAATCTGATTCGTAGTATACTAATTTCTGTTGTCGGGATGTGGCACAGCTTGGTAGCGCGCCTCGTTCGGGACGAGGAGGCCGCAGGTTCGAATCCTGTCATCCCGACCATTTATATCGAAATGAAAAGACCAGCTCAATGAGCTGGTCTTTTTTTCTATGAAATCTGCCTTTAGAATTTTTCCTTCATCTTCTTGTCCCCGATGAAGCGGATGAACATATCCGGGGCGATGATTTCGTCATCGAGCTGGACCAGTGCCTTGTGCATGTGGATGGACACATAGCGGCCATCATGCTCCTTCTGCATCTCGTCGGCGAATTCCTCTTCATAGTGTTCCTTGAAGGTCTCAGCCGTGCTTTTACTGGAGGATACATTGAGGATGCTGGAATAGACGTTTTCCTGTCCCTTGCCATATTCCAGCTTCAGGATCACATAGATTGTCATGTTCTTGATCATTCTTCGTTCACGCTCCCAATTTACTCACATCGATTGCCCATAAACTATTATTTGATTATTTCGACATAGCCCTGCTAAATCCTTCCTTCTATAGATAGTATTTTAATCATATTTTGCCGGAAAATGAGAGGGCGTGTTGCATTGTTACATTATTTTTTATTGTTTTTGTCCAGTAGTATGGTATAATAGCACAGTATGTTTATCGTGAAAATACAAATTGAGGAGTGAATCGGTGTGGGGATTTTTCGCACAAAGAGTATTGCCGAATATCAGAGTGACGCTGCGGAATCGCATCTGAAGCGGGCCATGGGCTCGCTGGATGTGACACTGCTGGGCATCGGCGTGATCGTCGGCACAGGGATATTTGTCCTGACAGGCGTGGCGGCGGCTAAATATGCCGGACCGGCCCTGATCCTGTCGTTCCTGATGGCCAGCATCACCTGTGGCTTTGTCAGCATGGCCTATTCCGAGCTGGCCTCGATGATCCCGGTTGCCGGCAGTGCGTATGCCTATGCCTATACTTCGGTGGGCGAATTTCTGGCCTGGCTGGTCGGCTGGAACCTGGTTCTCGAGTACTCGGTCGGAGCCAGCGCGGTAGCCGGTGGCTGGTCCGCCTATGTGACCGGTCTGCTTAAATCAGCCGGCGTCACGTTGCCGGCGGAATGGACCATGGTGCCGGCGGATGGGGGAGTAGTCAATCTGCCGGCTATCCTGATCACCCTGTTCCTGACCTTCCTGCTGGTGCGCGGTGTAAAAGAAAGTGTCACGGTTAACAAAGTTCTGGTGGGGGTCAAGTTACTGGCCATCTTCATTTTCCTGTTCCTCGCTGGTCCGTCGGTCAACCCGGCAAACTGGGAACCGTTCATGCCGTTCGGTTTTTCGGGTGTCTCAGCTGGCGCGGCGGTTATCTTCTTTGCCTACCTCGGGGTGGATTCCATTGCTACCGCCGCAGAGGAGACGAAGAATCCGGCTCATGACATGCCGACCGGCATCATCGGCTCCCTGATGATCTGCACACTGCTCTATATCGCGGTTACGGCTGTGATGACCGGCAACGTACCGTATACGCAGCTGGATAATGCGGAGCCGGTTGCCTTCGTCCTGCGCGAGCTGGGCTATCGCTTCGGATCTGCTGTAGTGGGGACTGGTGCGATTGCCGGTCTTACCACCGTTCTGCTGGTCATGATGTATGCCCAGACCCGGGCCTTTTTTGCGATGAGCCGTGACGGCCTCATCCCAAAGTCTGTCTGCAAGATTCATCCAAAATATGCAACACCGCATCGCATCACGATACTGGTTGGTGTCGGTGTAGCTGCCATTTCCGGCTTCACGCCGATCAATGTGGTTGCAGAAATGTGCAGTGTCGGTACTTTGTTTGCTTTTATCATATCATCAATAGGAGTTATGATGATGCGGCATAAGTATCCAGAGGCCAAGCGGCCGTTCCGCTGCCCGGCAGTCTACGTTATGGGCACGCTTTCCATTTTGAGCTGCGCATACATCATGTATAATCTTTCCAGCATGACGTGGGAGCGTTTCTGGGTGTGGAGTGCGATTGGCTGCCTGATCTATTTTGTTTATGGATACCGGCATAGTCGTGAGAATACGAAACAATAAGAATTCGGATAAATCGACTTTGTATAAAAATTTATGGGTAAAATTCTTATTCATCTCTCGTGTGTTTATGGATATGATAAGTACCGGCTATATCAGGGGTTGTGTGAAAAAAAGCGCAACCCCTTTTTCTAGCAAAAAAGCCATTCTTTCGTGTTTACAATCGTTTTTTTACGGTGTATAATAAGCATTGTGTAAGAGAACAGGATGTGGGTGGTCAGCAGGGATATCAAATATGCATAAAATACGAATTTTTATGCAGTGATGTTTCTCATTGACCGGTTCACATAAAAGCGATAAGCTGGCTGTGATCTAACGGTATTCTCTAGTATTTCAATTTAGAGGGGAGCAAAACAAAACATGAGCAAAAAGATGAAAACGATGGACGGCAACCAGGCTGCTGCCTACATCTCCTATGCTTTCACCGACGTTGCGGCAATCTATCCGATCACGCCGTCTTCACCGATGGCTGAGCATGTAGATGAGGACGCTGCAAAGGGCAGAACAAACCTTTTCGGACAGAAAGTCCGCGTCATCGAACTGCAGTCCGAGGCTGGTGCAGCAGGCGCCGTTCACGGTTCGCTGCAGGCTGGCGCCCTGACTACTACATATACGGCATCGCAGGGCTTCCTGCTGATGATCCCGAATCTGTACAAGATTTCCGGTGAGCTGCTGCCAGGCGTATTCCACGTCTCCGCCCGTGCACTCGCTACCAATTCCCTGAACATTTTCGGTGATCACCAGGATGTCATGGCTGCTCGTCAGGCTGGCTGTGCAATGCTGGCTGAGGCAAGCGTACAGGAGGTCATGGACCTCGCTGCGGTTGCTCATCTCGTAGCAATCAAAGGCCGCGTACCGTTCATCAACTTCTTTGATGGTTTCCGTACGTCCCATGAGATCCAGAAGATCGAAATGGTCGACTACGATGATCTGTCCAAGATCCTCGACTGGGATGCTGTCAAAGCATTCCGCCGCCGCGCACTGAACCCGGATCATCCGGTTATCCGCGGCACGGCTCAGAACCCGGATGTATACTTCCAGGAGCGCGAAGCGTCCAACACCTATTATCAGGCACTGCCGCAGCTCGTCGAGGAAGCAATGGCTGACATGGCCAAGATCACGGGTCGTGAGCATCACCTGTTCGACTACTATGGCGCAAAGGATGCAGATCGCATCATCATCGCTATGGGTTCGGTCTGCCAGGCTGTTCAGGAAACGGTGGATTACCTCAACAAGAACGGCGAGAAAGTCGGCCTGCTGTCCGTACATCTCTATCGTCCGTTCTCCCTCGAACATTTCTTCAAATATCTGCCGAAGACGGTCAAGAAAGTCGCTGTTCTTGATCACACGAAAGAGCCGGGCGCTCTGGGCGAGCCGCTTTATCTCGATGTCAAAGCTGCTTTCTACAACTCCGACCTCAATCCGGTCATCGTCGGTGGCCGCTTCGGTCTCGGCGGCAAAGACACGACGCCGGATCAGATCTTCGCTGTATTCGATGAGCTCAAGAAAGACGCTCCAATCGATGGCTTCACGATCGGTATCGACGATGATGTCACGAACCTGAGCCTGGCTCCGGTCATGAGCGATGTCAACCTGACGCCGGAAGGCACGACGGCCTGCAAGTTCTGGGGCCTCGGCTCTGATGGTACGGTCGGTGCAAACAAGAGCGCCATCAAGATCATCGGCGACAAGACGGATATGTATGCTCAGGCATACTTCGCTTATGACTCCAAGAAGTCCGGCGGTATCACGATGTCCCATCTGCGTTTCGGCAAACAGCCGATCACGAGCCCGTATCTCATCAACAATGCAGACTTCATCTCCTGCTCCCAGCAGTCCTACGTCTACAAATACGACTTGCTGGCCGGCCTGAAGAAGAACGGCAAGTTCCTGCTGAATACGGTATGGTCTGATGAAGAACTCACCAAGCATTTGCCGGCTTACATGAAACGCTACATCGCTAAGAACAACATCGAATTCTACACGGTTAACGCAGTAGAGATCGCAAAGGAGCTGGGTCTGGGCGGCCGCTTCAACATGGTCATGCAGTCTGCATTCTTCAAGATTGCAAACATCATCCCGACCGAGACGGCAGTCAAATACCTCAAGGACGCAGTAGTCACCTCCTATGGCAAGAAAGGCCAGAAGATCGTTGACATGAACAACGGCGCCATTGATAAAGGTATCGATGCCCTGCACCTCGTCACCGTACCGGCTGACTGGGCCAGTGCAGAGGATGAGAAAGGCAGCGGAGAAGAAGGTACCGGCATTCATCACGGAAGTCCAGGATGTCATGAACCGTCAGGAAGGCGAGAAACTGCCGGTTTCCAAATTCCATGGCGAGATGGCTGATGGTACATTCCCGGTTGGCGGTTCTGCTTACGAGAAACGCGGCACGGCAATCAATGTTCCGGTCTGGAACGCTGAGAAATGTATCGGCTGCAACCAGTGTTCGCTGGTCTGCCCGCATGCTACGATCCGTCCGGTACTCACGACCGATGCCGAGAAGGCAGCAGCTCCGGCTGGCTACCCGTCCAAGCAGCTCAAACAGTACAAAGACGTCAACTTCACGATCGCTGTATCCACGATGGACTGCCTGGGATGCGGCAACTGCGCGCAGGTCTGCCCGGTCAAGGCGCTCGATATGACGCCGCTGGATGACGATCTCAAGGCTAAACAGGCATACTTCGACTATGGTGTAGACGCGAAGAAAGTCGCACCGAAGAAGAACCCGATGAAGAAGACCACTCCGCTGGGTTCCCAGTTCGAGCAGCCGCTCTTCGAATTCTCCGGCGCATGCGCTGGCTGCGGCGAGACGCCGTATGCAAAACTCATCACGCAGCTGTTCGGCGACCGCATGATGGTAGCCAACGCTACGGGCTGCTCCTCCATCTGGGGCGGCAGTGCACCGGCTATGCCGTACACGAAGAACCACGAGGGTCATGGCCCGGCTTGGGCAAACTCCCTCTTCGAGGATAACGCTGAGTTCGGTCTGGGCATGTTCCTGGGCACGAAATCCGTTCGTGACTCCCTGGCTGCAGATGCCAAGGCTGCTGTTGAAGCAGGCAAAGGCAGCGCAGACCTCCAGGCTGCAATGAACGACTGGGTAGAGAACCTCAACAACGGCGAAGGCAGCCGCGATCGCGCCAACAAGCTGACGGCTCTGCTGGAAGCGGAAAAGGGCAGCGACGAGCTCCTGAACAAGATTTATGAGAACAAAGACTACTTCGTCAAACGTTCCCAGTGGATCTTCGGCGGCGACGGCTGGGCTTATGATATCGGCTACGGCGGTGTTGACCATGTCCTCGCATCCGGTGAAGACGTCAACGTATTCGTATTTGATACCGAGGTCTACTCCAACACGGGCGGCCAGGCATCCAAATCCACGCCGACGGCTGCAATCGCACAGTTCGCTGCATCCGGCAAAAAGACGAAGAAAAAGGATCTCGGCATGATGGCCAAATCCTACGGCTACGTCTATGTTGCTCAGGTTGCTATGGGCGCTGACCACAACCAGCTCCTCAAAGCAATCAGCGAGGCCGAGGCTTATCATGGCCCGTCCCTCATCATCGCCTATGCACCGTGCATCAACCACGGCATCCGCAAAGGCATGGGCTGCAGCCAGCTCGAGCAGAAGCTCGCAGTTGAGTGCGGTTACTGGGCAAACTACCGTTACAACCCGGAACTGGTTGGCACGGACAAGAATGCCTTCAGCCTCGACTCCAAAGAGCCGGACTTCGCGAAGTTCCAGGAATTCCTCATGGGCGAGAACCGCTACATCAACCTGAAACGCTCCTTCCCAGAGGCAGCAGATGCTCTCTTCGAGAAGACTCAGAAAGATGCACAGACCCGCTATGAAGGCTACAAAAACCTGGCTGGTAAATAAGCATTAAGTCGTTTCTCTAATCGGAACGCATGAAAAAGACCGTTGTACACAAGATCGTTCTTGCCTGTACAGCGGTCTTTTTTGTCTAATTGTTGCTTTTTGCGACAGGAACGAATGTACTTCTATTGAGAGAAAAGGATTTAGAAGGAATCAATAGGAGGAAAATCATACATGAACAAGATCTACGGCTATATCCGCGTATCCAGCGTCGACCAGAACGAGGCCCGTCAGCTCGCAGCCATGCAGCGACTGCAGGTCCCTGAGAAGCACATCTATCTCGACAAGCAGTCCGGCAAAGACTTCGAGCGGCCGAACTACCAGAACCTAATCGGGAAGATGCAGCAGGGCGACCTCCTGTACATTCTCAGCATCGACCGTCTCGGACGCAACTATAAGGAAATCCAAAAACAATGGCGCTATCTGACCGGAGAAAAAGGCATAGACATCTGTGTCATTGACATGCCGCTGCTCGATACCAGGCAGTACAAAGACTTGCTGGGAACCTTCATATCGGACATTGTCCTGCAGATCCTGTCCTTTGTTGCCGAATCTGAGCGCGACAACATCCGCAAGCGTCAGGCGCAGGGCATCCTCGCCGCCAAAGCCAAAGGCGTCCGCTTTGGCCGTCCTGAGGCAGCCATCCCCAAGAACTTTACTAACCTCGTCACACAATGGCGGCAGAACCAGCTCCCGATGAAAGACCTGCTGAAGAAATGTCAGATCAGCCGGGCTACCTTCTATCGACGCCTGAGAGAACTGGACCCTGCCGAATAAAGGAAAAACAAAGGCCTCATCAACTGCGATTTATCATCGTAGTTGATGAGGCCTTTTTCGTATCAAAAAGCGTACATAAAGACACCTGTATCAAAATGTGCATTTTGCACTTAACTAAATTGTCTAAATCTCAAAACTATACTTTTGCTACATAAAAGGGTGCAAAAAGGTAGACATGGCACTATGAGTTTGATATAATGGAACTTGCAATAATCTATGCCAAAATGTACACCTTTTGATAAAAGTCCTATCGCGCAGATTGCAAGTAAAAATGAACGAAACGGAGGGACTGCGGTACAAAGGTGCAGGCAAGAGACTTACAAGAAAGGGAAATATGATGCAACCGTGCAGATCAGTTGATCAGATCATGAAGCAATCACCAGATCAGACTGCAGCAGACAAATGACACACAGCAGCGCCCGCAACTTTTGAGTACTCGCGAAGCATGTGCCGGACATAGCATTCTTGAATTGCGCGACAATTATACGTCGGGCGAATGGGAAGCTATGTCCTTTTTTAGAATGGGGGAGGAACGAAGCTTGGACACCTCAAGCATTTTTGCCATCTATACACTCACAGGAAATGAGCGTATGCTGCAGCACCTTATCCAGACCATCCTGCCGGATATCGATGCAGCCAGCATGTTCATCCCGCAAAAAGTCGTCTATAAGCGTGTCCAGGGCAAACGGCGGAAAGAAGTACGGGACCTGTTCTCCAGCTACCTCTTCTTGCGATGCAGTGATCCCGAGCAGATATTCTTTGAGCTGAAGTCCGTTCCCAAGCTCTCGAACCTGCTCCACGATGGGGACTACAATTTCGTCCCCCTGAACGAGCAGGAAAAGAACTTCATGGACATGCTCTGCAGCCTCAGCCTGAAAGAACTACGGCAGGACAAAGACAAGCCGGCCAGACTGATCCTGCCAGCCAGCCTGGTAAGCATCATGAAGCGGAAAGACCTGCAGCCAGGAGACATATCCATAGCCAGAGGGAACCCCGATGAAGCTCTGAAAGTGATCAGCGGTCCCCTCTTGAAACTGGCCCCATACGTGACCCGGATCGATTACAACAACAGGAAAGCCATCCTTGATGTGGATGTATTTGGCGTGCATAACATACATGTGGGCATCAGGATGCAAAGCGATACGAGATCGGGGAATTGATATTTGATAGGTATTATCCATAAGTTTATAAAGTATATTATGCGAGGAGCGAAGAAGGTAAATGGAAAATGAAGAAATGACGATTGACCTTGGTCGGATCATCAAGATCATGTGGGAAAGAAAAAAGGTGACAGTTGGTATTGTTGTGATTTGCACAGTGATTGCGATAATCGTTGCTTTTATGCTGCCCAAGCAGTATGAATCCACAACATTGGTCCAGACCCGTAGTGCAGGTAAGGATGTTAGTGGTGCATCAGCAATGGCGGCAGCCATGGGTAACAACATTGGAGGAAGCAGCTCACAAGGTTCGCCCACTAATTATATTGAGCTCATGAAATCACGGACGGTCCTGCAGCCTATCATTGACAGTTTGGAATGGAAAGATGAGAAATCAAAGCCGGACGTGGCAGAGTTTGCCAAGTCTATCCTGAAAATAGAAAACACCAAGCAGACAAATCTGATCACTGTTACGGCGAAGGGGAAGACTCCGGAAGAGGCACAGCAGATCTCGCAAGGTGTGGTGGATAACTTCCTGCTTATGCAGACAAACATGAATCAGCAGACACAGAGTCTGCTGGTCAAATTCCTCAGTGACCGCATCGATGCAGCAAAACAGGAATCTGATGATGCAGCTCAGAAGCTGGCAGAATTCTCGAAAGAGAACAAGATGTATAGTCCGAATGATCAGGCAAAACTAGCGATTGAACAGCTCAATGCCTATGACAAGGCCATTAGTGACATGGAGGTCCAACAGAAGTCTGCTCAGGCACAATATGATACGGCCACAAGCAAACTGGGGGAGCAGAAGGAGGGGGCCAAAGCCTACAATATCAACGATAATAGTACCGTACAGAGCATCCGCAGCCAGATTGTAGCGAAGGAAGTCGAGCTCGTTGGCCTACGTCAGCATTACACGGATAATCATCCATCGGTAATTGCCGCACAGCAGCAGCTTAATGAACTCCAGCAGTCGCTGTCCCAGGAAGTGTCTGCAGCGGTTGACTCTAATGCTGCTACGCTGAATCCGGCACAGAGTGAACTCCTGAAGAGCCAGGCCCTTGCCCAGGCGCAGTCCAGTGCGGCCAGTGCCAGCGTAGCGGCCATCACAGCAAAACGCAGCGAGAAAGAGAAGCAGATGGGCCAGTTTCCAGATGCGGTCATGACCTATATGCAGCTTGATCGTGATGCCAAGATCAAAAACGAGGTTTATCTGAATCTTGTCAAGCAGTGTGAGCAGGACAAGATTCAGGAAGCTATGGGATCCATGGATATCCAGATTATCGATCCGGCTGATTTGCCAGATTTGAACAAGCCTACCACTCCAAGAAAGAAATTGATTGCAGGTGTGGGGGTATTGGTGGGGGGGCTGATATCTTTTATGTATGCTTTTGCTATCTATAGAAAAGAACTGAAATAAATATGAGAATAGTTGTTAAAATAGGCAATAATTCTAAAAAATCTTTAAAGAGATAGAATTCTGATAATACTCTGTACTAGTTAATTTTTATATTGGGGAGTTGCAAAATATGGTTTACTGTAGAGGAGAAGGGGAAGTTGTTAAAAAATAGATCTGTGTTATTAGGCAGATATTTACTGCCGTTGGTATTGCTGATCACAGATTATACAGCTATTTTGCTCGCTGAAGGAGAAAGCTTTTTATTGCATTGGTTGCTGGATGGGGGAATGCATATCTATTCTAGCAGTTATGTGCTTTTGTGGATACCATTATTGTTTGTACTTTTTCTGGGAAGTTTCCGATCCTACACCCGGATGCGGCCCTTGATTATGGATGTTAAGAAAATAGTGGAATCAGTGCTCTATGGCACGATAGTCTGTATCATCTTATTGTTTTTCGTTAAACTTAGCGTAGATGTTCCACGTGTATACATGCTGTTGACACCATTTTTCATCTGTGCGAATTTGGTATTGTTTCGAGTCATCACTCGTAAGTTCCTGAAGACGCACAATTTGATGACGGTGCCGGTACTAATCATTGGTGCTGGTAAGACAGCTAAGCGGCTGATACGATGCTTTGAAGGGGATAGTGGCTTCCGCTATCGAGTTATCGGCTTTCTCGATGACCATCCGATTGTGCCGGAACTGCTGGAGAAATATCCGCTGTTTGGTAATATCAGTGCAGCAGAGAAAGTTATCAAAAAAACTGGAGTACAGACAGTGGTTATTGCTATCCCTGGACTGGACAAGGAAAAGCTTACGAGGCTTATCGAAAATATTCAGCTCTACGTTCGGAATATTAAATATATACCAGATCTTATTGAGACTCCGATGGCTAGCATTACTGTGGACAACCTTTTTAATGAACGTATGCTGATGCTTGGCTTGAATAATAATTTAGCGATTCGTCGTAATCGAATTTACAAGCGAGTATTTGACTTAGTTTGTACTTTTTTTGGTATTTTAGTTATTTCGCCGATTTTGCTTATTCTTGCATTATATATCAGGCTGGACTCCAAAGGTCCAGTCTTTTTTAATGCAGGCAGGATTGGTAAGGACGGTAAGACTTTTAAATGTTATAAGTTTCGCTCCATGTATATGGACAGTGATAGGTTATTGAAAGGATATTTGACTGCTCATCCTGATAAGCAGCAGGAATGGGATACTTATGCTAAACTGCGCGGCTATGATCCAAGGGTTACTAGGGCTGGTGTGTGGATGCGCAAATACAGCTTGGATGAACTGCCTCAACTGTTTAATGTGATATTAGGCGATATGAGTCTCGTCGGCCCTAGACCGTACCTGCCTAGGGAGAAGACTGATATCGGCGCCAATCTGGGGATTATTGAGCAGACAGTGCCAGGTATCACTGGCTACTGGCAGGTAAATGGACGTAATGATACAACATTTGCTGAGCGCGTGGAGATGGATGTTTGGTATGTGCGTAATTGGTCGATATGGCTTGACTTAATGTATCTGACAAAAACCTTTACAACTGTGTTTGCGGGTAGGGGGGCGTATTGAATTGAGGCGCGTTTTTCAGGAGGAGCAAGAATATAGATGATTATTACACAGACACCTTTTAGAATGTCTTTTTTCGGTGGTGGTACGGATATGCCGGAGTTTTTTAATGAATATGGTGGTTCGGTTTTATCCACGACATTTGACAAATACTGTTATGTAACCGTGCGGCATTTGCCGCGTTTTTTTGATTATAAAACGCATTTGACTTATTCAAAAATGGAATATGCCAATGAATACAAGGATATTGAGCATCCGCTTATTCGCAATGCAATGCAGATGCTGGATATGCATGAATTGCGTTTGACTTATGATGCAGACCTACCAGCGCGTAGCGGTTTGGGCACTAGTTCTTCTTTTGCAGTGGGGCTGTTGAACGCCTTTTACTGTTTGAAAGGAAAATATGTGGATAAGCGCAAGTTAGCTAATGAAGCTATTTGTGTTGAACGCACGCTCTGTCACGAGGCTGGCGGTTGGCAGGATCAGGTGGCTGCTGCTTTTGGTGGATTTAATAGAATTGATTTCAATGATGATCAATACGAGGTTCATCCTGTCATTATTGCACCAGTTCGTAAGCATCAGCTGAATAAAAATTTGCTGATGTTTTTTACTGGGTTTACTCGGTTCTCAGCTGCTATTCAGACAGCCAATGTAGCAAAAGGAGAAAGCAAGGTCGCAAGGATTGCTCGTTTACAGGAAATGCTTAGCCTAGTCAATGATGCTGAAAAAATCTTGACGGATATCACCTGCGATTTAGATGACTTTGGTCGCTTACTCGATCATACCTGGCAGTTGAAGCGTAAGACTGGCAGTGCGGTCAGTAGTGATAGCATTGATGACCTTTATCGACGTGGGATACAAGCTGGGGCTCTGGGAGGAAAGCTACTCGGTGCTGGTGGTGGTGGATTCTTGGTATTCTATGTGCAAGCAGAGAAGCGTCAGGCTGTGAAGCAGGCTCTGCGTGAATTATTGTATATTCCGTTTGAGTTTGAAAATGCTGGAGCGCAGGTCATTCACTATGAAGCTGAGGATTATGAGTCTTTGGAGCAAAAATAACAAGAAAATATTTAGTGATTTATACTTGTGATTAGACATTATACGGAATGTTGGCGGATTGGCAAAAGAACGCTAATAATAAATTGGGAATAGATTTTATCAATGTCCAAATAGAAAGGAATTTTTAATATTGACTATTAGCGAAAACTATCAACATGTGTTTATCGTTGGCTCTAAGGGTATCCCTGGATCCTATGGTGGTTATGAAACTTTTGTGGATAAGCTGACGGAATATCATCAGCATTTGAGTAGAATAAAATATCATGTTGCATGTAAGGCAAATGGGCGTGGAGTTTCCAAGAAAATTGCTGTTATGCCTGAGCAATTTGTATATCATGATGCAGAATGTTTTAAGGTTAAAGTACCAGAAGTTGGACCTGGTCAAGCTGTCCTATATGATTGTTATGCGATAAGAAATTGTTTGGATTACATACGAAAAAATAAGATCGTGCACCCTATTATTTATGTATTGGCTTGTAGAATCGGTCCATTTATTGGAAAGTATGCACGGGAATTGCACAGCTTGGGTGGAAGACTTTTTGTTAATCCAGATGGGCACGAGTGGATGCGAGATAAGTGGTCAAAACCAGTACGTTGGTATTGGAAAAAGTCTGAACAGTTGATGGTAAAGTATGCGGATTTATTGATTTGCGACAGTAAGAATATCGAGAAGTATATACAAAAAACTTATGCTGCTTACCGGCCTATAACTACTTATATAGCATATGGTGCGGAGACAAGGAAATCATCTCTAGAAGATAATGATATAAATCTTTCTACTTGGTATCAGCAGTGGGGATTACAACCACGACAGTATTATTTAGTAGTTGGTCGTTTTGTGCCTGAAAATAATTTTGAAACTATGATTCGTGAGTTTATGTTGAGTAATAGCAAGCGTAATTTTGCAATTATTACAACTAAAGATGATAAGTTCCTGCAAAAACTAGATAGTAAATTAGGTTTTAGCTTGGATTCCCGTATAAAATTTGTGGGTACAGTCTATGATCCGGATTTATTGAAAAAAATTCGAGAGCAGGCTTATGGCTATATCCATGGGCATGAAGTAGGCGGTACGAATCCTAGTTTGCTGGAGGCTTTAGGAAGTACAGAACTTAATTTACTATTAGATGTCGGTTTTAACCGTGAAGTGGCAGAGAACGGGGGAATGTACTGGTCAAAAGCTGTTGGAAGTCTGAAATCTCTGTTAGAGCAGGCGGATATGATGGATGAGGAAGAGCGAAGACATTATGGAGAACTTGCAAAGAAGCGTGTGCGTGAGGCCTATAGTTGGTCGTTTATAGCTAATTGTTATGAAAATCAATTCATAACTGAGAAAGATGGATTTAACAATTAATTTAAGTGTAATGAAAAAATTATAATTGATATATATAATTTGTAGTTTTTGATCAGCTATTAAGAGGGGTTTTTGAATGAAGTTTAAATCAAATGATGAAAATAAGAGACTAACACTGAGAGAAACACAGAAGATATCTTTGGAGATATTAAAATTAATTGCATCAATATGTGAACAGAATAATATAAGATATTATTTAATGTTTGGCACATTACTTGGTGCTATAAGACATAAAGGATTTATCCCATGGGATGATGATATAGATATAATGATGCCAAGACCGGATTATGATAAGTTTTGTGTAAGTTTTAAAGAGTATGAGTCAAAACATCCCCATATCAGATTGTTTAATTCGGAAAACTGTCTTGAATATCCATATATGATAGCAAGAGTTTCGGATGATAGATATAAAATCGTAATGGATAACGAAAAACCATATGGTATGGGAGTTTTTGTAGATATTTATCCATATGATGGTATGGGCGATACCTGGAAAGAAGCTGTAAGTGGCTGGCGTAAAGGCGTAGTATTGTCATCGCTTTGCTTTCAGTCAACAAGAAAATATTTTGAAATAGGGCATACAAAATCTTTTTTTATGAAAAGTGTGAAGCTTCCGTTCTATATCCTTAGCAAAGCAATAGGAAAGGGATTTTTTCAAAAACAGTTAAGACGGGTATCAAGAAAACCTTATGATAAAACTAAATATATAGGCAATTTGATATGGGGAACGTATGATGAAGTTGAAATCTATGATAGAGAGTTATTCAAAGAAAGTGTATATATTGATTTTGAAGGGAATAAGTTTAAAGGGCCAAAGAGGTTTGATGAGATATTAAGACAGTTGTATGGAGACTATATGAAACTTCCGTCTGAAAAAGAGCGGATACCACATCATGATTATTATGTAGAAAAGGTATAGAATTTTATTCATGCTAATTATGTAGCTATGAAGATGTATATTTCTAGGTTTATGACGAGTTCCCAACAGCTATATAGGACAATCATATGGAGTATTTAACTGAGTTGGAATGTTGTTCTTTGCATGTTTATAAGTATGCAGGGTTGTACGAGGTCGAAATATTACAATATGGATGGAGTAGAGACAAATGATAAAAGTAATAACCTATGGCACCTATGATTGTCTTCATTATGGTCATATACGTCTTTTGCAGCATGCTAAGGCTTTGGGCGATTTTTTGATTGTGGGAATTACTTCTGAGGATTTTGATGTAAACCGGGGGAAGATTAATGTCAAGCAATCGTTGACAGATCGGATTGCTGCTGTCAAGGAAACAGGAATAGCTGATCTCATTGTTGTTGAGGAATATCAGGGACAGAAGATAGACGATATTCAGCGCTACGGTGTGGATATTTTTACGGTCGGGTCTGACTGGGAAGGTCATTTTGATTATCTGAATGAATACTGCCAAGTAGTTTATTTGCCACGTACCAAGGGAGTATCTAGTACGGAGCTTCGTTCGGACGAACAGCATATTAGGATGGGGGTGGTTGGTGAATCTAGTTCTGTCATTGAGAAGTTTTTGCGAGAAGGCGGATATGTCAACGGCTTGGAATTCACAGGTGTTTGTACTAGTTCCATAAGTGAATTACCGGATTATTTTAAAAACTTAGATTTAATCACTAATAATTATGATGAACTATTGGCAAATGTAGAGGCTGTTTATATACAAAGCAGTCCATATGAACGGTATGCGTTAATTCAACGAGCTTTGGAATATAATGTTCACGTTATTTGTGAGTCTCCAATTACTTTGGCTCAAGCAGATTACCTTGAGCTTTTGGCGTTGGCCGAGTCAAAGAACCTAGTTTTGATGGAATCGCTGAAAACAGCTTATACGGTGGCTTTTCAACGGATGGTTGTTATGTTGAAAAGTGGCTTGATTGGTAGGATTGCCTCTGTAGATGCGGCTGTAACTAGTCTGGCAAAGCTGGATGGGAATTCAGTGGGGAGCCTCTGCGATTGGGGGCCGCAGGCTCTGTTGGCTATTTTCAAGCTTCTGGGGACGGCTTATGAATCTAAGTCTATTAAAACCATGTTTTACAAGGGGGATACAGTGGATGATATAGGGGAAGAGAAATCTGTAAAAAGGTATAAGATAGATTCATTTACGAAAATTGATTTTATATATCCGGAAGCTGTGGCATCTTTGAGGGTAGGTAAAGGTGTTAAGTCAGAAGGAGAATTAATCATCAGTGGTACGAAAGGATATATTTTTGTACCGGCGCCATGGTGGAAGACTGACTATTTTGAAGCGAGATTTGAAGATCCAAGGGATAATCGTAAGTTCTTTTATCAGTTGAAAGGTGAGGGAATACGTAACATGATTGTGCAGTTTGTGCGTTCTGTAAGTGAAAAAAGAGATGAAGGAAATGTCTTACCGGAAATTACAAGTGCAATAACAAAAGTTATTCAGGATTTCTATCAAGGAATAGATGTCATTGAAATCTGTAAATAGTCACTCATAATGTAATGGACATGGTTTCAAATAGAAGGAGAAATAAATGCTTAATTTTACAGTTGGCCCAGTGATGAGTAAAGCGGATGTTTTAGAGATCGGAGGGCAATCTTCACCGTATTTCAGGACAACAGAGTTCTCTAATGTTATGCTTGAGAATGAGCGTTTGATGCTTGATTTTCTGAATGCACCAGCAGACAGTAGGTGCATTTTTTTGACGACCTCTGGTACAGGTGCTATGGAATCCTGTGTAATGAATTTGCTGGGACATGATGATAAGGCAATTGTCATCAATGGTGGTAGCTTTGGCCAACGATTTGTGGAGCTTTGTGAATTGCATGATAGGAAATATACTGAGATTAAGTGTGAGTTTGGCAGACAGATAAAAGCAAAACAGTTGGAAAAGTATAGCGGCTGTGGTTATACGACGTTGCTGGTCAATATGGGAGAAACTTCCTCTGGCACACTGTATGATATGCAGCTTATTGCAGATTTTTGTCATCGGGAGCATATTTTTTTAATAGTAGACGCTATCAGTTCTTTTATTGCTGATGAATTGGATATGTCAGCATTGGGGGCAGGGGCGGTGATTACAGGTTCACAAAAGGCTTTGGCGGTTCATCCTGGTATTGCTCTTGTGGCTTTGAGTCCTGAGGCCCTAGAGCGCGTGAATCGCAATGATGAAATCTGTATGTATCTTTCTATGAAGAGGGCACTCAAAAATGGTGACCGTGGACAGACGCCATTTACACCGGCTGTGACGACACTTTTGGAGATTAATGCTCGTTTAAAAGGTTTGAAAATAGCTGGAGGAGTAGCAATAGAACATAAGCTTATTGTGCAGCGTAGTATAGAATTTAGAAAATTCATTAGATGCATGCCGAAATCACCATTTGAATTTGTTTCGGAGTCTATGTCGAATGCGGTCACATCGCTTCATCCAAAGAATGTGTCGGCTACTAGTATTTTTAACACGATGAAGGAATGATTATCAAATTTGGGTTTGTCCAAATGGCGGCCAGTATGCAGATAACGTTTTTCGTGTAGGGCATATCGGTCATATCACTGTCTCTGATAATCGGAAACTGATGGAGGCGTTTGAAGATATGGGACGGAGAGGCTTGCTTTGATAGACAACTATTGTTGATGGTGAATTTAATATTTATATTGAAGAAAATCTTTTTATGGTGTAAAGATTAAAGTAATGTATGCTTGTGAGATCATGTTTTAGTAAGTGGGGGATGTTGATGTATTGGTTTAGGATATGCTAAAAAAAACAGGGCGGCATGAAATTAATAAAGCAATATTTTCATGCAGGAGCATTAGGGGCAGCTACAGTTACCCTTTTTTACTTTGGGCAGATCTAAAAAAGCCTTGGGAAATCCTTGTCGGATTGGGGTGGCAACTTTCAAGACTGTAGACAAGCTGAGAAGAGAATATAACACAGAGCTTGAGCATTTATTG
>JAKVOG010000015.1 GCA_022482925.1 Selenomonas sp. | reverse complement strand
AGACATCTTTGACCAGCTGCTTCTCATCATGCTTTTCCCAGGCTTTCGGCGTTACCTGCTTGCCCGGATCTGCCCACCAGTCACTGTAATGGAAATCAACCAGTACCTTGAGACCAATCTTATGGGCACGCTGAGCCAGCTCGATCGCACGCGCCTCGGTCGTATTGCCGCCGCCACCCGGGCCATCCTGCGGATTGTTCCAGATACGGACACGGATCCAGTTGATACCATGATTCTTCATGATCTGGAGCTCATCCATCTGTTTCCATCAACATCATAGAATTTTGCCCCGAGTTTTTCCATCTCAGGCAGCATCGATACATCGGCGCCCTTGATGAAATCCTGACGTAAGTTCGGGATCGGGTTGACCTGAACTGCCGCTTCCGAAGCGGACATGCCAAAAGCAAACGTCCCCGCAGCCAAGGCAGAAAGGACCAATGCTTTAAGTGTATTCTTTCTCATAATTTCACCTCATCGAAAATGATAGCATAAGCTGGAACTGATAATTTTCATCAGTTCCAGTTTATTTTACCTGGTAATCAGAAGCTATACGTCAAAGCAGCATATGCAACACTATTGTAGCTGTCAAAGCCAGCGCTATTCTTATCATACGGCTTAAGGCTGTAGTAAGTAACCTCAAAATTCGTATTTGGAGCCAGCATGTAGCCTGCGCCAAAACCATATCCACGAGCACCATGGCCGCCCAGATAATCACCACCAGCAATATTCAGACGATGTGGCCAATAGCTGGCATCAAGAGATCCTCCCCCCAATGCAAAATACTCACCATAAACCTGCCAAGTATTCGCTTTGTTCCACACTTGCTTACCATAGGTTGCACGCATCCAAAGACCTTTCGTATTTTTATATAGGCCAGAATTATTGCTGATGCCTTCTACAATAAGATTCCATTTATCAGCCAGCTGCGTGTTCATCCCTAATGCAACTTCGTTTAACTTATAATCTTTTGACTGCGCTTTATAATTTGAATCACGATAATTATAATTATCATGCTGCGTATGAAGTCCTGCTAAAGTAACTTTCGTTGCAGGGCTGGTTTGCACAGCAATATTTCCAAACCAAGCTGGTACATTACCATCCTGCCACCCTTCTGCAGAAATATCCCCCCATCCTGTCATGGCTGTTACCTTAGGTCCAAACTTATGCTGTACATAGAAACCATCCACTTGATTTTCCCAATAAATCAATCCTTGCCCCAGGCTGATCTCTGTTCGTCCAGCCGATACTTTTGTATTTGCATGATTCCAATTTAAACTAAATTTATCCAACCGGAATGAATTTTGGTTCTGATGACTGTTATCCCATGGATTAATATTAGAACTCGATCCAGCCCACTCTCCAGGGCCACGATTTTCAAATGCATTATCCTCATATTTCAACCGTCCATCCACGGTAAGATTCTTTGCTGTTTCAGCATAAACGCCCAAACGGACACGTTTCTCAAAATTTGATACCGCGTTATCACCAGTCTGATCACCACCAGAATGACTGGTCATCTTTTTGTTTTTAAAGTAACGCAGACGAGCATCACCATACCATTTCATCCCTTTCTTTAAGTCATTAACATCACTTTCTACCTTTGTCAGCCTTACATCCATATCTTTCAGTTCTGCGCCGAATTCCTGCTCCAGCTTCTTGATTGCGCCTTTATCCTGCGGTCTGGCTCCATCATATTTCGCCATTGCTTTGCTGACGATCTCAGCCATCTCATAGCGATTCATGAGCTTGTTGCCATTGAAATTACCATCACCATAGCCGTCGAAGCACACCGTCCTGTGCCAGCATCGTGACAGCATCATAGCCCAGTGGCCTTCCGGCAGATCTTTGAACGGGTTCTGTGCGGCAAAAGCCGTAGTTGCAGTCAGAGTTGTTGCTGCCAGGACAGCGGCAATCAGTGCTTTTTTCTTCATTGATGATTCCTCCTACTTCTCTCTCCAATAAGGAGTTGCCAGAGTTCGCTTCGTGAAGGAAGCTTATCTCTCTTTGAAATGTTGTGACAATTAATCTATAAAGATAATCAAGCACCCTGTCTTGTGTCCATGTTTCCAATCCAGCTGCCTGATGATCTGTTATATTCATCATTATTCAATTAATCACTTATTTTGGCATTTAATCATGAATAATAAGGATCGACCCCATCTCTAGGGACTTGAAGCCGATCCCATATTCACTTTTAGGGGTTTTTATAACAAGGTATTGGGGAAATACCAGGGACTATCGAAAACTTAGTTTGCCATAAGGGCCAGTGCGAAATCCAAAGCCTTTGTCCGGATCGCGAGTCAAGCCTACATACTCACGGCCGCTGGTCGTAGCACTCTTGACGCCCTGCTCATCACAGTCATGCTTGAGCTCGTCATACATGGAAGCCATCTGTGGCGCCAGAATGATGAGGTCATAGTCATTGATGATGTCTTTATGCTGGACCATAAGGCCATCGCGATGGACTCAACTGGTGCCTGACGTTTCTCAGCGCCCCTTGCTGATTGCCTTAGCCAGCATGGAGCTGGTCGCACCGGATGCACAAAGGACCAGTACGCGTTTCTCATCGGTCGGATTCTCGATTGGTTTATCACCGGATTCAAGTTTCTCAGCGGCAGCGACAGCATCAGCCTGGCGTCTCGCTCTCTTCATCATCCGGGTCAATCTCGCCATTGGCGATAGCCGTCTCACGAGCTACGAGCTGTGCATCGTAGACACGGAAGAACGGGTAGTACAGGACAGTATCGACGATAAGGAGCAGCGGTGCCAGGATAAAGGCCAGCTTAGCAAAACCAGTACCAACGATCAAGCCGATTGGAGCTGGTGTCGTCCATGGCAGGATATAGGTAAAGGCATTCATGCCCAGATTATCGACGAAGAACTTGAAGATCCATACGTTGGCAATTGGAGCCAGGATAAACGGTACGAAGAGTACCGGGTTCAATACGATTGGTGCGCCGAAAAGGATTGGTTCGTTGACGGCGAAGCATACCGGAACGATGGATGCACGTCCAACCGCTTTGAGCTGCTTGGACTTCGCGATGAAGGCGCACATTGCGCAGAACATCAGCGTTGCACCCGTACCACCGATCGTGGCTACGAAGTAAGACGTCGGGTGCGTCAGGATATTGGTTGCATGACCACCTGCACTGACGATCTGCAGGTTGGCTTCGATATTTGCGATATAGATTGCCGTTACAGCCGGCTCAACAATGGATGGGCCGTGGATACCGACAAACCAGAACATAGCCATGGCACCGTAGATGATGGCTACACCGATGTAGCCATCCGCAGCTACGAAGAGCGGTTTGAATACTTCAAGGATCCAGGCACCGAACATCATGCCGGTCGTATTCTTGAACACCACGCTGAAGAGCCAGAAGACCAGTACCGCAAAGGAAAGCGGGATCAGATCGGCGAAGGTCTGCGCGATATAATGCGGAACCTCGTCCGGCAGTTTGATGGTGATGTTGCGCTTCACGAAGAACTTATAGATATTCGGAACGCTGAATGCTACGACGAAAGCAGAGAGCAGGCCTTTCGTGCCCATGAACTCTGTGGAAATGCCGCCTTTCATCGGTTCAACTGCCAGCAGCATCAGGCAGATGATGGAGAACGATCATAACCGATACATCATTGATCTGACGCAGTTTCGGCAGCTTGTGGTTGATGCTGTCGGTCAGGCTCTTGGCGATGGTTGCTACCATTAGGATAGCCAGGATACCCATCGAGAAGTTGTAAGCCTGCCAAAGTACACTGCTGATGTAATCCGGCCATTTGTACTCGAAGATTTCCGGTACACAGGCTACAAGGATGAAAATTGACGAGAAGAGGATTACCGGGATACAGCTGACAAAGCCGTCGCGGATTGCCCTCAGGTAGATGTTATTGGAAACCTTTTCGAAAAGAGGTTTCATGGTCTCTACCAGTTTGATGAGTTTGTCCATGATGATTCCCTTTCTTTCTTGTGTAATGGATGATTACCTTGGATCAACTGTCTTTCGTTGTCTATGGTTATAGTATAGGATAAAATCGTTTCAGCGTGTTTTCATGTTTTGAAAATGTTTTCAGCCGATTTGCAACTTTTACCCGGTCTCTAAAATCCATAAACTCCCCTATATAAAAGTAGACCGGAGCATAACTCATGCTTCGGTCTATCCTTAACCTCTCATGCACTTACGTCAATGAACCAGGCCCACATTATCCTTATCGATAACCATCGGAATGCAAAGGTATGACGGCACCGTGATAACGCCGTTGTTATAAGTGCTGACATCATTGATGTCCGGCTTTGCTGCCTTCAACCACAGGCCTTGATCATACGGACACATTTAGCTGTAAGCAGTTCCGGATCTTTGTAGATCGTGATAGCCTGCTGACCCTGCCTGATCGCATCAATAGCCTTGGGCTCGGCATCCTGTCCCTGTAATCAATGGGAACGAGCCACTATATCCCTTGGATAGCGCCTCACGGATACCACCGGCTACACCATCATTCGGCGAAAGAATGGCCGCATAGCTCGTTCCCGGATTAGCTGCCAGCAGCTTCTCCATACGGGCAGTCGCATTCTTGGCATCCCAGTCCTTCGTAGCCGCCTGATCGAAGCTGGTCTCCTTAGACGGAATGACCAGCTGCCCTTTGTCGATATAAGGTTTCAGGACCTTCATTGATCCCTCAAAGAACAGATGCGCATTGTTATCCTTCGGGTCACCGGCAAAGACCTCAATGTTGAATGGTCCGGCCCCGGACTTGAGGTTCAGCGCTGCCTCCAGATATTCACCCATAGCCTGCCCAACTGCTTCATTATCATACGAAGCGTAGTAAGATACCGCATCCTGTGTTCATGACCAGCCGGTCATAGGCAATGACCGGGATATGCTTCTCTTTGGCCTCAGCCAGCACATCCGTCAACGCACCGCCATCGACCGCACCAATGACCAGGCATTTCGGACCAGCCTTGATCTGATCTTTAAGCTGCTGCACCTGCTGATCTGCCGTATCCGCGAACTGCAGGTCGACCGTGAATCCCTCTTTTTCCAATGTATCCTTGATCGTCTGCCCATTCTTCTGCCAGCTGGCGGAAGAATTCGCAAAAGCCACGGCAACTTTCTTGTTGTTATCGTTATTCGTTCCACAACCGGACGCCACGAGCAGCGCCAGGACCATGAATACCAAACTGAAATAAGTAATGATTTTCTTCATCGCGCTGCTCCTTAGATCCTGAACTTCTTAGTAGAATCGGTAAGTTCCTGGGCCAGCCCTGCCAGCTGACGGCTGGCATTGGCTACTTCATCCATCGATGCAGACTGTTCCTCAGTTGCTGCCGATACAGGATTCCGTTTCCGCCGAAACATCTTTGGCCGACTGGTCGATACCCTGCATGGCCTCCGCCAAAGCACTGGCCTTGGCCGTTGATTCCTGTGCATCGGCCAGGATTGCCGCAGCATGCGCATTCAGATCGACAATAGCTGCACTGATCGTCTCAAAGGCATTGCCTGCCTCAGTCACGACTTTACGGCCATTCTCCACATCCTGCGTCCCTTTTTCCATTCGCTCCACAGCGGCATCCTGTGTCCGCCTGAATCGTCTGGATAAGCGTACTGATCTGAGCTGCTGCTTCACTGGACGCTTCTGCCAGCTTGCGCACTTCATCAGCCACCACAGAAAAGCCTCGTCCGGCCTCGCCCGCACGAGCTGCCTCGATTGCCGCATTAAGTGCCAAAAGATTCGTCTGCTCGGCAATACTTGAGATCGTGACGCTGATCTGTCCGATTTCTGTCGAACGGGCCGACAGTTGACGGATAACCTCTGCCGAAGCAGTTACTGAACCCGCAATCTCCGCCATCTGACCGACAGCACCAGCAATCGATGCCTTACCATCACTGGCAATACTCTCCACACTGCGAGCGGCCTCAGCCGATGCCGATGCTTTTTCCTCGAATCCCTGCAGGTTTTGTGTCATTTTCTGCAGATTCTCGGTTGAATTGCTGACAGCGTCCCCCTGCTGGCTGGTATTGCCAGCCACGTTGCTGATGGATTCTGCCACCTGCTGCGTAGCCAGGGCCGACTGGCTGGCATTTTCCGTCAGCTGACCAGAAAATGCCGCCACCTGATTGGCCGTTTCCTGTATATGCTGAATAAGCTTGCGCAGATGCTGAATGGTCGTTCCATAGGTATTGGTCAGCACACCGAATTCATCGGTGGCCGCCGACCGGGCTTCAACCGTCAGATTACCGGCAGCTACTTCCTGCGAAACATTCATGAGATAACGGATCGAGTTCATGATGGACTGTGACAACTTCATGGCCATCATGACCGACAGCAGGACCACCAGCAGGATGCAGACAATAAGCGTCCATTTCGTGGTCTGATATTTGCTGGCAGCCGATATATTCTCCTGCTGGATGAAATCCTTACGGTTATCGACTACGTGGCTGAGCTTCGATGTCATCGACGCATAGTCCTGAGTTGCTCTGCTCCAGCAGTTTTGTCGCCTCTGCATTTTTATTGTTCTTCGCCAGTTCAGTCAGCTTGCTGGTATTCTTTTTATACGCGTCCCAGGTTGCACGCATTTCCTGGAATTCCTGAGCCGTATCCCCTGTCAGGCCCCGGCTCGATCTCATCGAAGGCAATATCCAGCTGATCCCCCAGTTTCTTTACCTCCTGCGCGGCATGAATACGATTTGGCAGCGTTGAAGCTGTCACAATCGCATATTCCCCTTGACGATAGTCCGAGAGTGCACGGCTGCTGTCAGCAGCTGCCAGCACTCCCTGGAGATGCTGCGTCGCGATGCGCAGCGCACCGTCATTGATACTGTTGAGGCTATACCCCGTATAGATACCATTTGCCATGAAGATGGCAATCAGTACTCCAAAGACGAGGAAAAGCTTCTTACGAATGGTAAGATTTTCCACTGCAATTCTCCTTTTGGACATGCTTAAATTAATTTTTCTATTAAATACCTGTTCTATTATAATAATTACTCATCTTTTTGACCAGTTTTTTCTTCTTGCTGGATTCATAAAAAAATGGTGCCGCCGCCACAGTTCTCACTGTAACGAAAGCACCACCTTTGACCTTCATTAATTCGTAAGGCTCCTCCACAATCCGTACATACTGATATACGGCATAACATCCTCGCCGAAGATAACCTTATTAGACTTCGGCACATAAACGATGTCCCCATCTTCTAAAGCCAGATTTTGCGTCAAATCATGGTTCTTGATGTAGTGACCAAGATCAACAGTCTGATAATACATCGTGGTTCCGACTGTACGCAGGACCTGTACTCTGCGTTCACGTCCATGCTTTGTGATGCCGCCAGCAGCACCAACTGCTGCATAAACATTCATATTGTCAATACCCATATCCTTGATGCCCGGTGATGCAACTTCCCCCATTACATAAACCTTGCGTGCGCCATAGCCCGCCATATAAACAGACAACTGCGGAATCTTCAAGTACGGCGACAGCGCATCCCGGATTATGGCACCAGCTTCATCCAGTGTACAGCCAGCCAGCTTAACATTGCCTACATAAGGCAGCTGCACAAAACCATCCGGACCAACCTGCAACGTGTCTACGCCGAACCCATTTGGAAACCCCATAGCCATAACCTTGATGGTGTCATATTTTGCCAGGCGATACATATCAATCAAATGATCCGGACGAAGCTCTGCTACCTTGAAGTCGCCACCTTCGACGACCTTGTACATGATCTCATTCCCTGCATCGTTCGATTTAGCGGTTTTTTGCACAGGCGCATGTTCCTCTGCCTGCACCCTGTTGCTGGCCGTCTGATACGCCACAGTATCCGCTTCACTGGCCTGTGCAAAACCGGGGAAGCTCAACGAGGCTGCTACAACCAGCGCTAGATATTTGTTCATCTAAAGTCCTCTCATTCCTCTTGCTATTGCATATATAATTCCGAAATAGGCATAAATACCCTATGATTGAAGTATACTATTCAATTATTAGAATATGATTAGAAGATACCAATAAAAGAAGCCCTCATCACTACCGATGAAGGCTCCCTACTCAATATTCTACATCACTGACCGATACGAGTTCACCACGTTCAGCCATCAATTTGTACCAATAGGCACTCTTTTTCGGGTAGCGCTGCTGATTCCGGTAATCTACATAGAACAGACCATAACGCTTGTTATAGCCATTGCTCCAGGACAGGACATCCATGAGGCTCCAGATGTAATAGCCCTCGACATTGACACCCTCGTCGACTGCCTGCAGGATTGCGGACAGATGCTGCGCCACATACTCGATGCGCGGCGTATCATCGATCTTGCCATCCACGAAGTCATCCTTGTAGCCCATGCCGTTCTCAGAGATGAATATCTTCTTATAGTTTGGATAATCATGCGCGATACGTACCAGCTGATCGTGCATTCCCTGCGGATAGATTGGCCAATCCCAGTCCGTAGTCGGGACCTCCGGGTTCGAGACACGTGCTCCAATGCCCTGCAATGCGAACACGCTGGTGCCTTTTTCGCCGGTACTGTTGTTGAATACCTTGCTCTCACCATCCCAGGCCTGCAGGAAATGACTGGAATAATAATTCATTCCCAGCATATCGATCCGATCAGCTGCCTGACGGAAGTCCTCAAAATCCGATGGCTCAGTTACGAGCGTGCCATGATTCTTCTCCAGGATCTCCTGGATCAGCGCCATCGTCTCATCGGAATAATGCCCCAGGAAGCAGGCATCCAGCATAAAACGGTTGGATATCGCATCATCCAGGTCACGGGCATGCTGATCTTCCGGTTTATCGGATATCGCCACTTTGCCCTCCAGGGTATGAACAATGCCAATCTCGCCAGACAGCCCCATACTCTTATAGAGATTCAATGCCCGGGCATGTGCCACCATGAGATTATGCTCGATCTGGATGGCCTTGGCAATCTGGAAGGTCTCATTCGGTGGGAAATTCCCAGCAATATAGCCATTCTGCGCAATAGACCATGGCTCATTGAACGTCGCCCACTTCGTCACACGGTCACCGAAAGCCTCGAAGCAGACCTTCGCATATGCCACGAACTTATCAATAAGATCGCGGTTCAGCCAATGCCCATTGTTGAAATAGGGCAACGGCGTATCAAAATGATGCAGCGTAACAAACGGCTCAACCCCACGCTTGATGCATTCGTCAATCAGATTGTTGTAATAGTCGATACCGGCCTGATTGACCTTGCCCTCGCCAGATGGCAGGATACGCGTCCAGGAAATGGAAATGCGAATGCCATTAACCCCGAACTTCTCAGAAAGCTCCAGGTCCTTCTTATACTGATGATAGAAATCGCTGGCCGGATCCGCATTGAAGCGGCTGCCCGGACGGTTCATATAATCATCCCATACACAGGGGCCACGGCCATCTTCCCTGGTCGCGCCCTCGACCTGATAAGCAGCGGTTGCTCCGCCGAAAATAAAGTTTTTCGGGAATTTCTTACCCATGATGGCCTCCTTATTTCTCCTTGAACATCTTCAGGAAGCGTTTATCCATATCGCTGAGCAGCATCGCTGTCATCAGATGATCCTGTGCATGCACAGTCAGGAATCCGATCTCAATATCCTCACCAGCGGCTTCCTTCGTGATGAGCTCCGTCTGCTGATTATGTGCATTCAGGATCAGGTCGTCGCCTTCCTTGATCAGTGCTTCAGCCTTGGCGAAATCTTTTGCCCCGATTGCATCCATGGCGTCCAGGAACTTCGTGCGGGCATCGCCGGAATAGGCCACGATTTCCATCGCGATCATTGCCATATCATCTTTTGTCATTGCCATTTTATATTCTCCTCTTTATTGTTTTCTATTGTTATCTTCGTTTATAGTATAACACTTACAGAAAGCAATATCAATTCGTCGATCTCATGCATATCCGGTCAAAATCAATCGTGATAGAATCCTTCATCCCATTTCTTGAGGTACTCATCAAACAGATGATCATTCTCAATGCAGTCATTGTCCGGAATCATCTCATCAATCCGCTTAATCAGTGCATCCTTTTCCGGAGTCGGCTTGTACTCAGCCTTGAGGAATGCCTCCAGCATGAACTCGATGGATCCGATACCGATGACACGTCCACCACAACCGATGACGTTGGCATTGAGATTCTCCTTAGCAGCTACTGCCGTCTGGACATCCGTGACACAGGCTGCGCGGACACCCTTAACCTTCTGTGCACCATTGTTGATGCCGATACCCGTACCGCAGATGCAGACGCCGAGGTCCGCCTGGCCCGTAGCGACCATCTTGCCGACCTTACGGCCATAGATTGGGTAATGCGTACGGATGAAATCGTAAGTGCCGACATCAATAACCTCATGGCCCTGCTTCTTCAGGAATTCCGCTGCTTTTATTTTTACATCAGTGACGATATGGTCACAACCAATTGCAATTTTCATGGTATTCTTCCTCCAGTCAGTCTTTTTACGGATTAAAGTTCGCGATTCAGCATATCAATACGGATCTGATGACGGCCACCGTCATATTCCGTCTTGACGAAGTTCTCAGCCAGCTGGCAGGACAGCACCTCAGCCGTGATGTTCGCGCCCAGGGCGATGATCTGCGTGCTGTTATGATGACGGGTCATCGATGACGTGTAGTCCTCATAAGTCGGGGCGCAGACGATACCATGATTCTTGGATGCGATCATGAACGGTGCTACACCATAATCATCTACGACGATCCCGCGCGTGATGCCATCCTTCTTGATGGCGTTGACCACATTCATGGTTGCCGTAAAGATATCGTCATCCGACAGATCCACCATTTCATAGCCCTTTTCTGCCAGATAGGCCTTTACTACATTTTTCAGCTTTTCGCCAACACCGTTGGCTGCGATTGCAACTTTCATCTTCGTCAGTCTCCTTCTATTTATATTCCTGTAAACATTCTAAGAAGTTTTGGTTTATGTTTTTATTATAGTCAGACACGGGCCTATTTTGTTTTCATGATTTGAAAACGTTTTCACCAGCTTTTTCTCAGTTTACGAAACCATCTGCCCCAAACAATGGTATAATAGTCCTAACAGATCCTGTCTGACAAACGCATCCACACTCAAGGGGGAATCTCTCTATGCTGATAAAGATCGATCATGACTTCCATGAGCACCTGACCGATACAGAGAAAAAGGTCATTAATTTCATCAATATGAATACCGACAAGATCTCCTCCATGTCCATCAGCGACGTGGCAGAGGCCACCTACTCTTCACCGGCCACTGTCTCACGCACGATCAAGAAATGTGGGATATCCGGCTTTGCCGAGCTGCGCTATCTGCTGACCCAGCAAGCCGAGACCCAGCAGGACAATATTGAAGTCAACGAAGTCTTCAATAAGTCCCTGATGGAAGTATCGAATACCATCGATCACCTGAGCATCGATACCGTCCTGTCGGTCGTACGGGAAATCCGCGAGGCCAACCGCATTTACCTTCTATCCCGCGGTCTGACCGAGCATGTCGCTCAGGAATTCGCACTGAAGCTGCAGATCCTGGGGATCAACGTCTTCTCGAACTCCGACCCGTCCATCATGCAGGAGATCACCAGCCATGTGAAGAAGCATGAACTCGTGATTATCTTCACCTTATCCGGCAAGACACCGGAACTCCTGCGGGCCGCAGAGAATGCCGCCTCGCTCGGTGCCCGGATCATTACTGTAACCTGTGGCAGCCAGGACACGCCTTTGGCCCGGATTGCCCAGGTTGCGGTCTTCGGCTACAAACACCAGCACGTCTCGATCAAGAGCGTCGATGCCACCTCAAGGCTTCCGCTCTACGTCATCAGCCGCATCATCGTCGACTACCTGACCATGCAGCAGCAGCAGGAACACGAAAAGGCGGCCCGCAAAGAGGCCGCCTATCGCAAAGACCGGTTCTTCTGAACATCCTGCTTGACGCTCATCATAGATTGTAAGCGAAAAAGCCCGGGGCAGTCACCTCCCCCGGGCTTTTTCTGATACGATTCATCCGAAATGCTTCGTGACCAGTTCCGCCAGCCGCCCCTCTTTGGCAGCTTCGGCAGCATCGGCCTGTACGAAATTCATCGTCTCTGCTTTCAGCGTCTCATCGAAGCCCAGGATATAGTTCGTCGCGATCAGATAGATGATACGCGTAGGTGCCATGCCATATACCTGATGAGACAGGATATGCCGGAGCCGTGCCCCATCATCGGGGAACTGCTCCTTCATCTTCTCCGACCGGAACAGCCGCTTCACGATCTCGGTGATATACAGCCCGGATTTCATATACAGGTCGGCAAAGGTCTTCGTCGGATCATCGAAACAGCCGGGATTATTCTGTTCCAGCTCATCGACCATCTTCTTCACCACCCAGCGCGGTGTGAAGATCTGGTTCGTCTTCTGCGGGGGGATATAGTCGAAGATATCTTCCGTCTGCGCTTCATTGAAATAATCCGCCAGCTCCAGCTTCTTGTTCCAGAACTCCTCGATGGCATCATTGAATACGGTCTCATCGAATAGATGCCCTGCAAAATGCTTCGTTTCCCCAGTCTCCGGGTCGGTATAGTCTCCCCCATCACGCAGAAAACGGAACTCATCCTCAGTGATGCCGGTCACCTCTTCAAATACATCAACTTCCGTATAGTCATCGAAATCCTGCAGCGTCAAGTGCCCGTCCCCATATGCCATGATGAAGCTGGGGATAGTCCGGGAAAAGCCGCGCAGATGCGCCCGGATCGAATCCTCAACGGATTTCTTGTTATCCTCAGCTTTCTGGCGCTCCACCTGCTCTACCAGTTCGGTTGGTTTAGCCTGCACAATTTCCTGCACAGCCGACTGTGCCTCCTCGGTAAAGGTCTGCATGGCTTCATTCATGCTGGCCGTGTAGGCTTTTGCCGCTGCCTGTTTGTCCGCTTCCGTCACCGACTCTTGCTGCTTCCGTTCCAACTCGGCCCTGGCCACCTTAGCTTTCTGCTGATAATCTCCATGCAGCTGATTGAACCGCTGGTCGATTTCCTGTTCCACCTGCTTCTCCAACCGATTCTGCACCGTCTTCTTCACATCATAAGCATCAACGACCGGAGCGACTACCTGCTGCTTGATGCCCTCTTTTACGGCATCAGCCAGTTTCTGCACCGACTGCTTCATATCCGCTCCATTGACGCTCTCCGCAACCTGCGCTGCCTTTGGCACAATCTCATCCGTCAATCTTTCATACAGCTTATCGCCGAATATCTTCTGTGACTTGCCGATCACGATTTTCTGGGGAATATCAACCTCACCATGCTCATCAACCGATACATCAGCAATATGCGACAAATCCTCCTTATCACGCTTTTTCGGGTCTTCGTGGGCCGGAGTCAGCTTGCCAACAATTTCCTGCACGACCGCTGGCGCGCCAAATACCGTACCAATATTCTGGAACAGGAAGTTCGACATGAAGCCATGCCGCACGACCTCCTGGCTTTTGAGCCGCCGAGGAATAGACAGTACCTGTGCCGCATCAAGCTCCACCATGCGCCCCTGCTCATCTTCGCCCAGCACCGGGAAGAAATTCAGCAGCCGTCGGATGTTCTCTTTCCGTTCATCGCCCGTTCCCCGGCTGCCCGCCGTATCCGGTGAAAGATTATTGGCAAACTCATCGAAGATGATCAACGTCCGGGCCGGGTCGAAATCAAACACATAGGCCGTCTCCTTACGGAAACGATGCCCCTCCTTCGTCATGGTGCAGGGATTTTGCGCCCGGAATGCGGCCTGCATATAGGAGGACGGACTCTGCAGATTGCACAGCATGAGCACGCCGCTCCACTCAGGAATTGTAACTCCCACCGTGAGCTGACCCACGCTCAGGGTAATCGTCTTTTCATGCGTCGCGATGGCTTCCTTCACCCGATCGAACGCTTTCCCGGCCGCACTCTCATCATCATCCCGGCCATCCCCGGCCGCCATGATGATCTCATACTCCGCGAATACCGGATCTGCCTCCAGCAGCCGCTTCAATGCCTTAGCACTCGCCACCCGGTTCAGAAGCCACAACGTATGTGGCAGTTCCGCCCGCAGTTCCGGTGTCGAGTAGGGATACTTCTCATTCGTCGACAACGCATGAAGGAACTTGACGATTTCCGCCTTATGGAGAAATGCACCCGTCTCATTGACCGCAAAGAATTCGTTCAGGTCGAATGCATAGTCCACCGTCTCGTCCTCATCGGAAAGGTCCAGTCCCTGCTGGACCTGCTCGCAGATCATGTTCGACAGCTGATAGGTATACATCGCCAGCCGGGGCAGCTGCTCATAGGGATTGTAGGCATCCTTGTCCCAGCCTGCCTTGGCCTCCTGCTCATCAGCATAAGACCAGTTGAAGATCTGTTCCTTCGCGAACTGCTCACTCGCCAATGCCTTGAACGGTGTCCCCGAAAGATAGAGCGTATGCTTGCGGCTGATATTCTGAAAGGCCCGCTCGGTACGCATGGTATCGATGCCTTCCTGCGCCTCATCGACAATCAGGAGATCGAATTCCACGCCATGCTTCTTCTTCCCATCACCATCTGTATACTCCTTTGCCATCCAATCCAGCTTCGTGTACTCCCCACCGAAATAAACCGAGCCTTTCAGCCCCTGCAGGGATTCAAACGCCACCATGCCCGGCAAACGATCATCATCTATCGTATCCAGGAGCTTGCTGTACTCTGCCCGGCTCATGACGCCCGGCTTGCCCGTGAGTGCATCCGTCTCCGACACGAAGGCCAGCTCCTCACGCCACCCGATGAACTTATGGAAATCATCCGCCCAGGAATTGGCGATGCTCGGCCGGTTCGTCACGATCAGCACCTTCGTGAAGCCCATCTGCCGCACGAGATCATAGGCACTGAGCGTCTTGCCGAACCGGGGCTTCGCATTCCACAGGAATTCCGTGCCGCCCTGCTCGAAATACGCCTTCGTCATGCGGACCGCTTCCTGCTGCTCTGCCCGCAGTGTATAGTCCGTATGCTGGTCGGCCCGCATCAGTTTCCGGTTTGCAAACGCGTTGAAGTATTGCTGCAGTCTCTCCCCATCCGCCTGGAACCATTCCGTCCCCGCTTCCCTCGGGATCTGCTGCTCTTCCAGATAGCTATGGAAATCATGGTCAGTGAAATATTCACCCGAATCCTTGAACCGGGCAAAATCCTGCCACGCCAGGTTCCAGTGGATATTCGCCGTATGAGTCTGCTGCCGAATCCGCTGCGTCACGCTCTGCTTCTCCGTATAACCAACCTTCGTCCAGCCATCATGATAGGCAACGCCCGGCGTAGTATACGCATAGATTTTCGGCTCGATCTGCTGAAACGAAGAAATCTGCACCGCCATCACGCCATCTCCTTTACATGCGACTCGATAAAGGCAATCTCTTTCTCATCCAAACCATATTTCGCATAAAGCTGCTGATCGATCTCAGCCACTGATTTCGACCAATCGATATCCGAGGACGGCGTGAAATCCTGCAAAGGAACGTATTTCCACTTTTCTGGCGTGATATCTTGTGTTGTTTTTAAGACACCTAACAAAGAACGTGCAAATTTGGTTTTGATATATTTAAATGCAGATTCGGCTTCATTTTTTGCTACAAACGCTCCTATACTCAAAAAAGTTTCCGTCGACCCTATTTTAGGCGGGACAACCATAGGAGATGATAATAACTCCCCAAACTTTCCTACTCCATTTGCTTTAGGAATGAAAATTTTATATTTATCAAGATTTTTTACTTTATTAACATAATCTCGACGAATATATTTATATACTCTCTCATTTTTTTCTCTACCTAAAATTTGTATATAGCTATGTGAATCGCTCGGACAATCTGAATTAAACACTTGTGGTAAACGTTCAAAAATATTTGTGGACATATCATATGCATGCCCTTCACTCAAACAAGCAATAGCTTCAGGATGGTCTCTATGCAGCACTGCGGTCAACCTATATGCAGTTCTAGTTACTACGATATCTTTCATGGAAATAAATTTATTTTTCGTTATTACCTTATGCAACACCGTATTTAATTCTATAAATTTCGTAAACACATTAATCGAACCGAAGTCACATCTTAAATCTCGATATGAAATCACCACACCTCCCTTTATATCCGTATTAGGGAATATTTTACTCGCATCAGATTCATAATAAAGAATTTTAAAATGTTCGTCTTTTAACATTTTGTTATTCCATGCTTTCGGTGTACTGCCTGCATTGAATAAAAATCTCGCCGGATGAATCAGCTCTACCGCATTTGCAACTTTAAAGGCATTATCTAAGAATTTATGATAAATAGGTGGTGCAAACCCTTTATTATCTCCTATCGTATCATCCTGATAAGGTGGATTCCCAATCACAAAATCAAATCTCATTGGTCTGCTCCCTTCATGCACGGTCAGATATTCATGGCTTCCCTGCCGACGCCAATCATAGATGCGGCAGCATGGCTGCTTCTTCTGGGACTTGCCGCAGTCTTCCAGCCAATCGAAAAGACTCTCCTGCTCATATTCCGCTGCCGCCTTGCTATAGGGGATCATCCCGTTCAGCCCATCCATCTGCCAGATATTCCAACTGATCGTCCGCACGATATCCCGATATTCCTTTGTCGTCGGCTTTCGCTGCCAGCGCTCATAGCAATATTCCTCATAGGTCATGAGCAGGTTTACCCGCGCAATCAGCAGGTTATCGCCCTGGAACTCATAGCCATAGGTAGCCTGACAGGCACGGAGTGCCCATTTCACCCACTCGTCTTCATCCGCAGCATTCTCACCGACCACCTGAAGCTTCCGGTCCAGGATGCCGCTCCGGTTCTCCAGGGGGATTTCCTCCCCCGTAGATACGTCATAGCGATTGACCAGATAAGGTGCCTCCCCACAGGTGATCTCCAGACGACGGGCATCTACATAGCGCTGCCATCGCTTCCGGCGAGGAAACGAGATAGGACCAGTCGCCTGCGCGTCCTGCCGAAAAGGATCTGCCCCGCTGAACCAGACCTCATCGGCATGACTCACCATCTTGCGACAGACCCAAAGCGGTGTGAATACCTCGGCATGCCTTCTCGTTCGCTCCGACTGCTGCTCCAGCGCTTTTCGCGCCCGTGTCTTGATCACATCCGAATGACCTCCCGTTATGGCCGCTGCCTGGATTTCTCTGTCCCGCTGATATTCCGGGCCACGTTTCCGATAGGCATCCGTTGCCCAAAGGATATGCCCCTTCGTGGTCTTGTCGACAAGGAGCGGCCGCAGCAATCCCATGGAATGAAGTCGCAATATCTCATCCTGTATTCCAACGAGCAAAAAAGCCCCTCCTCCACAGCTACGAGCAGGTTTTCCCTGCCTGTAGCAACCGTTCCGAAATTGTGTGACTTTTCAAAAAAGCCATTCATATGGTGTCGGAGCTGTTCACTTCATGGTTCTTTTGCGATATAATTAGAGTTTAGAAACGTACGCTCTGCCGAACTGGCAGGGCGAAACGCATAGTAAAAGACCCGGCGGGAAATTTCCCGCCGGGCCAATCGAGCAGCCTATAAAACGCCAATTATTCTATTAATTTTTATTAGAATTGAGCCACGAATTTTGTCAACATGATCTCTATATGGTCTAATATTGAAAATAGCACGTCAGGTGACGCATTTTTTTCATTTTTTGGGGTGTGATGAAAAATAACATGAGATATCTATCTACAGAAGATTATTAATAGGATGGACAACGGCCTTATTAAAGCCATTACTCTGAATATTCTTCTGCCTGGCTTTGTCGTAGAAGGTGGAAACGGGGAGCTGGCAAGCTTTGGCAGCCTGCTGCAGGGTGATTTCTTTCTGCTGCCAGCGTACGCACACGGCAGCGAAATTATCGGGCAGTTCCCGTTTGGGACGGCCGAAACGTACGCCACGGGCCTTGGCAGCGGCGATTCCCTCGGCCTGTCGCTGGCGGATGTTATCACGCTCATTCTCTGCCACGAAGCTAAGAACCTGCAGGACGATATCGCTTAAAAAGGTCCCCAACAGGTCCTTGCCACGACGGGTATCGAGCAGCGGCATATCGAGGACGACGATATCCGCTTTCTTCTTTTTCGTGATGATTCGCCATTCCTCAATGATTTCCGTATAGTTACGTCCCAGCCGATCGATTGACTTGACATAAAGCACGGCATTCTCGTCAAGCCGCCGCAGGAGTTTCCGATAGCTTGGCCGGTTGAAATCCTTGCCCGACACTTTGTCCTCATAGATATTTTCCTCCGAGACCCCCATCTCACGAATGGCACTCCATTGCCGATCCGTGCACTGTTCCTTTGTACTTACCCGAATATATGCATAGACCTTCTTTTCCATAAAAATCCCTTCCTTTCATGACAGATATTACATCTTACTCCTGTACATTCAGAGGAATACGGAAAAGCAACTTTGTCGGATAAGTCAAATCTATATAGAAAATCCCCCAGCCAGATCATATCCGGCTGGGGGATTCGTCATATTCGGTTCAGCGAAGCGGTTCAACCTTGATTTTGGGCAGGAGATCTTCGACAATCTCCCGGCGGACAAAGCCACTCTCGTCTTCCATCGCGTTGGCTGTACCACAGGCAGCGCCAAGGCGCAGAACTTCCGGAATGGACAGGTTCCTGGCAAGACCGGCAGCGACACCGGCAACATAGGAATCGCCCGATCCGACCGGGTTCTTGCAATCGATCTTCGGAACGGTCACGCGATAAAGCTGACCATCTGCCCCGGCAATAGATCCCTGGGCCCCCAGCGATACAACCGCCAGGCTGATGCCATCATCCAGGAAAGCCTGCACTTCCTGGATAACATCGGCTTCGGTCTCCACCTTATGTCCACGCAGAGCCTGGATCTCATCCTTGTTCGGTTTGATGAAATAGGGCTGTGCCTTGATGCCCTGTTCCAGCAATGCCCCGCTGGTATCCAGCAGAAACTTCCTGCCAGCTTTCCGGGCTTCCTGTATGAGCTCGCCATAGAATCCAGCGGGGACGCCTTTCGGCACACTGCCAGATGCTACGATCACGTCAGCCCTAGCCAGCAGCTCCGTGTACTTTGCCCGGAACCGTGCCAGCTCCTCGGCGCTGACCTCAGGGCCTGGCTCCAGGATTTCGGTCTGTGCACCATCCTCGGTCAGGATAGCCAGACAGGAACGGGTCTCACCAGACACCTGGACGAAATCGCCTTTGATGCCATAGTCGCGGGTCCGCTCCGCAATGAACTCCCCAGACTTGCCCCCGAGCAGGCCGGTAGCCAGGGTATCCTCACCAAGTATCGTATCGACATTGGCGACATGGAGTCCCTTGCCCCCTGGTGTATTATCAACGGACTGCGCCCGCATGACCGCGCCTTTTGTGAGCTCGCTCAGCTGGTAGCGCTTGTCCACCGATGCGTTCAGATTGATGATCAGTATCATGCTGCTGCCTCCATCATCCGATCAATAACGATTCTGGCTGCCGCAAACTTCGATCTTATGCTTGACAATCGCCTTCATCGCTTCTTTGCCCGGCGTCATATATTTACGCGGATCATTTGCTTCCGGATGCTCTTTGAAGAATGCCTTGACTGCATCCGAGAACGGGATCTTGAGATCCGTAGCTACGTTGACCTTGCAGATACCAAGCGAGATTGCCTTCTGCACCAGCTCATCCGGCACATCCGACGCACCATGGAGAACCAATGGAATCTCTACTTTGCTGCGGATGGTCTTGAGGCGATCAAAGTCCAGTTTCGGCGTACCCTTATAGAGACCATGTGCCGTGCCGATTGCTACAGCCAGACTGTCGATGCCGGTATCTGCGACATAGCGGACGGCATCCTCCGGGTTCGTGTAGGCACTGTCTGCATCCTTGACAACCAGATCGTCTTCCTGACCGACCAGCTTGCCGAGCTCAGCCTCGACCGAAGCACCGCAGGTATGGGCAAAGGCAACAACCTGCTTTACCGTGTCTACGTTCTCATCATACGGCAGACGCGAAGCATCGATCATGACGCTGCGGCAGCCAGCAGCTACGGTCGTCTCAATCTCGGACACATCCTCATGATGATCAAGATGGAAGGACATCGGGATATCATATTTTTCCATGGCGGTACCGGTCAGTGCAACCAGATAATCCTTGTCCGCATAACGGACCGTGGACGGCGTTGCGGCAATGATAACCGGGGAACGCATCTCATTGCAGGTATCCACGACAACCTGGAATGTCTCGAGGTTATGGATATTGAACGCTGGTACTGCGTAATGTTTTTCCTGTGCGTCATGCAGCATGGCATTGGTGTTATGAAGTTTCATGATGATCTTCTCCTTCGGTAAACTTATATCTATTGGATAATCGACAAAACAATTTAATATGGACTCACGGGGCCAGCACACTGGTCCGAAGCGCATCCACGGTCAGCATGATGCGGCTTTTTGCCAGGTCACGGAACCAGTAGGCACTTTTCTTGGGATACCGCTGCTGATTTTTATAATCCACAAAGAATAATCCGTAGCGTTTGTCATAGCCATTGAGCCAGGACATGGCATCCAGCATCGACCAGACGAAATACCCCCGTACGTCAACACCTTCATCCATGGCATCCAGCACCGCGCTCAGATGCTGGCGGATATAATCGATCCGGTCATCATCCTCGACAATCCGTGCCCCATTGGCATCAGGTTCCGGCAGCTGCTCATGAAGTCCCAGCCCGTTTTCCGTCACATAAAGTGGCTTAGCCGGATACTCTTCATGAATTCGCAGCAGCATATCATACAGACCATGGGGAAAGATGGACCAGTCCCAATCCGTAGTCGGCACATCTTCCTTCGCCAGGCGGCGGCCTACACCATGCAGCGCATAACTGCTCGATCCTCTGAGGCCCGAAGCATTATGCTGAATATCGTCTTCGCCGCTCCATGCTTCGCAGAAATGACTGGTGTAATAGTTGATGCCCAGGAAATCCATCCGCCCGGCTGCTTCACGCAGCGTGGCCAGCTCAGCCTGAGCCGGGGCGAAACTATCGTTGTCCCGGGCCAGAATATCATTGATATCCGTGAGTGTTTTGGGAGAATAGCCTCCGGCCATAACCGCATCCAGCAGGAACCTGTTCGTAAAAGCATCGTCCAGTGCGGCAGCCCGTTCATTCTTCCAGGAGCCTGCCAACGGATAAACAGCCTCCGCCCGATGGGCGATGCCGATTTCTCCTGGCAGATTCATGCTCTTATAGAGATTGACGGTCCTGGCATGTGCGACCAGCAGCTTATGCAGTGCATGTACAGCCTTGCTGATCTCATAATGCTCAGCCGGGGGGAAAAGCCCGGTTACATACTCATTGACGACCAGGGATACCGGGTCCTTCATCGTAATCCAATGCTTTACCCGGCTGCCAAAATGCTTGAAGCAAACCCTGGCATAATGCAGGAACTGCTCTACCGTATTCGGAGCCAGCCATTCTCCTTCTTCAAATATGAACAGCGGCGAATCGAAATGGTACAGTGCCACATAAGGCTCAATCCCATTCTCCAGGCAGCAATCGATGACCTCACGGTAAAACGCCAGTCCGGCCTCATTGACCTCTCCCTGCTCGTTTTTGATAATCCGCGTCCATGCGATGGAGATGCCCAGCGCTTTGATATTGTACTGACGGCAGCGGGCAATATCTTCTTTAAAATGAATATAGAATTCACTCGCTGTCTTGCCATCAAATGTACTGCTCGGACGATTATACCAGCAGTCCCATTCAGCCGGGGCCCGGCCGTCCGCATCTGTACTCCCTTCGACCTGATAGGCCGCAGTTGTTGTGCCCAGTACAAAGTCCTGAGGCAGTTTCCGTATCATAGGCTTTCTCTCCTTTCCACAGCCTTAATTATAGAGAGGATAGCCCCGGCTTTGTTTTCGGGTTTTGAAAATGTTTTCACCGGCAAAAAAAAGGCTCAATGCAAAATGTTGTGGGATTTTGGATTCCGCACATACGACGCACGGCTTAAATCCATGATTTTCAGGAACAGATATTCATCATCCGCAATGCCATAGGCGTGGCGGCGCATGGTTTTTATCTTCTGGTTCAACCCCTCCATTCTGCCGTTCGCAATGTGGAACTTCCCATGGGCGACAATCCCATCGAAATGTGTCTGTATCAACCGATAAAACCATAGGAACCTCCTGTTCTTCGTCTCGCTACACAAATCAAGGACAGTGTTGAGGCATGCAATCATGTCTGACTCATTCCTGCATGTATATGCTTCGCGCAGCGCCTCTTTTACAAGATCCGCCGTCAGGAACAGACGATTCTTCGCGATGAGTTCCTCGTACCGGGATAGATACCGTCCTGTTCGTCTCTTTTCCGGCGTAGCAAACAACCTGCTCTCCTTGCGCAACACCTTCCCTGCTGCGGACTCAGCGTCCTTTCTCGCCAGCGTTTCGCGGTTGGCCGTAAGGATGTAGCGGCTTCTCTTGAGCATCCGTGCCTCCTCTTCCTTTCCCTCTTCCATGAGTCGTTTGATCTCATCCTTGCGAACTTCGCTGACCACCTTGTCATTGAAGTTCTTCACAAGATGGAAATAGTCGAAGACAGGACGGATGTGCGGGCACTTTTCCAGGAACGCCTCTTCAAAATCCGAGTTCATGTCCAGCGCGACGGCATCAACATGGCGCATCCAATCCATACCGACATGCTCGATGAAGTCGTAAACGACCTTCTTCTTTTTCCCTTGTGCAATCCAGAGAACATGTCCGGTTGCCATATCTATGATATGGGTCGCATATTGATGTCCGTCATGCAACTTGAACTCATCTATCCCAAGGAAGCGGGCGTAATGCTTTGGCTTCACGAGCTTTCCGTCTTTGACGTAGAGGGATTCCAGCCTGCGTTTGTCGATTGCCTTTACTGTATGCTGGTGCAGACCACAAAGCTCGGCCACTTGCTTGTTGGTATATGTGCCGAGGGCAAGCAGGTCACAGACGTAAGCCTCCAGCTCTTTCGTGATGCGGTGATGATCTGAGCAATAAGGGATGTGCTGCATATGAGATGCTCCGCAGGATGGGCAAAAGAAACGTTTCCTCGTAACAGAGATTTGCGTCAGTGCCTTGCCGAACCGAAGATGGGAAAGGACGATCTCCCTGTTGCTGTGCACATGCATGGCAGCGCCGCATGAGGCGCAGACAGCGTCCTCTGGAAGAATGTCCTGGCTCCCTCTCATGAGATAGATGATAGCACCGCTAATGCTGTTGTAGCGCTTGGTATCTGTATTGTGGAATCCAGGGAGGGCAGAAGGGATTAAGAGGTAGGACGGTGCAGAGAAATCAAATTCAAGTTGCTCATATGCGTGGGATGCAGTATAATTCATGGCGAGAGAGTTCCTTTCTTATCATGGATGTTGCCTATTTCTTATGATAAAAAGGAATTCTCTTTTTGCAACTAGAAATTTACTACGTCAGGGCATCCCACAACATTTTGCATTGACCCAAAAAAACAGAAAAAAAGAGCCTGTCCAAAACCTGGACAGGCTCAACTGTACTATATCTTATATCATCAGATCTTGAACTGGCTCATAGCCGTCTGCATATCGGTTGCCAACTTGGCCAGTGCCTGCGAAGCTGCCGCAATTTCCTCATTGGACGCGGACTGTTCCTCCGTAGCCGCCGAGATAGTCTGTGTATTCTTCGCCGTATTCCGGCTGACCGTATCAATGGAATCCACGGCTTCAACAATCTGACCGGCACCATTAGACACGGTCTGAACCGAGGCATTGATCTCCTCCATCTGACTCTTGATGCCATCGACCATACTGAGAATATCCGAGAACTGAACCCCGACCTCGCGGATTGCAGCGGTGCCGGACTTCACTTCGTCCGTACCAGCTTCCATCGAAGCCACGGCCTCGGCCGTATCCCGCTGGATTGAAGCAATACGGTCCTTGATCTGTTCGGCCGACGTCTGTGACTCTGCCGCCAACTTCCGCACTTCCTCAGCCACGACCGCAAAACCACGGCCATGCTCACCCGCCCGGGCTGCCTCGATTGCTGCATTCAATGCCAGGAGGTTTGTCTGTTCTGCAATCGAGGAAATTGCCTCAACAATCTGGCCGATCTGCTGACTGTTCTCGCCCAGTTTACGCACCGCATCAGCCGAAGACATGACGCTCTGCTCGATATTTCCCATACGTCCGATAGCTGATTCCATCAGCTTGCCGCCCTTCTGAGCCGCTTCGGCAGTCTGGGTCGATGTATCCGTTACCGTATGCGCTTTATCTGCCATTGACGTGATATCGGTATAGACCGTATCCACGCTCTTTTTCGCACCATCGATATCCGTGAGCTGCTGGCTCATCCCCATGGATACTTCACCCACCGTCTCGGCTACATGAACGGCAGCATCGGCTGATTGCTGGGCATTCGCCGTAAGTTCCTCCGAGGAGGCCGCCACCTGTTCAGCCGTCGTTGCCATGTGGGTAATCATTTTGCGGATATTCCCGCTCATGACATTGAACGCATTCGTCAGCGTCCCGATCTCATCAGACGAAGTGACTGGCAGATCATCCAGTGAGAGATTACCTTTGGCCAGTTCCTCTGCATGGGCCTCCAGCTCTGCAATCGGCTTCATGATGCGGCTGGCAAAGGCCAGGCAGGCACCAACAGCCAACAAAAGCCCGATCACCGTCAGGATTCCATAGACCAGTTTCAGATGCTTAAGAGAAGCGAATACGAAATCGTACGGGGCAGAGATGCCTACCACCCAGCCCTGTTGCCGGAACGGTCGTATAAGCAAAGACCTTGTCTGTACCATTGATGGTGACGTTGAAATAGCCTTCTCCCTTCTGTATCATTTCATCGAAATGTTTCCCCAGTCCATCAATATCCTTAAAGCTCTTCATCGGTTCGCCAGCACCAGAAGTTGCCAGGAGATTTCCGGATTTCTCCATGATGATACCAGCGCCTTCCCCCTGATATTTCATATTGTTGGCCTGCTCCGTCAGAACATCCAGCGAGATATCCGTACAGGTCGCACCAATAAACTGGCCATTCGACTTGACCGGAACTGCTACCGATACGACGAGCTTCCCCGTATTCGTGTCCGTATAAGCCTCCGTGAACAATGCCTTGTCTGCAGCCTTGGCATCTTTATACCATGGCCGCTGGGTCGGGTCTTTCTTGCCCGTATTATCTCCGGAATAATAACCATAGAAATAACCATCTTCCAGACCAGCGGTCATTTCCAGGATCTCCTTATCTGAAGTCGTCGTGCCTAATGTCTCCTTCGCCTTGAGCAGCGCCATGTTGCCATTCAGACTGCTCATCTGATTAGCCGTACTGATGCCAAACGCTTTCTTCTCATTCAGCCAGCCATCCAGATGGGCTGCCTGAGTCTGAACGGTTGCCCGCATCTCGCTTTCGACACTTTTCTGCAGATCACCACTAGCTATATAGTAGCCAATGATCGACACGATGGCCATGAGCGCCCCCATCACTCCGGCCAGGGCAATGAACTTTTGTTTCAACCCCATAAAATACCCTTTCTTTCAGTTACAATATTACAATAATCCTAACTTTATATTTCGACGTCCATCTGACATGTCCTTTTTTTTAATAAAAAATGACCGTCCAAAGCCAGATTTTCCCATCTGACTTCAAACGATCATTCGCTGATCAAATTATTCAACTCATTCTGACAGGCAATACCGCTCAGGACTGAGTGGTCACAGTCGGAGCATCCTCGGCAGTCGTATCGGCCTTAGCGGTATCTGTTGCAGCCGCATCCGTCGTTGCCACAATTTGCTGCTTGTAAAGACTATCGAAGCGTTTGGTGATCTCCGCATGGGTATCCTGTGTGATCTGCGGCATACTGTCCTGCCCCATCGAATCTTTCCAGGTGATACCGGCCTGCTTAAAGCCTTCTTCTACCGCCGACTGCATCGCTTTGAGCTTCTCCGTATCTCCGCCGGCAATCGTCGTAGCCATGTCCATGATACGGGTAGCAACACTGTCAACCGAATAGTCCCCACCATCCGCTACAGCCTTGGCTGCCTCTTCTGGCGTCGTGCCGACTGCCGGCAATGCAAACTTATCCGTGCCGATCAGGATTCCGTCAAAATTCAGCTGCCCGGCTCCTTCATCCAGCCATCCCTGTAGCTTCAGGTTCTGCTGGGTCAGTGTCTGGATCATAAGCTGCTGACTCTTCTCGATGCCTTGCTTAAGCACATCCACCTGCTCAGGTGACAAGGCCTTCGTTGCAGTTGACGCAGACTGAGCCGCAGCCGAGATGTCGAGCGAATAAGCTTCCGTAGTCGTACTCGTCGTTGTCTGATTCGCAGCATCTGTCGTCGTGGTCGTTGTTTTCTTGTAGCTGGCACTCAGCGCTGCAGACTGTTGTGACAGCGAAGAAATCGTCTTTACATCCATGTTTTCTTCCTCCTTAATGATTAAAAACTTACATCTAATAATCTATACCAGAGCAAAGTATTCCTATCTACATTATCAATCATAAGTCAGAAAAAAGCAAGCAGAAAGTCAAGGGTTTAACGGTATTCCCCCGCCGGAAATCATTGCAGGAAAACAGTCAGCAGCTGGGTCAGCGCTTGCTGGTCAGATGCCCCCATCGTCTCCCGTGCCGAATGCATCGCCAGGATCGGCACCCCAATATCCATGGTCCGTACCGGTACCAATGCCGATGCGATCGAACCCAGCGTCGAGCCGCCGCGACTGTCGCTGCGGTTCACGAACTGCTGCCAGGCAATCGAATGTTCCTCGCAAAGCCCCCGCACGATTGCTACAGCCTCTGCATCACCGGCATAGGCCTGGCTGGCAGCCTGCTTTAGTGCCAGACCACCGCCCATGACCGGCTTGACCGCCGGATCATTCTTATCGGCATGATTCGGATGCAGCGCATGAGCCACATCGACCGAAAGCAGGAACCCGGCTGCGATATCCTGCAACAGCTGGCAACGCTCCTTAGCCAAAGAAGCATAGATCCGTTCCAGTACCTGCATGAGCACCGCCGAACCTGCTCCCTGCTTCGTATTGCTGCCGACTTCTTCATTGTCGAACAGCGCAATAAGGCGCAGCCCATCCGGGTTATCAGCCGCCAGGATGCCGTCCAGGCAGGCCTTGGCTGAGGTCAGGTTATCCAGTCGCGGCGACGAGATCATCTCACCGGACAAACCAAGCGTGCAGCCGGACTCCACCGGATACGTCGACAATTCATAGGACAGGATATCTGCCGCACTCACAGACAGCTCATTGGCCAGCCAGTCAACAAAGAAATCACCGGTGACTTCTTCTTTGCCGAACAGGGCGATAAGCGGCTGCATATCCGTCTGAGGATTCAGTGCCCCATTGTCATTGACTTCACGATTCATATGGATAGCCAGGCTCGGAATCGTCAGCAGCGGCCGCCCAATATCCACCAGACGCGTCTCCGGATGGAAGGCATCCTTGCCCTTGATGACCACTTTGCCCGCCAAAGACAACGGCCGGTCAAGCCAGGAACGCAGGATCAGTCCACCATATTTCTCAACATTGAGTTTCCCATAGCCCTCAGCAGCTACGCCCGCCTGCGGTTTCAGACGGAAGCAGGGAAAATCCGTATGGGCCGCTGCCATGCGCAGCGGCCCATCATCCTTTCCCACCGTAAAAGCCAGCAGCGTAGAACCATAGACAGGAACAAAATACCGCCCGCCCCGCTTCAGGTTCCAGGCCTGCTCCATAGCCAGCTCCATAAAGCCAGCTGCTTTCAGTCTTTTCGCACTAGCCGCTACCGTATGATAGGGGGAAGGACACTCCTGAATATACGTCAATAATTCTGCCGTGTTAAGTTCCATTTCATTCATCTTCCTTTTCTAAAATCAACTACCATCATTATAGCATTCTGTCTTCTCAATGACCACCTGGGATGGACATTAACACGATAAAATAATCAAATGTTTCAAATTTCAGCCTGTGCCCATCCTCCCATCGCGTCCTTACAGAATATAACCTCATTCCACTCGCTAGGGCAGTTATCACCATTTTCTCAACAAATCTGTAATAACCGCCTTCTACATTACGTATAAACAACAAACGCATCTATGTATTTCACCCTCAACGAAAAACTTCAAACCAGCAAAAGTAAAAGGATCGTGATTTCATGAACAGCATCAGACAAAACCTAAATCAATGGTTCGAACTAGATACACGGAATACCTCCATCCAGACAGAATTCCTGGCAGGGTTGACTACCTTTATCGCCATGTCGTATATCGTGATTGTCATGCCGCAAATGTGGAGCACTACCGGAATGGATTTCCATACCGGATATCTGGCAACAATCATCGCGATGGCAATCGGCACCTCCGTCATGGGCATTGCTGCCAACTACCCGATCGCTATCGCCCCTGGTATCGGCATCAATGCCTATCTGATCTATACAGTAGCTGCCAATGGTGTGTCCTGGCAGGAAACCATCGGCATATCCGTAGCAGCTGCAGCGATCTTTACGATTCTTTCCCTGACCTCCTTCCGGCAGATCTTCATTGAATCAATTCCTGAATCATTGAAGATCGCCATTGGAGTCGGCATCGGTTTCTTCATCAGTTTCATCGGCCTGCAGAACGGTCACCTCATCATCGGACATCCATCCACACTGGTATCGCTGGGTACCTTTGCCGACCCGGTAGCAACCCTCACCATCATGGGACTGCTGCTGGCGGTAGTCCTGATGGTCTTACGCGTTCCTGGTTCCATCTTCCTCAGCATGGCTGGCGTTACCGTGGCCGCCTATCTCCTTGGCTTCCTGTCGCTGCCAGACAGTTGGTTCTCGCTGCCGCCTGACATCAATGAGGGCTTCTGGCAATTCCGGCTGGATCATGTCGGCCACTATGGCATGGAAGTTTTCGTAGTGCTATTATTGACGCTTTTCGACACCACGGGCACACTGCTCGGTGTCGGTCGGCAGGCCGGCATCATCCGGGACGGCCACTTTCCTCATCTGCAAAGTTCCCTGCTGGCGGATTCGATCGGCAGTTTCGCTGGTGGCCTGTTTTCATCCGGTCCGACATCCAGCTATGCCGAATCTGGCACCGGTGTAGCCGTAGGAGGCCGCACCGGACTGTCCAATGTATTCACCGTGCTCTTCTTTATCCTGTTGCTTTTCTGCCTGCCAATTGCCTCCACGATTGCCTCCATGCCAGCAATCACAGCTCCCGCATTGATCCTGGTCAGTGCCCTGATGTGCGAAAGCCTGCTGGATATCCATTGGCGGGACATCACCGAAGCTTTCCCGGCCTTCTTCACGATTCTTCTCATGCCACTGACCTATAGCATTGCCCTGGGTGTAGGCGCAGGCTTCATCCTGTATACGCTCATAAAAGTCTGTTCCGGAAAATATCGTGAAGTCCATCCCTTCCTGTATCTGATGACCATCCGTTTTGCTATCCAGATCATCTTCTGCAACAGCTGAACAAAGGGGATGTGAGCACAGGGGACGGTTCTCTGAAACGAAACAGAGAACCGTCCCCTGTTTTATTTGTGACACAGAGAACCGTCCCCTGTGTCAGGCCGTGCGATGAGCAGCCAGTTGGATACGCTGCAGGATACGCGTTACAGCCGGTGCGGCCAGCAGGGTAAAGATCATACCTGGCACTGCGGCAGCAACGAGTGCCCAGGCCGCTTTGCCTACCACCAGGCTGAGTGTGATCCGGGCCGTGAACGTCCCTAACGGGCCAGACAGCGCAATGGTCCACCAATGGCGGCCGAAAAGTGCCAGCACAGCTCCCACCACCAGCCGGAACTGCATTGCTATAGCCACATTCAAAAGGTTATGTGTGCCCAACAGCAGGCCGACTGCACTCGACAGTATCCCGGCCAAAATATACTTGCGAAAGCCAAACACGGCACAAATTCCCACAGCCAACGGTGCAGAAAGCTGGAATTCCATGCCTGGCATCAGGCTCGGCAGCTTAATTGCCCCGGTCACTGTAATCAGTGCGGCCAGCAGCGCAATCTCTGTCAACTCGGCTGTTCTTTCATTTCTCATCAGACTGCTCCTCCATCACTTCTAAGCAAAACTCTTCCAAAACGGCCTGCCCATCCGCTTATCAAGCATACTTTAACCGAAACCTGGCAAGCACTTTGTTTATCATAGATTCAATGTCAGCTATTGTCAACCTATATATTTTTATAAGTTGACAATAATCATTAAGAAGCGTATCCTTTGCTTTGTATCATATAATCGATTTTACCTGACACAAACGAGAAGGAGAATCTGCTATGTCTTTATACAGCTTGAAAATGCGTGCCAGCAAACATACTGCCAACGGTGATGAACATGTATCCGGTGCCGAGAAGATTCTTTATCGGGAGGAACTGCCGGACAATATGAGCGCCCTGCTCGAGCGGGCCCTGCACCATGCCAAAGGTCGGGCCGATTTCATCAACCTGAAGATCGAGTCCATCCAGCCACAGGAAATAGAAACAATCGATGCTCTGTCCGTCTCCTCTGTTGCCGTCGAAACGCCAGCACAGGGGCAGCAGGCCATCCTGACCTATCTGGCACAGCTTGGCATCAGCAATGGGCCGGACATCATGGAGCAATTCCAGGATACCTATGCCATGCGCGGTGCCATGCTGCTGAATGTCGACACCCTTGAGCGTATGGAACCAGATCCGGCGCGCGGCATCCGCGCTACTTACATGGATGGAGCCCATACCCACCCCCGACCGGTATCTGAGGATAAGAACCACTTCCAGGAAGCCATCATCCTGGCCAGCAAAGTCGTCCATGCCCCGCATATCCTCGCCGAGATCTGCATGTCTGATGACCCGGACTATGTGACCGGTTATGTCGCCGCAAAATCGATTGGCTACGTACGTATCACCAAATTGAAAGAAATGGGCTGCCCGGATGGGGGACGTATCTTCCTGTTCCGTGGCTCCCGGAAGGATGCTGCCGAAACCATCCGTTATCTCGAACACCAGCGTGTCATCGTCCGCCACGCTGCAGCCACTCCTGACGGGCAACCGGTAAGCCCCGCTGCCATGCCCGATCCCTATGCCAGACTGACGACAGCCCTGGACACCCGCCGTGAGCAGCATCTCTACCGTACCCTGACCGAACTCTCCTCAGCACAGTGCGCCCATGTGACCTGCGCGGGCAGGGATATGCTCATGCTCGCCTCCAACAACTATCTCGGACTGGCCAACCATCCGGCGCTTAAACAGGCCGCACAGCAAGCCATTGATACCTATGGCTGCAGTTCCGGCGGCTCACGCCTCACCACCGGTACCCTGCCGCTCCACACCCAGCTTGAAAGCGCTCTGGCCCGATTCAAAGGTACCGAAGCTGCCCTGCTCTTCAATACCGGTTACTGTGCCAATGTCGGCATCCTCTCCGCGCTTTGGCAGTAAGGAGACCATCATCTTCAGCGATGAACTCAACCATGCCAGTATCATCGATGGCTGCCGGCTAAGCCGGGCCAGGACCATCGTCTACCACCACAACGATATGCAGGATCTCAAGCAGAAGATCCAGGCCGCCGCTCCTGCTCATGGCCTCATCGTCAGTGATGCCGTATTCAGCATGGATGGCGATATCGCTGATCTCCCAGGCATCGTGGAACTCGGCCAGCGCTACGGACTGCTGACCATGCTTGATGAAGCCCATGCCACCGGTGTCATCGGACGGACCGGCCGTGGCATCTGTGAGTGCTTCCCGTCATGTCGTAAACCAGATCTGCTCATGGGGACACTCTCAAAAGCACTCGGCAGCGAAGGCGGCTATGTCGCAGCCAGCCAGCTGATCATCGATTACCTGCGCAACACCGCCCGCAGCTTCATCTTCTCCACCAGCCAGACTCCGGCCACACTGGCTGCGGCACTCACCGCACTCAATCTCCTGCAGGCAGATTCTTCCCACGTCGCCCACCTGCAGGAAAACACCCGCTGCTTCTGTGAGGCCCTGCAGTCGCAGGGAATACCGGTACAAAGCGAGACAGCCATCGTCCCGATTCCGATTGGTGATGAAGCCAGTGCCACTGCCGTCGCTGAAACACTGTTCCGGCAAGGCATATTCATCAACGCCATCCGTTACCCAACCGTAGCCAAAGGCAGTGCCCGCCTCCGCGCAGCCATCATGGCCACGCATACACCAGAAGAGCTCCGGACCGCTGCCCAGACTATCGCCGCCGTTCTCCGGAACAGGGGACGGTTCTCTGCACACATCAAATAAAATCAGCCGAAAAAAACATATAAAAAAGCTGCTGCCCCTGGTTTTTCCACTCACAATAATGAGCGGAACCAGGGGCAGCAGCCTTTTTCATAATCTGTACCCAAAAACCGATCAGGCCGTCTGCTGGGTCTTCTTTACACCGGTCATGGCCTCGATGGCCTTGGTCGGACACTTGGCCAGGCAGGTCGGATCATCGCAGGTCTTGCAGATGCTCTGATCCACGACAGCCAGGTTGTTCTCAAGCTTGATGGCACCATGGGTGCAGCTGCGCATGCAGAGACCACAGCCGATGCAGGCATTCTTGCAAAGCTTGCGGGCAGCCGGTCCCTTGTCATGGGAGCTGCACTCGACCTGAACCGGGGCATCGAACGTCTGCAACGTCAGGATCGCCTGCGGGCAGGTCGATACGCACTTGCCGCAGCCCGTGCAGATGTCCTTGTCGACGATTGGCAGTCCGTCCTCGCCCATGGAAAGGGCGCCGAACGGGCAGGCCCGGACACAGTTGCCGAAACCGATGCAGCCGAACTTGCAGCCCTTCGGGCCGCCCTGTATGAGCTTGGCCGCCGCGCAGTCCGGTACGCCCTGATAGTTGGCGGCCATAGCGGCTGCGGTTTTGGTACCGCGGCATTTGAGATGCGCATATTTCGGCTCAGCAGCCTCAGCTTTCTTGCCGGTCAGCTCGGCAACTTTCGCTGCCACAGCCGCTTTGCCCGGTACGCAGAGATTTGGCGGGACCTCGTCATTCTCGACGACCGCCTCCGCATACTTGGCACAGCCGGCAAACCCGCAGGCGCCGCACTGCCCTTTCGGCAGGACTTCCTCGACTTCATTGATAAGAGGATTGACCTCCATCGCGAATTTCTTATCGGCCAGTGCCAGCACGAGGCCAAAAAAGGCACCGACACCGACGAGGACCAGGATGATATCTATAGCTGTATTCATTGCAGTACCTCCTTAGAGCATGCCCGAGAATCCCAGGAATGCCAGTGACAGCATACCGGCCAGGATAAAGGCGATGCCGATGCCCTGCAGCGGTTTCGGCACGTCCGCATAGACGAGCTTTTCACGCAGGGACGCCATGAGGATGATAGCCAGGGCAAAACCGAGGCCGGAACCGATGGCAAAGACAATGCTCTTCATGAGGCTGTAGCTGTTCTCCACATTGAGGAGCGGCACAGCAAGGACAATACAGTTGGTTGCGATCAGCAGCAGGTAGATGCCCCACATGTTGTAGAGCGCCGGAGCCTGTTTCTTGATGATCAGTTCGAGCAGCTGGACGAAGCTGGCCGTCAGCACGACGAACACGATGGTCGTCAGGAAGGTCAGTCCGAGCGGCTGCAGGACGAAGAAGTACATGATCCAGGCCAGGATGGAGCTCATGGTCATGACGGACGTCACGGCCATGCCCATGCCGACCGAGGCACTGAGGTTCTTCGAGATACCGAAGAAGATACACAGTCCCAGGAATTTGGTCAGGACGAAGTTGTTGACGACAACCGCGCCGATGAATAATGTAAGGTATTCGGCCATTATGCTTCAGCCTCCTTTTTCGCCTTGAGCTCTGCGAGCTGTGCCTTCTTCTCCTGATTGGAGTTCCAGGTCTTGAATGCAGCAACCAGATAACCGATCAGGATGAATGCGCCCGGCGGGAGCACCATCATGAGCATCGGATTGTAGCTTTCGCCGAGAACCGGCATACCGAGGATCGTGCCAGCACCAATGAGCTCACGGATAACGGAGATCAGCAGCATGGCCAGCGTGAAGCCGCAGCCCATGCCGAAGCCATCACAGAAGGATTTCACGACACCATTCTTCGAGGCAAACACTTCCGCGCGGGCCAGGATGATGGCGAATACAACCACGAGGGCCAGATAGATACCCAGCGCCTTATAGAGCACCGGGAAATAGGCCTGCAGCACGAGCTGCGCCACCGTAACGATCGTAGCGATCGAGGTGATATACACCGGCACGCGGACTTTCGGATTGACCCAGCGGCGCACGATGGATACGACCACGTTATTGGTCGTGATGACGAACGTGACCGTGAGGCCCATCGTCAGCCCGTTGACGACGGTCGTCGTGACAGCCAGAGCCGGGCACAGGGACAGGGCGAGGATGAAGATCGGGTTCTCCGCGACCAGGCCCTTACTGAAGATATTCCACAATTCTTTCATGTCATTTCCCTCCCGTGAACGCCGTGACTTCGTCAACAGCCTGCTTTACGCCTTTGGTAACGGCACGGGACGAAATCGTAGCACCAGTCATGGCCTGAATATCGTCTTTATTCCCTTTATCCTTGACCACCGTCAGATGCTCGCTGCTCTTGCCTGCGAACTGGCCGCGGAAAGCCGGCTTCTGGGCATTGTCGCCCAGGCCCGGTGTCTCGTTGTGCTCGAGGATGTTGAAATCGATGACTTTGCCCTCCGCGGTGACCGCGAACGAGCATCTTGATCTTGCCGCCGTAGCCCTTGGTCTCACTCGGGACGATATAGGCTTCTGCCTTGCCGCCCTTCATGGCCGCGAACCAGCCTTCATGACCATCTACCGGCTGGAAGGATTCGGCATCGCTTACGAGTGCCTTCATGGATTCCTGTTTCATCATCTCGGATTTCTGAGCGGCAACCGGAGCGGTCACATAGTAGACCGAGCCGATGACCACGCCGGAAATAAAGCAGGCCATGGCCAGGTTCGAAGCAATCTTGAAAATGGAATGTTCGTTGTCTGCCATCATTTATTCCCCCCTGCACCAAAGATTTCCGGTTTCACGAAGCGATCGATCAGCGGCGTCAATGCGTTCATCAGCAGCAGGGAGTAGCAGACGCCCTCCGGATAGCCGCCGAGCAGACGAATCAGTACCGTGATTGCACCAGCGCCTACAGCAAAGATGATCTGGCCTTTGACCGTCATCGGAATCGTAACCATATCCGTTGCCATGAAGAAGGCACCCAGGATCAGTCCGCCGGCCATCATGTGGAAGATCGGGTCGCCGGAGAACAGGCCTGCCGGTCCGAAGACCCAGGTCAGGACACCGACCGTCAGGATCATTGCCACTGGAACGACCCAGTTCACATAGCCTTTCCAGATCAGGTACAGGCCGCCGATCAGCAGCAGTACCGTACTGGTCTCACCCAGGGAACCATTGCGGGTCCCCAGGAACATCGTCATATACATATGCGCCTGGCTGCCAAAGGTATTGACCAGGGCATCATAGCCCCTGCATCTTGAGGATATTGAGCGGGGTAGCGCTGGTCATCGCATCGACACCGGCACCAACGTCCTGCATCTTCGACCAGGTCGTCATTGCGACCGGCCAGGATACCATGAGCGCCGCACGACCGATATGGGCCGGGTTGAAGATATTGAAGCCCAGACCGCCCATGGACTGCTTAGGCTACGACAATGGCAATGATCGAACCGATGGCCACCATATACGGCGGCAGCAGCGGGGACATCGACATCGCCATGAGCAGGCCCGTAATGCAGGCACTGCCGTCAAAAGCAGTCAATGGCTTATGCATGGCTTTCTGCCAGACATACTCTGAGGCCACGGCCACTACGGCACCAACGACCATATTGATGAGTGCCGGTACGCCAAACCACCAGACGGCAAAGACTGCCGCCGGCAGCAGGGCTGCATTGACCTGCCACATGATGTGCGGGATAGTTTCCTCATCACGGATATGCGGCGAAGCCGAGATAGTGAACATCGGATCTGCCGGTGCTGCCGGTTTCGGTGCCGGTTTCACGACCGGCTTTGCTGCCGGCTGTTCTGCTATCGGCTGTTTTACTGCTTCTTCACTCATTTGGCAGCCGCCCCCTTCTTTGCCTGCTCCGCCGCTGCTTTAGCTTTCGCTGCTGCCTGCTCGGCGCGGATAACGCCCTTGGCGTTCTTGATATACTGTACGATATTGCGTTTAGCCGGGCAGACAAAGGTACAGCTGCCACATTCCACGCAGTTCATCAATCCATAGTCATCCCGGCAGCTGTTGAAGTCTTCACGCTGCGAGAGAATGGAGAGCATACTTGGCACCAGGCCCCATCGGGCAGGCCTTCACACAGCGGCCACAACGGATGCAGTTCATCTCCGGGCCATGCTCCGTGATCTTCTTCGTCAAAGCCAGAATGCCAGACGATCCCTTCATGATCGGCACATCCTCGGAGAACTGAGCCATGCCCATCATCGGGCCGCCAGCCAGCAATTTATCCGGCGTTTCCTTGAAGCCGCCGCAATAAGCGATGGCATCCCGATACGCCGTACCGATACGCACGCGCAGGTTTTTCGGCTGCGCGATGGCATCGCCGGATACAGTCGTGATACGCTCGGTGAGTGGCAGGCCAGCCACGACGGCATCCGTGATAGCGGCTACCGTACCGACATTCTGCACCACAGCCCCGACATCCATCGGCAGTCCGCCCATCGGCACTTCGCGGTCAGCGATGACCTTGATAAGCATCTTCTCTGCGCCCTGTGGATATTTCGTCTTCAGGGCAGCTACCTCGATATCCTTACCGGCACAAGCCTGCTGCATCACCTTGATGGCTTCCGGCTTATTGTCTTCGATACCGATCACAGAGCGCTTCACCCCAAGGATCTTGCCCAGGATCCGGGTACCCGTAACAATCTTGTCCGCTTCTTCAAGCATCAGACGATAGTCTGCCGTCAGATACGGCTCGCACTCTGCACCATTCAGAATCAGTATGTCAACCGGTTTCGCTGGCTTGAGTTTGATATGGGCCGGGAACGTTGCCCCCCCCATGCCGACGATACCGGCAGACTGGATTGCACCGAGAATCTCCTCATTCGTCATTGTCGTCCAATCCCGGTTGAGCGGCAATCCTTCGACCCAGGCATCCTCGCCATCGCTCTCGATGACAACAGCCTGACAGCTGATACGCCCCGAATGGGGTCGGGTCTCGATCTTTACGACCTTGCCGGACACTGGCGCATGGATATCCGCATGCATGAACGCAGGACTGGTCCCGATCAGCTGTCCCCGCTTCACCATATCGCCTACCTTCACAGTAGGCGCACACGGTGCACCAATGTGTTGACTCATCGGCACGACAAGCTGCTGCGGTACCGGCATGGTTTCGATCGGCTGATCTTTTGCCAGTTCCTTGCCATCATGCGGATGAATCCCGCCAAGAAAACTCTTGAACATGAACAATCACCTCATAGCTCTCCTAAAAATGATCTCTGCCTCATCCATGATTCCTGCAATGCACGAAACCGAATATCACTCGATAATCTCTATGATAACCGGTTTCAGTCCCTGGTTCCGTGCAGCCTTACGATCGAAGGCCTTCACCATCACTAACGACAGCAGGAAGCAGACCTACCGCGCCAGATCACGATCGGCGCATCGCCCTGTATTCCCTGCCCATGGCCCGATCTGCCAGCCCAGGACTGCGCCCAGTGCCTGCACAGAGCAGTGGCAGGACAAATACCACAAAGGCCCCCGTAAGCATGTGCTGCTCCTGCAGCTCAAACTTTCACGCGTTGTCCCGGTTTTGCTCCCAGCTTGTTTACCGCCTCCACCATAACATGCTGACTGGACGGACAAGCGCCGCAGCTTACACACTCTGTATGACGCCCAACCTTGATTCTTGCCAGTCCATCGTGCAGTTCGATGACAAGTCCTTGTTCTTGTTTCATCCGGCTCACCTCCATAATGCCACGAATTTGCGATGATATTACCGCAGGTACATACTTATTCTATTCGCTTCTCTTTTAAAAATTCCTGTTGTTTATTATTTGTGAAAAATATAATTTGCAAATTACTTTTTTCACAAGTAACATGAAATTGAGAAAATTACCGGTTTCTAAAAAAAATGTTTACAAAAAAGACACCCGCACACAATAAAGGTACAAGTGTCTTTGAAAGAATCTTTTTTCTTTTTCCAGCCGCCCTACGGACGAATTCAGACCACTTTAATCGGGCTTAAAATAGACCGTTATGCTGCTGCCTTTATCCACTAATGTATTCAAGGGAATACTCTGTCCGGCCGCATAGCCCGAGCCATCGCTCTCAAAGCTCAGGCCCCTGTCAGCTGCCAGCCTGGCGGCCTCCCTCAGGCTCTTGCCCGCAAAGCTTGGAACCACGACCTTACCATCCGGTATCTCGCCAGTATACGTCGTATCCGTCTTAGCCTTAGGCTGGCTGGATTTTGATGGCGCCATCCCGGCAAACGGATCGCTTGATGGTTCAATATGGAGATAACGGAACAACTGCGCAAAAATCCGGCTGGCTACCGGCGCCGCAATCTGACCACCATAATAATTGCCCGTTCCCGGATCATCGATCATGACCAGCACGGTAAGCTGAGGATCTTCAACTGGTGCGAAACCACAGAAGGATGCAATATAACGGCCTTCCATATAGCCGCTGCCATCCTCGCGGATCTTCTGGGCCGTACCGGTCTTGCCGCCAATCCGATAGCCTTTGACGGCTGCTTTCGAGCCGCCGCCGCTGGCGACAACCTGCTCCAGCAGACCGACCAGCGTCTTATCCGTAGCGGAATCGATTGTACGACGGACTTCCGTCGTGTCCCGCTCCTCGTAGGTGGAACCATCCGCATTGCGAACCGACTTGATGATATGCGGCTTCAGCAGCACACCATCATTGGCGATGGCCGACATTGCCGTTACCAGCTGCAAGGGCGTCACCGCGATACTCTGCCCGATGGACATCGTCGCAATATCCGAGTCGCGCATATCCTCCGGATTGAACAGGATACCGCCTTCCTCCGCCGGCAGATCGATGCCGGTTGGCACACCAAAGCCAAACGCCTTGGCATACTTGATCAAATTCCCGGCCCCCAGCCGCAGGCCAACCTGGGCAAAGCCCGTATTCAGTGACTGCTTGACTACATCTGTGAACGTGACCGTACCAAAGCTCGTACCGCTCCAGTTCTGGATGCGGCGCCCCGATACCATGACATACCCCGGATCGACGAATACCTGATTCGGCGTCACGGTCTTCTCCTGCAAGGCTGCAGCTGCCACAACCGCCTTGAAAGTCGAGCCCGGCTCATAAATAAAGGATACCGCCTTATTCTTCCATGCTTCCGGCTGATAGTCCCAGAATTTATTTGGATTATAGGACGGCCGGGTGGCCATAGCCAGTACCTCGCCCGTCTTCGGATTCATGACCACGCACGTGATCGACTTCGGGCTGTTCTCAGCGACAGCCCGATCCAGTTCCTGCTCAACGATGAACTGGATGGCGCTGTCGAGCGTCAGCTGGACCGTCTTGCAGTAGTCGCCACGATAATGACGGCTGCTGGAAAAGATCGAGTCCAGGATTGGACGGTCCCGACGGTCCTGTTGTCAGATAGGACTCTTTGACTTCGCCCTTCAGCAGACCATCCATGTCCCTGCTCGATACCATCCAGGCCTTTGTCGTCGGTTCCCACAAAGCCCAGCACATTCGCTGCCAGAACATCATTCGGGTAATAGCGCTTCGCCTCATCCCGAAAATTCATGCAGTCCGAATAAGATTTTTCCTTGATAAGCTTTCGTACCGCCTCATACTCAGGCTGTTCCATACGCCGCTTCACCCAGACAAATCCGCCGCCCTACTGCAATATCATCGAGGATATCCTGCTCCTGACTTTACCGATAAGTGGCGCCAGATCCTCAGCCACTGCCTGCGGGTCCTTGACATGAGCCGGATCGATATAGAGCGACTTCGTCATTGTGCTTACTGCCAGTTCGCGCCCATTGCGATCCAGAATTGTTCCTCGTGGTGACTGAATGGCAAAATCGTGTCCAACCTGATTTTTCATCCGTTCTGACAATTCATTGCCTTCAACCAGCTGCAGCCAACCATAGCGCAAGACGATAAAGCCCATCATAACCATCATCACCAGTGCCAGCCTATTCACCTGCTTCTGAACTGCCGATCTCTGTTTTTTCATTCCCAATACTCACTCCCGCTGTCCGAGCTGTTAAATCTAACCTATATCATACCACAAAAGCCTGCCCCATGAAATGGAACAGGCTTTTTACATACATGACTACCAATGGTATTTTTCATGCCGGTTGATCTTGAACGCCCGATAGATCTGCTCGACCAGCAGCAAACGAACCATCTGGTGCGTGAAGGTGAGCTGGGAGAAGCTAAGACGCTCATCTGCCGCCGCCCGGACTTCCTTCGACAGCCCAAAGGCACCACCAATCAGGAACGTGATATTGCTCCGGCCCTGATACCCAGCTGGTCAATCTTGCGGCCAGCTGCTCCGAGGCCATCTCAGCCCCGTATACATCGAGCACAAACAGATAACTGCCCGCGGGTACAAGCTTCAACAGCTTTCTCCCCTTCCTTATGCAGGACCTGTTCTTTCTCAGCAGCCGACGGCTCATCCGGCATCTTCTCTTCATGGATCTCACGGATCTCTACCTGTGCGAACGGGCGCAGCCGCTTCATGAATTCAGCGATCCCGGCGCTCAGGTATTTCTCCTTGATCCTGCCTGCACAGACAATCGTCAGTTTCATTTATTGCTTTTATCCTGTGGCATCTCTTCCAGGACCACATCGGCACTCTGCTGACTGCCATTGCGATCATAGGTCACCTTGACGGTATCGCCGACTTTATGCTCGGCAACTTTCGCCCGGAGATCCGGAACGCTGTTGGTCTCTTTATCATCAAGCTTGAGAATGATGTCGCCACGCTGCAGACCGGCCTTTGCCACAAGGACCATTGAGCGTGAGCTGGAATACATAGACACCCTTGTCGATATTAAGCTGATAACCATAGCGGCCAGCCGTTTCCGGATCGAATACCGAAACGCCCAGATATGGACGGGCAACATAGCCCTTGGTCATCAGGGAATCAATAACCGTCTGTACGTATTGATCGGGATGGCAAAGCCCATGCCCTCGACGCCATTGGCGGCAACTTTCGCACTGTTGATGCCAATGACTTCACCATCGGCATTGACCAGGGCTCCACCTGAATTGCCCGGATTGATTGCTGCATCAGTCTGCAGCAGCTTGACCCGCTTATCGCTGATATCCAGCGTACGGTTCAACGCGCTGATTACGCCACTGGTCACGCTCCCCTGGAACTCCAATCCCATCGGGTTGCCAATAGCAATAGCCGGCTCACCTACAACGATCTGATCTGAATCACCAAACTTCGCCGTCGGCAGTTTTCCATCGCCGACCTTGACGACAGCCAGATCGGTCAGCTCATCTGCACCGACCAGCTTGCCCTTGAGGCTGCGGCCATCCGGCAGCGAAACGACCAGTTCCTTGGCGCCGCTGACAACATGGTTATTCGTTACGATATAGCTGTCTCCGCCATCATTCTTGAAGATCACGCCGGAACCAACGCCCTCGGTCTCGACCGGATTATTGAACCAGTCACGGGCCACCGCCTTGTTCGTGATACCGACGATGGTCGGTCCTACGGCCTTGGCCGCCCGGACCACCGGTGTATTGCGGGCATCTGAGAGATTCGCGTTATTCGCTGCAGCCTGTTTGGCCGCTGACGTGGTCTGCACGCTGGTATTATCCGCGGCAGTCCCCAGCGAACAGCCCGAGAATGTCACCACTGATGCCGCCATCATCGCGGCCAGCAGCAAATGTGTTTTTTTCTTCGTATTCCAGGAATTAAAGAACGCTTTCATCAAAAACCCCTCCATGTGTAATGATTTGACTCAGTTGACGGAGTGCAGGCTGACGGCTTCACTCTGGCTGGTTACCATGAGATCGAGCTGGACGCCCTGCCGGTCCAGTATGTCCTGCACAGTTTCCCGTGCCAGTTCCGGCCGGTTGTTCTCTTCAGACAGATGCGCCAGGAATACCTTCGCCGGACGCTTCTTCATCCGGACCAGGGCCCAGGCCGCATCTGAATTCGCCAGATGCCCACGATTCGACAGGATGCGGCGCTTGAGCGACCATGGATACGCACCATTCTTCAATACGTCCGGATCATGATTCGCCTCAAGCACCAGTACATCTGCCCCATCAATAGCCGCCTGAACGCTGGACGTCACAAAACCAAGATCCGTCGCCAGCGTGCAGCATCTTGAACCACAGATACGATAACCCACAGGGTCTGCCGCATCATGGGAGATATTGAACGGTTCCACCCGGATCCCATTGAGCTCAAATGAGCCGGTAATCGGATGGAAACAGTCCGCTGGCACGGCAGACCGGCAGCTCATGTTTTCAATGGTTCCCTGCCGCGTGAATATGGGCAGATGGTACCACTTGGAAAGAGTCGTAAGCCCTGCAATATGATCGCGATGCTCATGCGTAACCAAAACGCCATCAAGGCTGGCTGCATCGACACCTTCCGCCGCCAGGCCCTTCTTGATTTTCGTCGCGCTGATTCCGGCATCGATCAGGAGCCTGGTACCATCCATCTCCACATAGACCGCATTGCCTTTACTGCCGCTGGCCAGTACAGATACCTGCATATTATCTGATATCCCCTATCTTAGTCACTTATTCTGTAAACTACCTGCAAATAAGTCCAGCGTATCACATCGCTCTCCGTCTGTCAAAACTGACGAACAGACCGCAATATTCCCAGCTGTCTCAATGTTTCTTCTGATGCTGGCAGTCAGGGCAGAGTCCAAAGAAATAGTACTGATGTGCCTGGATCGCATAGCCTGTTTCCCGGGCAGCCTGGGTCTCCAATGCATCCGGTGGCAGCTGCATCACATCATCGACCCGGCCACAGCGCGTGCAGCGGATATGCGGATGCGGCTGCGTATTCGCATCATAGCGGAACGAGTCCTCACTGACATTGAGCTCCTGCGCCAGACCGACCTCACACAGGATGGTCAAGGACTTATAGACGGTAGCCAGGCTCATGGTCGGATAGTGCGACTGCAGTTCCTGATAGATGGTCTCGGCATTCGGATGCGCCGTCGTATGGGCCAGCACGTTATAGACCGCCAGCCGCTGAGTGGTTACTTTGAAACCGCGCTCCCGCAGCAGCGCAGTCACTTCCTTCGGTTTCAACATAGTCATCACCCAGGTTCCTTTCTGAGGCTTGCCTCATTGGATATTTTAATAAATAATAATTCTCCATTTGTATTAATTTTAATTAAAAAATGATCAACTGTCAAGCATTATAGCAGGGCGAGGACGTTTTATTTGAGCTGTGCTATAATGGAAGAGTTAATGAAAAGAAAGTTGGTGCCAAACATGCTGACAAAAGATATTCCGGCCGTTATCGCCAAAGAACTCAAGGTTCGTCCCAAGCAGGTAGAAGCTGCCATGGGATTGCTCGACGACGGCAATACCGTGCCATTCATCGCCCGTTACCGCAAGGAAGCCACGGGTTCACTGGAAGACGAACAGCTCCGCACACTGGAAGAGCGCCTGACCTATCTGCGCAATCTCGTGAAGCGTCAGGAAGAGATCCTGGGTAAGATTGAAGAACAGGGCAAACTCACCGATGAACTGCGGGCAGCGGTCGAAAAGACCACCAAGCTCCAGGACCTGGAGGATCTTTATCTTCCATATAAACAGAAGAAACGGACCCGGGCGCAGATTGCCCGTGAAAAAGGACTGGAGCCGCTGTCGAATGCCATCCTGCTGCAGGCACAGCGCCATGGCACGCCCGCTGAAGAAGCGGCCAAATTCATCGATGCGGAAAAAGGCATCGAAACAGCCGAGGATGCCCTGGCCGGTGCCATGGACATCGTAGCCGAAACCGTCATGGAGGATGCCGACCTGCGCAAGCACATGCGCAGCCGGATCTGGAATAATGGCCATATTGCCACCGAACTGGACAAATCAGCCGAAGATGCTCAGGTCTTCGAGATGTATGATGACTTCGAGGAACTCATCCATACCCTGCCATCCCATCGTATTCTGGCCATCAACCGCGGCGAGAAGAAGGGCTGCCTCAAAGTCCGCATGACCATCGATCACGTGGACAACTGCGACCGCATCTACCACCGTGTCTTCCGTCAGGACTCCATCTGGAATGACACGCTGCGCGCTGCCATCGAAGATGGCTATAAACGACTGCTGTTCCCGGCACTCGAACGCGAGATCCGCGGTCAGCTCACCGAAGAAGCTGAGGCTCAGGCCATCCGCATTTTTGGCGTGAATCTGCGTCAGCTGCTGCTGCAGGCACCACTGGCGGGGCATACGGTCATGGGCCTTGACCCTGGCTACCGCACGGGCTGCAAGATGGCCGTCGTCGATCCGACCGGACATGTCGTGGCTCACGGAGTCATCCAGGTCACGCAGAGTGCCCATGCCAAAGAGGAAGCCGCCAAAACGGTCCTTTCCCTGATCAAACAGCATCATGTGACGCTGCTCTCCATCGGCAATGGCACGGCGTCCTATGAGACCGAGCAGTTCGCCGCCGACCTCATCCGGGACAACAACCTGACCGATGTCCACTACCTCATCACCAATGAGGCCGGTGCCTCGGTCTACTCCGCCTCGGCTCTGGCCAAGGAAGAGCTGCCCGAGTACGATGTCACGATCCGCGGTGCGGTCTCGATTGCCCGCCGCGTACAGGATCCTTTGGCCGAGCTCGTCAAGATCGACCCGCAGGCCATCGGCGTCGGCCAGTACCAGCATGATGTCAATCAGAAGGAACTGACCCATACCCTCGATGCCACCATCGAGACCGCCGTCAACCATGTCGGCGTAGACCTCAATACGGCCTCGGGAGCACTGCTGAAGCATATTGCCGGCATCAATGCGACGATTGCCAGGAACATCGTCGCCTACCGCAACGAGAACGGCACCTTCACGAACCGCCGCCAGCTGCTGAAAGTACCACGGCTGGGCCCGGCGGCCTTTACCCAGTGTGCCGGCTTCCTGCGCATCCATGCAGCCAAGTCCCCACTGGACAATACGCCGGTCCATCCGGAATCCTACCCGCTGGCTGAGCAGATCCTTTCCCGGCTCGGATTCGAGCTGAGCGACCTCAGCGATAAGGATCAGCTCGCCATGCTGGCAGCCAAGAGCAAGCTCGTCGACGCTACCCGGCTGGCCCAGGAACTCAACGCGGGTGCACCGACTGTCCGCGATATCCTCGACGCCCTGGCCAAACCGGGCCGCGATCCCCGTGAGGATCTGCCGGCACCGCTGACACGTCAGGCCATCGTGAAGCTCTCGGATATCAAGCCGGGAACCATCATGCGCGGCACCGTACGCAACATCACGGACTTTGGTGCCTTTGTCGATATCGGCATCAAGACCGCCGGACTCATCCATATCTCTGAGCTGAGTCAGAAACGGGTCAAGCATCCGCTCGACGTGATCTCGGTCGGCGATATCCTCAACGTCATGGTCATCAGCGTAGATGAGCAGCGTGGCCGCATCGGCCTCTCGCTCAAGCAGGTGCCAAAGGAGGCGCAGATCGGATGAGCCTTTTAAAAACCACCCTGTCTGCCATTGCACCAGCTGATCAGGCACTGACCGGGGAAGTATCGGCCCGGCTCAGCACCGTCATGGAGGGCGATGATACCACTCTGGGGCAGACCCGTCAGCTGCTGCTCCGCTACCTGGCTATCGCCGGGGAACGCCATCCGCAGCCGCCCGAGAAGTGCACGGTCATCTGCTGTGCCGATCACGGAGTGGCCGCCGAAGGTGTCAGCGCCTATCCGCCGGAAACCACCGTGCAGATGACCCGCAATTATCTCATCAGCCGCGGCGCTGCCGCCAATGCCTTTGCACAGTATGCCGACTCCGAACTGGTCGTCGTCGATATGGGTATCGCCGCCGATACCAGCGATGTTCCCGATCTCGTCGATGCCCGCATTGCTGCCGGCACACAGAACATGGCCAAAGGTCCGGCAATGACCAGGCAACAGGCGATCCAGTCCATCGAGCAGGGCATCGCGATTGCCGAGAAGCTGATTGCCGATGGCATTGACTGCCTGCTGCCCGGTGAAATGGGCATTGCCAATACGACAGCCAGTGCGGCCATCACCGCCGTATTCTGCCACCAGACAGCCGAGGCCGTGACCGGCCGGGGAACAAATATCTCCAATGACCGTCTGCAGAAGAAGATCGGAATTGTCCGGAAAGCGCTGGCTGTCAATCAGCCTGACGCACAGGACGGCCTGGATGTCCTCGCCAAGGTCGGCGGCTTCGAGCTTGGCGCCATCACGGGCCTGATTCTCGCTGCCGCTGCCCATCACAAGGCCGTCATCCTGGACGGAGCGAATACCGGTGCGGCTGCCCTGATTGCCCAGGCACTGGCACCAGCCTGCACCGACTATCTGCTGGCCTCACATCTCGGCTCCGAGAAATCTCATGCCTTCACCCTGAAGCAGCTGGGGCTTACCCCGGTTATGCAGCTGGATCTCCGGCTGGGTGAGGCCTGTGGTTCCTCCCTGCTCACCACGATGCTCGAAATGGCACTGTCCGCCTGGGATGTTCTCGATCATTTGCCGCAGGACCCGATTGAAACGCCATTCCATCACGAATATATGCCCCGGATGATCCCCAAGGTCACCGATAAGACCTTCGATTTCTACCTGCATACCATGCAGGAGCTGGATCATGAGTCCATGGAACTCTGCCAGCAGCGGCTCGACAATCTGGCCAAGCCGATCTACAGTCTGGGGTACCTCGAGCAGATCGCGGTCGAGACTGCCGGCATCATCGGCGATGAGCTGCCGGAATGCGGGATGGACCGGGCAATCCTTTGCTTTACCGGCCGGATCACCAATCCCCTGCAGGATCAGCTGACCGCAGCTTTCACGGGGCAGGCCGGGGCCGAGGTCACCATGGCCCATCTCAAGGAAGACCTGCCGCCCACGGCGGCCTTCGATTTTGGCCGTGAGCACGCCGAGTATCTGTCGATTTCCTATCCGCTGCTGGGACTGGCCATGACGGAGCTTGATGAGAATGTCCCGCTCGGCACAGCCGCCAGCGAGCTGCGCGCCGCCCTGCTGAATCCGGATGGCAGCCTCAGATATCCGGCGGATTCTTTCCTCCAGGAGGCTCCGGAAGCCTATCAGCCACTCATTGGTGCCTTTATCGGTGCAATTATTGCCGCGGCCCACAACAGCAGTTTCATTCTGCTTGACGATGAGGCCACGGAGATCATCGCCCGTTACACCGAGCTGCTGTGCCCGGACGTCCGGCCTTATATCCTCCATCTCCAGCCGGCACTGCTGACCATGGGCATCACCTGTCCCGGTGGGCTGATTGCCAGCCTGGGCATGGGGCTGGTCGAAGCCGCCCTGCATGTCCTCAATGACATGCGCACCTTCGCCGAGACCCGTGTCGCCGTAGCCAGCGATGGCCCCGGAGCCGGCCGGCAGCTGCAATAATTCCAGATGAACTAAACACAAAAATACCGCTCGGACAAACCAGTAAAAGGTTCCGTCCGAGCGGTATTTTGCATTTAGTTTATGGCTTCACAAACCCAGGCTCTTTCGTCTGCCTGTGTGAAACGCCATCCGCTATCTTATTTTCCTGCCATGAGGATTCCAGTGCATAGAAGAAATGTGTCACGGCCACGAGATCAGCCGAGCCGCCCGGACTGATCCAGCGCCGGATGAAATCTTCATCCAGCGCCAGAACTGCCGCCCGGCCCGCCGCTGTTCCCATGCCGCCAAGGGCGACGACCTCACCAGCCCGCTGCTGCGCATAGCACAGCACCTGCCGGTCATGCCGTCCCAGGATATTGGTATCCACTGCCCCGGCCAGCAGATGCAGCAGTGCATCCACCAGTGCATCATTGACGCTGGCTCCGGACTGACGCGCCTGCCGGTACACCGGCAGGGATAATTCGCGGACTGTCCGGAAGCCGCTCTGAGCCTCGCCACGCACCCCGGTCACCCCGTATTTCAGGTACATCGCTTCGCCCTTCGTCAAACGGTCCTGCGGACGCTTTGCGAGGCCGCCATAAGCCGCCTCGCAGAGCCCGTCACAGATGCAGCCCGCCAGATCTCCCAGATGGTCCGCCGTGAGAGCTTCCCCCCGGGCAGCGGCCCAACCGGCCGCCCCCGTAAGGATTCCCAGGCTGAATACCATCCCTTTATGCGTATTGACGCCCTGCGTCATCGCAAACATCTGACGTTCCGCTACAATGCCGGCCGCCTGCAGATAAGGCAGCAGCCCCGAGACCGCCTGCTGGCTGTGCCCGGCGCCGATTGCCGCACATTCATCGAAATACCCGCGCAGGGCCGCAGCCGATGACATGAACGTAAAGAAGTCCATATCATGATGCGCCCCGCTGTTTGACCGGTCCACGAGCCCCGGTTTCGGCGTTGCCGAAACCTCATAAAGCATCGCTTCCACGGCCAGAGCACCAATCATCGACAAACGCTGACGGTTCATGCTGCCTCTCCTTCCTGTCCGGAACCCGTCTTATGACAGATTCATCATCTTACAAAGTCAGTGGTTTGATCTTACGGATCACATCAAGATCGTGCCATCACGAGCCTCAAGGACTGCCGTAACCTTGTCTTCCCACTCCAGTTCATCCGGCGTACCGACCAGGCTGTAGGCTTTTTCCTGCAGTTCCTGAACCGTGACATGCTGGATGCCGGCCTTGTCCAGGCATTCGATCAGGTCCGGACGTTTCGGGTTGACCGCAACGCCATAATCCGTCACGAGGACATCCACACAGTCGCCCGGTGTCGTGACCGTGACAACCTTCTTGCAGACCGTTGCCATGCGCCCGCGGATCAGCGGCGTAACGATGATGCAGCACTTGCTGCCCTCAGCCGTATCCGGATGGCCGCCCGGTGCACCGCGCAGGACGCCGTCGGAGCCAGTCAGTACATTGACGTTGAAGTCGGTATCGACTTCCAGTGCGGCCAGTACGACGAAGTCCAGCTTATTGACATACGCGCCCTTGTTGGCTGCGCTGGCATACTCGCTGGTCGAGATTTCCAGATGCTTATCCGGATGATCCGCCAGATGCTGGAATCGCCTTCATATCGAAATCCTGCGTATCGAGCAGTTTGCCGACCAGGCCTTTATCCATGAGGTCACAGATGTTGCCACCCATGCCGCCGAGGGCAAAGCCCATCTTGATATTGCGCTCAACCATATATTCTTCCAGGAAGCGGTTCACGGCCAGTGACGGGCCGCCGACACCAGTCTGGAAGGAGAACCCATCCTTGAAATACGGCGTCGAGGCAATGACCTGAGCACAGTTCTCGGCCATCATGAGATTACGCGGGTCCTGTGTGATGCGGGCTTCCTTCGTACCGATCTTGGACGGATCACCGATCTCGTCAACCACGACTACCGCATCCACATCAATGGAACTGATCGGAGACGGCATATTCGGGAACGGTACGAGCGTATCCGTCACGACGACGACATGATCCGCATAATGCGAATCCGCTACCGCGTAGCCCATAGCGCCGCAGTTGTGCTTGCCGCCCGTGCCCTTGGCATTGCCATAATCATCAGCGGTGGAAGGCCGCGATGAACGAGATATCGATATGCAGCTCGCCCGTCTCGATTGCCCGCGGACGACCGCCATGGCTGCGGATGACAGCCGGCGTCTTCAGCTTGCCAGCCGAAATGACCTCACCGATGCGGCCACGGACACCCGAAGACTGGATGCCGATGATCTTGCCCTGCTCGATATAGTCAGCCAGCTTGTCCTGAGCTGACCCCAGCGACGTCGTTGCCACGGTCAGGTCCTTGAGGCCCATGTCCTCGATCAGCACCTTCATAACCAGGCTCGTCACATAGTCGCCATTGCGGAATGCATGATGGAAGGAAACGGTCATGCCATCATGTGCCCCACACTGCTCGCAGGCTTCGCGGATCGTCTTGACCAGCTTGTTCTCCTGCGGCTTCTCGTGACGGATGGTCGTCGGGCCAGCCTTCCTGAAGGCCTTGCCATCCATATGGAATTTACCCTGATAGACTTCTTTGCCATCCGTCAGGAGTTCGTCAGGGATATCTCTCCCTACTGCATTTATCATAATGTTACGTACCTCCTATCCTTACAAATCGCCATGGTAAACGCCACAAGCCTTGGCCAGCGCAATCACGCGGCTGGCATCCTTGATGAAGGCGATATCGACCATCTTGCCGTTGACCGTATAAACGCCGACGCCAAGCTTGGACTGCTCTTCATACGTGCGCACATAAGTCTCAGCCGTAGCGATCTCTTTCGGCGTCGGTGCGAAGGTCTGATGCACATAGGCGATCTGACGCGGATTGATGAGGCTCTTGCCATCAAAGCCCATCTCATGGTTCTGACGGACCTCAGCCTCGAAGCCTTCCTCATCATCAAGATTCGTGAAGACCGTATCGAAGCACTGAACCTCAGCCGCACGGGCTGCGAGCAGCATCAGGCTGCGGGCCGTATTGATCTCGATGCCGCCTGGTACAACGCGGACATGCATGCTCTTGCGGAAATCACCGCCCGAGATGGCTACGCCAAACATGCGGTCCGATGCCGTGCAGATCTCATAGGCATTGAGGATGCCTTTCGGGCTTTCCAGTGCGGCCATCAGCAAAGTACGGCCTTCTTCGACACCGAATTCTTTCTCGGCTGCCAGTACATGTTTCTCGACCGTCTTCACATCCTGCGCACTTTCGCACTTGGCGATGCGGATACCGTCAGCGCCGCCAGCGACACAGACGCGGATATCTTCCTGCCAGTGCGGTGTATCCAGCCCATTGATGCGGACGATGACTTCGGTATCGCCGTAATCGATTGTCTTCAAGGCATGATAAAGCGAGAAGCGGGCTGCATCCTTCTGATTCTCTGCAACTGCATCCTCCAGGTCCAGCATAATGCTGTCCAGACCATAGATATAGGCATCCTTGATCAGTCCCGGTTTCTGCGCATTCATGAACATCATCGTACGGCGCAGACGGAAACGTTCTGGTTTTGGACGTGGAATCATTTGATGACACCTCCCCATGGTACATTCTCGGTAGAACTGTCATTGCTGCGAAAAACCGCACACTCCACACGCGCTTTGAGCGTGCAGTCAAGGGCGCCCTTGTCGATGACTTTGATCTTGCAGTCCCTGACATCCAGTCCCTCCAGGACTTTCAGTACAGTGGCCTTGATCTGCCGGCCGTATTGATTCATGACACTGCTCTCAAGCGTCAGCTCGATACCGCTGCCGCCCGGAGTAACCGTGACCTGCGCATCGCTGGACTCAAGCGTTCCAGCCATGGCTGCCTTCTGGATTTCCATGCCTATCGCTCCTTTTGATTCATTATCCTGTTAAGATAATAGTTTTAATTTATCTGGAAATAGTATTGACGTATCACAATTCCTATTAAACCCGAATTCAGACGATTTGTAAAAGTTCTCTTTTTAATGTTATGCCATGACTATTTGGAATGTAAAAAACGAAATATAAGTCTTATTTTTCGCTATAAAATATTAATTGTCATAACCGTTAAGACTGGATATAATTAAAAACAAATACCAAATGGAATGATAAACGAAAGAAGGTCGTTTTGTTATGGATGAGCAGGACTTCCGGCTGCTGAGTGTTCTGGGGCGAACCAGGAATATCACCCATGCTGCCGATGAACTCTATATTACCCAATCCTCCGTGTCGAAGCGTATCCGCCAGATGGAGCGCGAACTGGGCACCACACTGATGCTGCGCTCCCGACAGGGCATACAATTCACACCATCAGGCGAGATCGTACTGACCCATACCCATCACATCCTGCATGAGCTGGACCAGATCCGTCAGGAACTGGTTGAGACCAGCGGCGCTATCGCCGGCACGCTGCGGGCCGGCGTATCGATCAATTATGCCATGTATCGCCTCCCGGATCAGCTGGCCGATTACAACAACCGCTACCCGGAAGTCGACACACAGATCATCACGGCCAACAGCCAGAAGCTCTACTCGATGCTGATCGGCAATCAGATCGATGTCGGCATTCTGCGCGGTGAACATCCGGAATGGCGCGGCGAGCGAATCCTGCTCGGACGCGAACCGATCTGCGCCATCACCAATGAACGTGACAAAGACAAACCGCTTGCTGTCCTGCCACAGATCCACCGTCACGCGGACATCGACATGGAACGCGAGATCACCCAGTGGATGCGTGAGAACCGGATTCCTTCCACTAAGAACCGGATCCAGGTCAACAGTACCAGCACCTGTGTCACGATGGTCGAACGTGGACTGGGCTGGGGCATTGTCCCGGAAATCTGCCTAAATGATTTCCAGGGGCATATCCGCCCGTTGTTCTTCGAGAACGGCGAGCCCCTGATCCGCTCCACCTATCTCATGTTCACCAAACAGGCCCTGGAACTGCCACAGGTCCGGGTCTTCATTGAACTCGTCCGCCAGCATACCGCCAAAGAGCAGGAAAGGAGCCATACCCATGCCTGATGTTGCCAAGATATTCCCCAGTGACCGCCATGCCCTGGCACAGGTCGACACCCTGCTGGCCGCGGAGGGCATCCGCCGCGACCCCAACCTCGACTACATCTGCGGCATCTACGAGGACGATCAGCTCATCGCCACGGGCAGTGCATTCGGCAATACCCTGCGCTGCTTTGCGGTAGATCACGGCCATCAGGGCGAGGGGCTGCTCAATACGATCATCACCCATCTCATGGATATCCAGCAGGAGCGAGGCAATTATGATATCTTCCTTTATACGAAGATAAAGACCGCCCGCTTCTTTCATGACCTGGGCTTCTATGAGATTGCCCGCGTAGATGATGCCCTCATCTTCATGGAAAATCAGCGGGATGGTTTCACGCACTGTCTGGACCGCTTCCAGCGGGAAGCAGCCGCCATCTCCGCTCCGGCCGATCCAGCGAAACCGGTTGGAGCAATCGTCATGAATGCCAATCCCTTCACCCGCGGCCATCAATACCTGATCAGCCAGGCCGCCAGCCAGACCAGCCTGCTGCATCTGTTCCTGCTCAGTGAGGATGCCAGTCTGTTTCCCTTTGCCATCCGCCAGGAATTCGTCCGGGCCGGAATTGCCGCGCTGCCCAACGTCGTGCTTCATGCCAGCGGACCGTATATCATCAGCCAGGCAACCTTCCCCAGCTATTTCCAGAAGGACGACGATGCCGTCAGTCGCAGCCATGCCTGTCTGGATATCGCCATCTTCCAACGGATTGCCCGGGCCCTCGGCATCACCTGCCGCTATGTCGGTGAAGAACCATTCAGCCATGTCACCAGCCTGTACAACCAGATCATGCAGGACGAGCTGCCCCGTACCGGAATCGACTGCCATGTCCTGCCCCGGCTCGAATCAGCCGGCCAGGCCATCAGTGCCTCTACAGTCCGCCAGCTGCTCAAGGACGGCATGGAAAAGAGTGCCATCGACTGGCCGCAACTGGCTCAGCTCCTGCCGCCGGCTGAACTGGACTGGCTGCAAAGTCCGACAGCCGGACCGGTGCTTCGCCGGCTGGCTGCGGCTGATGAAGTACGTCATCATTAAGTATCCTATAAGGAGGAAATACTTATGCTCAATGGACCACAGGTAGAACTGCCCGCCATGCTGGCCGCCCGTGAAAAACGCGCCGCCCGTCAACAGGCCTTCCTGGAAAAATATCACCGCCCGCTGCTGTCTTTCTGTCTGAATATCCCCGGCCCGGTCAAAACTACACCAAAATTGCGGACACTATTCGATCTGACCTGTCACGAAATCCAGGCCTGCCTCACAGATCTGTGTATCGCAATATCGGACAGCCAGACCATTCATGAAGCTACCGGTGATGAATATCTGCTGGCCTTTGCCGGCGATGCGCCCACCGTCAAAGCCGCTATGACACAGCTGGAAGAATCCCGGCCGCTGGGACGTCTCTTCGACATCGACATCCTCACAGCAGAAGGACAGAAGCTGTCGCGCCCGGTTCCCCGACGCTGTCTGCTCTGTGAACGACAGGCTCAGGACTGCGCCCGCAGCCGCCGGCATACGGTCAGTGAACTCACCGACCACATCGAATCCATGCTGCAGGATTTCCTGCAGAAATAACCCCCTTCGTCGGGCTTCCATTCGTTTGCGATAAGTTATCCGAAACTTTGCAATATTCCATTCCAAATGGGAATATCTACCCGTGAAAAATGGAACTTTTACAAACCGGACAAAATCCTGTTTAATAGATAATAACTAAGACGTATCATCACATAAGTTTTATTTAATAGTCTAAAAATAAGGGAGTGTCAAACGAATGTCTAAGTCATCTACGCAAAGTAAATGCATTAGTGCTCTCGTTACCATTGCTGTGGCATTATCCGGCTGGGTCATCCCGGTACCGGATGGACTGACCGTCAATGCCTGGTATCTTTTCACCATATTCCTTGGAACCGTTGTCGGTTTCATCCTGCAGCCAGTTGAGCTGGGCACCATCGCCCTCATCGCGCTGGTTGCCTGCGCCCTGTCCGGCGCTATGAGCTTCAAGCAGGTCCTGACTGCATTCAGCGGCAACACCGTCTGGCTCATCGTCTCGGCCTTCATCCTGGCCCGGGCTTTCATCATCACAGGACTCGGCCGCCGTATCGCCTATCTCGCCATGCGGGCTTTCGGCGACAGCAGCCTCAAGCTGGTCTATTCTCTCGCACTCAGCGATATCATCATCGGACCAGCCATCCCGTCAAACTCCGCCCGTGCCGGCGGCCTGATCTACCCGATCGTACGCAGCCTGGCTGAAGCGTTTGGCTCCGATCCGGAAAAGAGTCCACGTAAGATTGGTGCTTTCCTCGTCATGAGCGTGTTCCAGATTGACCTGGTTGTCTCCGCCATGTTCATGACCGCCATGGTCGGCAACCCGATCGCCGTCGAGCTTTCACAGAAGGTCTTTGGCATCGAGATCACCTGGATGCAATGGTTCATCGCCGCATCCGTTCCGGGCCTCTGTGCTCTGATCCTCATCCCGTATGCCATCTTCAAGTTCTATCCGCCGGAAATCAAGAAAACGCCGGAAGCGCAGGAACTGGCCAACCGTGAACTGGAGGCCATGGGGCCGATGGCTCAGTCAGAAAAAGTCCTGCTGGGTGTTTTCATCATGCTGCTCGGCCTCTGGGCTACGGCCAGCATGACGCATCTTAATGCCACCCTCATCGCCTTCATGGGCCTCTGCGTCCTTCTCGTCTGCCGCGTGCTCAAATGGAGCGACGTCACGGGCGAGAAGAAAGCCTGGGATACCCTGATCTGGGTTGGCGGCGTCATCGTCATGTCCGACTATCTGAACCGTCTCGGCTTCATTCCCTGGTTCGCCAAGATCCTTGAGAATCAGCTGGTCGGCGTCAGCATGGTCACTGCACTGGTCCTGTCCTTTGTCATCTATCTGTACAGCCATTATTTCTTCGCCAGCATGAGCGCCCATGTCACCAGCATGTATGCCGCCCTCATCACACTAGGTGCCGCGGCTGGTGCCCCACCGTTCATCTCGGCTTTCGTCGTGGCAATCGCCTCCAACATCTGCGGCTGCCTGACCCACTTTGGTACCGGTCCGGCCCCTGTATATTTCGGCTCCGGTTACGTTCCTCAGAAAACCTGGTGGGGTATCGGTTTTGGTGTTTCCCTGATGCATATCGTAATCTGGCTCGGTATCGGTGGCGTCTGGTGGAAATTCCTTGGATACTGGTAATTCATAATCGCATAATCAGTCAAAAGTGCTTCGTATAAATACGAGGCACTTTTATTTTACATTTTTCTATTGACATTAAAGATATCTGCCGTTATAATGTAAACATATTAAACATGTATGACTTGCATAATTTATTCCGCAATCATTTCTCTACGAAGGAAGAAGGTAACTCTCTATGGCAGATCAAAAACAAGACCGTGTCCAACAGGCACGGGAAGAGGCACTGCGCCAGCATAATCCTGGTGCCAGCCGCAAACAGCTGCTGCTCTGGTTTGGCGCACTGATTCTCGGTGGACTGCTCGGCTGGCTCGGTATCCAGCCATTGAACGACCTGTTCAATTTCATCGCCACCGTCTTTACGCGACTGTTCCAGTTCATTGCCGTACCGACGATCGCACTGGCCGTCATCACGACACTTTCAGCCCTTGGCGGCAAAAAAGAAACCGGGCGCATCTTCGCCCATGCCGTTAGCTACACCCTGCTGACCACGATTGCCGCCGCCTCTGTCGGTCTCGGTTTATATCTGCTCATTGCACCGGGCAACCTGCCGGCTGATATCGTCGGTGCCGGTGCAGCAGCGGTTCCTACCGATAAAGTCGGATCGCTTTCCTACTATGATCACTTCCTGTCTGTCATTCCGAACAACATCCTGCAGCCATTCCTGGCTGGCAACGTTCTTTCCGTCATGATCATTGCCGCCGCCTCCGGTCTGGCGCTGGCTTTCATGCCCCGGACTGAGAACCGTGAAGTCCTGCTCAAGGGCCTCTACGGCATCCAGGAACTGCTGTTCACACTGATCCGTGCCATCCTCTGGGCTCTGCCGGTCGGCATCCTCGCTTTCTCCGGCCAGTTGGCCGCCCAGATCGAAGCCGGTGTCATCGTCGGTGCACTCAGCAAATATGTCGCGGTCGTCATCGGCGGCAACGTCATCCAGTTCTTCCTCATCATCCCGCTGTTCCTGCTGGCTCGCGGACTCAATCCGCTGCAGACCTTCCGCAAGATGTCCCCGGCCATCGCCGTAGCGCTTTTCACGAAAAGCTCAGCGGGCACCCTGCCAGTAACCCTGGCTTCTGCTGAGAATAACCTCAAAGTCAATCCCAAGGTCTCCCGTTTTGTCCTGCCGATCTGCACGACTATCAACATGAATGGCTGCGCGGCATTCATCCTCGTGACCTCACTGTTCGTCATGCAGAATGCAGGCTTTGACCTTTCCTTCGGTACGATGATCGCCTGGCTGCTCATCGCCGTCCTCGCCGGCCATCGGCAATGCCGGCGTCCCTATGGGCTGCTACTTCCTGACCCTGTCGCTGATGAGCTCCATTGGTGCTCCGATCGGCCTCATGGGCGTTATCCTGCCGATCTACACGATCATCGATATGATTGAGACCGCTGAGAATGTCTGGTCCTGATGCCTCTGTCTGCGCGATGACCGACCATGACCTGCAGGGCAAGCTCGATGCCGAAGAAGGCGAGCCTGCCCCACTGATTTCCTAAGTCACTTACCCCCTGAGATTCTTTCCTTACATACGAAGAACGCCAGGGAAGCAGCAAACTGCTTCCCTGGCGTTCTTTTATTTCCTGTCTTTACTTGCGGCCTTCCACGCAGACCCAGTCTTCGCCTGCCTGTGTATGGATCTGGACCTCCACGAAACCAGCCTGCTCAAACAGCTGCTGATACTCCGTCAACGTTGGATTGAACATCTCATATTTCGCGATATTCTCCTTGGTCTTTGGGCTGAGCCCCTCATGATTATAGATATCAGCAATCAGCAGGAACGTCCCGCCAGCCTTCAGCACCCGCCGGACCTCCTTGAGGTTCTCTGCCGGGTCCGGCCAGAAATAAAAGCTCTCCACTGTGGTGATCTTATTAAAGGAATCGGCAGCAAACGGCAGGTTCTCTACCGAACCGGTCAATACATCCATATGGCCCTGACTCGATCTCGGCCGCATTGAAAGCCCGTGACTCAGCCACAGACACCTCGGAATAATCCAGCCCGGTCAGATGCCCCTCGGCACCAATATGAGCCGACATCCGCTGCAGGGTCGCACCACCGCCGCAGCCGATATCCAGGACCTGCTCATCGCCGCGCCAGTCAAAATAGGAAAGGGCCCATTCCGTCACTTCTGCATGGCTTTCATTCATCCGTGCCAGCATCTCAGCACCGGCTTCCCCCTGTGGTCGGGAAGGATTGCCCTGCTCCGTGATCTGTTCCTGCTGCTTCCTCGTTATTTCCGCCATCACTCTGCCTCCTGTCAATATTTCACTTCCCACCATTCTATCAGAATTACCTCAGTCTTTCAATCAATCCACTATACCGATAGCACTCTGTACCTTAAATTTAAATATTTTAATCATGCCTATTGATTTTCATTATCATTTATGCTATATTATATACAGGCTTTCGATAAAGCTCTCCTAAAATATAATACACAGCAAAACACCGGTCGTACTGCTCATACGACCGGTGTTTTGTCTTTATTTCGTTTCTCTGTGTGCTGGCGCAATCATCGTATAATAGCAAAGGACGCCCAGTGCGTAACCGATAACCATGATGATGCCCATCGGCACGGCCGTATGATCTCCCGCAATACCGACGACCGGCATCATGCAGCCTCCCAGTATCATGGAAAAGAATCCGATCAGTGCACTGGCACTGCCGGCATTCTTTCCCTGCCGGGAAAGTGCCAGTGAGAAACTGGCTGCTCCAATCACGGACAGCGGCACGACGGTAATGAACAGCACCAGAACCGTATACCAGATCGGCATCTCTGCCAGAAAACCGCCCAGCAGGAATATGGATCCGGCCAGCGGCACCAGGATTGAATACTTGAGCAGGACGACATCCGGTACACGCCCGGCCAATCTGGCGGGCAGCATGCCGGCCAGCATCAGTCCGACGCCGATTCCACCGAAGATCAGGCTGTACATCTGCGGTGATACGGCGTAGATATTCTGAAACACGAAGGAAGAGCCGGCCAGATACGAAAAGAATGCTCCGAATATGAAGCACTGCAGCAGGCAATGCCCCAGGAAATAACGATCTTCAGCAGCTGCGGGAACTTCCAGAATGAATCCCCCAGATTCGTGATCCGGTCAGCCAGCGGCAGGGTCTCTTTATAGACCATCGTGGCCCCCGCCTGCAGGATCCCGACAACGACCAGCACAATGAACACACCGCGCCAGCTCGTGAAGAGCAGGATCTGCCCGCCGAGAACCGGTGCAAGGATTGGTGCCAGTCCATTGACCATCATCAGTATCGCGAAGAAGCGGGTAAGCTCTGCCCCCTCGCAGACATCCCGGGCGATGGCCCGGGCAATAACGATGCCGCTGGAACCGGCAAAACCAGCCAGGAACCGGAACAGCAGGAATAACCAGATATTTTCAGCCAGTACACAGCCGGCTGTAGCAATCGTGAAGAGTATCATGCCAATCAAAAGCGGCACCTTACGTCCATAACGGTCGCTGATGGGCCCCAGGAATATCTGCCCGACTGCCATACCAATAAGCGTCATCGTCAGCGTCATCTGGGCCACAGATGCGGATATCCCCAGATCATTCTGCACCGTCGGCAGCGCCGGCAGATACATATCCGTCGACAGTGGTGCCATTGCTGACATCACTCCAAGAAAGACAATCAGCCAGAGTTCCTGGCGTTTAGACATTGCCATAAAATCAAATCCTCCCTATCCCATGCGATTCTCTAACAGGATGAATCGCCATGAGGGATAATCTTAACAGGATTTGATTATAATTTCATTAAAATTCATGATTCCAGCGAAAAATATCACCTCAATGCGTCTGTCCATGATATTCCACGGTACGGATTTCCCTGACCTTGTTCTTCTCATCGACCATGACCACGGTCGGTTTATACGTCTTCGCTTCCTCTTCACTAAAGAACGCATAAGCCATGATGATGACCACATCACCGGGCTGCACGCAGCGGGCTGCAGCACCATTGAGGCAGATAACACCAGATCCGCGCGGTCCTGGAATCGTATAGGTCTCGAGGCGTGAGCCGTTGTTGTTATCCACAACCTGTACCCGCTCATTCGGCAGGATGCCGGCCTTCTCCATCAGTTCCTCATCGATCGTGATACTGCCCATATACTGCAGGTTTGCTTCCGTGACCGTTGCGCAGTGGATCTTGGCTTTCAACAAATTCAATATCATGCTTCCCCTGCCTCCTTGCCAAGAATCACGTTGTCGATCAGACGGGTCTTACCGATCTTCACAGCGATCGCCAGCAGCGAGGCCTGCGTAACACGAGGCACTTCATTCAGCCCCGGGAAATCATACAGCTCGACATAATCGATACGGGCCAGCGGCTCCGTATTCAGGCTGGCAATGACGATCTGCTTGAGCGTTGCCACGTCCGTCTCACCGCTCTCATAAGCCGTAACCGCCTTACGCAGACTGCGTGAGAGGATCAGGGCTGCATCTTTCTCTTCAGCCGACAGATACTGGTTGCGTGAGCTGCGGGCCAGTCCGCTCTCCTCCCGGACAATAGGAACCATATTGATGTGGACGTTGAGATTCAGATCAGCCACAAAACGGCGAATGACTACTACCTGCTGTGCATCCTTCTGACCAAAGAATGCCTCATCAGCCCGGGCAAGATTCATGAGTTTCGTAACGACCGTCGCAACGCCCCGGAAGTGTCCCGGACGCTGTGCACCGCACAACTTATGCGTAATGTCGCCTTCTACATTGACATACGTGCAGAAGCCCTCTGGATACATCTCCGACGGCTCCGGATGAAAGACTGCATCCACTGGCACCGTCTCTAATTTCTGGCAGTCAGCCTCAAAACGACGCGGATACGCATCAAAGTCCTCATTCGGCCCAAACTGCACCGGATTGACAAAGACCGATGCGATCACAATATCGCATTTCGCTCTGGCGGCCCGCATGAGCGTCAGATGCCCCTCATGCAGCGCCCCCATCGTCGGTACCAGCCCGATCGTCTTGCCTTCCTGCTTTCGTGCTTTCGCATACGCCTGGATGTCCGCTATCGTCCGTAAGATTTCCATGAAAAAACTGCTCCTTTCACCTGGTGACAAATTCCTATCTTATCCACATTTTGGGCAAAAGAAGTATCAAAAAAGCGCCTCCCGATCCAAAGACCAGAAAGACGCATGTAATAATCCTGCATAAACACTGCATCAACGATGCAGCTGCGGGTATCAGCACGGATGTCCTTTCCTGTCTCAGTCCACATGGATCTAAGCAGAATACAGCCGACGCATATTCGATTATACTCGTATGAAAAGTACGACTCACGTTCTGTGATGTCATCTTTTGCCACGGCCCTATATTATCACAAATGATGATAAAATACAAATTTGTGGATCCCCGTCCAAAGAAGCAATAAGTATCTGCCACAGCACCTCGGTAAACAGAAATAGGTCGCTCAATTCATCGAAGAAGCACCGAGGCTAGGTACGAGTAAACCCGCTCAGACAAAGTTCGGAGAACGAGTAAATATAGCACAGCAAAGAAGCGCTTAGTTCGAGGAAATTAGACCGCCGCGGGAGCAGCGCATAGCCAACGTTCCACCTAGGTAACCTGCTAAAAAAAATTTTGGGCTTTAATTAATCCTTGAAAACAAACTTAAACGCGCTTCGCTTGAACGAAAGTTTTTTTCAAGGAAGGGTGGTAGCCCAAAATTTTTTTCTTAACGCAGAACACCAAAGCTCCACTTATGGCTATGCGCTGCCCCCGCGGCTAGGCTCGATGCATCGATGGTTGCTTTGCTCTAAATCAGCTACATTGCTAATTCTCTCTTTGATGCTGGAATCCAGCAAATCTGCCTGAACCGAACCCAGGCCTACCGTCAGAAAGAGAACCACCCAGAAGCCGCCACTAATCGCCGGCGGGCGAGGGGGATACTATTTCTTTTGGCTGGAACGACTGCCGTAGGCTGGCACGCCGTAGGTACTTGCTAAATCCGTCGATTCGTTGCGGCGCCGTGGTACCGGCGCGTCAGCTAAGTAAATACTACAATCTCAGGGCGGGACATTTACTACGGCCCCCCAAGAAGTGAGCCCATAGGGCGAAGCTGATTGGTGTGGGGCCGTGTATGCCTAGATGCAGCTTGCTGCATCCGGCTCAGTGGAAGCCAAAAAAATAGTTCCACCGAACCCCGTGCTGAGCTTGTGCCGACTCGTCATCTGTAGCTTACTTCCCGAACCTATCCTTCAAATTCCAGCTTATCCACATTGTCCACATTCCGATCGGTGGATAATGTGGATAACTAGGTCTGGAATTTTCACGAACCCAATAGATATGCACAGTTAAGCAGGAAAAAGCACACGTTTTCTGTGGATAAGTCGATATTATTGTCGATTTTAGGAAAATTTATATAAAAAAAAGAGCCCGTCGTAACGAACTCTTTTGCTTAACCAGCAACGCTCTATCCTCCCAGCCCGTTTCCAGACAAGTACTTTCGACGTGTGAGTGCTTAACTACTGTGTTCGGTATGGGAACAGGTGGAACCACTCAGCTATCATCACTGGATATTATTGAAGGTATGTACCCTCAAAACTATACAGAAGAAATTTATGTATTGAACATTTTAGGTCTGAATCGTCTAGCCTCGTTACGTCTTAGAGGTACGTAAAATTCACAAAGTGAATTTTACATAAGCGATTCACTATCGTTTGCGCG
>JAKVOG010000014.1 GCA_022482925.1 Selenomonas sp. | reverse complement strand
ATGTACCCTCAAAACTATACAGAAGAAATTTATGTATTGAACATTTTAGTTTCTATTAGCGGTCAACATCAGCCAATCATCTTCGCCCTTCGGACTCGATTCTTGGGATGTTTTCGCATACGACCTGTTACCCAATCAGCTTCGCTTCTTGGACAGGTCAGTAAAGTTAAGCCCTCGATTTATTAGTATTGGTCCGCTAAACACCTTACGGTGCGTACACTCCCAACCTATCTACCTTGTCTTCTTCAAGGAATCTTACTGGATTACTCCATGAGATACTTCATCTCGGGACTGGCTTCACGCTTAGATGCTTTCAGCGTTTATCCTTTCCGGACGCAGCTACCCAGCTATGCCACTGGCGTGACAACTGGTACACCGGCGGTCCGTCCACTCCGGTCCTCTCGTACTAGGAGCAGCTTCCCTCATGTATCTTTCGCCCGCGATGGATATGGACCGAACTGTCTCACGACGTTCTGAACCCAGCTCACGTACCACTTTAATGGGCGAACAGCCCAACCCTTGGGACCTGCTTCAGCCCCAGGATGTGATGAGCCGACATCGAGGTGCCAAACCTCCCCGTCGATATGGACTCTTGGGAGAGATTAGCCTGTTATCCCCAGGGTAGCTTTTATCCGTTGAGCGATGGCAATTCCACTCTCATTCCACCGGATCACTAAGCCCTACTTTCGTACCTGCTCGACTTGTTGGTCTCGCAGTCAAGCTCCCTTCTGCCTTTATACTCTTCGCGCGATTTCTGTCCGCGCTGAGGGAACCTTTGGACGCCTCCGTTACTCTTTCGGAGGCGACCGCCCCAGTCAAACTGTCCACCTGGCACTGTCCCCGATCTTGTGAATCTCAGGGTTAGATTCCTAACACGTAAAGGTTGGTATCCCAACAATGACTCAGCGTGATCTGGCGACCACGCTTCTCCGTCTCCCAACTATCCTGTACGTTACATGCCAAAAATCAATGCCAGGCTGCAGTAAAGCTCCATGGGGTCTTTCTGTCCAGTCGCGGGTAACCTGCATCTTCACAGGTATTTCAATTTCACCGGGTCCCTCGTTGAGACAGTGCCCAAGTCGTTACACCTTTCGTGCGGGTCGGAACTTACCCGACAAGGAATTTCGCTACCTTAGGACCGTTATAGTTACGGCCGCCGTTTACTGGGGCTTCAGTTCGGGGCTTCTCCTTACGGATAACTCCTCTCCTTAACCTTCCAGCACCGGGCAGGTGTCAGCACTTATACGTCAGATTTCTCTTTAGCAAGCACCTGTGTTTGTGGTAAACAGTCGCTTGGGCTTCTCTTCTGTCGCCAGCTCCCGCTCCCCCTGTACAGGGTTCACAGGCTCTGGCCATCCTTCTCCCGAAGTTACGGATGCATTTTGCCGAGTTCCTTAACGAGGGTTTTCCCGCGCACCTTAGGATTCTCTCCGCGCCTACCTGTGTCGGTTTTGGTACGGGTACATAATGTCTCGTTAGAAGCTTTTCTTGGCAGTGTAGTACGTCTGAATTTGATTTGCTCCGAAGAGCGCATCTATCTATCGGTTCTCGGCTTTAGTAAGGGGATTTGCCTCCTTACCAGCCTACCGCCTTCGACAGGCATTTCCAATCGCCTGCTCAGACTCCTTGCTGCGTCACTCCATCCTCAAACAACATTATGCAGTACAGGAATTTTCGCCTGTTGTCCATCGCCTATGCTTTCTGCCTCGGCTTAGGTCCCGACTTACCCTGAGACGACGAGCGTTGCTCAGGATCCCTTAGGCTTTCGGTGGATCAGATTCTCACTGATCGTTTCGCTACTCATACCAGCATTCTCACTTCCAAGCGCTCCAGCTGTCCTTCCGGTCAACCTTCAACGCCCTTGGAACGCTCCCCTACCCATGGATATGTCATCTACAGAACCCCTGAGTCCATCTGCTTGTCTATGTGTTCATCTGCTTCGTCATCGTCACTCGCCATAGCAACCGCTATGACTCGTTCCTCTTCCTTGCATCTGACCGCATATCCTGCGCAGCTGACTCTCAGTTACTCTGTAGATGGCATATCACATGACGCGACTTCGGTTCTGTACTTGAGCCCCGGATATTTTCGGCGCAAGGCCTCTCGACCAGTGAGCTATTACGCACTCTTTAAATGGTGGCTGCTTCTGAGCCAACATCCTGGTTGTTTAGGAAGTCCTACATCCTTTTCCACTTAGTACAGCATTGGGGACCTTAGTCGGCGTTCTGGGCTGTTTCCCTTTTGAATACGGGTCTTATCACTCGCATTCTGACTCCCAGGTTCTTCTCATAAAGCCATTCGCAGTTTGACTGGAGTTGGTATCCATTACAGACCCGCGTCTGATCAGTGCTCTACCGTCTTTATGTGTCGCCTGAGGCTAGCCCTAAAGCTATTTCGGGGAGAACCAGCTATCTCCACGTTCGATTGGCATTTCACCCCTATGCACAGCTCATCCCAAAGTTTTTCAACACTCACGGGTTCGGTCCTCCACTCATTTTTACCTGAGCTTCAACCTGGCCATGCATAGATCACTGTGGTTTCGGGTCTAATCCATGTAACTTTCGCCCTATTCAGACTCGCTTTCGCTTCGGCTCCGTGTCTTCCACTTAACCTCGCTACATAAATTAACTCGCCGGTTCATTCTTCAATAGGCACGCCGTCGCACTAATAATGTGCTTCGACTGCTTGTAGACATACGGTTTCAGGTTCTATTTCACTCCCCTCCCGGGGTCCTTTTCACCTTTCCCTCACGGTACTATGCGCTATCGGTCGTTTCGTAGTATTTTGCCTTGGATGGTGGTCCACCCGGCTTCCCACAAGGTTTCTCGTGTCTCGTGGTACTCTGGATACCGACCCACTCAACAAGTTTTCGTCTACCGGAGTTTCACCGTCTGTGCTGTACCTTCCCAGATACTTCGACTAACCTGTCTTCGCTTGATGTCGGTCCTCAACCCCGGTCGTCCGAAGACGTCCGGTTTGGGCTCTTCCCTGTTCGCTCGCCGCTACTGGGGGAATCTCAATTGATTACTTTTCCTCTGGCTAATTAGATGTTTCAGTTCACCAGGTATGTCTTCCTTTCGGATGATGGAACATAACTTCCACCGGGTTGCCCCATTCGGAGACGCTTGGATCACAGCCTACTTGCGGCTCCCCAAACATTATCGCAGCTTATCGCGTCCTTCTTCGACTCGAAACGCCTAGGCATCCACCATATGCCCTTTGTAGCTTAACTTAATATTATGCCTTTAGGTATCATATTGTTTATGATGTCTATGCTTTGAATCCTAAAATGTTCGTTCAAACCATTCGTGTTTACACACTGTTCATTTTATTGAACCATGGTTGAAATTGATACATTTTATAATTTCTTCTGTGTAGTTTTCAGTGTACATAAGAGAATGAATTATTCCCTCAAAACTAGACAATGTAGAAAGCCAAATGCTCCGACCTAAGATATCAAGTCATTTGTGGTGACCTGAACTTATCCTTAGAAAGGAGGTGATCCAGCCGCACCTTCCGATACGGCTACCTTGTTACGACTTCACCCCAGTCATCGCCCCCACCTTAGACGGCTGTATCCTTGCGGTTTACCCACCGGCTTCGGGTGTGAATGACTTCCGTGGTGTGACGGGCGGTGTGTACAAGGCCCGGGAACGTATTCACCGCTGTATGCTGACCAGCGATTACTAGCGATTCCAACTTCATGCAGGCGAGTTGCAGCCTGCAATCCGAACTGAGGGATGGTTTATGGGGTTCGCTTGGCCTCGCGGCTTCGCTGCTCTCTGTCCATCCCATTGTAGTACGTGTGTAGCCCAGGACATAAGGGGCATGATGACTTGACGTCATCCCCGCCTTCCTCCGCGTTGTCCGCGGCAGTCTCTTTTGAGTTCCCACCATTACGTGCTGGCAACAAAAGATAGGGGTTGCGCTCGTTGCGGGACTTAACCCAACATCTCACGACACGAGCTGACGACAGCCATGCACCACCTGTTTTCGTGTCTCCGAAGAGAGGGAGCTATCTCTAGCCCTTTCACTCAATGTCAAGCCCTGGTAAGGTTCTTCGCGTTGCGTCGAATTAAACCACATACTCCACCGCTTGTGCGGGCCCCCGTCAATTCCTTTGAGTTTCAGTCTTGCGACCGTACTCCCCAGGCGGAATACTTATTGCGTTAACTCCGGCACGGAAGGGGTCGATACCTCCCACACCTAGTATTCATCGTTTACGGCCAGGACTACCGGGGTATCTAATCCCGTTCGCTCCCCTGGCTTTCGAGCCTCAGCGTCAGTTACAGTCCAGAAAGTCGCCTTCGCCACTGGTGTTCCTCCTAATATCTACGCATTTCACCGCTACACTAGGAATTCCACTTTCCTCTCCTGCACTCAAGAAAGATAGTTTCGATCCCATCACGGGGTTGAGCCCCGCACTTTTAAGACCGACTTACCTTCCCGCCTGCGCTCCCTTTACGCCCAATAATTCCGGACAACGCTTGCCACCTACGTATTACCGCGGCTGCTGGCACGTAGTTAGCCGTGGCTTCCTCGTCAGGTACCGTCATTGAGACACTTTATTCAAGTATCTCACGTTCGTCCCCGACAACAGAGCTTTACGAGCCGAAACCCTTCTTCACTCACGCGGCGTTGCTCCATCAGACTTTCGTCCATTGTGGAAGATTCCCCACTGCTGCCTCCCGTAGGAGTCTGGGCCGTGTCTCAGTCCCAATGTGGCCGTTCATCCTCTCAGACCGGCTACTGATCGTTGCCTTGGTAGGCCATTACCCCACCAACTAGCTAATCAGACGCAGACCCATCTTTGAGCGATAGCTTATAAATAGAGGCCATCTTTAATGTATCTCCCATGTGGGAAATACACAACATTCGGTATTAGCAGTCCTTTCGAACTGTTGTCCCCATCTCAAAGGCAGGTTGTCTACGCGTTACTCACCCGTTTGCCACTCGACTTTCAAAAGCAAGCTTTCAATCGTCTCGTTCGACTTGCATGTGTTAAGCACGCCGCCAGCGTTCGTCCTGAGCCAGGATCAAACTCTCCAATAAATTATATTGAAGCGCCGATATGGCTCTCAATTTGTTTGGTTAACAATGTCTGTGATTACTCACAATCACTGCTTAAAAGAAATTGCCGATTGTATATGTTGTTCATACCAATCGATGTATGTTAGAAACCGAAGTTTCTATTAAACATCTGGCTTAATCATGTTGCATGATTAATTCTACATTGTTTAGTTTTCAGAGAACAATCTCGCTTCTTTCGAAGCACCGCTCTGTTCAAGCGACTCATTTATTATATCGTGTCGAGCTCTCTCTGTCAAGAAGTTTTTGATTTTCTTTTTTAATCAGATCCGGCAACACTTCGTTTCTTTGCTTGCCAATCAAGGCTTGCTATCTGAACTACGTTGCCTCAGCTCTCAGCGACTTGTACTATAATACAGTGTTTTATCACACATGTCAACACTTTTTCTAAAAAATATAGTCATAGCCTGCCAGCTATGACCATATTTTACACTCTACCTTTTACTCAGCCGGTATGAATTGCATTTCCTGCATCCAGGCCTTACATAAGTGTGGCCATATGGCAATTGGCCCCTTTGCCCCACGAATGCCGAAACCATGCCCACCTTTCGTGAATATATGCAGTTCTGCCGGAACCTCTGCTTGTTTCAAGGCCGAGTAGAAACGAATGCTGTTCTCCGTGGAAACACCATCGTTATGAGCCTGCACAATAAACGTTGGCGGCGTATCTGCGCGAACCTGCTCATCACTGGAGAAATCATGGATCAAGCCAGTATCCGGATTATCCCCCAACAGATTCTGTTTCGATGCAGCGTGAGCAACGCCATCTTCCATGGATATGACTGGATACAGCAATACCATAAAAGCCGGCTTCGCACTTTGCTGATCTGCAGCATCAACCGGACTATAAACGCGGTCCTGATATCTGGTTCCCAATGTCGAAGCCAAATGACCACCGGCGGAAAATCCCATTACACCGATTCTCTTTGGATCGACTTTCCATTCGGCTGCCCGCGCACGGATCAGTCGCATGGCCCGCTGCGCATCCTGCAAGGGTACCGCATATTGCTGCGCATGCCCCTCGCCAGGCAGACGATACTTCAGTATGAAGGCACTGATACCTTCTTTATTCAGCCATTCGGCAATATCATAACCTTCCTTATCAATGGTGACCCGGGCATAAGCCCCGCCCGGGCATATCAGTACCGCTGTACCATTTGCCCGTGCAGGGTCTGCCAGGACCGGTATAATCTCCGGTTCTGTTATCCCTGTTACTGCCCGATCATAAATCCCTGACTGCTTACTGCGTTCAATAACCTGTTCTTTTAGCCGGACCTGCTCTGATCCCGGAGCTTTCGCCGGCCACAATTTCACACCTGCGATCCCGGCCGGACTTGCAGCCACAAACTCAGGCTGAATCCCCACTATAGTGACCGGCAACAACAGACTCAGCAGCAGGATATACCAGATTCTCATGTTCTGCCACCTCCCGTTCAAGGCAGCATCCGGATGCTTTTCAGCCATCCTTCGCAAAGTTTCGTCCAGTCCTGCAATGGATTATCCTTATTAATGCGTTCAATGCCGAAGCCATGACCGCCTTTGCGGAATACATGCAATTCTGCCGATACCCCTGCCTTGCGCAAAGCAGCATAATAAAGCACACCATTCATTGATGGTACGACAGGATCATCATCGGCCAATACGATAAATGTCGGTGCTGCACTCCCACTTACCTGCTGATCAGGAGAATATGCTGCCCTATCAGCTGCTGATGGATTCTTCCCCAGCAGATTCGTCTTTGTTCCCTCACTGGCCCATGTCGGCTCCATGGTAATGACCGGGTAACCGAGAATGGTGAAATCCGGACGAGCACTAATCTTGTCCACTGCATCAATCGGTTCATAAGTCTTCTTTGCAGCTTCCGCATTGACCTCAGCTGCCAGATGCCCGGCCGCCGAGCAGCCCAGCAAACCAATCCTGGCTGGATCAAGCTTCCACTCCGCAGCATGAGCACGCACCAGTCGCACGGCCCGCTGACCATCTTCCAAAGGCACATCTTTTGCCTGTTCATGCGAATCGCACGGCAAACGATAATGCAAAACAAATACAGTAACCCCCAACGGATTCAGCCATTTCGCAAATTCACCAGATTCCTTGTCCAGCACAATCCGCCCATAACCGCCGCCTGGCGCCGCAATAACCGCTGTGCCATTCGGTTTCTCCGGCAGATAAGCCGTCAATGTCGGCGTATCGATCTTCGTCAGGATCCGATCATGCTTGCCAGCAACCTTGCTGCGCTCCGTCACGGTATTATGGAAGCTTACCTGTTCACTGCCAGGTGCTTTTCCCGGCCATAGCTGGATCGTTTCCCCATTCGTCAGAGCTGCTGCATCAGCCGTACCGGCTGCCCCAATCAGAGCAGCCAGCAGACCGGCAAACAATATCCGTCTTACTTGTTTCTTCATCTTATTTTTTCACAGCCTTCTTGCCCGCCAGGGACTCATCTTTCGTGTAGGTAACATTTTCCTGCTTGATGTTCTTGCCATTCTGTATCTTCTCAGCCACACCATTGATGACCTTGATGTTGCGCAGCGTGATGTCATGATGCTCTGCACCCGGCATGCCAGCGATTTCCAATGTCTCTTTCTTGGTGTTCAGGACGTTGCAGTCCTCGATGAGCATGTCATGGAAAACCCCCGCCTTCGAAGCTGCAAATTTGCCCACAGCATATTCATCTGTATAATTTGTCGTGAACAGGAACGCATTTCCCTTGATATTCTTCATTACATTATGGCGGAATATCGAATTACGTCCACCGCCGCCCGTGATCTCAGACGTCTTGCAGCGGAACGCTACATCTGTCGTCTCGAATACATTGTCCTCACCAAGAATATTCTCGATCCAAGAGGCCGTATGGCTGCCCAGCGTAATACCACCATGCGCATGCCGGCAATAGTTATTGAAGATCCAGGCATCACCTACTGGCGGCCGCCCAGCGGCATCCTCGCCAATACCTGCATTGAAGTTGATGGCATCATCGCCACTGTCCAGATAGCAGTTCATTACTTTATATTTGCTGCCAGTATAGTCGATCACATCACCATTATTGACATCATAGGTGCGGAAATTGACATTATTCACGGTCACATCGTCGCCTTTATTGATCACGACCATGTGCATCGATGGATTTTCCATCGTCACGCCTTCAATATAAAGATTCTGTACATGATCCAGCATGACCGTCGATCCCCGGCCGGTATAGCCTTCTTTGAAATCGCGATCGTCATGTTCCATCAGATAGACTGTCTGGTTTTTGGCCAGGATCCCATAACTTCGGAGATCCGGTTCTCTGGATTTCTTGCCATCCAGCCCCGGCCGGTTATCGGCCTTACGATAATAGCCCTTCTCATCCTTTTCCCAGCCATTACCATCAATCGTGCCTTCACCAACAATGCGCAAATTCTGGATATCCCGGGCATTAAGCAGCCCATTATACCGGCCATTCTTCTGCATCTGATAACCATCAACCGCATCCGTTCCCAAAAGGATGGCATCCTTATCCAGTTTCAATGTCATATCACTTTTCAGGTTCAATGCACCGGATAGATATGTACCTGCCGACAGTTCGAGGACGCCCCCATGCGGCACAGCATTTATAGCCTTCTGCAAAGATTCTGTAACCAGCGTCTTGCCATCAGCAACTGCGCCGAAATCTGCCGCTTTGATGACTTTAGGCTGTGCGACTGTCTTTACTTTCACGGCCTTGCTATCCGTTGACTCTTTTCCATCTTTCCCCACGGCTCTGATCGTGAACGAATATTCCGTTGCCGGTTTCAGATTCGCGGCCTCAAAACTATGATAGATCAGCAGATCACCGCACAATTCCGGATTCTTGCTCTGGAAGTCCTGCATCGCACGCGTACCAACCGTAGCCATAGGTGTCTTGGTCGAGCCGACGAGCTGACCATTCTGATAGATATTATAATAAACCGCATCATCACCTTTAGCCGGCCGGTCCCAGCACAGCCAGGTGCTGTCTTCATCCGTAGACAAAGTCGGGCTTTGCAAACCAGTCGGGGCCTGAGCTGCAAATACATTAGCAGACATAGCCAGGCCAATTGCTCCGGTCAACAGGGTGATCCTCTTCTTGCTGAATGAACTCATTTCATGCACCTCATTATCTGTCTGTCATTCACACACGCTTTTTCGGCAGCCATTTCCCCAGGAACGCAGCTGGCGTATATCCCGCTGCCTGCGCATCAGTCAGCTGGGTACGATTCCCGCCCGTCAATGCTCCCTTGCCAGTATTCTTGTACTCGAACAACCGATTGTCTTGTGGCTGGAATTCACCATATTTGTTTTTCATGCTGCTCCAGGCCTTGGCTTTCATCACGGTATCGATCTGGCACTCACGGAATGTCGCTGCCGAATTCACGGCTCTCTTCTCCGAAGACGGATGCCATGGACGTCCCAACATACCATAATCCGGTGCTTTGATATCACTCGTCAGATGGCATTTGTAAAAGAGATACCCCTTATCCTGTGCCAGTGTACTCGGTGCCGTCACATATCCTTTACCGCCCTTGCCTGCCCGGTCAATGGAGCGGATCTCACAATCCTCGAATACGGCCGCGGATGCCTGCCCAAAGATGAAATCTACGTCACCTTCAATATAACAGTCTTTATAGTACTGCTTGCCCGCATTCGCATAGAGTGTATCCTGCCGTCCAAGGAAGCGGCAGTTATAGAAGCTGCTCTGATCCGCCTCATCTGTCAGGGCAAAAGCCTGTACGGACTTCATGGTCTTATCCGCACGCCGGGCCTCCGTCGGGAAATCATTCTGGAACGTGACATTAACCGCCTGGAAATCCTTGGCTGCCTCGGTAACCTTCACGCTGGCACATTCCATCGTATACTCTTTCTTGTTCCCATTCTTATCGCTGGGGCGCAATGGTGTCCCCTCAGCATCATTCCAAACGATGACTGTATGTTTGGCATCATCCCCCACCAGCGTGAGGTTCGGAATCGCGATCTCAATCTTCTCCCGGTATGTCCCCTGCGACAACTTGAGGATAGTCTTGCCCGCATGCTGCTTCTGCAGGTCTTTCAATGCGGCCTTGATGCTGGGATAGACACGCTGCCCCTGCTCATTGCTTGTCGGCAGGATACGGCTGTTATCCACCACTGCCGTAATCGTATCATGTGCTGAGGCCTGTGCCACTGCAGTCACCGGCAGGTTCATCGCCACCGGTGCCATGGCGGATCCAGCCCCGAGTAACATGCCGCTCAGGACAGCGGCACAAAGCTTATTCTTATTCATCAGGAATACAACCCCTTCTCTACAATAGAAATAAAAAGGAGGATACCGGCCTAACCTGTTGGTTTTCCAGCACCCTCCTCTTTCTGTCAGCTAAGCCTTATTTTGCTGCTTTCTTATCGGTTTTCTTGGTGTCCTTCTTGACATCCTTCTTATCTTTGGCACTGGCCTGTTTCACATTCTCGAAGTTGATATTCTTCGCATTCGTGATCTTCCACGGCTGCCCATCCGTAATCGTCACATTGCGGAACGTGATGTCATGATGCATCGCATCATCACGGCCTTCAATCTCGATTGCGGCCTTGCCGGTCTTCTCTACTGTGCAGTCCTGTACCAGGATATTGTAGAAGCTGCCGGTCTTCTCAGCCTTCGGGAAATCTGCCGCTGCGTTCGGATCGCTGTAAGCGGTCGTCGCGATGAAGAAGTTCTGCAGCATGTTCCGGGCCGCATTGTTGCGGAACGTGATATCCCGTGCGCCGCCACCATTGACCGGATTCGTCTTCATGCGCAATCCGATATCCGTACCTTCCATGACATTATCCTCTGCCAGGAGTTTCTGGATATAGGCGGCCGTATGACTGCCCATGACTACCGCACCATGACCATGATGGAAGGAATTGTTGAAGATCCAGATCTTCTCTGTCGGATGGTCTTTCGCGCCCAATGAGCCCTGTCCAGCAGCAAAGTTGACACAGTCATCCCCCGTATCGAACACGCTGTCCATGACTTTCAAGCCACTGCCATGGCCGAACTCGATGCCATCGCCGTTGTTGCAGTTATAAGTACGGAACTGCGCATTCTCCACCACTACATCGTTGCAATGCTGGGCAATGAATGTATGGTTGGCCGGGTTGCGCAACGTAAGGCCTGTCAGATAGACATGATCGACGCCCTGCAGCAGGATCAGGCTCGTACGACGCGGATAGGCTTTATCCTCGCTGAGTTTCTGATTCTCTTCCAGCGAACGGACCTGGTTGGCCGCCAGGATACCGATATTCAGCACGTGATTCTTCTTGAGCGTGCCATCTTTATTCTTGCCTTTTTCACGATAGAGGTAATCGCCATTGGCATCTTTCTTCCAGCCATTGCCGTCGATGGTACCTTCACCAACGATACGGATATTCTGGAGCTGCTTGCCATCCTGCCCCGGTTTCGCATTGATGAAGCCATAGTAGCGCTCATCGGACAGATATGGATAGAGCTTATAATGGTACGGATACGCATCAGCAACTTCCGAAGCCAGCAGCGTAGCCCCCTTCTGAATCTCGAGCGTCATATCGCTCTTGAGCCAGAGTGCACCACTCTTATAGACGCCAGCCGGGATAACGACCGTGCCACCGGCCGGGCATTCGCGGATCGCTTTCTGTATAGCGGCTGTATTGACCGTCTTGCCATCACCGATTGCGCCATACTTCGTGATATTCACGACGGAACTGCCCGCTTTGAGTGTCGATACGGAAAGGGTATTGGAATCCACGGACTCGTCCCCCTTCTTGTCCAGGGCACGAACCGTGAACACATGCTTCGTACCTGGCTGGAGACCATGCACGCGATAGATGTGATTCGTTACGGCCTGAGCTTTCGGACTCTTGACATAGAAGTCCTTGATCTCGCACTTTGCCTGCGATGAGAAATCCTCATCCGTCCGCTGAACCAGCTTGCCATCCATATAGACATTATACGCAATGACATCCTTTGTGCTTGACGGACGCTCCCAGATCAGCGTCATTCCCTCAGTTGTCGTCGACAACGTCGGTGCCTGCAGATCAGTTGGCGCTGCTGGTGCTGCAAACACGCTGCCACTAACCGCCAGGCAAACTAAACTGGCCAAAGCCAGACTTTTCTTCACACTTTTGAACTGCATAACGGAAATTTACCTCCTTTGGTATCTGCTTATCCAATAACAGGAGCGGACTTGCCGCTCCTGCCTTATATTTCCTTGTGTAGTTATTAGAAGTAATAATAAATCTGAACACGGTACTGATTAGTTGTACCAGCTTTACTTGCACTTCCTGTATCGAGCCCCAGCGTACGATAATGCATCCAGCGGAAATCAAACATAACATTCGTAACCGGCACATAACGATAGTCGGCGATAAAGCCTTGCTGACCACTACCTGTCTTATTTTTCAGATCATAAGACGATTTTATGCCAGCAAACCGCTCCTGATGGACCAAATCCAACTGGAATCTGCGGGAGTGCGCCTTAGCCGGAGCAATCTGCCCCCACATGAAAGTAAGCGAATACGCCTTGTTCTGATCATTATGCATACTTTTACCATCGCTCTTAGCAACACCATTTTCGACGGCATCACGGAAGCGATAGTTCGACATGGCAACATGTCCTAATACATTAAACTTCGGCGTCGCCTGCCAGTTGAACCCAATCTCTCCGATATCCGGATCTGCATACTTGGTCTTAGCCGTTTGCCCATACTTATCCACCCAGCCACTACGATTTGTCAAATGCCACCAGCTAGCATCAAAAGAAAGGTCTTTCGTCGCCTGATACTTATTCTGCCACTGAATCATGTTGACACCAAGACCGGTCGGATTCAAATCACTATCGCCTACACCACGTACGTTTTTATAGTAATACTTTGATTTATCTGTATCATACGAATTGATTGCATTACTATCCCCGCTCCAGGAATTCGTCTGATAATCAATCTTGCCCCATGTAGCGCCTGTCCTCCATTTCCCCATGTCACGAACATAATCAATACCCTGATAATACTCGTTCATGACCATTGAGCTCTTCACAACATCCGAGCCCTTTACACGACCAAAGCGAACCTTGCCATTGAACAACGGGCCCTTTACAAAGGCCTTATTCACGTCTGCATAGCCTTCAGTATTCTCACCCGTGGTCCGCTTATCGCCATTAGCATCCTTAGCCCCGAGGAAATCCAATTCCCCAGTCCAACCGGCACCAATGTCAAAACCTGTAAACATCTGCCAAAGCAGCTGATGGTTTTTCGTGCCACCCTGTCCAGAATCGGAATGTCCATCCCAATAATCCGTACCGCCAAAATCATCACGATAACGAATCAATCCAGACAGACTGAAGTTATTCGGCAAAGCCTTAATTTTCGGCCCCTTGTCGTTCTTAGCCTCTTTTTCACTGCTCTTCGCCTTCACTCCAGGGATCTTGACATGCATATCCGTAAGTTCACTTTGGAACTCCTTCATGAGTTTTTGGATCTTCTGCGTATCAGCCGAACCCGCACTCTGAGAATTCGACATCGCTTTCGCCGTGAATACCGCCATCTCGTAGCGGGTCAACGGACGATTCGTATTGAAATCCGTATCTTTATAGCCATCGATCAAGCCATCATGCACCAGGCTGGCTACATCCTCATAGTAACCGGTGCTCTGCGGTACCGTTGCAAACGGGTTATCACTGGCCAACGCATAATTTCCCACATTCAGGGCAGCAAAGCAGGCCAGCCCCAGCATAATCTGTTTCTTTTTCATAAACTTCTCGACTCCTTAAAATGATAATTGCACATACCAGGTTCACATTCCTGTCATCAGCACCTGCGGTCTTTCACGTCCAGGTTCCTCGATAGGCCGTTCCCCCTTGGGTGGCAGCAGAACCGATACACGAACTTGTAGTTCTGTTTACCGGTTCTGTAAATCCATTTCTGTCGTTGTCTATGCACCTCCATATCCTCTACACTTAATAGTATAAAATATTAAGATAATTCTTGACAGTGAACATTTTTAGATTTTTATATAAAATATTAATCTGTTACGGTTGTCTATTATTTCATTTGTATTTTCTTTATCAACAATTGAAAACAATTCAATTAGCCTGCACTTATAAATCTAAAGATATTTACATAGAAACTAAATTTTCTGAGTTTACGAAACTAAGCAATCCAGCTATAATGAAGAAAGAGTTGAAAAAACATTGAATACAACCGAGGAGGCCCCTGTTATGAAAAGAATTCTCTTATTGCTTTGCCTGCTGACTGCATTGGGTACATGCCTGGTCGGCAGCATATCACCAGCCGAGGCCGCCAGCGATGTCAGCTTCAAGGTAACAAATGTCGTCGCGAAAGGCGATACACTTACCTTTACCGGCAACTTCATCAACCGCTCCGAAAACTTCCAGCGGGTGACAAAGCTGGACTTCAAATACCTGTTATCTGACGAAGATGGTTATCCATTATTGCATGGAACCCAGCGCATCGGTGATTTAAAGATCGATGTTGGTGGCGATCCGGTTCCATTCAGCTTTACGGTAGACAATATCCATGCTTCCGAATACGCCACCGGTGATTTATCCGTATGGAAAATCGATGCGGATGTCACGATTGAATGAGCTTTCCCTAAACTTCCTAAACTTCCTATATATTCCCTTATACAAAAAGAGCGGCGAATCGCCGCTCTTTTTGTATAAGTACACTTATCACCAGTTCAATGTATAAAGCGTTGCAGTTCCCCTCCAATACGGGCTGCCAACCGCTCATAGCCGGCCTCGCTATAATGCAGTCCATCTGGCATGTAGAGTTTCTGCTGCTCCAGGTTAAACGGCGAAATCCCGCTGCCGGCATAAAGATTGATGACCGGTACACTAAAATAATCACAGGCCTGCTGAATAGCTGTCACATAATCAGACTGTACCAGCCCCTGAGCATTCCTGGCAAATGAATGCGGATAATGTTTGGTCGCATTCTGGAAATTATTCTTCATGGGTGTCATGAAGATCAACTGAGCCGTTGGATATTGCACAGTAATACGACTGATAATACGTTTTACCGCCCCATAGACGGTATGATCATTATCTTCATTCAACACCCCTAAGGGAACATCATGCTGAAAGTCATTCACCCCGCCCAATACCAAAAAGATATCTGCCGGCTGAGCCAGTACCCCGTCCAAACGCTCAACAAAGCTGTCCTGACGATCCGCCGTCATCGCCAGCCGTGAGCCCTTCTTCCCGAAATTGTAAACCTCTTTCAACCCAAGCTGTGCCTTGAGCTTAGCCGGCCAGGCAATCTCATTTCCCCCGCCGGAAGCTTCCCCGTTGGCCCCCCAGGTCGTAGAATCGCCAAAACAGCTAACCACTGTTTCCGCAACGCCAGCCGGCGCTGCTGCCGAAGAAGTGGACCTTCCGAGTATCCATGCTGCTGCGCCCATCCCCATCGTCTTAATGAATGTTCTACGTTCCATGTCGCCCTCCATTATCGTTTCAGATTGTTATGTAGTTAATACTATTGTTGTAACCACTTTCATCATACCATAATTTTGACCACAAAAAAAGCACTGCATCACTGCAGTGCAAAATACTCATATGGCAGGGGTAGCTGGATTCGAACCAACGCATGCGGGATTCAGAGACCCGTGCCTTACCAGCTTGGCGATACCCCTGTGTGAACAACTTCTCGCTGTCAACATAAAATATTATACGCAAAGCCATGCCCGTTGTCAATAGTTTTTTTGCAAAAATGATTTTAACGTTTTATCTCATAAAAACGAGGCAGATGTCCCCTTCTTCCACTCAAAAATATGATATAATAGACAATGGTAATGTATGGATGAATGCAAGGTTTATACGATATAGGGGGAGCAGCATAATGGATATCAAATATGATGTATCGATTACCGCTATTGGTAATTTGGCTAAAACATTTCTGGAAAATAATAGCAGCACAATCCTGTTGGACGAAGGAATCCGCCCAAACCTGTCGGATATGGTCATCGAACATACGCCAGGTGAACTGAAAGAAGCCATCAAGAAGGGCGATAAATTGCTGATGGGCGGTATCAAGTATACCGTAGAGAAAGTCGGCGATGTAGCAAATGATACCATCCACGAAGAAGGTCACTGCACGGTAATCTTCAATGGCGAAGGTTCCATGCCGGGACAGATCATCGTCAAGGGACCGGCTATGCCGACACTGACGGTTGGTGCCCATATCACCTTCACAAAGAAATAACCTAGCTTGAAAAAACAGGCACTGCCAATGGCAGTGCCTGTTTTTTTCAAGCCAGATGCGGCAAGGGCGCCAGCCCCTCTTTCACATAATCCTTCGTCAGATTGCGCACACTCTCCCGCTCGACGAAAAAGAGCGGCATATCCATGTTGGTCTCAATCTGCTCATCCTGCAGCAAATTCAGCATATACTGAGCGGACTTCATGCCCATGAGTTCATAATCAAACGCTACCGTAGTCAGCGATGGATATACAACCTGCCCCGACATCATAGCCGCCAAATCCGACTACAGATATTTCCTCAGGCACCCGGATGCCACGTTCATGGAAATACCGTAAGATCCCCAGACTGATATTATCGGTCGCACCAACCACTACGGTCGAATTGAACTTCCGGATTTCCTCAGCCCGGCTGTATGCCGACATGAAGTCAAATCCCGTCTCGATAAAATCTACCCTGGCATCGCGGCGCCCCTCGGTAAATGCATCGATAAAACCCTGTTTACGCTCGATGCCAACCGCCCGATCCGACTCTGTGACACCGGCAAACACCGCCCGTTTATGTCCCATCTGACGAAGATAGGCCCCCATCATACGACCAGCGCCCTGGTCATCAATCTTGATACAAGGCACATCCTTCTGGTGCTGCCCCGTATAAAGAATCGGTACCAGCCCGTTCTTGGCCAGCTGGATATGCTCCCTGGTTATCCCCACCGAGTCAACAAGGATGCCATCCACCCCCTGCTGCTGCAGGTTGCGAATGTTCTCCAGTTCCTTCTCGCCGGAGAGCTGACTGACAAGCAAAATGCCCTGATAGCCGGCCGGTTCAAGGATCCGGCTGATTCCCGCGAGCAGCTTGCCCACGGTAACCGAGTCCATACGCGGCAACACAATGCCGATCAGTTTGCTCTCTTTGGTTTTGAGTCGCTTGGCAAAGAAATTTGACTTAAACCCCGTGTCTTCAATTGCCCTGCGAACCTTTTCCTGCTTCTCCAGGCTGATGTAGCCATGATTCAGATAGCGCGATACCGTACTTTTCGATACACCAGCCAGCTCAGCTACATCTTTTATGGTTGTTTTCTGTTCCATATCCGAGTAAATCCTCCAAAACTTGTTGCGGTAGTCTAATAGTATCTTAGGCGATTTCCCGGTAAAAGGCAAGGGAAAAGTAGAACTGATTCCACGCTTTATTTTCTATCACTTGTGGTCACTTTTCTGGCTCTATATCCGGCAGTTGCCAATCGATTGGCGTCTGCCCCGTCTGCTGCAGGAAATCATTGACCCGCGAAAACGGCCGGCTGCCAAAGAACCCCCGGCTCGCTGACAACGGACTTGGATGTGGCGATTCCACAATAAAATGCTTTGGATTCGTAATCATCGCTTTCTTCCGACGTGCCGGACCCCCCCACAGGATAAAGGCCATCGGCTTTTCACGGGCATTCAGCAGAGAAATGATCTTATCCGTAAATGTTTCCCAGCCCTGCCCATGATGCGAGTTCGCCTGATGCTCACGAACCGTAAGTACCGTATTGAGCAGTAATACGCCCTGATCGGCCCAGGGCTTCAGACAGCCATTATTCGGAATCTGGCAGCCCAGATCGGTCTGGAGTTCCTTAAAGATATTCACCAGTGATGGTGGCGGCTCAACGCCGGGCAGAACGGAGAAAGACAATCCATGCGCCTGCCCCGGACCATGATACGGATCCTGTCCGAGGATCACGACTTTCGTATCTGCATAGCTGGTATAATGAAGGGCATTAAATATCGCATACATATCCGGATAGATCCGGCGGCTGCGATATTCACTGATCAGGAACTGCCGCAGCTTCTTATAATAAGGCTGCTCAATCTCATCAGCCAGATATTCTCCCCAATCATTGTGAAATATTTCCATCGATAACTCCGTTCCTTTCTTTACACATCCCGTCCAGCGATCCGCTGATAGTTGCAAAACCGGCAGTGCTCTCCAGCCCGTGCCGCGGTCAGCTGAAACTCCTTCAGGGCAGGAAAAAACGTATCCGCATCATGACAACCCGCGACCTCGGTCAGAACAATACGGCTGGTGTAGGGTAACAACAGCTCATAGATCTCAGCTCCACCGATTCCCCAGATCTGCCGATCCGGGTGATCCAGCTGCAGTTGTCCCAGTGCCTGCCAAAGCTCAGTAATATCCCGACAGACCTGAATCCCTGGCCTGTCCACGAGCGTACGTGACAAGACCAGGTTGATCCGGTCCGAAAGCGGTGCCGCCCCTGGCAGGCTTTCAAATGTCTTTCTCCCCATGACGACAATCTGTCCCTGCGTCTGCTGCCGAAAATACGCCATATCCTCGGGCAGTCTTACCAGCAGCTGACCAGCACGTCCCAGGCCCCGCGCCTCATCCACGCAGGCAATGAGCTGCAGCGGATAAGGTGCATTGATCTCAGCTGCCGGCATGATCTGCTGCGAACGTATTGCTTCCTGCTCACACCATTCACCGATTGTACGACCATCGACCACCAGCTTCTCTGCAATATCCCGCAAAGGAATGAGGACAAAAGCCCGCTCCGTAAGATAAGGATGAGGCAGCTGCAAAGCTGCGGTTGCCATCCTTATCATCTTACCCTGTACCGTCGTCCCACATAGCAGGTCGATATCCAGTGTCCGCGCGCCCCAATGCTCATGACGAACGCGCCCCAGTGCCCGCTCGATCTGCTGCGCCTGCTGCAGAAATGCCGCTGCCTCAAGGTCCGTATCGATTGCCGCCGCCGCATTGATAAATCCCGGCTGATCCAGTTTTCCCCAGGGTGCCGTCTCATAAAAAGCCGACACGGACACCAGCCGCGTCATAGGCAGCACACTGATACGCCGCAGGGCTTCACGCAGGGTTTCCCCACGATTGCCCAGGTTGGCCCCAAGACTCAGATAAAGTCTCATTTCCTTGCCCTGACCACGCTGACCGCCGCATCCTGAAACCGGCCCGGTATTGGCGCTGATGGCTTATGCACGATTACCCGGACCTTCTGTACCAGCGGATAAGACTGAAGGATAGCCGCAGCCGTACGCTCAGCCACCGCCTCGATCAGATTCAGTGGCTCGCCCTCGACGATCTGACGGGCCAGTTCATAGACAGCCGCATAATTAACGGTATCCGTCAGATCATCGGATGTACCCGCCGGCTGCAAGTCCACATACATCGTAATATCCAGCAGGAAATGCTGGCCGTTCTCCCGTTCCTCCGGCAGGCAGCCATGATACCCGTAAAAATCCAACCCGGTAAGCTTTATCTTATCCATTGGCATCCTCACTATCCTCTACTCATAATTTCAACTGTTCAGGATAATATCCGTCATCCGGCACATCCGCACAATCGGCTTCACATCATGCACGCGCACAATTGAGGCCCCCTTGGCAATGCCCAGGACGCAGGTGGCCCCGGTCGTTTCCATACGCTCATCCACCGGCAGATCCATCGTCTTGCCCATGAAGCTCTTGCGGCTGGTGCCGAGCAGCAGCGGATAGTCCTCACCATCAATACTCAATAGTTCCTGCTGGCGGCGCAGGACCTCCAGATTCCCTTCTACGGTCTTGCCAAAGCCAATACCCGGATCAAGAATCAGATTGTGCCGGTCAATGCCGGCCTCGTCTGCCAGCCGGATGGTCCGGCGGAAGAACTCCTGCATGCTGGCAATGATATCCCCGTCATAGGTCTTGCTATCCTGATTATGCATGACAACGATCGGGCACCCGGCTGCAGCTGTGACCTGCGCCATTTCGCCCGGCTCGGCAGCATACTGCAGCCCCCAGATATCATTGAGTACATCCGCACCGGCCTTTAACGCTGCTTCAGCCGTCTTTGCCTTGAAGGTATCCACCGATACCGGAACCGGACATTCCCTGACCACCGCTTCAAGGTAAGGCATCAGCCGGTCGATTTCCTCATCAGCCGGCATGACCTGGAACCCCGGACGGCTTGACTCGGCACCGATATCGATGATATCTGCACCATCCCTGACCATCTCCTGCATATGAGCCAGCGCCTTATCGATTCCCTGCCATTTCCCGCCATCGGAAAAAGAATCCGGCGTGACATTGAGGATTCCCATGACCAGGGTCCGCTCCCCCAGTGTCATCTGTTTGCCATTACTGAATGAATACGCTCTTACTGATCTCATGCTTTCTCTCCTCCGAGCAGCAGCCATGCCTGCTGATAAAGCTGCTTGTCACTATAAAACACACCATTGCACTCCGTGGTAATGGTCCGGGTTCCATGCGCCAGATCGCCCCGCATCGTCATGCAAAGCTGTTGCGCTTCTACCGTGACCAGCACCCCTCGTGCCATGAGATCACGCTGTACTGCCGCTGCGATCTGTGCTGTCAGACGTTCCTGAAGCTGCGGCCGGTGAGAGAGCAGCTCCACCAGCCGTGAAAACTTACTGAACCCGGCCACTTTCCCCGTTGCTGGCAAATAAGCAATACTCACCTCACCAAAAAACGGCACCAGATGATGCTCACACATCGAATAAAACGGGATATGACGGACGGCTACGATGCCTTCAGAGCCTGCATCAAAGGTTTCCCCCCAAATACTGGCTGTATCTGCGTTCATCCCATTAAACAGGAACTCATACATCCGGGCTACACGCTCCGGTGTCTTCTCCATCCCCTGTTTGCTGATATCTACGCCAATGGCTTCGAGAAAGTCTCTCATAGCCTGGATTGCTTTTTCATTTCTCTCGCTCATGCGTTATGACCCCCACGTAATCCATATTTGCTATCTACTATAGTATAGCAGAAAAACCTTCCCGTGAAGGAAGGTTTTTCCAGTACACCCATATAAAGCATGAATTACGATTCATTTGACGGTAATCGCTCCGACCGGACAGTCTTCTGCTGCCTGGCGGGCATCATCAACGCTGCCCTCAGGAAGTTCCTGATACCCTTCAGCCAGACCATCATCGCCCATGCGGAATCCATCCGGGCAAGCCCCGGCACACATGCCGCAGCCAACACACATATCCTTATCTACGTATCCTTTCATCGCTAAAACCTCCATTTCATCTATACACATCTTTATGGCTCGACTTTGATTCTAGCAGAGCTCCCAGGGCTTTTCTGTAACCTGCGTTACACGTCACGATGGTATGTGAAAAGCCTGTTGCGATAACGGAGAACGGGCTTGATAAATCAAGCCCTTACGCATCATGACTCAATATTATAAGAAAAGATGCTGCTGCACTTAGGATTATGTGCAACAGCATCTTCTTTATATGGAAATGTTATGGGGTTGCCCGATCAATGAGGATCAGCCAGCGATGCCCGGAGTCGTCATCTGTTTCGGGGAGAGGATCTTCTCCATCTTCTCCTTCGAGATGAGGCCCTTTTCCAGGATAACTTCGCGGACCGGCTTGCCCGTATTGTAAGCTTCCTTCGCGATCATGGCCGAATTCTCATAGCCGATATGCGGGAGCATTGCCGTAACAACACCGACGCTCTTATCGAGCCATTCCTGGCACTGCTCTTTGTTCGGCTCGAGGTCGATGAGCAGCTTGTCAACGAACGTATCAACTGCATTCGTCATGTATTTCATGGAGTTGAACATATTGAAGGAAATAACCGGCTCCATTACGTTCAGCTCAAACTGGCCATTCTCAACACCCAGGGAAACCGCGATATCATTCGCGATGACCTGATAGCAGGCCTGATCCAGTACCTCAGCGATAACCGGATTGACTTTGCCCGGCATGATGGAGGAACCCGGCTGGCGTTTCGGCAGCTTCAATTCATTGATGCCGCAACGTGGGCCGGAAGCCATGAGACGGAAATCGTTCGCCATCTTGATGAGTACCAGCGCCGTCGTCTTCATTGCGCTGGATACATCCGAGAATCCATCCGTGTTGTTCGTTGCATCGATGATGTTGTCTGCGGTCTTGTAGGTCTCACCCGTTACTTCCGACAGCGTCTCAGCAACTTTCTTGATGTATTCCGGCTCAGCATTGAGTCCCGTACCTACTGCCGTGCCGCCCATGTTGATGACATGGATGCCATCGACAGCATGATTGATGCGATCGATGCCGCGGCGGACAGAAGAAGCATAAGAGCCCATTTCCTGCCCCAGCGTGATAGGAACAGCATCCTGCAGATGCGTGCGGCCCATCTTGAGGATATCCTTGTACTCTACGGATTTCTTCTCCAGCTCCGTAGCCAGACGATCCAGCGAAGCTGTAAGTTTCTTCGCTTTGTGGCTCAGGCATACCTTGATGCTGGTCGGGAAGGAATCATTTGTCGACTGTGCCATGTTAGCATGGTTGTTCGGAGAAATGATATCATAGCTTCCTTTTGGTTTGCCAATGATTTCCAGTGCACGATTGCAGATAACTTCATTGACATTCATGTTAACGGACGTACCAGCGCCACCCTGAATCGGATCGACCGGGAACTGGTCCAGCATCTTGCCGGCGATGATTTCATCAGCAGCCTCGATCATTGGCTCACCGATTTTCTTCTCCAAACGGCCCGTTGCCATGTTAGCCAGTGCAGCTGCCTTTTTTACTTTTGCGAAAGCCTGAACGAAATCCGGATCAATGGTCTGACCAGTAATCTTAAAGTTCTCGATAGCACGTGTCGTCTGTACACCATAGTACACGTCGTCTGCAACTTCGAGTTCACCTAAAAAATCATGCTCTTTTCTCATTTGTTCCACGTTCCTTTCTTCTGTTCCTGTATTTACCAGGAACACCGCTTAAACATCATAGCTGATTTAATAAATTTTATTAATGTTTTAATATCTCTTGATCTGGATATATTGTATCATGTATACAAAATACAATCAAGTACATTTTCGTTATTTTTCAAGATTTTGTCCGTGAGAATTGTACATCTTTGTCATACAATTCTCACGGATCTTAATCTTAATGAATCAAAGCATACCCAGCATCTTCATAACTGGCAGGCCAACGCCCATCCAGACCACGATATGCAGTACCGTGATGATGAAACCAATCTTCCACCATTCGCCCTGGCCCATGAATCCGGCACCGAAGAAAATCGGAGTAACGCCGCAGCCATAATGCGTAAGGAATGAAGCACTGTTGCAAAGTGCGCCCAGGAGGATCAGTACGCCCAGCACCGGAGCGCCAGCTGCTACAAGGATCGTAGCAAAGGCAGCGAACAACGCCATGATATGCGCGCTGTTGCTGGCCAGCAGATAATGCGCAAAGGTGTAGACCAGACTGAGAACAATCAGCATCGTCATCCACGGCATCCCCGTGAACTGAGCTGCCATCGTGTCAGCAAACCATTTCATCAGACCGAATTTCGAGAGATAAGCTGCCATGTTGACCAGCACGCCCATCCATACCAGTACATCCCATGCACCATGCTGTTTCGTAACATCGGACCAGTCAAGGATCTTGGTCAGCAGCATAGCCGACAGGCCAAGCAGGGCAACGAATGCAGAATCGATATGATGAATAGAGCCCGTAGCCCACATGATGAGTGCTACAACAAAGATTACACAAAGGATCTTCTCTTTGATGCTCATTGGCCCCATCTTACGGATCTCTTCTTTAGCCATTGCCATCGTTTCCGGCGTCTCTTTGAGTTCCGGATTGATCAGGCGGTACAAGAGGTACGGAGTAACGATACTCAGGATAAGACCTGGGATGATGCAGGCGATGAACCAGGAACCCCAGCCGATCGAAACACCGAAGATCTGCTGCGCCAGTGTATTGCAGAGCACGTTGTTCGATGCGCCGGTCAGGAAAATGCAGGCTGACGTGATAACTGCCGCATAAGCACTGAACATCAGGAATGCACCTGTACGAGGATTCGTTCCCTTGCCGGCATCCGCGCCAAGCGCTGCGGTAACACTGCGGACAATCGGGTAGATGATACCGCCACCACGGGCTGTATTCGACGGAGTGAACGGAGCAATGACGAAGTCCGCTGCGCTCATGACATAAGCAACCCGCAGGGAGCTGCTGCCGAACTTCGACAGGAGCATATAGGAGATACGCTTGCCCAGCCCGGTCTTGATGAAGCCTTCAGCAAACATGAAGGCCGAAACGATCAGCCAGATCGTGGTGTTGGAGAAACCTGCCAACGCCTCGCCGGCATTCATGATTCCCAGAACCGGGAGCAATGCGCAGGCGATCAGTGCAATCGCACCAATCGGCATCGGCTGCAGGATGAAGCCTGCGATCGTAGCAATGAATACAGCGAGCAGGCCCCAGGCCTGCGGCCCTACTCCGGCCGGTGCCGGAATGAACCAGATGATTACACCGATGGCCACGCACATGAGGCCACGGACCAGCGGGCTAAGCCCCTGGCTTTTGTTTGTGTCTGACATGATAATACCCTCCTTAATCACTGTCAATGAACCGTAATGATGATTGCTGTTTGACTTATGATTTAATTGATGGTATTAATATAACTAAGCAACTATAAGAAACTACAAAATCCGATACATTGCCGACATTTATTTTTTGATAATTTTTTATTATCTTTGTTTGATAGACAGATGTTCCCCTATTGCGTATACTGTATACAAGGAGGATTCTATGGATCATACAAAACTGACCAGACAGGACTGGCTGGTCTTTCTATTCATGCTGCTGCTGGTTCCGCTGGCCGGTGAGCCGAAGTTTCATCCATTCAGTGGAGACTTTGCCACGTTCCGCGTCAGTTTCGGCTCACCAGTATTCCTGTTGTTCCTGTTATGGCTGCGCCAGTTTCCCCGGCTCTTCACCGGCTGCGCGGCTGGCATTGCCGTCATGCTGTTCCGGACCGGGCTGAATATTTTCTACGGCATCCCCATGCCGGATGCACTGGTTGCCCATGTGCCAAGTTTCTTCTATTATTTCTGCTATGCCTTGTTCTTCGCCCTGCCACAGCTATCCCGGAACTCGATCTATGAACAGGCACTGGAGATCGCCTTCTGGGCCATCATAGCCGAGGTCTTCGCCAGTGTTGGCGAACTGGCCGCCATGAATGCCATCTCTTATCAACATAAAGAAGCATTCACCTTAGGCATGCTGCTGCGACTGTTCCTGATTGCCGTGCTGCGCTGCTTCTTCATCCTTTCCTTCTTCTTCCTGTTCCAGCTCTACAATACCGAAGTACGGCTGACCCGCAAGACCAAGGAAAAGAACCGGCTCTCGCTGCTGATTTCCGGTCTGTATGAAGAAGCATTCGAGCTGCGCTGCTCGCTGCAGAGTGCGGAAGCCGTCACTCACGATTGCTACAACATCTATGACAAACTCAAGACCAAAGCCCAGACGGATGAAGACCGGGCCCTGGCGCAGGAAGTACTGCGCATTGCCGGCGAATGCCATGAGATCAAGAAAAATCACCAGCGCATCTATGCCGGCCTGCAGGAGCTGACCAACAATCGCCACGTCGATGACTACCTGCCGCCAGACCAGATTATCCAACTGCTGGTCCACACCCAGCAGAAATACGCCCGCTCCCTGAACAAGGATATTGATTTTCATGTCGATGTCCCCAGGGGACTGCCACCGCTTCATGTCTTCCTGCTGCTATCCATCATGAATAACCTGGTCGCTAATGCTGTAGAAGGCATCGACAAACACGGCACGATTTCCATCCGGATTGGCGGCGGGAAAGGGGATGACCTGCTCCATATCCATCTGGGAAATACCGGCAGCTTCATCTCTGAACGGCGACTGCCCAAAGTATTCAGTCCCGGTTATACGACAAAATTCGACAGTACCGGCAAGGCCTCAAGCGGTGTCGGCCTCACCTATGTAAAACAGCAGACCGAAGCACTGGGAGGAACAATAACGATGACATCTGATGGCAAGGATATCGTCACCTGTGAGCTCCAGTTGCCCTTGCCATAAACTCCACAAAAGGAATACAACTGACACGAAAGGAATGACTTTATGAATATTATGCTGATCGATGATGATGAAGCCATCCGTATGATGCTGCAGGACATCATCGAAGACTACAATCTGGGAACTGTTGTCGATGCTCTGCCATCTGCCGCCACACTGGATAACGCGCTGCTCGCTATGCGGCAGATAGATATCCTCATCATTGATATGCTCATGCCCGTCATCGACGGCATCCAGGCCGTTTCCAAAATAAAAGCAGGCTTCACCGGCAAGATCCTCATGCTCTCTCAGGTAGAAAGCAAGGACCTCGTCGGCAAAGCCTACGAAGACGGCGTGGACTACTATATCACCAAGCCACTCAACCGCAATGAGATTGTCAGTGTCCTGCGAATGTCAGTGAACATCTGCGGCTGGAAAGCTTCGCCCAAAACCTGCAGAGTTCCCTGGCCTCCCTCTCCCCGCAAGCCGCTGTACCCTACGCCAACAGTGAAGCAGGGCATCCGCCAGCGCGGCGAGGCCATCCTGAAAGACATGGGCATTGCCGGTGCACCGGGAACCGCCGACCTGCTCGACATCCTTCAGATACTGGACAACCAGCCAGCCAATACAGCGCCGTCCCTCAAAAGCATCTTCAAGCGCCGTAGCCGAAAGCCGCCCTGGCACGACCGATGCGGCCAAGGAGTCAAAAGCCATGGAACAGCGCCTGCGCCGGACCATCTATCAGGCCCATATCAACCTCGCGACCATGGGTGCCGTTGACTATACCAATCCAAAATTCGAGGAATACGCTCCGCTTTATTTCGATTATACAGATATCCGCAATACGATGAAATTAATTGAAAACGACGAACGCCCCTCCATGCAGCAGGTCCATATCAACACCAAGAAATTCATCCTGTCCCTGTTCGATGCCTGCAGGAAATAAGCTGCTTATCATCCTTTGTGACCGGATAACGGAGCATAAAGAGCCAGCGCACTGGCTACAAACTCCTGCATGGCTTTCGTCCGATAACCTTTATGCTGCATAGCCAGGAAAGTCTCCCGGACCGCCAGATCTCCGGACAGGCGATAATAGACCAGCCGGTCGGTCGGCACCGACAAACTGACCAGTGTATCCGTCAGGAACGTCGCGCCAAGGCCCTGCCTGGACATGTGGAACGCCGTCATGAGCTGGTTGAGATAAAGCCGGACCTGCGGCATGATCCCCGCAGCCTGGAACAGCCCCCGGGAGCGGCGATACATATCATTCCCCTTGCCTAGCAGCAGGAACTCGACTTCCGCAAACTCCGGCAATGGCACGATTGACACCGAGGCATCAAGATGCCGCCCGGCAATGACATCCTGGCGGGTCAGCCGTGCCGCCGGAAACCGGGCATTGATAGCCGCGTCCGTCGGCACCGCGAGCAGCAGATGATCACTGTAGAACGGTATAATATCATATAATGCGGTATCATAGATGCCGCTGTCCACGATGATGTCCAGCGTATCCTGAGATAACCGCTGATAGAGATCCGCAGAATCAGACTCCGTAACCGTGAGCTGAATCTGCGGATATTTTTGACTGAACGCCTGGATCATCGCCGGGAGGAAACAGGACGCAAAGAAATTCGTCCCGCCCAGGGACAGCGTACCGCTCTGCAGCCCGGCCAGATCATGACAGTAACGCCCAAGGTCCCGCTGAATCCGAAAGATCCGTTCCGCCGACTCGATATAAGCCCGACCGGCATCCGTGAGCTGCAATGGCGTTCGTCCCCGATCAAATATAGGCAGACCGAGCTCAGCTTCCACCTTCTTCACCGAAGCCGATAAAGCTGGCTGCGAAACAAAAAGCTTACGGGCCGCTGCCGAGAAGCTCCGCTCACGCCAGACCGCATACACATAATCCATCCCTTGTAACATGAATATATCCTCCTTTTATCCATAGATTATTTTTATATGTACAGTAAAGTTATATGTATTTGTTTATATACTACGCTGATGGTATTCTAAAAGCAAGAGATAACGAGCTGCAGCAGATAAAATTCAACGATTGGCTAAAAGGAGATCTTACTATGAAAACGATTGGAATCATTGGCGGCATGGGTCCGATGGCTACCGTTGACCTGATGCAGAAAATCATCCAGGCCACAGATGCCCACGAGGACCAGGAACATATCCATATTCTTGTGGATAACAATACGGATATCCCAGACCGTACGGCTGCAATACTGGGGCAGGGCCCCAGCCCTCTCCCTGAATTACTGAAGTCCGCCGAACGGCTGACCACACAGGGCGCCGATTTCCTGATTATGGGCTGTAATACTGCCCACTACTTCCTGCCACTCATGCTGCCAGAGCTGAAAATCCCGGTCATCAGCATGATTGAGGCCACAGCCTCCTTCTGCCAGCAGCATGGCTGCCGCAAGGTCGGGCTGCTCGCTTCAGCCGGTACCTGCCATGCCGGTATCTACCAGCGTGCACTGAAACGGGCCCACATCGAAGTCCTCCAGCCAACAGAAACGCAGGAGATCACCATCCACGACATGATCTATGCCGGTGTCAAAGCAGGAAACCAGGGCTACGATACGACCAAAGTCCGGCAGGTACTGGCCGAAATGACCGCCGCCGGTGCCGAAGCCTTTATCCTCGGCTGTACGGAAGTTCCGGTAGCCATTGCTATGTATCACCTGCAGGGCCATTTCATCGATGCCACGCAGGTGCTCGCTGAAAAGGCTGTTGCCGCTGCCGGCGCCCGGGTGATATCCCGCCTTTCCCGTCCCGCGGCCATCTGAGCAGACAATATTTTTATCCACAGATTTATCCCCAAAACACCAAAAAGCTGTGCATAACTTGTGTATGAATCACGAGTTATGCACAGCTTTTATTTTTCTAACCGAATAACTGCCAATTTACAGGATTGATTGATAGATCTCTACGATCTGAGCAGCCGTAACCTCACGTGGATTCCCCGGCGTGCAGGCATCCGCAATCGCTGAATCAGCCAGGAACTGCAGATCCTTTTCCTTAACACCAAGCTCAGACAGCTTGCGCGGGATGCCGACATCATCGGCCAACTGCTGAATGGCCGCAATCGCAGCCTCCTGATAGGCAGCCTGATCCATCGCATCGACGCCATCAACCCCCATAGCCCGGGCTACTTCACGGTAGCGATCTCCAGTAGCGGGTGCATTGAATTTCAGCACCGGTGCCAGCAGTATTGCACAGGCCCTGACTGACGAAGATGTCGATCTGATTGTCGATACGGCCACCAATATACTCCCGGACAGGAAATTCCTGCTGTCTTATGCCAAGATTCCCGTCCGCGTCGCCGGCACCGATAAATCCGCCGTCCACCTGACCGAACTGGAAGCCGCCCTGCACCGCCTGCGCCTCGAGAACCCAGGATTCGAATCCGGCCTCAACCTTGCCTTTAACCAGCACATTGATTATAAGCTGATCCATTATACTCCAGCCGAAAGCCGCTTCATAAAAGGAATGCAGCCATTACGTGTTGCAATATATGGTTCGGATTATCCATATATTGCGTTCAATGAAAAAACGGGTAAACCTGATGGAATCTATGCGGATCTGCTGAATCAGATCAGTGAAAAATCCGGGCTTAAGTTCCTGTTCATACATGCCCGCACCTACGAAGAAGCCTTGCAAATGATCCAGAACGATCAGGCCGATATCATGATTGATATCTTCACCGACGATCCCGATAACCAGACCTTTTATTTCACCAATCCGATCTTCAATGCACCTTATACGCTCATCAGTACCTACCAGGATCAGCCGACGGATAATGACATCGACGTGGCCCTGCCGTCTACTTCCCCTACGCTATTTACGTATCTCCAGCAGGAATTCCCCAAATGGGAAATACGTCAGACCTCACCCAATGTCCAGGACAGCCTCGATCTGGTTTCCAACCGTCAGGCGGATATGGCATTGATCGATAACATCAATCTTGAGATGGACCGGCCACTTATCCTGTATCCGAATCTCGCGATCATCCCCGGCCTGTCCATAAAGGTTCCAGTGAGCGTGGCCATTTCGACCAAACAGCCACGCATACTGCAAAGCATCCTGAACAAGGCAATCATACAACTAAACCCACAGGTCACTGACCAAATCATCCAGAAGCACACCATCAATCAGCAGCCGAAATTAACGCTCCAGCATTTCGCTGCCTTCTACCCTGTACAGCTGGGGCTGGCCTGCGGCCTCATCCTGCTGATTTTTTCCATTGGCGTATTCATGAGTCATCACAGCCGCCAGATGAAGAAACATCAGGCGCTGCTAAGCACTCAGAATGAGATCCTGCAGGCAACCATCGATGAACTACAGGAAGCCAATACCAGTTGCAATAATTACCGGGCTATGGCCGAAACCGACCTCTTAACTGGCGTACTGAACAAAGCCGCGATAGAATACACCGGCAATGAAATCCTGAAGACAGCGCCTGATGCAGGCCGCTGCCATGCCCTGCTCATCATCGATCTCGATCATTTCAAGAACGCCAATGACACCTTCGGTCATCAGTACGGCGATGATATCCTGCAGCGTTTCGCACTGGCCCTCACGCATGCCGTTCGGCATCAGAATGCCGTCGGCCGCTTTGGCGGCGATGAATTCATCCTGATGCTCAATAATCTGCCAACGCAAACGGTTGCCTATATCGCCCGGCGTCTTAATTCCGCAGCCCAGGACCTTGATATCGACGCAGATGGGCATTCCCGGTTATCCGCCAGCATCGGTGCAGCCTTCTATCCGGAACATGGCACGAATTATCAGGAACTGCTGCAAAAAGCCGACCAGGCTCTGTACCAGGTGAAGAAAAATGGCCGCAACGGCTGGGCCAGCGCCACCTGAATGATGCGAAGAAAGGCGAGCTAAAAGGAGCGGGCTTGATAAATCAAGCCGCTACGCAATTAAGTCAGTCATACGCAAAAAAGCAATCTCATATAAAAAGGCTGCTGCCTCTGAGATTCTGCTTGTAAGCAGGAATATCAAAGGCAGCAGCCATATTTTTATTCTGAAATCAGCAATCAGACGATCTTAGCCAGATAAGCCTTGATCTCGTCGCCATCTTCCATCTTCATGACGTCAGCCAGGATTTCCTTGGCCTTGATGGAGCTGATGTTGCGGATCTTCTCCTTGACACGCGGAATGGACGGCGCGCTCATGGAGAGCTCGCTGATGCCCATTGCCATCAGCAGGACAGCTGCATTCGGATCGCTGGCCATCTCGCCGCACATACCGGCCCAGATGCCATTCTCACGGGCGCTGGTGATCGTGCGCTGGATCAGGCGCAGGACAGCCGGATTGAAGTGGTTGTACAGATAAGCAATGTTGGCATTACCACGGTCACAGGCCAGCGTATACTGAACCAGATCGTTCGTGCCGATTGAGAAGAAGTCTACATACTTGGCCAGAACCGGCGTCATGATAGCTGCTGCCGGCGTCTCGACCATGATACCAACCTGGACATCTTGAGCGAAAGCCTTGCCTTCATGCGTCAGTTCCAGTTTTGCTTCTTCGATGAACTCTTTGACCTTCTTGAACTCAGCCACATTGATGATCATCGGCACCATGATGCCAACCTTGCCGAACTTACCGGCACGCAGGATGGCTTTGAGCTGCGGCAGGAAGAGATCGCGGCGCTGCAGGCTGATGCGGACTGCGCGATAACCCAGGAACGGGTTCTCTTCCGTCGGGATGTTGAGGTACGGCAGCGGTTTGTCACCACCGATATCCATGGTACGGATAACGCAAAGGTTGCCATTGCATTTCTCGACGGCTTCCTTGTAAGCCTTGAACTGGTCCTCTTCCGTCGGGATATCCTGACGGCCCATGAACACGAACTCGGAACGGAACAGGCCAACACCTTCGGCACCATATTTCAGTGCATTGTCTACGTCCATATGCGTACCGATATTCGCCATGAGCTCAACCTTTACGCCATCCGTCGTGATAGCCGGCAGGTCTTTGAGCTGTGCATAGTGGGCAGCCAGTTCCTGCTGCTTCTTGATCTTGTCATTATAGCCGGCTTTATCTGCTTCACTCGGATTGATAACAATCTCGCCACGTTCACCATCGATGATGACATAGTCGCCATCAGCGATCTGATCGATACGATCTTCTTTGTTCAGGCCAACAATCGTCGGGATTGCACGAGCCTTGGCAATGATAACGGCATGAGCCGTCGTGCTGCCGGACCCCAGCAGAACACCAGCGATATTATCGGTCGGCATGCCAGCGATAACGGACGGCTCGATCTCACGGCCGCAGAGAATAACCTTCTCAGCACCGATTTCCGGCTCTTTAACGCCCAGGATGTACTTGGCAATGCGCTTGCCGACATCACGCAGGTCAACCGCGCGGGCAGCAAAGTACTCATCTTCCATTGACTCGAACATCTGCGCCTGCTCTTCAGCTGCTTTAAGCACAGCCTGCGGCGCACTCGGTTCCTCATCGAGCTTCTCCTCGATCTTCTGAGCCATCATCGGATCCTGGACCATCATACGATGTGCTTCCATGATGGCAGCCTGCTCCGTCATCTTCTGCTTCTGCAGACGCTCGATGCTCTCACGCAGTACCTCGGCAACAGCCGTCAGTGCAGCCTGTGCCTTCTGCTGCTCGGTCTCTTTGCCTTCCGGCTTATAATTGACCAGATAACCGTCCAGATTCTGTCCGGCCAGCATGATCTTACCCATAGCAATACCGGAAATTACGCCTTTGCCTCTAATTGTTTCTGCCATTTTCTTTTCCCCCTGAAAATAACGTCCCCATCATTCTAGTGTACGATGCACGATAACTATCGAAATATTGGTTCAAATCGCACGAAAAGCCTTCTTCCAGAGAAAGTTTCCAATCCCTGGAAGAAGGCTATCCAATTCGTGACTTAGGAATTACTCCTCGCCGAACTTGGAAGCAACGAGATCCTTCAGAGCCTTAGCTGCATCAGCCTCATCCGGGCCATCAGCAACGATCGTGATCTCAGTGCCCTTTACCAGGCCCATGCTCATGATCATAAGGATGCTCTTTGCATCAACCGTCTTGCCCTTAGCCTGGATCTGGACCTTGGACTTGAACTTCGTAGCCGTCTGAACGAAGATAGAAGCCGGACGAGCGTGGATACCAGTTTTGTTTTCAATCGTAATAGTTTCCTGAGTCATTGAAATCTCTCCAATCTTTAAATAAAACATTTCTTTTTCCTGCCCCGCAGGAGTCAGCACGAATTGCTTAACTGAACTTATATAGTGCAAGTACCGTGCCAACTTTTGTCGGTTGGGAAATTTTTCTATTTTTTCTGCTCACCCCGCATAAAATAAGGGCTCAGCAAAAGACATAAATAATGTACTTTGAATTGTATCTGATTCGTGTCAATTATTTTGGTAAGAATTACCAAATATGCGCTATTTATTGGTATTTTTTTCTACACGTTGGTAAATTATACCAAACCATACTTACGGGCTTTGGCAGCCACCGTCTTATGGGTAATCTTCAGCATCTTGGCAGCCGCATTAAAGCTGCCACACTGTTCAAGCGCATTCGCAATAATCTGTTTCTCATACTCTTCCCAGGGCAGGACAGCAGCGCCCGCGGTAAAGTCCTGTACCTCACGAACAGCCATCTCTCCCTTTATATAGGAAGGCAATGATGCTACCGTAATCGTCTCACTGTCCATCAATGTAATGACACGCTCAATGACATTTTCCAGCTCCCGGACGTTACCCGGCCACTTATAGCTCATAAGCACATCCATTGCTTCCGGCGTAATGCCACGAATTGGCTTGCTACTCTCCGCACTAATCTTCTCAATGAAGTGCTCAACCAGGAGCGGTATATCATCCACACGATCCCGCAGTGGTGGCAGGATGATTGGGATGACATTCAGACGATAGTATAAATCATCACGGAAAGTCCCTTCTTTGACCATCTCTTCGAGATGGCGGTTCGTCGCTGCAATGATCCGCACATCCACATGTACGGTCTCCTCGCCGCCAACACGGTCGAACTCCTTCTGCTGCAGCACGCGCAGCAATTTGACCTGCATGTTCTTATCCATCTCGCCAATCTCGTCGAGAAATATCGTCCCATGCGCTGCCAGCTCGAACTTGCCCAGCTTGCGCTTAACCGCACCCGTGAAGGCGCCCTTCTCATGTCCGAACAGCTCGGACTCCAGCAGGGTCCCCGGGATTGCCCCGCAGTTCACGCGGATGAACGGTCCCCGCCGACGGTCACTGGCGTAGTGAATTCCTTCGGCAATCACTTCTTTACCCGTACCACTCTCGCCACGAATCAGTACCGTTGCTGATGACCCAGCCGCCTTGGATGCCAGCGCCAGTACATCAACCACCTTACCGCTCTTGCCAATATAATTCTTGAAGGCCTGAGCTGTCTTTTTGGTCCGCAGCAGTTCCTGCTCCAGATACTCTGCACGGGCCGACACCTGCGTCAGCCGGGCCATGAGATTCTGCAGCTCTGTGATATCCTTGATGACCGATACGACACCGGCAATCTCACCATCGACAAAGATTGGATTGACATTGGCCACGACGGTCGTACCGTCTTTCTTGTGACTGATGCTGCCGATGCGGGCCACCCCCGAACGCAATACCCCCGAACGGTTTCCGTCCGGGGCGGTCTCAAAGACGTTCTGGCCAACGACCATCTCCGGAGTCTTATGAACAATACGCAGATAGGAAGGATTGACATACGTGATCTCACCAGTCCGCTCGACCACGCAGATGCCGTCCTGTACGGCTTCAAGGATCATCTGCAGACGCTCCTGCATCAATGCATTTTCATGCAGCAAAAGATCCATCTCATGAATTTCCTGTGGCTCCCTCATCTCGAAGTCACTCTCCAGGAATTTCACCATTGCATAGACCGCCTGACGCCCCTCGTCACCCTCAGCAGCAACAAATACAGAGTCACCACAGCCGATTTTGAGCGCAACAATTTTCATGAGGCTGCGCATCTCACAGCGCTCGCTCCGCTCACTGCGCAGATAAAGCGGCGTTCCATATTTCTCGCTCAGTTCCTTGGCCCGCTGCACGATCATGGCAGCAATACGGGCGTGGATCCCGCTCTCATGATGGATAACGGCCTCCTGCTCAAATATCATATTGCAATCGTTCCTTTCTGTTGCTCTCTATTATACTATAAAACTCCGCCAAAATCCTCCAAAAGCAATAATTAAAGAAAAAGTTTCCCCGTGTAAGTTTATGCTTCCCTGGCAATATGTTATAATAAAATTATAATAATATACGCGAATACGGTTATTCTTAGCAGGATTTCGCCTCATTATGTCGAAATGAATAATGTAGTGATTTTACCATACATAGGAAGAAGTGAGAAACATGACGTTTATCCTGGTAACAGGCTCTATCATGGCGCTCAGCATCTCCCTCATCTATCGACTTTGCCGTTTCTTTCACATCGAGATGAAATGTTTATCTTTGGTGCTTTGTGCGGTAATGGCCTTCGTTGTCAACGGCGTAGCTATCGCTATGAGTCCGTTCCTCGACCGGGCCCATTACCTCCGATTGGGACTGCTGGTCATAGTGGCCGCAGCATTGGTCACCTTCTTCAATGAGAAGCTGCTGAGCCGTGAGGAATCAGCTGCCAAGGCAGCGGATGCATCGCCAGCTGGTGATTCCACCCAGGCTGCAGAAACACCCGCTGTACAGGATCAGCCAGAACCAGCCGAATCACCGGCCTGGAAGGCCCTGCCGACAGAAACATTGCCGCCAGAAGATCAGCCCATCCCTCCGGCCGCCAAATCTCCACAGGAGATTGAGGCGGAACACGAGGCAGAAGCTGAGGCTCAGGCTCGCATAAGGGCACGTCAGGCAGAAGCAGAAGCGAAAGCTGCGCGTGAAGCAGCCGAAGCCGAAGCCCGAAAAAAAGCGCTCGAACAGGTTGCTGCTGCTGAAAAAGCCCGGCAACAGGCCGAGCATGAGGCAGCCGCCAAAGAAGCCGCACGTAAAAAAGCCGCCATCGAAGCCGCAGAAAAAGCCGCGGCCGAGAAAACCGCTCGCGCTGCCAGATATGCAGGCTACATCAAAACACTCGAATCAATGGATTCACTGGATTCGATCCTCGATTATGCTTATGAGAATCAAAGCCATGAACCTGAAGCTGCAATTTGTGCCTATCAACAGGCTATCACCCGCTATCCGGAGGACAGCTATACGCCGTTCCTCGTAATCGAGCTGGGCAACCTGTATAAAGATCAGGCTGCCTATCACGGTGCAATCAATACCTATATCAAGGCACTGGACATGCCTATCATCGCCGTCAACGATGCCATGAAGCGGGAGTTCCACAAGAATCTCCGGTATCTTGGCACCGTTCAGGATATATTATCCAAACACCATGCGCTCTCAACGCCATTCCCGGAGATTCCCGGTGAAATCATGCAGGAAATCGAAACCGAGTTCCAGCGGCGCAGCCAACAGAGCAGCTAATACAATGGAGGAGTATTCATGAAGAAAAGTGTAGAAATCCTTGGTCTTCCGATCATCAGCATCACCGAGGGCCGTGAACTTGGCATGAGCAAAACGCTGCTCATCGACGCTAAAAATGGTCTGGTTGCAGCCATCACCATTGAGGACGCTGATTGGTATCGCGGCGTCAAACTCATCCCATACGATTCCGTCATCGCCATCGGTGATGATGCTGTCACGATCACCAACAGCGAAAACATCCTGACACTGGATGACGCTGGTGACTTTGAAAACCTGCTGGATGATAATATCCGCGTGATTGGTACCAAAGCAATTACAAAATCCGGTACCATTCAGGGCAACATCTCCGAACTCTACATCGGTGACGATGGTAAAATTGAAAAATGCGAAATCACTGCACCGGATGGTACGTCTTCCGATATCGCTTGCGATCAGATTTCGATCTTTGGTAAGCAGGTAACGGTCATCGACCCGGACGGCGCAGAAAAAAAAAATGAATCCGTAATGCCAAAGACTGCTCCAGCAGCGAAAACCGAGGAGCACAAGGCTGTCCCGGAAGTCAAAGCTGAGCCAAAAGAAGAAGCAAAGCCAGAGGTAAAAGCAGAGCCGGCCAAAACCGAAGCTGCTAAATCAGAACCGGCGCACGAAGCCCCGAAAGCCGAGCCAGCTGTCAAATCTGAGCCGAAAAAAGAGGCTCCAAAAGCCGAAGCACCGAAGGCAGCGCCGGCAGCTGACACAGCCAAACAGGCTGCTGCTGACAAGGCGACAGAAGAGCGTCATCGCCGTTTCCTTCTCGGCAAGAAAGCGGCCCGCACGATCAAAATGGATAACGGTATCGTTATCGTCGAAGCAGGTCAGGACATCACCGAAGAAGTCCTGCAGAAAGCAAAACTGGCCAACAAGTTCATCGAGCTTTCCATGAACGTCCAGTAATAAACACTCAAAAGGGTCCGGCACGAAATCAATCGTGCCGGACCTTTTTGATCCCTACGGCATATTATAAGACAATCCGATATAAAAGAGGCTGTTGCCTACGTGCAACAGCCTCTGCTATTTCATTTGATCAGTTATTCTTGCTGCCCAGTACCACTTTGCTGAAGATGCACAGTGTTGCCAGGAATACGACCAGACCGATCATTTCAGCCGTATCACCGAAATCTTTGCCAACAAGAGCCAGCGGGCTGTCACTGCCGCCACCGGAAACCGATACAACGATGACACCAGCCAGCAATACGCCGATGATGGACTCACCAACAATCAGGCCGGAAGCAAAGAGCGTACCACGACGTTTGCCGTCTGCCTCTGCGTCTTTATCCGCACGTGCGCCAAGCTTCTTGTTCAGGAAGTAACCCATAACAGCACCAATAACCAACGGAGTCTGTACCGAAGGCGGCAGATAAATGCCCATGCCAACAGCGAGTGGCGGCAGGCAAAGATTACGCGTGTGACGCTTCAAAATCTGATCGATGATGACCAGCACAACGCCCAGGCCAATGCCCAGATAGATATACTCCCAGGCCAGCTGGCTCGAGAAGATACCCTGCGCAATCGTTGTCATGAGTGCAGCCTGCGGAGCAGCCAGTGCCTGGCTCGGATCCATATCCGGCCGTGGCAGTGCCCCTGGGAAACCATACGCTTCATAGAGCAGGTTCAGTACCGGTGCGATAACGAGTGCACCGACGATACAGCCCAGCAGCAGTGCAACCTGCTGACGCCATGGCGTAGCCCCGACGAGATAACCCGTTTTGAGATCCTGCATGTTATCGTTGGAAATGCAGGCAATGGCCATGATGATCGACGTCGTGAAGATAGCCGTCGCCGTCGCGAATTTCTCGCCGCCCGGCAGACTGAAGATTCCAAAGGAAGAACAAAGAGCATACATCACGAGCGATGCAACGATAATACCCAGGATGCCGATACCTGAGATCGGGCTGGAAGACGTACCGACCAGACCAGCCATATAGGCACAGGCAGCCGCCACGAAGAATCCCATGAGTACAGCTACACCAACACCAACGAACACGAATGTCATCGTCTGACCGATTGGCAGCTGTTCCGGGCTGACAAATGCATAGAATATACCAAGCAGGCCCACAACCGTAACAATGAATACACCAGCAACACTCTTGATGGACATATCGATATCCATACGGTGCTTGCCCTTATCTGCATCCGGCATGCTGACGGCTGCAATCGATTCCTTTACACCATCGATGACTGGCTTAGCCAACGTCATCAGCGTCCAGATTGCCGCCACACCCATGGCGCCGGCACCAATCAGACGAACACGCTGCTGATAGACAGAACCAGCAAATTTCTGCATGGTCATGCCATCCGGCAGAATACCGGTCATCGTATAGTACGGTACAAAGCCCGCCCAGGCGATGAGAATACCAACCAGCATAGCCAGCCCGCTGGCAATACCGATCAGATAGCCGGCACCAACCAGTGCCGTCGAATAACCGATTGGGAACTGCGTCATGCCTTTGCCGACGTGGAACCACAGCGACAGACCGTCCGACAGGACATGGAAGCCACTGGAGCACAAAGCGACGAAGCCGGCCACAAAGCCACCGGACATGATTTCCTTGAGTCCGCTGCCCTGCTTGGGATCTGCCTTGGCGTTGCTGCCAACCTTGAGGATCTCTGCTGCAGCCACGCCTTCCGGATAGGCCAGATCGCTATGAACGACCATTGCCCGGCGAAGCGGAATCGTGAAAGAGTACACCCAGGCAGCCACCGCAGGCCGATACCAGCAGTGTCTGCCAGAACTCGAATCCCTGCCAGTAGCCGATCATAAGCATACCCGGAATGATGAAGATGATAGCGGACAGTGTCCCCGCTGCCGACGCTTGCGTCTGCACCATATTGTTCTCGAGAATATTGGAGTCCTTAGCCATCTTAAGGATAGCCATGGAGATTACTGCTGCCGGAATTGCCGATGAAAAGGTAAGTCCGACCTTAAGGCCCAGATAGACGTTCGATGCCGTGAAGATAACTGTTAGGACTGCACCGAGGATCATACCGCGGACCGTAAGCTCAGGCAGCCGCAGATCATGCTGCATGAACTCATTGTCTTCGTTTTTCATAATGATTGCTCCTCATACAAAAGATAATTTCGATATATATACACCCACAGTGCACACACAACAATATCTATTATACCACATTTTAATACATTGTAAACCTTTTCATAATGTATACACCATCAATAAGCAGGCTGCTGCGCAGTGACTTGATCTCCCCATCCCGTTCCCTGTTATTGCCCCATTCTCCCGGAACAGAAACGGCCGCCAGCATCTGGCAGGATGCTGGCGGCCGTTTACTGACAATCGATTATTGTTTTTTCTGACCATAATAGGCATTAGGGCCATGCTTGCGCAGGAAATGCTTGTCGAGCAATACCTGCGGCATGCTGTCACGGTCTCCCATGAGCAGCTGCGTATGGAAGGCCATCATAGCGACCTCCTCAAGTACTACTGCGTTATGAACCGCATTGAAGCAATCCGTGCCCCAGGTGAACGGACCGTGGTTCTTGACCAGCACAGCCGGAACATCATCCGGATTGATGCCATATTTCTCGAAGCGCTCGACCGCAACCACGCCAGTATTATACTCATAGGCGCCATTGATTTCCTCGGCGGTCATATCACGCGTGCAGGGAATCTCACCATAGAAATAGTCGCCCTGCGTCGTACCGTAGGCACGGACGCCCTGTCCGGCCTGCGCAAAAATCGTCGCCCAGCGGGAATGCGTATGCACGACGCCGCCGATATGAGGGAACTTCTGATAAAAGATACGATGGGTCTCGGTATCCGAGGACGGATTAAGCTCTCCCTCGACTTTATGGCCGTCAAGATCGACAACCACCATATCGTCAGGCGTCATCTTCTCATAGTCCACGCCCGATGGCTTGATGACAAACAGCCCTTTCTCCCGGTCAATACCCGAGACATTGCCCCAGGTAAAGGTGACCAGATTATGCTTTGGCAGCAGCATATTCGCCTCATAGACCTTCTGTTTGAGTTCTTCCAGCATGAATGAATTCCTCCTCAATCAATCACCAGCAGTAGTTTCTGTGCTCGTACACATTAGTTATATTCCCCATACATAAGCGAATTCCTGCCTGCTGATCATAATTTCTCTTTTATTTCGTCAGTTCATAACGAGCGATCTCATCCGTCTCGCGATTGGCGGCAATCAGGATATCCTTGCCTTCATAAACATAGTGCAGCACATTTGCCGCCCCACGGCCGCGGTCCAGCTCCTGCGCCTGATAGGAACCATCCGCATAGGTAAAGGCCAGCAGTTTGCGGTCCCCCTTGCGGTTGCCGATGATCCAGGTCGGCTGGCCACAGATCGTGCCGCCAAAGATCGCATGCAGGAAATCGAGTTTCTCCGGATAGGTATAATCCAGCGTGAACTTGCCGTCCTGCTGCTGGTAGATATTGACCGTGTCCCCATGGAACGGTGCAATCGTACAGAGCTCCTCCACACCATCGCCATTGAGATCGAGCAGCAGACCATCGCTGGCCGCATCCGTCGTGAGCTGCCGGATGGACCAGTCCGCACCGGTCTTTGCCGGTGGGCAGAACTGATAGACACCGCCATCACAGGAAACGATGCTGCTGGTCGAGCCATTCTGCTCTACATGGCGGTAGTAGCCATGATTCTTGAGCATATTGTCCTTGAGCACCGTCAGCTTCAGCTGGTTCTCTTCATTGAATCCCGTGAGGTCCGACGGCAGCTCGGCCACAAAGACCTTGCCTGGGGAACGCCAGTCATCCTTATATTCATGATCTGATTTAAGCGCGCAGGCAATGATGTAATTGCGGCCACCGGCCTGCAGGATATCGAAGCGATGCACGAACGGCAGGTCGCAGAGCGTCCGGACTTCCCAGTCATCCTTCCCCTTCGGGGTCACGACCACGATGGACGCCTCTTTGGAATCATTCGGCGAATAGAATTTCCGCGTCGCGAGGAACTGGCCATCCGTTCCCGGTACCTGCACCATCGTCATGACGCCGCCCGGGCCTTCCCAGACCGTCTCTTCGATCTCGCCGTCCAGGCTGATAAGGTAGCAGTTGTTGACCTTCTCGGCTGCACACAGGAAATGATCCCTGCCCTGATAGTTCAGCATGGCCAGTGAATAGCATTTTTCGAGAGAACCGATGACTTTCTTATTTACCTTCAACATAGTATCTTACTCCTTATCCAGATAGTTTCTCATGAAATCATTTGCATTGGAGAGTTCCTCCCGCCAGTCAGTCGCCGGATCATACCAGAACTCTGCGACATAACGGCGGACCCCCAGTTCCCAGGTCTTGTCGACAATAGCCTGGAAATCCACATGGCCGGTGCCAAACGGAATCTCACGGTACTTGCCCGGAACGGTTTCCTTCAGATGAACCGCCACGATATGGCCGCGCCCCGTCTCGAGGTCTTTGATCGGATCCCCATGATAGAGCAGGGCCGCATTGGTGATATTGCCCGCATCCGGATAGACGCCAAGATAAGGTGAATCCACCTGCCGGACATAATGCATGGCCTTCTCCACCGTGTCCATGAACGGCGTCTCCATGGTCTCAAAGCCCAGCTGCACACCTTCCCGCTCCGCCATTTCAGCGGCCCGGCAAAGATTGGCCAGGAAGTCGGCCCGCGTCTGCTCGCTTCCTTCTTCATAGTACACATCATACCCAGCCAGCTGGATCGTACGGATCCCCAGCTCTGCTGCCAGCCGGACAGCCTTCTTCATGATCTCGAGGCTCTGCGCCTGCTTGACCGGGTCCGGGCAGCCCAGCGGATATTTACGATGTCCGCTCAGGCAGATGGACCGGAACGACAGTCCCGTCGCCCGCATCGCCGCGCGGATCTCATCCAGTTCCCCAGCCGTCATATCCAGCCGTGCCAGTTTCGCATCAGTCTCGTCGATACTCATCTCGACATAGTCAAAGCCGGCATCCTTTGCCGCCTGCAGCTTCTCCGCCCAGGTCAGCGTGCCCGGCATTGCCTTCTCATAGAGTCCCAGCAGATATTTCCTATCCATAAAGATTCCTCCAAAATCGCCTAAAATCCGGTATTAAGGTCAAAAAAATACAGGGCCGCTGCATTTTGCAGCAGCCCTGTGACAGCCAGCCTTATTTCAGCCCGGCCGCCTGAATCTTTTCCGTCATCTCGGCCTCGGACAGCAGGTTCTTCAGCCCGATGACTGTTGCCTTTGCGCCGCCGAAGTTGCCGACGAGGGAGTCAGAGCAGAACACGACATCGTAGTTATTGGCCTGCGATTTCGCATCACCGACATTCGTATGATAGATGTCAGCCTCGATGCCCAGCTTCTTGAAAACCTTCTGCAATTTCATCTTGATCAGCTGAGAAGAACCCATTCCGCTGCCACATGCTGCAATAACCTTTAACATAATGATGCACTCCTTTTTCTATATAACGATAGATAATCCAATTAATTATTCGATGACGACTTCTTCTACAGGCACACCCTGTTTCGCTGCTTCGATTTCCTTATACTTCTCATAGTCCTCGGCAATCAGGAAGTAGGTGTCCTTATGGCTGCGGTAGAGCAGCTGTGGAACAGCCAGCAGCAGCAGGACCACTACGGCCACACCCACGAACTGGAAGTTGTTCATGATGACGCCGATGATCGGCCATACCGTATCCCAGTCGAAGTTGCCATGCCAGCCGCCGAAGTTTCCGGTGGTGAAGTAATACGCGGCAAAACCGCCGCCCAGTACCTGGATGATACCGCTGAGGAACGGGAAGATTGCTGCGGCGCGGATGCCACCCAGACGATTGGCAAAAACCGCGAAGGTTGCATTATCGAAGAAGAGCGGTACGAATCCGCTGATGATGAGGATCGGGCTCTGGAATACGATGAGACCGATGATCGCCAGGAACTGGCCGAAAGCACCGAACAGGAAGCCGAACGTCACGGCATTCGGATGACCAAAACCGTAAGTAGCGGCGCAGTCAACAGCCGGCACGGAGCCCGGCAGAATCTTCTCGGAAATACCCTGGAAGGAATTCGTGAGCTCAGATACGAACATGCGGACACCGAGCTGCAGGATGGTGAGGTAAACGGCGAAGTTCAGGGATTTCTCAAGGATGTAGAACAGGAAGTTCTGATTCTTGCCAAAGCCCTTATCGATCTGATGCATGAGATCCGGCCCCAGGATGCTGATGATCGCACCGAAGAAGAAGAACATCAGGATACCAGTAGCAACTACGTTCTCATTGAAGATAGACAGGAAGCCCGGCAGCTTCAGATTCTCAAGCGAGTTCTTCGGATTGCCGATCTTCTTGGCCAGCTTGGATACGAGGAAGATACCAACCATCTGTTGATGGCCCGTAGCGAATCCGCCGCCGTCGGTCAGCTTGGCTACCGGTTCAACGGTGAGATTCGAGGCAACTGCCCAGTACGTGCCGAGCAGCACGCCCAGCATGACGACCACATTCGGGTCCTGCAGCTGCGGGAAACAGAAAATGACCAGCCATAAAGCCGTCGAAGACTGCTGGACCATGACATGGCCCGTGATGAACAGCGTGCGGACTTTCGTATACTTACGGAATAATACCAGCAGGATGTTGATGGTGAACGCGATGAGCAGGACCATCATCATCATCGAGAAGGAACGGCCGACATTCTCAACCGACATCTGCGCGGCCGCCTGGCCGAAATACGGGTCGATAACCGCCGCCGACAGATCAAAGCGGTCCTTGAGACCGGCGAGCACCGGACGGAAGTTTCCAACCAGTCCGCCAGATGCAACATTCAGGATCATATAACCTACAACGGCCTTGATGAAGCCTGCTACGCATTCGTAGATTGGTTTGCGCAGCAGCGCATAACCGGCGAAAACGATGAAACCGATGAAGAACTGTGGTTTCGTCAGGATGTTGTTCTGGAAAAACTCCCAGACGGAAAGCAATATTTCCATATTCTTTTTCTCCCCTATTCAATCAATACTTAATTCTGATACAGGTTACTCAAGGATTTCCAGTTTTTCCAGATCTGCCGGTTTATGGCAGGCCAGCAGCTTTGCCACGAACTCCTCATCGGACAGCATATCGGCCATCTCCGACAGATTCTCCAGATGTCTGGCATTATCTGTTGATGCCAGTACGAAGAACAAACGGGCATCGTGCTCGCCATCGTCGCTGAAGCTCACCGGCTGCTCCGTCTTCATGAAGCAGACCGCCGTATCATTGACGCCAACGCCTTCCTGCGCATGCGGAATGCAGAAACGAAGCTTCATAAGTTAACGAAACTTTCAGCCAATCAAAGGAGGGAGCTTCTATGAACTGTCATCGTCAATCAGGCGCAATCCTTATACTTACTGCGCTAGTACTTCCACTGATGATCTGCTGCATGGGGATGACCATCGATTTCGGCTTTGTCTATGTCCAACACCAAAAACTTCAGAATGCCGCGGATGCTGCCGCCCTGGCAGGCGCTGCTCAACGGAAGGAAAATGATAACGCAACAAATGTAACGAAAGCTGTCCGAAAATATGTGATTCAGAACTATGAGAACTCAAATATATCTTCTTTCCAGGACGAATCTGCGGACGCAGTACCTGCAGATTATAACGAAATTTATATCACGACGAAATTAGATGCAAAAACCAGCAACAGCGTTACAGCCAAGAATGTAACTGCTGTACTGAGACAAAAAATCCCTTTATATTTTCTTCGCATGTTTGGCTTCAATGAGATGAATATATCCGCTAAGGCTGTTGCCCAGTTCCAATCAGCCTCCAGCGGAATTTTCGACTATACGATATTCGGTGCCCAGAAATCCCCACGCGATAAGAATGATATCTCCAAGAATGCCGTTGTATTCCGCAGCGGACAAACTTCTGTCTCGGGGAAAATAGGAACTAACGGGTTGATTGGTTTAGCCGATAAAGGCTATGGAACTCTATCGGACGGATCAGTCGTAGGCAATAACGAATACGAAAGTGAAAGTATCTGGTGCAGTCCGCATGGTAAACCGATCGCCCTCGACGGCAATTATTCCACTGCCTACGCCGATCCCATAGACATCTCCTTGAATACGGACAATGCCCTGACCAGCGGTGTGCGTGACTATATCAATACTATTTCCAATATGTCTCTGCCAGAACGGGAAAAGGCGAACATCTATTACGATGCATCATCGAAACGATATCAGTTTACGGATAATCAATCCAATCATACATTTCTTGGTGTTTCCTCAGGCACCGCAACCACTACCGATGGGCAGCCCTGGACAAAATCCTATAAAATCATCATCGTCGGTGGAGACCTGGAAGTCGATACCCCTGAGAACTGCGACTTCCCATCTACAGACTATGCAATCCTGATCTCGCTTCATGGCAATATACGCCTGCATAACCTGTCAAGATTCCGTGGCATCGTCTATGCACCAGCAGGTGAAGTCTGGATGGATTGCTACAGCGCTGCTGCCGGCAATTTTATCGGGCAGCGGGTAAACATCAGCAATTACAGTACCACAATACAAAAAGATGCCCTGATCCAATACGCCAAAATTCCTATGTTCATCAATCAGACTGTTTCACTTATCGAATAAGTTACTCAGAACGTCGCGTACAAAAGCAATCCAGTCGACAAAGCCACGGTCGGGTAACGATCACTGCATTGCATAACAACAAAACTCCCACCACTATGATTCTACGTCACAGCAGTGGGAGTTTTTACAAGGGAACAACGTTATTATTCTTCAGCCAGGACAGCGTCGGCCGGTTCGTCTTCAACCGGTTTCTTCTGGCCGTTCCAGGCATACTTGATGGACAGGACGGTGACGCCGGCAACGAACATGCAGGCGGCCATGATGAAATAGCCAAGATGGAAATCGCCCGTGGTCGTCTTGACCCAGCCCATCATGTACGGGCCGACCCAGCCGCCCAGATTGCCGCAGGAATTGATGAGCGCAACCGAGGCCGCAGCCGCCGGTCCGGTCAGGAACGTCGTCGGGATGGTCCACCAGACACCCATGGCCGCATAGATGCCAATAGCCGACAGGCAGACGAGGAACAGGGCAGTGGACATATCGGTGGCAAACGGACTGCAACCCAGACCGATGGCGCCGATGAACATCGCGCCGGCTACATGCCAGACCTTATCGCCGGTCTTCGTCGAAGTACGGCTGACGATGAGCTGAACGACGAGCGCCGCGATCATCGGGATGGCGATTGCACCGCCGAGCAGCTGAGTTGACCAGCCGGACAGTCCTTTGAGTACGGTCGGCATCCAGAAGTTGAAGCCCCAGAAACCTACGACCCACAGGAAATAGATGAAGCAGAGCTTGAGCACCTTGCGGTCGGAGAAGGCCTGCAGAACCGTATAGGATTTCCGCTTTTCCAGACGGGCCTTGTCAGCCAGATAGGACTCAGAGAGATACTTTTTCTCAGCCTCGGTCAGCCATTTGACCTGATCCGGGCGATCCTTGACGCCAAAGAAGAAGAACACGGCAAAAGCCAGTGCCGGAACAGCCTCGAGGATAAAGAGCTCCTGCCAGCCATGCAGTCCGAAGAACGACGTCTGCAGCAGGACACCAGCCAGCGGCGCACCCACGATGGTCGAGAGCAGCAGCGAGGTCAGCATCAACGAAGTCGCCCGGGCGCGCTCATTCGGAGTGAACCAGCGTGGATAAAGCACCGAATAGATGACCGGATAAAGGCTCGCCTCCGACGCACCGAGCAGGAACCGGTACAGATAGAACTCGAACTGCGAATTCATGAACGCCATGAGCACACAGACCAGCCCCCAGGTGAACATGATACGGGCAATCCATTTTGTCGCTGAAAACTTGGCCGCAACCAGCGAGCCCGGAATCTCGAACAGCAGATAGCCCATGAAGAAGATACCGGCACCCGCGCCGAAGATCTCCGGCGTGATCCAGTCCAGATCCTGCGTCATGGTCAGTGCCGCATAAGCGACATTGACCCGGTCAATGCAGGCAATAATCGAAACCAGGAATACCGGCAAAATAATACGGAGATCCCGTTTTCGTTTCAGACTGTCAAAATCGATTGCTTCCATAAATGATTCCTCCTAAAATAAAATCTTTAGCAGCATCAAAAAAGCCGTCCCTTCCTAAAAGAAGGGACGGCTTAAATACCGCGTTACCACCCAGATTCCGTGCAGATGCACGACGCTCACAACGTACTCTGGCAGGTCAAACACAACGTACCATCATACGCGTCTCCTGTAACGGGGAGCAACCGTGGCCACTTACTAATTCGTTCAGCGCCATGCCTCGGAGAGGATATTCAACCTTTGCCTGATCACCGGCTTGCACCATACCCGGTTCGCTATGCATCAGCGCAGAGACTTACTTGTTCTCGTCATCAGCTGTATTCCATGTGAGGAACTTTGTTCCTTTTCATGTGTTATATATTAACTCCAAAGTGTAAAGTTGTCAACCTTAATCCGGAATTTTTATTTTATACCTTGAATTTCATGACCTGTGACTGCAGCTCTCCGGCCATCTTGGCAAGGCTGTTGGACACATTATGCACCTACCTCCTTGAAGCCGGCCTTGGTCCCGCCCTACAGGACACCAGCGCCATCGAGTAACCCCCAGCTGACGCTGTCATAATGATCAAAAAAGGCTTCCCGGACAAGGAAAGCCTCACAAATCACTTTATAACGAATGCGCAAATGACAGTCCCAGTTGTTCACAAGCCATCAGTTCCTCATCCCCGGGCCCATTCTCTACCGCCAGACCATCCTCAAAAAGCCTGGCCCCCGCCGCACGAGTCCGTTCGGACCAGGATTTCATCCATATGCCTCCGCCCCAGCCATACGAACCAAACAGGGCAACCGGAACCTCCGAAAGATGACCTTCCACTTCCGTAAAGAACGGTTCAAAGGTACCTTCCTCGAGAACCTCATCCCCCATTGCCGGACAACCGAATATGAATCCATCAAAATCTTTCATATCCGCCAGCCCAAACTGTTCTACCGCAAAAAGATTGACTGCATTACCACTCTTCCTTACACCACATTCAATGGCTTTCGCCATCGCCTCGGTATTGCCCGTCCCGGACCAATATACGATTGCTACTTTCTTCATCATGCTTTTCCTTTCTTACAACGCCTGCACCAGATCCGACAAATATGCTCCATCCTTTAATCGCGTACAGAATTTCTCTGTACAATCCGCATAAAGATCGAACAAAGCCCGGGTCTCCTGTTCATTCGCATAGACCTTCCAATAGCCACTGTAACAGAACTGCTTGCCGTTGTATGTGATAAATCCCGCCACATCATCCGGCGGGTACCCGAGAAAGAGCCCGATCTCATGAGGGAATGACTTCTGCAGCCGCATCCGCAGCTGCAGATACCGCAGCTGATCCATCAGCCGCCCTGACGGTTGATACCCTCAATCGGCTAATATAACCTGAGCTTTTGGCTGCTGCAGCTGACGCCAGAGTGTACTTGCCCGATAGAACAGGATCAATACATACTCCTCTCCTTCCGAAAGCCTGTAAATGGATATCCCCTTACACGTAAAGCAATTTTGATAAGAATCCAGCAACGCATCGAAATCCTCAAACCGGCTTTTCTGAAACGATAACAAACTGGCAGCTTTTAACCCCATCAGCATCGGCGCTGCATGAACACCTAACAGCTGCTCAAATCCTGTTTTTCCCAAGAAGCATCACCTCTCAATTGATAACCTTTATCTTTTACATTGTTATTATAATGCAAATGGTTATCAATTGCAAATAAAAACAGGAAGCGGCTGTACCGCTCCCTGCCAATATTCATTTGCTTATAATGCTGCCTTGATTTTTGCGATCATCTCAGCATATTCCGGCTCGCTCAGGATTTTCTGCTTCGGATTCATGGCAAATGTACCGCCCCACTCGAAACCATCTTTATACTTTGGCACGATATGCACGTGGCAGTGCTTGCCCGTATCACCATAGGCTCCATAGTTGACTTTGTCCGGGCTGAAGGCTTTATGTACGGCTGCAGCCACATGGCGTACATCATGGTAAAACGCATCCATCTCGGCCTCGGTCATATCAGTGATCTCACTGACATGAGACTTTGCCGCTACAATGCAGCGGCCCGGATGACTCTGCTCCTTGAACAGGACCAGGATACTGGCCGGCAATTCACAGACGAAGATGCCAAATTCATCAAGCAGTTCGTTACGCATACAATAGGAACAATTCGTATCTTTCATGACAATCCCTCCAAAGATCTGCATGATATCCACACCATGCAGCAATCGCTGTATTTTTCACAATATTATTATATATCTATGTAAGCGCATACACAAGTGAAAATATAGTAATCCTGAGCAATTTGTTATAGGAGAGGACTGATTTTGATGTTATAATGTTTCTTGACAGTGCATAGGCATGACTTTTCCATTGACAAAGTGTCAATGCTATGCTATTATGCAAAACATATAATAATACTATGAATAGGAGGAAACGTGCTTATGATCAAGCTTTCTCATATCGAGAAAACCTATGACAGCCCGTCCGGTCCCGTCAAGGCACTCAAGGGCATCGACCTTGAGATCGCCCGCGGTGAGATCTACGGAATCATCGGGCTCAGTGGCGCCGGCAAATCGACGCTGGTCCGCTGCATCAACCTGCTTGAGCGGCCAACCGCCGGCAGTGTCATCGTCGACGGCAAAGAGATGACCACCCTGAACGACACGGAGCTCCGTGAAGCCCGTAAAACTATCGGCATGATATTCCAGCACTTCAACCTGCTGTCTACGGCTACCGTCTATGACAATATCGCTTTCCCGCTGAAACTCGCCGGCTTGTCGTCGGATAAGATTCGCGAGAAGGTAGAACCGCTGCTGAAGCTCGTGGGCCTCGAGAACAAGGCTCACCAATACCCGGGCCAGCTGTCCGGTGGACAGAAACAGCGCGTAGGCATCGCCCGTGCACTCGCCAGTGAGCCGAAAGTACTACTCTGCGATGAAGCCACCAGCGCACTGGATCCGCAGACAACCCGGGCTATCCTGGAACTCATCAAGGACATCAACCGAAAGCTCCAGCTGACCGTCGTCGTCATCACGCACGAGATGCAGGTCATCAAGGATATCTGCGACAAGGTTGCCGTCATCGATCAGGGCGTCATCGCCGAGCAGGGCCCGGTCCTCGAGATCTTCACCGATCCGAAGCAGCCCATCACCAAAGAATTCATCAGCGTTCTGTTGTCCAATGATCTGCCGGCGGCTTTTCGTGGCGGACAGATATCCGCTGAGCCAATCCCTGGTGCCTATCTGCTGTTGCGGCTGACATTCATCGGCGAGTCTGCCGATGACCCGGTCATCGCTGGCATGATACGCAAGTTCCCGGAAGTCGAGACCACGCTGCTCTTCGGCAATCTGGACCAGATCCGGTCCACCCCGTTCGGCCGCATGATCATCGGTATTACCGGCCCACAGGACCAGCTTCAGGCAGCACTTGCCTATCTCGACACCAAGAAACTCAAAGAGGAGGTGATCGGCTATGTCAAGCGACATGATTCCACTGCTGAGTAAGGCTTTGGGTGAAACCGTCTATATGGTAGCCGTATCCATGGTCATCGCCTCAATCGTAGGCATCCCGCTGGGTGTGCTGCTGCATACGACCGGAAAGAACCAGATTCTGGAGGCACCTGTCCTGAACCGGATCATCGGCGCCATTGTCAATGCCGTCCGTTCGATCCCATTCATCATTCTCATGGTTGCAATCATCCCATTGACACGGCTGCTGGTCGACAGTGCCATCGGCACGACAGCGGCAATGGTCCCACTGGTCATCGCCTCCATCCCGTTCATCGGCAGACAAGTAGAGACCAGTCTGAAAGAAGTCCCCTATGGACTCATTGAAGCTGCGCTCTCTATGGGTGCTACGCCTTTCCAGATCATCTGGAAGGTGCTGCTGCCTGAATCCATGGCAAATATCACAGCCCAGCTCACTACGGTCATCATCAGCCTCGTTGGCGAATCCGCCATGGCCGGTGCTATCGGCGGCGGCGGACTCGGTGACCTGGCCATCCGCTATGGTTATCAGCGCTTCCGTCCGGAAGTCATGCTGGCCACTGTCATCATCCTGATCGTTCTGGTGCAGGCCGTACAGTTCATCGGCAATACCCTGGCCAAGCACCTGGATAAGAAATAAATCAAACCTATAAGGAGGTCATCCTATGAAAAAAGTTTTCGCACTCATCACTACGCTGTTAGTTGCCAGCCTGGCTCTGGCCGGCTGCGGCGGCACGAACCAGTCCTCATCCTCGGGCAGCAGTGCTGTCGCGCAGAACGCTTCCGGCATGAAAACGCTGAAAGTCGGCGCTACGGCTGTACCGCATGCTGAGATCCTCGAAGTCGTCAAGCCGCTCCTCGAAAAAGATGGCATCAAACTGGAAATCGTCGAATTCAACGACTATGTCCAGCCGAACCTTGCGCTCAACGACAAGGAGCTCGATGCTAACTTCTTCCAGCATGAGCCATACCTCAAGAACTTCATGGAAGAGCACAAAGAAGTGAAGCTCAAGAACGCATTCGGCGTACATATCGAGCCGATGGGCATCTACTCCAAGAAGGTCAAGGACCTCAAGGAACTCAAAGATGGCGCTTCTATCGCTATCCCGAACGACCCGACCAATGGCGGCCGCTCTCTGCTGCTCTTGCAGAAGGCTGGTCTCCTGAAGCTCAAGGACGGCGTCAATGAAAAAGCCACCGTTCAGGATATCACTGAGAACCCGCATAACTTCAAGTTCCAGGAAGTCGAGGCCGCTCAGGTACCGCGTACGCTTGATGACGTCGATGCTGCCGTCATCAACACAAACTATGCGATGCAGGTAAACCTCGTTCCGACCAAGGATGCGCTGTTCATGGAAGACAATACGTCCCCATACGTCAACATCCTGGCCGTCCGCGATGGTGATGAGAACCGCCCGGAAATCCAGGCACTCATCAAAGCGCTGCAGAGCAAGGAAGTCAAAGACTTCATCAACGAGAAATACAAGGGTGCCGTTGTTCCGGCATTCTGATCAGGCTCCGTAAAAGGGGCTGTTGCACGTAATGTGACGTGGACTGTATCCTAAAAAACAGACAGTGAAAAAAGAGACCTCCTATTGTAGAATGAAACTATGATAGGAGGTCGTTTTTATGCCTAGAAAATATACGAGAATAGAATTTCTTAGTGAAGAAATATTTCGCAGAAAAGCTAATGGAGAAACCAATCTGGAAATCGCTGCGAGCTATGGTTTAAGCAAACAGCAAATCAAACAATTAGTAACTCGTCAAAACAGGAAAAAACGTCTAATTGCTGCTGGGTATGTACCACGCCCGAAAGGTAGGCCAAAAGCCAATATAGCGGATGACGAAACCTTGCGCAATAACGAATTAGTAAAACTGCGCATGCAGGTAGACTTACTGCGAAATTTTCTATTAGAAGTTGGGAGGAGGTGAAATTGAAGTACCGAGTAATTGAACGGTTTCGTGAAAAATACAGTATCATAGCCATGTGCAAGACATTTGAAGTATCTCGCAGCGGCTATTATTCTTGGCGTAATCAACAAAATAAGGAACGTAAAGACCAATGGCTTATAGACCTTATTACAGAGTGCCAACAGCGTAGCAAATTGACCTATGGCTGTCGCCGGATTCGACACTGGATTCAACGACAAACGGGCAAGACAGTTAATCTTAAAGCCATTTTGCGGTTGATGCGAGAACTAGACCTTCTTGCGCAAATACGCCGCCGCAGACCTTATGTGCATTATAAACAAGGAGTTCATAAATACCAAAATCTATTACAACGACAATTTGCGCAGACACAGCAAAACCGTTTCTGGGTAACAGATATTACCTATGTTCCTACAAAAAATGGCATGGTATATGTATGCGCTGTAGTAGATTTATGTGGCAAAATGGTTTTATCTTACCGCATTGGTAATGATATGACGGCTTCATTAGTGATAGATACAATACGTGATGCGATCCAAAAAGAAAAGGTCACTGATGGACTTGCGCTCCACAGTGACCAAGGGTCGCAATACACATCTCAAGCATATTTTGACTTAAGCCAAGAATACCATTTTGAGCCATCAATGTCTAGTCCTGGGTGCCCATATGACAATGCCGCAATGGAGAATTTCTTTGGGACATTGAAAACAGAATGCTTATCTCGTCTACGCTTTTCATCTCGTACGGAGGTTGAGGAAGCTGTAGCCGAATATGTACAATTCTATAATTTTGAACGTATTGATATGAATAACGGCCTTACTCCGTTTGAAATTCGGAGTAAAGCCGCATAAAATTAAGCTATTCTATGATAGGGTCTTTATTTTCCTGTCTGATGAACGGGGAACAGTCCACCACTTCCTGCGGGAACCATGATCTTTTTTTTCAGTGCTTCACATCAACCTGAAATTTATCCGCGGCTTCTTTCAATGCGGCGGCCGCTGTCTTGTTCCGCTCGACACACTCGGAAATATCCGCGCTCTTGCCCGAGATATTGGTCATATTTTCGGCAATCTGATTCGTCGTCGAAGCAACCTGTCCGACCGACTCGGCCACGTCAGCGATATGCTGCGTGACCTCCTGCACCGACTGGGCAATCCCATCCGTCAGGCTGCCGAACTCCTGCGAAATCTTGCGGACATCGCTGCCGGCCTCCTGATAAGAACCGGCTACCTTCAGCATGGACTGATAATCCGACAGAATATCATGCTCCATGATGTCCAACAGCTCCTTGGACGCACCGGAAAGGTCCTCGACCGCAGCCTGCGTATGACCGACCTCTTCCTGAATCCGCGTAACGGTATCCTTCGATGCTTCGGCCAGCTTTCTGACCTCATCGGCTACGACCGCAAAGCCGCGTCCCTGCTCACCCGCACGGGCCGCCTCGATGGCCGCGTTCAGCGCGAGCAGATTCGTCTGCTCCGAAATCTCAAGAATACTGCCGGCCATGTTCGAAATCTCTTCCACGACCTGCACTTTTTTCAGCGCATCGCGCACTTTCTCCCCGCACTCTGACGCCACATTCTGTACATGCGCATACGAGCCGTCCGCCTGCTCCTGCATCTGCTGCGCGTCATCGTGAATCCGTCCGGCCAGCCCGCGGGCCTCCTCCGTACGGCGCACAGCCTGACCGGTAGACGCATCGACCGCTTTGACCATCTTCGCGACATTATCCAGTGTCGAAGAGCACTGCGCCATCGTCGCAGAAATCTCCTCCGTCGCGGCCGCGACCTGCTGGACATCGTCCGCCGTCTCGCCAAACATCTGATCCATCTGCCCGCAGGAAAGCGCGATGCCGTCGCTCTGCTGCTGAACCGCCTGAACGGCGCCCCGCATGGCCTGCGTGCTCTGATTCAGCGCAAGAATCGTCTCGCCGAATTCATCCATCTTGCGCGGCGTCCCCTGATAGCTCAGATTATACTGCGCAAGCTCCCGGGCAAAGGTATCCACATCGCCCAGCTCGGCGGAAATCGTCCCGCTGATCCGCCCGGTCAGCAAAATGCTCAGCAGTACAGCCACCAGGAACAGCACGCCCTGCACCATGGCACTGTGATACACGCCCGCCAGCACTTCATCCTTATCGGAAACCAGCACGATATTCCAGTTGGTCCCAACGATCGGCGCATACGCGGCCCAGACATCCTGCCCGGACAGCTCCATCTCCCGCAGGCCGGTCTGCTGCTGCTTCACGGCCCCGGTCAGCTCCTCCGCAGCCTGCGTTCCTTCATCACTGAGCTTTTCCTTGCCCAGTACCTTTTTCATATCCTTATGTGCGACAAACTGCCCGTCGCCGTTGGCGATAAACGCATAGCCCTGATCGCCGATCTCAATATCCTGAATGATCGTATTGACCGTGTCCAGATTAATCGTGCCGCCCAGATAACCGATCAGCTGCCCCGATGCCGACTGAACCGGCACGATAATCGTCGTGATCGAATTCTGCTCATTCTCCCGGATAAACGGCTCCGTCACAAACTCCCGCTTTTCTTTGATCATCTGATAAAACGGCTCACCCGACTGATCCTTGATCTCATTCGTATCCGGATAGCAGCCATGACCGTCCACCGTGAAGAAAAAGATGCCCTCAAAGCCCCAGTTCTTCGCCTGCGCCAAAAGCTCCGGCCGCTGCTGCGCCCAGTCCAGCGAACGAATAGACGGCAGCGCCGCGATATTGTGCAAAATCTCCTTCTTGTTCTCGATGAGCCGGGCAATGCTCTTCGAGCTCTCATCCGCACGCGCCACCAGCATCGACTGCGTCGTCTGCTCCATCGTCTGCCGATTCTGCAGGAACGACACAACCGACAAGAACGCGGAAACGACCGCCACCAGCAGCAGAACCTGAAGCAGGATCCGCCGCCCGACGCGCATACTCTTTTCCCCTGTAAACATACTTACTCCTCCTCAACCTTCCGGCTCTTAATATCCCTGCCGGAAGTCATCTTTCTTCCATCTTATATTGTACCACTCAGCACGCAGCCGGTCAATGTCCGGCGCATCAATCTGTACCAAATTTCACAACCTGTAATAAACCAATCCGCGCCCCTTTCCTCTGGGACTTTTGTCGTGCTATAATAGGGGGCTGTTGCACGTTCTTCCTTTAAATCTTGAGTTTCAGGTTAGCAAAGATGACGCCGTCCGCCTGCTTCGTCACTGTATTGGAGGTATGGATATTACGGCACTGGAAAAGACCTATCAGCGGATAGATCGAAATTTGGCGTCGCCAAGGCAGATGCTGTCCATCGTTGTTTATGCCGGGATGAATCATATCTTCAGTTCCCGCAGGATAGAGCTTGCCTGCAAGCGGGATATCAATTTTATGTATCTGCTGGAAGATAAGCCTGTGCCTGACCATACAACCATTGCCCGGTTCCGTTCCAAGCATCTGGCATCCTGCATCAAGGAACTGTTTGCCCAAATGGATTTCATGCTGGAAGAAGCTGGAGCCATTTCCCTGCAGGATATTTTCATCGATGGAACAAAAATCGAATCCGTTGCCAACAAGTATAAGTTTGTCCATGGAATCGGGAAACGCAAAACCAGCCTGCAGAAAACCTTGGAACAGCTGGATGAGTTCATCGCCCGGCTCAAGAAATACAATAAATACCTGCACATCATGGGAAACCGCAACAGCTTTGCCAAAACGGACACAGATGCCACCTTCATGCGGATGAAAGAGGATGCCATGAAAAACGGCCAGCTAAAGCCTGCCTATAACATCCAATACGGTACGGATTCCGAATTTGTTACCTGGGCCACGGTAGGGCCGCAGCCAACGGACACGACAACCTTGATTCCCTTTTTGCAGGAAATGGAACGCTATCCCCACAAGCGCTACCGTAATGTTGTGGCAGATGCTGGCTATGAGAGCGAGGAGAACTACCTTTATCTTGAAACAAACCAGCAGCGTTCCTTTATAAAGCCAAACAACTACGAGAAGAGCAAGACACGAAAATGGAAACAGGACATTGGCCGCAAGGAAAACATGACCTATCTGGCCGACGCGGATGCCTATCTCTGTGCCCAAGGCAGGAAGTTGACCGTAACCAAGGAATTTATCCGCAAAAGCAAAAACGGCTTTCAAAGCCAGATAACCCATTACAGTTGTGAGCATTGCAAGGATTGTCCAGTAAAGAGTCAATGTATACACGGAAATCACTGTAAGGCTCCACTAGAAGAACGAATCAAGAATATAGAAATATCCAAACGGTTCCAACGCCAGCGGCAGGAAGATTTGAAACGGTTAACCTCACCGGAAGGCATCCAGTTGCGGGTAAATCGCAGTATTCAGGCAGAAGGAGCCTTTGCCATGGTAAAAGCAGATATGACCTTCCGCCGATTCTTAACCCGTGGCAATAAAAATGTCCTTGTGGAAACGATGCTGCTGGCGATGGCTTATAACATTCAAAAGCTGCACTGCAAAATACAGGCAGAAAAGCTTAACCGGCACCGAATCCCTGTGGATAACGCTGCTTAAAAAATCAAAGAGCGCAAGAAACAAAGACGATTTTCAGATCGTCTGGTGTCTTGCGCTCAAAATTTCTATGTTTTGCTCTTAAATTAGGATATTGACAGGTTTAATAGCAAAAGGGGCTGTGCATAAGTGATTTTTTACTCATGCAACAGCCCCTTTTTGTCGGCTATGCGGCCGTTGTCTGACAGTTCTTCCTTTTGCCAATACATTTTCTTTAATTTTCTCAAATGAAAGCCTTTACATCCGTTTATGTAAGCGCTATACTATGAAACATCAACGGAATAGAAATCGTTTATAGAAGTAAAGGAGTTTCATTAGCAATGACTAAATCTGAAGTAATTCGCCCATTCGCCATGATTGCCCTGATGTTCTGCCTGCTGCTCGGTCTGACCGTCGTGTCGTTCTCAAAACCGACCGTACTGGATGACGTGACGGCTGCAACCTATGCTCAGCGTTATGTACCAGCTACGAGCGCACTCGAGAACGTAACCGATACCGGCAGCGATTATGTAGCGAAGTTCGACCAGCAGGACGCCGGCATGGATATCGAATACAGCATCACGGTCAACAAGGCCAGCCAGGAGATCACTGGCATGCATGTGGAGATCAACAACGGCGGTGACATCACCGTAAAGGATACCCGCTACACCGAATAACCCAGCCCAACCATCGGCATTCAAGTGTCGATTCATCCAATACAAAGAACGGGTGCCAGCTGATTTCAGCTGGCACCCGTTCTTTATTCTTCTGCAGAATCCATCATTTCTCGATTACATTCCAATTATGATCAACAGTCGGAGAAATCGTACCATGATCACGGATATACTTCTCAATCAGGTTGCGTACCTGCCCTGCATCACCATAAAGTTTTAGTGAATCAAACACAACTTTTGGTTTTCGGCCATTCGTATACCCCATAGCAGCCAGATAACCGCCGCCACCGTTCATACGGTAATCATTGATTGCCATCGTAAATGTATCGGTATCCTGTACATTCTTTCCCTTATACTGCAGTTTCGTGATTTTATGCCCTGTCGGCTTGGTCAGATCAATCGTATAATCAACGCCCTGGAACATATCATAGTTATAACTTGGACCATTATTATAATGTTCAGCGGCAAATTCCATATACTTACGCAGTTCTGCGCCAGTAGTCTCAATACCACATAGATAGTTCTCATAAATATAAAGTCCGGCTACATCCTGACGGGTAATATTTCCAGCCGGAATGACTGCACCAGGGTTGAACGCTGCCGCCGCCGAAACTTGTGTGCCTGCAATCTCACGTTGAACATTATTGACAAAATCGACGATCGTCGAATCCTTCAACGCCGAATCCTTGCCGCTAAACTCACCAGTAGATTTACCAATCACGGTCTGCAAATCTGCCAATGTTTTCTCATGAACAGGCTTGGCAATCTTTTCTATAGCCGCATCATCCACAATCCCTTTGACCGAAATATTTTCTGTCTTAGCTGCGGTAACCACCCATTTTCCATTCACTTTTTTCAATGTCAGATCACTTTTCCCGACAAATTTACCATCTTTGCCTGATTCGATTACTGGTACACCATTGATCACAGCTCCTGCAAAGGACGCTCCACCAAAAGCCTTTACTCCTGACTTCGTATCAAAAGCCACATGGTTATGCGCTGCGATAATCAGATTTGCTTCGGGGCAAGCCTTGGCAATTTCAGCTACCTGATTTTCCGCTCCATCCTCAGCACTACGCTGCACACCAGAATGGGCAGCAATAATGATGACGTCCACCCCTTGCTTCCTGAGAGCCGCTACACACTGTTTCGCATGGGAGACTTCATCCTCGAAGCGGAAACCTTTATAATGGTCCGCCGCCTCCAGATTCGGAATAGCCGGTGTCGTTACTCCTATAATGCCAACCTTTACCTTCTCGCCATCGACCTTAACAGTCTTAACGATGGTTGGATGTACTTTTGACCAGGTCTTCCCTGTCTTCTCATCAATCATATTCGCCGATAAGATATTGTTGTTTTTCGCAATTGCCCTTGTCAAAAAATCAATTCCGAACGTGTACTCATGATTTCCAAGAACGATTGCATCACACCCCATCTGGCGATAGGCAGCAAACATCGGATAGTCTCCTGCTTTCCAGCTCTCCGGATGATTTGCCAGATAATTGCTTACTGGCGTTCCCTGCATGCTATCACCAGCATCGATATACATGATCGCATCATCTTTACCTTTATGAGCACGAGCTTCATTCAGGATCGTACTGATTTTGGCCAGACCTACATCTGCTTTCTCAGCCTTGAAATAGTTCCAACCAATCAGACTGCCATGAACATCCGAAGTAGAATACACCGTCAGATTACCGGCAAAAGCTGTACCGGCGGCAATCGCACTAGTCAGTGCCGCCAAAACCAACACTTTCAATGAACGCTTGAAACACATAGGAATTCCTCTTTTCTGTCCATCATCTATAAATAAAGCGGCTGCCTTTATCGACACCCGCTTTATCTTTTATCTCAAGAACGATTTCATAAGAAAATCAAAACAACCATTCCATACAACCGAACAATTTCCTAGAATTTTTGCCACCAGAATGTTATATCACGTAACGAATAAACCACTACTCTCAGGCTCAATGTTATTCGTATTGTTGAATCTGTTATGAGTTTTCAGATGATTCATCTTTTACATCCATTAGTTTAAGGGTTTGAGTACAACAAAAAAAGGACACACGTCCCATATAGTCCTGTTTCGCTTACTACTTTTCAGCTTTTTTCATTTTTGTCCCAACAAAAAAAACGCATTTCCAAGTAATGGAAATGCGTGAAACAATTATTTTACCTGTATGACTCCAGGTTGACTTATCTTCCAGGCACCATCTTTTTTTTGAAACCGCGCCGGCAGTTTTACGTGAATTGTATGATATGATCCCTGCTCATAATTCGAAGCAAAGGTTTCTTTCATGCCTCCTTCTGCATGCAGTTGCTGATCATAAGGATGCAGTGGATTGGGCACAGCAATATACTCATCCGTCTTTTCTGGCAGTTGCCATACCCAATACTGACTGGCCATAATCTGCTCTACTGGCGCAAACTTCGGTACCGTCTGACCATTTTCCTGTGCGGCATGATCAACACAGATCAGCAAAGTCAGTCCATAATTACGGGCAAATGCATCACAGGCCTGATCGGCTTTTGGTACATCCATGCTGATAGCCAGGCTATTATAGTCTGCCAGGAATGCCTGCCACACCGGTGGTACTTCTGTCGGTATAGTCACAGTCTTTTCCGGCCTGGAGTTCTCTTTCAGCCTCATGCTCAACGCACTGAGCTCATGCTGTGTCTTCTTCAGTTCATCTTCCAGCATCACAATCTTATCAACTTCCTTACGACCATTGATGATGATCGACCAGCCATAAGCAGCACTGACCAAAGCGACAATACTGATCACACCTGTCAAGATAAGCAGAACATCTGCTACTAATGGAGGAAATAATGCCATATCTGTTACATCCTTTCTGCAAATACTATTCCGATTATATTACAGAATCAATTCGCTTTCTTGCCATTCAGAATGTCACAAAGCGCCAACATATTCTTTATTCGCTGCGTCTCAATAGCAGATAACATACGATCATCATTTGATCCGCCTGATACACCTGTCATTGTGACCTTGGCTCCACCAGCTGCTGCAGTCTCGCGCATTGCCTTACCTGTCTCCGCATCGGCAATCTGATCACAATATTCCATAATTCCGGTCTCGGTCTGTGTTGTCGTTACCTGTCCCTGCGCCAAAACATGGAATATATCCTTCTCACTGGTCTGGACATCCAAACCATGGAATCCCATGGGACTGCTGCCACGATGACGCAGGATTACATGCATGACCGCAGTACCATCGGCACCGCGCACGATATAGGGCTGCATGAAGATACCATCCTCAGATGGATCTTCATAACGATAAATCACCGAGCCATCCGCCTGTTTATCCACGATCATATCTGCCGTCAGTCCGCGGATCACCTGGTTTGGTTCCTCCGTCCGTCCCGTCTGCTTGTCCAGCAGGGCCTGCTTCTGACGCTCTTTCTCCACCTGAACCGCAGCCCGGGTTTGCATATAATGAATCGCCGCATAAGAGCCGGCCCCTCCTGCTACAAGAACAACTAAGAGCGCCAATATGATAACCTTTAATTTTGCCATGAATACACCCTCCCCAGTGTGCTGTCACGTTCAGATCCAGGTGAACAAATAATCCGATACATAAACCATTCTCTTCTTTAATACAATACGACAAAAGAACTGTTTTTCCTGCCTCTATTGCCACACCGATATTCTCCGGCATAAAAAAGTCCCGTTGTCAGATAGGGGCTCTGACAACGGGATACAAAAATCAAAAGATTTTTGTTTTGAGCAAGAGTTGGGGAATGAGGGGTTTTATTTATTCGAGACTCGGCCAGTAATCCTTATTGGCTTCTATGAGGTCATCGAGGATCAACTTAGCTACGCGGGCACTAGGGATTGTCTTGGAAAGTGTCAGCGCCTGCCAGAGTTTCAAATACGAATGATTAATCCAGGCATCAACCGTAAGTTTCTCTACGGATACCTGCTGCTCCATCATGCCTTTCTGGAACTGTGGGATATCTCCCACGACCAGTGGCTCAGGGCCTTCATTGCCGACAATGCACGGAATCTCGACCATAGCTGTCGGATCGAAATTTCGGATTGCACCTTTATTCTCAACAATGAGAAGCATGCGGGCTTTTGTATTATAGGCAATCGCGGTTGCCAGGTCTACGATATAAGAAGCATGTGCATCGACCTCGATGCTGCTGTTCTTAGCCGTGCCAACGGCAGTAATGCGGCGGCATTCGTCAAAGACCGTCTTCTCGCGGCTCTCCATGACTTCGTTGGCCCGCGTGTGCTCCGGATTCGAATGTTTTACGACCTCATCCTGGCACAGATAATATTTAAGATAAGTATTCGGCAATGTCTCCGGATCGATTGGCGCAAATTCCTTGGCCATCTCAAACGTTACGACCCAGCTCGGATCAACATGCTGCACACCAGCATCGCCCTTGATGTACTGCATATTATAACCATGCTTCCAGACATAATCGCGGATCTTCGGCATCAGGTCGTTACCGGCCTTGTCTTTAATACTCGTCCACCAACCGAAATGATTCAGGCCATAATATTTGAACTCCATGTCATGCAACGACTCTAAACCAGCGATCTGCGCCATCTTGCCCTCGATATCGATCGGCATATCGCAGATATTAAGGATCTTGGACGTCGGACAGATACGACGGGTTGCCTCAGCAACAATGGCCGCCGGATTCGAGTAGTTCAGCATCCAGGCATTCGGTGAGTATTTCTCCATGAAGTGGACAATCTCCACGATGCCGCCGATGGAACGCATGCCATAGGCAATACCGCCCTGGGCCGCAGGTCTCCTGACCAAGCACACCATATTTGAGTGGGATTTTCTCATCCTTCTCACGCATCGCATACTTGCCGACACGGATATGTGCCATGAACAAAATCTACATCCGTGAACTGCCGTCTCCGGATCGCTCGTAGCCACGAACTCAATCTGCGGTGCACGCTCCTTCATGACAATAGCCATCGCATCAGCGACGATCTTCTGCCGTTCCGGATCGTTATCATAGAATTTCAGCTTTGCGGAGCGGAAACCGGTCCTGATGTGCCAGCAGCATCATGACAATGCCCGGTGTAAATGTGCTGCCACCGCCAGCGATTACAACGGAAAATTTCTTGTCCTGCATATGTGTTGCCTCCTGTTTTTATCTGACTGACAACTGCTGCAAAGTATGCAACATTTGTCTTTTCAACAACTCTTCCTTACAGATTCCATGCTATCATGAACAGCCCATCTGCTCAATAGTTTCAAGGGATTCAGGCCCATTGCCCGTCATGCGTTACAAAGTACATTTTATGAATTTTGGTACGCAGAAAAGGCTGCCGCAAATGCGGCAGCCTTCCTGCAGCTCAACTATTCCAGTGTCTGTCCATCATCACGCGTTCAGCAGCATCATGCCCTGATTTCGCCAAGGTTCAGCGTGATTTTGCCGCCACTGACCGTCGCCTGGGCACCACTGATCTGGTCGGTGAAGACTGTGCCGTCAGCGAACTGGCCGGCTGGCAGTTCGACCGCTTTCGCTGCGCCACGGTTCAGTGCTACAACGGCCGCCTGCCCGCTGCCGTCAACTGCCGTACGGGCAAAGGCGTAGATGTCGCCCTCGGCCTTGAGCGTGTTCACATCGCCATGCGCAAAGAGTGCCTTATGGCTGTTGCGAACGCTGATGGCCTTCTGATAATACGCAATCAGGTCCTGATCCTCATGCCCCCACGGATAGGTGCGACGGCAGTCCGGATCGTTGCTGCCATACTGGCCGGCTTCGTCGCCATAATAGATGGTCGGCATACCCGGATAGCCCATGAGGAAGGTCGCCGCCAGTTTCATACGGGCTTTTCCCAGTGCATAGTCGAAATCCTTAAGGGTCGCCTGCGCTACCGTATCCTTGCCGCCGCCGAATTTGTAGATGGCACGGACGGTATCATGCGAGTCAACGATGTTCATGAGGTCATAGAGCGCTTCCTTCGGGTAATTCTGGCGCAGCACCTTGAGCTCATCATCGGCGGCTTTGGCATCGCCACGCCCGAGGAACAATTCGCCCAACGCAAAGGACAGCTTATAATTCATGACGGAGTCGAAGGCATCGCCAGTCAGGAACTGCGTGCCATCCTGCCAGATCTCGCCGAGGATCAACGGCTCATCGCCCTGCTTCGTCTTGATCTGCTTGACTTCCTGACGCATATCCGCCCAGAATCCCGGCGGCACCTCTTTGGCTACGTCCAGCCGCCAGCCGGACAGTCCGTCACGGAACCATTTCGTGATGACGGCATCCTTGCCATAGAGCAGGTAGTCGCCGAGGTCCGAGGTCTTCGTGCCGGCTTCGCTGCCCGGATAGTCGGCGTCCTTGAACGGCACAAGGCTGGAGTAGCCCTGCCAGTCGTGGTACATATATTTCGGTCCCATCTCATCGGTGCCCTTCTGATTCTTGATCTCGAACCAGTTCTCCCAATGATACGGGCTGAATACCTGTCCCTCGGCCTCAAGCTGTTTCTTCGCCTCGACCTTGGCCGCATCTTCCTTCATGTGCTTCGTATTCATGAGATCATAGATGCGGGACCAGTACTCATAGGCACCGACGGTCTTGTATTTGCTGTAGCGGTCGAAATAGATGGAGTCGTCGCCGATATGATTGAATACACCATCCATGATCAGGCGCATCCCACGCTTGTGCATCTCCTGTTTCAGCTTGTGGAAATCATCCATA
>JAKVOG010000013.1 GCA_022482925.1 Selenomonas sp. | reverse complement strand
TTTCTGGCTTATCGGGAAGGCTAAGGGAAGATTTGGGAGGAACACGAATGAAGGTTAAGGCAATCTTGTTTGATACACGTTCGATTCAGCGGTATATTTTTTCGGGCAGCCAGCTGAAGACGAATATCGGGGCATCCTATCTGGTGGATCGAGTGTTTGATGAGGCACTGCTGACTGTGCTACGGGACAGCTGGGATGGTGAAGTCGATACGGAGTCGTGGCGTTCGAGCCGTTCCGGGGTCTTTGATTGGAGCATGAAGCCCCGGCAGGTGCGTATCGGTTATATCGGCGGCGGCAATGCGCTGGTGCTGTTTCCGGAAGATACGGGTGAGGCACAGCTGGCTGCTATCGTTACGGCATTTACGAAGAGGCTGCTCGTGGACTATCCGGGACTCCAGACCGGAGCGGCAATCGGTGATCTGCAGATGGATACGTCAGGTCTGCTGACAGTATCAGAGGGAATCAATGACCTTACCAGACTGGTCCATCAGCTGAAGCAGCATCAGAATACGGTATTCCCACAAGTCAACATTGCTTATACAGGGCTGACGCTCAGTTGCAAGAGCAATGGGGAAACGGCATCGGCCTATGACAAGACGCTGGGGGGATTCGTGTCCTGGGAACTTGAGAGCAAGCTGCGTGCTGAGGGCAAGGCAGAGCAGGCTTTGGTCGATCGGCTGGAAGAAGTTTGGCAGGCTGAAGGGAATGCAGATCTCATGGCAGGAGCTGCGTTCCCCGCGGAGCTGTCGAAGCTGGGCCAGCGGGAGACTGAGAATGATATCGCTATCGTACACATCGACGGCAATAATATGGGTGCGAAGTTTGCGGGCTGTGATACGCTGACGAAGCGCAAGAATATGTCGCTGGATATCCGGGAGAAGACGATGCGGGCTTTTTGTCATCTGGTGGACAGCATCCAACAGGAGATTGAGCAGGATACGTTTCTCAAGGTGAATCTGAACTGGGATGGCAGGCGGCTGCTGCCCATCCGCCCGCTGGTCCTGGGCGGTGATGATATGACGTTCATCTGTGCCGCCAAGGTTGCTTTGCGCTATGCCGAGCGGGTCATGGAGTCGATGCGGCAGGCAGGGATCGATACCTGCGCCGGGATTGCTATCCTGAATACATCGTATCCGTTCTTCCGGGGCTATACGCTGGCTGAGCAGCTCTGTGATGCGGCCAAGGGGAAGATGCGGTCTTTGGCGCAGGCAGATGGCGCGGCAAAGGATAAGGGCAGCTGCTGGCTTGATTTTGCTATCCTGCATGGTGAGCAGGCCCCCACACTCGAGCAGATTCGGAGACAGGAGTATACCAGCAGTGATGGACGGAACCTTCATTTCGGTCCTTATCGCGTCGATGCGGACCCGGGAGAGGCTGAGGCCTGGTCCAACCTGAAGCAGGCGCTCTATGAGATCCATTGGAGCAAGCGGAAGATGCCGATGGGGAAGATAAAGGAGTTGCGCAGTGTCATAACACGCAGTGAGCATGAGCGCACGAAGTTCATCGAGCAGCTGGGCAAGCTGTCGACGGAGAAACGACCAATGCAACTGCCATCTGTACCAGCCTGGGCACCTTATGAGAAAGATCTTTGGGATAAGGATCGTACGCCGTATGTAGATGCCATCGAATTGATCGATTACTATGAGCCGGAAGGGGCAGGGAGTAATGAGAATGAATAAGGAAGTTAGGGACAGGAAGTCTGTCACGGATCGTGAAGAGATACGGACGGACGGTTTTATGGTGCATGTGCGGCTGGAGTCACCAATGCATCTGGGGTCCGGGAAAGCGGACGTGAACGTTGATGCGGAGGTGGTCCATGACCGGTGGGGATTGCCTTATTTCCCTGCCAAGCGATTCAAGGGACTGCTCTATGAGAGTGCCCTGGAGGTGACAGAAATCCTGGCTGTCTGCGGAGCAGACCGTTTCAAGCAGAAGGATGTTGATCAGTTGTTCCAGCATGGCTGCAGCACGGAGACGCAGCTGATCATCCCCAACCTGTATCTGGCGGACTATGAGGCCATCTGCCAGGAGTGGCAGCTTCTGGAGCAGGAGTATGGGGAAGTGTTCCAGCCACTGGATGTGCTGGGGCAGTATACATCCCTGCGCTATCAGACACGGATCGATCGGGAGACTGGTACGGCGGCGGATACATCGCTGCATAATCTGAGGGTGGTCGATGCCGGACTGGAGTTCTATGGGCAGGTCCGTCTGCTGGGCGGTACGCTGCAGCAGCTGATGCTGCTGTCGTTGGCGATGAAGAACCTTACGGCAGCGGGTGGCAAGCGGAATCGTGGGTTTGGCGAGATTTCCTGTCGGATGGAACAGGATGGCAGGGATATCCAGACGATACTCATCGGTACGGCCCTGAAGGAAGGAGTGCTGGCATGATGAAGCAGGTTCAGGTCAAGATCACGACGAAGTCGCCGGTAGTCCTCGCTGCAGCGAGTGGGGCTGCCGTCATGACTGCGACAAATGAGGTATTCAGTGGAACCGTCCTGCGTGGACTGGCAGCCGCCCGCTATATCGCAGCAGCCGGACTGGGGAAGGCGGCTCATAAGGACGCGGCATTCCGGTCACTGTTTTTCGGTCAGCTGCGGTTCGTGGATGCGTTCCTGCTGTCAGCAGACGGTCAGCGCTCATTCCCTGTGCCGATGTCGTTGCAGCGCAGCAAGGATGGGAGCAGGCTGCTGGATCTGTTGCGCGATGAGCCACAGCCGGGGTTCAAGTCGATCCATGGACTTGGCTGTATCGATGCGCAGGGCGGTTTTTCCCGTATTGCTCCGCAAAAGAGCATCTCGCTGCATATGAGCCGCAGCAGTGAGGATGAGCGGCTCGCAGGCAAGAGCAGGGACGGCAATATCTATAACTATGAATCGCTGGATGCCGGGCAGACGTTCTGTGGCAATATCTGTGGCGAGGAGTCAGCGCTCCAGCAGCTGATGGAGCAGACCGGGAGCAGCTGGACAGCCTATGTCGGCCGGTCCCACTACACGCAGTATGGAGAGTGCCAGATCGAGCTGTCGGAACTGCAGGATGTGGAGAGTGAGCAGGTTCCTGCTGTCGGACAGGCGGTGGTACTGCGGCTGGAGACTCCGTTCATTCCCTGGTCGGATGAAAGGACGGAAGCCGCAGGAATGCTGGCCGAGTTAGCGGATAAGATGAATGCTGCCGCGGGAGAGAACTTGTTCCATGTGGACAGCAAGACGATATTCAGTGGGAAGACCGTCGTCGACAATTTTGTCGGTGTATGGCAGCTGCGGCGGCCACGCGTGTCGGCTCTGGCCGCAGGATCGGTCTTTCGTCTGGTGAAGGAGACCGGATGGACAGATGCTGACCAGTCAAATCTGGCCGGGATACTCTGTCAGGGCATCGGTCAGCGTACCGCAGAAGGATTCGGTACGCTCCGCATCTGGAGCTGCCAGTCGTTGACTCCTGCTGAGGCCAAGCCTGTGAGTGGCAAGGCTGATATCGTGATACAGCAGCCGGAAGTGAAGAAAAAGGCGGCAGCTATCCTGAGACTGAAATGTCTGGATCAGGTGCGCGCATTTGCCGCTGCAGATGCCCGGCAGGCAGCTGGCTCAATCCCTAAGGATGCGACGCATATGCTGTCCCGTCTGGACGGGCTGCTGAGCCGGACAAAAGAGACGGCTGCGACCGGATTCCCATCTCTGCTGGAGAGGGAATGCCGGGATGATTCGACGCCTTTTGTCAGGCATCTGGAAGCTATCCGCATTGATGGCAGGAAACTCAGGGATATCCTGAAAGGAAACCTGGCGGATATGCCTTATCAGGTCCGGCTGGCGGACAGCATCCAGAAGGAAGACCGAAAGATAGGGGAGCTCTATCAGGAATTGGGAATGAATTCGTCCCTGACGAAAGATTCGCTGGTATTCTATGAGTATTGGCACTGGTTCTTCCGACATGGCCGTAAACAGGTGAATACCAAAGGAGGGGTTGAAGCATGAGTCAGGCAGGGATTGCAGGAAAAATCGTGGTGGCCGGCAGGCTGAAGCTGCTGTCACCATTGCTGATCTGCTCTGGTATGATGGAGGCCGGCAGCAGTATCGATATGCAGGTGCTGAAGGATAAGTCGGGCGTGCCGTTCATTCCGGGGACATCGCTGGCTGGTGTACTGCGCAGCTTTGCGGAGGAATATGCACCAGATGCTTATGAGGGCCTGTTCGGGTCGGAGAAGACAGCGGGAAGAACCCAGCAGAGCGCGGTCTGTATCCGGGATGTCACGCTGGAACAGACTGAGATCACGGTCCGCGATGGGGTAACGATCGATCCAGTGACAGGAACGGCGCTCCAGCATCATAAATTCGATTTCGAGGCCGTGGAACGCGGGGCTGAGGGTGACTTCCGGATGGTCATCACGCTTCGCAATGTGCATTTTGATGATGCGCATGTATTGCAGCCGGAGCTGCAGAAACTCATCGATGCACTGTTGCATCTGCTGGCAGATGGCATCCAGTTGGGCGGTCGTACAGCCATCGGGCTGGGCCGGGCGCAGGTTCGTGACCTGGTCGTGGACCGTTATGATTTCACCAGCCGGGAGGATGCTGCTGCCTGGCTGGCACCTGACGGGCCGTTGCCGGCAGTGGATCACTATACCGTGTGTGCGGGTGAAGCAGAGCCATTGCCTGAAGACTTTGATGTGGAGGCGACATTTGCGCTGGCGGGTTCCCTGATTGTCCGTGATTATTTCCCCGCTGATCCAGAGCTGGGAGCGGACAAGAAAAAGATAGCGGCAGTATCAAAGAAGAGTGGGCGGGACTATCTGATCCCAGGCAGTTCGCTGAAGGGCGTCATGCGCCATCGGGCGGCCTATATCCTGCAGCAGCTGGGGCGTGACAGCGGTCTGGTCGAGCATATGATGGGGCCTGAGCCGAAACGGGACGAAGAGGCTGAGCAAAAGAAGTGGAAGAGTCGTTTGTCCGTTGATGAAGCCTATATCGGCCCTGAGTCCGTGGTGTCTGCCGAGCAGTCGCGCAATCGTATCGACCGCTTCACCGGCGGCACGATCGATACGGCCCTGTTCACGACGAAACCGTTGTGGAGCAAGGGAGACGAGTCGGTCGTTTCCCTTCATTTCGTGATCCACCGGGCACAGGAGCATGAGGCGGGGCTGGGACTCTGCCTGCTGAAGGATCTGTGGCTGGGCCGACTGACTGTCGGCGGCGAGAAATCCATCGGCCGTGGTGTCCTGCGCGGGCTGAAGGCCAGGATAAAGTATCAGGGCGAAACCTATGAATGGGAAGCTGGGAAGGAAGCTGCGGAGGAAACGGTGATGATGCTGGATAGTTTCGTAGAAGCCCTGGCAGGATGGAATGGGATGGAGGACGAAAAATGAGCGGGATAGAACTGGCATTGGATAAACCGAAGATCGTAACCGGTCAGGTCAGCCGCACTCCGGTGCAGCTGGAAAACAGCAGGGAGGCCCTGCTGGAGGAATTGCAGGGGCATGCACCCGGGAACGTCGTCATCTGGATGATGCAGGGAATCGTCTGGGGCACCTGGGATGGTGCAGCCCTGTCCTTCGTGGACGATACAGAAGTCCTGGCGGACTACTGGCTGGAGATAAGGGTATTCAATGAGAATGAAGAACTGCATCTGCGCCGCTGTGGCAGTCAGCTGACTGGCCGCTGGCTGAAGGATGAGGGGGCAGAAGCAAGCGAATATGTGGATGCCATAGCCAGACTTTGGGGCAGTCGTGAAGAGGCCGACAGCAAGCTGCAGCTGGCGGATCATCTGCGGAAGCTCTGTCTGGATCTGCCAGTACAGGATGATATGACAGCAACGTACTATGGCCTCGTGACGCGGAACTATATCGGGACCAGTCCGGTGACTCATCAGGCGGGCTATCGGGACTATCGTTTTGTACGGATTGCACCCGCAGATGTGAAGGAGGGCTGAGGATATGCCAGGAAAGAACAACAAGAAGACAAAAGGTGGGAACAGCCAGCCCAAGACAACCGCTGCAAAACTGAATTGGGCAGAGGTGGCGACTGCCCCCTATAATTTCGTCAGCCTTCCAGATAAGGTACTGCCATCGCCGCTGGATGAAAACAGGGAATTCCTGCAATCGGACGATCAGGAACTTATTCGTGAGATATACGACGAATATATCCGGTCCGGGGAAGGGCTGTCCGGCGTCATCGAGCTGGATATGGAGGCACTGACGCCAATCTTCATCGGCAAGGACGCGGAAAGTGCGGATTTCTTCTCTCCCGCGGGGAAACCGATCATTCCGGGCAGCACGATCCGGGGAATGGTGAAGAACCTGCTCAAGATCGTAAGCTGTGGAAGCATGGAAGGAAAAGAAGATCTGAATGCCCGCCATATCTACTATCGCTGCATCATGGCACCTAAGAGTGGTCCGGAATGGATGGGAGACCTCCATGACCTTTATGCCAAACGGATGCAGAAAGCGGCCGGCCAGAAGATGGTCTCGCAGGCGGATACTGCCTTCCTGGTCAAGACCAGGAATGGCAGATACTATCTGGCACCGGCCTTGCCGGATTCGCCAGCTGGCAGACACAATGACCGGATGCTGATTCATGATTATCAGAAAACTTATGCTGAGCAGATCGCCATGGACGCTGTATCCATGAAATCAGAGATCCGCTGGCATGGCAAGCGGGCGTTCATCATCACGGGCAGCCAGAAGCGGAGTGAGCTGATTGAGTCGAAAGAGGAGTTTGCGGGAATGTCGCAATTGGAGCTCAGACGTATCGGCAAGCAGTATGTCCGCTATATCGACCTGGATGATGCAGACTGGGAACGTCAGATTCCGGTTCCGGAGGATGTGATCGAGGGCTATATTGAAGATACCACTCGTCGGGGGGTCGATCTGCTGGTGGGCGAGGCTGATAAACCGAAGGATGAGGAAAAGGACACCATGCACTTGTCCCGGACAGCAGCAGCAAAGCTGGGCATCAATCTGTCGCCGGATGTAGAGTGGGTCATTCCCTGCGGCTATCTTGTCGAGGGAAAACAGATTTCCGCTATCGGGCATGGCTTGTGTTTCCGTATTCCTTATAAGCATGGAATCATGGATGCAGTGCCGGCTTCGTTGCAGGATGGCACGATCGATCTTGCGGCGGCAATGTTCGGCAGCAAGGAGAAATGGCAGAGCCGTCTTTCTTTTGAAGATGGGATTCCGGTGGGAACGGTGGAACAACTGCCATCCGGAATGGCACATCCCCTGCTTCAGCCGAATCCTACGTCCTATCAGCTTTATTTGAAGCAGGAGCCGGGAGCGAAGCTCAGGCACTGGGATTCGCCGGGGACACAGATCAGGGGCTATAAGCTGTATTGGCATGATAAGGCCAGTGACTGGAAGGCAACTGCTGAAGAAAAGAAACTGACGAATGTCGTCCGGCCAATCACGCCATTGGCGAAGGGCAGCAAGTTCCGTGCCCGGATCCGTTTCCGGGATCTCCGCAAGGAGGAACTGGGAGCTTTGCTGATGGTATTCGACATGGGAGGACATCAGAAACGTACGGCTTATAAGCTGGGGCAGGGGAAATCACTGGGACTGGGAAGTGTCCGTATCCTGCCAACGCTGAAACTGGATACGCCGGCCGTCTATCAGACGTTCTTCTCAGAGGGGATACTGTCAGACTCCAGCCAGGAAAGTGACGGGAAAGAGTATCTGGAGGCTTTCCAGCAATACATCGAGCAGAACGGCCTGACGCCCTGCTGGGGGGCTATTATGGGCGAGTTGCAGGACCTGCTGGACTGGACGAATGCGGATCGGCACCCCGGATGGGAAAAGAATGTGATGCTGATGAAGAGTGAGCTGACGAGCAAGAGAGGAAAGCCGGGAGAGTTTGATTTCTCGCCGAATGAGGGCTTCAAGCAGCGACTTCCTTTGTCAACGGTCAAGATGGTATATGACCATAAGGAAGGCAGGAACAATTGATGTCTACACAGAGGATAGGGCAAGCTATTAAAGACAGTTGGCATTCAATCTGGTCGGACATGACAGTCCGAGCTAAATTATTCAGTACTAGATTAGCAAAGGTCATCAAATGATTGGGGCTATGGTTTACCGGCTGCGAGCAGTGAATGCTGCCTGGCTGCCGATTGCACACGGACGGTTCATGCATGCGGCGTTTTTCGCCGCATTGCGGGAACTGTCGCCGGAGCTGTCCGGTTATGTGCATGATGAGATGAACAGCAAACCGTTTACGGTATCCTTTATGAAGCCCTGCCAGAAGATGCATGTTGATCGCGGCGCATGGCAGGTCCGTCCGGATATGGAGTTCTACTGGCGCGTGACCGCGCTGGATGAGACCATCCTGCGGGTTCTGCTGGCACTCCAGCCAGGCCATCTGATGCAGGTGGGCAGGCTGTCGCTTCAAATCACGAAAGTCATGGCAAATCCCGAGGAACATGCAGAGTCCGGCATATTGGATGAGAATGAGTTGATTGCTGCCTGTCTGGGAATCCCGCAGGTACAGGAAATCGAGCTTCATTTCTGCTCCCCGGTCACATTCCGGTTCTTTGATCGGGACTATCCGGTGCCATTGCCAGAGTATATCTGGGGCTCATTAGCGGATAAATGGAACCAGTGTCTGTTGCCGATGGAACTGGATGTTGCCGAGCTCCGCGAACAGGCAAGGAGCATCATCCCGCTTTCCTGGGAAGGCAGGACCCGGACGATGTATCTCAGTCCGCAACGCGGGGTGATGGGATTCGAGGGCAGGTTCTGTTACAATATCAGTCAGCAGCCGCCAGAACAGCAGCAGCTATTCCTGCTGCTGGCACAGTTTTCCGTCTTTGCCGGCGTCGGCAGGCTGACGGCACAGGGCCTGGGACAGACCAGGATCAGCTATAAGTAAAGGGGCCAATCATATGAAACACATCATGTTAGTATTTGTGAGTGACTTAAAGGCAGAAAAAGCACCAGTTCATTATCAAATTTTTGATGAAACGATTGATTGTGTGCAGACGAATGAATCCGCTGTGATCTACATGCAGAAGTTGCTGCAGCAGCATAATGAAACATTAGATACGATATTCCTCATATTGACCAATGCAGTAAAAGAAAAGAAGCTTAGTGGTACTACGGTCTGCCTGGATGAAATCATCAATCCGGTGAGATATTTTGAGCAACGGATCGTTAGGGTATTCCCTGAGCTGGCTGGTCACTTCCAATATATGGATTATGATGAAGGCCAGGACTTGAATGAGGGTATTTTGGATGTAGCCAGGGCTGCCGAGAAGATAAAGGCGTATTATGATGTGCATGCGGAAGAGGGGGTGACACTGCATGCTGATATGACCGGTGGATTCCGTCATGCCTCAATGATGATGCTGTCCATCATGCAGCTACTACGCTATATGACCTTTGATCGGCAGACTGGTGCAGAAATAAAAATTGATCGTGTTCTATATTCCCGCTTATTGGAAGACCGGATCAACGGTCAGGTTGATGATGCAACGGAAATCCATCGAATGTTCGATTTGATTTCCGGTGCTGATGAATTCGTGAACTTTGGAAGCGTTGATACGATTATCCATTATTTCGCACAGAATACGAATGTGGTCCGGAGTGTCGAATTGCGTAATCTACTGGAAGCGATGAAGGATTTCTCTGATGCAATCAAGGTATGCCGGACGGGAGAAATTCGGGAGGTATTGAAAAATCTCAATGCCAGGATTACAGAATTCCAGCAGTTGAAGCAGAAACCGATGCAGGAAGATTTGTTTTCAAATATCACGAAAACAATTGAGCGCGAATATGGTGGCTTGATTGTCTCCAGGGAAGCATCTGAGCTGGACATTATTGAATGGTGCGTGGACCGTGAGTTCCTGCAGCAGGCCATGACACTTTGTAATGAATGGCTGCCTAAATATATCGTGGATCATAAGATTTGCTATACGGATGATGAGCAGATAAAAGGGATGAAGGATAAGTTACATACGCAATGGGAACAGGGGTTCATTATCAAATATAATTCATCTCAGTATAAAATGGAAAATGGAAACGACTTGAAAGAGAAGATTTTGGCAGTTATTGATTTAGCTATTGACGGGAAACCGACGCAAGAGGCAATAGATGGCCTAGGTATCAATCTGGGAAAGCATTTTATGTATTTTATAAATACATTCACGTGCTTGGATTTGTTGATTCGTAAAATGAAAAAGAAAATGAATCGTGGCTGTCTACCTAATTTAATTTGTATTTATCCAGCTGAGTTTTTTGCGGAAAAAAAGAATCAACATTTATTCAAATTATTGAAGTTGATATATTATAGGATGGCATATGAGTATACGAGTGATTTTACGTTATTTTTGGGGAAAAAGGTGACAGTAGACTTTATACGGAAACAGATGAAAGGGTTCTCATTTGAAGAACTCATAGCCTTATTGGGTATTCCAAAAATGGAAAAGCAAGTAGTAAAAAGCAGGGACGCGGAGACAAAGTGGGACGTCCGTAAGTATCAAATTCAGGATATGATGTCAATGGGAATCATGAAGACTCGATATCCTATGCAGATGATGGCTGTCATGGAGCAATACTATTTTATCCACGAACAAAGAAACCAGATCAATCATGCCAATGAAGAAGAAGTATTGTCAACGAAGAAAATTCATAAGATGCTCAAGGAATATCTGGAATTATTGAGAACATTTCCGACAGTGAGCGAATGAACAAGGATGCAGGGAGGGAAATCCGGTGAATAGTAACAATGTAGAGAGTAAAGAAGAGTATGCGCGTCGTGGGCTGGAGAACTATGTAAAAGATTGGAAAATATTTTTAGATACCTGTAGTTGCCTGCATTTTGCAGCGGACAAATTCTGGATGAATATCATTCCTCTTTTACAGCAATATCAGAAGAAGATTATTATACCATTACGTTGCATCGAGGAACTACAGAAGCATGCAGGAAATCAGGAAAAAAAAGAGCTTTCGGAAAGTTCTTTGAAGGCCCTTAAAATAATGCAGCAGCTGATTAAAGCGGGGTATGTTGATGTTCGCGGCGAAGATCGGGATGATTTTGCCGACGAAGTATTCCAGGAGGCATTCTTGCGATTCCGGCGGAAATATAAACTGTTGTTGATTACACAGGACAACGGGCTGGCCAAAGATATTTTGAAACTTAATGAAAGTGAATCAGTCAGAGGCTATTCTGTACATGTCAAAAGGCTTAATAAATACGGTTTCCTGAGCTGTTTTGCATGGGCCATCGGAAATGGCAAGGTGAATTCTGGCGGGCATCAAGGAGGACGAAACAGTGGGACGAATGAGACAGAAATAGCTGATTCAGGAGAGAATTCAGACGAGGAACTGGACACAGACGAAGGATTCGAACTTTGTTCCAAGGTAACGGACATCGAGGATACGCCACTACCAATCAGTCATATTTCGGTAGAAAATGATACGGTATATACCTCAGCGGGTATTCCCATCCTTTTGGAGAAGGAAGTCGCTGCGGGGGGCGAGGGAATTATTTATACGACGAATAGTGCGTCTGTAGCAAAAATCTATAAACAGAAAAACAATACACTCAGGAAATATGAGAAAATCAAATGCATGTTGAGCAAGAATATTGCTTATGAGGGAATATGCTATCCCATTGAGGCATTATATAATGAACAGAAGGAATTCGTTGGCTACTTGATGCCGGAAGCTAAAGGAAGGGAACTTCAGAAAAGCATCTTTATCAAACCACTTTTTCTGAAGCATTTCCCAGGGTGGAAAAAGCGGGATACAGTAGAGTTGTGTATCACGATTATGGAGAAAATTAAGTATTTACATGATCGCAATATCATCCTAGGCGATATTAATCCAGCGAATATTCTTGTCGTTTCACCACGAGAGGTCTATTTTGTAGATACGGACAGCTATCAGATTGAGGGATTTCCTTGCCCGGTGGGGACAGCAACCTATACGGCACCTGAGATACAGCGCAAGAACTTTACAACTTTTTTACGGACGATGGGAAATGAAAATTTTGCAGTTGCTACCTTGTTATTCATGATTATGCTACCAGGAAAACCGCCGTACTCACAGCAGGGAGGTGATGATCTCGTTAACAATATCATTCGCATGGATTTTTCTTATCCATTCGGTGAGAGTTCAAACAAAAAGACTCCAGATGGTCCCTGGCGCTATATCTGGAGTCATCTGACCTATGATTTAAAATCAGCTTTTTATAATACTTTTCGTCAAGGAGGCGAGTATTCGGCTGAAGAGACAAGGCAATCAGTTGATGAATGGCTGTCTATTTTTCGGTATTATCTTAGTTTGCTTGATGAAGGAAAGTATGGTCGTCAGGATGCAATGTCTGAGGAACTATTCCCTACACGGTTCAAGAAAAATCGTAATTTGACTTATACGACTTGCAAAATCTGTGGTGGTGAAGTGGCAGAAAATCAATGTCGTAACGGTATTTGTCCTGAATGTTTGAAAAAGGGGGAAGTCTATTACTGCAAACAGTGTGGAAAAGAAATCCTGTATACAAACTTCCAGAAGTATGTGAAGAATGTTCCAAAGCACGCCATATGTGCCGAATGTTTTGCACATGCAAATGATGTACAAGTGGTACAGGTTTGCGTCGATTGTGGAAAACATTTTGAACTTACGAATCGTCAATGCAATTTCTTTAAAAATAAGGGCCTTGATTTGCCCAAACGCTGTCCGGCTTGTCGTGAAGCGAAGAAGCATCACTCTCAGCCAGTGATAACGCCTAGAAGACCAGTGATAACGCCCAGAAGACCAGTGGAAGTGGAGAAGAGCAAGGGATCGTTCTGTTTTATCAGTACGGCAGTCTGTGAGTTTCTGGGCAAGCCGGATGACTGTACGGAACTTCAGATGCTTCGTCATTATCGGGATAGCTGGCTGAGAAATCAGCCGTATGGTTCGCGTATGATTGCGTCATATTATAATCAGGCCCCACTGCTGGTCAGTCGCCTAAAGCATTCAGCAGATTACGCAAGCTGTTGCCAGACATTGTGGATGATATATATCCAGCCATGTTTAGCACTGATTCAGCAGCAGGAGTTCATTGCCTGCCGAGATAAATATGTCGAGATGGTACATTATATGCAGCAGCGATTTGCAAATCCAGAGAAATAAACAACAATGAAGATATGAAAGGGAGATTGAAATGGAAAGCAACATGTTAGTCAGAATTGAAGATTTGGTCAACAATCCAACGCCGAGAGTACCTATTTGTCTTTGCCTGGATACCAGTGGTTCAATGGGGGCTGTTGAGGGCGATTACCAGAGTACGGGTAAAGTAGTCTATGAAGATGGGCATAACTGGACATTGGTAACTGGCGGAACTAGTCGTATTGATGAAATGATGAACGGCATCAAGCAGTTTTATGAAGCAATTCGCGAAGATGAAATTGCTGTTTATTCCGCCGAAATCTGTGTGGTCACGTTTGACAGTAAGGCAACTTGTGTACTTGATTTTGCCAACCTGGAACGACAGGAAGAACTGCCGGTGCTGAAAGCAGAAGGAGCTACGGCTATGGGCGAAGGCGTGAATTTGGCATTGGATCGGCTGGAGGAGCGGAAAAAAGAGTATAAGGATAAGGGGGTAGACTATTATCAGCCATGGCTGGTCTTGATGACAGATGGCGAACCGAACGGCAATCCAGCTGAACTGCAACGGGCAATTGAGCGGACCATCACATTGGAGAGCGAGAAGAAACTTACGATATTCCCTATTGGCATTGGCAATGAGTCAGATCAGTCAACTTTGGGACGATTCTCCCAGAAACGTTCAGCTTTAAAATTACAGGGATTGAAATTCTCGGAGTTCTTTGCTTGGTTGAGCGCGAGCGTCGTAAAGACATCACAGTCGATGCCAGGGGAAAATATCAAACTGGATCTGGAGGGCATCAAGGGATGGGCAGATCTTTGATCAGGATATTTGAGGAGTGTGATTGTTATGTGGAGAATCGTCCAGTGTGATATGCAAGGGCGTGGACATAAGAAACTGGGGATTCCCTGTCAGGACAAGACATTTTTCTGTCAGAGGAATGGCATACAGGTCATTGCATTGGCTGACGGTGCCGGCTCTGCCAAATTTTCAGAAGATGGAGCAAAGATTGCGGTAGAGTGTGTCTGTGATAAGTTGGCAATGCATTTTGAAGAATATCTAGTTGCAGATGATGGGGTATCGGTCAAACGAGAACTGCTGCAGGCCGTGCGTGCGGGGCTGCAGGCAAAAGCGGTTGACCTGGCTTGTGAGACCGTCGACCTGGCCTCTACGCTGCTGGCTGTGGCGGTAAGTGAAGACCATTATATCCTGATGCATATTGGGGATGGTGTTATTGGCTATTTAAAGGAGTCTGAGCTCAAAGTTGCTTCGGCGCCTGAGAATGGTGAGTTCATCAATACAACCGTATTTACCACTTCAGCTTGTGCCTTACAAAGCATGAAGCTAATGAAAGGAAAACTAGGGGCGATTGCTGGTTTTGTGTTGATGTCGGATGGTACGGAGACCAGTTTCTACCATCGTCGAGATAAACGATTGGCTGAGGTACTGAAGCGAATTATGCATCGTAGTGTCTTACTGCCGACAAAAGAAATAGAGAAGGAACTTCGTCGGAGCTTTAAAGATGTGATTACGCAAGTGACCACTGATGATTGCAGTTTGATTTTATTAGCACGTAGAAGTCCATTTTTTTGTGGCTATCAGGAACTGACAAAAGAAGAACGCTATTCACTGCTGAACCTGCCGCAGGCATGGACAAAGCGAGAGATTCAGCGTGGGAAGAAAAAGCTGCAGCGATATGATGAGCTATTGGTCTATCTGCAGGAGTGTCATACACGAGCAGCAATCAAGGGGAATCTGCACATACCGAAAAGGAGCTTAATTAAATATCTGCGATACCTATCTGAGAGGCATTTTGTCAAACGTCAAGGTGCAGGATATGTGACGAAGTTGATGCTTTGACACTGTAACTTCACAGGAAAATGGGCAAGAGCATCCGTGGGATTCCTGATATACTTATCCTATCGAAACGAGGTAATCCGGTGTAAGGCATTTGCGCCGATGTGTGAAACTAGGAGGATAAGAATATGAGAAACGATAAAGATATCAAGCATATCATGCTGGCATTCGTCAGCCCGGTCAGTCAGCGATCTATCGAGAATCCCGTTCAATATCCAGACCTGGCGGGGCAGCCGTATGAGGCAATCCATACGAACGAGTCGGCAATTGTCTATATGCAACGGAAGCTGCAGGACAATACGCTGGATCGGGTACTGCTCATTTCCAGTGATACGACGAGAATGAAGCCAGTTCCTGCTGGAAGCCCGATAGAGGGAGTCACGCATCTGGAGTTCCTGAAGGCAAGACTGGTGGCGGAATTCCCTGCCTTGCAGGATAAGTTCATCGAGTGTTCCTACCCAGATGGGATCGATGACCTCGATGCATGCATCATCAAGGTGGCAGAGATCGCCGAGGAAGCCAAGCAGTATGCAGCTGAGAACCCGACTGCGCAGGTGGTCATGCATGCCGATATGACTGGTGGATTCCGCCATGCATCGATGATGATGTTGTCGATCATGCAGCTGTTGAAATACAGTGGGATTGAGATCGGCGAGGTGTTGTATTCGGACATGAATCAGAAGCGGGTCTACCAGGCAACGAGCATCCATCGAATGTTTGACCTGATCTCGGGCGCAGACGAGTTCGTTAACTATGGCAGTGTGAAGGGTATCCGTCAGTACTTTGCAAGTCTGGCCCCCAGTCAGCAGTCGGTGGAACTTCGAGAGCTCTTAGCGGCAATGGAGAATTTCTCAGATGCTATCAAGGTTTGTCGTACGGCTGAGATAAAGCGTGTATTGCGGGAACTCAATGGTAAGATTCAGTCGTTCAAACAGGTAGAGGAAGCGAGGAAGTCTATGCCGGAGAAAGTGTTCAGCAAGATCATCGGGACGATACAGGCAGAGTACGGACCTTTGATTGCTGCACCGGAGACTTCGGAGCTGGATATTATCCAATGGTGTGTGCGGAGGGACCTGTTGCAGCAAGCCATGACGCTGTATACGGAATGGATGCCAATCTATTTTGAAGAGACGAAAATTTGCTATCCGGTAGACGAGAACATAAAGAACCTGTGTGAGCTGCAGGTAGAGAAGCAGAAAGCTTCCAGTTGGCAGAAATATTTCATTACGCAGTATACGTGGAACTATGGGGCAAATGTGCGGGAGCGCATGAACAAGTTGTATTATTCTGGAAAGGTAGATTCAAAGTTCAGTCTGCGTTGGCAGGATGTAGTCCGTTGCCTGGAGCAGTACAATGCGATAAGGGATAACCGGAACAGGACCAATCATGCATCGACCCAGGAGCACCAGATAAAGACAGCAAACATCAAGAAGAATATATTGAAGAGTCTGGAGGTCATCCGGTCATTCCGATGAATCGGGGAAAGTATGGTGGGGCAGAACACGATCAGGCAGTGGTTAGCTGCCTGATTTTTATGTGTGCCCGGCATGGGCGCACTCTAATCAGGGGAGAGCCTGTTATAATGATGGTATAGGAATGCAGAAATAGATGGTTTGAGGAAGGGATAGTGGATCGAATATGATGGATAAGAAGATTGCCGTTTTTTTAGGGGTACTCGTTTGTGTGACGTTTTTTTCAGCGGATCTGCCGAACGCGGAGGCAGGGCTGCATGCTTCAACCAGAGAAAGGTATGCAGAACAGAATAGGCGGAAAGAGGAACTGGAAAGCATCACGACACTGGTACAAGGGACTTCAAAGGATGCGCAGGTCCTTACTCCAATCGTGCTGGACCTGCAGAAGCGGATTGCACGATACAATGGTCTCAAGATCACCGCCGAGCCACTGAAGGGGGAGAATGGATATAAGGATACGATACACCCCGGAGTTGTTGTCGATAATTATAGGAATGCATGCTCAACAGGCAGTGGCCATCTATATTTTGGCGTAGAATCCATGAAAAGTGATGTAGAGTCACGTGATTTCCATTCGATGGACCAGTTCGATTACATGTCTCTTGAAAAAACGATAGCGCATGAGATAGGTCATAGCATAAGAGGGGATGACTTCTACACTTTGCTTGCCTGGAAGACTGATTCTCGCCGTGAGCAGGATGCGGAAGATGAGGCGGTCGAATTGACCGATACTCTGCCAGAGGGCGGATGGGGTGTATATACGATGTCCGTGAGCCGTTGCGCCAATCGTCCCAAGCAGATCGTGAAGAATCTCAGGAAGATGGAAGAGAAAGCGAAAGGGCGGGTCTTGCTGAACTCCGGGAAGAGGAAATATAATGGAATTATCGATTATCCGGCGGAGGCTTGTGATGACTCGGTGTATGTTGCCGCGAATGGCAAGTCCTATCAGATTGTAGCTGGCATTGATGCTAAGACCATGCGCAACCCTGCTTATAATGTAGATCCAACGTATCATAACGACGATGCGTATCTGGCAGGGCAGATTGCCGAGTGTATTGCCAAGGATGCGTTCAGGCCGGAGAACATCTTCGTTGCGCAGAATCATCTCCGGAACGAGGTGGGATTCGAGGGGGATTATCTGCTCATCTGCAAGTCCGCAGCGCTCCCGAACGGCTACCGGGTATTAGCAACCCTATATGGCCCTGAGGCAAGGCTGACCCATATGATAGATTTGCTTCATCATGGGCAGTTCAAGGCATTGGATGAATTCTACGTTGCCTGCACCGATAACATGAAGAAGGCCAGAAAACGGTCGATAGGCCGCTCGGAATGGCTGATCGGTGAGGTTGGAGGAATGGCGGTTGATAATGCCGCTCACTGAAGGGGCAGGAAAAGCGGTATCTTGCAGTCGAAAGGCCGCTGTCTTATGATTTTTATCATGGGACAGCGGCTTTTTGGCGTATAGGGATAAGTTCACAGGAAAACGGACAGGAGGATCAGCGGGGGGATCTGGTATACTTATCGTATCGAAACAAAGTGACCTGTTGCAGGGAATGCGTAGAGGTATAGGCTGGGAAGGTACGGTTTGATCGTTTGGGGAGGAATCGTTATGTGTGTGATTTATTTACTCTCAGAGAAAACGAAGGCGGAGAAAGACCATGGACGGCTTCTGCTCCGCATGGATGGGGAAAAGAAGGAAAGCATTCCGTTGGTTGACATCGACCATGTTGTCGTGGAGCGTCGGGCACAGCTCACGATGCCAGTCCTGTATGCCCTGCTTGAACATGAGGTGCAGATTTCGTATCTGGATGGACATGGCAATCTGTTGGGGACACTTGGAGGCGAGCAAGTCTCGATCCAGCGGATCCTGCGGCAGAAAAAGTATTTTTCAGATCCTGATAAACAGCTCAAAATGGTACAGGAACTGGTTCAGACGAAAATCATGCGACAGAGGGAGCTGTTGCTGAGCTATGGGCGTACGCATAAGGAAGGGATTCTGGCTGCTGCATCGGATGATCTGGGTGTCTATATGTCTAAAGCCAGACAGCTGAAGGAACTGGATGAACTGCGCGGACTGGAAGGATTGGCTTCAAGGAAGTATTTTCGTGCGTTCCCGGATATCCTGGACCGGAATCTCTGGCATTGGCAAGGCCGCAACCGGCGCCCAGCTGTTGATCCGGTGAATGCACTGCTGAACTTTGGCTATGCGTTCCTGGAACGGGAGGTGCGGCGGGTAATTGCGGGTTCCGGGCTGGACTGCCGAATCGGTTTCTTCCATAGCAATAATGGACGTAAGGACAGCCTGGTGTATGACCTCATGGAGTTGTTCCGGGCGAAGGTCACGGATCGTCTGGTGCTGAAGCTGCTGAATTATGGTGCATTCTCGCCGGAGGATTTCGTAATAGAGGACCATGGCTGCCGAATGAATGATGCGGCCCGCAAGGTATGGCTGACCCATTATGAGAAGTATATGGAAAAGCCAGTGCAGGAGTACGCAGGCCAGACCCCGCGGGAAAAGATACGTAGTGAGATTCTGTTCTTTGCCGATCGGGTATTCCAGCGAAAAGAGAATAAACGTGTTAGTTAGAACCAGACCAGGCAGCAGTTTGCTGCCTGTTTTTATTTGACAGGAAAGGGGAATACGCGATATACTATAGCCAGTGAAAACCTCTTGGACCGGTCAAAACTGGGGGAGGTTTTCAGGGGAAAGCCCAAAAGCCGGAAAGCCTTGTCGGATAAGCGTTTCAGACGATTGGTCCAGAGCGTCACTGTCGAAAACGAGGCCGGAAAGCAGCTGATTTGGTCCTGGACCAGAGAGGTTTTCAAAATTCCCGTTTGAAGCCGCGCCACTGCTGGGCTGCAGGGCACAGAGTTGCAACAGGGCTATTACCGCTTGCGGTATTGAAACTAAGTCCCTCATTTTCTCTAAAAATTTGGGTAAAAAGTTGCAACAGGGCTATTACCGCTTGCGGTATTGAAACATTATGGGAGAACAATATACGCAACAAATCCAGAGTTGCAACAGGGCTATTACCGCTTGCGGTATTGAAACATTAAGTCCCTCGTTTTCATTAAATATTTTTTCAGTTGCAACAGGGCTATTACCGCTTGCGGTATTGAAACAAGGTGTCCTTTCCCTTCTGTCAAATGCTTCTCCGGTTGCAACAGGGCTATTACCGCTTGCGGTATTGAAACGATTGAGCCTTTTCAGCTCAACCTCTGGGTCTCTCGTTGCAACAGGGCTATTACCGCTTGCGGTATTGAAACGGTCTGGTTTATGCACGACGGTGCATCGACTCTCTGGTTGCAACAGGGCTATTACCGCTTGCGGTATTGAAACCGCCATGTTTATTTTTGATAAACAGAAACTTCTCCCGTTGCAACAGGGCTATTACCGCTTGCGGTATTGAAACACCTTTCCGAAGTCTTATTTGGAGGCATTCCGTCGTTGCAACAGGGCTATTACCGCTTGCGGTATTGAAACCGCAGTCCTAAGACGGCAGTTTTCCACGTCATTGTTGCAACAGGGCTATTACCGCTTGCGGTATTGAAACAACACCACCAATCATATTGAATCCATAAATAATAGTTGCAACAGGGCTATTACCGCTTGCGGTATTGAAACGGATAGGATTAACAACGAACTTTAACGGGTATATCAGTTGCAACAGGGCTATTACCGCTTGCGGTATTTTGAGCAGCTGAAGGGCCGCTGTCTTATGATTTTTGTCATGAGACAGCGGTCTTTTTTGTATGTGGAAAAGTTCACAGGAAAACGGGCAGGAACTGGCTGAGCGTTCTCGCTATAATGAACTCATTGAAAGAAACAAGTGATGGGAATCAAGGATAGGAGGAGATTCATATGTCGGCTTATTATTATCTGGAGCAGCCATTTACCTATGCCGATAAGCGCTATATCGTGACGGCGGAAGCCAGCAGGCCCACTCCTCGTGTTGCCTGGTATGAGGTCATCGTGCAGATACAGGACCATTTTGGCTGGACGCACTGGTGCGATTTCCATGAAGGAAAAGGAGTCACGGTGCCATATCATACGAAGTGTCATAATCTGCAGATCCGTGAGGTCGGGGCGGCGGAGAAGTCAACCAGGCAGTTCACAGAGGAGAAGCGGAAGGCATTCGCGGACAAAGCCCGGCAGATTCTGAGCGAGTGTTATTGAGGGCAGGGAGGGATGCATATGCAGTATCTGATTTGCTATGATATCGCCGAGGACTACCATCGCCGCCAGGTGGCGAAATATCTGGAGTCCATCGCGCATCGACAGCAATACAGCATCTTCATGTTTCAGGGCAGCGAGGGGCAGGCCGGGCAGATACGGGAACGTCTGCTGGAACTTACGGCTGCTTCTGAGCATACCTTGCTGCTGGTCGTTCCTATGTGTAATGCATGCGTGGCAAAGCTTTGGCAGAGTGGTGAAGCGCTGGAAGAAGAAAGGGAGTGCATAATAGCCTAAAGCGTTCAGCAGTCATCCGGTTCGTTCAATATCGCTAGTCGAAAGGCCGCTGTCTTATGATCTTTATCATGAGACAGCGGCCTTTTTTGTGTGCGGATAAGTTCACAGGAAAACGGGCAGGAACTGGCTGAGCGTTCTCGCTATAATGAACTTGTTGAAAGAAACAAGAGATGGAAATCAGGTAAATGTGTTTTGAGTTTAGTGGGATAATGGAGGATGATAAGTATGCAGAGACGTATGTATAGTGAGTTTTTTATAGGAGAGAAACAGGGAAAGTCAGGGTGCGAGGAGGGACACTGCAGCCATTGTGGGATGAGCCATCGGTATCTCAGGGATTTCAAGGACTTTACCAGCGAGGTTTGCGAGGCTTGCGAAGACTTTCAGCAGCCGATGTTTAAAGGTCTGAAGGCTCTCCGGCAGGATGTCGATCTGCAGCCGGGGGAACGCATTGGGGTGACGACCTCGGGCGGCAAGGACAGCATCCATGCACTGGCCACAATGGTGGATATGTTCGGCAAGGAACGGGTCGTAGCATTGACGCATCGCAAGCAGGGCCTGACTCATCCGTTGGCTGAGGCTGATCTGGATCGGGCGGTAGAGCTGCTGGGGGTGAAGCTGATCAAGGTGGAAGAGACCAGGATGCTGGGCAGGTTCCGTCAGAATCTGTCGCTGCTGCTCAGGAAACCGGATCCGGCCCTGGTACGGGTGGTGTTGTGTGCCGGCTGCCGCTATGGTATCACGCGGGAGCTGTACGCAGCTGGTGTCAGAGCGGGCATTCGCAAATATGTCAGTGCGGCTTCCTATCTGGAACTGGCTCCCTTCAAGGAGGAACTGCTGGAACGCCGTGGCAGAGGAGACCTTGATGCCGGTTTCCGTCAGCTGATGTCTGAGCACCCTGAGTATGACTATGGGGATAATATGAAGTATATCATTCGTGACAACGGGCTCAAGTACAAGAGCAACCGGCAGGATGACTGTGGCGGGCTCAAGGAAAGGATCAAGGAATATCAGCTGTTCGATCTGGATAATTATCTGCCGAACGACCCGGAGAAGGTCGAAGCCGAGGTGGTTCGCCGCTTTGGATGGCAGCGTCCCGAGAGAAGCTGGCACTTCGATTGCGAAATCGAGGCGGTAAAGGATGTGTTTTACTATGGTCTGCTAGGCTTTACGGAAACGGATTTCAAGCTGTCGGCCATGGTCAGGCATGGATTGATGGATCTGGAGGAGGCCCGTCGGCAACTGAGCGTGGTCCGGTATGATCTGGAGCACAGTTATTCCAGGATGAGTAAGTTCCTTTGCCGGCATGGCCTGGAGGAGAGCTTACCGGATCTGCGCAGCTTCTATCGCAGCAGTCCGTATCTGCAGCTGGATATGGATGAGGCATCAGGAGCGGACAGCGATGCAGCAGAGGAGATGTTTGAATGGGGGATGGCATGATGACAGCAATAGCTTTTCTTACGCGTAAAGTAGGTTTTGATTCGGGGGTGGTCGTTTCTATCCGGCATCTGCGCCAGACACTTGCTGCGCAGGGGGGTAGCATCGGAGTATGCAGAGTTTGGATCGGATGAGGAGCTGGTCCGGTTGGCCAGAGAGTCTTCGGCCCGTTATCTGGATATCCATGTGCCGTCTTTTTCGGATGAGGCATTTGATCAGGTGATGCAGACTGGCAAGACCGTTATGCTTTCCATACATTCCACGCTTTGCAATCTGCAGGCGGAGGAGGGAATGCTGTTGCGATTGTTTCGCCTGGGCCGCCGTTATCAGGATCGGTTGTTGATTTCCTGTCCTTCATTCCGGGAGGTGGTGGCCATGAATGCGATTCAGGCCGGCCGGTTCGTATACCTGCCGAATACGTTCAGTTATGAGATGCTGACGGAGGCTGAGGCTGAGGAACAGGGCAGGATCAGGCTGCAGGCCGGCAGGCGTCAGATCAGTCTGTTCAGCGCTTACAGACCGTTGAAGAACCTGCCAGTACAGGTGGCTGCTGCTTGCATATGTGCTCAGGATACACCGTTGGAACTGCATTTTTCGCATGGGGAAGAACGTAATCCCCTGTATCAGGCAGTGATGACCATGACAGAAATGGCAGGTGTGCCGACCGTAGTCCATCCTCAGATGAAGAATCGGGAGTTCTATCAGTCACTGGATGGCATTTCGGTGCTGCTGCAGGTTTCCCTGTCGGAGACTTTATCCTATGTGGCGCTTGAGCATATGGCTCGGGGAATACCGGTGGTGGGATCGTCTTCGATTCCGTTTGCGGTCTTGCAGGCTGATTATAGTGACGTACAGGATATTGCGGCTAAGCTCCGTCAGATCTTAGTGCCGGAGACATATCTGGATCATGTTGGGGCAGCGTTGGCCGGAGCCAGGTGCCTGATTGAGGAGAACAATCAGCAGGCCGGGCAGACCATAAAGGCATTTTTGAAAGGGGGACTGTGAGATGAGTCTGGTGAAACGATCGTTTCGGGGGCTTCCGGGGGAGGAAGAGGAACTGTGGCAGGTGCCACTGACACCGGGAGGAGAGGGCAGGTTGTCTATTGACCTGTCCGTAGAGGATAAGCTGGCGGCCTACTGCTGGCCGGGCCGGGAATTTGTGCTGTCGCATGAAGCGGCCAGGTTCAAGGCGGAGCGGGGCTATTTCTTCCCACTGTCATTCATGACGTTCGTTTATCAGTCATATGGGTATACATTCGTGCTGGAAACGGACTTTCAACATATTGGTTTCTATAAAGATGAGACTGGTATGCGGTTGGAGCTGACTTATGGTCCCGAGGTAGAGGAGGCGCGTATCAGGGTTTATAGGCATCAGCCAGACTGGCATGATGGTCTGTGCCTTTATCGGGCGTGGTGCCGGGAGCATCTGCCCAGGATCAGGAGCCGGGCTTTGAAGGGGCATTTCCATATCAAGCGTTATTTCTTCCATCAGGAGCTGTGCCGTCACCATGTATTCACAGATGATGGGAGCTGTCGGCTGCTGCAGCAATGGCAGGAGGACCAGCAACTGGCCGGAGTGGATACGTTGCTTCTTTTTGACCATGCGTTCCAGACGGAAGGTCAGATAAGATGCGGTAATCGGAGTCCCTTAGCGGGTTTTTCGGATCTGGATGGTTATCTGTCCCAGGCCGGGAAACTGCGAGAGCATGGGGCGCTGCTGTTTGCCTATTTTGATCCGTATCTGCTGGATGGCAATAGTGATCTGGCCTGTAGGTATGGGGAGAAACTGGCTATCAAGAATGCGTCGGGGAGAACATTCCATAACTGGAGAATCGAAGACTGGCATCCCTGCCTGTCTGACAAGGAATGGCAGCGGGAATCAGATGCTTATGTGAAAGAGGCCGTGAAGGGCTTGCAGGCAGATGGTGTTTATTTCGATGAGATCGGTAATGGCACACAGTATACCTGCCATGACAGCCAGCATGGACATCCGCAGTTCCGACAGTTGGCGACGGAGTGCTGGTACACTGCCCACTGCCTGGCAGCGGTACCTGGCAGCCTGGCCATGAGTGAGTTCCCGATGGTAGACCGGATGGCCGTCGATTTTGACGGAGTCCTGAACGATACGGCGTCAGCTTTGGATATCTACCGTTTTGCTTTACCGGAGATGAAGTGTTTCCGTATGGTGAACTGTGATTATCCGTTGGGGAATGCCCCCCAGGCGGTCAATCAGGCTTTCTTCAATGGCGAGGGGCTTTGGCTGGATAATGACCTGAGGGATCAGGAGTGGTACCCATCCGAGATCCTGGAGCGGATAAAGGCCCAATATCAGGTCTTGAAAGGCTATGAGGCCTACTTTGAGGCTGAGGAGACGAGGCCCTTGTCGGAGGGATCAACGGAAAGTGTTTGGGTCAACCGGTTCGGCTGTGTGGATGATTGCGTGTATACGGCGCTCAATGTCACGCAGGCGGAGCAGATCGTACTGATGCCATGCAACGGGATGGCGGTCGAGCCGATATATAGAGGCCCTGGCTGCCGGATAGAGAGACAGGCGGAGCGGATATGGATCCGGTTGATGCCTGGGGAGGTGTGCGCGTTCCGTTCGGAATGGAGAGCGCTATGAGTTGAGGAAAGGATCTGGATGTCATTTAGTTAGATCAAATAGGAAATGATGGTCAGGCAGCGGGCAGCTGCCTGATTTTTTTTGTATACGATAACTTCACAGGAAAACGGGCAGGAGCAGGGCGAGAATCTTCGCTATAATGAACTCATTGAAAGAGATAAGCGATAGGGACTGAGGTTATGGGATATATGCCTCGGTCATGTTCATAGGAAAGGGGATAATGACTATGACGACGATTTTTTTTGCAGGAAAGAATAAATGGCATATGGTTCTGGTAGCTTGTCTGGCGGCGTCTATGCTTGTCAGCAGTGTCTCATCACTTGAAGCAGCAGCAGTGAAGCGGGTCAATCCGCATTACACGTTTTCCGAGAAGGAAGAGAATGTCCTGGGCGAGCAGATGCGGGAGTGGATCCCGGGAGAGAAGGTCTGGAATGAGGATGTCAAGGCGATATTCGCCGAGATCGTGAAAGCGAATCCCAAGGACCTGAACTTCGATGATGGCGAGCATAAGATGTACCTGAACGACCCCAAGGTACTGAATGATTCCAGTATGGTGAATGCCATGACTGTGCCGGGGGGGAATGTCCTGATCTCGAAAGGCTTGCTGAACATCGTGAACATGAAGGAGAATATCTTCGATGAAAGCAAGGTGAAAGAGACTGGGAACTATCGTCGGTCGAATAAGGCAGACCAGATCTTCAACAATTCGAGTGTCGGCTTCTATCTCGCGCATGAGATGTCGCATTGGTACAACCGGGACTGGGTCTATATGTCGGGAGTAGGGCAGAATCAGGAGAATATCGCCGTTATCAAGCGTGTCCTGTTCAAGGGGAATCCCGGTCGGATCACAGATCAGCAGTTACAGTCTCTCGTTGCACAGGTCGGGACCAATAATAATATGCTGTCTGATACGAATATGGAAGTGGAACGGCTGGCAGACCTGAATGGTGAGTATTTCATCAGCAGAACCACGAACATGAGTGTCGGATCCGCGATCCATGGATTCTGGAAGGCCAGGAAGAATCTTGGCTTTACGGATATCGATGAGGAGGAGAGCTGGAAGCCAGGATCGACGGGGAAGCACCCTGGCACCCTGGGACGGGAAAAAACGTTGTATAACAAGTTCATCAAGGGACCACTGGGGGCGCTGGTTGATTTTGACTTCACGACACGGGCATTCACTGTCGGCGGAAAAGCATGGTTCGGTAATGGTCACGGGTTGGGAACGAAGGAAGTCACGGCTGAGGAGCGGACGATCTTCTTCATCGGTCAGATGGCATCGCTTCGTGCTGAGCGGGACAGCCATGAGAACGATATCCAAAGCAATGATATTGAGATAAGACCCATCACGTACCTCAATCCCAATGTGAAGGCTGATCAGACGCTGGTTTATGCCAAGCTAACCTTTAAAGATGGACACACGTACTCCAAACTGCTGGATAAATTCAATATTGCCTACGATAGGGTAAACGTGCTGGTAGGGTTCAAGACCGTGCCTGCTGTTCGGGAAGAGGAATACCTCCTGTACGAGCTTTCGGAATGCAAGCGACTGCTCCTTAGCTGAGCATGGTTGGGGAGAGCAACCGTGTCTTCACAGGAAAACGGCAATGCGTATCAGGATATGGTTCACTATAATGTAGGAGTAAGGTCATTAGAGAGGAGAGATCATTATGGATGCAATTTTCATCAATCATACAAATCATAGATCGGAACAGTGGTCGATCGAGCAGCGGGCGGCAGCAGAGCGCTTCGGGCGTATTGTGGATCTGCCGTTCCCGGATATCCATCCGGACTGGGGGGAGGTAGAGATTGCCGGAATGGCGGTAGGGACAGCGGCCCGGATCGTGGCGATGAAGCCAGAGGCTGTGCTTTGCCAGGGGGAGTTCACCTATACCAGCTTGCTCGTTCATCTGCTGCGGTTAAGCCATATCACGGTACTGGCTGCCAGCAGTGAGCGTCGTGTGAAAGAATGGCAGGATGAAGCGGGAAGGACCAAGCGCGAGTCGACGTTCTGTTTCGTGCGGTTCCGGCCATATATCTGAGCAATAAAGTGGCAGACGGCCATGGATGACAGTATAATGGTAAGCAGAGATGAATGGGAGGAATGTAAAATGACAAAACATATCATGCTGATGTTTCTGAGCGACGTTAAGGCAAGGCAAGAGGATAGCAAGGTTGTAGTGTCCACCGCGACGTATCCGATTGGTGGGCGAGATGTGGTCACGAAAACAACAAATGAATCTGCGATCCGTTATCTGTTGGCTGATACGTGGCAGGGGAAGCCAATCGACCGGATCGACCGGATTTTCATGTTTGCGTCCCATAAGGTGCGGAAAGAGTTTGTCGGCGTCAAGCGTCCCAAACAGGATCTGATTCCTCTGCTGGTGAATGGCAAGCCAATTTCGCATTTGGATTATTTCAAGGAACAGTTGAAGGACGTCATGCCGAATGCCACAGAATGTGTGGATGAGCAGTCAATCTATCCGTATGAGGAGTCTGAGCCAATCGAGAAAGCTATGGGGATGGTGGCAGATGTGGCTGGCCGGATCCGAGCCTATGCCAGGGAATTCCCGGATGATGAGATTATCCTTCATGCAGACTGCACGGGTGGGCTGCGCCATGCGAATATGATGATGCTGAGCGTCATGCGTCTGATGCAGTACCAGCGTATCCGGATCGGACGTGTCCTTTACTCGAATTTTGATATCAATACGCATAGGGGGACGGTAGAGGTCGCAGATGAGATTTATCATTTGTTTGACTTGATTGCTGGGGCAGAGGAGTTTGCCCGTTTCGGCAGCGTGTCCGCTATCCGGAATTACTTTGCTGGACGTACGCAGCCACCTGAGCTGAAGAAACTGCTGGATACTATGGAGCATTTCGCCGATGAGGTCAAGCTTTGCCATCGTGGGCGCTTCCAGGAGGCGGTAAATAAGCTTCGGGATGCCTTGATTCAGTTTGAGGCTGCCACGCAGGATCAGGCGGAGGAAAAGGCGGGAGAACCGTTGGCAGCTGGCCGCTTGAATGACAAATGGATGTATCAGCTGCAGGAACGGATCCAGAAGGACTATGGATTGCTGCTCGATCCCTCGGCGAACGACCTGGACTCGATCCAGTGGTGCCTGGACCATGGCTATCTGCAGCAGGCGATGACCCTCTATACCGAATGCCTGCCGGAGATCCTATGCCGGGAGCCGGATTCGCTGGTATATGTGGATGATGAGCAGCATCGGCAGGCCGCACAGTATCAGGAGGAGGGGGACCGTCGCAGTTTCAATTTCTTCCTGCTCAACATCTATGAAATCAAGTGGGCTGAAGCACATGACCAGAAAGATTTGGAGACCAAGGACGCAGCCCTTGATAGATTGCAGGGCAGCTATAAGATGAAAATCACCAAGCTGTTGGGGAAAGGAGGCTATGATATGACTGCTGCATCAGCCCGGCTGGAAGAGATCCTGGACGAAATGCCAGAGGTATGGCTGCCAGAGCGTCAGGACGTCATGGACAGGCTGCAGCGTATCCGCGACCTGCACGATAATCCGTCGCCATTGATGCAGCCAGTGGAAGAGGGGGACAGCTGTCTCCAATTGCTGCTGAAGGCTTACAGCGAGAATCAGCAGAAGAAGGGACTGCCACTATGGGAGACGGATGATGCTGGTGAGCGGTTCAAGATACTACTGAATTTCCTCAAGTCGGGTATACAGAAAGAACCGGCCAAGGAAGTGTTTGGCCGGTTGTCGGTAAATTATTCGGTTCGTTTTCTGCATTTGCTGACCGAGGCACTGGTCTCTACACGCCTGTCAAAGCAGCAGATTGTCTCAGTCATGAACCGCTATGCCCGGATTAAGGCGGAGCGGAATACTACCAATCATGCGAAGCTGGAGAAAAGCCGGTTTAGAAATTCGAAGGAACTGCGCCAATACATGGAGGATGGCATAAAGGAGCTGGCGGAAATATTGGCATCGCATGAAGGGGAGGTGTCCGAGAGCTGATGCCTATAGATAGCGCTGCTGTGCTGCTGCCATGATGTCACAGATTTCCTGCCGGGCCTCCGGCGGCGACAGGACAGTGGCTGCCGGGCCGAGAGAAAGGATCCTCTGCATGATCTCTGGCCGGTCGAAGCGGTAGTACTGGATGTCCAGCTCGTAGGTCTGCAGGTCATCGTCGACGATAGAGGATTTGTCATAGGAGGCGAAAAGGGCAAAGCAGCGTTGGACGGCGTTGTAGGTATTCTTGAGGCGCAGCTTGATGGTTTCCTTTGGTGCTTTTGCATAGAAGGCTTCCAACTGCCCGCTGATCTCGTCCGGGATGGGCGTCTCCGTCAGGTTGAGTTCCTGCAGCGATGCGAGGTTCAGCTTGATGGCCCGTGATTCTTCCTCGGACCAGATGATCAGGGAATAGTGGTTGGCAGCCAGGTCATATTCGAGCCGACAGGGAATGGCATCTTTCTCATAGATGGTGCCATCAACTGCCTGGTTGATGTAGTGGATCTTGACCTGCTGCTGGAAGGCGGTCTGGATGAGGGCAAGCTGCTGGTTCAGGTCAGCCGTCGGCATGTCGCCGTCAGCCTGTATCCGATGCCATTGGTCCTGTCTGATGAGCGGATGAATGCCGTCCAGCCGTGTGAGCAGCTTCTGGCGCAGGTCATCTGGCAGCAGCCAGTTGAAGGTGTCATCGAGCAGCATGGCCTTCAGCCATTTCAGCTCGATGCTGGTCGGCTGGATGGGGACCGGTGCATCGATGAGCAGCAGGGCCTCTTTGGACTGGCTGAAGAGGAACATCGTATCGATGAGGTCCCGCTCGGTCTCGGCATCTGCATTGCAGATGTCCTTGGGGTCATAGTGGAAGCCCAGGCATTCCTTCATGCGGTCGATGAGCTGCTGGCGGTTGTAGGATCTGCCTTGATGGACTTCATTGATCAGTTGGCAGAGGACAGTGAATAGGCGGCTCTTGGTCTCTTCAAATAATTCCGGCATAGTTATTCAATACCTCCTCGATATCCTTCTTCATGCGTTGGCGTAGCTTCTGGATGTTCTTGTCCGGACTGTCCAGAATCTCTACATAGGGATGCAGGGAGCGGAGCCAGGGCAGGTAATTCAGCCAGTCATTGATGAGGAAGGAGGCATCGAAGCCGATGCCGTCTGGCCGCTCCTGTATGGTTACATCCGGCTGGCGCTTGCGCAGCATCTGGCAGAGGTTGCGCTGATGGCTGGCGGACTTGGGAAAGAAGCGGAGCTGCAGCAGTCCTTTCTTGTCTGGTGCAGCAGGCGGCTGTGGCGATATGGGCTTCTGGGGGGAAGCTTTAGGGCAGGTGATCTCCTTCTGGTTATCCAGCCGCCATCGCTCCAGCGCTTTACCATTATTGACGACCAGGTACTGCTGGTTATAGGTATAATCGGTCTCGAAATAGAGAGGGAGTGAGATCCGCGTATTCTCCTGCCGCAGCAGATGCTGCCGGTTCAGATGGTTCAGCAGGTCGTAGATGCGCGGCTCAGTCAGCATGCGGATCGGAACATTGTTCTTGAACTGGCAGGCTGGCATATCCGGTACGCAGTCCGGGAAGAGCTGCTGGAGTGTATCGGCCAGCCAGCTGCCCGGAGCACTCAGCAGGGCGACATTCTTATAGAAGGTGATGGCAAGGTAGAGCTGCCGGGCCTCGTCGGGGGAGAGATCTTGCAGTGGATTCTCAGCAAGCTGATACCGATAGGCACTGTTCTGTCGTATCTTCTTGACTAGTCCCTGCCGGCATAGCTCATCCATGGTCCGGCGGATGGATTTCATGCAGATTTCGCCGGAGTCTGGATCGAAGGCCAGAGAGTGCTCGAGATCTGCATTGTGCTTTGCATCAAAGAGGCAATTGCTAATCTTTGATGCGAAGTCATCGATGGACAGTTGTTCCGAGGGGGATTCAGCCATCAGCTGCAGTATGCTTATCGCGTGGAAGCAGCGGTTGATGGTGATGGCCTTGAGGTAAAATGTGTGGAGCAGGTAGTTATCCGGTCCATGATAGAGATTGCCCACGAAGTGGGTCATGGTCTTATGTCCGTTCCTGGTCCGTGTCAGGTGATGCTCTGGCAGGCAGAAATGCAGCCGATGCAGGTAGTCATCATAGGTCCGTGCATTGATCTCGAATTTCTGGAAAAGCTGACGGTGATAGCAGCCTTCGGATATGCAATGCAGGAAGCGGATCATCTTGGTGTTGTAGTGTTTGATATAATGGTTGAACATTTTTGGGGCGGTTTTCGTTCGGTATTTTCCAGATTCCATAGTAGAGCACTCCTATCAAAGATTATGGTCAATCATGTAAATAGATGGAGCAGGCGGCAGCCTGCCGGGATGAGAAATGGGATAAATCAAAGGGAGGAATGACAAATGAGAACGGATTTTTATTTGAAACATATGCTGGCAGCAGGGATGGTGTCCCTGTGCGTGCTGATGAATGCCAATGTTGGTCAGGCGCATTATATCTCCAGTGCACAGGAAAAGATGATTGGGGCTGAGGCGGCCCGTCAGTATGAAGCGCAGCATAATGCTGTGTGGGATCAGCATATCATCGACCTCGAGGCCAAACTGATAAAGGCGAATCCCGGCAAGCTGACATCCAATACGGGCAATAACCGGTATCTTGAAGCGGTAAAGGTCGTCGCGGACGATCAGTCTGAGAACGCCTATACGTTTCCGGGCGGCTATATCTACATGACGCAGGGGACGATGGACCGGGCCACGAAGAAGATACTCAGCGGTGGGGATCGGTACAATTATGACTGCAATGATATCGGTGGCATCTATAGGGCAAGCTATTTCAGTGGTGTGATGGCACATGAGATCGGGCACTGGTACAATGAGGACTATCTCCGCCAGGTCGACCGCCGGGAGAACCTGAACATGCTGTTCGCAGTGTTCGGACAACAGGGGAATGCTTCTGCTCAGCTGCTGTCCCAGTTGGCCCAGCGGGCCATCTATGATGTCTCGGACCGGGGGATGAGTCTGCAGGTGGAGAAGGAAGCCGACTCTACGGGGCTGGAATTCATTGACAATACGAATGATCTGAGTACCGGCGGGATGGCCAGCGTGTTCACCAACTATATCGCGGATGAAGCCGCGCATGGGTATCATGATCCTACGCACGGGAGCAATGCACATTCGAATAATGATGTACGGCTGAAACGCATTTTCGAGTATTGGAAAAAAATCAGCAATGGGATGATCACCTTCGCTTGCGAGGATCGTGGCCAGAACGGGATCTGCTTCAAGATGGCCTATGGCGGCCAAGCCATCAGCAGCGATCCTTCGGGCTATGGGATGCTCTCGGGGAGAGGTGATACATCGGGGCAGGATAAAACGTATTATTTTGCCGGGCAGTTGGCGAAGGCCATAAGCAAGGGCTATGTCAGCCCGACTAACAATCGGCTGTATATCGTTTCGGATGAATACGCGGCTGCCTACTTTGGGATGAAATACAGACCGGATGGTCTGATCCTGGTTGCCTTCTCACCAGACAAGAAAGACATGATCCTGCTGAGCCGTCTGGAGGACCTGCAGTATCATCAGATCCGGAAGGCACGGTCGGATTTCGCATCGCTGTCACGCAGTGAGCAGGCGGAATACAACGAGTACAAGTACATGTCGACCCACATCGGATTGAGGATCGGGTTCCTCATGCCGCAGGAGGATTCGTCGCAATGAGGTGCCGGGCCGGGCAGCTTCAGTTGTCACGCTGCTCGCTCTCGATGGCCTGCCGGACTTTGGCATTGACGATCTTGCGGTCTTCCATGCGGTCGATGATGGCATCCGGTCCGGACTCGTTGGTGCGGATGCGGATGGCGTTGTCGATGGCATAGACGAAGATCTTGCCGTCGCCGATCTGGCCGGTGTGGCAGACCCGCTGGGCGGTCTCGACGACGGCCTCGACAGGGACGTCGCAGACGACGATCTCAATCTTGATCTTTGGCAGCAGTTCCGTATTGACCTTCTGGCCGCGGTAGAACTCGGTGTGTCCCTGGGACAGGCCGCAGCCGTAGACCTGGCTGACGGTCATGCCGGTAACGCGGATGGCGTACAGGGCATTCTTGAGGGCGTCCAGTTTATCCGGGCGCGTGATGATTTCGACCTTGTATAAATTCTGCATGGTGCTGACCTCGCTTGTCATTTTCGTTGTTATGTGTACCATTATACCAAAAAAACAGGCCAATCTCGAAAAAAAGGGTAGATTTTTTTGCGGGAGGGTGCTAGAATAAACTTACTGTTGTAAAACTGTATACTTGATGGCAATGGAGCCGGAAAGCAGCAGACGTATCATACGTCTGCCGTCTTTTCGGCTTTTTCGTATGCCGGGGCAGGAAGTATGTCGCTGGCATCAGGCAGGGGGAAAGATAGGCATGGACTTGACAATCAATTCGGTGGCCGTTGGCCTGGATACGGTATGGGTACTGCTGTGTGCGGCGCTGGTGTTCCTGATGGAGGCCGGATTCGCCGCACTGGAGGCTGGCTTTGTGCACAGCCGCAATTCGCTGAATATCATTATGAAGGTATTCATGGACTGCACGGTGGGACTGGTGGGATTCTTCCTGCTGGGCTTCGGACTGATGTATGGTAAGGATGTGCTGGGGGTGTTTGGCCTGTCCGGTTTCCTGATGGAGGGCGACCTCTCGCATCTGGGGCTGAAGATCCCGGTCGAGGCGTTCTGGCTGTTCCAGGCGGCGTTTGCGATTGCGATGGCGACGATCGTATCGGGCGCGGTGGCTGAGCGGATGAAGTTCGCACCGTATCTGGTCTTTTCGCTGCTGGCGACGGTTGTCGTCTACCCGCTGGCGGGGCACTGGGTCTGGAATCCGTCCGGCTGGCTGAATCAGCTGGGCATGATGGATTTTGCCGGTTCGGCGGTGGTCCATGCACTGGGCGGCTGGTCGGCACTGGCAGCGGTGCTGGTCCTTGGTCCGCGTCAGGGGCGTTTCAATGCGAATGGCTCGATGAATGTCATGCCGGGCCACAACCTGCCGATGGCGGCACTGGGCGCATTTATCCTGTGGTTCGGCTGGTTCGGATTCAATCCGGGCAGCACGCTCTCCGGTATGGACAGTAATATTGCAAAGATCGCGGTCAATACGAATCTGTCGGCTGCGGCTGGTGGAACGGTGGCGGCGCTGCTGACGCTGTTCCAGTATGGGAAAGCGGATCTCAGCATGGCGCTCAATGGTGCGCTGGGCGGGCTGGTGGCCATCACGGCCGGCTGTGCCTTTGTGACTCCGGTCAGCTCGCTGGTGATCGGCGCGGCTGCTGGTGTGCTGATCGTTCTCGCGGTGCCGTTCTTTGACCGCCTGCGGGCCGATGATCCGGTCGGGGCGATTGCGGTGCATGGCGTCTGTGGTACGTTCGGCACTCTGGCTGTCGGTATCTTTGCTCAGAATGGCGGCCTGCTCTACGGTGGCGGTGTGCATCAGCTGCTGATCCAGCTGCTGGGCGTGACGGTAATCGGGCTCTGGGGCTTCGGGGCGACCTATGCACTGTTCAGCCTGCTCAAGGCGACGGTCGGCATCCGCGTTACGAAAGAGGAGGAGCTGGCCGGACTCGATCTCAGCGAGCATGGCATCTCGGCCTATACGGATATGGAGTATCCACTGCTGCAGCGCATGCCGCAGACGCTGCCGGTGATGGAGGAATCCCTGCAGCTGGACGAGGAAACGGCCTCGCCGGTCTGATCCTACGTGGGATAATGACGGAAATGATCCGAATCAAATGAATGGAAGCCTGTCAGGGTGCATGATGCATCGCTGGCAGGCTTTTTCTGTGGGCGGCCTGCTGCCAGCATGTATTTTTTGCCGGATATCTTGCAGTTCTGGGCTGACTGTGCTATATTTAAATCAAATTCAAATTAATTTGATTTTGATTTAATCGGACAGAATGTGTCCGTATACGACAAGAAGGGGCGTTGATCAAGATGACGAAAAGACGAAAGATCCTGGCAATCGTGGGGGTATTCCTGCTGCTGGGGCTGGGTGGCTGGTTCTATCATGTGTATCAGCAGAAGCTGGCTCTGGCTGAGTCGCATGAGCTGAAGCTGTCCGGCAATGTGGATGTACGGGAGATTTCGCTGTCGTTCCGCCAGAGTGACCGCATTGCGGAGCTGCTGGTGGATGCCGGGGATACGGTGAAGAAGGGGCAGGTGCTCGCACGGCTGGACAACAGCGAGCTGCTGCTCACGCGCAGCAATGTGGCGGCGCAGGTGGCGGCGCAGCAGAGTGCCGTGGATAAGCTGCACAACGGGAACCGCAGCGAGGATATCCGGCAGGCCGAGGCGAAGGTGAAAGCCGCGCGGGCATCCGCCGACTATGCCGCCGGGGTCTATGCCCGCCGCCAGCAGATCTACGACAGCGTGGAGGGGGTCAGTGCGCAGGAGCTCGACAGTGCGAGATCCCAGGCGGAATCAGCTCAGGCGCAGGTCGCCGAGGCGGAGCAGGCTTTGCAGCTGCTCGTTGCCGGCCCGCGCGGCGAGGATGTCAGTCAGGCCGAGTACAGCCTGAAGGCATTACAGGATGAGCTGAGCCGTCAGGATTATCTGCTGAGCCAGTATGAGCTGCGGGCACCGGCCGATGGCGTGATCCGTTCCCGGCTGCTCGAGGCTGGCGATATGGCTGGCTCGTCGGCACCGGTGTTCAAGATCTCCCTGCTGAACAAGAAGTGGGTGCGGGTCTATGTGAAGGAGACGGATCTGGCCAGGGTCTATGAAGGCCAGGAGGCAAAGGTCTATATCGACAGTCTGCCGGATGCGCCGCTGACCGGTCAGATCGGCTATATTGCGAGCACGGCGGAGTTCACGCCGAAGACGGTGCAGACGGATGAGCTGCGGACAGCGCTGGTCTATGAGGTGCGGGTCTATGTGGACGACACGGATAATGTGCTTCGTCTGGGCATGCCGGCTACGGTCCGGCTGGAAGTGTGAGGCAGCTTATGAGTGAGCAGGGGCTGGCCGTTGAGGCGGCAGGGCTGACCAAGGTATTTGCAGTCAAAGGCGGCAGCGGCGTGACGGCAATCGATGCACTGGATCTGTCCTTGCGCGAGGGGGAGCTGACCGCCCTCGTCGGGCCGGATGGCGCCGGGAAGACGACGCTGCTGCGGCTGATCTGCGGGCTGATGACGCCGACTGCCGGCAGTCTCCGGGTGGTCGGCCTCGATGTGATCCGGGAACCGGAGCGGGTGCAGCGTGAGCTGGGGTATATGCCGCAGAAGTTTGGTCTGTATGAGGACTGACGGTGCAGGAAAACATGAATCTCTATGCCGATCTCCATGGCATACCGGCTGCGGTGCGGGCCGACCGATTCTGCCATCTGCTGCAGATGACGGGACTGGCGGAGTTCACGGGGCGGCTGGCGGGCAATCTATCCGGCGGCATGAAGCAGAAGCTCGGGCTGGCCTGCACCCTGGTGCGCTCCCCGAAGCTCCTGCTGCTGGATGAGCCGACCGTCGGGGTCGATCCGCTGTCGCGGCGCGACCTCTGGACAATCCTCGAGCAGCTCGTGCAGCAGGAGCATCTTTCGGTGCTGGTGAGCACGGCCTATATGGATGAGGCGGAGCGCTGCCAGCAGGTGTATGTGATGAATCATGGGCGTTTCCTGGCCGCGGGGACAGCCGGCTTCGCTGCGCGAGATGGCGGCCGGGCGCTGCTATGAGACGGCCTGTCCGGCCTCGATGCCGGTGCGGGTCCTGCAGAGCCGTCTGCTCGATGAGCCGGCGGTGGTCGATGCGGTCCCGGTCCATGGTGCCGTGCACTTCATCGCGGGGAAGACCAGTCCGCAGCTGGACTCACTGGCTGCTGAGGGACTGACGCCAAAACCGGTGCCCGAGCGGCTGGAGGATGCCTTCATGCTGCTGCTCCATGCCGATGAGGCGGAACAGGCCAGCGGAAAAGCAGCTGTGGCGCATCTGTCTGCCGGCACGGGCAAGGATAGGGACACAAAAATGGGCAGCGGCAAAGCCAATTAATCGGCAGCGCGTCTGCCATTGCCGATGCCGCGCAGTCCACCACGGAGCTGGTGGATATCGAGGTGTCCGGACTGGTCCGCCGGTTTGGTGATTTCACGGCGGTGGACCATACGTCCTTTCAGGTATACCGGGGCGAGGTCTTTGGGCTGCTCGGGCCGAATGGCGCGGGCAAGACGACGACGTTCCGTATGCTCTGCGGCCTGCTGCCAGCGACCGAGGGTCGGCTGACGGTGGCTGGCGTGGATCTGCGGGAGGCGCGCCGGGAGGGCCGGCGGAATCTGGGGTATGTTGCCCAGAAATTCTCCCTTTACGGGAACCTGTCGGTGCGGGAGAACCTGCGATTCTATGGCGGTGTCTATGGCTTGCGCGGGCAGGAACTGCGGGCGCGCATGGCAGGCGGTCATGCAGGAGTTCCAGCTGACCGACCGGGCCGATGTCCTGGCCGATGATCTGCCGGGGGGCTACAAGCAGCGGCTGTCGATGGCCGCCGCTTTGATCCATGACCCGCAGATCCTGTTCCTGGATGAGCCGACCAGCGGCATCGACCCGCTGGCCCGGCGCCGTTTCTGGCAGCAGATCACGGACCTGTCCCTGCGGGGGACGACCATCATCATCACGACGCATTTCATGGAGGAGGCCGAGTACTGCGACCGTTTCATGATCCAGGACCACGGCCAGCTGCTGGTGCTCGGCAGCCCGCAGTCCATCCGTGAGCAGATGGCCATGCCGCGCGAGGATATGAATGAGATATTCCTGGCAATCGTCGGGAACTACCGGGCACAGGAGGGATAGTTATGTGGGGAAAGGCCTTTTTCCGGCGGCTGGCCGCGCTGACCCGGAAAGAATTCTATCAGCTGCTGCGCGACAAGAGCAGCCTGCTGCTGGGCATCGTCATGCCGGTCGTGCTGATCCTGCTGATCGGCTACGGCATGTCGCTGGATGTGAAGAACGTCCCCGTGGCGGTCGTGCTGGAGGATCATTCGCCGACGGCCAGACAGGCAGTCTCGTTCGTGGATGGTTCGGAGTATTTCTCTCCCGTGTATATGACCTCCATGCAGGAGGCGGAGTCGCGGCTGCTGGCCCATGAGGTCGACGCGATCCTGCGCGTGCCGGTCCATTTCACGGCGGATCTGGCCAGGAAATCGGCACAGGTACAGGTCATCGTTAATGGCGTGGAGGCGACATCGGCTTCCTCGGCGCAGACCTACATCGAGTCGGGAATGCTGACCTGGGCTGCCAAAGAAGGAATCGGTGCAGCCGGCGGTCAGGCGAGCGTGGTCAGCCGGATCTGGTTCAATGATGCCAATACGAGTACGTGGTTCTTTGTGCCGGGCGTTATCATGCTGGTGCTGATGATCGTCGGGGTATTCCTGACCTCCGTGGTCATGGCACGGGAGTGGGAACGGGGCACGTTCGAGTCCCTGTTCGTGACACCGACCGGGGTTCTGGAGCTGATTCTGGCCAAACTGATCCCGTATTTCAGCGTGGCGATGCTCGGCATGCTGCTGTGCCTGCTGGCAGGGCGTTACCTCTATGAGCTGCCGCTGCGCGGCTCGATGATCCTGATCGTGGGCGTGTCGATGCTGTTCCTGATCGTGGCTCTCGGCATCGGCCTGGTGATCTCGGCGCTGACCAAGAATCAGTTCCTCGCCTGTCAGGTATCCCTGCTTGTGAGTTTCCTGCCCTCGCTCATGCTGTCCGGTTTCATGTTTGACCTGCATACGGAGCCATGGGGCATCCGGCTGCTCAGTCAGGCATTTCCGACGACTTATTATCTGCAGCTGCTTAAATCATTGCTGCTGGCGGGCAACTACTGGCCACTGATCATCAGGAATACATTGCTGCTGACGGGCTATGCCGTATTTTTCATGGGGCTGGCCTTCCGGCTGACCAGAAAGAAGGTGGAATGATGCTGCGTGAGTTCTGGGAACGGCTGCTGTTCATGTGCCAGAAGGAAATGATTGCCACGCTCAAGGATAAACGCATGCGGCTCATCATGGTCGTGCCGGCTATCCTGCAGGGCTTCATCTTCGGCTATGCGGCCAATTATAACCTGGATCAGGTGCCCTATGTGGCCGTCGATGAATCGGGCAGCGCAGAGTCGCGCGACCTGCTGGCGCATATCGACCACAACGGGGCGTTCAGCCGGGTGGGGACACTGACCAATCCGGACGGGATCGCCGATGCAATCGACTCGGAGACGGCACTGCTGGCCGTCGTGATCCCGCAGGATTTCGCGGATCAGCTCGCGCGCGGGGAAACTGCGCCGCTGGAGGTGATCACGGATGGCCGGAACACCTCGGTGGCCGGCCAGGCGACCGGCTATGTCAGCCGGATCGTCACGAGCTGGAATGCGGCCCGCACCGGCGGGGCAGGTGTCAGCGTGGTCAGCCGCACCTGGTTCAATCCCAATCAGACCACCCGCTGGACCTTCCTGCCGGGACTGATCGGCATGATCTCCTTCGTGCAGGTCATCATGCTGGCCGGGCTGTCTATCGCCAAGGAACGGGAGCAGGGGACTTTTGACCAGCTGCTGGTCACGCCGATGTCGCCCGCCGAGATCCTGATCGGCAAATCCCTGCCGCCGATGATCATCGGCCTCGTGCAGAGCATGGTGCTCTTCTGTATCTGCCGCTACTGGTTTGATATTCCCTTCCGCGGCTCAATGGGGACACTGATCCTGACCGTCATCGTCTTCATGCTGAGCTCGACCGGCATCGGCCTGTCAATTTCCTCCGTATCGAGGAACATGCAGCAGGTGCTGGTGTATGTATTCGTCACGATGCTGCCGCTGGTGCTCCTGTCCGGGATGGCTACTCCGGTGGCGAATATGCCGCAGGTGCTGCAGGTCATGACCTGTGCCGACCCGATGCGGTTTGCGCTGGCATCGATCCGCCGCATCTATCTGGAGGGAGCGGGTATCGGCGATATTGCAATGAACTATGTGCCCATGCTGGCCGTGGCCGCTGTGACGATGCCACTGGCCGGCTGGTTGTTCCGGCATCGGGCAATGTGATAGAATAACAGGGAAAAGGAGCGATTACTGTGGAAAAGAAGAACCAACGGGATGACGGCCGGGCCACGCAGGAAAAACTGCTGGTCTGTGCGGGCCGGATCATTGCGGAAAAGGGCTATGCGGCCACGACAGCGAAAGAGATCTGTGAGCTGGCCGGTACGAATACTGCGGCCATCAATTATCATTTCGGCAGCCGCGAGGGCATGTACAAGGAGCTGCTGAAACTGGTGCATCGCGAATTCCTGAACCGGGACGAGCTGAAGCTGCTGGCTGCGGCAAAAAAGACGCCGCGGGAAAAGCTCGAAGCCTTCCTGGAACGCTTCGTCGCCCAGGTGATGAACGATCAGTCCTGGCCGGTGGAAGTATGGGCCAGAGAGATACTGAACCCCTCGCCCTGCCTCAATGAGATCCTGTCCGATGTGGCGCGGCCCAAGGGCCTGATCATGGCGAGGGTGGTCAGCGAATACACGGGTATCCCGCTGTCCTCGCCGCAGCTCTACAGCTGCATCCTGAGCTTTATTGCGCCATTCACGATGATCTTCCTCGGGCGGCATAACCGCATCAATTACCGGCAGCTTGTGCCGCAGGCCTATCCGGAGGAAGAACTGCTGCCGAACCTCAAACGGTTCGCCTTTGCGGGCCTCGATGCATTCCGTACAGCGGATGCGGACGCGTCGGCAATGCGGCCGTGACAAAGGCTGCCAGAAGGTCTATAATAATGGGCGTTGAAGAATAGCAAACGTATGGATAGGAAGAAGAGATAAACGATGAAACGATATGATTCCCGTTATCTGGCTGCGGGGCTGGCACTGGCATTGTGCCTGGGCGGACTGCCACTGGCTGAGGCTGGTGCTGCTGCCCCGGCGGCATCTGTGGTACAGAGCGCGAAGAGTGAGAAGGCGGCACCTACCGCAGCGGACTGTGAGGGATTCGTCTGGCGGCTGGATTCGCCCGATCAGGCCCAGCTTCCCCGCAATTTCCGTACATCAAAATCTGCCTTCCACGCGCCGGCCAAGCGGTTCAATCTGGACCCTGCCTATGTCCCGAGCCGCAAGGGGCTGGACCAGCTGGATGCGTCCGGCAGTGCCGAGTTCTCTGTGGGCCAGTTCCGGAAGATGACCGAAGTGCTGCGGCAGCAGGCGGCAGGGCCAATCTATATCGTCGACCTGCGTCAGGAATCCCATGGCATCCTGAATGGTGATGCCGTAAGCTGGTATGGCAAGCGTGACTGGGGCAATCTGGGCAAGACCTCGCAGGCGGCCCAGGCCGACGAGCGTCAGCGGCTCAAAGATGCACTGGGCAGGATCCAGTATGTTGCACCGCTTGGCAAGCATAAGCTGCCAAGCGGCGGCAAAGCCGAGCGGATCACGCAGGCGATGACCGAGCAGCAGCTCGTCACGCAGGCCGGGCTGAAATACGTCCGGATTACGGCGACCGATCATGTCTGGCCTGCGGCGGAATGCATCGATCAGTTCATCCGCCTCTATCGCCAGCTGCCGCCAAAGGCCTGGCTCCACTTCCATTGTCAGGCTGGTGTCGGCCGGACCACGACCTACATGGCACTCTATGATATGATGCGCAATCCCGATGTATCGCTGAAGGACATCCTGTATCGCCAGCACGAGATCGGCGGCACCTATCTGGGCTATGAGGGCGGCCTGCAGCAGGGCAAGCCTGCGGGCTGGAAAAGCGTTTATTATGCGGATAAGGCGGAGAAGATCCAGTCGTTTTATTGGTACGTGCAGCAGAATCATGCCGATGGCTATAAAGTTCTATGGTCCGAATGGCTGAAAGCGCAGGCAAGGAAGGCCTGATGCATACAAACCAGCTGCAATCGCTTTACAAAAAGAGCCAAAAGCATTATAATATCTAGTGTTCGGGACGTAGCGCAGTTTGGTAGCGCGCTTCCTTGGGGTGGAAGAGGTCGTGGGTTCAAATCCCGTCGTTCCGACCAATGCTTGATATTATTAGGCTTGAGGGTTATCGCATGTGTGGTGTGATACCCTCATTTTTTTGTATTCATCTATGACTAGGCTGATAACCTAGGCATAAAATTATCAAGTGCGACCACCGCTTTTTTTATATCCTTGGGGTTAACGCTATCGTCATAGCAATACACATCGAGAAGCGTAGTTAAGTCAGCATGCCCAGTTAGTTTTCTTAGAACTTCAGGGTTGATACCGTCTTGAAACAACTTGCTTGCAAAAGCATGTCTCGCAGAATGAGGGCTAATACCATCTATGTTCGAGTCGGTACACCATTTTTTGAACAGTTTTCCTAATACGCTTGGATAAACCATGAGATCATCCCTTATTTGCGATAAGACGTAGGTTCTACCGGTTGTATTTTCCTTTTGGTATACAATTTAAGCGACATAAGGGGGACTCGAGTTTATTTGTAGTTCGAGAGCTGAATTCAAAGGAGACACCTCCATCCCTGCATAGAATACAGGGAGTATATACATCCCCGTTGAAACTGCTGTGCGTGATATTTTCGTACAGCAGTTTTTGTGGTTTAGCCACTGTTTGCGAAGAGAAACGAATCAGGCTTGGGCATTTGTTATACATGATAAAGATAAATCCCCGGCAAATCATTTGATGAGTAGTTTCATCAGGCGACTTGCCGGGGCTTGATGTTTAATCAGCCGTGTAAGATTTTATCTGCTTCAATAGTGAGTGCATAAGCTAAGGGATCAATGCGCTTCAGATATTTCAGCGGCATGAATGATTGGCCTATGTATTGCTCACGAAGATAGTCTGCAGGGTTGGAAATGTCTTGGTATGGAGCATTCTTTAGCAGACAGGCAGCAGCGTATATGACACGCGGGGCCTGTCGAGCAGCAACCTCTGGTGTATAGCGTTCTGCGTATATATGATCGCGCAGGTCTCGAATGGCCTTGACATAGAGTCGGTATTCGTCCGGCTGCATTTTACCGCGGGAAGCAATGCAGAGGGCAGTATTCAGCGTGTCGCGCAGGGCTTCCTCTGGGGTAATATCGCCACCGCGATATGCTATTTCCTCACGTACTATCTGATGGTACGCTGCCGTTACCTCATCAAAGTTGGTGAATTCATCAAGAAGAGTGGCCACATCGTAGAATTGCTTGATGATCTCCATGTTCTTGCCAATGCCCAAGGGAATGCCTGTTGTGTGTGGTGCGAAGGCTGTGAGCTTGTCGCCGAGTACACAGTTGATACTTGGCAACTGCACGGTTAATGGCTCGCCTTCAGTGTGCAACAGATCGTTATCTATGGCACGGCTTACCAGACTGGGATAGGGATTGGCTTCGAAAACAACATCCAGCAGGATGTAGAACTCTTTGCCGGTCATTGGAGAAGGGTAGGAGAATTTGAAATGACGTTTCTCTATGCCACTGTGTTTGGCTCTTGGCTGTTCTTCCTGGCGCACAAATGGGAAGATCTGAGCAGCTGCATCGAGGTAACTGTCAAGATCGGTATCGGGTTCTACCAGGATGTCGATATCTGTTGATAACCGTCTGGGGTGTTCCAGGAGGAGCATCAGACTGGTACCGCCTTTGAAAATAAAGGGCATATCCACACGGATCAGAGCTTCCAGCAGTCCGAAGGCGAAGAGCGTGCGCTCCAGTATAGAGGGATCGCATTTGCTGTTTTGTTGTAATTCGCGTATGTGCTCGGCAGTGAAATTTTCCTTGGTTAGCATGTTGTCTCCGTTCTCAGTTCGATGCTGGTCTTATCTTTGATGAGTTGACGTATCTTCTGTGCAGCGTTACGCCTACGGGCATAACGGAAAAGTTTACGTTCGTCTACAGTATAACGTTCAAAGGCAGTTTCGTAAATAAGTGGATATTCGCTTTCGCTGATGCTGCTGCGCAGGTATTTGTCTGTAAGGAGATCCACAAGCAGCTTTTCAAGTCCGGTCTGCCATGGCCCTTGGGAACTACGTGGGGATTCTGTCAGCAGAGGCTCCACGATGATGGCGTCATCCTGCCGGTAGAGATGGAAGTCATCTACAGATGGGTGCAGCAGAACTTTGCTGGGATATTGTTCCTGCAGGGCGTCAAAAATAAAACTCATGATATCCTTTTCTACAGAGAGCAGGATAGTATTGTGCCCCAGTAGGTGGTTGACAAACTCGTTGTATTGTGTAAATTCCAGGATGCGGCCGTCTGCCAAAGGGTATTCTTCAGACATGAAAGCAGCTAGCTTCAGTGCAGCCTGCGAATAGGCGTGCTCATAGCGGCTGGATTGTTCTGCAGGCTGATAAGCATCACGCCCTACGTGTACCAGGGAACCGTCTTTTAGCTTCTGCTGAAGTTTCTTCATATATGCAGAATGGCTTTTACCGGGATTGTCCTTGGCAAAGCTGGCAAGAATGGCATGTCGGCTTAGGATCCCAGGTTGCGTTTGTGTACGGATTGCACTCATACTTCTCATCTCCTTTGGTATATCTTCGGCAAAAAACGTGTAATTTTGCCGAAGATATACTTTATTATAACGCCATGGCTCGGAAATTGGCAAGGCAAATGTTTCTAAATAAAACATCTATTCATGACGGATAGATAATATGAAGTGACCTCCACTATTGCAAAAGGCGTGAGTTCGTAGGCATAATTAGGATATGCATAGTTATCACATTTGCAAAGGGAGGTCACTTCAATGTCTATTATATATGTTGGTATGGATGTACACAAGGATTCTTATTCACTATGTTGCTTCAATCCATCTAAGAACCAGTATTTTGGAGAAGTAACCATTCCAGCCGATTACAAGCGTGTAGTAAAATACCTGCACAAGCTTAATGAGTAGAATGCTAATTCCCTTGAATACAGGCTATGCTATGAGGCTGGCTGCCTCGGATATGTCTTGCGGCAAAAATTAGAGGATGAAGGATTTAACTGCGTCATTGTAGCTCCGACTACGTTGCTAAAGGATAACCGGAGAGTTAAGACGGATCGCCGCGATGCACGTTCCCTAGCTCAAAACCTTGCCTTTGGCACATGTAGTTTGGTAAGGATTCCGAATCAGGAAGATAACATGGTGAGGGAATATCTTCGTATGCGTGATGACCATAAAAGAGAATTCAAACGGATTAAGCAGGAAATTCTCATGTCAGACGTATTCTGACCGAATCCGCGCAGTCAATAGTAAGAGGACAAATCGGCAGTAAATCCAAGCAGCTAAAGAGCAGGCAATCTGGACAGTCCGAAGCTGAGCTGTAATAAACTATGCAGATCGCGCAGCGATAAGGCTGCAGAAGCGTTATAAGAAGCTAACGGAGCGTGGCATGAAACATAATGTAACGATAACGGCAGTAGCCCGTGAATTTGCCGGCTTTATCTCCCCCAAAAACCTTCACTTCAGCCCGCAGCTCCAACCACTCCGAATACGGGGCGCTTCTCTGGTGGTTGCTTTTGGACTGGATCCTGAATGTACTAGAGTGTAAGGACAAGGAACCAATCCTTGCAGCGATAACGGTATATGAGAAAGGGAGTATGAATCATGGCAGTACGCAATAATGCAACGACGAAACTTATCCTGAAGCTGGTCAGCGGTATGGATGCGGCTGGTAAGGAGAAGCTTGTTCAGCGCTCGTTCGCTCATTTCAGCGATAAGCTGACGGACGATCAGGTGCTGGATCTCGGCACGAAACTCGGCAAGCTGCAGACTGCAGTTGTCCGCACGGTAGGCCGTGAGGATCAGACGGGTATCACCGCTGAGTAATCAGACTGTTGGAAACGCTGAATATGGAGAGGAGCAATTACTATGAAATCCACGCTGAAAATGATCCTGAATCTTGAGAATGCCAAGACCTATACGATGGATCTTGCCAATCCGCGCACGGACCTCACGAAAGAGGAGACGGTCGCGTTTATGAATGATCTCATCGCGAACAAGGCGATTGTTGTCGGTGGGGCTCTGGCGGTATCGGTGAAGAAAGCCTATATCCAGAGCGTCGACGAGCAGAGCATCGCCTGATGACGGCGCCTGAATGAAGGAGGCGCCCATCATGGAACAGACGGTACTCACTGCAATCTCGACGGTGGGGTTCCCAATCGTTGTGACATTCTATCTGCTGACCCGGTTTCAACGGTCGATGGACCAGTTTACGAGTCAGTTGGAGGAACTGGTCAAGGAACTTCAACGGCGGGAGCACATCGGAGCCTGAAGGACGGCAGCTGTTTTTTAGCAGCTGCCGTTTTTGCGTGTTGTTGTCCCGATAAATTGGGAGCTCCAGCTCAGTGTAACAGAGAACCGTCCCCTGTTACCAATTCCCGTTTGTCAGGGGGATCATAGGTACTGGCTGTGGGGCATGAGCTGGCTTGCATTCGTTTATGTTTTAGTGTATTATTAATGTGTTGATTTTCTGGTAGAGGATACTGGAAAATGTCTTCTGGTTCGTTGTTCGGAAGGCGTTGTTTTGTTCGTTGAAGAGCTGTTCAGAGGTGGACAGCTCTTTTTTAGGCACTGTAGGGATTATGTGAAGAGGCGGGCAGTCATGAAGGACTATTATGAAGTACTGGAGGTACACCCGAAGGCCTCGGGCGATATTATCAAAAAGGCATATCAGACGTTGGCGCGGCGCTATCATCCGGATCTGTCGACGCTTTCGGAGGCTGAGTCGACGAGGCGCATGAGTGAGCTTAATGAGGCATATCAGATCCTGTCCGATCCCGTGAAGCGGCAGGCGTATGATTCGGCCTGCCAGCAGGCAGAGAGCCGTCGTCAGGCGGCTGCCAGCAGCCAGCAGGCTGCACCGGGAGCCGCCTATCCGCCGCCATCGGCACCGGCCTGGCGAGGTCCTCGTCATGCCCATCATGACAGGCAGCCGGAGACGGGCTTTTGGGGGCTGGACCGCCGGGCCAGGGTACTGCTGGCACTTATTGTGCTGCTGATCAGCCTGCTGGTCGGGTTCTTCGTGCTGCCGTCATCGGATGATGAGCAGGTGAAGTATCAGTCGATCGAGCGGAAGAATACGCCGGCGCCCTCGACCAGCAAACCGTCACCATCGGAGTCGTCACCATCGGAGCCGTCAGCGAAGGAACCACGGACCGATGAGCTGGCACCGGCACCCAGGCAGGACAGCAATGGGGATTCCGGCTATCACAGCCCGTCGGCGAAGGACGATACGTCGTCGCCTGAGGCAAAGTCCGGCAGCAAGTCTGAGCGTGAGGATGGCACGATAACGAAGGTGCGTAATAAGGATACGACGAATCTTCGCAGCGATACCGAGAGTTGAATGATAGAGTATTGAAAGCATTGAAAGGAACTGTGAAACATTTATGAGCATTTTGAACGTATCTCACTTGTCCCACGGCTATGGCGGACGTCAGATTTTCGAGGATGTCAGTTTCCGGCTGCTCAAGGGTGAGCACGTTGCGCTGGTTGGTGCGAATGGCGAGGGGAAATCGACGTTTCTTTCTATTATTACGGGTCAGCTGACGCCGGATGATGGTACGGTGGAATGGGCGAAGCGCGTGAAGGTCGGTTATCTGGATCAGCATGCTGTGCTCAAGGCGGGCATGACCATCCGCGATACCCTGCGTACGGCGTTTGATGATATGGTGACGGCTGAGCAGGAAATGCTGGCTGCCTACGATAAGATGGGAGATGCAACGCCGGAGGAAGTCGATCAGCTCATGAAGGATGTCGGCGATATCCAGGATATGCTGGAAGCTGGCAGCTACTATATGATCGACGCCCGCATCGAGGAAGTATCGGGCGGTCTCGGCCTGCGCGATATCGGTCTGGACCGCAAGGTCGATGAGCTGTCGGGCGGCCAGCGCACGAAGGTCCTGCTGACCAAGCTGCTGCTGCAGAATCCGGAGATCCTCATCCTCGATGAGCCGACCAACTATCTGGATGTCGAGCATATTACCTGGCTCACGAACTATCTGCAGAACTATGAGAATGCGTTCATCCTCGTCTCGCATGATGTGCCGTTCCTCAATGCAGTCACGAATGTGATCTATCATGTGGATAACTTCCAGCTGACGCGCTATACGGGCAGCTATGAGAAATTCGAGGAAATGGCGGCACTCAAACGTCGTCAGGAAGAAGCAGCCTATGAGCGCCAGCAGGCGGAGATCAAGAAGGAGCAGGACTTCATTCAGCGCAACAAGGCCCGTGTGGCTACGCGCGGCATGGCAAACAGCCGCCAGAAGCGTCTGGATAAGATGGAGGTGCTGACGAAGCGGCAGGAGAAGCCGCAGCCGCATTTCCATTTCCAGTCAGACCGTACGCCTTCCCGTTTCGTCATCGAGGCGAAGCGGCTGGTGCTGGGCTATGATATGCCGCTGACGAATCCGGTGGATATCCAGGTGGAGCGTGGTAAGAAGATTGCCATCCGGGGCACGAATGGCCTGGGTAAGTCGACGCTTCTGAAGACGCTGCTCGGCATCATCAAGCCGGTCGCAGGGACGATAGAGCTCGGCGAGTTCGTGAGCTTCGGCTACTTTGAGCAGGAGAGCGCGGCTGGCAATCAGAATACGGCACTCGATGAGCTCTGGCAGGCGTATCCAGGCATGAGCAACTATGAGGTGCGCGCAGCGCTTGCTTCCTGTGGGCTGACGAATGAGCACATCACGACGAAGATGCTGGCCCTCTCCGGTGGTGAGGCGGCCAAGGTCCGTCTCTGCAAGATCATGCAGAAGCCGGTGAACCTGCTGGTGCTCGACGAGCCGACCAATCATCTCGATGTGGAAGCCAAGAAAGAACTGCGCCGGGCAATCAAGGAATACAAGGGCACGGTGCTGCTTGTTTCCCATGAACCGGAGTTTTATGAAGGCGTTGTAGACTCGGTATGGAATATCGAGAGCTGGTCGACAAAATCATTTGACAAGTGCGGGGATAAAGGGTAATCTTTCAATAGAGAATACAAAATACAGAGATGTAGGAACACAGGGAGGATCAATCCGATGATTGAGTTAGCGACGAAGAGGCTGAAACCTGGGATGGTGGCAGCCCAAAGCGTTTTCAACTCCAGTGGAGCCAATTATATTACTCGTGGTGTAACGCTGACACAGCAGTATATCGATCGGCTGCGTCAGCTGGGCGTGGAAGGGATACACGTTACCAGTACGGATGCACAGGCACAGTTGCCACCACCAGAGGATATATTGTCAGAGAAAACGCGTGCTTTTGCAGTGAAAAGAGTCTATGATGTTTTTGAGCAGGTTACCAGAACGGGAACTTTCGATCTGGATCCGCTCTCACAGGCATCGGCGGCCATAATCAATGACATCATGGAGCGCAGGGGGAATCTGGTACAGCTGACCGAGATTCGTCTTCATGATATGTATACGTTTGCTCATTGCGTCAATGTGGCTATGCTTTGCTCGATGCAGGGCGTCCTGCTGGGCATGAATCCGACCGAGCTGTCTGAGCTGACGATGGGCGGTCTGCTGCATGATCTGGGCAAACTGGTGGTGCCACCGGAGATACTCAACAAGCCGGGGCGGCTGACGGATGAGGAATTCGCGGTCATCAAGAAGCATCCGGCGGCAGGGGCCGAGAAGATACTGAAGCTGAATGTGCCAAATGTGGATCGGCTGGCTATCGTTGCACGGCTGCACCATGAGAAGATGGATGGCACGGGCTATCCGAATGGCCGGACCAGCAAGACCATCCATCGCTATGGCCGTATCGGAGCCATTGCGGATGTCTATGACGCACTGACCAGCAGCCGGCCTTACAAGAAGGCCTATACGCCGGCTATCGCGTATAATATCATGGTCCATTGCTCACCGGGACAGTTCGACGAGGATCTGTTGAAGCTGTTCTTCAGCAATGTGGCTATCTACCCGATCGGTACCGTCCTGAAGATGTCTTTGGGGTATGGTATCGTCAAATCGGTTGAGTTCGGCAAGACCGAGCGTCCGTGTGTGTTGGTATTTGCCGATAAGGCGGGGCATCTCAATGAGACACCGGTCCAGGTGGATCTGAGTGAAGAAATGGAAGGCTATATCGATACGGTCATCAATGACGTGGATCTTTTCCACTTCATTCACGAAATCGGTTTTGATCCAGCATCTTTGCTGATTGATGAAAGGTAAACCATTACATGACCAGCACCAGCTATGACAGGAAATCCTGTCTGGCTGGTGCTGTTTTATTTTGGGGCAGCGGGGCGATAAAGGACGGATGTCCTTTTCTGCATCAGGGCAAAACGGTATACTAAAAGTGATTCAATAGCAAATACTCAGAAAATTAAGCCGCTATATCCTATTTATGATAAGCAGGGGGAATAATCATGAGGAGTAAGAGACTTAGGAAACTGCTGGCCGCAGGCTGCATTGCAACTGCACTGGCAGCAGGCTTTTCGGATGCCATCGTCTATGCGTCGGCACCGACGGATCAGGAGGTCACGATCACGATCCTGGGCACATCGGATGTACATGGCCGGTTCATGCCGTGGGATTATTCGACGGATACGGCGGACAACTCGGGCAGTCTCGTGCAACTGAGCACGGCGGTGAATCAGATCCGGCAGGAGAATCCCAATACGATCCTGGTGGACTGCGGGGATGCGATCCAGGACAACAGCGTTGAGCTTTTCAATACGAAGCCGGTACAGCCGATGGTGGCCGCGATGAATCAGATGGGCTACGCAGGCTGGAACATGGGCAATCATGAGTTCAATTTCGGTCTTGATGTGCTGAAGCATGTGACGGACCAGTTCAAGGGTCAGGTGCTCTGCGGCAATGTCTATTGGCAGGATGGGCGCCGGTTCATGCCGGCCACGGCCGTCGTTGAGAAGGCGGGCATCCGGGTCGGTCTCATTGGGATGGATACGCCGATGATTGCAGAGTTCGAGAAGGACTCGGATCACCTCAGGGGGCTGGTCGTCAGGGACCCGAAGACCGAGACGCAGAAAGCAATCAGGGAACTGGCGGGCAAGGCCGATGTGCTGGTCGGTATCATGCATATGGGCGTAGATAACGAGAATGGCCGTCCGGATACCGGGGTGACCGATCTGGCCAATGCCTGCCCGGAACTGGCTGCCATCGTGGCCGGTCACATGCACAAGGATGTCAGCAGCAAGACCATCAATGGTGTGCTGGTATCCGAGCCATATAAATATGGCAAGGCCCTGAGTCGTATCGACCTGACATTCCGTCGGCAGGATGGCCACTATATGCTGGTCAGCCGGAAGGCGCAGACCATCCCGATGAGGCATTATGCTGCCGATGCACAGCTCGTGAAGACGCTGGCACCGTATCATGAGCAGGCCCGGGCAATTGCCAATGAGGTTATCGGGCAGGTCAGGGGGATGGATATGGTCCCGGCGGATCGTATGCCGGGCATCAGCGAGGTACAGATTGCCGATACGCCGCTGACCCATTTCCTAAATGAGGTACAGCTGCACTACAGCGGAGCGGATGTCGTGTCGGTCATCATCAGCCGCGACGATGCCCAGCAGGCTGTCGGCCCGATCCGCCGCAAGGATATCGCGTTCAATTATCAGTACACGGGTGGTGAGACGACGGTATATCAGGTGACTGGCCGTGATCTGAAAGATTATATGGAGTGGGCTGCCGCGTACTTCAATCAGAAGCAGCCGGGCGATATCGCGCCGAGCTATAATCCGGCCCGCCGTTCGTCGAAATACAGCACCAATGACATCTTCGGTGGTGTACAGTATGAGATCGACCTGACGAAACCGGTCGGTCAGCGCATCCGCAATCTTCGCCTGAAGAAGACCGGCAGGCTCATCCAGGCTGCTGATCCGGTCAAGCTCGGCATGAATGCCTATCGTATGAATCAGCTGACGGCCAAGGGCGGCGCGCTTGAAGGCCGGAGCTTTCCACAGGTCTGGACATCTCTCAAGGCCTATGGCGAGGATGCGGGAACGATCCGCAACATGACGATCCGCTATATCCGTGAGGTCAAGAAGGGCACGGTAGAGGTGAAGCCGGTGCATGACTGGAAGATCACGGGCTTTGACAGCAGCTCGGCTGAGTGGAAACGGGCAGCCAGCCAGCTGAAGGCCGGCACGATCAAGCTGCATAATTCAGCGGATGGCAGCTATACGAATATTGCTTCGGTGAACCAGAAGGATCTCACCGGCAAGTCCGCAAAATAATCCTGCATAGTAAAAAGAGAGGTCCGGTGATCATGAATCACCGGACCTCTCTTTTTGGGTTTATATTCTCGTGTTCCCGGGGGGAAACAGGTTGAATCAGTTCTTACTCGCCGAAGTAACGGTCGAACAGGCCTTTGAAGCCGCGGCCATGACGCGCCTCGTCCTTAGCCATCTCATGAACCGTGTCATGGATTGCATCAAGGTTCAGCTGCTTGGCGAGCGTAGCCAGCTCTTTCTTGCCAGCGCAGGCACCATGCTCAGCGTCGATACGCATCGTCAGGTTCTTCTTCGTGCTGTTGGTCAGGACTTCGCCCAGGAGCTCAGCGAATTTTGCTGCATGCTCTGCTTCCTCGAAGGCATAGCGTTTATAGGCTTCAGCAATTTCCGGATAGCCTTCACGGTCAGCCTGACGGCTCATCGCGAGATACATACCGACCTCGGAGCACTCGCCCGTGAAGTTCTGGCGCAGGCCCTCGATGATGCGTGGATCTGCATCCTTAGCCGTGCCGACATGATGCTCATCCGCAAACGTCATATCGCCGCTCTGCTCGATGAACTTGGAGGCAGGTGCCTTACAGATCGGGCACTGCTCCGGTGCTTTCTCGCCTTCATAAACATAACCGCAGACCGTGCAAACAAATTTCTTCATAATGAAAAACCTCCTAAAAATACAATAGATAGAAACCAATAATTATTTGTAATTGGTGTTGCTCACTTGCTATGCTTTTATTATAGGGGATATCTTATGAAATAGAAATAGCCATATTTGATAATTAATCAATGTTATATCTAAAATACTCATTGTTTCACCATTATACTCTCGATATCGTACTTTTTAAAATAAGTTATTAACGGATAATAACTATTGATTGATTAAACGGGAATCAGTTTACCCTTGGGCTGCTTCGTGATATAATGTTGAAATGAATGAGTTTTGATCTATATTTATTAGGAGAGACATAACGAATGTTTACCTGTATGACGAATTCTCCCGATGAGACTGGACACCTAGCCGAGCTGGTAGGTCAAAAGATCCGGGAGGGAACCGTGCTTTGCCTGGAGGGCGACCTTGGGGCCGGCAAGACTCTTTTTGTACAGAGTCTCGCCCGTACCCTTGGCGTCGAGGGAGAGGTGACAAGCCCGACATTCAATCTGATGAATGTATATGAAGGGATTTGCCGCATCTACCATTTTGATCTTTACCGGCTGGAAACAGAGGAAGAGCTGGATGACATCGGCTTCTATGAATACACGGAGGAGCCGGAGGGAATCGTGGTCATCGAATGGCCCGACAAGTTCCCCGAATCGCTGCCGGATGACTACATCAGGGTATGCATCACGCGTACCGGTGAGACGGAGGACAGCCGCCGATTCGAGTTCACCAGCGTGGGAGAAAAGAATCAGGAGTTCATAAAGGAGTTGGAGTCATTTGTCCATTCTGGCCATTGATACGGCAACTCAGGTATCAAGTGTTGCCGTTGCCGATGAGGGGAAGCTGTCAGCCGAGCTGACGATGCAGGCCAGGCTGACCCATTCGGAGACCTTGATGCCGCATATCGAGCAGGTCCTGCGCATGGCAGCGGTGAAGAAAGAAGAACTGGCAGGTATTGCCGTCAGTATCGGGCCGGGTTCGTTCACGGGCCTGCGCATCGGGCTGGCCGCTGCCAAGGCGATGGCCTATACGCTCGGGCTGCCGATCGTTGGGGTGTCCACGCTGAAAGCGCTGGCGTACCATGTGCCGGTGCCTGGTGTACGTATCGTAAGCCTGCTGGATGCACAGAAAGGCAATGCCTATGTCGAGAGCTATCGCTGGGAACAGGGAACGCTTTCGGTGGTGGATGCTGTCGAGGTTGCCAAGGTCACGGATATCGTGGCTCACTGTGCCCGGATCGCGGAGCCGGTGCTGCTGACTGGCGATGTCGTGCAGAAGAAGATCATCGGGAAGATGGAACTGCCGGCAGGCGTCATGACGGCTCCCGGCCAATATCCTGATGCCGCGGGCAGCCTGTGTGGCCATGCTCGGCCTGGCCGAGCTCAAAGCCGGCCATCAGGACAATGTCATGGCTATCGAGCCGGTCTATATCCGCCGCAGTGAGGCGGAGGTGCTGTGGGAGAAACGGCATCCGGAAGAAGCCGGCCGGACCAGACCGACGGAGGAAATGTAATGGAACCTAAGCCTGCAAACGCAATCGAAGACAAGCTTACGTTCCGGGAAATGGCACCGGAAGATGCCGACGCGGTGGAGATCGTCGAGAAAGCCTGCTTTGCCATTCCCTGGTCAAGGGAGGCATTCTGGAAAGAAGCCGCCAATGAGAATACCATCTATCTGCTGGCGCTTGAAGGCGAGCAGGTCATCGGCTATGTGGGCTGCTGGATCTCCTATGAGGAGTCGCAGATCACCAATGTGGCGATCCTGCCGGCCTATCGCGGACGCGGCATTGGCACACAGCTTTTCGGTGCGGTCATCGAGGCGGTGAAGACCAAGGGCGTCACCGCGATGACACTGGAAGTCCGGCCAGCCAATGACCCCGCGCTTGCGCTGTACAAGGGTTACGGTTTCAAGGAAGCCGGCCGGCGTCCCCATTATTATCAGGATAATGGCGAGGATGCCATCATTATGTGGAATACGAAACTATGATCGTGGTTTGGAGTTTTTACGTTTATGGAGAAGAATCAAGAAGAGATACTGACACTGGCTATCGAGTCCAGCTGTGATGAGACCTCGGCAGCCGTGCTGCGGGGCGGGCGGGAAGTCCTCGCCAACATCATCTCGACCCAGATCCCGGTGCATCAGAAGTTCGGCGGTGTCGTGCCGGAGATAGCCTCCCGCAAGCATATCGTCAACATCATGCCGGTCATCGATGAATGCATCCGCACGGCGGGCGTATCGCTCAAAGATATCGATCAGGTCGCTGTGACCTATGGACCGGGGCTGGTCGGTGCACTGCTGGTCGGTGTATCGGCCGCCAAATCCCTGGCTTTTTCGCTGGGGGTGCCGCTCATCGGGGTCAATCATCTGGAAGGGCATATCTTTGCCAACTTCCTCTCGACGCCGAAGCTTGAGCCGCCGTTCATGGCGCTCGTCGTCTCCGGCGGGCATACCGCTCTGGTCGATGTACGGGGCTATAATCATTTCAAGATGATGGGCCAGACCCGCGATGATGCGGCTGGCGAGGCTTTTGACAAGATTGCCCGTGTCATGGGGCTGCCGTATCCGGGCGGTCCGCGCATCGATGCGCTGGCCAAAGAGGGCAACCCGCTGGCCATTGATTTCCCGCAGGCCCTGACCGAGAAAGGCAATTTCGAGTTCAGCTTCAGCGGGCTCAAGTCGGCGGTGCTGAACTACATCAACAGCGAGAAGATGAAGGGCCACGAGCTCAACAAGCCGGATATCGCCGCTTCCTTCCAGCACTCGGTCATCGAGGTGCTGGTCGGCAAGGCATTCCAGGCGGTCAAAGAGGCCGGCCGGGATACGCTGGTGCTGGCCGGCGGCGTGGCGGCCAACAGCGGACTGGAGTCGCGTCTGCGCGAGGAAGCAGCGAAGCGCGGAGTGAACTTCTCCTATCCGTCGAAGATCCTCTGCACCGGACAATGCCGCCATGATCGGCTGCCGCGGCTATTATCAGGCTCAGGCCGGCCGCTTCAGCGACCTGTATCTCAATGCAGTGCCGGGGCTTGGTCTTGAGGACAAAGAAGAATAAGAAGAATAATGAAGCCACAATGAAGTGGAGAGAATCACAGGCGAAAGCCGGTGGATTCTTTCCGCTTCTTTTTTTTATTTTAGGCGAAGTCTGTTATACTGGAAGCAGAAGTTTTGGAGGGAGTGGATCATGATGATGATGATTTCGGCATTGTGCCGGGAATACACGGATCTGACGGTCAAGCAGATCGGTCTGCTGGAGCGCATGAGTGTGGTATTCCCTTTTCTGGCAGATCTGGCGCATGGCCAGCTCAAGGCCTATGTGCCGGCAAAGGTCAAGGGCCGCCTGCTCATCCTGGCGCAGGAGCGTCCGCATACCGTCTACATGAATACGAAGCCGACGGAATGCGGCCGGCTGCAGCCGGCACTGGAAGAACCGCTGGTGCAGGATACGCTCCGGACCGGCCTGCCCGGACGCGGCAAACGCGAGTGGACCTATGGCTCCCTCATCGATATGTACACCTTTGCCATCCATGATGGCACGCAGGTCATCGGGGTAGTCAGCTTCGAGGTGGATGGTGACCGGCTGCAGATCGAGGGCTTTCCCTGCCTGCTGGCCACGGCCGTCGATGTGCTCACGAATGCCCGCAAGGGCGTGGAGGCCGAGCAGTATCAGCCACTGTCGGCCAGCGATGGCATCCTCATCACGGATCAGTTCAGCCGGATCGTCTTTGCCAATGCCTCGGCCCAGCGCATCTACCGGGTGCTCGGTGTCGGCAGCCTGCGGGGCTGTCATCTCTTTGACCGGCAGATGACACGGCATATCGTGCGGGAGATCATGGAGCGGGAACGGCCCTGGCAGAAGGAACTGACCGCCGGGAACCTGACGCTGATCCGCCGGCAGATCGATCTGCAGGAGGGCGGGCAGCTGATCCGCCGCGTGGTGATCCTGTCTGATGTGACCGAGACCCGCGCCAAGGATCAGGAGATCCGCATCAAGTCGGCTGTCATCCAGGAAATCCATCACCGGGTCAAGAACAACCTGCAGACCATTGCGAGCCTGTTGCGGCTGCAGGCCCGGCGCAGCAAGTCCGAAGAGGTCCGGGCAGCACTGCAGGAGAGCGTCAACCGTGTGCTGTCGATCTCCGTGGTGCATGAATTCCTGTCCCAGCAGGGGACCGAGGACATCAACGTGCAGCAGGTCATGCGGCAGATCTTCGATCTGGTCGGGCGGGATATGGCCGACAGCGAGTTCCTCGTGCGGACCGAATTCAGCGGGCCGGATGTGGTTCTGCCCTCGAAGTATGCCAGCTCACTGGCACTGGTGCTCAATGAGCTGGTGATCAACGCGATGGAGCATGCCTTTGAGGGGCGCAGCTCAGGGACCATCGGGCTGGCCGTGCAGGAGGAAGCGGGGCAGTGGCAGCTGGATCTTTACGACGACGGCTGCGGGCTGCCGGCAGACTTCAATCCCCGCAAGACCCGTTCGCTGGGGCTCTCGATTGTGCGGACGCTCATCGAGGGCGACCTCGGCGGCCGCTTCATCATGGAAAATGATGCCCGCGGAGCCGGTCATGGCACCCATGCCCGTATCCGGCTGCCCAAGGCTGAGTCGGAAGAGAACCATACCGTGATACAGAGTCTGGAGGAATAAGGAAGATGGAAAAAGCAAAAGCAAACATGAAATCGAAATCCCTGCGGCTGGTCATTGCGGACAATGAGTCCATCATCCGCCTCGATCTGCGCGAGATGCTGGAAGAAGCCGGTCATGAGGTGGTCGGCGAGGCCATCGATGGGCGCAAGGCCGTCGATCTCACGCGCATGCACCGTCCCGATCTGGTCATCATGGACATCAAGATGCCGGATATGGATGGCATTACCGCCGCGCGCAAGATATCCGAGGCCAAGCTGGCCCCCGTGCTGCTGCTGACCGCCTTCAGCCAGCCGGAGATCGTCGAGCAGGCCAAGGATTCCGGCGTACTCGGCTACCTCGTGAAGCCGGTCAAGGAGAGCAACCTCTTTCCGGCCATGGAGATCGCGCTGTCCCGCTGGCAGGAAATGCAAGGGCTGGAACAGGAACTCGACAAGCTCAAGGATTCGCTTGAACTTCGCAAGACCATAGACCGGGCCAAAGGCATTCTCATGGCGGCTCACAAGCTCAGCGAGGATGAAGCTTACCGTCGCATCCAGCGCTATGCCATGGCCAAACGGGTGACCATCAAGGAAGTAGCCGAAGCCATCGTCAAGGCTGCCGGCGGGAAAGTATAGGCAACGCTGCCGTTCTGATTCTATCAGGACGGCATTTTTTATCGTCCGGCAGGCCATCGTTTACCCCTGTTAGCTGATTCATCAGAATAAGTGAAACATACTTGCACATTAAAGTGATTGATGATAATATTATATTGTGAAAATAAAATATTATTTCATAATTTGCGATAATGGAGGGTAGTGCTATGGGGATTATTGAGCAGTTGGAGAATCCGGGTTTCCGGCCATCAAAATCGGATCGTGTCCTGCTGCAGTATATACGGGAGCAGCCAGCCGAAGTTCCCTATACCGCGATTGCCGAGCTGGCGCAGAAATCCGGCGTGGGGGAGTCCACGATTACCAGATTTGCCAAGAAGATGGGCTATGAGAACCTGCATGAATTCAAGGTGAAGCTGGCAGAAGAGCTGACCCAGCGCAAAGGCCGGCGGATCATCAACAGCAATATCGCCTTTGATGAATCTGCGCTGGTGACCGGTCAGAAACTGCTGGCCGCGGACATTAACGTACTGGAAAAGACGCTCGCATCGATGCCGGAAGGCATCGTGGAGCGTTGTTCTGAGGCATTGATGCAGGCCAGGGAAATTTCGTTTATCGGGTTGGGCAATTCGGGCTTTACCGCGATGGACTCGGCTTATAAATATTTTCGTATCGGCCTGCATTGCAAGGGCTATGACAACAGCCATGATATGATCATGGCTGCAGCATTAGCGCAGCCCGGTGATTTATTTGTGGCTGTGTCTCATTCAGGGGAGTCAAGAGAGGTCCTGCAGACGGTCCGCCTGGCAGAAAAGAATGGTGCTGCGAGTGTGGCGATTACGGCCTGAGGTAGATTCCAGCATTGCGAAGGAAGCGGCTATCGTGCTTTCCTATGCGGCGAAGGAGAATCTGCTGGAGACCGGGTCGGTTACGACCAAAATGGCGCAGATCTTTGTCATGGACCTTGTTTATACACAGATTGTAAAGGAAATGGCTGGTACCTGCTTTGGAGAATAAGAAGAAGACGGCATTGGCCATGGATCTTTTATGATAATTCTATAAGGGGGGATTCGATGTTCAGTTTTGAAGACATCAAGGGAAAACTGGTCGTATCCTGTCAGGCACTGCCGGATGAACCACTGCATAGTGCGTTCATCATGGGGCGAATGGCAAGAGCGGCTAAGGAGGGTGGCGCGGTTGCCATCCGGGCGCAAAGCATGGCAGATATCCTGGAAATCCGGGAAGTGACCGGACTGCCGGTCATCGGGCTGGTCAAGCGGAACTATCCGGATTCCGAGATCTACATCACACCGACACATAAAGAGGTAGAGGAACTGCTGGCAACCGGGTGTGAGGTCATTGCACTGGATATGACGGACCGGCCACGGCCTGCACAGGAGCAGATGGCTGCGCTGGTGCAGCAGATCCATGCAGCCGGCCGGCTGGTCCTGGCCGACATCTCGACGTATGCGGAAGGTGTGGCTGCTGCAGGGCTGGGGGCTGATGCGATATCGACCACTTTATCCGGCTATACGCCGTATTCTCCGCAGCTATCGGGACCGGATATCCAACTGGTTCGGGATCTGTGCAGCAAGCTTTCCATACCGGTCTTTGCGGAGGGGCGCATCCATACGCCTGCCGATATCCGGACGGTGATGGAAGCGGGGGCCTTTGCCCCGATCGTTGGCTCGGCCATTACCAGGCCACAGCTGATTACCGCGTCATTTGCTCACGTATTGGATTGATAGGTCAGGAGGTCACTGAAGATGAGTGTATTCAATCAGGCTGGGGGAACTAGTTCCCTTTTTGCCAAGGCCCAGCGTTTTGGCAAATCCTTTATGCTGCCGATTGCAGTGCTGCCGGCAGCTGGTATTCTCCTTGGTATTGGCGGAGCTTTATCGAATCCGAACTCGGTAAAAGCCTATCCGTTCCTTGATATCACCTGGCTGCAGAATATCTTTACGATCATGGCGGCAGCAGGCAACATCGTCTTTGCCAATCTGGCCATCTTGTTTGCCGTCGGTATTGCCTGTGGGACTGGCCCGCTCGGATAAGGGCACAGCTGGTCTGGCTGCGGTGCTGGCTTTTCTGGTCATGAACTCGACCATCAATGCCTTTGCTGCAGATCACAGGCACTACTCGCGAAGGATAATCTGGCCGGGGTAGGCCAGGGCATGAGCCTTGGCGTGCAGACCCTCGAAACCGGTGTTTTCGGTGGTGTGGTCGTCGGCATCATGACCTACTGGCTGCACAAGCGCTTCAATAAGATTGAGCTGCCACCATTCCTGGGCTTCTTCGGTGGTTCACGCTTTGTACCGATTATCTGCTCGTTTATGGCTATTTTCCTGGGCTGCATCATGTTCATCGTCTGGCCGCATTTCCAGAAGATCATCTTCGGCCTGGGCGGGCCTGGTTGATTCCACCGGCTATATCGGTACGTTGATTTATGGGTTTGTCCTCCGTATGCTTGGACCGTTCGGTCTGCATCATATCTTCTATCTGCCGTTCTGGACGACGGCTCTGGGAGGTTCGGAGGTCATTAATGGACAGCTGGTAGAGGGAACGCAGCGCATCTTCTTTGCGCAGCTCGGCGATCCATCCACGCAGCACTACTATATTGGCATTTCCCGGTTCATGTCCGGTCGTTTCATCACGATGATGTTTGGTCTGCTTGGTGCCTGCCTGGCCATGTATCAGACGGCCAAGCCAGCCAAGAAGAAACTGGTCGGTGGTCTGCTGCTGTCAGCCGGCCTGACCTCGTTCATGACGGGTATCACTGAGCCAATCGAATTTTCGTTCCTGTTCGTAGCACCGGCACTTTATGTGCTGCATGCGTTCTTTGATGGCTGCGCATTCATGATTGCGCATATCCTGCAGATCACGGTCGGGCAGACGTTCTCTGGCGGCTGTATCGACCTGATCCTGTTCGGTATCCTGCAGGGAACCGATAAGACCAACTGGATCTACATCCCCATGGTCGGTATTCCCTGGTTCTTCCTCTATTATTTCTCCTTCAAATACCTGATCCTGAAATTTGATTTCAAGACCCTGGGGCGTGAAGACGACGAAGAAGAAACGGATGAACCCGCAGAGGCATCGTCTGCCTGACCATGATGGCCGCGTCGATCTGGTGATCGAAGGACTGGGCGGCAAGGATAACATCCTGGAGTTTGACTGCTGCGCGACACGCCTGAGAGTCACGGTAAAAGATGGCGATAAGGTCAGCGAGCGGCTCCTGAAGGCGAGCGGCAGCCGCGGCGTATTGCAGAGCGGCACCGGTGTGCAGGTGATCTATGGACCACAGGTGACCGTAATCAAGAATGAGGTAGAAGAAAAACTGAATCTTTGATGATCCTGTAAGGAAGGCTGAACCGAAGCTGATGGGCAGTTTCGGTTCAGCTTTTTTCAATACTTTGTTTTTTTGACTTTTTTAGCAAAGCATATTGACATTTTGACTAAGAAGGGTTACTATAAGAACTGTAGTTAGCACTCAGGTCTAGTGAGTGCTAACAAAACAAAAAACGTTAGTTCATTATATAGGAGGAAGATACCTATGATTAAGCCATTGGGCGAGAGAGTTGTCATTGAAGTTGCTGAGGGCGACGTAAAAACTGCCAGCGGCATTGTCCTGCCGGATACGGCCAAAGAAAAGCCGCAGAAGGGCACCGTTGTTGCTGTTGGTGCTGGTAAGGTCCTGGATAACGGCGAGCGCGCGGCTATGGAAGTCAAAGCTGGCGACCAAGTTGTCTTCTCCAAATATTCCGGCTCTGAAGTCAAAGTTGACGATAAAGAGTATCTGATTGTTCGCGAGAGCGATATCCTGGCTATTCTCTGATTCGATAATTCTGGAGGTAATATAAATGGCAAAACAGATTCTGTTCGACGAAGAAGCACGCCGCGCACTGGGCCGCGGTGTTGATGCACTGGCTGATGCAGTAAAAGTAACGCTTGGACCAAAAGGCCGCAACGTTGTGCTCGAAAAGAAATTCGGCGCACCGACGATCACCAACGATGGTGTAACCATCGCTCGTGACATCGAGCTCGAGGACCCGTTCGAGAACATGGGCGCACAGCTCGTCAAAGGAAGTTGCAACCAAGACCAACGATATCGCTGGTGATGGTACGACGACGGCTACGCTGCTGGCACAGGCTATGATCCACGAGGGCATGCGCAACGTTGTTGCTGGTGCCAACCCGATGATCATCAAGAAGGGCATCGACCGCGCAGTTGCTACGCTCGTCGAGGAGATCAAATCCAAGTCCCACAAGATCGAAGGCAAAGCAGATATCGCACAGGTCGCTACGATCTCTTCCGCTAACGAAGAGACGGGCAGCCTCATCGCTGAAGCAATGGAGAAGGTCGGCAAAGACGGCGTTATCACCGTTGAAGAGTCCAAATCCATGGCTACGAACCTGTCGGTCGTAGAAGGCATGCAGTTCGACCGTGGCTACATCTCCCCGTATCTCGTAACGGATACGGACAAGATGGAAGCAGTCCTCGATGATCCGTATATCCTCATTACGGACCGCAAGATCTCCGCTATCGCTGATATCCTGCCGATCCTTGAGCAGGTCGTAAAACAGGGCAAGCAGCTCATGGTCATCGCTGAAGACCTCGACGGCGAAGCACTGACGACGATCGTTGTCAACAAGCTGCGTGGTACCTTCAAGGCTCTGGCTGTCAAGGCTCCTGGCTTTGGTGACCGCCGCAAGGCTATGCTCGAAGATATCGCTATCCTCACGGGTGGTACGGTCATCAGCGAAGAGCTGGGCCGCAAGCTCGACAGCGTAACGCTGGAGGATCTTGGCCGTGCTCGTCAGGTCCGTTCCACGAAAGAGGAGACGACCATCGTTGACGGCATGGGCGACAAGAACGCCATCAATGACCGCGTTGGACAGATCAAGAAACAGATCGCTGAGACGACGTCTGATTTCGACAAAGAGAAACTGCAGGAGCGTCTGGCTAAACTGGCTGGCGGCGTAGCAGTCATCGAGATTGGTGCTGCAACCGAAGTCGAGATGAAAGACAAGAAATACCGCATCGAGGATGCCCTCAACGCAACGCGTGCTGCTGTTGAAGAAGGTATCGTCGCTGGTGGCGGCACGACCTTCATCGACATCCTGCCGGCTCTCGACAAGATCGAGGCTGAGGGTGACGAGAAGGTTGGCGTGAACATCGTAAAACGCGCCATCGAAGAGCCGGTTCGTCAGATTGCCAACAACGCAGGCCTCGAAGGCTCCGTCGTTGTCGAGAACCTCAAGAAGGCAGAAGACGGCATTGGCTTCAATGCCCTGAAGAACGAGTACGTTGACATGATCAAAGCTGGTATCGTTGATCCGGCTAAGGTTACGCGCTCCGCTTTGCAGAACGCTGCTTCCATTGCTTCCATGGTTCTTACGACTGAGACCCTGGTCGCTGACAAGCCGGAAAAAGAAGCTCCGGCAGCACCAGCCGCTCCGGGCATGGGCATGCCGGGCATGATGTGATCCGCTGATCACGTTGCATCATCCGGAATCACACAGGAATTCAGGAGAGCCATACACAGGAATGTGTGTGGCTCTCTTTTTTCGTTGATTTACAAGGTTTCACATTCGCTTACATTGATGCCATGTTCTTATTTTTTAGAACGTGGCATTTGTTTGTGTATTGTAGAAAAACAAAATCATCATTTTACACCAAAATGTCCGCATATAGAAGTACATTTTATGATATAATAAATGAGATATAATAAATGAAACCTTTTGGAGGCGAAAACATGAAAGAAAACAAACGGTTGACCTGGCAGGCGCTTACATTGATGGCGTTCACCACGGTCTGGGGCTTTGGCAATATCGTCAATGGCTTTGCGAACCAGGGACTGCACATTGTCGTGTCCTGGATCCTGATGTTCGGACTATACTTCATCCCGTATACGCTCATGGTCGGTGAGATGGGCGCGACCTTTCGTGATAGCAAGGGCGGTGTAAGCTCGTGGATCCATTCGACCTGTGGTGCGCAGATTGCATTCCTGGCCGGCTGGACCTACTGGGTCGTGCATGTGCCGTATCTGGCACAGAAACCGCAGGCTATCCTGATTGCCCTGGGCTGGGCGGTCTGGCAGGATGGCGGTGTAGTCAAGGGCATGATGCCGCTGATTCTGCAGTCGGCCTGCCTGATCGTATTCCTCTTTTTCCTGTGGTTTGCATCCCGTGGCGTGAACTCGCTGAAGAAGATCGGTGCGGTCGCCGGTATGTCGATGTTCGTCATGTCCCTGCTCTATGTCGTGCTGGCACTGGCCGCACCGGCTATCACGGAGGCTCATACCGAGACTATCGTCTGGAGCTGGGATACGTTCATGCCAACCTTTGACTTCGACTATTTCACGACACTGGCCATCCTGGTCTTTGCCGTTGGCGGCTGTGAGAAACTTTCGCCATACGTCAACAACCTCGAGAAGCCATCGCGTGACTTTCCACGCGGCATGATCCTCATGACCATCATGGTCGCGGTCACGGCCCTGCTCGGCTCCATCGCCATGGGCCTCATGTTCGACACGAACAATGTGCCGAAAGACCTCATGATGAACGGCGCGTATTACTGCTTCCAGAAACTGGGCGATTACTATGGCGTCGGCAGCGTATTCCTGATTGTCTATGCGGTAGCAAATATGCTCGGACAGATGGCAGCGCTGGCCTTTTCTATCGATGCGCCAATCAAGATGCTGCTCGCCGATGTGGACCATCGTTTCGTCCCGGAAGTACTGTCGCGGGTGAATGCAAATGGCACACCGGTCAACGGCTATAAGCTGACGGCCCTGCTGGTCGGCGTCCTCATCATCGTGCCGGCCTTCGGTATTGGTGATATGACCTCCTTGTTTAACTGGCTTATGCGCCTTAATGCCGTCATCATGCCGATGCGTTACCTGTGGGTATTCGTGGCTTATATGGCACTCAAGCATGCCGCCAAGGGCCTCTTCAACTCGGACTATCATTTCACGACCAGCCGGACCGCTGGTTTCCTGATTGGTCTCTGGTGCTTTGCCTTCACGGCTTTTGCCTGCATCATGGGACTCTTCCCACGCGGCGTAGAAGCCTGGAGCAGCGAATGGTGCTTCCAGCTGACCATGAACATCGCTACGCCGATTGTCCTGCTTGGACTCGGTCTGCTGCTGCCGAAACTGGCGCAGCGGGGCAAATAAAATAGATCGTATGCATTTTTGATCGCTGGATATCTATGCAGATTGGGCTACCTGGAAACAGGTGGCCTTTTTGCTATGTAAGGCAGGTATTTAGGGAAAACGGTGCAGGAGGAAGGAATTTCGTCAGGCGATATAGAAAGAATGACAGAGATATTGGTCTTTTGGTGGAGTTGATGTTTGGAGGTGCATATATGAATACGTTCAGTACGGGGCGGAGAAAAGCGATGATTTGTGCGGCAGTGATACTGGCCGGGGCAATGGCAGGAATGCAGACGACAGAGGCGTGCACGACTCTGATTGTCGGATGGGAAGCCAGCGCGGATGGCAGCCGGATCATGGGGCGGACCAGTGATTCGCACGGACTGGAGGTGATGCGGGTAGAGACACATTGTCGATCAGTATGGTTCAGCCGAGGGGAATGTTGTGTTTTTTGCTGATGATAAAGAAATGTGGTACATGGAGATGTACACTGGTCATCAATGGCCTGCAATCCGGTTCCCGGAGGATCGATATGCTGTGGTGGCGAATGATGGCATGCTCAGCACCGTGCAGGTTGGCAGCTCAGATGCTTCGGCAGATTCGACGGCGGAGAGCAAATGATAGAGGCTTCACTACCATGTGTGGGTAGATAGCCTGCGATGTTACTTCGAGCCGAACCTGTGTAGGTGTTTGGATGGGCTAAGGGGCATTGACATAGATGAAACCAGCTACCTTATCGTATATAATGCGAAAGATGATAAGATCGCTAAAATTCATTATCCGACGCAAAAAGCAATCGATCACCGTATAAGAGCTTCCTTAAGTTCCGTGCGAATCCGACAAAGCTGAAGACGGGGAAACTGAATTATAGACCAGCGATATTCAATCTGGAACTGCCGAATGATTCCAAAGACAGCAAAGATAAATGGTTGGGAATCTGGAATAAGACAACTCATATTGTGCCGATATTTGCCTTGTTCAAGGTAGATGATCAGGATAAAGTGGTACCGGGGAGGCTGACGTCTGCTTGCTATAACCTGAGCCCGGAACGATATCAGGTTCCATTAAATGAAGTACGACTGTGAATCTTGCCAATGTAGTGTTGACTCATTTGGATAGTCTGAAAATGGACCTCAAGAAGAGGAATGTGGTCATTCATGTAAAATGATTGTGGCACAGTGAGAGATGCAAGATGGTTTAACGATGTTTTTAGTGAAAGGGTGTTTTATGATGGTAAAAAAGATTATCGTTTTGATGGGGATGCTGCTTGCAGGGGCTGGTTTTATGTCTGCAGGGACGATGCCATATCAGGTCAATCAGGTTGAAGCAGCGTCAGTTTGTGTTTATTCTGGGAAGGGAGTCAATGTTTATGCGGACTCTACATCAAAATGGGACAGTGGCAATGCCTGCGGTATTAATGTGAGCTTTAAGTACGAGAATTGTGGGATCGTGAACTATACGTTTAAACGGGGAAGCTCCGGATGGAGATATTCCATTAGCAGTAATGCTCCTGATTATGCAAGTCAGCGGGTTATTGTCAATGCGGTATTGAAGTATATCCGGACGGGGAAAACGACTATAGAGTATGACCCTAGTTGATTAACTTTGGCAGTGTTTTATCGAGTACAATTCTTAGCTGCAGGCGTGGACTGAGAAATTGTGTTCTTTTCGTTTCGGGAAGATTATTAAACAATACAGCTGGCCTTGTCAGGAAATGCAACACAGCGGGCAAGGTTTGTTATAGCACAATCTGGGTATGCCGTGTTATAGTAAAAACATGTTTTGTGATGAATGAATATTTGACAGACTGAGAGGAGATTCCCTATGAGTATTCGAATTGGTATCCTGGGCTATGGCAATCTGGGACGTGGTGTAGAGTGTGCAGTTGAGGCGAATGCGGATATGCAGCTGGTGGCTGTCTTTACGCGGCGCGATCCGTCGGCGGTAAAGATTGCGACGGCAGGCGTGCCGGTGGTTCCGGCACAGGAAGCGGCGCAGTGGCAGGATAAGATTGATGTTCTGATCCTTTGCGGCGGCAGTGCGACTGACCTGCCGAAGCAGACGCCGGAATATGCGAAGCTGTTCAATGTCATCGACAGTTTCGATACACATGCACGGATCCCGGAACACTTTGCGGACGTGGATGCAGCGGCAAAGGCCTCCGGCCATATCGGGATCATCTCGGTAGGCTGGGATCCGGGCCTGTTCTCGCTGGCCCGTGTCTACAGCAACGCCATCCTGCCATCCGGCAGGGACTACACCTTCTGGGGTAAAGGCGTGAGCCAGGGGCATTCCGATGCGATCCGCCGCATTGCGGGCGTCAAGAATGCGAAGCAGTACACGGTTCCGGTCGAAAGTGCACTGGAAGCCGTCCGTGCCGGGAAAAATCCGGATTTGACGACGCGGCAGAAGCATACACGTGAATGCTTCGTGGTACTCGAAGAGGGCGCTGATGCGGCCAGAGTCGAGCAGGAAATCAAGACGATGCCGAATTACTTCGATGAATATGACACGACGGTGCATTTCATCAGCGAAGAAGAGCTGATGAAGAATCACAGCGGCCTGGCACATGGCGGCTTCGTGATCCGCTCCGGCAGGACCGGGCATCAGCAGGAACACAATCATATCATCGAGTTCAATCTCAAGCTCGATTCCAATCCGGAGTTCACGACGAGCGTGCTCATCGCCTATGCAAGGGCTGCTCACCGTCTGGCCCGGGAAGGGCAGACCGGCTGCCAGACGGTACTGGATATCCCGCCAGCCTATCTCTCCGCAAAGAGCGGCGAGGAACTGCGTCACAGTCTGCTCTGATCAGAGTTTGGAATAAATTCAATAAAGGCTTTCAAGGCACCAAAAAGAACTATGGTTAATCACGCCATAGTTCTTTTTGGTGTTGTTGGCTTTTTGTATCATTAAATCAGGATGCCCTGGCAGTGGTCGATTTCGTGCTGGATGATCTCGGCGGTGAAGCCGGTGAATTTCTGTTTCTGCTTCTTGAAGCTGAGGTCACGGAAGGTGACTTCGATGCTGGCGTAGCGGGTGGTAGGCCGTTCGCCGGTCAGGGACAGGCAGCCTTCCTTAGTTTCGTAGGATTTGGCGGATGTCTTGGTGATGACCGGATTCAGCATGGCAATCGAGGCCGGGCCGACGTTGACGGCGATGATGCATTTCTTTACGCCAATCATATTGGCAGCGAGACCGACACAGTGGTCAGCATGGGCGGCCAGCGTGTCCAGAAGGTCGTGGGCGACGGTGATATCTTCGCGCGTGGCTGGTTCGGATTTCTGTCCGAGGAACAGTGTGTCTTTTATGATTTCACGGATCATGGGAATACCTCTTTTCATAATTGCTGTTTAAGATTATAGCATAAAAGTGCACGGCTGGACAAAGTTCCGGCCGTGCACTTTGGTGCTATGGATATATTATTGGTTCACCCGTATCAATAGATGCGTTTCAGCACATCATCGTCGATTTTGAAGGCATGGCTTTCATCCGGGAAGGTGCCAGCCTTGACTTCCTGGTCATAGGCTTTGAAGGCCTTGGTCATTTCCTCACCAAGGTTGGCAAAGTGCTTGACGAATTTCGGCGTGTAGTCGTTGAACAGGCCGAGCATGTCCTGATAGACAAGGATCTGGCCGTCGCAGCCAGCGCCACCGCCGATGCCGATGGTCGGGATGGTCAGTTTTTTCGTGATGAGGGAGGCGAGTCCGGCCGGGACGCATTCGAGGACGATGGCGAAGGCACCTGCGGCCTGGACAGCCAGTGCATCTTCGAGCAGCTGGCGGGCGGCTTCCTCGCTTTTGCCCTGGACACGGTTGCCACCAAGGGCATTGACAGACTGCGGTGTCATGCCGAGATGGGCCATGACGGGGATACCGGCAGAGGTCATGGCTTTGATCTGCGGGCAGACCGGCTGACCGCCTTCGAGTTTGACGGCGTTGGCGCGGCCTTCCTTCATGAGTCGGCCGGCATTGCGTACGGCTTCTTCGACAGATACCTGATAGGAGAGGAACGGCATGTCGATGACAACCATGGTGTCATGGCAGCCACGGGCAACGGCGTGTCCGTAGGTGATCATGTCCTCCATCGTGACCGAGAGCGTATCCTCAAGGCCGAGCATCACGTTGCCGAGGGAATCCCCGACGAGGATTGCATTGATGCCGGCTGCTTCCTCCAGCTTGGCGGTGGAGTAGTCATAGCAGGTCAGCATGGAGATCTTCTCGCCATTCTGTTTCATCTTGGCAAAAGTTGCTACGGTGTTTTTCATAGGGCTCATCCTTTCAAAGTCGGGACCGTATCAGCCAGCCTGCGCTGCAGGGCGGTTTTGCGGTCCATGATGAATTGCTGGATGGCGGTATAGTCCCGTTCTGGATGCTTTTGCCGGGCAGAGCGCAGCAGGCGCTCCGATAAGAGCAGATAGAGCATTCGGTCATCGTCCGTGTCAAGGGCAGCCAGGTGCAGCTTGAGTGTGGCTGCATCGCCACGCTCAACCGGACCGGTCAGGGCTGCAGTCGGGCCATCCGCCGCGATATGCCGGGCATTGCCCAGGAAAAGCGGCGTCAAGGGCCTGCTGCGCGGCCTCGGCGGAGAAGCCACAGTCCTAAAAGGAGCTGCTGGCTCTCGGCAAAGAGCGCGACGACCTGATTGCTGGCGATTGCGGCGGCGCAGTGATAGCGCATCTTGGCCGCGGCCGGGATGATCTGTACGTGAAGTCCGGTGCTTTTCAGCCATTCCTGCTGGCTGGCGAGGCGGTCAGAACTGCCTTCCAGCGTAAAAAAAACATCCGCCAGTTCGCGATAGGACTGATAACGGTCGCTTATCGCAAACAGCGGATGAACGGAATAGCCGGAAGCACCGGCCTGCTCTATTGAAGGGAATCCCACCGAAGCGGTGAGTACCCCACTGCAATGACAAAATATTTTCCCCTGTATGGGTTCATGGCGTACCGCCTCAAAGGTCGAGGCAATACAATCGTCGGGAACAGTAAAGAACAACACATCGCTGTCAGCAACCAGCTGGCTTCGATTTTCGTAAGCCGCGGTTGCTGTGAATGCTGCTGCCTTTTTGGCAGATTGAATGCTGCGGCTGTAGTAGCCTGTAACTTCAATGTCATGTTCACAGAAATATTTTCCTAGTGTGAAGCCAACTTTTCCTGCTCCAATAAAACCTACCTTCATATCATCACCTCAAATCGGATGATGTGTTGTCTAGTCCCGAAGGTTTCATGGATCCATAAGGGCTCGTTGCAGTACAGTTTCCAGAAAAGGAATACCGTCCATCGTGAAAATACTATCATATCTGGCGTGGAATGTAAATGGGGACGGGGGAGTTATCGACAAACTGGAAGTTACAGAGAGGAAACGAGGTAGGTTGAGGGAGGTTAGCAAGATAAGTTACAGGTGACGAGTCAGCACAAGCTCAGCACGGGGTTCGGTGGAACTATTTTTTTGGCTTCCACTGAATGTCCCGCCCTGAAAGTGTAGTATTTACTTAGCTAACGCGCCGGTACCACGGCGCCGCAACGAATCGACGGATCTAGCAGGTCCCTACGGCGTGCCAGCCTACGGCAGTCGTTCCAGCCAAAAGAAATAGTATCCCCCTCGCCCGCCGTCCGTCAGTATCGGCTTTTGAATAATTCTCCTTCTGACGGTAGGTCTTGGTTCGGTTCGAGCAGGTTTGTTGAATTCCAGCATCAAAGGAAGAACTAGCAAGCCAGCTAATTTAGAGAAAAGCAGACATCGGCGTATCGAGCCCAGCCGCGGGGGCAGCGCATAGCCATAAATGGAGCGTTTGGTGTTCTGCGTTAAGGAAAAAATTTTAGGCTACCACCCTTCCTTGAAAAAGACTTTCGTTTAAGCGAAGCGCGTTTAAGTGCTTTTTCAATGATTAATTAAAGCCTAAAATTTTTTCTAGCAGGTTACCTCAGCGGAATGTTGGCTATGCGCTGCCCCCGCGGCGGTCTAATTTCCTCGAACTAAGCGCTCCTTTGCTGTGTTATATTTACTCGTTCTCCGAACTTTGTCTGAGCAGGTTTGATCGTACTTAGCCTCGGTGCTTCTTCGATGAACTGAGCGACCTATTCCAGTTTATCTGTGCAATAAGATGAGTTGACGGATTCCTCTATTTTATGCTAAATTAATGAATAGTATGAGGACTATCTGTCCGGGCGAAGCGGGCAGATATGATGGCCCCCAGGCCTGTGCAGGTATGCAAGCGGTCTGGGGGATTTTTAGAAAAAGAGGAATGAAGGATGAAACTGCTGAAAGTATTGCAGGATCGGGATCGGTTTTCGATTACCGAGCAGGCTGTCATCGATTATGCACTGGCGCATCCGGGGGAGATCTCCGGGCTGTCGGCCCGGCAGCTGGGGGAACGGGCATTCACGAGTTCGGCAGCGGTTATCCGTCTTTGCCAGAAGCTGGGGATGGGCGGGTATACAGAGTTCCGGGTTCGTTTTGCGTCGGAGGTCGTACAGGATCTGGCTGCGGGCCGCACACTGGATAAGTCGATCACGAACAAGGATACGATCCGGTCAATCATGGACAAGGTGGCCTGCATCGAGGCTGATGCCCTGGAGGAAACGCGCAGCGGCGTCGATCCGGCCATCATCATGCGGACGACCTTCCTGTTGGAGCATGCCGAGAATATTGACTTCTATGCGCAGGACAACAATATCGTGCTGGCCCAGTTTGCCAGCTATTGCTTCATGCATGCCCAAAAGTATTCGACTGTTCATATGACGACAAATATCCAGTATCTGCAATCGCTCAGCGCACCGGCCACGCATGTGGCGTTCATCATCAGCCGCACGGGAGAGAACCGGCAGCTGATCGAGATGGCCCGCAATCTCCGCAAGCAGAAGGAATCCCATCATCCTGCTGACGTCGGTCGAGGAAGTCGACGCTTACAGGTCTGGCGGATGAGGTGATCAATGTTGCTTCGGCCGATAACTTCAATGAGCTGGGGTCGGTGGTGTTCCTCATGGTTGGCGCGAAGTACATCATTGGAGGTGCTGTTCGGGACGCTCATGGCGCACCATTATCAGAAGGCGTTGACGATGAATGAGATCTATGAGCAGATGTTCCGTACATTTGAAGCTTGCAATTGTTCCTCGATTGCGAAAATTTGAAGGAATAATACAAAATATCAAATGATTGAAACTTTTGTAACAATACTTCAACCGTCGCTCGATTTATTGAGCGACGGTTTTTTGCATGCTATACTGCAAATGTCT
>JAKVOG010000012.1 GCA_022482925.1 Selenomonas sp. | reverse complement strand
ATAGGTCTTACGCGACTCAAACTTCTGACGATCATGGTCGCGGATCAGCATGTTCATCGTGCATTCCTCAACTCCTCCGGCGAGCTTATACACATGGAAGAAGCCCTCATGCCCTTCCGTGTACTCCGGCTTCTCGCCTGCCGGCAGCATCTGCTGCCACTCAGCGGCCAGCGTCAGCGCATTGATCATCTTGCCCTTGGCATCGCCCGTATGCACGCTGCGGCCGTGGAACGTGATGACCGGATTGGATGCGTTGAAGTTCTCATACTCCAGTCCGCCCAGTTCTCCGCCATCGACTGTATAGCCGAAATCCGCACCGAACTTCGCTACATCAAAGAGGGCTGCGCTGCGTCCCGTTTCCTCATCCGGCGTAAAGCCGATCCGGATCTTGCCATGCTTGATCTCCGGATGCTGCAGCAGATATTCCATCGCACTGACAATCGCCGTCACACCGGCTTTGTCATCAGCCCCGAGCAGCGTCGTGCCATCGGTGAACATGATGTCCTGTCCCTGGTACTTCAATACCTCCGGGAAATCCTTCGTCCGGAATACGATCGGACCGTTGGTATTGAGCACAATATCCTTGCCATCGTAGTCCTTCACGACCATTGGCTTGATTGGACCGCCGGCAGCATCCGGACTCGTATCCACATGCGCGATAAAACCGACTACCGGTGCTCCGCTCACGCCATTTTCCGGCAATGTCGCCATGATGTAGCCATGATTATCCAGCTCTACTTCGCTGAGACCGATCGTCTTCAGTTCCTCAGCCAGGTGCTTTGCCAGCACCATCTGCCCCGGCGTGCTCGGGCAGACTGTCTCATTGTCCTCATCCGACTGCGTATCAAAACTGATATAATCCCGGAAACGCTTGACTAAAACATCCATACTTAATTCCATAGGTACACACCTCTATCAAAATTTGCCATTTATACATCTTCTTATTATAGCAAATTTCCGTCTAATAAAAAAGGGCTGTCTGTCCCACGTGTCCATCCAGTCCCCCCAGCCTATAAAAAAAGAGGGAAGACTGCCTATAGCAATCTTCCCTCTGCTGTCCATCCGGACCGGACATCAAATCTTGAATTTACCCACCGACGATTCCATCGCCTGTGCCATCTCCGTCAACGTACGGCTGGCTCCGGCAATCTCGTGCATCGTCGCCGTCTGCTCCTCTGTCGCTGCCGACACGTTCTCAGCTTCCGAGGCCACGCTGCGGCTCATCTCGCTGATCTTCTCCACCGCCTTGGCAATGACGTCCGTATTCTGTGTCAGGGTCGCAAGGATCGTCTCCATCTCTTTCGATTCTGCAGCCACACGATCGACCATGCCCGCGATATCGTGGAACGTCGAGCCGGCACCATTGACAGCACCTGCTCCGCTCTGCACCTGCTCCACACCTGCCTGCATAACCTGGACGGCCTGCCCGGCCTTGTTCTGGATCGATCCGATCAGGCTCGCGATCTCTCCGGCTGACTCGCTCGACTGCTCAGCCAGCTTGCGAACCTCGTCAGCCACGACCGCAAACCCACGACCATGCTCACCGGCACGAGCTGCCTCGATTGCCGCATTGAGCGCCAGCAGATTGGTCTGCTCCGCGATCTTCGAAATGGCATCCACGATGGTGCCAATCTTATCCGACTCCTGCCCCAGCTCTGTGATAACCCGGGCCGACTCACTGACCGATTCCTCAATCCGCTTCATCTGGGTAACCGCATCCGTCACGCGCTTCTCGCCACTGTCCGCGTTCTCTTTTGTCTGACCGATCAGGTCATCAATATGATCGATCGTCGACACGAACTTCGTCATATGCGTGGACAGGTCCTCAGTCCGCTGTCCGGCGTTCTCCACCTCCGTGAACTGCTCACTGCAGGAGCCAGCCACATTGACAATAGAATCCGCCACCTGTCCACTGACCGTTGCCGACTGCTCTGAACTGTTTGTCAGCTGCTGCGCAGACTGTGCGACCTGCTGTGCAGACTCAACAACCTGCTGCATCATGCTTCGTACATGCTCCTGCAGCGTATGCAGTGCCCGGTTCATCGCGCCAATCTCATCCCGGCTGTTATCCGAACCTGCTACCGACCCATCCTGCCGGAAATCACCTGTAGCCAGGACCTGCAGCCGCTGTGTCACCCGGCTGATTGGTGCCACGATCTTATTGCCTGCCCAGACCGCAAACGCCACGATAAGCGCCTGCAACACTACAATGACTGCCAGCACATGCAACAAACTCTGATGGAATGCCTCATCCGCTTGTTGCTGCTCGACTGCTACCTGCTTGTCGATATTGTCAATCCAGACCCCCGTCCCCAGAACCCACTGATACGGTGCAAACGCCACCGTATAATTCCGTTTGGGCAACGGCGTAGTCTCATTCGGCTTTGCAAACATCAGATCCGTATAGCCGCCGCCATCCTTGCGTCCATTCTCGATCATCTCGCGGATGAACTGTTTGCCATTCGGATCGGTTGCATTGATACGGGACTTTCCCTCGGTATCCCGTCCCAGCAGGACAACGTTGACACCATCATAGGTATCCACCCAGAAATAACCCGCACCGCCATCGTAGCGCAGATCGCGTACCCGATCAGCTGCCTCTTTCCGTGCCTGTGCCTCTGTCAGTTCGCCAGCCTGCTGACGCTTATACACTTCCTGTATCACCGAAACTGCCGTCTCCGTCTGCGTCTTCAGCTGACTCTCGACATCGGCAGTCAGTGTCTGCCGATAGTTCTCCACCTGCCGATCAGCTTCGCCCCACATATTGTGCAGGAACACTGAACCAACACATAAGGTCGTAATCAATGAGGTTCCTACCATCAGTGCGATGAACTTGCGTCGCAACGTCATTCCTTGAATCATTCCAGTATCTTCCATTTTGACCGCCTCCTCTGGCTGCTCCGTCAGCCTGTGTTCAATCAAACAATTACTTAACACCTTTATATTTCTCCTTGGATGTGCAGAATTCCTTTTTTTTTCTGTTAACTAAAAAAATTTCTTTTATTCCAAAATAGATTCATGTAATCTTTCTCCTTCCTTCGCAGACAAACAACTCCTGCTGTAGCATTATCAGCCAATGCCACAACAGGAGTTGTCTTACCTGCCGATCTTTATACCAATCCAGCTACCGCCTGCTCGAGAATCTCAAGCTGCTTCAAGGTCTGAGCTTCCGTGACCAATGGCGGCTGCCCCTGTACGACACTTGCATACAAAGCATCATAGAAGCGCGCATAATCTCCCACAGCCGACACAACTTTTTCCTCATGGAACCCACTTGCTTCATCGCAATACGTCAGCGTGCCATACTGCTCCGGCGTATCAACACCGAAATCCTGATGGTCCGGCCCCGGAAGATAGCCTTTCTTGAGATCATTCTCCTGCTGGTCCTTATCCTGCTTGATAAACATCCCCCGTGTTCCATAGACCACAAAACTCGGCCGCGTTTTGATGCGGAAATAACTGGACTTCACCGAAACCTTCAACCGTCCATAGTGAAAATCCATATCAAAATAATCGTTCATGCGGCCGCTCCCCAGCAACTGCCGTACATCATAGTGGATGGAATCCGGATTGCCAAAATACGAAAGCACCTGATCAACCGTATGACAGGCATGATTATAGACATAGGACTCCTCACGCCTATACTGCGTTATCCCCTCCGGCACATACGGCCGGTAGTAGTCGAAATGCATCTCAACCTCCAGCAGATCTCCAAGCCTCCCTGACTCGATGACCTGCTGTACCGTCAGAAAATCGCTGTCAAAACGACGGTTCTGATAGCCCTCCAGCAGCAGATTCTTCTCTTTGGCCAGCGCAAACAGTTCCCTGGCCTCAGCAGCCGTCATGGCAAATGGCTTTTCCAGCAGGCAATGCTTACCTGCCAGCAGGATTTCACGCACCAATGACAAATGTGACTGCACCGGTGTCGTGCAGACGATAACATCGATCTCCGAATCCTGCAGCATTTCCGACAGATCATCCGTATAATGGACTCCCGGCACCGCTTCCCACGGCGACTGCCGTTTTCTAAGGCTGCGGTCATAGATTGTCTTAACCCGGATTATCTCCGGCCGATTCAGTACAAACGGCAAATGATACCGGTTCGTACTCTTGCCATTTCCCAAATATCCTAATACCAGTTGCTCCATCATAATAAGATCGCCCTCCATATCCTTGCTGAATGTCCGTTTCTGTTATTACATTCATTTTAGCGAAAAGCAGGTTTCATTGCAATAGTTTTATATTTCATTCGTAATATCCAGCAAAAAATATGGTCTCTCGCTCAGTGACGCCCATTCAGATTACAAGCCATGGGTTTTTCCTCCGCCAACGACCCATATTCCAGATGGCGCTTCAGCCAGATAGCTGCATACGAGCAGGACGCAGTAAGCCCCAGTCCCTTCGCACGGATCTGCTGAACAGCCATCTTTACCAGCAGTCCGGCAATTCCCTGACCACGCAACGAATCATCCACAAAAGTATGCTCAATATCTGCCACGCCATCATGAACCGGGAACAACACCTCGGCAATAACCTTTCCCTGCCCATCTTCCGCATAGATCCGGTTCTCTTCCGTCTTGAAATCCAACATTTTCTTCCCCTCCGATACGTCTACAAATAATCCTAATATTAATTTCTCATTATCACTTCCACATGATAATGAAAAATCCTCTATCATCATGCAATACAAAGAGAAAACTCATCAATCGACAGCTAAAGGACTGTCAATTGATGAGTCTTTTCTATAATACCTGATTCAAAACATCTTCTCATATCCAGCAGACCTGGCAGCTACATCTGCTACCTCTCTGAATAACAAACCGCCACTTTCCGGTGAGCCGACATCTGCAGAACACATACGGTTCCAGTCAATAACACCAATCTGAACCCACGCACCACTGTTTTTACTCTCCATGACATTCATTACATGCTTGTTCACGTTAACCAACTGATAAGACACTGTAAAATATTCACCTGTTGCATCTTCAGTTACACCAGCGCCAAAGATCTGAGCTGAACGATCATACCAAGCCGAGCTGCGGTCAATTGTATAACCATTACTTGCATAAGCTACAGATGCGCCCACCTCATTTCCCATCGGCATAACATAACCTAAACCTGTAACCACGGCACATAGCCAACACATTATCAATAATTTTTTCATTTACTGCCCTTCTATCAATAACTTTTTTCCATTCGCCTTTTCAGCTACGTAATATTAAATAATCTCAACGTCTTCCCTGTAATGGATCTTCACCGTATTGGTTTGGTCCTATCGTTCCTGAAGCAAACAGGATATATAGGCCCGTTGCAAAGTTTACATAAGGGATAAAAGTTGTCAAAACAAGCCATCCGGTTTTATCAAGATCATGCCAGCGACGAACCTGAAGCATGATTGCAGGAACCATGACCGCAATATAAAGTGGTATGCACAAAATCCCCAAAAGCACGCCCAGGCCACCGCCAATGCCAATAGCGGCACCAGCCAAAACTGCGACACTGAGTCCGCCAACGATTGCGACTACGACGGCACGGCAAAAATACGCCCAACGATTCAAACGACCACGATAGGTAAAATATTTTTTCTTTGTTTCTTCGCTAAACGGCAGCTTATCATAAATCTGTGGGAACGTCGACCACTCCGCTGTTCCAGTCTGTGCAGCATATACCTGCTGTTGTGATGTAAACTGCTGTTGCTGTTGCTGCTGCATTAATGGCAACTCCGGTTGTTGCTGCGGTACTGGCTGAATATCTTTCTGCATTTCAGCAGCACTCTGTTCTCCATTTACTTTAAATCCACATTCTCCACAAAAAACGGCCCCAGCCTGTATTGGTTTACCACAATTCGGACAAAAGTTATTCGTTGACATTTTTAGTTCCTCCCCATCATTGATTTTCATTTAATTTTTTCTTTATTTCATCCAAAAACTCTTTTATATATGGAAAATCAGGACTTTGTTTCTGCAATTCACAAAACTGTTCATCCGCCGCATCATAATCCGCTTGGTTAAAAGCCTCTACCGCTGCATGGTACTGCTTTGTCAATTCTCCCTGTTCAGGTTTTACGCCCAGCTCCTTCAAAAAATCCTTTACAATACCAACTGGTATCGCAAAATTCATTCCCTGAACCATGCTTCCTTGCTCATCCAGGCTGCCAAAGGTAACTACACCAACTACATGTCCAGTTTCATCTAATACTGGTCCACCACTATTTCCATGTGTAATAGCTGCATCAATTTGAAGAACATCCCAGTTATTTTCCATCGCCTTACGGGCACTCAACATTCCTGAAGTAAAACTGGATTCTAATTTACCATCCTGCGCCAGAAATTGATTGAATGTTGCTGCTCCGGGGAATCCAAGAACAAACATCTTGTCCCCGGCTTTTAGCGACGAATCATCTCCTAATTGTACCGTTGGCATATCATCTTTTTCTGCTTTCAAGATAGCAATATCTTTTCCTGGGGCTGGCTCTCCATGTTTCTTAACCGCACAAGGAATGCCTTCTTTCCGGTTTCCCATAGCATAGCTGGCATAAACTTGCTGCCTGATATCTGTTACCTGTAAATGCTGTGCATAGAATTCAATTACAGCCTGTCTCAGGCTATCCAGCAGATCGGTTGATACAGAATACCCCTGACCAGAAAGCGTTCGCTGAAAGTCCTGAATATTGGTTTTGATAATTTGCTGCAGCCCTTCCTGTGCCAATATTTCCTTTAGATTATCATCCGAAGCACAAACCACATGAGCATTCGTCACAATATACCCATCTTGTGTCACAATGAATCCTGAGCCCATACAACCGGCTTCAACATCCTGTTTTATCTGCACCGCTGAAGGAACCAGGTATTGGTCTGGATGCTGTGCAATCGCTGAGACATAGGCATTCAACACATCTTGCTGTGACCGCAGTTCTCCCTGCCTCATCCGTGCAGATAATTGCACCATCAGACGCTGGCTCTGCTCCGCGGAAACCGTACATGATGGTACTGTAATTTTTGCCTTATAGACATTGGTAATCATCACAACCCCCGGCTTGTTTACATCAGCAATCATGCGCGGAGTCATAACAGCCACATCATCTTCTTCATCTCCACAACCGGAACTAATAAACAACATGACCAGCATAACGATGCTCCACAAAGCCATGAACTTTCCCGAATTATGTAAATGATTCATGTGCAGTCACCCTCTTTTACCTTGTCTATCATGTTCTACATCAGATGAAGCAATTTCACTCGTAAAATACGTCTCACCGATGCATCTACTCTTTCCTGACTGATTTCTCCACTCTGCACCGCTTTTAACAGCCCATTATAAACTTCTTTTTCATGCTCGTATTCATGACATACCATAACGATATCCACACCGGCTTCGACTGCCTTAACGCCAATGTCCTTAAACTCATAATGCTTGGACAGGGCCCCCATCTCGGTATCATCTGTAATAATCAAGCCCTTATAGCCCATCTCATTACGCAAAACCCCTGTCACGATTTTTTTAGACAAGCTGGCAGGATATGTTTCGTCTAAAGCTGGATACGTAAGATGCGATACCAGTACAAAGAAATTATCCGGATTTTTTTCGCGGATCAATGTCTGAAAGGGAAGCAAATCTTCACGGTGCAATGTTTCATTATCCACAGGAATTCGATAGGCATCAACATGTGAGTCAATCTTTCCTTTCCCTATACCCGGAAAATGCTTCAAACTATATAACATTTTTTCTTGCTCATAGCCCCCAGCAGCTGCCTTCACAAACGCAGTTACTTCCGCAGGAGTCTTACTATAAGAGCGTCTATCATTTGAACCGACATCCGCCACAGGGGCAAAATTAATATTAAACCCCATTGATTTCAAAGATACTGCCGTTTTCACAGCCCAATCTTTTGCTGCCTGTTTCTTACCGCTCTGCCCAATTTCCTTTTGTGAGGGAGGTGCCTGCAATCCCCCCTTCATTCTAGCAACATCACCGCCTTCTTCATCTACGGCTACGAATAATGGTGCTTTTTCATCTGCCTGCTGTTGCAGATTACCAATAAGCTGCTTTACCTGCTGTTGATTTTCCATATTGCGGTCAAAGAGTATGACCCCGCCCATATGATATTCATGAAGCATGTAAAGACTGTCTGCATTTACATCAGTCCCCTTGACCCCAATCATCATCATTTGACCAATTTTCTCTGCCGGTGTCATCTCAGTCATAAGTTTGTCCACTTTTTCATCGACAGTAAGCGGCTTGTCTACCACTGCCTTCGTTTCTACCGTTGGTTGTGTATTCTTCTCCGCAATGCCACTGCCATAAAGAATGCCCGCCAAGACGGCCAAAATAAAGATACAACCTGAAGCAATCCATATCTTACGACGAAGGCCCGAACCATATCGCGGATTTTCCGGATTCAAACTCATTCGAAATGCTCTCCCTGTTTATTGGCCGCCATAGAGTCAATATACCAGGTACCGTTAATCAATACCAATTCTGCCGAACCGGAAAAATTCTGGACCAGTACTCTGTTGCCGGCCCGGTCTCTGGCTCTTAGGTCATAACTCAATTGTACATGCGTCGCATCCGATGAAAGTACCCGAAGATTCCCCGCCGTGCTGGTAAGCGTCATACGATAACCATCCGCATAACTGCCATAGGTTCCCATCTGGTTCTGCATACTGGATGTCAGCATATTATAGGCAGCCTTCAGATTATGATTTGAAATTGCCTGATGATAGCTCAATAAACGATTTTGTGCTCCCTGTACATCCACAGGGGCTTGAGCCGGACGCGTAGTATTCTCCTTTTGAAGGGCCCGTACACTAATGTAATTCACTACATTACTGGACTTGACCACCGCAAAACGTAGTATCCCTTGTCCGCCATCCTTTGTGGTGAATGTGTATTCGTATAAATCCTTACCATCATATTCAGAAAGTTGATAATCCTTGCCATACGCAGAAAAAACATCATCCAGACTTGAACCTTCATGTAGATCCCGTTTAGTCTTGACATCAGTACCATCGGAAGTCAGTCCTACAATCAGGCCATCTTTCACTGCCACTTTGATGCCAGTATAAACGTATACGGTAGTTCCATAATCCCCCTTACGCTGCTCTTTTTCATTTCCCAGCACTTCATGAAGTTTATCTACACTATAACCAATAGATACCCCCCCCAATGAAAGATCCGAATCAACCGTTGGTGTTTTCTTATCACCTGCAGTTTTCCCCACTGAACTATAGGATGAATCCCCTGTTGCAGAGCTGCCAATACCACGCACGACAAAAAAGACTAATACAGCCGACAAAGCAACAATAGCCGCAACCAACAGGATCTTTGCTTTATTGTCTTTCGGTGGCGCCTGATACATGGGCGGCTGGAGCCCGATTGAGGAATTGGGATATGCATTAACCGGATCAATCGGTTGCATAGCTAACGTAGTCATCGCGCTGCTCTGCCCTGTATCCGCCACGCCAGGCTGCACACTTCCGCAAGAAATACAAAACCGGCCCGTATTCTGCTGTCCGCAGGTACAAGTCCAGCCTGTCTGACCAGGATCTGGCGTATCCTCTATACCGGCTTGAGGTGCTCCACAGGAGGTACAAAAACGGCCTGTATTCTCTGTGCCACAGGCACAAGTCCATGAAGCCGGTACCAACTGTACCTCAGCTTCTTTCGGCACCTCATCCTGAAGCGGATCACCCGGATCTTCTTCTGTGCGTACTACCTCAGGCTCATCATTCCAGCCCATTGCATAAGCAAATGTACTAACAACATCAGCCGCCCGATTTTGCAACATACCATCCTGCTGTAGCAGTTCTTCTGCCTGTTGACAAACCGCGGCTTGTTTTTCAGCATCGTCTGACGGAGTCGCAAGAAACAGCTCTCCTATATTCTGCTGAAGCGCCGTCTGGATTGGTTTCATATCCCGCGTCAATGCGGCCGGTACTTCCTGCTCCAGTTTCTTACTCAATTCATCCCGACTGTTCAACAAATTCCTATCTTCATCCAGAATTTGGCGGAATATATCCCGAACTGAACGCACCTTATTCTCCTCCATAAAATAAATCCTCTCTCTGAATGCTTAATACACTTCGATTTTTCCTGGTGCAAGTACAGTCCAATGATTATTGACACAAGTAAAACGAGCCGGAATAATGACTTTTATATGCCCAAAAGAACCGCCATGATAATTAGAAGCAAATGCCTCTTTCATGCCACCAGCACCATGAATCTGTGATTCATAAGTCACCTTTGGATTGGGAACGACATAACAGCCCTCTCGTTCACTGATCTGAACAGCCCAATAATCTCCGCCGGTCTCTACACTCTGATAATCCGGCGCCATCGTTGGCTGGTACGCACGCTCAGCGGCATTCTGGCAAGAAAACGTTCTTACCCGGTACTTAGCAATCAAAGCTTCTCTAGCCTGTTTCATCGCCAGCCCCGTCAGTGACTGATTCATGAACCGATTATACTCAGCCAGAAAATCCTCAACAACAGCAGCTGGAGCCGGTCTGCCAACAGCCGATGGCATTGGTGGACGATTAGTCGTGTCTGAAGCCAACGAAGCCTGTTCATATTGACGTGCCTGCTGAACCCTATGTCCTCCAGCAATAATCGCCACCCTATCATCCGGATCATAGCTTTTATCAGCCATATACTGGTCCTGTCTGGACGCGTTATGCATCTGAGTCAGTTTATTATGCAAATCATCCAGTTCCCTACGCATTTTCCGTTGTTCATCATGCAACCGCTTGATGGAACTACTTTGCCGTAAATACAATACAAACAGAATAAGGCACAAAAACAAGAAAACTCCTGCGACCGCACATAGAACAAGATCCGTAGTCATCAATCCACCAAAAATCCCGGTCATATCCGGTGGCAAGTCCGGACCGCCATGTGGGGCTGGTGCAAAATCCGGCTCATCCAGTTGATTACCTGCTGCCACCGCTAAATCCATTCCCTGCCACAAGCAACCAGCACTCAATGTACTGATTGCCAGCAGTTGACGCCTCCATCTATTTTCAGTCATTGATCAACATCTCCATTAATTTCTTCAAGGCCAATATGAATACCGGCTCAACATGAATCTCCTTGATATCTTTCCCCTTCTCTGCAATATAGTAGTTATAAACACGTTTCCGAACCTCTCGCAACTGGTCATCCGTAAGGAGAATACCATTCAACCAATCACTCTTACGATTTTTGTTGAATTTCTCAAGAAAACCCTGGAACTCCAGTAGTTCCTCAATCTCAATACCGGCAGAAATATCTCTGGCTGATATGAAGGAGTCCTTGTCATGTATTTCCCCATTAAGCTTGTAGTCTTCACCACAAAGGACCGAGCTAAAGACATATTCATCCTCTGTATCTCCGAAGAGATTCTGCTGCATCTCTTCTTCGTCAAACAAACGATGGCGCGGTCTTTCTTCAATCATACCGCTTGCCACTTCAATTTTTGGTTTATCACTGAGATAAATATCAAACGCATAGCTATTATCTAATCCAGAAGCTTCTTCCAGCATTTTTTTCAGCACACGCATCCTTACACTGTTGCTGTCAAATATTCCGCCACCAGTAAGCCAATAAAAAGCACGAGAACCATTTCCGCCCACATAGATGTCTGGAACATGGTCTTCCCCATAGATACCCTTCTCATGAAGCTTAGCCAGTATCTTTCCGACATAATAGAAGATTCCCGCCATGCCGAACTGTGATTTCTGCAACATCTCTTTCGTCTTGTCGCTGCCTGTATCATTGGCCAGTTTCTCAAGATAGCTCTCGCTATTCTCACGCATATCGGCATCATATTCAGCAAAGCCGATTCCAGTAAGCTCGCGATCGTACTTCAAGTCCTTCACGTCATATTTATAACGATATACCGGGCCAAACAAATACCGCCCGGCAAAGCGGATAGACGAATGATAGACAATCCGTCCCGGACGTCCACTGATCACTGAAATGTCTGTCGTCCCGGCACCGATATCCAGACAAATCGCGCCATCACCGAAATTCGTATCACTATTATTCAGCTTATTGAAATGCAATGCCGTAGCTACACTTTCCAGTTGTGTATCCAGGAAATTCGGCGTTCCCTTGAAGCAAGTATCCTCATCTGCATTCATGATTGCCTTCAGGCACATCTTCCGGAATGACTCCCGCTCCTCATCGGAGAATGCTGCTGGATAAGAGAAATTCCACTTCACTTCTGCAGCACCTGCCAGTGCTGCTTCTACAGCACTCTGCATGCAGATCTGCTCAAGATAAGCCGTAGCCTTATACCGGCCTGTATCATCCGACTGCCACTTGAGATTTGCATCAATCGTGCCTGGATCCGTACGATTCGCATCCATAAGCTTCTTGCTCAATGCAAAGATATGTCCGTCCTGCAATGGCCGGATCACATCATGGACCTTCTTCGTATTCAAAAGATGGAAAATACTTAAGAACGATCCGTCTTCCTGAATTGATGCCGCCGGAATAAAGGTGTACCAGGTATTGTTGCGTGCTGCACCACTCTCTGTAACCTGGAACAAATTCGGTTCAAAAGCCAGTGGTTTTGGTTCCTGTGTATTGTCTTTATAATAGAGCATCGTACTGGATGTACCAAAATCAATACCTACTTGCCATTTCGTCAATGCATTGACTACTGCCTGTTTGGGACGATCAAGCAACAGCATGCCAATATCCACAGTCATACTGCGCACATTTCCCTGAACCGAGCTGTTGACCGTACAGCGCAGGACTTCCGGAAAATCCTGCAACCGGGCAGTATACTGATTTGCCAGTCCATTTTCTGGCACATCAGCAGAATTTTCTACGCCATAAGTCCATGGTGTCACATAAAAGAAATCCTTACCGGCTTCAAAGCTTTCCTTGTTCTGTGCTTCCGAATTCTCATAGTACAGATAGTACTTCTTCCAGCCATCCCGCCGGATATTTGGCCAGATCTCAATAACCGGCACGTTCTTCTGTAGATAGACCAGCTCTTTCTTGGAATAATGTTTGACATAATCGTAATCACGATAATTCATACCAGTCCCAGATAGTGGGAACGCAAAATGAACCAGGATCTCTTCTGGTGTATTCTCGATACTTACCCGATCCGCAATATCTTCTGTCGTAAAATACTCCAGCAGTTCCTGCCGTATCGGTAAAACGATGCTGAGATTCTCTGAGGCCAGCAGTTCCTCCCCCCGGACCTTCATCGTTCCCTTCAAAGCATTCCGCGGCTCCATAACGGCCATCGACTCGGTAAAGAATTCTTCCGGGCGGCGATATTCCGCATTCTTCAGTATAACGGAGCCAATCTGTCCCGCTCCGTTATACAAGCTGTCTTCACGAATATCATTAGCCGTGATTCCCTGCCATACTACCAATTGCGTCATAGGAATATTCCAGGCAGCAGCAACTTCGCTCAGCATATCCGGTGAAATCAGCAGGATATCCTTACCCGTTGTAGACTCCCGCGACGGCTTAATGCGTACAGCCGAATCTTCAGCGGTTGCTTCCTTCGCCTGAATAGAAAGATCGAGTGAACGGAACAAGCCCGCATTTATCTTCAGCCAGCCCTCATTGAATTTATAGCTGCCCTGTAATTGCCGGCCACGATACTGCTGCTCTATCGCACGGCAGTAATCCTCAATCCGTTCCTGCGTCATAAGATAGGCCTCATTATCATCCTTATTCCGTACATACGCATTCAAATTCTCTCGCAGTTTCTGCAACCAGGCATACAAACAGCTCAAATCTTCGTCTGTCAAATATGGAATCGGGTCGACCAGATAACTGCCATTATCACTCCATGGTTGAGGTAAATCCCCCGCGAATGCATTCATATAATCCGCAGCAGCTGAAACCAACGTCGTTGGTGAAGTCATCGCGATCGGCACCTCGCGATAAAAAATAACATAAACTACATCCCAGCCAGTATCGTCGCTAATGGCTTTGCCCGGTGCCAGATTTTTCAGAATACGTTCAATGCTGCTGGCATTATTGCCACCGTCAATACGAACTTCCTGTGCCCGTAAGTTCAAATGCTTGATATCATTCAATGCCAGCATTGCCAGCAAGCTGCGCCATTCGCCAACAACTCGCTTATGCAATCCCTGCACGAACTGCTGCTCAGCTGTATTCTGTTTATCAAATAAAGCCATCTCAAACAACAGCGGACGCGCCCACACATCTGGAATAGAATCGATACTTCCCATATCCGTGATATCACCACTAACAGCCAGGCTCTTGATCAGGCTGTCCAAAAAATCATAAGTCTCATCTTCCCAGATGCTGACTTTATCCGGAGTAACTGCTGAATTCTCCTTCAGTTTCGGTAATAATGGATAATATTGATTTGCCATTCTTTCCTGCCTCCTTATCTCTTCTCACAGCAATCATATAATACACGCAGGAATCGGCCAAATCCATCTGCATACTCATCGCGACAGTCACTTTCCGTCAACCGGTACCATAACTCATGAATCGTAATCTTACTATCCTCGCCAATCACACAATTCGCAAAAAGCTCTCCATGAATACTTGCCGGATTAAGACCGGCAATAACCATTGGGTGAACCAGCTCTATATTGCGCGTATGCTGCTCCTTGCCTTCCAACTGCAGCAACCAACGAACAAAGCACTCTGTATACTCCTCAAAATTCTTTACTTCCAGCGTATCAATATTCAGGTCCTCCAGATAATCGATAAACCACGGATACTGATAATCTTTCAGATGACCTGCACTCAAATCCTTCAGCACCGGCTTAACCAGATGCACATATGCAAAAATAAACCGGATATACTGCGCAAATCGATCCTTCAACGGAATTGACTCTTCATTCCCATTCAAATCCTTGAAAACCAGATTAGGGAAATCACTCCAGCTGAAACGATTATCGTCCGCATGCGTAATATACGAACATTTCTTTAACTTAGTCACATCAGTCTGGAAGAAATCTATGGCAGCAAGCGCACCATAGAGATCCACCACATGTGCATCGTTTTCCTGGCTGGAGGATCCTACACTGAATTTCTGTACTGGAGCTAATATATTATCCCCAATGAAATACATAGAATGATAAATATCCTCATCTTTATTCTTCACCGAATAGTATTTCAACGCAGCCTGCGTATTCGTCAAAAAGTTCTCCGAAGACGCATAAACCTGTCCAGTAAGTGAATCAGTACGCGTTGGTGAGAATGAGAAATATGGCAGGATAAGTGCACCACCAAGCAGTACCTTCCCCTCATCATAAAGCGTCTTAAAGGTCTGCTGCAAAAGTTTCGCAATTGTCGGCATACCAGCAGCTCCTGTACCACCGAACACAGAACCAGCTAAAAATATACGAGCAACCGATCCCGACTTTGCATCCTGATTGACCAGCATCTTAAACCGTTTCCACGGTTCATCATCACTGCTCAGTTCTGCCGTATCTTTATCCATAGCTACCTTCTTTGCCATGACGGCAGCACCAATGGATGGATGACCACGGAAGCCTTCATTTAACAGCGTACTGCGCTCTTTCTTGGTATAAAGGACTTCATAAAGATCACCAATTGGCGTCCCCCTATACGCCTGATAAGACATTACATCATCCAGGCATTTATCATGCTCAGTCGGATTCCAAACGAAAGGATTCGCCAGTTCCACCTTATTCTTGAACAATGGTGTATCCGCACCGGTCTTAAACAACTGGAAGCTATTATAGCAATGCAGCGCTGCACTGCTGCGTGCCAGATTACCGTTTCCCACATCCGGATCAATTGACATGATATATAATTTTTCTTCTGTTGGAAGCATTCCCGCAGCACATAAATGCGTAACAGCTTCCATTACCTTTGCTCCCGAACCACCAATTGAAATAAAATAATAGCTCATTCCTTCGTTCTCCTTTTCCTCAGCATCCCTCTCCACAGTTTTTCCGCACCAATTGGTGTATATTTATAGCTCGCCGGGGTTGCCAATAAGCTGCAGGAATAATAGCCAATCACACCAAATAACAGCAGGAATAAAACATATAATGGTGCTCCAAGTTTGACTACCGTATCATTATGCACATAAAGCATAGGAACTACTATACAAGCCAGCAAATTGACTACACCGATGATCACCCATATCGTTCTTTTTCCCACGCCGAACGGATTTGTGATTTTGAAAAAGAATCTGGCAAAAAAATACCATGCCAGTGTAAGAATACACGTTACGATTCCCAGTACCCGGACTAACCCCATATAATGCTTAGTCCATACCGCATGCGTAACTTCTCCGGCCTTTAAAAATGTCTTGGAAATTCCTGAACCTGCATAATAGACAATAATTACCAACAAACAAAATGCCAGTATAATGCCCAAAATCTCCACAACCGTTTTTTTCGTTCTATCCATAAATCTACTCCTCCCCACATCTGGATGATTAATATTTAATTAATAGGGTCATATTAGCCAATGCCGGTTTCGCCGCATCCAACACTGAATCTTTCAGTGACTCTACCAAATGCATGAAATTAATCGTCTTGGAACCATCAAAGTTCTCTGGTGTTACCCCTGCCGGATTATCCATATTCCACTGTTTTACCCAGGCTGGTAATACCAGTCCGTTATAACCTGGTTCGACTGCTGCATAAACCAGATTGATCTGATCCTTATTAAGCGTCTTATCCGGTGTAAATTTCAAACTCAACTGATAATCGCCCGTTTGGGATCCATTTTCCTGAATGTTAAAAACTGCATCCCCATCTTTACCGGAATCCTTCCATTCGCCATCCTGCAGAGAATAAACATGCACGACAGGCTTACTCTTGCTGATGTCTACTGAGCATCCATTCGGCAAAGGCTGATAATGGAACGCCGTCTTTAATTCGACAGATTCATCACCATCATTAATACCGAATTCCTTCACCCGTTTATCCGTTACATTGAGTTTCTCATCAGCAAATATGTTCTTGCTATCCTGTATTTCCATATTTGACAAGTCTGGAGCCTTCTCCATCAGGTTCCCCGACAGCAGCATATACTGCATCTCATTTCCGCCAGGATTCTTATCCTTCCAACGCTGCAGGAACTCTCTGACTTGACCTTCATGTCCCATAATCAACATATAAAACGGACGGTATCGCTCTGGATTGTTACCACTATTGTAATTAAATTTCGCGTTATCTACGCCTACATCAAAGATATCCCCATTAAATGGATTCTTTATACCAATAACAGCGACCGCCAGGTGTGAAGCAAAATACTTATCCTTGATCTTCTTGGCAACATTACTCCAATCTGCATCACTTTCAAATAAATCTGTTACAATAATAGACAAATGATTGGTATCAGCGGTATCCACTACCGTATGAATCGCTGTTATTGTCTCATCATAAAAACCGACCTCACTGAAATGGCGATGCTCACGCCCTTCTAATGGCTGAACCTGCTCACCAAAACGGAAAAATTTGGTATTTCCCATCGAATTACCGACATCTTCCAGCCCATCAGGCAGATTGCGATACACATTCCCCTCCGGTATGGTTGTATACCCCTGCATGGAATACGTTGCATCCCAATACACATCAACGTCTGTTTTTTCTGATGAAGCTTCCTGCTGCACAAAAAAACTAGGAATTGCCGCATCACCTGACTCATCAGATCCACATCCAGATACACACACCACCCCCGCAAGCAAGAAAAGTACGCCTATATACGAAGTCCATCTCATTTGTTAAGTCCTCCCCAGCATGATCTGCTTCACGCAACCTAAAAAACTGGTCCCTGCTATTTCTTCCAAAAATAACAGAACCAGCCTTCAACCATTCACCATCACCTTCAACCCCAATTTCCGGCGGACATCCCTGCCTGCGCCTCTAATGCCATTTTAATCAAATTCACAGTGTATTTTTATTCTACACGAAAAATAGAAATCCTGCCACTCAATTTTATTTTTCTAAAGATTAAATTGTATTTTGGGGTTCTAAATTGTAGCGACTTCTAAACTATACAGGTTTACATAAAACATAAAAAAAGAGCAGCAACTTTAACTCAAAGGATCCGCTCCATAGCCATTGGGACCATTTTTCCCCGATTTACATAATAAAATCAGTACGAAAAAAAAAGACAGCAGGGGTATCAGCAACAACAGAGACGCCCAACCAGATAATCCCAGATCATGACAACGTCGAATGCTCAACATCCATCCCGATACTAAGCTAACCAACAGTAATACTCCCCCTAAGGCAATCAGCACATCTATAGTTGCTTCTATTACAAACAAAGAAACGAGCCAGCTTATAAAAACTACAACAGATCGTATCAAAAATCGTTTTCGATTGATGCGGCCATCACTACGGAAAAACATCTCCACTACCCCTTGATCATCTATATATGGCAATGTATCCTGATAAGGATTAGCAACCGGTTGCTCTATGATAACTGGTGCTGCTGCACCACACTTTGTACAAAATTTATTTCCTTCTTCCAACACAGTTCCACATTTTGAACAATACTTTCCCATTTTGATAATCTCCTTAAATTTATCAGTTTCATGGATGACATGCACTAGATTCGCGTCCGATTCATAGCCAGGAACCGGCTTTGTATTTGCCACCACCAACAATCAGCCCCACCACCTGACATATCGCATATCCTCTCCCGTGTCGGTTCCACTCAATACGATCAGCTGAAGAAAAAATAATACAGACAGGGCAGGGTCGCAGCCAGCCCCACGTTCTCGGCTTTGCGCCTGGGCATCCCCAGGCGCTCGGCAACACGAGCCACGATAATACCAACAATAGCAGTCGGTATCAGGAGCAGAACAACCTTAAACAAAGCTACCCCTACCCAGAGTGCCAGTACCAGCACAGATGCCACAAAAGCTACTGCTACGGCAACCGTCAACGGAATACCCAGCGCAATAAGAACCAGAATAATAATCAGTAACGCAAATAATGATTCCATTTTAAACACCTCATATATCAGACAATCACGGCAAAATTGCTCATAACGGGCCAAATCCCATACGAACAATCAGCCCGCCACTGCTGCGGTTACTGGCCGCAATCGTACCACCGTGCACCTCCATAAACTGACGGGCCAGCGACAGGCCAATCCCGGAGCCGCCGCTCTGACGGCTCCGGGATTTATCCGTGCGATAGAAATGATCAAACAGCCGGGGAAGATCGTCCTCCGCCACACCCGGCCCCTCATCTTGTATCTCGATCCATACCTCGCCATCTTCCAGCCAGCTGTGCAGCCGGATCGTAGTATCCGGGAAAGTATAGCGCACCGCATTCACCAAAATGTTGTAAAATACCTGCCGAATACGATCGGGATCCACGGTGGCCAGCGGCAGATCGGCCTGCAGATCATATTCGAAATGCAGATTCTTCTCATCCAGCAACGGCTCAAGCATCCCAGCCGCACCAGTGAGCAGCTGATTGATGTCCGTCGGTTGGCGATGCAGTTCCAGCTGATGCACTTCGGCTAAGGAAAGGTCGCGCAGGTCTGAGACCAGCCGATTCAGTCGCATTACCTCCTCCTGCAGCGAAAACAATCGGGCCATATCCGGCTGTGCTGCACCATCGATCATATTCTCCAGATTGCCCTGCAGGATTGCCAGCGGCGTGCGCAGCTCATGGGCGATATTGGCCAGAAATTCCCGCCGAAGCTTCTCGTTGCGGGCCAGTTCCACTGACATCTGATTGAACACGGCAGCCAGCTGGCCGACCTCGTCCTGTGCATGCACCGTGACGGTCTGCCCCAGCCTGCCCTGACGAATATGATCCGCCGCCTGGCTGAGCTGACGCAGCGGTATCGTGATGTTACGCGCCAGGAAATAACTCATCAGCAGGCCCACCAGAACAAAGAACAGCCCAACCCAGAGCAGCGACCGGTGCACCGACATCAGGAACAGATGCTCCGGCGCCCCCATCGTCATATCAGCCATCACTGATGGCTGCACCTGCAGATACTCCTGAAACAATTGCTCCATCTGCTGGTTCGCCAGCAATACCAGGCTGCAGACGGTCAGCAGCACCAGGAAGAATGTCATGCACATGATCCGATAGCGTATGCTGCGCAATCTCCTCATGTCTGTCCACCTCCCAGCTTATAGCCGACACCATAGACGGTCTGGATATAACGTGGATTCTTTGGATCAGGCTCCAGCTTACGCCGCAGATTCCGGATATGGGCATCCATAGTCCGCTCATAGCCATCAAACGCAAAACCATGTGTATTTTTCATCAACTGCAGGCGGTTGAATACTCGACGCGGATTCTTCATCAATACTTCGAGGATGCCGAACTCAATGGGCGTGAGCTCGATAAGCTGCCCAGACCGCCAGACCGCATGGGCTTCACGATCCAGCTTCAGTTCACCGACCTGCAATGCTTTTGGTGCTTCAGCCAACTCACCATAAGTACGGCGCAGAATCGCGCGCACACGAGCCACGACCTCACGCGTACTGAATGGCTTCGTCACATAGTCATCCGCACCAATTTCCAAGCCCAATAAACGATCCAGCTCATCATCCCTGGCTGTAAGCATGAGGATAGGCACCGCACTGTTCTGCCGGATCCGCCGACAAACCTCACGGCCATCGATTTCCGGCAGCATGAGATCCAGCACCAGGATACTGGGGGCATACTGTTCGAATGCCTCCAGCGCCGCCCGGCCATCCCCCGCCGTATACACCGTGAAATTTTCCTGCTGGAAACACTCCTGCAGGACAGCCAGCAGTTTCTTATCATCATCTACCAGCAGCACCGAATACGCGTCCATGATGCACCTCCGTCTTCACTCTATGTGTCTCCATTCTAATAGAAAAAGACCCTGCCTGCAAGTGAATTGCCCGGAAAGGTCTTTGACTACAATGACTCAACGTGAATGATCCATCCCCGCGTGTCCGCTGTGTGCAGCTGAACTGCCTGTCATACCATGCGCAGGCATCTCCATTGTGCCGTCCATGGTCATCTCCTGCACCTGTGCGGCCTCTGCTGGCCGCCATCCCGTGACCTGCGGATCGAGCATCCCCAGGACCATGGCCAGATGGCTCACGACCAGGAAACCGATCAGCAGCATGAAATGACTGTGCGTCCGGCGGCTGACCGAAAGGCTGCGTCCCCAGAATCCCAGTTCCAGCAGGGCAATCCCCAACAGTGGAACCACGCCCAACAGGTAGAACAGTACGGCCGCAATATCAGCTGTCCCCCGCCACTCCAGGAACGGTACGACATGCGTGAGCAGATACACCACGACGCCTGAGAAGTAGATACCAGCCGCAATACCAAGCCTGCGATTCCACTGCTGCCAGCGGCTGCCTGCTTTGTCCTTGTGATACACCATGTAAAACTCCGTTGCCACCAGTGCCTCAGCCAATACCACGGGGATCACCATGAAAAGGATCAGATTCCAGGGCTGATTCGCCGCCAACAGATCCATATAATTCGTCATAACCATCTTATCTTCCTCCTGTCATGTCCTTTGTTCTTATACATTGATTATAAGAAAGGACTATGCAGAAGTTGTAGAGGAAATGTGAAGAAAATATGAAGATTAGCGTATACCTTACAGGAAATCCAGCTAGCTGCTGGGAGTGTATAATAAACTGTGTAAGTAAGACACCAGCAGTTTAGATTATGCTCCCCTGTCGGGGATGTCAAACACATGCGGAGGTAATGAATTTATGTCGAAGAAACAACCCACACGTGGCGAGTCCCTGGCTAAGGCTATCATCAGTGAATATAAGCCCAAGACCGTTGAAGATATGCAGAACGCCCTTAAAGATGTTTTTGGGCCAATGTTTGAGGCCATGCTGAATGGTGAAATGGAAAATCATCTCGGTTATGAGGCTAATGAGCGTAATGAAAAAGAAACGACCAATCGCCGCAACGGTTATACGCATAAGACGCTCAAGACGTCCGCAGGAGAAGTCCCAATCGATGTTCCACGTGATCGGGATGGCTCCTTTGAGCCTCAAGTCGTACAAAAGCGTCAAAAGGACGTCTCTTCCATTGAGGGCAAGGTGCTTGCCATGTATGCCCGTGGTATGAGTCAGAGGGATATCTCGTCGACCATTGACGACATCTACGGTTTCAAGCTGTCTGCCGGTCAGATCTCCAATATCACGGATTGTGTTTTGGATGAGCTGACCGAGTGGCAAAATCGGCCACTGAAGGCATTCTATCCTTTTGTGTTTGTTGATTGCATCTACGTTTCCATGCGTACGGAGCAAGGTGTTTCAGACCAGGCTGTGTACGTTATTTTGGGATACGATTTGAAGGGCAAAAAAGATATCCTTGGTTTGTGGATGGGCGATACAGAAAGCAAGCATCGATGGATGCAGGTGTTTGATGAAATCAAATCCCGCGGAGTTCAGGATATCGGCTTCATTTCGATGGATGGTGTAAGCGGACTTGAAGATGGAGCGAAGTCCATCTTCAAGAATGTCGTCGTGCAACGCTGCATCGTGCACCTAGTCCGTAACTCACTGAAATACGTGCCTAGCAAAGATTACAAGGCCTTTACCGCACAGCTCAAGAAGATCTATGGAGCAGTCAATCTGAAAGCAGCCCAGGCTGAGTTCGAGCGGTTCTGTGATACCTGGAGTAAGTATCCGGGAGCCATCCGTGTGTGGAAGGACAACTTCCGACACGTAGAGCAACTGTTCAATTACGGCAGCGATGTACGTCGTGTGATGTATACAACCAATGCGATAGAGAGCGTCAACTCGAGCTTCCGTAAAGTTACCAAGAAAGGCTCTTTCAGCAGCGAGACTGCCGTTTTCAAGGTGTTCTATCTGCGAATCAAGGAACTTTACCAGAAATGGCAAGGGCGCTCGATTCGCAATTGGGCCATGGTGATGAACCAGCTGATTATTGACGAACGGGTCGGCGCTATGGTCCAAAAATATCAGGCATCTTTTTAAATTAATTTACACACTTTACTTGACAGTCCCGTGCCCAAAGAATCAACGAATCACTGCCCATCAGTACCTGGATGCTCGGATCCGTATTCTCAATATATTTCAGGGTATTATCGAAGTTACCACTACTATCCTTGATACCGATAATATTCTCAAAGGAAGCCAGTCTCTTCACAGTCTTCCAGTCTATATTATTTCCTGTACGTCCCGGAATATTATAGAGCAATATCGGCAGATCGACCGCCTTGGCAACGCTGCTGTAATGACGATAGATATCATCCTGCGATACGGCAACAAAGTAAGGTGAGATCACAGACAGGCAATCCACACCGCCCAAGGCCTTTACCGCCAGGGAGAGCTCGATGGTTTCTTTCGTTGTCACGCAGCCAGTCCCTGCATAAACCGGAACACGTACATCTACAGCTTTGACAGCTGCCGCAACAATCTGCAATTTTTCTTCTTTGGAGAATGCATAGAACTCTCCATTGGTTCCTAATGGAAAAATACCGTGAACACCGGCCTCAATCAAATGATCGATAAAGGCCTTATAAGCACCTGCATCAAACATTTCATCCTTATTCAGTGTAGTAAGTACCGGGGTAATAACGCCTTCTGGTTTAAACATAAAAATCGCTCCTTTATATATATAATAAATTTAAGATAACTGTTTCGCAAACTTTGAACGTGCCATCTGTGCGCCAAGCATCAAGGATTCTGTCATGCTGCGGCTGTCTGCCCTGCCTGTCCCAGCTACGGGAAACGCCGTGCCATGATCGACTGATGTCCGGATACAGGGCAATCCGACTGTTACATTGACTCCAGTCTCAAACCCCAGCACTTTGATGGGGATATGCCCCTGATCATGATACATACAGACAACAATATCAAATTCTTTCTTATTTGCCGCCCTATGGAATACACTATCCGGAGGAATCGGTCCTTCTGCCTGGATACCAAGCGCCTGGGCAGCTTTTACTGCTGGTGCGATTTCCTGATCATCTTCTGTGCCAAAGAGCCCATGCTCACCACAATGGGCATTAAGACCCGCTACCGCGATTCTTGGTTTCTCGATGCCCATGAGTTTCAATGTCTCATCAGCTAACCGGATCACCGTCCCGACCCGTTCCTTTTTGACCAGATCACAAGCCTCACGCATCGACACATGTGTAGTCACATGGATAACTTTCAATGGACCACTCACCAACATCATGGAATAATCTTTCGTATTGGTAAGTGCACCAAGAATCTCCGTATGCCCAGGATAAGGGCAACCGCCCATATGCAGCGCCTCTTTATTCAACGGCGCTGTAACGATTGCATGGATTTCCTGGCGCATCGCACACGCCACAGCAGCCGCAATATATTCATAGGCTGCCTTGCCTGCCCGTGCATCCAACTGAGCAAAGGGCAGATCCGCCGGCAGATTATCCAGATCCACAATATCGATTGTGCCAAATGACAGCCCACCAGCAGATGGTTCTGCCACACTGCAGCATTTCAGCGCCTGTCCGGTAATCTGCACCGCACGCTCCATAATCTTCTTATCGCCAAAAATAACGGGACGTGCGACCTCATAGATCTGTGGATCAGCTAATGCCTTTGCAATGATCTCAGGACCTACACCAGCCGCATCGCCCATCGTAATTCCTAAAACAGGTTTCTTCATCAAACAACCTCCTCGTATAATATATTTTGTAAGCAAGATTTCCGCCTTGCTTACCAGTTAAAAACTTCTAATATGGAACTCCTGATGCTACAATTACTTTAGAGATTTGTGGCCAAGGTTACGTCTTTCACCTCCTGCGGCACCTATCGGTGACTGCTCGAAAAGCTTGACGCCTGCCTTAGTTGTCAAATACCGCTTACACAGATGTTGCGTCCCTGGGCGAGAGTGGTTTCCAGCAACGTTGCCTCTCACGGGTGAATGCTTATTAGCGAGGGTGCGGTCAGCAATTAAGATCAGGATAATTCCTTGTTCACTTTTCCAACGCTTAGCCGGAAAGGTGGTGGTTTACTTTGAAGAAGGCGGATCTTCTTTCTACTCTTTTTGTCGGGATTGACATCAGCTCCCGCAACAACGTTGTCGCACTCCTGGATTTTGAATCCCAGAAGACGCTTCAAAGCTTTGCGGTCGGCAATAATCAGCCCGGCGCAGTGGAACTTGCCAATCGGCTTGCAGATTATCTGCGTTCCCGTAAGGACCTTACTAAACTTGTGGTAGCTCTCGAATCTACGTCATTTTACGGCATACATGTCGCGAACTATCTTTCAGCCTGTGATGTCCTCGCTCCGTTCCACACTGCGGTATACTGCTTGAATCCGAAGGCCATCAAGAACTACAAAAAGTCCTTTATTGACCTTGGCAAGAACGACTATGTCGATGCCTTTGTCATCGCTGATTTCGCTCGTGCCAACCGGATTACTACCAAGCCTTGGCGTGGCAGTCAGTTCCTTGCTCTGCAAAGACTGACCAGGCATCGCCTGCATCTGGCCAAAGCGCTAACACGCGAAAAGGCCTACATGCTTTCCAATATCTTCCTCAAGTTCAGCGAGTTTTCGCTGCTCGATGCGGAAGATCAGCCCTTTTCCAATAGCTTCGGGGCTACGGCATCCTCGGTACTAACCGACTTTCTCTCGATGGAAGAGATTATTGAAATGCCTACAGAAGACCTCATCAGCTACATCTGCGAAAAGGGACATAATCGGTTCCCCAATCCGGAAAAAACAGCCTCCCTGCTTCAGCAGGCAGCCCGCAACTCCTATCGACTGGATAAATGTTTGTATGAGCCGTTAACGGTCTCCATCGCTTCATCCTTCACACTGATCTCAACCTATGAAACTGAGATCAAGGCCGTGAATAAGGCCATCGAGAAGACGCTCAAGGGGATTGACCCCAATGCTTACCAAAGCCTTTTATCCATTCCAGGAATCGGGCCGGTCATGGCTGCTGGTATCCTGTCTGAGATTGGGTATATCGATGCATTCAAGAACCAGGAGGCACTGGCAAAATACGCGGGCCTCGTCTGGCGGGAGAATCAGTCGGGAAACTTCCAGGCTGACGATACACCACTCTCAAAAGCTGGCAATGCCTATCTCAGGTATTACCTGATTGAAGCGACCAGCCATGTAAAGAATCACTGCGACGAATTCGCTGCATTCTACCAGAAAAAATATGATGAAGTAAAAATTCATCAGCATAAACGTGCACTCGCTCTTACCGCTCGAAAATTTGTCCGACTGATTTTTGGATTGCTGGCCAATCATCAGCTCTACTCTTCTGACAGAGTAGTCCAAGCTTAATATTTTCGAACATACTTTTCTTTTTTGAAATTTGAAAGAAAAGTCTTATTAAGTGCACTCATTTTCTGGTAATCCTTTTGAAATCTTTTCTTTTATGGGGTTGACATATTACCAGATTGCTTATTACCTTCTTACACTCTTTTATAATGCAATTAGCGTGCCAACTTCAGAAAAGCCGTATTTACGCTAATTTTATGAATTTATTTGATTCTTGTCATGAAAACGCATCAATATGTTGTTGGATTATTGCAACATATTGATGCGTTTTTTAGAAACTTCTATTCCGATCAAACAGAAGCACCTCAGTGTCATCCATTTAATGTGCACTGAGGTGCTTTTCCTCTACTATTTGTTTTTCTTATTAATACCGAAACTTATGCAGCGAAATCTGGAGCTACTCGACCAGCTGAGACAAAGAATCGCTGACCATCATTTCTCCCGATTCTTATACGTGTCCATCCACTGGGCCCCCAATGATATATTTCCTCATCTCTCCCGAAATACTATTCAGGCCAGGACACTCTCACTATGGATTCTGTCCTGACGAACTCCGACCTCGTTCACCCTTTAGTATAATAGCTGCGCTGCTCTTTGGGAATCTCTTCCCAATGCAGTGCATTGACTTCCGTATTATGCTTCAGTCCCCAGGCCGCAGCAATCCCGGCTGCTTCGCCGATGCTCATACAGGTTGGCTGAATGCGCATGGATGCCTGCAGGATGAAGCTGGTACTGATGCAGCGGCCCGCTACGAGCAGGTTCGATACCTGATCCGTGATCATCGCCCGGTAAGGAATCTCGTAGAACTCCCCTTTCGGAATCTTTTCATCGACGCGTTCCCCATGGGCATCGATAAAATAGGCAGTCCGGGCGACGGCATCCGGGAAACGGCTGCGGTTATGATAGTCGTCCTCGGTCATATAGAATTTCCCGCGGATACGCCAGGATTCTCTTGCGCCAAGCATGGTGGCTTCCCGACTGATATAGGCATGCTCAAAGCCCGGCATATGCTTGATGAGATACTGACTGATCCGATGAATCATCTGGCGCCCACAACGCACCGCACGGCTATAGGACAGCGGATCGGTCGCACTGAATTCATGTGGCAGTTCCGGACAATTCATGGACATCGTTCCCGGCTTGCCAATGATCGCGAAAGCCTGGAAATAATTTGCATCCTCCTGCTGAAGCTCACCGGCTTCTACTCCACGCTGGAAGAAGGATTCAAGCTTATAGCGCTGTTTCCGTCCCATTGCCTCGGCCAGCTCGACATACGGCGGCTTTGATTTGCACCAGGTATCCTGCAGATCTACTGTATCATATTGGTAGACTTTCTCGATGTCAATCCCGCCCATCTCGAACCGAAAGCTCATCGGCTGATTCCGGCCGGTCTTGTCCGATCCCTTCTCAGCTGGCACACCTGCCATCCGCGCCAACAGTGCATCCCCGGAGCCATCGATGAATACTTTGGCGGTCACCGCCGCCAGGCCGGCAATGGTCTGCACGACACAATACTGGATTTTCCCATCCTTCAGGATCGTATCTACGAGAACCGTATGATAGAGCACTTCTACACCGGCCTCCGCACAGAGTCCATCATAGAGAAGCGACAGGATCTCCGGGTTGGTCCAGCCCTCATCCGTAACTCCATCGGACATGTTTATGCCATGGTCCAGCATCTTCTGTTTGTTTTCAGCCACATAGGGAGTATCACTCTCGGGGGCATAGGTCGGCATGAACGGCAGCACCAGGCCAAGTGTCTGCAAAACGCCCAGAGCAGTCCCACGTTCGATCAGCGCGGTCTTGGCCCCATGACGGGCCGCATTGATTGCCGCAGCGGTACCGGACGGGCCGCCGCCAACCACGCAGCAATCCGCAGCATAGAGCAGCGGAAGATCCCGGCCTGCATATTGCATTTTACCATCAGAGGAGCCCAAACTGGCTGCCGCCTCTGCTGCCGACAGGAATCCGCCGGCCATAGCTCCGACTGTCAATGCTCCGGTCAACTGCACAAAATCACGTCTGGAAATTGGAATATACATTTCACTACAACCTTTCATTTATCACTTATATTAAGTCATTCGCGGTCCGGGTGAAAAATCCTGTCAGATAATTCTCTATTTTCTATCAAAATCTATATCACAATAACCGCAGCCTGTTACAGTTGCGGTTATTGTGATATAGATTTTGATTTTCCCGCCGTCCCGTGTTCTGCTATTTCCGACAGATAAACGTTGCCAATGCATGATGCGACCGGACCTCTGCAAAAGCTTTTTCTTTATCGGGAATTACATGGAATCCATTCAGGGATAGAGCGGCAGTGTAAGCACATCAGTCCCGACCGGCACTTCCAACAGGCGGCCGGAAAAGTCATGTCCCAGTCCATCCGTTGCCGCCTGCCGCCACTCACGCGTCACGACCGCACCAAAGCCCCACATCAGCCAGTACGCTCGCCCGATCTCATCCTGTCTGCTCATATCCCCTGCCTCGATTCTTAGCCGCATCAGATAACCTGACATGATCCGATGTCATAATGAAGCTGAAAGCAGCTCAGTCTACCTGCGCCAGTGCCTGCTCGATGTCCTCAAGGATATCGTCGATATTCTCAAGACCGGTCGAGAAGCGAATCATGCCCGGGTTGATACCGGCAGCTACGAGCTGCTCATCGGTAAGCTGACGATGGGTCTCGCTGGCCGGATGCAGGACACAGGTGCGAATGTCGGCCACATGGACTTCGTTGCACGCCAGTTTCAGGTTGTCCATGAACCTCACCGCATTCTGCTTGCCACCTTTGATGACGAGCGTCACGACACCACAGCCATGACCGCCCAGATATTTTTCAGCCAGCGCATGCTGACGGTCCCCCGGCAGTCCCGGATACTCCACGGACTCGATCTTGTCGGTACGCTGCAGCAGATACTCTGCCACCCGACGGCCGTTCTCAACGTACTGAGGCATGCGCACAGCCAGCGTCTCCAGACCGATGTTGAGCAGGAACGCCGAGTGTGCTGCCGGATAGGCACCAAAATCACGCATGAGCTGCATACGGGCCTTGACGATATAGGCCATGTTACCGAATTCCTTAGTGTAGATCGTACCATGATAAGACTCATCCGGCTCCGTGAACTCCGGAAAATGTCCGTTTGTCCAGTCGAAGCGCCCGCTGTCGACGATGACGCCGCCGCCCTGCAAGGCATGTCCATCCATGTATTTCGTGGTCGAATGCACGACGATATCCGCACCGAACTGGAATGGCTTACAGAGAATCGGGGTCGCAAAGGTATTGTCAATGATGAGCGGTACACCATGTGCGTGCGCAGCCTTGGCAAACTTCTCGATATCGCAGACGATGAGAGCCGGATTCGCCAGTGTCTCACCAAAAACCGCGCGGGTATTCGGCTTGAAAGCTGCATCGATGTCAGCCTCACTGGCCTCCGGATCGACAAAGATACACTCAATGCCGAAGCGTTTCAGGGTAACTGCAAACAAGTTGATTGTACCGCCATAGACTGCCGAGGAACAGATCAGGCTATCGCCGGCATTACAGAGATTCAGGACTGAGAACAGTGTAGCCGCCTGACCGGACGTCGTGCACATCGCGCCGACACCACCTTCAAGATCGGCAATCTTCTTCTCAACCGCATCCACCGTCGGATTCGCGAAGCGCGAATACATGCATTCCATCGGCTTATCAAAAAGAGCTCCGATATGCTCCGTCGAATCAAACCGGTACGTCGTGCTCTGAACGATTGGCATCACACCCGGTTCCCCATTCTTCGGGGTATAACCGGAGTGCAGGCATTTCGTTTCATCTTTCATGGACAAATCCTCCCGTTAATTACAGAACCGCATCGTCTAAAGACGATATTTACACAATTACATACTATAATAACGGATTTATTGCTTTCCTGCAAGGATAATACTCGCTAATAATAAAAAGCTATCGTGTGATATACTCTTCAGACGATAGCTTTTCAACTTATGGTCGGTTGTATAATGAAGTTGAACAGTTAATCAAAAAATAAAAATCCATAGTGACTTCCTGTGTTAAAATGGTTTTGCTAAACAACACAAACAAAGGAGTAATCACTATGGATCAATCCAATTTTAACACAATCGAGAGAAGTCGTAAACAGGGTCACCATCTCACGCTGGATGAGCGTGGCATGATTCAGGCACTCCATGAACAGGGCTATTCGCTTCGTGGCATTGCTGCTGCGGTTGGTTGTGCTCACACTACCGTTCATTACGAACTGCGGCGTGGAACACCAGAGCGTAAAGGCGGTCGTGGCCGAGTGCCAAAGTATACGGCTAAGCGCGGCCAACAGGCGTATAAGGAACATCGCAGGAATGCTAGACGTCCCTGTAAACTTGACAGCGATAACTGCGAGCCCTTCATCCAATGGATGGTGGAACATGTCCGCAAGAAGCGGTGGTCATTGGATACCTGTGTCGGCCATGCCAGGCTGCAAAACTTGTTTCAGCCGGAGCAGATTCCCTGCACCAAAACGCTCTACAATATGCTCTGGGCTGGCAAGCTGCCGCTTTCTCTTTTTGATGTTCCGCAGGCGCTGGGGCGTAAGCAGCACCGAAAATGGAATCGCAAGAACAAACGCATGAAAGGCCGTAGCATTGAAGATCGTCCGGCTATCGTCAGCGAAGGAACCGAGATCGGTCATTGGGAAATCGATACGGTTGTTGGACAACGGGAAGGCCGTGAGGCAGTTGCCTTTACTGCTGTGGAAAAGGTAACGCGCAACTACATAGCTATTCGTATCTCCGGACGTACCAGTGCCGGTGTTGAGGATGCTATGAATAAGCTGCAGGAGCTATACGGCAAAGAACGTTTTAGTCAGGTATTTAAGACGATGACCGCTGACAACGGCCCGGAATTCGAGACATTATCCAAGTTTGAGAGCCTAGGCACCGCCATCTATTTCGCGCATCCGTACAGCTCATGGGAGCGCCCTCAAAACGAGCGTCATAATGGGCTGCTGAGGGATTTCATTCCCAAGGGTAAATCGATAGAGTCATTCAGCGATGAAGATGTCCTGAACATGGCCGATATGCTGAACCAGCGTCCGCGTCGCATTCTTGGCTACCATACGCCAACGGAGCTATTCGACCATTTTCTCGATGAAGTTTATACTATTGATAATGTTTCTTGATTAAATTAGTGTTCAATTTGCACTTGCAATTTACCATTAATATAAAAAGCCCCCCATAAGACAGTTTCGTCCTGCCCGATAGGGAGCTTCTTACATCAATTTATTCTCTATTTAATGTCACCAATATCCAGACTGATGTCCAGTGCTTTCACACTGTGTGTCAGGGCCCCGACTGAAATTACATCTACACCGGCTGCAGCCGCGGCAGCCAGCGTCGTCTCGTCGATACCGCCGGATGCCTCGACAACGGCACGATGATTGATGCATTTTACTGCCTCAGCCATCCGCTCCGGACTCATATTATCCAGCATAATGACATCCGCCCCTGCTGTCAGTGCTTCCTGCACATCCGCCAGGCTCTCAGTCTCGACCTCGATCTTCGTCATGTGAGATGCATACCGGCGCCCAAGTTCCACTGCAGCCGCAATGCCGCCTGCCACCTTGATATGATTGTCCTTGATCAGCATCGCATCATAGAGTCCCAGCCGGTGATTACTGCCACCGCCGACACGGACCGCATACTTCTCCAGCTGACGCAATCCCGGTGTTGTCTTGCGCGTGTCCACCAGCCGTGCTCCATAAGGCGCAGCGATAGCCGCCAGAGCAGCTGTCCGGGTCGCAATGCCCGAAAGATGCTGCAGCAGATTGAGTGCCAACCGTTCCCCCGTGAGGATTGCCCGCGCACTACCTTCAACCTCAGCAATGACCGAAGTGGCCGTCAACGGATCGCCATCAGCCAGTTTTGCCCGGAAGGTCACAGTATCCGACAGCAGCTCAAATACTCTCTCTGCCGCAGCCATACCCGCCAGCACGCCCGGTGCTTTGGCATGGATAATGGCCTTTGTGCGTGCTCCCGCTCCCACAATTGCTTCGGTTGTAATATCCCCACAACCGACATCTTCCTCAAGCCATGCCTGCAACTGTCTGTCCAATCCGAACGTCATCTGTCATCTCTCCTGTCTGATCCATCTCATTTGTCCGGCAGTCCGTAAAATGCTGCCGCCATATTTCCTTCTTCTCCGGAAAATCCGTCCGGTAATGTGCCCCACGACTCTCCTGACGGCGCAGGGCCGCCCCTGCAATCAGGCTGGAAACCGCCAGCCTTGCCCGCAGATCCAGCAATTCCGGCGTCTCAGCGAACGTGCCTTCATAAAGCTGGACCAATGCGCCAATGGATTTCTGTGCCTCATGAATCCCTACTGCATCACGTCGTATACCCAGGAACTGTCCCATCAAAGCCTGCAGACCAGCTGTCACGGCCGCCGTGCCAGACGGGGCCTCCGCCAAGGATTCTCCGATCCACTCCTCTCTCTCGCCATCGGCCGGAACCGACAGATAACCATCGGCATGCACAGCCGCCCGGCGTCCGAATACCAGCCCCTCCAGCAGCGAATTGCTGGCCAGCCTGTTCGCGCCCTGCAAACCGGTACAGGCTGTCTCCCCGCACACATAGAGCCCGAGGATATTGGTCCGACCCCATTCATCCGTCTTTACGCCGCCCATCATATAGTGGGCAGCCGGAGCTACCGGGATCATCTCCTGCTCGATATCAATGCCATAGTCCAGACAGGTCTGCGCAATCATCGGGAACTTGGCCGCCGCCTGGCCGATTTCACGCGCATCCAGATAGACCTGGCCGGCATCAGCTGCCTGCATCTCCTTGAAGATACAACGGGCCACCACATCACGCGGTGCAAGCTCAGCCATCGGATGATACGACGGCATGAACCGGACACCAGCCGCATTGCGCAGCACTGCGCCGGCACCCCGTACCGCCTCCGAGATCAGGAAGTTGGGGCAGCCCTTGATGGCCAGCGCCGTCGGATGGAACTGTACGAACTCCATATCCATGACCTCCGCACCTGCACGATAGGCCATCGCGATTCCGCTGCCGACCGCGCCTTCCGGATTTGTTGTCTTGGCATACAGACGGCCGCAGCCACCATTGGCGAGAATCACAGCCCCGGCCCGCAGGTAGAGCTTCTCCCCCTCATGCATCGCCGTTGCACCATAGCAGATGCCTTTGCTGGTCAGGAGATCGACCACATAGCAATGCTCCAGTACCTCAACATCCACTTCCCGGGCCACGATCGCATTGAGCGCGCGCGCAACCTCAGCGCCCGTCGCATCCCCTTTCGCATGGACAATACGGTTGCGGCTGTGACAGCCTTCGCGCCCCAGTGCCAGCGTGCCATCCGCATTCCGGTCAAACTGCGCCCCATGGGCAATAAGAGCCCGGATATCCTGCGGCCCCTCCGTCGTGACAATGCGGGTGATATGCTCATCCGACAGTCCGGCACCAGCCGTCAGGGTATCCTGAACATGCAGTTCCGGCTCATCATCAGCCCCAAATGAGGCCGCAATCCCGCCCTGTGCTTTATTCGTATTACTGTCCCAAAGCGTATCACGCACCACCAGCAGCACCTTTCGGCCTGCTTTCGCTGCCGTCCAGGCTGCCATCAGTCCGGCTACACCTGAACCGATGACCAGACACTCGCTCTGCTTCACCGGCATATCTTTCGTTGAAAAATCCATCAAATAACGCTGCATGATCTCACCGTCCTGTTATCTCCAGCATCTTCTGCAAAGCCTCTCTGGCCTTATCCCGGATCTCTGCTGGTACAATGACCCTTGGCTCCAGTGTCGTCAGGGCCGTTCTTACCTTTTCCAGTGTCGTCTTCTTCATGTTGACGCACAGCATCTGCCGCGAAGCCAGATAAAAATGCTTCTGCAGACAGCGCTCCGTCAGTTCATAGAGCACTCCCTGCTCCGTCGCAATAATGAACGAATCCGCCTGGCTCTGCTGCGCATAGCGGATGATTCCCATCGTACTGCCGACATAATCTGCCTCAGCCCGCACCGCCGGCTGGCATTCCGGATGCATGAGCACCAGCGCCCCCGGATGAGCTGCCTTTGCGGCACGGATATCCTTCACCGTAAGCCGCCCATGGATAGGGCACCCACCCGGCCAGCAGGTAACCTTCCGATCTGTCTGCTCCGCCGCAAACGAAGCCAGATTGCCATCCGGTACAAAGACAATCTCCCGGTCCTTCGGCAGAGAATTCACTACCTGCACCGCATTCGATGAGGTACAGCAGATCGTACTAAGCGCCTTGACGGATGCCGGCGTATTCACATACGAAACCAGCAGAGCATCCGGCCGCTCCGCCATCACCTGGCGCACCTCGCTCTCCAATGTATCATCAAACATCTGACAGCCCGCATCAGCCGCCGGCAGCAGCGTAATCTTATCCGGTGACAGGATATTGGCCGTCTCCGCCATAAACCGCACACCACAGAATACAATCACCTCAGCATCCGTAGCCGCCGCCTTCTGTGACAACGCAAACGAATCGCCCGTGAAATCCGCGATCTCCTGGATCTCATCCGGCTCATAGACATGCGCCAGAATAATAGCCCGCCGCTCTTTTTTGAGTCGCTCAATCGCTTCGATTATATCTTCCATCAGTTTTCAACCGCCTCCGACTATCTATAGTATTCACTGCTGTCATGACAGCAAACATTACAGTAATTATATACGTTTTACCGCAATCGCACAAGTGCCTTGCTAAAACATACAGATACAAAAAAATTACCGGGGCTGAATACAATTCAGTCCCGGTATGATAGGATCTTATTCCGTTGTCCGCTTTTACAGCTCAGCGCACGAATGTTACCTTGCCGTCATCCAGCGAAGCCACACTGGCCAATGCCTCCAAATGATAACCCGCATCCAGTATGCGTTTATGCCCGTTCTGGAAGGACTTCTCAATTGCGATACCGATGCCAACTACTTCAGAGCCAGCCTTCTCCACAATACGAGCCATGCCCAATGCTGCCTCGCCATTAGCCAGGAAGTCATCAACAAGCAATACGTTTTCTCCAGCCGGCAGGAACTTCTGCAGTACAGTAATCTCTGCGCTCTCCTTTTTCGTATAGGAGTAGACTTTTTCCATATAGACCGGCTCCGTCATGAGCACCGACGCTTTCTTGCGCGCAAATACCAGCGGAACCCCGAGAACGAATGCTGTCGTCAGACCGATAGCAATCCCCGATGCTTCCACCGTCAGTACCCGGTCGATCTTCGTTCCATCAAAAAGCCGAACCAGCTCCTTGCCCATTGCCATCGACAGCTTCGGATCAATCTGATGATTCAGGAATGAATCCACCTTAAGTACATTACCCGGAAGAACAATTCCTTCGTCAAGTATCCGCTGTTCCAAAAGTTCCATGAATAAAAGCCTCCTAAATTCGATATGTTCTCAGTATACATCATTACACTGGAAAACCATAGTTTTTTTTGCCTTATTATATTATAATAAAGATGCTTTATGTGTTTCTATTTCTTGATAAATTAGGAGGAATCATCTTGGAACAATCCGTCCATCCCGTTGATGAGCAGCTGCCCTTTCTGCGGCAGCTGCTCTATGGATTCCAGCACGTGCTGGCTATGTACTCTGGAGCAGTGGCTGTGCCACTGGTACTGGCCGGTGCCATTCATCTGGACACGCAGCATCTGATCTATCTGATCAATGCCGATCTTTTTACCTGTGGTATTGCGACCCTGGTTCAGACGCTGAGCTTCGGCCCTTATATTGGTTCTAAGCTTCCAATTGTCCAGGGCTGTACATTCACCGCCGTCATGCCGATGATCATCATTGCCAACTCGCATGGTGGCGGCGTGGAAGGCCTGCAAGTCATCTATGGGTCAGCCATCGTAGCCGGTATCATCTGCTTTATTGTCGCTAATTTCTTCAGCAAACTGCTGCGTTTCTTCCCACCAGTTGTGACAGGGGCCGTCATCACGATCATTGGCCTCTCCCTGATGCCAGTTGCCATTGGCTGGATTGCCGGCCCAAATCCGGAAGCACCGGACTTCGCTGAGCCTTCCTATATTCTGGTCGCCGCTATCGTACTGGCGATCATCCTATTCTTCTACCGCTGTTTCACGGGCTTCCTGAGCCACATTGCCGTTTTACTTGGTCTGATTCTTGGCACCATGATTGCTGCCGGTCTTGGCTATGTGAACTTCTCAGCCGTCGGACAGGCCGCCCTTCTTGGCATCACGACACCATTTGCCTTTGGAATGCCGATTTTCGATCCAGCTGCCTGCGTCGCCATGACACTGGTCATGCTCGTTACCATGGCAGAAACCACGGGTGATGTCATCGCCGTCAGCGAGATTGTCGACAAACCAGTCAATGAGACCGTCCTGACCAAAGCCCTGCGTGCCGATGGGTTCTCCACAGCACTTGGCGGTGTACTGAATGCATTCCCGTATACTGCTTTTGCCCAAAACATCGGTCTGGTCAGCCTGACCGGCGTACGCAGTCGCTTCGTCGTAGCCACCGGCGGTGTCCTGCTAATGCTGCTTGGTCTGCTGCCGAAAGCTGGCCGCCATCGTCGCCTGCATCCCGAACATGGTTCTCGGCGGTGCCGGACTTGCAATGTTCGGCATGGTTGCCTGCCAGCGGAATCAAGACCCTGTCCCGTATCGAGTTCGAGGGCAACAGCAATATGATGGTCATCGCCATCAGCATTGCCATCGCCTTGATACCGATTGGTGTACCAGCATTCTACAGCAAGTTCCAAGCAGTGTCCAGCTCATCTGCAACAGCGGCATCACGATTGGCAGTCTGACCGCCATTGTGCTGAACCTGATCCTGAACGGTGCTAAAGACACCTCAACTATAAAACCACGGGAATACCTCTAAAACAAAATTTCCCATTGCACATATGAAAAGTGCCTGCCCAAACAAGGACAGGTACTTTTCATATATACATCAACATCACATCGACAAACTGGAATAGGTCACTCAGTTCCTCGAAGAAGCACCGAGGCTAGGTACAATCAAACCAGCTCAGACAAAGTTCGAAGAACGAGTAAACATAACGCAGCGAAGGAGCGCTTAGTTCGAAGAAATTAGACCGCCGCGGGGGCAGCACATAGCCAACGTTCCACCTAGGTAACCTGCTAAAAAAAATTTTGGGCTTTAATTAATCATTGAAAACAAACTTAAACGCGCTTCGCTTGAACGAAAGTTTTTTTCAAGGAAGGGTGGTAGCCCCAAATTTTTTTCTTAACGCAGAACACCAAAGCTCCACTTATGGCTATGTGCTGTCCCCGCGGCTGGGCTCGATGCATCGATGTCTGCTTTTCTCTAAAGCAGCTACATTGCTGGTTCTTCCTTCGATGATGGAATTCAACAAACCTGCTCGAATCGAACCAAGACCTACCGTCAAAAGGAGAACTGTCCGGAAGCCGTCACTAATCGACGGAGGGCGAGGGGAAACTATTTCTTTTGGCTGGAACGACTGCCGTAGGCTGGCACGCCGTAGGTACTGTCTAGGTCCGTCGATTCGTTGCGGCGCCGTGGTACCGGCGCGCCAGCTAAGTAAATACTACAATCTCAGGGCGGGACATTCAGTGGAAGCCAAAAAAATAGTTCCACCGAACCCCGTGCTGAGCTTGTGCCGACTCGTCACCTGTAACTTAAAGAAGCAACCACTTTGCGGTCAACGTCAGCCAATCGCCTTCGTCCTTCGGACTCACCTCTTGGGACGTTTAGCTTTGCATAAGCGATTCACACACAAGCAAGCTTGTGGTTCTCTGCTTATCGCGTACGACCTGTTACCCAATCGATTTCACCCTCCGGGTTCATCTCTTGGACAGGTCAGTATTCCATTTTATCGATCCACTAAAAAAACAGCCATCTCTCGGCAAAAGGCCTTGAAATGGCTGGTTTTCTCGTTTCTTTATGTATCTCAGCTCAACAGCAGACTATCGCTCGTAAGCTCGCTGCCGGCAGCCTGCTCGAACATGGCGAGCAGGTCTTTGACCGTGAGATTCTTTTTTTCCTCGCCCTTGATGTCGAACAGGATCTTCCCATCGTACATCATAATCAGGCGATTGCCGCAGCGCAGCGCATCCTTCATGTTATGTGTGATCATCAGCGTCGTCAAATGCTGGCTGGCAACGATATCCGTCGTGATCTTCAGGACCTGCTCCGCTGTCTTCGGGTCGAGCGCTGCCGTATGCTCATCGAGCAGCAGCAGTTTCGGCTTAGCCATCGTTGCCATCAACAGCGTCAGCGCCTGGCGCTGGCCGCCGGACAGCAGGCCTACCTTGGACTCCAGCCGATCCTCCAGCCCGAGGTGCAGCGACGCCACCTGCTCGCGGAAACTTTCCCGCTGACTCTTGGGCGAGCTCCAACGCAGCGTCGGCATCTTGCCGCGGCGGGATGCAATCGCGAGGTTTTCCTCGATCATCATGCCAGCCGCCGTCCCCATCATCGGGTCCTGGAATACACGACCGATATATCTGGCCCGCTTGTGCTCGGCCCACTTCGTAATATCCGTCCCATCAATGAGGATATGTCCCTCATCCACCGGATACGTACCGGCAATGGAGTTCATCAGCGTGGACTTGCCCGCTCCGTTGCCGCCGATAACCGTGACGAAATCACCCGGCTCCAGATGCAGGGACACCTGATGCAGTGCCAGCTTCTCCGTGATGGTACCCGGATTGAATGTCTTGGAAATCTGTTCGATTCTGAGCATTCAGTCCACCGCCTTTCGTGCCTGCTTGCGCAGACGGTTCTGGATCAGCGGCAGGCTCAGAGCGAGTGCCACCAATACCGCCGTGAAAAGCTTCAGGTCGTTTGGCGGCATCCCCATCTGCAGGACCACGGCGATGACTGCACGGTAGACGATCGATCCGAGGATAACCGAGATCAGGCAGTTGCGGAAACTGCGGGTTCCGAACAACACCTCACCGATGATAACGGATGCCAGACCGATGACGATGGTGCCGACGCCCATGCCGACATCTGCGAAGCCATTGCTCTGGGCGACCAGCGCGCCAGAGATGGCCACCAGCCCATTAGAAAGCAGCAGTCCGAGGATGATCGTATGATCCGTATTGACGCCATTGGCGCGGATCATATGCGGGTTGTAGCCCGTTGCACGGACCGCAGCACCAATCTCTGTTCCGAAGAACCAGTAGCAGAGCACACTGACGATCAGAACGACCACGAAGCCAACGACGAGAACCGTGAGCTGCTTATCCAGCCCCAGGCCGCTGCCGAGCGTGAATACCGTATCCGTCTGCAGCATCGGCAGATTGGCCTTGCCCATGATGCGCAGGTTTACCGAATAGAGCGCGATCATCGTAAGGATGCCGGCCAGCAGAGCCGGAATCTTGAGTTTCGTGCAGAGTATTCCCGTCACGACGCCACTGAGCATCCCCGCGACAAAGGCGGCAAACATCGAGAAAAGCGGGCTGTAGCCGGCCAGCAGGCAGGCAGCCGCTGTTGCGGCCCCGAGCGGGAAACTGCCCTCTACCGTAAGGTCAGCAATATCCAGTACCCGGAACGTAAGATAGACACCGATTGCCAGCAGGGCCCATAAAAGGCCCTGTGATATCGTAGGAATGATTAGATCCATAATGTAAACTCCTAAATGCCCGCTTTACTCGACGACATCTGCATCCTTGAGGACATCCTCAGGAATCGTGATGCCGAGTGCAACGGCTGATTTCTTGTTGATTGTGATCTTGAGATCCTTGGCCATCTCGATTGGCATCGTGGCCGGTTTGGACTTGCCATCCAGGATATCGGCAGCCATGTAGCCGGTCTGGACACCGAGCTTGTAGTAGTCGATGCCATAGGTTGCGAAACCGCCAGCCTTGACCATATTCGGCTCACCGCAGATGACTGGCTTCTTGGCCGGGTCAGTGATTGCAACAAGCGTCGGCATAGCCGAGGCGATGATATTATCGGTCGGCTCATAGAATACATCGACCTGTCCGACCAGGCTCTGCGCAGCCTGCTGGATATCATTGACCGTCGAGATCGTAGCGACCTCAACCTTGAGCCCCTTCGACTCAGCATACTCCTTCATGGCCTTGACCTGGACCTCAGAGTTCACCTCACTGGAGCAGTAGATCGTGCCGATGGTCTTGGCATTCGGGCACAGCTTCATCATGAGATCGATCTGTTCCTTAACCGGGTTCATATCGCTTGTCCCGGTAACATTACCCTTCGGTGCTTCATTTGAGGCAACCAGTTTCGCACCGACATAGTCCGTGATTGCCGTACCGACGATTGGGATATCCTTCGTCGCATTCGCTACCGTCTGAGCAGCCGGTGTTGCGATGGCACAGATCAGATCCATTTTCGCACTCACGAAACGCTGGGAGATATTCTGCAGGTTGGACTGATCGGCCTGCGCGTTCTGACGGTCGATACTGAGGTTCTTCCCTTCCTCGTAGCCGCGCTCCTTGAGTCCATCGATGAAGCCCTTATTGGCCGCATCCAGTGCATTATGCTCCACCAGCTGCACGATACCGACTTTTACATTCTTCTTATCGCCGCTGCCACTGGACGCACTCTGCGATCCACCGCAGCCCGCAATCAATCCGGCAGCACAGACAGCCGTAAGCCCCAAAACGACAGCTTTGAGTTTTTTTGACATAAACATTGAACTCACACCTTTTCCCTAATACTTTGTAAATAAACCGATACTCAGTATTATACAGTGTTACACTAAAAAAATCTATCCTGTTTTTATAGGATAGACAAATATTTTAATAATATTATTAAATCGAGTAGGAGGCTGACCATTGTTTGACCAGCCGACCTCTCACACCACCGTGCGTACCGTTCGGTACACGGCGGTTCCTTAGTTTTCACATACTTGCTCATAATAGCTCGACATGGCTATATAGCCTTGTCGGGCTATTTCTTTGTTTGTGAGGACTGAGTTCAGCATTACTGCCGCTCTCCATATCCCCTTTCGGCAGTTGGCAAGTTCATGTACCTTCCATTCCGGCAATTTGTACTGCCTAATCATTCGGTACCTTGTCCTAACCTTCTTCCACTGTTTCCAGTAGATTGCCCGTATCCTTCTGCGAAGCCATTCATCTACCTGCTTAAGCATTCCCTTCATGTCCGCCAGCTTGAAGTAGTTTACCCAGCCTTTTATAAATCTGCTCAGCATAAGCGGTCTATCTTCGTTGCTTATAGCCTTCCTCCGGTTCGTCAGCACCCGGAGGCGGTTCTTCATCTTCACTAGCGACTTCTGGTGTACCTTGAAACGGCATTCGCCTTTGTAACGGTAGAAGCCATAACCAAGATACTTCACTCGGGAAATGTGTGCCACGCTGGTCTTCTCACGGTTCACTTTTAGGAACAGTTTCCCTTCTATGAATCGGATTGTGCTGGTCAGGGTTCTTTCTGCACTTCTCCTGCTCTTGCACAGTATCATGCAGTCATCTGCGTATCTCACAAATTTGTGGTTACGCTTTTCCAGTTCCTTGTCCAGTTCGTTCAACATGACGTTGCTTAACAGAGGGCTTAACGGCCCTCCCTGCGGTACTCCCTGCTCACTACGTTCAAAGACTCCCTGCCGGATTACTCCTGCATTGAGATACTTGTGAATCAGCGATATGACCCTGCCGTCTTTTATGCTTCGGGAAAGGACTTCTATCAGCTTGCTCTGGCAGACTGTATCGAAGAACTTCTCCAAGTCCATATCTACTACGTAGACATAGCCTTCATTCGCATATTTCTGGCATTGCCGTAGGGCGTCATGGGCTCCACGCCCCGGCCTGAAGCCGAAGCTGGATTCTGAGAATTGCGGTTCGTAGATAGGGGTGAGCACTTGGGCTATGGCCTGTTGTATCACCCTGTCTACTACTGTCGGTATTCCCAGTTTTCGGTATTTGCCTTTTTCTTCTTTGGGTATTTCTACCCGACGGACAGGGTTCGGCTTATATTTGCCGTCCTTTATCTGCTGAAGGAGGCTCAAGCGGTGCTCTCTAAGATACGGCAGAAGCTCATCTACGCTCATCTTGTCGATTCCGCCTGCTCCTCGATTGGATTTTACCTTTTGGTAGGCAACATTCATGTTGTCTCTTGAGATAATCCGCTTCAACAGACTGTCCGTTGGCAAGTCTGCAATGATGCCGCTCAATTCAGCAATCCTCACAGAAACAGGCACTCCCGCATATCCTTGCTGTTCCGCAGCTACCTTTTGCGGGCAGTCCTCATTATGAAGTTTTCTGCCTTTGTCATTCTGCTTGGTTACATTCATTTATTGACATCTCCTAAGGTTCGGTCCTTCCGAGATGGCCTATAGCCCACCTCGTACTATGACCCCAGCTGACTTCTCACGGTAAATCTTGTTTCAACCATGACCGCCAATATTATATGACATTGGTCATGTCCGTGAGACCTCCCCGGGTAAGAACGCACTCTTTCTCTCCATGTGTCTGCCACATTTACTATCCATGATTCCGTGTAGCTATTGGACTTTGGCCTGGTTTGCGGCCTTATCCTCATGAATTAGCCTTATGTGATTTCTGTTCGTCAGACCAGAGATTTGCTTACACCTTCCTTCAGATTCCACCTCACGATGGACACCCTTGGTGTTCAGCTATGACCTTCCCGCTACCGGGTAGTCTAGGGACTTTCACCCATTAGAGTGCGCCCATGCCGGGCGCACAAAGCACCGGAGAAACTCTCTTTCTCCGGTGTCTCTATTCTCTTTGTCTACATTCTGCTTACTGCAACTGGATACTGCCCAGTACATCAGCCGCTGTCGCTGCAGCTTCCTCACTGCCGGCGGCAGTCAGAGTCTCGACCATCCATTGATCACTGCCAACGATAAAGATCAGCATGGTCATGTGATAATCTTTTTTCTTATTCGTACAGTCAAATTCGATCTTCTTCGCCTCATGACCTGCAACCGTCGTATCCGTTACCGTGATATTGGCGGCATTCTCATAGTTCCTGCTGACTGCCTGCTGCTGATGATCCGCCTGATCATTGAGGTAAAGATGCGAGCCCGTCTTATCGAGCTTTGCCTGATCGTAAGAGACACAGCCCGCAGTAACACTGACGTCATTCCCCTTACCCTGCCAGCCTTTCTGGTCCAGTACCGCCCCTTTTTTCGCATTCTTCACTTTGACTTCCTTCAGCTCCGACGTCGCCTTGAGATGCAGGGTGGAAGCAGAAGCGGTAAGCGTGTTATCCACCAGCGTGACTGCTGGTTTCGCCGGAGCAGCGCTGTCTGAATTGCCCGCACTGCTCGTACTGGCACTGCCTGAGCCACAGCCTGCCGACAGGCAAACAATGCTCACCAGCATTCCTGCCCCCAGAATCCCTCGTAGCATCTGCAAAATCCCTTGTTTCAAATGAATCATTCCTTCCTGTAGACATTTTTGTCATAAACCCAAGTGAAAGTCTAACAGAACAAGATTATGATTGATTGGAAATAGGATTATATTTTGCTGTGAATCTCAGTGGCTTGCGAGCATCTTATTGACGCGCACGGCGATAAAGGACCCCAGCAGTGCTTTCATGATGTCACCGGGAATGAACGGAAAGGCTGCCATCGTCAGCCCCTCCCAGAGCCCCAGGTGCATGACGAGCATCATCGAGATGATGCCGCCCACGTAGGTCAGTGGGATGCCGGCCACAATGCTCACAAGTGCATAGCGGCGAAAATTCGGCTCTTTTCCCTTGAGCAGGCTCTCAATGAGGCAGACGAACGGCCAGCCGATGTAGAAGCCGCCAGTCGGACCAAGAATGCGTCCCAGGCCGCCCATGCCACCCGGCAGAATCGGCAGGCCGACGGCCCCCATGAAGACATAGCCGGCTACCGCGATGAAGGTCAGCCGCGCTGGCAGGACAAAAGCCGTCACGGTCAGGGCAATGGTCAGTCCTGTGACCATTCCTGGCGTAAACGGCAAAGGGAATGAGAGCAGCGCGGAGACCGCACAGAAGGCAATGCAAAGTGCCATCTTCGTGAGGTCGCGGGCAGATATCTTCTGATTTGTATTCGTCATAGTAAATGATTTCTCCATAAAAAAACGCCTCCTGTAAACACACTCTATTATAAGCGCATTCACAGGAAGCGTCAACTTTATTTAAGTGTATGGTTTACTAAGCCAGTGGCTCAGTACAGTTTTGCACCAGCAGGGATGTGTGCATCCACCATCAGCAGCTGCAGCTTCTCAGCGTCCTCTTCTTTATGGACAGCGGAAAGCAGCATACCGCAGGAATCGATCCCCATCATCTTGCGCGGCGGCAGGTTCACGATGGCGATCAGCGTCTTGCCGATGAGCGTCTCCGGCTCATAGTAGGCATGGATGCCTGAGAGGATCGTACGATCCTCGCCCGTGCCATCATCCAGCGTGAACTGCAGGAGTTTCTTGCTCTTCGGTACAGCAGCGCAGGCCTTGACCTTGACGGCGCGGAAATCGCTCTTGCTGAACGTGTCGAAATCCACCATATCGGCAAACAGCGGCTCGATCTCTACCTTCGAGAAGTCGATCTTCTCCTCAGCAGCCTCGACAGCAGCGGCCTCTTCAGCCATGGCTTTCTTCTCAGAATCCAGCGGCTTCATCGTCGGGAACAGCAGACACATCGCGAATGGATGCAGCGTCCGTGAGGAACATGACCAGACGGTCGATGCCGATGCCGACACCACCCGTTGGCGGCAAGGCCGTATTCCATAGCCGTGATGTAGTCGCGGTCCATGACATGCGCCTCATCGTCGCCAGGCCTCACGCTGCTCAAGCTGAGACAGGAAGCGACCTTCCTGATCGATCGGGTCATTGAGCTCCGTGAAACCCATTGGCCAGTTCACGGCCATAGATGAAGAACTCGAAACGGTCCGTGATACGCGGATCCTCGACATTGCGTTTCGCCAGCGGCGAGATCTCGGTCGGATGCCCCGTGATGAACGTCGGCTGCATGAGGGTCTCTTCGACTTTTTCCTCAAAGGCCTGGTTCAGGATACCGCCGATGCCATGACGCTGCTCGTACGGTACACCGATCTCGTCCGCCATCTTGCGGGCTTCCTCGACGGTCTGACAGGACATAAAGTCCCTTGCCCGTCGCTTCTTTGACGGCATCATTCATGCTGATGCGCTTGACCTTGCTGAGGTCGATCTCCACGCCCTGATAGTTGATGACCTGGCGTGCCGAGGACGCTCTTGGCCGCATTGACCACGATGCCCTCGGTGATGTCCATCATATCGCTGTAGTCAGCAAATGCCTGATAGAACTCGATGGAAGTGAACTCCGGGTTATGGCGCACATCCATACCCTCGTTGCGGAAGATACGGCCGATCTCATAGACACGATCCATACCGCCGACGATGAGGCGCTTGAGGCTCAGCTCGGTCGCGATGCGCAGATAGAGGTCGAATGCCCAGCGCATTGTGATGCGTGATGAACGGACGGGCTGCTGCACCACCGGCAATCGTCGAGAGTACCGGCGTCTCAACCTCCAGATAGTCGCGGTCATCCAGATAGCTGCGGATCGACTTGATGATCTGGTTGCGCTGACGGAACGTCTCGCGTACGTCCTGATTGACGATGAGATCCAGATAGCGCTGACGATAGCGGATATCCACGTCCTGAAGGCCATGGAATTTCTCTGGCAGCGGACGCAGGGATTTGGACAGCAGGTCAAAGTCCTCAACGCGGACCGTAACCTCGCCGCGGTGTGTCTTGAAGGCAACGCCACGGATGCCGACGATATCGCCGATATCCAGCTTAGCGGAACTGGTTCTTGTATTTATCCTCGCCCAGTACATCGATCTTGAAATAGACCTGGATATTGCCCGTGCGGTCATTCAGCGTGCAGAAGGATGCCTTGCCGTGACCACGGATAGCCATGAGACGGCCAGCGATCTGGACCTCTGATCCTTCTTCCTCGCCCTCAAGTCCCCTCGTTCTGCTGCTTGATGTCAGCCGCATAGTCCTTGACCTCATAGCGATGACCAAACGGTGCTACGCCCTGCTCACGGAATGCGTCCATCTTGTCGCGGCGGACCTTCATCATCTCATTGAGGTCTTCCACTGGGGCCTGCTGGCCCTGATTCTCTTTCTTTTCTGCCATAAAAGCCATAACTCCCATCTATCGAGCTTCGTATTGAGCCTGAATCAGCCCAGGATTTCCTTGATTTCGTATTTGATGACACCAGCCGGAGCGTGGACATCAACCGTCGTATCGACCTTGTGACCCAGCAGTGCCTGGCCCAGCGGGGATTCATTGGAGATCTTGCCTTCGTCCGGATCAGCCTCAGTCGAGCCGACGATCATGAACGTAGCCGGACCATCTTCCTCAAATTCCTTTGTCGACTACCGTGACTTTGGAGCCCATCTGGACCACATCACCAGGCACCAGCCTTGATGATATCGGAGTTGCGGATCTTTGCCTCAAGTTCCTGGATCTCGCCTTCGAGGAATGCCTGCTCGTTCTTTGCATCATCATACTCGGAGTTCTCTGAAAGGTCGCCCAGTGCGATAGCAGCTTTCAGACGCTCAGCAATCTCAATGCGGCGTACGCTTTTGAGATAGTTTACTTTATCGACGAGTTTATTATAGCCTTCCTCGGTCAGCATGACCTTCTTATCTGCCATGTAGAAACGCCCCTTTACAAAATCAGTAGAATTTTCTTATCGTTTCAGTATTATAATAGTAACTTATTTATTATAGATTTTTTCTGGGCCCTTGTCAATGAGCGCCCGCTTCTGGTCATGGGTCAGCTGCTTGATGTGCCACTCCCGGCTCTGGGCCTCACGCTTGTCCTCGAAGGTCTCGAAATAAACAAGACGCACAGGCAGGCGGGAGCGGGTATACTTCGCTCCCAGCCCGGCATTGTGCGTCTTCACCCGTTTCTCGAGATCATTGGTCCAGCCGGTATAGAGGCTGCCATCCCCACACTCCAGAATATAGGTGTAGGACTCAGCCATTACTCTGCGTCTTTGATGGTGACGGATTTCATCGTCACCGGTCTCCAGCGGACGATCCTGGAAATCTACTTCACTATGACCGATCGTGCGGACAACATCCATGCCCTTGATGACCTTGCCAAAGATGGTGTGCTTGCCATTGAGCCACGGCGTCTTGGCAAGCGTCACGAAGAACTGGCTGCCACCCGTGTGCGGCATGCCCGTGTTGGCCATAGCCAGGATGCCCTCACCATCAAAGGTCAGGTCTTTGCGGAACTCATCCTCGATCGTGTAGCCAGGGCCGCCCATGCCCTGTGCCATCCGGGTCGCCGCCCTGGATCATGAAGCCATCGATGACGCGATGAAAGATCACCCCATTGTAAAAGCCCTTCTCAGCCAGGTCGATGAAATTCTTCGTCGTGACCGGCGTCTTGTCCTCAAACAGTTCAATCTCAAATGTACCCTTGTTGGTCTCAAATACTGCGATACGATTTGCCACTTTCTTATTGCCTCCATTATCCGTGCTGCCGCCAGCCGCCAGACAGCCTCCTGTGAATACCGTCAGCGCTGCGAGCAGCATAATTAACATCTTCTTCATTGTACCTTATTTCCTCCTATGATTTCAACTGTCCTACAATTTATTCCACCTGTTCCACAGGATTTTGACAAATAACTCAGATCTGCCGGTCAATCTCATTCTGCGTATGTCGTCGGATCACGCCATCGATTGGTACCCCCGGCGAGCTGAACCCGCGTCCCATGACCTCATTGGCGGCCATGATGATCATGAACGCATTACGGTCGATGGCATTGGCGATCAGTTTGATCTTGGCCACCTGTGTCAGCGAAACCACGACAAACACCACATTGCGCTCACGGCGCGTGAACGGCCCCCTGCCCATGCAGAACGTGACCCCGCGCCCGACCTCCATGATGCCCTCGGCAATGACCTCCGCTCGATCCGATACGATAAGCACCGCCTTGCGGCTGTTAAAGCCAGCAATGACCTTATCCGTCACCATCGCATTCATGAACATGCAGATCAGCGTGAACATCGCCGGTGCCACACCGAACAGGAATGCCGCCACGACCATGATCAGGCAGTTGAACGCGAAGATGACACCGCCCATATTAAGTGAGTAATATTTCTTCACGATGGCGCCCACGATATCGAAGCCGCCCGTACTGCCATTCATGCGGAAGACCAGGCCATAGCCGATACCATTGAACACACCACCGAAGATGGCTGCGAGCATGACATCATTGACCGGTGCAAAGGCATTGAGAAACCGCGTGATATCCAGACAGACCGAGAATATGGCCGTACCGATAAGGATGTCACAGGTATAGCCTTTCCCCAATGTCTTCCACGCCGTCGCCAGAAGCGGAATATTATAGAGAAAGGTCTGCAGGCCGATTGGCAGCTGCGCCAGATAATAAACGATGATTGCAATGCCCGTCGCACCGCCCGTCAGCAGATGGGACGGCACGAGGAACAGATTGATTGAACAGCTGGCGATCAGGCAGCCGGCCGTAATGCCAAGGTAGCGGAGCAGGACGATGCTCCAGCATCTTCAGCTGAATCATTTCGTCAGGCCTCCCAGCTTCACCTGCTTCGTCGCCGGCAGGGATGAGGTATCGATATCTTCTCGCCGATCTCGATCGTACGCAGCTCTGCCTCGCCGAAGAGGATCCGGCTCAGAAGCCTGACATCGCATCAGCCTCCGCATCCGTCAACGGCAGTCCTGTGATACGCATGACCGGTAAGATGACGCGTCCGTCAGAATCTGTCTCCAGCATCAGATGCTGATGCTCATTCGCCGGATTCGCGTAAATGTAGAACAGGCTGCCAGCGATAAGCTCACGCTTCGACTTGCCGTACGTCTCCTGCAGCCAGGCTGACGTTGCCCCGTAGCGCACGCCGTTCCGGGCCGTATACTTCTGATTCTTGATGACAATGTCGACGACCTTGCCTGTGCGGACTGAATAGCCCACCTTGAAATCGTCCGCATAATCGCAGACCTTCACCAGCACGCCCTGAATGCGAACGTTCTTCTCGAATGTCGATGTCCCGAACACCTTCTCCGCCTCAGCCTGGGTCGCGCCGATCGTGATGCCACGGCAGATGAAGTCCTCCGGACGTGTCTTCGATGCCGCAGCCTGATCTGTCACAGCGCCAGTCCCGCCCACCGTAGCTGTTCCGGCAGCCTCAACACTGTTCACCGAAAGCCCCATCGGCAGGGTAAAAAAGAAAGCTGACGCGATAAGCGCGCCAGCCTGTAACTTACATGTTTCCATAACAGCCTCCCATGTAAAATGCGTTTATTCGGGGACTATTATACAGGATATTCCTTAAAACCGCCATAGTTTTTTATGCAAAATCACGTGAAAATCAGAACGCAAAATTACCATTTTGGAATACCTGAACCTGACGACCGTCCTTCGTCGTCCCGACGATTGCAAGGTCACGGGTGCCAACCATGAAGTCCTCATGCAACAGCGAATCATTGACGCCATGCTGCGCCAGCGTAACGCTGTCCATCTTCTCGCCGCCCGCAATACAGGTTGGATAAGCCTTGCCCAGTGCCAGATGGCAGGAAGCATTCTCATCGAACAACGTATTGTAGAACAGGATGCCGCTCTTTGAAATCGGCGAATCGTACGGCACCAGCGCTACCTCACCGAGGAAAGACGAGCCCTCATCGGTTTCCAGCAGCCCCTTGAGGATAGCCTCCCCCTTGCCGGCAGCATATTGGATCACTTTGCCGTCCTTGAAAGTCAGGCGGAAATCCTCGATGAGATTGCCATTGAAGTTAAGCGGCTTGGCCGCCACGACCGTACCATTGACACCATCACGCTTCGGCAGCGTATAGACTTCCTCCGTCGGCATATTCGCAGCAAACGGGATGCCAAGCTCCGAATCCTCAGAACCGCCGGCCCAGATATGCCCCTCCGGCAGCTCAATGGTGAGATCCGTCCCCAATGCATTCGTATAGTGCAACTCCCTGAAGGCATGGTCATTCATGAACTTCGCCGCCCGATGCAGGAAAGCGATATGCTCCGTCCAGGCTGCCACCGGATCCTTACCTGTCTCGACACGCACCGCCTGGAATATCTCCTGCCAGAGCCGCTTCACCGCTGCCGTCTCGTCCATCTTTGGGAATACCTTACGGGCCCAGCCTCTCGTCGGCACTGACACCACGCACCATGTATTCCGGTTATTCATGAGCCGTTCGCGGTACTCCAGGAGGGCCGCCCCGGCAGCCTGCTGCGCCAGCTTCAGCTTCTCCGGATCGATATCCCTGAATATCTCCGGATCATGTGCCGCAATCGAGACAAATGCCGCGCCCTGCTCTGCATAGTCCGTATAAAACTTCTGCCGCCACTCCGGAAACTCCGTAAAGAGTTCCTGACTGCCGCCTGCATAGCGGACATGAGCCAACAGCTCGTCGCCCCAGCTCACCACCACATCATGCGCCCCGGCCGCAAAAGCTTCCTCCGCCATCACCCGCGCAAAATCCGCACATTCGATTGGTGAATTGATGACCAGGATCTGGTCCCGCTGCAGATTCACCCCGACCTTCACAACCAGCCGTGCATATTGTTTCAATAAATCGTTATTCATAAAAAGCTCCTTTAGTTTAATCCATTAAGGTTTGAACAGGGCCACTTGTGTAGAATCACAGCCCTCAGTGCATCTTTAAGCCTCACTGTCAAAAAGCAGGGTGACCGGCCCATCGTTGACGGATTCGACCTGCATATCCGCACCGAATGCGCCGTGCTCGACCAGAAAACCTTTCGCCCGCAGTTCCTGCATGAACTGCTCATAGAGAGGCTCCGCCAGTTCCGGCCGGGCCGCATGGGAAAATCCAGGGCGCCGCTTCCTGAGATCCGCATAGAGCGTAAACTGCGATACAACCAGGAATGCACCACCGACCTGCCCAATGCTCAGGTTCATCTTGTCTGCTTCATCGGAGAACACCCGCACATTAGCGATCTTCTCCGCCAGTCGGGCACAGATTTCAGGCGTATCCTCCGGCCCCACCCCGAGCAGCACCAGAAATCCCTGCCCGATCGAACCATTCACCTGCCCATCAATCGTGACCGAAGCACTTTTGACACGCGTAACTACTGCTTTCATATATTAACCAACTTTCTTTCAATACATATATTATCAACTTAGCAACAAACTGGAAGTTACAGAGAGGAAACGAGGTAGGTTGAGGGAGGTTAGCAAGATAAGTTACAGGTGACGAGTCGGCACAAGCTCAGCACGGGGTTCGGTGGAACTATTTTTTTGGCTTCCACTGAATGTCCCGCCCTGAAAGTGTAGTATTTACTTAGCTAACGCGCCGGTACCACGGCGCCGCAACGAATCGACGGATCTAGCAGGTCCCTACGGCGTGCCAGCCTACGGCAGTCGTTCCAGCCAAAAGAAATAGTATCCCCCTCGCCCGCCGTCGATTAGTAACGGCTTCTGAATGGTTCTCTTTCTGACGGTAGGTCTTAGTTCGGTTCGAGCAGGTTTGTGGGATTTTAGCATCAATGGAAGAACCAGCAATGTAGCTGATTTAGAGAAAGCAACCATCGGTACATCGAGCCCAGCCGCGGGGGCAGCGCATAGCCATAAATGGAGCGTTTGGTGTTCTGCGTTAAGGAAAAAATTTTAGGCTACCACCCTTCCTTGAAAAAGACTTTCGTTTAAGCGAAGCGCGTTTAAGTGCTTTTTCAATGATTAATTAAAGCCTAAAATTTTTTCTAGCAGGTTACCTCAGCGGAATGTTGGCTATGCGCTGCCCCCGCGGCGGTCTAATTTTCTCGAACCTCGCGTTCCTTAGACCATGTTCGTTGCTCGTTCTTCGAACTTTGCCCCGCTCATTTTATCGAACTAAGCCTCGACGCAAATTCCAGTTTGTCGATCTATACTTCACTGCATATATGGCTTCACGAAGTCAGCTACAGCCTTGAAGTATTTCTTCTGATCTTTCTGGCTGGCAGCCGCGTGTATGGCTCCATCGATCAGCAGCAGCTGTTTTCCTGGTGCCTTAGCCTCTTCATAGAGCTTCTCCGCCATGGCTGGCGGCACCAGCGTATCCTTTGTGCCGTGAATGAACAGGATAGGCAGCTTCGAATGCTGCACGGCAACTCCTGGCACAGCCTCATGCAGACTGAACCCGGCTACCTTCTGACAGCGCCAGTCCAGCAGGTTCATAGCGGGGAACGCCGGCAGACCAAATGACTCCGTAATCTGATGCACCAGCAGATCATAGGCACTCGTATAACCGCAGTCCTCCACGCACGCCACCACCTGCGCCGGCAGATCCTCACGGGCTGCGGTCAGCATCACTGTTGCCGCCCCCATTGATACGCCATGCAGCACAATCTTCGCATCGGGATGCTCCTGGGCGATACGCTGCGCCCAGGCTGCGACATCCTCACTTTCCCGATAGCCCATCGTGAGATACCGGCCCTCACTCGCCCCTGATGCCCGGAGATCCGGTGTCAGTACATGATAGCCCATAAGCAGGTAATTTGCCGCAATATACCATGAATTTTCCTGCGTACAACCATAGCCATGGGCCACGATAACCCACTTATTACTCTTCTCGTCCGGTTGGAAATGCGTTGCCTTTAGATGGAGCCCATCCGCTGACGTCAGCGTCCAGTCCTCATTGACGAAATCCGGCTTGTTGAAATGCCTGGCCTCTGGCGGCATCAGCAGCGCATATGCCCGTGGCGGCTCCTGCGGGTTATCATCCGTCCCGCGCTCCAGCCCGAAATGGACCGCATAATTACCAATAAAATATCCTGCCCCCATGACGAACGCCGTCGTAGCAGCCGTCAACGTAAGAACAGCTGTCAGGAGACAGGATAGAATAATCTTCTTCATGGAATCACCTTTCAACATCATACAAACGTGATTCCATTATAACGTCATTGCGCTGGATTTTCCAGCAGGAAATCTCCATAACAAGCGCAAAAAAAGTCAGGCTCTTTTATCGAACCTGACCTTTTTCAAACACTCAGTGCTTTACAATTACGGAGATTCCATCCGGAATAACGGTAATTTTTGCTTTGGAGCCTTTTTCAGTCTGCGCCCTTTCGAAGGCTTCTTCCAGCGTAGCCGCATAATCCATCTTCATGGCCAGGATCTGATCCTTGACCGACGCATCAGCCACATAGATCACATGATGCGCGGTCAGTATCCGCGCCAGTACCTGAGATTCCCATTGATCCGGGATGGTCTCATCCTGCGGCACCTTCAGGATATCCGCCTGCAGTTTGGCCGGGCTCTCACATCCGGCCAGCGTCTGGTAGAACGCGTCGCCGCCATTCCCGTCCAGACAGGACGCACAGGTAATGATTACTGCCCCCTCGGCCGCAGCACTTTCCGCCGCCGTAAGCCCCTTTACCGACTGATAGATATTCTGATCCAGCGGATAACCTCCGTTGGATGTAATGACGATATCCGCCAGCCGACGGGGATGAACCGTCGCATGCTGTTCCAGGTAATCACATCCCTGCGCATGCGCCGCAAAAGGATCGCCCGCAAAGGCAGCCGCCGTCTGTTTCTGCTCATCAACGATCACGTTGACGATGTACTGCAGCTTTGCCATCTTCGCCGCTGCCACCATATCCCGGTGAATCGGGTTGCCATCCAGCACACCTGTCCGGGCATAGGGACTGGCAATGAATTCCGCACAATGATTTCCAAGAACCGTCGTGCGGCTGCAGACGCCTGGCAGAACGCTCTTCCTGCCACCAGAAAAGCCGGCAAAGAAATGCGGCTCGATGAACCCCTCGGCAACCAGCAGCTCCGTCTCCACTGCCGCCCGGTTAAGGCGCAGTTTCGCTCCGGAAGGCAGCACGCCCACGTCCACGATTTCCTGCTCATCCAGGCAATCGTGGATCAGTATCTTTTCATTGGCGACGATTTCGGCTCCCATCTTATGGATCAGTTCCTCTTTCGTCGTATGCCGATGACAACCGGTCGCAATGAGCAGCGTCACCTGTATCGCCGGATTTCCCTGCCGCAGCTCACGCAGCATGTGTGGCAGGATATGCTGGCTTGGCACTGGCCGGGTATGATCGCTGCAAATAATCGTTGCCGTTTTCCGGCCCTTTGCCAGCTCTTGCAGCGACGGGGATCCAATGGGTGATGCCATCGCCGCACAGACCAGGTCATCTGCTGTTTTGCCCACCGCTACCGATATCGGCTTGGCACGCAGAACCTCAACATCCAGTTCTTCTGGTAAATCAAGTGCCAGCCGCTGTCTGGCATAGGGAATAGATACCTTCATGGAATAACCCCCTTCATCATAAACAGGATCGCCCGTTGGCTCTATGCTATATTGTTATTTTCCCGCTTTCATGCGGTTGATTGCACTGACCAGTGCCTGAATGGAAGCCGTAATGATATCCGTATCCATACCTGCGCCCCAGGTGATCTTGCCGGACTCACTCGTGATACCAATGTAGGCCATCGCGCGGGAATTCTGCCCGATCTCCAGCGCATGCTCGCTATACGTCAGATCCTTGTAAGTAACATGCAGGTTTTCCTGCAGTGCATTGGATACGGCATCCAGACGACCATTGCCCCTAGCCACATAGGTTACCGGCTTGCCGTTCACCTTGAGGTCAACCGTACCGGAACGGGTCCCGTCCGGCTCCTTCTTGAGCAGAAAATCCACGAGCTCATACGGCTCAGAGATATTGACATACTCATCCTGGAAGATATGATAAATCTCATCCGGCATGAGCTCCTGATGCTTGCGATCCGATACGCCCTTGACGCAGTAGCCAAAGTCCTCACGCATCTTCTTCGGCATCTCGATGCCATATTTCTGCTCCATGATGAACCCAACGCCGCCCTTGCCGGACTGGCTGTTGATGCGGATGACATCGCCATCGTACTCGCGCCCGACATCCTTCGGATCGATATAAAGGTACGGCAGCGTCCATTTGTCCGGGTTCTTCTCGTCCTTCCATTTCATGCCCTTGGCAATCGCATCCTGATGCGAGCCGGAGAAGGCGGCAAAGACCAGCTTGCCGGCATACGGCTGACGATAGCTGACCTGCATACGGGTCAACTGCTCATAGGTATCGACGAGCTCCGGCATGTTGGAGAAATCCAGCTCCGGATCAACGCCGAGTGCAAACATATTCATTGCAACGGTCACGATATCGACGTTACCGGTGCGCTCGCCATTGCCGAACAGTGTTCCCTCGACACGATCCGCGCCGGCAAGAATGCCCATCTCGGTATCGGCGACGCCGCAGCCGCGGTCATTGTGCGGATGCAGCGAAAGCACGACATTGTCGCGGTACTTGAGATGCTTGCTCATATAGGCAATCTGCATCGCATAGACATGCGGCATGCTCATCTCGACCGTTACCGGCAGGTTGATGATGGCCTTGCGGTCAGCAGTCGGCTTCCATACATCGAGAACTGCATTGCAGACCTCCAGTGCGTACTCCGGCTCCGTGCCCGTGAAGGACTCCGGCGAATACTCGAAGCGGTAGTCTGCCCCTGCTTCGTCCGTCAACTGCTGCAGGAGCTTCGCGCCATCGACAGCCATCTGCTTGATTTCATCTTTAGACTTGCGGAACACCTGCTGGCGCTGGGCAACCGACGTCGAATTATAGACATGGACGATTGCCTTCTTGACACCCTTTAGAGCCTCGAACGTCTTGCGGATGATATGCTCCCGGGCCTGTGTCAGCACCTGGATCGTCACATCATCCGGAATCAGGTCATCGTCTACCAGACGGCGCAGGAACTCATACTCCGTATCGGATGCAGCCGGGAATCCGACCTCGATCTCCTTGAAACCGACTTTGATGAGCATCTTGTAGAACGCCAGCTTTTCATCCAGGTTCATCGGGATGATCAGGGACTGATTGCCGTCGCGCATATCTACGCTGCACCATACCGGTGCATGATCCGGCGCATCCTTCTTTGCCCAATCAAGATCGATCTCCGGTGGCATGAAATAACCTTTGCTGTACTTCTGATAGTTCATCATATGCATCTTCCCTCCAAATAGAAAAAGCCTTCCATCTCTTGTTCAAGAGACGGAAGGCTATGCTTACGTGTTACCACTCTGATTCGCGTCCGCCTCACGACGGGCACCTCAAGGACCTTAATATGGTCCTCCTGTTCTAACGGTCAGGCTCCGTCCCATCCTACTAACGGACGACTCCGCGTTCAGTGGGCTGCTTCAAGGCCAGTTCATCACCAATCCACCACTGTCTCGCACCAAACGACAGCTCGCTGAAGGTTTCCCGGTAACTACTATTCCTCTGCACTGCATTTCTCTGTGTTGAGTACTACAATATCACATCGAAATGTCTTTTGCAAGCTTTTTGTGTAAAAGTGTAACATTTTGTATTTATTTCTTCTTGAGGTTATCTTCCGGCTCCCGTAAAGATTTCTTCGACGCCTGACGAATCTTCTCCTGCTCACGCTGCTTTTTTTTACGCTCTTTATGCGCCTCATAACGCAGGCGGCCATCCTCAAAGGCATATTTTGCCTCATCCGTATCGAGAATAAGCGGCGGCACAGCCTTCGGACGCGAATTGCGGTCCAGGGCTACCATCGTGAAATACGCCGTCAGCGCACGCTGCGGGCGACCTTCCTGATCCAGATCCTCCACATCGACATTAACCGCAACTTCCATCGAACTGTGACCGACAAAGACAATCTCCGCCGTGCAGGTCACCAGATCGCCAATGAGGATTGGCAGGTGGAACTCGAGCTCATCGACACGAGCCGTGACTACGTTGGCACGGGCATATTTACGAGCCGCGGCATAGGCCGTGGAATCCATCATCTTCATGATTTCGCCACCATGCACATTACCGTTCGGATTCGTCTGGCTAGGCATCATGACCTGGCTGATTACAATCTTGTTTTGCTCCATCTAAGCAACCTCCTACTACTTGAATGCGGTCTCCATCGTTGGTAAACCGTTTTATGTAAGCGCTTTTATCATTTAATCCCATATTATCCTTATTGTAGCACGTTTATCCGGAAAATAGTAGTGATTCTTGCGCACTTTACCAATACTTGTCTAAGCATACCGGAAAATGAGAAAATTTACTGTAACATGAATCACAGTCAAAATTTTTCTGGTAGCTGAATCTCTCCCCACACAGGAAAAAGCCTTTCTCTGTAGAAAGGCTCCTGTTGCTTATTCAGCTTTCATTCGGATAATGCGTCGCGGATTGCTTCGCAAGCGGTATCGTAATTCTCCCTGACAGCCTGAGTGAAAGACTGCAGTTCATCACCTTTTTTTCCAGCCCGAATGGCCTGTACTGTATCATCTGCCGCATGGAACAAAGCCATGAGACTCAGATTGCCAGCTGTCCCCTTCAGTGTATGCACGCTCTTCTCGGCTACCGGAAGGTCGCCACGCTCCAATGCCTGCCGGAATTCCTCATAAGAATGATCCGCCAGGAATTTCAGCAGAAACTTATGATACAAGGCAACATTACCCATAAACCGCTCGAGCCCCTTATCGTATTCAGTACCAGCCTGTTCGAGTCTTTGCTTGATTGCTAACTGTTCCATAGTACTTCCCCCTTTATCCTGGAGAACGTCGATTCCTATTTGATGAATTGATTGATGGCTTTGTTCAGTTGATCAATCGCTTCTTTATCGTTATCCCTGACGGCATCCACAACACAGTGCTCGAGATGATCCTTCAGGATAATCTTGCCAACACTGTTGATTGCACTCCTGACAGCAGAGAGCTGTACCAGCACCTCGCTGCAGTCGCGGCCATCCTCAATCATCCGTTTCGTGGATTCCAGATGCCCGATGAGACGGGACATCCGGTTGAGCACATTCTTCGTCTGGGTATGGCTATGATGATGGCCATGATCCATAGCCCCGTGGCTATGGGTTACGACCGTGCCATCCGCCATGATATGCGTATGAACAGGTTCATGACCGTCTGCTTCATGCCCTTTGTTATGCGTCTCAACAGCGTCTGATTGCTGCGTTCTTCCCATGAGCGTCCTCCTTTAATCCTTATGCTGTATTATTCTTGTTCCATTCCCTGTTTTCCTGCTATATTAGAAAAGATTTTCAAAAAAAGACTTCCTCCTGAGAGGAAGTCTTTCCAGGGTACTTATTTCACGGCCAGCGTTACCGTCTCGCCGTTGATGTTCCATTCTTTGGCCACGCCATCGGTCGTGCCATAGGCCACTTCGTCAGCCAGCGTGATCTCCTTGAGATAGGACTCGTTCTTCTTCACGAGCGCCTGCAGTTTCTCATTGCCGCTGAGGCTGACCTTGATATGATCCGTGACCTCGAAGCCATTCTCCTTGCGCATGGTCTGAACCTTGCTGATGATCTCGCGAACGAAACCTTCCTCCAGCAGATCCTCCGTCAGCGTCGTGTCGAGCGCGATCGTCACGCCATTGTAACGCTGGCAGTTGAAGCCCTCGGTCTGGGCCATGGAGACCTCGATATCCTCCGGCTTCAACACGACTTCGCCGCCCTGATAGCTGAGCTTGAGCTCGCCTTCGCGGTCGAGTTCGGCCTTGGCCTGATGACCGTTGACCTTCCCGAGCGCTGCCTTGATGGCGCCGATTGCCTTGCCGACCTTCGGGCCAAGCACGCGGAACTGTGGCTTGAAGCTGTAGGTCAGATAAGCCTCCATGTCATCCTTGAAGGTAACCGCCTTGACATTGAGCTCATCCTCGACGATCTCCTTGAAGAACTCCGTGAGCTCATGGTCCGCATTGACGTACATGTTGGCCACCGGCTGGCGGTTCTTGATGTTCGTCTCATTGCGGGACGCGCGGCCGAGCACAACAATCTCGAGCACGAGCTCCATGTCTTTCTCGAGCTCCGTATCGATCCAGGCCTCATTGGCAACCGGATAGTCAGCCAGATGCACGGACTCTGGTGCCTGCGGGTCGATGCTGCAGACCAGGTTGCGATAGATGGACTCCGTGATGAACGGCACCATCGGAGCGGCTGCCTTGGCCAGCGTAACGAGCGCGGTCCAGAGCGTCATATAGGCATCGATCTTATCCTGCTCCATGCCCTTAGCCCAGAAGCGGCTGCGGCTGCGGCGGACATACCAGTTGGACAGCTCGTCCGTGAACGCCTGCAGTGCCTTGGCGGCTTCCGTGACACGGTAGTTCGAGAGGTCACTGTCGACTTCCTTCACCATCGTGTTCAGACGGCTCAGTACCCATTTATCCATAACGCAGAGCTGATCATAGTTCAGCGTGTATTTCGTGGCATCAAAGTTGTCGATATTCGCATAGAGCACGAAGAATGCATAGGTATTCCAGAACGTGCCCATGAACTTGCGCTGACCTTCCTGGACGGCATCATCGTGGAAGCGGTTCGGCAGCCACGGTGCACTGTTCTCATAGAAGTACCAGCGGATCGCATCTGCGCCATGCTGGCCGAGCGCCTTCATCGGATCGACGGCATTGCCCTTGGACTTGCTCATCTTGCGGCCGTCCTTATCCTGGACATGTCCAAGCACGATGACGTTCTTGTACGGTGCCTTGTGGAACAGCAAGGTCGAGATTGCGATCAGCGAGTAGAACCAGCCACGCGTCTGATCGACTGCCTCGGAGATGAAATCAGCCGGGAAGCGCTTCTCAAAGATGTCCTTGTTCTCGAACGGATAGTGCCACTGCGCGAACGGCATGGATCCGGAATCGAACCAGCAGTCGATGACCTCGGAGACACGATGCATTTCCTTGCCGCACTCCGGGCATTTGATGGTGACCTTGTCGATGTACGGACGGTGCAGCTCGATATCATCCGGGCAGTTGTCCGACATGGACTTGAGTTCCTCGATGGAGCCGATCGCATGCTGATGGCCGCACTCGCACTCCCATACCGGCAGCGGCGTGCCCCAGTAACGGTTGCGGGAGATCCCCCAGTCCTGCAGATGCTCGAGCCAGTCACCGAAACGGCCCTGACCGATGGTCTTCGGGATCCAGTTGACCGTGTTGTTGTTGGCGATAAGCTCGTCTTTGACATCCGTCATCTTGATGAACCAGGACTCACGGGCGTAATAGATGAGCGGCGTATCGCAGCGCCAGCAATGCGGATAGCTGTGCTCGAACTTCGGTGCCTTGAACAGCTTGCCGGATTTCTTGAGGTCCTCGAGGATCAGCGGATCGGCATCCTTGACGAATACGCCTGCCCAGTCCGTATCCTTCGTGAGCTGCCCCTTGTTATCGACATACTGGATGAACGGCATGTCATACTTGCGGCAGACACGGTTATCGTCTTCACCGAAAGCCGGCGCCGTGTGGACGATACCTGTACCATCGGTCGTCGTGACATAGCTGTCGCACATGACGTAGAACGCCTTTTTCTTCAGCTTGCCGACCGCATAATCATAAAGCGGCTCATATTCCTTGTACTCGAGTGCCTGCCCCTTCATCTTTTCGAGGACCTTGCGCTCGCCTTCCGTATCCGCAAAGACCGTGTCTACCAGAGCTTCTGCCAGATAGTAGACCGTACCGGCTACATCGATCTTGACATAGTCGACTTCCGGATTCACGACAAGACCGAGGTTGGATGGCAGCGTCCATGGCGTCGTCGTCCAGGCGAGGAAATAGGCGTCCTCGTCCTTGACCTTGAACTTGACCATAGCCGAACGCTCTTTGACATCCTTATAGCCCTGCGCAACCTCATGGGAAGACAGCGGCGTACCGCAGCGCGGGCAGTACGGAACAACCTTGTAGCCCTTATACAGCAGACCCTTGTTCCAGATTTCCTTGAGTGCCCACCACTCGGACTCGATGAAGTTATTCTCATAGGTGATATAGGGATGCTCCATATCCGCCCAGAAACCGACAACATCCGAGAATTCTTCCCACATGCCTTTATACGTCCAGACGGACTCACGGCACTTCTTGATGAACGGCTCAATGCCGTACTTCTCGATCTGCTCCTTGCCGTTGATACCGATGGCCTTCTCGACCTCCAGCTCGACCGGCAGACCGTGCGTATCCCAGCCAGCCTTACGCAGGACTTTCTTGCCCTTCATGGACTGGAAGCGCGGCAGCATATCCTTGATGACACGGGTCAGCACATGGCCGATATGCGGCTTGCCGTTAGGCCGTTGGCGGACCATCATAGAACGTGAAGGTATCACAGCCTTCACGCTGGTCGATTGCTTTCTGGGCGATGTTATTCTCTTTCCAGAACTTCAGGACCTCTTTTTCACGCTCCACGAAATTCAGGTTGGTGTCTACTTTGCTATACAAACTGACTCCTCCAATCAAAAAAATCCTGCATCCCAAAACAGGATGCAGGATAATATTCCTACACAAAACCACCTATTTTCACGTACCAGCATACGCTATCCCATAACGGCGGAAACCGGCCCAGCTTACTTGCCCCCAAAGCGTTCAGCCTGCTGCTCCGAAGTGATTTTCGACTGTTGCTACTCGCTCCCGGCTCTCACCTGCCCCGGTTCGCTTATGCTTTGGCACCAGACTACTCTCTTCATCCACGCATTTACACGTTAACAGTCCCTATTGTATCATAGAGACGCACAGATTTCAAATAAAAACTTTCTCCCTGCATCCTCCACCAATTTTTCAATTATTTTTGGGAAGTATGTAATATCTGAAAAACTTCATCGTATAAAGTACAAGAGACGATAACAAACAGGGCACATACGTGAAGGGAGCGTTTAACATGAAAGAGAACACAATTAAAGATAAACTGACCGAAAATGAACTCGAGCAAGTAAACGGCGGCGGTTGGATTGAATCCTGCCAGGACCGCGGCGATGCTGAGCAGTTCAAGAAATACGGAATCACGGTAACGAAGAAACCATGGTTCGATGACAATATGTATAGCTATAAAGGGAAAGAATATAATCGTATCGACTTATTCAAGCAGCTCAGAAAAGATGGCTTACGAAAGGAAGTTCCATGCCTATACAGTGAAGGGATGGCTGATCGTATGGGCACCACAGAGGTTTGGGTCTGACCTGCAGATAAAGAAAACCCCGCAACCACTGGGATTGCGGGGTTTTGTATATCCAATTGTAACCGATAGGATTAACGCTTGGAGAACTGGGAAGCCTTGCGGGCTTTCTTGAGGCCGTACTTACGACGCTCTTTCTCACGCGGATCACGCGTAACGAAACCAGCTTTCTTGAGTGCCGGGCGAAGCTCAGCATCCATCTCCATCAGTGCACGGGTGATACCGTGACGGATAGCGCCTGCCTGACCAGCAACGCCGCCACCTGCAACATTTGCAATGACGTCATACTTGTCAACAGTCTCGGTAAGGTTGAGCGGCTGACGAACGATCAGTTCGAGAGTCTTCAGACCAAAATATTCTTCCATTTCACGACCATTGATCGTGACTTTGCCTTCGCCTGGAACCAGACGAACACGGGCAACGGAAGACTTTCTGCGGCCAGTGCCGTAATAGCTTACTTGTGCCATGTAGTATGTTCCTCCCTTTCCAGATTAGCGAATGTTCAGCTCGAGCTTCTCCGGCTGCTGAGCTGCGTGCGGATGCTCCGAGCCAACGTAAACGCTGAGCTTGCGGTACATCTGAGCACCAAGGCGGTTATGCGGCAGCATACCCTTGATAGCATGCTCGAGAACGCGCTCCGGGAACTTGTCCAGCATCAGACCTGCCGACGTGAACGTCGTGCCACCCTGATATCCAGAATGACGGAAGTAGGTCTTGTCGATAAGTTTCTTTCCCGTGAACTTTACTTTCTCTGCATTGATGACGATGACGTAATCACCCGTATCTACGTGCGGAGTAAAAGTCGGTTTATTTTTACCGCGAAGAACTTTAGCAACCTCGGCTGCGAGACGGCCGACCGTCTGGCCTTCTGCGTCTACAACATACCATTTACGCTCGATGTTGGATGCATTTGCCATAAACGTTGTCTTCATTGCGATTTCCCCCCTAAAATTTTCAATATTATTTATTCGTGATATGACATTCTCAAGACCGGCTTCCGGGGCTAATGGAGACCATGTCCGTAACATCACATAAAGCCATTTTAATAAAAATAGGCAGGGAAGTCAAGCTGTTTTTTCAATTTAAGCAAAAAAAGCAGCAGGTTATCCACATAGTTCCTGTCGATAACCTGCTGCTTCTCAAAATATCAAATTGCCACACTGTAAACGAATTCCGCTTCAGCGCAACTCGCCCAGATGAGAATTACCGTTCAAAAGCTCTATGGTTGGATTGGCATCCTGATCATAGCGGACAATGTTAATAGCTGTATTGAACTGACGAATGCTCCAAAGATATTGCAAGGGCATATGCAGTGCTGCCGTCAATATGGTCCGCAGTACCGCACCATGCGCTGTGATGACGATGGTCTGCCCCTCATGCAGGGCAATGATCTCATTGAGCCGTTTCATGGCCCGTGCCTGCACCTCAGGAAAGGTCTCGCCGATTCGGTATTTCCATGATATCCGGATGATTCATGAAATTGGCTCATGGCATCCGCCCACTGGCTCGTGATCTCCTCATAGGTCAGGCCTTCCCAGTCGCCAAAGCACAGTTCCCGGAACGCCGGCTCCTGCTGGACCGGCAGCCCGAATTTATCCGCAACCGCCTGTGCCGTGAACATAGCCCGTTTCAGATCACTGGCATAGACGGCATCGATATGGCCGACAGGGAAATGTGCCGCGAGCAGTCTTGCCTGCTCCTCACCTGCTGGTGAGAGCGGTACATCCGACTGCCCCTGATAGCGACCATTCACATTCCACTCCGTCTGTCCATGACGGATAAATACCACTTTTGTCATTTGATTACAGCCTCCAAAGCCTTCAATAATTGTTCATTCTCTGCTGGTCGACGAACCGCAACGCGCACGAAGCTCTTACCGTCCAGTCCTGGATAATTTGCGCAGTCACGGACCAGAATTCCCCGCTCCCTCAAACGTGCTGTGAGCTCCGTACTCGTACAGCCGGTCTCCCGTACATCGATCAAAATAAAGTTCACACTCGGCTGCAGCGGACGAAGACCGGCAAGCTGGGTCAACCCCGCATAGAGCTGCTGAGCGGACTCGATAAGCTCCTGCCGGCTCGCCTGCTGATAGTCGAGATCTGATAAAGCCGCCACGCCGGCACGCTGTGCAAGGATATTCACGTTCCAGACATCCTTGCCTGCCTCCAGTTGTGTCACGACCTCCGGTGCTGCTATACCGAATCCGAGCCGCAGCCCCGGCAGTGCATAGAATTTCGTCAGGGACTGGACAACAAAGAGATGCGGGTACTCAACGGTAAGATCACGTACCGTATACCGAGTGCCATAAAGCAAAAAATCCAGGAAAGATTCATCAACGACCAGCCACTGTGCGCCATCTTTGAGCTCTTCTAACAGATGCACCAGCTCATTGCGGGTAATGAGGCTCCCCGTTGGATTGTTCGGATTCCCCAGTACAACACAATCCGCCACTGGCAGCGCCCCCATCAGACTGTCCCAGTCCAAACGGAAATCCTGCTCATTTTCCAGTTCAAAATAATTTACTTTGCAGTGCGCCGCAAGTGCTGCGCGTTCATATTCACTGAATGAAGGGATAGGCAGCAGCACCCGGTGCGGCCGGATGGTCTGGAAAAACAGATAGAAAAGCTCTGCGGCTCCATTGCCCAACACGATCTGTTCTACTGGCAGGTTATAATGCTGCGCAATCGCCTGCTTCAGCTCTCTGGCCTCAGGGTCCGGATAATGTACGACCTCATCAATCCCGGATGCAATGGCGTCACGCACGGCAGGTGACAACCCCAGCGGATTCACATTCGCCGAAAAATCCAGCCAGTCACCGCCTGCTGGCTTCTCCTCATAGATATTGCCTCCATGTACGAACTTCTTCATCGTCAATCCTCCTTCGCAGCGGATTGCTGCCCATTCTGAAACCTCCGGCAATGACCGACAAACTGCTCCGCGGCTGCCGGGCAGCCAGCAAAATGCAGATGCAGATAACTTCCCAGAGCCTGCTGGCGTACCTGCCCAGCAGGATAGCATTGCCCATTACGCAGCTTCGTAAATTGGAACGGCCGCACGGTTTTATTCTCCCCTGCCGGTTCCTCTTCTACCGAGAAATGAAATTCATGTCCATGCAAAGTCTGTCCGGCCATTCCCAGCACTGACGAGGTTTTCAGTTCAGCTTCAACATAGCCGACCATCTGTAATTTCTTCGTCATCACCGCCTGACCAGCAAAGACGCCAGCCATCGGATGCGAGTGCCCGTCAAAATCGACGAGCGCCTCCATGAGATACATGTAGCCGCCACACTCCGCATAAACTGGCATCCCACGCCCGGCAGCTTCCCGGATGGATGCCCGCATCGTCTGATTGGCCGAAAGTCTGTCCGCAAACATCTCCGGGAACCCCCCGCCAATGATCAGCCCATCAACCGCTGGCAAGGCCGAATCGTGGAGCGGGCTGAATGGCACCAGCTCCGCCCCAAGCCGCTCCAGCACCTGCAGGCTCGTCGGATAATAGAACGAGAATGCCTCATCCCGGGCCACACCAATCCGGCATTTCCGGAACTCACCAGCAGGCGGCTGCACCTTCGCAGCAACCGGGCCGTCCGCCTCGGCTTCCCCAGGCACCACCGACAACGGAGCCGCCCTATGAGCCAGTTCCAGTATCCCCTCGATGTCCAGCTGGCGAGCTGCCGCTTCCCCCATCTGCGCCACGACCTGCCGCTCTGCATTCTCCTGCACCGGCAGCAGCCCCAGATGGCGCTCCGGCATCCGCAGCGTCTCATCCCGGCGCAGAGCCCCATAGACCCGCATACCGATCCCAGCCATGGCCTCGCGTATCATCGCCTCATGCGTATCCGACCCCAGCCGGTTCAGGATAACCCCAGCCACCTGCACTGACGCATCATAGTCACGGAACCCCTGCGCAATCGCAGCCGCCGAAGCCCCCATAGATTTGGCATCAATGACCAGCAGCACCGGTGCCCCCAGCAACCGTGCCAGTTCCGCCGTCGAACTGATGCCCTTGCGTCCACCATCAAAAAGTCCCATGACTCCCTCAATGATAGCCACATCCGCCCCGGCAGACTCCGCCGCAAAGATAGACGGCACCTTAGCCGCTGGCACCAGCCAGGTATCCAGGTTATGCCCGGGCCGCCCACTGGCCAGCTGATGATAGCCAGGATCGATGTAGTCCGGGCCGACCTTAAAAGACTGGACCCGGACCCCGCGTGCCCGCAGCGCAGCCAGCAGACCAGTAACGATAGTGGTCTTACCCGAACCAGACTGCGTCGCCGCAATGACCAGACGAGGAATCGTATGCATAATCAGAAGCCCTCCCGTACATTATTGTATGGTGACTATTATACCATTTTCCATAAAAAAGATACAATCAAGGATAGACTGAGCCATCAAATCGACAAACTGGAATTTGAAGGACAGATTCAGGAAGTGAGACACAGGTGACGAGTAGGTAGGAGTTCAGCACGGGGTTCGGTGGAACTATTTTTTTGGCTTCCACTGAATGTCTTTAGCAGGTTACCTAAGCGGAATGTTGGCTATGTGCTGTCCCCGCGGCGGTCTAATTTCTTCAAACTAAGCGCTCCTTTGCTACGCTATATTTACTCGTTCTTCGAACTTTGTCTGAGCGGGGTTACTCATACCTAGCCTTGGTGCTTCTTCGATGAATTGAGCTGTAACTTCCAGTTTATCAATATCTCTTCTATTTTCTCCATGATTAAGCTATAATGAAACATATTTCTACTATTCGATTTCAGCTGGCCTTCCAGCTGCAGGAGGTTCTTCATGCATCAATATCTGTTCTACATTGGGCAGTTTCCTGTACGCGCCTATGGGCTCGTACTCTCGCTCTCCATCATCCTGGCCACCGGTGTCGGCTACTTCCTCGCCAAAAACGATGGCCGCGGCTACGAAAAACACATCGTCGACATCGGCATCTACTGCGGCGTTGCCGGGCTTCTTGGTGCCAGACTCTGGGACGTCTTCTTCTTTGACTGGGACTACTACAGCCACCATCTGACTGAACTATTGAATGTCTGGCAGGGTGGCATGGCCATCCAGGGCGGCGTCTTCCTTGGCGTCATCACGGGCATCCTCTACTGCCGCCATCATCATCTCGACACCGTCCACCTCATGGACGTCCTTGCCCCGGCCATCATCCTGGGACAATCCCTGGGCCGCTGTGCCAACCTTCTCAACGGTGATGCCTTCGGTGCCCCAACTGGCGGCGCCTTTGGTATCATCTATCCTGCAACCACCCTCGCCGCCCACACCTATGGCACCCAGCCACTCTGGCCGGCCGAAATCTGGGAAGGACAGCTGGACCTTGTCATCTTTGCCCTGCTGCTCATGTTCCGCTGCACTCACCATGCCAAAGGACAGTGCTTTTGCCCTTTACGTCATGCTCTACAGCCTCGCCCGCTTCGGACTCGAATTCCTGCGCGGCGACTACGCCGAAAAAGTACTCGGCTTCATGACCAGCGCTCAGACCACAAGCTTCTTTGCCTTCCTGATTGCCGGTGCCTTCTTTATCGGTTTAGGCATACATCAGCGCCGCCAGATTGCACAAAAACAAAACTGACGGAGCCGCAGCCCCGCCAGAACTTTCATGACAAACGCACATAACGCTGCCACAACAGCACACCGATCAGCAGCAGCACCGGCCCCATGACCAGGAATACTGCCTGAATCCCGAAAAATGTACTGATACAACTGCCAACCAACGGCCCCAGCATCGAGCCGGTCTGGTTGGCAGTTGTTGCTATACCGAAAACCCGGCCCCGGAAATCAGCCGGTGTCTCTCCCACCAGTGTCGCACTGATCGCTGGATTTGCTCCGACAAAGAACAGTCCAAACAGGAATTGCAGCGCCGCAAATCCCAGCAGCGTCGACGGGAAATGCTGCAGGAAAATACAGGCCCCGGCCCCCATGAAGGCCAGCGACATCGCCCGGAAATATCCTTTGCGCTGTCCATAGGTTCCCCAGGCCGCCGTCGACAGGATACCGGCAATCCCGCCAAGACTGAAGATGATTCCTGAATGCAGTGCCACGCTGTCCATCGAATGCTGCAGCTGCGCCACATAAAGGCTGATCACCGGCTGCAGGACCATATTCGTCAGGCAAACCATGAGCCCCAGTCCCAGCATCAAAAGCACTACCCGATTGCTGGCTGCATAGCGGAAATCATCCGCAATAGAAGCCGAGGATGATTCAGATGCTTTAGGCTGCCCTGATCCGGATCGTCCACGAAAAAGACCACCAGCAGTAATACGAGCAGCAGGAACGCCGAGGCAACAAAGAATGACATCCGCATCCCCACCAGATCCGAAATGAATCCGCCCATCAGCGGTCCCATCACCGAACCGATAATCTGCCCCGTCTGCACGATTCCCAGTGCGTAGCCCATCTGCTTCTTCGGTGCAATCGACGAAGTGATTGCCAAAACCGCCGGCATAAACCCATTGGCAAAGCCCTGCAGCACCCGCATGCCCAGCAGCTGCACGGGGCTCATAACCAGGCCACCAACAAAATACGCCGCCATCAGGCCAATGGCAGCCCGTACTGCCATCCGTTTCTTGCCATACTTATCCGCAAACCGTCCCCAGATTGGCGCCATAACCGCTGCAATGAAGAACGTAATTGAGAATACTCCGCCTGACCAGAACATCACATCCTCCTGCGGTGTTCCCAGCTCCATAAGATATAATGGCAGAAACGGGATCAGCATCGTATAGCTTGCCGATGTCCCCGCCAGCCCGAAAGCCATAAGAAACGTGTTCCGTTTCCAATTTCTTCTGCCATTCATTTCTATCACCCTTTTACGCCTGTTTCGCCCATGCGATTTGACGAAACATACCTGAATCAACTATAATAATGAGTATATGTGTCATTATACCATAACGAAGGAGCGAATGCGCTAAATGAAAATCTTAGCCCGTCTTATGACTGCCGACCTGTTCAATTGCAAAAACAGCAAATTGACCGATATCGACCTTATAAAAGAAACGCTGCGGGATACCCTTGCGGATTTGCAGCTGAAGCTGATAGATCTGACAACTGAAAAACTCGATGAGGATCACTATATATTCATGGTCATTTTTAACGAGGGCCATCTCACCCTGCATGTCTACACCCAGCTCAAATATGTAGCCATGGATATCTTCCTCTGTCAGGAAAACGCCGAACCAGACAAACTGGCCCAGTGCATGCGCAGCTTCTTCAAACCAGATAAAACCAAGACCACCGTACTCAAGCGTGGCAACTTCGGCACCGCCAAAGAGCTCAAACCGAAAGTCAAGACCAAGGTCGCACCTTTACGCCGGATCCACAATACCGGTGCCAAGGTCATTCGTATCCTGGCCCATCGCAATCATCAATAAGCATTGAAACGACATTAGAAAAGCCTTCCCGGCTGGGAAGGCTTTTTACGTACAAGCAGATACCTGTCTTATTTGAAATTATCAACGAAAGTACTCAGTTCTTCCGCCGCCTTGGTTACACGGGACAGATGTGCCGTGATTTCTTCTGTTGATGCGGCCTGCTCCTCGCTGATTGCGCCTGTTGTCTCGATGGATTTGGAGATAGCCACTACCGCCTTATTCATCTCAGTCAGTGTAGACTGGATCTTCTCTGTTGCTGTACGCGACTGCTCCGCGAGCTTACGAACTTCCTCAGCTACGACCGCGAAGCCACGCCCCTGCTCACCAGCACGTGCTGCCTCGATGGCCGCATTGAGGCCTAAAAGATTCGTCTGGCCAGCAATATTATTGATGAAATCAATAACCTTGATAGTCTCGGCATTCCGCTCTTCAAGCGCCCGGGCCTGCGTAACCGACTGCTGTCCAGCCTTGGCAAGTTCCCCAGCACTCTGAGCGACCTGCTCAACCGCCTGGTAGACCGTCTGCGTTGAAGATGCAATCTCCTCAACCGCCTTCACAAGGTTCATATTGTTTTCCATATCGACACCAGTGCTCAACGTACCAATGACCTCTCCATTGATGCCATGAATCGGCGTGAATATTGTTTTGATAGGCACACCGTAGACCTCTGCCGGCTGATCATCATAAGTGTTCTTATTCTGCCGCATGCACTCCTGGATTGTCGGGATATTCTGGATTGGTTTTCCTGCTGCCAGATCAATATTCAGCTTTGTCCCTGGCACGTAATCAATGTACTCTTTCGTATCGGTAAGACCGATAACGATGTCTTCACGAACGATATTATTGATATAAGGAATAACGACCTTGAACGCATTCAGTATATCCTCATTCGTTTTGATACTTGCTGGTAATGCCATGTTTCCTTCCTCCTTAAAAAAATGGTTCGTTGTAAAATGAAGTTGAACACCTAATAATTCAAAATATCCATAGTGCATTGACTTATGGTAGAATAGAAGTTCACACACACACTATTCAAAGGAGTCATCACACTATGGACACTCAAATTCTACCACAAATGAAGCTGCACGTAAATCCGGTAAAGCATCTCACACTCGATGAGCGTGGCATGAATCCAGGCTTTGCGGCGCGAAGGCAAATCACTCCGGGCTATAGCCGAGGCCATCGGATGCGTCCACACCACAGTCATGTATGAGCTGCGACGCGGTACGCCTGCCAGAACACATGCTAAGGGCCGCGCCCCTGTCTATGCCGCGAAGCGCGGTCAGAAGGCGTATGAGACTGCACAGAGCCAATAGCCGCAAGCCTTGCAAAATCATGAATGGACATTGCGATCCATTCATCCGTTGGACTATCGACCAAGTCCGTAAAGAACATTGGTCGTTGGATGCCTGTGCCGGATACGCCAAGGCCAAAGAGCTCTACTCTCCCCAAGACATGGTCTGTACCAAAACGCTCTACAACATGCTGCACTCCCAGCAGCTTCCTATCTCGCTCTTCGAGCTTCCTCAGGTGCTAAGCCGCAAGCAGCATAGACGTTGGAACAGGAAGAATAAACGCATGATGGGGCGCAGCATCGAGGAACGTCCGCAGGAGATTGCTGAGCGCAAGGAGATTGGCCATTGGGAAGCTGATACGGTCGTGGGCAAGCGCAACGGTAAGGAAGCTGTCGTGTTCACGCTTGTAGAGCGCGTTACACGCAACTACATTGCCATAAAGGTCTCTGGCCGTAATCGTTGCGGAGCTGCTGAAGCCATTGAACAATTACACGAGGTATATGGTGACAAGTTCAGCCAGGTTTTTAAGACCATTACAGCTGACAACGGCCCAGAATTTGAGGACCTTTCCAGCGTCGAAGAATGGGGTACCGACGTTTACTTCACTCATCCCTACAGTTCATGGGAGCGCGGTTCCAACGAACGTCACAACGGAATGCTGAGGGAGTTTATCCCGAAAGGCGCTTCTATTGAGAACTACGATGCAGAGGATGTACTTTATTTTGCCGACACCATGAACCATTGCCCGAGGCGTATCCTCGGCTACCAGACATCGCAGGAACTCTTCGATGACTTCCTCGATAAAGTCTATGCTAATTGAGAATTATTATGAGTTAAAATTTTGTTCAACTTGCACTTGCAATTTAGGTCCTTAAAAAAATCACTATACACTATCAAATTACCTGAAACATCCCTTATTTAAAGGATTGTGAGAACGCGTCCAGTGACTCCGCTGCCTTTGTCACACGAGCCAGATTAGCTGTGATCTCCTCGGTCGAAGCTGCCTGCTCCTCGCTGATCGCACCAGTCGTCTCGATTGACTTCGTGATCTCGGCCACCGCAAGATTCATTTCCTGCAAGGTAGCCTGGATTTTCTCTGTAGCCTCCCTGGATTGTTCCGCCAATTTGCGAACTTCCTCAGCCACAACAGCAAATCCACGCCCTTGCTCACCAGCACGTGCTGCCTCAATAGCAGCATTAAGCCCCAGCAGATTCGTCTGACCAGCAATATTGTTGATAAATTCGATGACTTTGATGGTCTCTGCATTGCAGCGCTTGAGTTCTGCCGCCTGTTCCACCGACACCTGTCCAGCGTCTGCGAGCTCCGTAGCACTCTTTGCAACCTGTTCGACTGCCTCATAAACGGTTCCTGTAGTCTTCGACACCTCATCAACAGAATGGAGCAGTTTATAATTCGCATCCATATCCACACCAGAAGTCAACGCACCGATTATCGAACCATCTATCCCACGCACCGGTGTTGCTAAAGATTTGATACTCATGCCATAAATTTCTTCTGGCACATCGGCTGCTGCCGCTTTGCCAGAAGAAATTACCCCTGATACACCGCCTGATACCGGCGTCCCCTGTGTAATATTCAGTTTCACTTTATCCCCTGGCACATAGTCCAGGAATTCCTTGGTTGAAGTAACACCTACAGCCAGATCCTCGCGAATGACATGATTGATATATGGAAGCACTACCTTGAATGCGTCCAAAACATCTTCATTCGACTTGATGTTTTCTGGAAAAGCCATCCTTATACATCTCCCTAAATATACTTACTTTCCGGAAGTCCCTGTACAGTCAGGGATACCGCCTTACGTATCTATACTACCCATATTTCGACAGAAAATAAAAAAATCCTGCTTCATAACCCAAAGCTTTAAAAAGGTACAAAAAAAGAGCCCGCCGTAACGAACTCTCTCACTAAACTGGCAACGCCCTATCCTCCCAGCCCCGTTTCCAGACAAGTACTTTCGACGTATGAGTGCTTAACTACCTGTGTTCGGTATGGGAACAGGTGGAACCACTCAGCTATCATCACTGGATATTATGAAGGTATGTACCCTCAAAAACTATACAGAAGAAATCTATGTATTGAACATTTAGATTCTATAGCGGTCAACATCAGCCAATCATCTTCGCCCTTCGGACTCGATTCTTGGGATGTTTTCGCATACGACCTGTTACCCAATCAGCTT
>JAKVOG010000011.1 GCA_022482925.1 Selenomonas sp. | reverse complement strand
GGTCAGGGCGATGATGGGGACGGTCTTTGCCTCTTTATGGTCCGATGCCCGGATAGCTTTCGTCGCTTCATAGCCATCCATGATTGGCATCTGGATATCCATCAGGATGGCCTGATAGGTGCCAGGATCTGCCTGTGCAAAGCGCTCGACTGCCTGCGCACCGTTCTCTGCCCAGTCCGTTTCCACGCCAAAAACATCCAGAATCCGTTCCGTGATCTCCGCATTGATCTCATTATCCTCTGCGAGCAGGATCCGGCCGGACAGGTCGATTTCCGTCTCCCGATCCGCTACCGGCTCATCTGGACGGATCTGTCCCTGCCAGCGAGGATCGCGTGAGGCATCCGGCAGGACGATATCACAGCGGATAGTCGTGCCCTGGCCTCGCTTACTGTCCACTTTTATCGTGCCGCCCAGGAGCCCGACATCCCGCTTCACGATAGAGAGTCCCAGCCCGGTTCCCGTTATCCCCTTAGGACGTGCCGGGTTATCATATTCCTGCGAGAATGCCTCGAACATGCTCTCCTGAAATGTCTCGCTCATCCCGATTCCCGTATCCTGTATCTCGAAGCCAAAGCGGATTTTGGCATCCGGCAGGTCTTCTGTATCCGATACATAGGTAATCTTCCCCCCCGCTGGCGTATACTTTACCGCATTGGAGAGCAGATTCAGCAGCAGCTGGTTCAGTCGTACCTTGTCGACCACGATGGTACCCTTGTTGAGATGACGGCGCTCAAACTGCCACTGCAGGCCCTTCTGGCTGCACATCGCTTCCAGCAGTGTATGGATATTGGCACGATGCTCCACAAAAGTATAGGGCTCCGGATTCAGCTCGATCTTGCCGCTGTCGATCTTGGAAATATCCAGCACATCGTTGATCAGGCTCAGCAGGAAGTTCTTGGCCGCGTCGATCTTATTGAGGTCCTGTGTCAGCTTTTCCGGATCATGCATATCCTCGCGCGCAAAACCGACCATACTGCTGATAATGCCGAGCGGGGTTCGGATATCATGACTGATGCGGGAAACGAACTGCGATTTGGCTGACGATGCCTGCTCTGCAAGCACCAGGGCCTGTCCCAATTCCCTTATGCGGGCCTGCTCCCGTTCATAAGCTGCCGTCACATCCGTCTGTGTAGCGAGGATCTCGGTTCTGGTATCATCAAGCCAGCGGTAATTGAGCTGCTTGCGCTGGATCCGCCCATCCGGCAGATGCCGGTCGTAGGACAGGGAATATACGTCCTGATCCGACAACTCAGCTACCAGTGTCGGCAACGCGATCTGTTTCGCCAGCTTATCCTGATCCTCCGGTACAACATAGCTGCTGATCGAGTGCCGTATCCCCTGTGCATAATCCGTTTCCGGCTTCTGCATCCATTCCCCGGCATACGCTTCATCATCGGAAGATATCCGCCACAGCGATGCTGTCTTGCGCAGCGGATGAACCAGTGCAATAAAGTCATAACTTTCCTCTACGGTCAGCCTGATGATTTGTTTGGACTGTTTCTCCTCATCAATGTCCTTCGTATAGAAGAACGCCAGCATATCCCCGGTCTCCGGCTCAAACCGCAGTACCAGATGCGTGCGTACCCAGACCAGCTGCCCTTCTGTCCGCCGCTGATATTCAAGCGTCGCCTCACGCTTTCCCTGCCGGAAAAGCCGCAAAATCCCATCACAGGAAAAGGTCTGGATCAGCCTGGCCCGCTGCGCCGATGAAGGAATCTGTTCTGCTGCCGACAGCAGCACCGCCAGCGTATTCTGGCTCTGCGTAGCCAGTCCCGGTTCCCACGCAATGGCTTCATTAAAAATCCTGGGGTTCCAATAGCTTGCCAGTGCCACGGACTCGCTTGTATGCACTTCAATGACGATGTCTTTCGTTATATTGAAACAGGCTGTGAACATATACTCACTTTGCAGCGATTCAAGTCGCAGCCGTTCTTCAATCACGGCCCGCTCCAGCTCCTTGAACCGGTCGACATTAGACATTACCTACCGCTTTCCGCTGCCCGCCAGCCGGCTGTGGCACATTCGACAGATGGATCCGGTACCAGCCACTCTGAAGCTCAGAGTTCATGAATACTACGCATTCTGCCTCTGGTTCCCCTGAGTCAATTGCCGCTACCATCGCCCGGTAAGCCTCTTTATCCGTTTCACTGAGCCGGACGAGCTTCATGAACGATTCCGGATAGTCATCCATTGCCTTCGGGATCATCCTCACCCGGTACGGCATGATTTCCGCCACATACCGGTGCTGGTCCGGATAGTATGCAAAGTGCAGGATATCCGAATGCCGCAGGATATCTTCAAAGAACAAGTCCCGTTCCTTCAGCTTTTGCCGGATCTGCTGCATCTTATCCGCATCAAGCTCCCTTTTATTGGCCAGTCCCTGTCTGGTCGTTCGTGCCTTCCCCATGCCATACTCCTCCTGTCCTAGGATAGCCTACACGAAGTATGCAATTATTTCATGTATGCTGTACTACTTTAATCATACACGCTCGTTTTGTGGAAATCAACAGAATATTTTGTTTTATCGTGTAAATTTTGTGGCGACTGATGGCTGATTTCCCGACTTTCCTCGTAAAAAAATCCCAGCCTGAAGTAATTGCACTCCAGACTGGGATTTTCTACTCTTTATTGAAGATTATATAAAGAACATACCTCTTTTGTTCATCATTTCTCATACCTATGAATTGATTATTTGTCTTCCAGGTCAACATCGATGATTCCGGCTGCATATGGTGCAACTTCCATCGGCTGGATCAATGCATGAAGGTGCATGTTCGAGTCCAGATAGATCTCCGATGGACGGTCCTTCAGTCCCTTGAATCCCGGCAACGGCGTGATGCCCTTGGCTGCAAGCTGCTTCGTCAAAGCCTTGTTGATGCTGGCCAGGCTGTAGGCATCTGCCATATGGACGGTCTCGGCTACTTTGTCAAAGTCCTTAAACGTAAGCTGACGGCCTTCCGTCATGCTGAAGATATATCCTTTGACATTCGTAGTCGGATGAGCTGCCTTCTCCGGAGATGTCGTCTCGGTCACAACAAAGCTGACAATATCAGCTTTGTTGATTTTCGTCTCATACGACATATCGGCCTTGATTGTTCCGCCCGCCAGACGATCGAGCCATACCCGCTCCATGAATATTCTCGCGTCTTTACGGATGGCCGACGATACCTTCGCCGCCTTATCACGATCCTTTCCGGTTACCATCGGATAGACCAATTTGCTGTCCGGCTCCGTATACGTGACCGAATCCACCTGAGCGACTGCACCAGCAGCAAATGCCGAAGCACTGAGCATCACCAGTGTCATCCCCGTCAGGAATAGCTTACGAATGAACTTTATCATTTTTCCACGTCCTTTCCCGGTGCCCATTGCACCACATCAGTTATGATCAACAATCAAGGTATTTCTTTATGACGATTGAAAGGGCAGCCGGATCGATTGGCTTGGTCACCATATCGTCCATGCCGACTGCCATGCAGCGCTCACGCGCTGCCGAAAATGCATCGGCGGTCATCGCTACGATTGGTATCGAGCGCACAGCCGGAATCGTTGAGGCACGGATTGCCTCTGTCGCCTCATAGCCGTCCATGACCGGCATCTGGATATCCATGAAGATAAGCTGATACCGGTCCGGCTCAGCCGTCACCTGATCGACACATGCCCTGCCATCCGGCACGACGGTAACCATAAGGCCCAGGGCCTCCAGAATACGCGCGGCAATTTCCTGATTGATCTCATTGTCCTCAGCCACCAGCACCTGTCCGGACAGATTGTCTGCCTTTCGATCAGCTGATCGCGGATCTGCAGCCGATCGTACCACAGCAACGGGCTCTACTATAAAGCATAACGTAATATAGGTGCCTTTGTCAACTATACTGGATACCTTTATCGTTCCCCCCATGCGGTCAACGACCTTCTTGACAATCGCCAGCCCCAGTCCGGTTCCCCGGCTTGCGTTACTGCGGCCGGGATTTTCCTGATCCTGGGTAAATGGCTCAAACATCCTGGCCTGGAAGGCCTCACTCATGCCGATCCCCGTATCCGCTACCTGGATCGTACAATCGAGCCTGCCATCTGTCCGTTCCGCGCAGGCAACCGAACAGGTCACTTTTCCACCGCCCGGCGTATATTTGACTGCATTGGACAAGAGGTTCAGCGTGACCTGATTCAAACGGATCTGGTCGATGCAGATTGCCTCCCCAATCGTGTCAGCCTGCAGCTGGAAATCGAGTCCCTTGCTCTGACAGAGCGGCTCAAACATATTCCGGATATTTGACAGGTAATCGGCCCAAAGATATGGCTCCGGCTTCAGTTCCAGTTTGCCGCTGTCGATCTTGGAGATGTCCAGCACATCATTGATCAGGCTCAGCAGGAACGTATTCGATGCCTCAATCCTGCGCAGATCATCCTGCAGTTTCTGTTTGTCATCGATATCCTCAAACGCAAAGGCCGTCATATTGCTGATGGCACCGATTGGCGTCCGGATATCATGACTGATCCGGGAAACGAAATCATTCTTGGCGCGGTTCGCCATCTCGATTTCATAGGCATGGACAGTATAGTTATAGAAGAATACCAGGGCAATGATAATGCCCAGTGCGATCATCCCCAGTGACAGCTGCACGCCCAGCGTAAAGATGATATACTGCAGCACGGAGGAGACCTCCAGCTCATAGATATGCAGGAATGTATCGATCCGGTCTATCATATGCCAGGCCAGCGACATACCAATGAACAGCATGACAAGAAGAAACACGACATTCCATGAAAGTTGGAAGGGCCTAACCCTGACCGCCGCCTTGTTTTCCAGTGCCTGAAAAACACGTTGAGGCCACTGCATATAATGAACGAAGTAATAGGATCCCAGCACCGCAATAAGCGAGACGAACAGCGTGATGTTGCTGTTCAGCTTCGTAAAATCCAACAGGCTGTTATATGCGGATATACCAAAATGGGGAAAGAAATAGCCAATGGCAGAATAGACCAGCAGTGCATGCACGAACTTCGCGGCAATCGTACCGAGTGCCAGCGCCGGCCAGACCGGCAGCTTGCGCAGCAGGAATGCGAACAGCCAGCCGGCACAGAATCCAAACAGCATCCGCGCCCCCAGACTGATGACCAGACTGCCAAACGGATCCGGGCTCAAAAACGGCGAGAATATCCCATTTGCCTGAGTCATAGGACTCAGCGATGCATTCCAGATACTTGTCAAACCAAAGACAGTCCCCAGTACCGTGCCGCCAAATTTTCCAAAGAAAATAGCCGCCATGAAAACGGGAATCTGCAGAGTTGTAATTGACAACGGTGCGATTATGATAAACCCAATACTTGAAAATGCCAGCACCAGTTCCAGGGCAATGAGTAACAACAGCCCTGAATAATGTGCCATCTTGGCGTAACTGATATGCATGCGATCCATTCCTTTTTTCTTAATCCTGTTCTTCTTCAATCAGCTTCAGCATCACGTCTACGATCTCCGGATCGAACCGCTTGCCTCGTTCTGCCTCGACTGCTGCTTTGCGCTGTTCCCTGGACAGGTTCCCCGGCGCTGATTTCAGCGAATCATAGCAGCAGGCCATCGCGATGATCCGTGCTCCCTTGGGTATTTCCTCCCCTTTCAATCCATCCGGATAGCCTGTACCATCGTATTTCTCATGATGATACTTCGCCCCTTCCCACAGATGGGGCAGCTCGGTGACACTCTTGAGGATTTCACCGCCAATGACGGTTGACTGCTGCACGACTTCCCGATCAATATCGTCCAGTTCCCCCTTCAGGTTCAGGATCTCATCGGGAATCGCGATGCGGCCGATGTTATGCAGCAATCCCATGTAATAGATATCCTCGCGCTGCTCAGCCGGTGTCCCCAGCCGCTGCGCGATCTGCCAGGCATAATCCGCCACCCGTGAAGAATGTCCCTTCATCCCCTTGTCCCGGGCCTCAATCGTATTGGCCAGCACCTGAATAAGCTGCAGCGAAATCTGCTGGATCCGCTGAGTCTGCGCTGCCACCTCGGCCCGCAGCTGTTTTCGCAGGTGACTGAGTTCCACTGTGCGCCGTACGCGCTGACGCATGATTGTCGCTATGAACGGCTTGGTGATGAAATCCAGCGCTCCCAGACTAAACCCTTTCGTCTCAGCCTCATGATCATCATCGGCTGTCAGAAAGATCACCGGAATCTGTGCGGTCTCCGGTACAGCCTTCATACGCTCCAATACCTCAAACCCATCGATTCCTTCCATGTGGATATCCAGCAGGACCAGGTCTGGTATCTTCCGGGTAAAGAAGTCCAGCGCTTCCTCTCCTGATTTCACACTGTCTACCTCGAATTCCTCCGCCAGTATCTTGCCTGCCAGCTTCCGGTTCGCCAGGACATCGTCGACCACCAGTATTCTTGCTTTCGTGCGTTCCATTTACTTCTCCCCCTCTTGTTTCACTCTCATTTGCCCGGCTAATGCCGCACTGGCCGCCGCGACCCGGTCATAGAGTGCCATGACCGCTTCATGATGCGCCTGGATGTAGCCAGTATCCCCCTTCTTGCCAGCTGCTTCCAGTGCCTTCGCCTGTTCTGACAAGATTCTGGCTCCGATCGTCAAGGCTGTCGATTTCAGCGCATGAACCCCGGTCGTATAGTTTTTCCAGTGCTCATCAGCCAAAGCTTTTTCAATCTTTCCCTTCTCTTCTTCTCTCCCTTCCGCAAACATGATCAGCATTTCCTGATAGATTTCGGCATCATCCGCACTGAATTCCATTCCGGTTTTCGTATCGATAAAAGCTTCATCTGCGGCTTTGACCGCCAGCGGCGCCAAAGTCCCGGCCGTTTTTTCCTGCGCCGGTGCCACTGCCCCTGCGGGCTCATCCTCCAGGGGCTCTTTCAGCTTATCCGGTGGCAGATACCGGCTCAGCATGGCTTCCAGGTCCTGTCCCCGGATCGGCTTGCTCAGATAGTCCGTAAAACCGGCCTCGATGTAGCGTTCTCTGGATCCCACGATGGCATTTGCGGTCAGCGCAATAACCGGTACTTTCTCAGCCAGTTTCTCCTTCCGGATATGCTGCAGCGTCTCAATGCCATCCATCTCCGGCATCATGTGATCCAGCAGCACCAGATCGAAATTTCCCTGTTCCAAAGCTTCCAGGCAGGCTTTACCGCTGTCAGCCAGTATGACCTGGACCCGCGTTGCCTTTAACAGATTCTTTACCACTATACGGTTCATCTGATTGTCATCCACCACCAGTATCCTGGCCTCCGGCGCAATGAACTTCTCATGATACTGCTGACGCTCAGCCAGCCGTTTCTCATGCTGCTGCTTGAAGTCGCCCAGCGGGGCTGCATCCGTAACCTTCTGTGGCAGCAGCAGCGTAAAGGTCGATCCTTTCCCATAAACGCTGTCCACCAAGATCTGCCCGCCCATCAGCTGAACCAGCCGCCAAGTCAGCGCCAGCCCCAGGCCGGTGCCTTCGATGTTGCGATTCCGGCTGACATCCAGCCGGACGAAGTTCTGGAACAGCTTTTCCTTATCCTCTTCCCGAATGCCGATACCCGTATCGATGACCTGGATTTTCAGGACAATCTGCGGATTTTTTATTTCCGGCGTGACAGAATCAGCCGGTGGCTGACTGCTCACACGCAGGGTAACGGATCCCGCCGGCGTGTACTTTACTGCATTGTTCAGGATATTAATCATGATCTGGCGCACACGGGTGGGATCGCCCCATAGTCCTCCTGGCAGATTCCTGTCGACCTCAACATTAAATACCAGATCCCTTTGTTTGGCCTTAAGCTGCACCATGTTCACCACATCACTGAGCACACTGCTTAATTCGTAGCGAGCCAGCACGATATCCATCTTACCGGCCTCCACCTTGGAGAAATCCAGGATATCATTGATCAGCGCCAGCAGGGACTGGCTGGCACTCTCGATGTCCTGGGCATAGCCGCGGATCGTCTTGTCAGCCGACTCACGCAGAACCATCTCATTCATGCCCATAATAGCATTGATCGGGGTCCGGATCTCATGCGACATGTTCGCCAGGAACTCACTCTTGGCCCGGTTCGCTTTCTCAGCCTGCTGCTTGGCATCCCGCAGCTCATCACTCTCCCACGAACGCTTCTCGGCATTGAACAGGTAGACACTGCTGATCGTGAACAGCAGCACCAACAGACTGAATACCCAGATGACGACTTTCAATACGGCAATCAGGTCACCAGCTATCACGGATACAGGCACAAAACCGATGATTCTCCCATTGAGCTGCCGGACCTCTGCCATGAATACAAACTGATCCTCATCAGCCTGCAGATCCTCTCCCCGCGCATACAATGCTGCCGACGATGCTGCATACAGCTTGGTCTTCAGGTGGTCCAGCAGCTGCATCTGCTCAGAATGCTGCAGATAGCTGTTGTCCGTATCCGTCCATGTATCCGTAGCCAGCCGCAGATAACCGTCATGTGTCTGCAGCATCGCATGGCCTTTTCCGCTGAAGAACGACAGCTGGAAGGTCTTGATCATACTCGGATCGCTGTAAAGACGGTACAGGACATACCGGATATTCGGGCCATTATAGACCGGTACCGTGAACAGCAGCCCCCGTCCCTGGAAATAGCAGACTGCCGGATGTCCCTGAAAAGAACGGACAATTCCTGGCCACTCATTCACAGCCAGCGGCTCACCAACCACGGCCTTTCCCTGATGCGTCAGCACCCCCATAGCAATCCCATCCGGATCACCAGTCGGCAGGTTCTGCCAGCTGCCACCATGGCCGCTGGTTCCCGCCACTGTATCTGCGGTGATCTGCAGTGCTGTCAATTCATCAGACAGGCGATCATCCAGCCGCCGTGCGATCAGGTCAGTCTGAGCTGCCACCTGCTTCTCCGAATAGGACGTGATCATGCTGCGCATCTTCACCTGCAGCAGGAACCCTACGATACTCAGCAGCAGGAGGAACAGCAGCATACCGCCCAATGTCATCAGATGCCGTTTGCTGATCCGTTTATTCATAGATTCTCACCCCCTCGACAAACCAATCGAGCTGGGTCAGCACCGCATCACTGATCGACTCATCCTGCGCGCAGCGCACCCTTCCCTGGTTATCCCGGATCAAACCGGAAAAGACCGTATGTCCATCACGGATTTCCTGTTTGGCCTGCTCAATGAGCTGCTTCTCATCATCCCGTACCGCTGAAGAATAATCAGACAAGTCCACGGCTCCCTCGGTGATTCCTGCCCAGTACAGATCCCGCAGCTGCCCCTGCTGATAGTCCTGCAGGATTTCTTGATAGACGATGCTCCAGTCACAGGCCAGCATTGCCAGATCATGGCTGGAGGCTCCCAGGATTGGATCCTGATATGCGAAGTAATCCACACCGCGCTGCTCCGCCACCTGCTGTACATACGGCCGGTCCTGATGGCTGTTGATCACATCTACGCCAACCGTATCGATAAGCGTCCAGGCAGCCAGTGTCTCCTTATCCACATCATCCCAGCTGCCGACCCAGTAAACCGTAACTTCGGCCTGCGGATTCACGCGGCGGGCCCCCATCGTAAATGCATTGATGCAGCGGACCGTCTCCGGCACCGGCATGGAAGCAACATAGCCGATGCGGCCCTGCGTGGAATGCAGGCCGGCCAGTATCCCGGCCAGATATTCGCCCTGATACAGGCGGACAAAATACGGGATGCAATGCCCATCCGGCTGCTGCTCAAGCGAAGGGATGGCAAAAACCAGGGATGAATCCCGTTCCCGCGCCCGCTGCATATCCGCTGCATATCCGCTGCATAGTCTGCACTGCTGAGGACTACCAGCTTGCGCTTTGCCGCCTCCAGCTGCGTGATCGTTTGCGCAGCATCTTCACTATTCCCCCGGACATTCTCATGCGCATCAAGCAGCAGCCCCAATGTCCCCGCTGCCTCCTGCATTCCCTTATAGTTTCGATGGTTCCAGCCTGGTTCATCAAAACCACCCTGCAGCAGAACCCCAATGGTCATCTTCTCCTTCGTATCTCCGGTATTGCTGTAATTCTCCAATACCACCAGCAGCACAGCAATGCTGAACAGTACCACACAGCCTGCCGCCAGTACATGTCCCTGCTTTAGTCTCATGGCAGGACCACCCCTTCCACGTACCAGTCCAGATCCTGAAACAAGGTCTTATCGGACAGATTCTCCCCCGCAGGCACCCGCAATACACCATGATTGTCCCGTATCGGCCCATAGAACACATCATACGCACCGGCCGCCATCCGGCCGCTGCTCCGATCTCAGTAACCCATCCAGGCTCACTTCATGCCTGAAGCGCAACGGAGCCAGCGCCACAATACCGGAATCCGCACCAACCAGATAGCTGCCGCCCTCGAATTTGTTATTGAGCGCCTCACGCACATATTCCTGATAGAAGATGCTCCAGTTCCAGATTGGTGCGGTCAGGAATGCCGAAGCATACCTCTCCCGTTCATCCACATTGCAGCCAATCGCATGGATGCCATGCCGCTCAGCCACCTGCAGCGGCCCATAGGTATCAATATGCATGCCGATGATATCGATAGCCGGATGCTCTGCCAGCAGTTCCTCTGTCTTCTGCTGTGCTACCTCATCATCACTCCAGGTCTCTGTATACTGCACATAGACCCGGGCCGCCGGATTCACCTTGCGGACACCCAGCGCAAATGCATCGATGCCACGGATGACCTCAGGGATAGCCTCGGTCGTCACATAACCGATCTCCCCACTATGGCTCTGCTTTCCAGCCACGATACCGGCCAGATACCGCATCTGATACATACGCCCCATATAGCTGATCAGATTGGGGCCATCCTGCGTTCCCGTTGCCTGAAAGAAATAAATCGATGGATGGCGGGCTGCTGCCTGCACAATCGCATCCTGAAAGTCAATCGATGTACTGATGATGATACTACAGCCGCTATTCACCATATCATCCAGGACCTGGCTGCACTCCTCTGCCGACAGATTCTCCCGGCAGTCGATCGACAGATTGAGCTTCTGCGCGGCAGCCTGGATCCCTTCCCAGTGTGACTCATTCCAGCTGCTGTCTTCCCGACTGCCGATCATGAGCATCCCGACCCTGACCGGTCCGTTCTGGTCTGTCCTTTCCTCACGCTGACCATTGATGGCAAAGATACCGCCGATGGCCAGCAGCAAGATCATGCTGGCAATGACCGCAATGCGTTCCATAGCCTGTCCCCCATTCCTATCAGCGCCATCAGCGCCTTCCCTGGTTCCACGATCCTCCTAAAAAACAACCAATCCTGCGGATTTCCCGATCCGCCTCCCCTGAAATTGGCTGAATAATTTACACATTAACATGTTTATTCCCCATTTACTATACAAATTCCTGCCTGCACGGGAAAAAGCCAGGCTGCCTCAGCAGCCCGGCTCCGGGAATCCGACTGGCTTCCGCCAGTCCATTATACTTTAATTTGTCCGAACAGATCATTGAGCGACTCGCTCATGGTCGGATGCGTGAAAATCTGATCCCGCAGGGAACGATAGGTCAGCCCGGCATCCATCGCCAGTTTTACGATATTGATCATCTCGTAAGACTCCGGGCAGAACAGCGTCGCTCCAAGGATCTTCTGCGAATCCCGGTCGACGATTGCCTTGAGCAGTCCCTGTGGGCGTTTCAGTACATGCGCCTTGGGAATCGCGGCCACTGGCAGTGTCGCCACCGCGATTTTCAGCCCCTTTTCCCGTGCCTCCTGCTCGGTCAGGCCGACACGCGACAACGATGGCTCGATGAATACACTGTAGGGGATATTCCGCCCCCAGTCCTGATAGGTACCACCTTCCAATGCCGCCCGAACGATACGAAAATCATCCAGCGACACATAGGTGAACTGCAGGCCGCCAACCACATCGCCCATCGCCCAGATATGCGGCTGTGTCGTCTGCCGCTGGCGGTCCGTACGGATCCCGCCCCGTGGCAGGGTTGCAATGCCGGCCTTCTCCAGATGCAGGTCATCCGTATTGGGACGACGTCCCGTAGCCACCAGCACCGCATCAGCCGACAGCAGTTGTGGTGTGCCAGCCTGCTCATACTCAATGACCGCCTGCTCGTCTTCCTCGCGCACCCGCCAGATCTCCGTACCGAACTCCAGCCGGATGCCCTGTCGGGTCATCTCGGCCTGAACTGCCGCCGCAATATCCCGGTCCTCCCGCGGAATGAATTCCGTATTATTCTGCAGGATCGTGACCTCTGAACCGAACATCCGGTAAAAGGACGCATATTCCAGACCGATATAGCCGCCACCGATGATGACCAGCTTGCGCGGCAGTTCCTTCAAATCCATGATCGTCTCACTCAGGTAGACCCGGCTGCTCTCAGCCAGTCCCTCGATTGGCGGCACCACAGGCACCGAGCCCGTATTGATGAAGATCTTCGGTGCAGTAAGCTGCTCCGTTCCCTCCGGCCCCACTACCTCGACCGTATGAGCATCGATGAATCCGGCGGTTCCCAGATAGACCGTCACATTTTCCTTATCCGCCAGCATATGATAATTCTTGCTGCGCAGCTTCTCCACCAGTGCCGTCTTATCTTCAATGGCCTGGGCATAGACTGCAGCTTTTTCCTCAAAGCGTTCCAGCTTACGGATTGCCGCCCGCTCGGCACTGTCCACCAATGATTTCGTAGGAATACAGCCAACATTGATGCAGGTCCCACCATACATCTTATCCGACTGTTCTACGATCGCCACCTGCTCACCTTTTCCCGCCAGATAACCGGCCAGCGTCTTACCGCCTTTGCCATACCCGATAATGATTGAATCTGCTGTCTTTGTCATATACTCGCCTCCAAAATCATGAAATCAACAAAACTCATACCGTCCGCGGAAACAGCTTCTGATCGATCTGATCGATGGTCACCTCTGCCAGTTCCTGACGGCAGACTGCATTCATACGGTCATAGATCTGATCCATGACCCCGGCCATGCCGGATGCCACCGCACAGTCCATATCCAGATCACCCGTGCGGTATTTCACCGACACCGGCACTTCTGATAACGCTTCAGCTACCTGTGCCAGATCTATGTCCGCAGCCGGACAGCAGGCCGCATAGCCACCGTTCTGCCCCTCCCGGGTAACCACCAGCCCGGCCTTCTTCAGCCGGGATAGGACCCGGCGGACCCGCACCGGATGCGTGCAGACATTCTCAGCGATCTGCTCGCTGGACACCGACTCCTGCCGGTGGTTCAGATAAACCAGCGCATGTACCGCAATCGCAAAATCACTTGTCACCTCATCACCCTCTCATTTGGCAGGCCCTGCTTCCGTCTCGTACGGCCAGACCGTGATACCACCCTCAACATCATATACATGCTGATACCCCATCTGGATCAGCTTGTCCGCAGCCAGCCTGCTGCGATGCCCGGTACGGCAGTACACCATGATCTTCGAGTCCTTACTGATGCCCGCCAGCGGTTCTCCCTGAATCGTCTCGTTCGGGATCAGCCGGGAACCGGGGATATGCTTGTCCGCATATTCCTGCGGCGTACGCACATCGATCAGGATGATGGATGGATCATCCTGCAACAGCTGCCTGGCCTCCGCCGCAGTCACTCGATGATATGCACCGTCTACCTTTCCATTAGCCTCCATCTTGCCAGATGTCATCTCCGTCGGGTTCGCTGCACTCGCGCAGCCGGTAAACACCGCTCCAATCAATAACACACACAAACCGAATAAGATTGTCTTCATTTGCCGGTCGCCTCCTTCAACATAATCACCTTTATACTGTAATTATATTTATTACAGTACGATCTGTCAAGCAGCAATCGTACAATATATTACTGCCTCAGGAACTCCAGCACCTTTTCACGAAACGTCCGATAATAAGGCTTCTCGATCAGCATGGCATGAGCGGCACCATCGATGATTTCCAGACGCGATGCCTTATTCTTCAGCGTCCCATAGGCTTCACGGCAAAGTGCCGGCGATACATACTGATCCTTCGATCCCGCAATGAGCAGCACCGGAGCCTCGATATCTGCCGTCGGGATCAGCCGCTTCTCCGGTGATACCAGCAGATCGCGCCGCCCGCCATTTGGACTCTGCTCACCGTCATAGCGCCAGCAGTTCGACAGGAACGTATCCGACACCACCGGCTCAACGATCGCCTCATCGATGGTATTGGACGGCGTCATCTGAAAATCACCTGCCGCATGAAGCCAGGAATTCCGATGAAACGGCTCCTTTACAGCCTGTTCTCCCAGTCCGGCAACGATTGGTGCATAAAGGACCAGTCGCCGGACCAGCTCCGGATGACGGGCCGCGAACCGCCCACTGGTCACCGTGCCCCAGCTCCACCCCAGCACATCCATCCGCTGGATTCCATCACGCGCCAGGATCAGCCTTACCGCGGCGGCAATATCCTCAGCCGCATAATCCGAGTCCGGCAGGAAACCATTCGCCACTCTCCCTGACTCACCAAAACCGGCAATATCCAGCCGCCAGACCTCAAAACCATGGGCAGCCAGATAGCGGGCCAGACTATAATCCCCATAGTTCACGTCAAACTCATGCGACGAATACGTCACGCCATGAACCAACAGGATTGGCTGCTTCACCTGTCCATCATCGGCCCGGTAGGACTCCAGATGCAAGGCAACGCCCGCCCGCTCCAATGGCACGGTCTGCCGCAATAGTCCGGCTGCCATGGCCTGAGCAGAAAGAAACAGCAGCGCACATAAAACAGCAGCGCACAGATACAATCGTCCAAGATAAGATTTCCGCATAGAATCCCCAAAAGAAAGCTTCATTGACTTCATCTCCACTTCACTAAAACCATTTCAGCTCTTGTATCCATTCATGGTCTGGAACTATAAAAATCCTTCATTTTCTGCTCCGTTTCCAGTTGCACGAAATACGTGGTCACACCAGCCAATAACGACCAGCCGAAACCGACCAAGCCTAAAATCACAAAATTAAGTGCACCATATAAATATACCACCAGCGCACCAGCAACAATCATTACGGCACTGATTCCTGTCGCTAATATAAGTTTTCTTTCTTTCATGATAATGCGCCCCTCTCTCGTGGAATTTCCTTCGTCGAAGTCCCGTCCAGCTTCTTATTGATTATACGTATAGAAAAGGCTGCTATTACATCATCCATGAAATGAATCCGCCTGCAGCAGTCCACAGAATCAGTTTTTCTTTTCCGTGCCCGCCGACAGGAAACTGCTGAACATGACGCCAATACAGGTAATACTCGTAAATGTGATCAGGATAGAGATCAGCTTGCTGTATGAACAGGTCGGTACAATATCACCATAACCGATTGTGCCAAAAGATACCGTCACAAAATAAAACGCATCCAATAAGGTGATTGGCACATTATACGCCTGCTCGAAATAGCAAGCTCCGCCGTAGCAGAAAAAGGTCAGTTCAACCAGAAACTCCGTGCATAATGTCAGCGCCACCTTCCAAAGATTATGATGCGTGAATGTCGTCGTCTGCCGCAGCGTCTCCCGCAGAACCAGCTGCATTGCCCAGGCCGTAAAAACGTAGCAAAAAAACAAATTGATCAGGATACAGCCAAATGTAGCCGCAGAAATCTGCCCCTGTACCGGCCAGGTCAGACAGATCAACAGCAGTTCCAGTGTCGTCACCGAGAACATCAGATTGAATTTTGTATTGCCGACATCGATACAGGCATAGACCAGATACGAACAAAGCCACAACAGATAATAAAGCACATGCATCCCCAAAAGAGACAATGGCAAAAAGGCAAGGCAGGCTATGAGTGAAGACTGCGTATCCTGCAGATAAAGAAATACACCTAAACAGAAGCATACGATAAATGCAGCCGTCAGGATCAGGAACGACCACCGCCGGCTGCGTTTGGCACGGGCCAATACAGAAGCCGGCCATTTCAGCCTGCGAAAGGCATCCGGCGGTGCTCCCTTCCGGGCAATCGCCGCCAGCACCGGATTCCGATAGCCGCCCAGGCTCAGGGTAAACAACGCCAAAAACATGCCCAACAAAAGCGTCGTATTTTCACGAATAAACACCAACACCGACAAACCACTCCCGTTCTCATCCCTGTTCCCTATTTGACGCAATCAGATTCTTACTACCTTTCCTACGACGATCACGCTTAGTTCTCCATAGTGAATCTAATGCTTAATTATCATATGCCGTCAGACGAATGACTAACACGTCATTTTTTTTATTTTGGAGTTGCACAACAATCCGGCGATTACTGCGGGAACACCATACATCCGAATGATGCATTTTCCTTAGCTGATTCCCCCCCAGTAATACGTCATTCTCACTTTTATTTACCCCAATGGCACTCAAGGCAATCAAAGATGCATTAACAGCTGCCTTTTCTGCTGCCTCATCTCCCCACTTGCTCATTATGACGATCTTGGAAACATATCCGGCTTTGTTGCAAAAAAACATAACCACAGAACCATGTCCATGCATTCCTGTTGAAGCCATGTACATATCATAAGGACTATTGGGCATCGTCCCCACATGTTTCAGATTCTCCATGAGGAATTCCGAATGCCCACGCTGTGCAACACGATTCATTTGTTCCATCAGCTTATAAGCCCCAAGATCTGAAACCTGCACCCTTTGTGCATACGCCCCCGCGGATGTACAAAACAGCATTACCACTACTAAAAATAAGATCTTCCGAAATTGAACCATAATTCGACCTCCTGTCTATTCTTTCCCTGTATTATAACCGTCTAAGCCCAAACCACTGAGCAGACTGATCCCAGAAAAGCTGCACTCTAAGATCTACGGCATAGCGTCGCTGATAGCCATACTGTGCGCCCGCCGGCATATACTCATGCTGACTCGTCAGGATGAACCGTCCCGTAGCATCGCCATTCGTCACTGTACTGATATGATGCCACTGTCCCGGTGTATAGCCTACGGTTGCAAGACTGTCCAACGAAACAAATGTCACCCACTGGCCGTTTCGCTTGCCGATAAGCCAATACCCACAGTTCTTGGCATGTGCGCCTCGATCCGCATTGATCTCAAAGAACTGCATACTCGGGAAAATAGAATAGATCTCACGCACCTGATAGCCAACTCCTGATGATTCTCCGTCATAGCTTCTGAATGACATATAATCGTTCTGCCCATCACGGCTCATGAGTTTCAGTACGCCATCCCGCTGCAGTACAAATTTGAGCGATTCATCATCATAACTGACATTCATCTGCCTAGTGTCCATATATAGAAAAGTTGGCTTCTCAGATGTCAAGAATCCCGTTTCCTGCGCCGAAGCCTCCACTGTCAGGCTCGACAAAATACAAACAACAAGCATACTGCACAATAAAATGATCCTTTTCAACATAACTCCTCACTCCTTTTATCGGTTGTGAACAACATGCGAACCCACTGTAAGTCCCCAGCCTTCAGCAATCAACTAATTCCGGCAATAACGGTCGAAGAATGACCGGATATCGGCAAACAATCTCTGATCCAGCTCATAGCCGGCAGCCTTGTCAAAGGCATGTGTCTTCCCATAGTCTGTCGGCGTCAGCTCCAGTTCATCCATGCGCTGCCAGGCATATGCGCGCGCCTCATCGGTATAGAACCGCCATGCTGCCATCCTGATCACTGGCATCTGCCACATAGCGGAACCAGTCGGCTGACCGGTTGAACCCGGCCCCAGCCACTGCTGCCCGTACTTCCGGATGATCGATCAGCACCGCGCCGACACAGTAAGCCCCCCAGCTGTGTCCGTACAACACGATTGGATATTGTCCCAGCTCAGGATCCTGCTCGACATAGGAAATGGCATAACTCAAATCGATGATTCCCTGTTCCATACCGATCACAGATTCGCCTTCACTGTCATCATTCCCCGTGGCATCATAAGCAAATACCAGATAACCATGTGAGGTAAAGTAGTCAGCCGCGGCCATATAGACACACTGTCCCCCCACGCCCAGGCCATGTGCCACGATCACTACACCAGCCGGCCGGATTCCCGCTTTACGATATGTATAGCAGGAAATCCGCTGGCCCTGATTCGAGTAAAATGATCCCTTTTCACAGACCAGGCCGGGAAACTCACTAACCCGGCGGATCTGCGGTTCAACGCTCTGATAACGGGGAAAGATTGAATCATATAAGGCAAGTGCCTGCAAAAAATCTGCCGATTTCCTATTCTCTGTCTCCATTACGGCTCACCTTCTATCTATACTGAATCATAGATTCTACCTGAGCAACATAATCATGTTCTGACTCCATCATTTTTCATAACAGATTCCTCTACTTCAGAAAACACCTCGGCTTAATTGCCAGCCTTTTGCTTCATCGCCTCATACAGACGCTTTGTCACCGGTACGGCCAACTGCCTTTTCTCAGCCAGTCGGCACACTACACCACCAAAAGTCTCCAGCTCAATCCGCCGGCCAGCCATGACATCCTGCGCCATCGAGCTCGTCACATGCGGACTGCTCCTCAAGATCACACGGTCAAATATTTTCTGAGTCAGCTCATCCGGCAAGGCAACACCTTCTGCCCGCCCGACCGCGTACGCTTCGTCCAGCAAGGAACGGTACTCCTGCAAACGCACCGGATCATCCTTCAGGCCCTGTATGTCACAGGCATAGTAGGCCGTAATCACATTGAACCCGCAGTTCGTGATGAATTTCGTCCACAACTCGGCCTGCATATCCGCTGGCAGCACACAGGTCATTCCCGGATGGTCCAGCAGCTGGCGGACGGTTTCCAGTGCTTCCTGATCCGCCGTCTCATAGGCGGCCAGGCACAGCCGCACCTTATTGCCAGCCTGATTGACTGAATAATCCGCATTGCCGGAAGCAAAGATATAGATCAGGGCATCAAGTACATGTCCCTGCGGCAAAGCGCTGCGCGTCACCGCATAATGGTCAATCCCGTTCATGATTGGCACGACGATCGTATGCGCATCCACGCATGGCAACAGCGCCTGCAAGGCCTCCGTCAGAGAATAATTCTTCACGCAGACAAAGATCAAATCCTGAACACCAGCTGTCTCCGGTACCGTCACCAGTTGCGGATGGGCGACGCACTCGCCCAAAATCTCGCTATGCAGCACCAGACCACCGGCAGCCAGCGCCTCATGTCTGCGTCCGCGCACTACGGCCGTAATCATATCATCTGCCGCCCTATATCTGCACAGCAGGCTCGTAATATATCCACCAACACTGCCAACACCACTGACCATGATTTTCATATCTATACCGCCTCTCAACGCTTTTCCTGCTATCTGACCGCAAAATCTGCTGACATTTCCTTTTTAAGTATTTCGGCCTTCCTGCATAATATTCCTCTGCCAGCTGCAACAAAATTATATTGCCTGGCTGGCTATGGAAAACCAGCCGGCATAACGTTATAATGAGCATAAAAAGGAGGTACTCTGTCATGAATCCTACCAATAAACCACGCCTCTCACAGGCCATGCTCTTCATCCTGTTGTTCGGCATCGTCAGCCTCTTCTCCGATATGACGCATGAAGGTGCCAGCAGCATCCGCGGAGCCTATCTGTCACTGCTCGGTGCCTCAGCCGGAACCATCGGCTTCATTTCAGGACTTGGCGAGCTGATTGGCTACTCCCTGCGCTATGTATTCGGAAAACTGACTGACCGGACCCGCAAATACTGGACCATGACCATTGCCGGCTACCTGCTCGATGTCCTCGCCGTACCAGCACTCGCTCTGGTCGGTGAGCATGGCTGGATCATGGCCTGTGGCCTGCTCGTCATCCAACGCATGGGCAAAGCCATAAAAAAGCCCGCCAAAGATACCATCATGTCCTTTGCGGCCTCACAGGAAGGCGTGGGAAAAAGCTTCGGCATCCAGGAAGTGCTCGATCAGATTGGTGCCTTCCTCGGTCCCGTGCTGCTGTATCTCGTCATGCTCTTCCAGACCGATGGCAGCACCTTCCAGACCTACGCCACCGGCTTTGCTTTTCTCGCCATCCCTGGTGCCATCACCATCATCCTGCTGCTGGTCACCAAGTACCACTTCCCGCATCCGGAACAGTTCGAGCCCGAGCCCAAGGAATATATTCCCTTCCGGATGAAGAAAGAATTCATCCTGTATATCAGCGGTATCAGCCTGTTCGCCTTCGGCTTCATCGATTATGCACTTGTCGTCATGCATGTATCCCGCACCTATGCCACCGGCGCCTCATCTCTCATTACGATGGACACACTGCCGCTGCTGTATGCCGGCGCCATGCTGATTGATGCCGTCGCTGCTCTCTTCTTCGGGCTCCTGTACGACAAAAAGGGCGTGCAGGCCCTCGTCTGGTCGACTATCCTGTCCGCCCCGTTCTCCTTATTCGTCTTTGCCTTCCAGTCCGTGCCGCTGCTGCTCATCGGCATTGCCCTTTGGGGAATCGGCATGGGCGCTCAGGAATCCATCCTCAAAGCAGCCGTGACCATCATGGTCCCCAAGAACAGCCGGGCCACCGGCTATGGCATCTTTGAATGCTCCTTCGGCATCTTCTGGTTCCTCGGCAGCTGGCTGCTCGGAGTCCTCTATGACATCAGCATCCCAGCCATGGTCCTGGTATCCATCGCCGCCCAGCTGGTCGCCATCCCCCTCTACATCGCCTCCACCAGGCAGCATAACGCCTGATCTACCTAAATTTTTTCTCTATGGTAATATCCTGCCGCTTTATACGTATAAGATACAGAAAAACAAAATCCGTTGAAGCAAATGGAGATGGGAAACATGCTTAACTTTATCATTTGGGAAATTGGCCGTCTTTTGGAGTACTGAATAAAGGATCTGTCATACAAAACTGGAACCTGCCTGCTGCGAATCAGATTTTTAAATCTGGCTTGCAACAGGCAGGTTCTTTTCTACCAACAAAATATTTATCCTTTTTCGGCAAAGAACCTTTTCCATGCCTGTATTTCCGGACAGCGGGGCAGCAGTTCTTCCAGTTGAACCAGTCGCCAGCCTTCATAGCGAAACTTTGGAGCCGTTGCACAGCTGATCAGCGTATAGCTGTCCTGTTCCAGATTCTCTGCGGCAAAGATTTCGCCTGCCCGGATCCGGACCATGGGCCGCTCGCCCTGGCTTAGCTGTTTCCCCAGCAGATACTGTACCATCGTACCATCCTGCTTCAAAACATACAGCCGCATGCCAGTGCCTTCATGATAATACCACAGTTCCTCACAATCGATCTGATGAAACGCCGAAATAGCTGGGCCATCCAGCAGATAGTAGATACTCCCGGCCAATGCCCGCTGCTCTCCGGCATCCGTAAACGATACCGGTGCCGTATACACCTCCGAAAACCAGCCGCCCTCAGGATGTCCTTCCATTTTCAGTTCCTGCACGATCTCCTTGATACGGGACGCCGTTGTTCCATTATCTATTACCACTATAATGCCCCCTTATACTCTCACCGTTTCAATAAAATTCCCTCTGCTTCTGAAATTCACCTCTGGCTAAGCGCCTTATCATAGGCAGCTTTGGTCCGCCCATCGAAAAGCACCCACAAAATCTCATCAAAAGCAGCCGGATGCTCAGTCAAGAATTCTTTTACCGTGCGCACGGCAATGCCTGCTGCCTGATCCACCGGATAGGCATAGACGCCCGTCGATATCGACGGGAAGGCCAGGCTCCGGATTCACTGTGCCATAGCCAGCGACAAGGAATTCCGATAGCAGTCAGCCAGCAGTTCCGGTTCCCCCTGACTGCCACCATGCCAGATTGGACCAACCGTATGGATCACATAACTGCAGGGAAGACGATATGCTTTCGTAATCTTCGCCTCGCCGGTTGGACAGCCATGCAGCGTCCGGCACTCCGCCAAAAGCTCCGGTCCTGCCGCCCGATGGATTGCGCCATCAACGCCACCCCCGCCCAAAAGACTGCTGTTCGCCGCATTCACGATTGCCCCCGCATAATGCCGGGCCGTAATATCGCCTAATTCCGTTCGCATCATAAAACTATTCCTTCTTCCTCAAATCCGAATGATACATTTCCATTCTATGTGCGGTAATGATCGTATAACTGGATGCATTCACCGTAATCCGGCACTGGTTCACTTCAATGTACCAATTCTTCCCCATTCGATTGATATCTGCCGTCGAATCCATGATCTGCTTGCTGCACCAGGCAACAACATCGCCCTCATCCAGTCCCAGATTTTTCCGGATACGAAATACGCCCCGTTCTGTTGTATGTAATCTATCTAAGTTCATTAATAATGCATTCATAACATACGTCACCTTATTAATCCCAATAGCAACCAACGAATCCAATAACAGCAGCCCTAGCCAGCAGTCAATAGATTCCTTCGCCTATCGCTTATTTCACGATGAAACTCCAACTATATGCAATCAGCAAAGCCGGAAGCAGATTGGCTACGCGGACCTTCTGATCAAACAACAGATTGACTCCGACCAGGAATATCATGATGTTCCCAACATACGAAAGATTGGACATTGCTGCATCCGTAATGATTGGACTCAGGGCTCCAGCCAGCAGCGTGATTGTCCCCTGAAATATCCCGACCGGAATAGCCGAAAAGATGCAGCCTTTGCCCATGGCTGCTGTCATCGTCATTACAATGATCATATCCAGTACGGCTTTAGCTGCCAATATCGAATAATTCCCATGGATGCCATCTTCTATCGAACCCACGACGGCCATCGCACCAATACACACAGTCAGCGATGCGATCACAAAACCATCAACAAATAATGTATCTTTTTCATTGCCGGTCCTGGTACGCAGCCAGCGGCCAAACTCATCCATCCGCCGATCAAGATCAAACCATTCCCCCAGCAGGGCACCGATAGCCAGCGAGATAATCATCATCATCGTTCCAGTCATCGTGATGGTCCCATCCTCAATATGCAGCATTTGCTGCAATGTGCCACCCACTCCGACAAAAACGACTGCCGCCCCAATGGTCTTGATCAAAGTCTCCTGGCATCGCTCCGTCAACTGCCCACCAAACACCAGTCCCGCACAACCACCAGCCACGATTGCCGCTACATTGATCATCGTACCAAATCCAACCATCCTGTTATCCCATCTTTCTTCTATAAAGCATCATCACTTTAGTATTCCATTCAATCCAGGTATCGACTCAAATGCAAATATTTCGCCGTTATCCAAAATAAAGGAGGAAAAAAATACTCAAATGTTCCAAGTCAATTCTATCAAAGATTTGAGCAAAAGTAGATACCTGGTTGCAGATATTGCTAAAAAACCTGATATTGAACGCAAGACAGTCCATAATTATTTAGGAAAGGATGTTTTTTCGCCTCAACCACCAACTGCTGAAATACACCTAAAAAGGCGGCAGTCAATATTGACTGCCGCCTGATAATATATAGGATTTATATAGATGAAACTTTAGGTGCAACCGCTGATTCTACACGCCCCTTCGCTTTCAGGACCAGAGCGATAACAAGATTCAGCACAAAGAAAGCAGCAAAGCAGTATAGCGTTACCTGATAGCCGCCCACCGTTGCCTTGAAGAATGACACGAGCGATGGCCCAGCTATGCCAGCCAATCCCCATGCCGTAAGGATCCTGCCGTGGATAGCCGAAAGCTGACGTGTACCGAAAAGATCGCTCAAGTACGCCGGCATGCAGGAAAAACCACCACCGTAGCAGCTGATGATCAGAAGCACTGCCGCCTCAAAGACAAATGCATCATGCGTATTGGCAAGCAAGGCAAAAAGTACGATCTCCAAGGCAAAGAACACGACATAGGTCCAGCCGCGTCCGATATAATCAGAGACGGTCGACCAGGCAATCCGCCCGCCACCGTTCAAAAGACCGATGATGCCAACCAACGAAGCCGCCGCTACGGGATCCATGCCAATGACTTCCTGTGCCATCGGCGAAGCCACTGCCAAAAGCCCGATGCCACAGGTGATATTGACAAAGAACACCCACCAAAGTGCGGCAAACTGCCAGGTCTTAAAGGCTTCATTCGCCGTAAGCCCTATGCTATAGGGATTCGCCGTGATTTTCCTGGCTTTCGCTTCATTACCGCCCGCACAGAGCAATTTAGCCTGTTCAGCCGTTGGCGGCTTCAAATAAAGCGATGACAGGCCAATGATGACCATATAGGCGCAGCCAAGGATGAGGAAATTATCGACCAGACCATAAGCTGCCGTAAGATGCTGCATCAAAGGTCCAGCGATCAGCGCCGCAAAACCAAAGCCCATGATAGCAAGGCCGGTTGCAAAGCCACGATGATTCGGAAAATATTTCACCAGCGTAGATACTGGTGTGATGTAACCTGTGCCCAGACCAATACCGCCGATTGCGCCATAGAAAAGATAGAGCAGCATCAAGCTGTGTACTGAAAGTGCATAGGCCGTACCGAGCATACCTGTACCGAAAAAGCACATAGCGAGCAGTCCGCTCCTCTTGGGACCGATCCTCTCGACGAAACTGCCCAACAGTCCTGCTGAGAAGCCCAGAAAAAGAATTGCGAGTGAAAAAGTCCAGGTAGTCTCTCCCAGTGTCCAGCCAGTTTCCTTCATAATCGGAAGTGCCAGAACACTCCAGGCATAAACGCTGCCGATACAGATATGGATGCCGACAGCAGAAAGAGCGATTAGCCAACGATTCCTCATAGAAAAACCATCCTTTCGAGAAATAGAACATTTCCGAGAGGATGGCTTTCAGCCGCAGACTGCCGGACGGCCACGCTCCATCAAAAAATGATATAAAGCGTGACCCCAGAGTCCCCTGCCCAAACAAAAACCGCCCAGGCAAAATCCTCTCTGCCCAGACGGTCGGCTATCAACATCATACAGGACACGTGGTTATCTCCACTAATCCGTCAGCCCCGCATGACTTATTCACTTGTATCTATAAGGCCATTATAGCCGTTGCCAGGAATATTTGTCAAGCAATAAATATCAACTCATTTCATCAAAGCATAGATATACTTTTTCCTGCAGTACCCTTCACTAAAACATTGGTTCCATTTACAAACAATATTTTCCCAATCATTCTACTCCGAGCAGCTTCAGCTGCGCCTTGATCTCTGCCTCCAGTGCAGCAATTTCTTTGTTGTCCTGTGCCAGCTGACGGTTGACTTCGGCCAGATCGATTTCGGCTTCTGCCTCAAAGGTATCGACATAGCGGGGGATATTGAGGTTGTAGTCATTTCCCTGAATTTCCTCCAATGATGCCAGATGGGCATATTTATCAACATCCTGACGATCCGTATAGGTCTGGATGATTTTTGCGATTGCTTCTTCACTGAGATTATTTTGATTCTTGCCCTTGATGAAGTCCTTGCTGGCATCAATGAAGAAAATATCCTTTGCTGACCGGTTCTTTTTGAGCACCAGGATAATCGTCGGGATGCTTGTTCCAAAGAAAAGATTGGCAGGCAGGCCAATGACGGTATCAATGCGGTTCTTCTCGATAAGCGTCTGCCGGATCTTCCCTTCGGCGGCGCCGCGGAAGAGTACCCCATGCGGAAGGACAATCGCCATCGTACCATTCTCGTTCAGATGATACAGGCTGTGCAGTACGAAAGCATAGTCCGCCTTGGAGGCCGGTGCCAGTTTTCCATATTCACTGAACCGTGCGTCCTTGAGTTTGGATTCGCGATTGTCCCATTTCGCGGAATACGGTGGATTGGCGACGACTGCATCAAAGCTGCGCGGACGGTCGATGCCTTTGGTGTCCGGGCCATCCGGCCAGTCGTTTTCCAGTGTGTTGGCATTGCTCAGTGTCATATTGTTATAGGAAACACCATGCATCATGAGATTCATGCGCGCAAGGTTATAGGTGGTTGTATTGAGCTCCTGCCCATAGTATTTGGTTGGCGTTCCCGCTGGCAGCTCCTGCCCTACAGTAAGCAATAAAGAACCTGACCCCATAGTCGGGTCATAGAGCTGGAAAAATGCGTCCTTTTTTGCTATGTCCTGCGTAACGATCTTTGCCAAAATCTGGCTGACCTGATGCGGCGTATAGAATTCGCCGCCTTTTTTGCCAGCACTGGCCGCAAACTGACCGATGAGATATTCATAGATTTCACCAAGGATGTCCTTACCATCCTCGCTTTTATATTCAATCTCATCCACCAGCTTCACGATGTTATTCAACGATTTGGCCCGCTCATTCGTCGAACTTCCCAGACGCGTATCCCCTAGATTGATGTCATTGAAAACGCCCTTGAAATCCTGCACTGCCTCGGCATTGAGCTCGGCATTCGCATTGAAATGATCGAACAGGTCCTGATAGTCACTCGGGATGACCTGCCCGTCGTTGATTCTCTGCAGCAAGGAATCCCAGGTATCTGGCGGAGCAATAGCATAGCCAAGGCTGGAGGAAATATCCTCCAGATAGTCAGCCAATTCTGCTTCACCAACCTGACGGGCATAGGCATCATTAATGGTTTCATCAGTCTCCACATCAATGACATTGCTGCTGACCAGATACTGCTCCTGATGCTCGGATAAATAGCGGTAAAACATGAATGCCAATATATAGTTCTTATACTCCGAGGCATCCATCGTCCCCCGCAGTTCGTTGGCCATAGCCCAAAGCTTGCTCGTAATCGTCTGTATCGTATCACTCATGAAATTCATTTCCTTTCTCCAGTTCACTTGTCTTATACACGATATAGCCCTCGTAGAAATAGCTCATATCGATGCCCTTCATATAGACCTCACGATCATGGATTCGATCTGTCAAAGCCGCCCGCAGCAGATGCTTGATCTCAATATCCTTCACCGGACTGCGTTCCATGGCCAACAGATAGTCTGTCTTATCCACCAAACTCCAATCCACGACCCGCTGGATTTCTTTCCTGAAAATCAAATCCAGCCATATCCGCGTACTGCGGCCATTGCCTTCACGAAACGGATGCGCAATATTCATTTCTACGTATTTCTCGACAATCTCATCGAAATCCGACTGCGGCAGCTGTTCGATATGCTCTAGGGCTGTCTCTAAATACATGAGTGGTGCAAAGCGGAAGTTTCCCTTCGCAAGATTTACGGTACGCAAGACACCGGCAAAGTCATAAATGTCCGCAAACAAAGCCCGATGGATCTGCGCCAATGCCGAAAAAGTCCCTGCCTGCAAGCCATCCAGCGCACCGCTTTCCCACAAACGAAGTGCATTCTGCTTGCTGACCTTCTCTTCGACGCGAGCCAATTCAGCCGCATCGGTGATATGAAGCTTATTTTCCAAAGTCATAATTGCTGGCTCCTTTCGAGTATCAAACAAACATTTGCTGCAATAAAGCTTTCTTTTGCTTTTGCAGATGCGCTAACTTACGCTGATGAAGGGTGATAAGGTTATCGAATTGCTCAAAAAAGCATCCTATTTGCTGTTGTTCTGCAATCTGCGGAATACTGATTTCGGCTTCTTGTAAATCTGCATTATGCAAATGAACAACTGATTTTCCTTGAGCACGCTTGGACATTTCTTTTTTAGCATTGCCATTTGATAGTTGCACAGCTAGAAACACAGAATTCAGCGTTTCATAAGGATAAACAATATTAAGGTCTCCCCCCAGCAATATTCCAGATTTCATCACAGCTGATGCAATCGATATGTCTTCAGCCGTTTCTCCAGAAGCTGGTACTATTACTTCTTTACCTGTACTATAAACAGAATTTGACTGCTCCGCTACAAACGTATCGACGTTGATAATCTTTGTCTGATACTTCGTATATAGCCTACCATATAAAATGATTGGTATTCCTTTATCGACCAAATCATCCTTACAATAGCCACTTCCCTTGGAAAACTTTGCAACTTCTCCCAGCTTACGCTGTTCCCAAGCATAAGTAAATCCTGGGAAACGAAGTTCTGGGAAACGCTCACCTTTTTTCGGGAACATTTTTTGCAACAGACTTTTCTTTTTTGCTTGCAAATGGGTCAGCTTACGCTGATGAAGGGTGATAAGGTTGTCGAGGTTTCTAACACAATCGCCTATCTGTCTTGATTCATCATTATTTTGGGGTACTAAAATAATGATTTCCGACAAATCATTTGAGTTAATTGCTGGATAACTTGTACCTGTACATCTGTCTAAAACATTCTTAACAAATTGCTCTGTCTGAACAGATGCTAACAGAAAATAGCCGTTAATATTAGGTCTCATTTGTGCATAGCCAGTTGAAAATACATAGTTGCCATTAGGCTTTTCATACAAATAATTATTCTTTTGATATGGTCTAACAGTTTGAAAAAACAAGTCACCTGTTTTCGCTAATCGTTGCGCTCTTGATGGGGCTTCTGATTTTTTAGTAATCTTATGAGCTATCATTTCTGTTCCAACTACAGATTCTAAATCAACATATTCAAATACATTTGGTAATTCTGATTTTGGATTAAACTCTGCAATCGTCGATAACTTACGCTGTTCCCAATCTTCCGTAAATCCCGGAAATCTTAGTTTTGGTACTTTTGCTTTCTTTTCCATGCCTTCTATCTCCATTCCCATCCTTAACATTCGGCCAATTCATCGGCCAGATTATAGATGGCTTCTCTGAGGCCGTTGCGATATTTTATCTTGGATAGCTTCTGCACGCTGGCATCGTGTGCGAGGCTCTTGTAGTCTACACTGGCCTGCGTCATGATGTCGCGGATCTGGTTCGTATCGTCTAGATCCTGTATGCCATAACGGTGGATGCTGAACCATTCCCGCATCTGCGCGCTCGTGATGATGTCGGCAATCCCCCATTGGATGCGGAAATCCAGGAATTGACGATCCAGACTGACGGCATTGGCGGCCTGAATTACCGAATCGCTGTCCTTGAGCTGTGCCGGATAGCAGAATTTCTGTCCCTTGGGCGGATAATGCCCATGCAGTATAGCTCCGGCGGCATTACGGATCTTGCCCGCATAGCTTTGGTCTTCGAGACCATTTGCGAACTGGCGGATCTTGCCATGCGTCGCTTGAGCTTCCTGCTGTCTTGCCCTCATGGACTTCATTCAAGCAGATTTTCCAGCAGCTCGGTCAGATAGTCATAGTCAATCTTGACATCCTTTACATGCGTCATCTTGAGCTCAATCTGATAGACCGATACTCTTCTTTTCCTTGGCCAGCTGCTGCTTGAGCTCATTGGTCAGGACCGTGGTGAGCATGATTTTCCTGCTCGCCCGTCATGCCGAGCTTGTCCGATGAGCTCATCCGGCCGGTCATAGTCAAAGCCCGCAATCTCGCCGGAACTTCTTCCGGGATCGTACTGCTTGAGCTTGGCCATGCCGGCATTGATAGCACGCAGCAGTTCCAGCATCCGCTCCCGCTGCTTCTCCGATGGCGGCAGCTGCTGGAATTCGCTGGTCATCTCCAGCAGCTTGGCCACGGTCTCCTTGACTTCCGCGAATACCTCGGGGAAGGGCTTTGCGACAATGCCATCCTTTATGTTCTTCGCCTGCTGTTCTTCCTCGGACAGGATGGCCGAGTCCTTGTTGGCGTAGATGGCCAGTGCCTGATTCATGAGCTTTTCATTCTGCACTGGCCAGCGATAGTTCACGACGCGTCCCCATGGCTTTTCCTGCATATCCGCAATGCGGTTCGTGCGGGAATACGCCTGAATCAGCCCAGCCTTTTGCAGTGTGCGGTCCACATACAGGGTATTCAGCTCCGGCGCATCAAAACCCGTCAAGAGCTGATCGACGACAATGACCAGATCCAGAAATTTCTTGTCTGCAGCCGTCTTATTCAGCCTGCTAGTGACATCCTGCGTATAGCCAGACACATCATCGAGGCCAAAGCTCGTACCGAATTCCCGATTATAGGCTGTCATCGCCTCATGCAAGTCCATCATTCGCCGTCAGCATACTGTCATTATTGGCGGTATTGAGGCTGAACGTCACCGCGACCTTCAATACCTGCCCCCCTGCTTGCCGATGCTCTTCGTTGATGCGCTGGAACTGGCGGAAATACATCATGGCCATCGGCGTACTCGCCTTGCCGCCGCCCACATGAGTGGTGAACAGGGCATTATATTTTCCATCATTGGAACGATTTCGCCAATTCTTGAAAATATCCTCCACCACCAGCGCGATATGCTGGGGATTTTCATCATAGAAGCTGGGCTCCACTGCATCGTCCATATCCTCCGGACTCAGTTGCTGCACCTTTTCCATGATTTGCTTTTCCGTCCATTTGGGATACAGTTCCCGATAAAATGCCGGCAGATATTCCGTCTTCATCTGCTCTTCGTCAATGGTTGTTTCAAAATCCACCTTGAAGCCCAATACGTTGCGATCAGCAATCGCCTCCCGTATGGTATAGGCATGCAGCAGCGGCCCAAAGATTTCCTGCGTGCGCAGCCCGGTCGTAGTTTCATCGAACATCGGCGTTCCCGTATAACCAATCCAGGCGGAATGATGAAAGGCCTTCTGGATTGCCGCAAAGCTGTCACCGCCCGTGGAACGGTGCGCTTCATCTACGATGAACACAAGGTTTTTTTCCGGTGCCTTGAAGGATTTCCGCTTGATGAGCGTATCGAGCTTCTGTACACTGGTCACGATGATGTTATTGTCTTTGCTTTTCAGCTTGCGGCTCAGATCCGTCGTATTCTTCGTGTCCTGCACACTGCCGCTTTTCTTCTGTGTCGTTGTTTCTTCCTTAGCATCCGGGTCATAGGCACGGTATTTTTCATTGGTCTGCGTCGTGAGTGCAATCCGATCGACAACAAAGACTACCTTGTCCACCTTCGGCATGCGGCTCGCAAGCCAGGCGGTCTTAAAACTGGTGATGGTCTTGCCGGAACCCGTCGTATGCCAGATATAGCCGACCTTGCTTATCCCCAGATCAAAATCCACCTTTTTCAACTCTTCCAGTACCCGCTGTGTCGCATAAACCTGATACGGACGCATGACCTTCAGCATCTGATGGTTCTTCGTACCATCCAGTATCATATAGTTTGTCGCCATCTGATGGGCCATGGGGATGCTCAGCATGGAATCAGCAAATTCCTTCCAATTCCGCACGATGGTATTATCCTTCTTGCGCTGCCAATGGAATGCAAAATCCTTGTTGAATGTCTCCGCCGTAGTATTCGCCATATATTTGACATTGTTCGGCGTGATTGCGACCAGGATCTGCAAGGTGGAATAGATATCCCGATACTGGTTCTCGCTGGCATATTGCTGCATCTGATTGAGTGCTTCATTGATATCATGGGTATCCCGCTTCTCCTCAATCTGCAGGATAGGCAGTCCATTGATCAAAAGCGTCGTATCAAAACGCCGATTCTGCTTGCCGGTGATCTTGGCCGGACGCTCAATCTGATTCACGATCTGATAGATGGTATCGCCAGCGCCGATCTGCCTTTGATCGAATACGGTCAGATAGACATGACGTCCATCATCCAAGTCGATTTCGAGCTGGGACACGCCATTGAGTCCATAGAGGAATTGCCCCGCCTCATAAGGCGTTGCAATATCTGAAATCTGCCGCTTCACCTGATTGAACTCCACTACGCTCAAAGGATGATCCAGCGTGCTCTGGTTATGACGTTCGAGGATTTCCTTGAAATTCTGCCAAAGCTGTTCGGTCGTCTTGATCTCTGGCTCATAGCTCCAGAGTTTCGTCCTGATACAGTATTCGCTGGCCGATTCTTTAGACTGCAGACCATTTCCTGCCCCTTTTGTCACCGGTATCGTACCTGATGACAGATACTGTATCAGCTCTGTTTCAAATCGTGCTTCATTCATCGCTTGACCGCCTCCGCTAATTTTGACATAACAACCATCTTTTCCCAGTCTGCTGCTCGTTTTTTCATTGCCGTCAAATGCAGCTGCTGCAAATAAAGCTCTCCGATCTGCCGCTGTCTGTCCAGAGAAGGCAGCCTCGCTACACGGACCCCCTTTACTTGCTGCAAGGTATATTTCAAGACCTGTGAGCCCTGCAGACCAATGAAAAACTGTTTTTGGACAGCTCTATCCTCATTGAGTAAATAGACCAAAAAACCAGCCTCCATTGCGGCGATCGGCTGCAGCCTGATATAGTTCTGTGTATAAAGAAACCCGTCATGCTCCGGCTGGACGATAGCCGCCTGGCCCGCAATCAGGCTGAATACGACATCCCCAGCTGCCAGCGTATGTACGTTGTCCTTGGTACGCACTTCTTTATTCAACGCATCCGCTGAACATATCCCCGACAAATCAGCCGTTAAATCGGTCTGACTGTAGTATCTATAGCGCGGTGCATCCCGATCCAGCGATTCTGTGATCCGGAACTGTGGTGAACCACTGCTGAAGCTGACCAGTTCATCCAATCTTCTCATAGCTATCGTGCCTTTCTAAAATTTCATTATCTGAATCTTAGTATAGCACAATAAAAATGATTTGCAATATATTTTTGTGATTTTTAAAAATCACTTTATTGTTTATAGCGCAAAACGACCTTGCACAAACTTCAAAAGCTTTCATGCAAGGTCGTTTTATCTATGCCGCCAGTCTAAGCCTTATCGCCTTTATGGCAATAAGTTCAACTGCCGTTATCGGCAATAAAGTCTCGATATTCATATTATATTTAGCTGGATATTTTGCCGATAACGGCATATAATATAATCACACAATCTAGGAGGGAGTTGAGATCATGCCCTATTTATCGGTAAAAGACACTGCAAGCAAATGGCAAATATCGGAACGCAGCGTCCGTAATTATTGTCAAAAAGGACGAATTGCCGGTGCTTTCCTTATCGGCAAGACCTGGAGTATTCCAACCGACGCCGTAAAACCTTCAAGAAAAGCAGTTGTCAGTACTCCAGCACGAACACTAAAAACAGTTTTACGTGATGAAAAGGATCATGCGGTAACAGGTGGTATCTATCATAAAATACAAATTGAATTCACCTATAATTCCAATCATATGGAGGGCAGCAGACTCACTCATGATGAAACCAGATACATCTATGAAACGAATACGATTGGCCTAGAAAATAAGCAGTTCAACGTGGATGATATTGTAGAAACAGTAAATCACTTTCGCTGTATAGATTACATTATAGAAAACAGTGACAAGGCCGTCACAGAAAAAATGTTAAAGGAATTACACCTAATACTGAAGACAGGCACATCTGACAGCCGGAAATCCTGGTTCGCCGTTGGTGACTATAAAAAGCTTCCTAATGAAGTAGGCGGACTAGAAACTGCCCGCCCCGAGGATGTACATGATAAAATCAAAGAGCTTCTAAATGCCTATAAAGAGCACAACGTCCAATCCTTCGATACCCTGCTTGATTTCCATGTACAGTTTGAGCGAATTCATCCATTTCAGGATGGTAATGGCAGAATCGGCCGACTTATCCTATTCAAAGAATGTCTGAAACATGACATTCTTCCATTCATCATCACTGATGAAGTCAAAATGTTTTATTACCGTGGCTTGTCCGAATGGAATGCCAAAAAAGGCTATCTACGTGATACTTGTCTTACCACACAGGATGCCATGAAAAAACATCTTAATTATTTCAAGATAAAATACAACGAATAATTTCAGAAGCCCGTATGTCACGGATTATTTCCAGTAGCTCCTTGAAATATCCACCAGCGCCCAATTCTTTTAAACGGCCATCATCCATCGCAAAGCCTTTTTTGATGTACTATCCCCTTGGTCCATCAGCCGAGGAAATGACACTAAAAAAGAAGGTGAACAAAATGCTTTCGCATTTTGTCACACCTCCATTTAACTATTATTCGAATTCGATTGTTGCAGGCGGTTTACCGGTGCAGTCATACATGACGCGGTTTACGCCTTTTACTTCGTTGACGATACGGCTGGTGGTCTTCTGAAGGACCTCCCACGGGAGCTGTGCACATTCAGCGGTCATGAAATCGCTGGTCATGACTGCCCGCAGCGCGATGGCATAGTCGTAGGTACGGCCGTCACCCATGACGCCTACGGAGCGCATGTTAGTGAGGGCAGCAAAGTACTGGCCGAGGTCCTTGTCAGCGCCAGCTTTGGCTACTTCTTCACGATAGATGGCGTCGGCTTCCTGCACGATTTTGACCTTCTCTTCCGTTACATCACCGATGATACGGATGCCGAGACCCGGACCTGGGAATGGCTGGCGGCTGACGAGATACTCTGGGATGCCAAGTTCACGGCCGGCAGTGCGGACCTCGTCCTTGAAGAGCAGACGCAACGGCTCGACGATCTCTTTGAAGTCGACATAGTCCGGCAGACCGCCGACGTTATGATGGGACTTGATGACGGCAGATTTACCCAGGCCGCTCTCGATAACGTCCGGATAGATTGTGCCCTGTACGAGGTAGTCTACCTTGCCGATTTTCTTGGCTTCTTCTTCGAATACGCGGATGAATTCCTCGCCGATGATCTTACGCTTCTTCTCCGGTTCCGTCACGCCAGCCAGCTTCGCATAGAAGCGGTCTTTGGCATCGACGCGGATGAAGTTCACATCATACGGGCCTTCCGGTCCGAATACGGCCTCGACCTGGTCGCCTTCGTCTTTGCGCAGCAGGCCGTGATCGACGAATACGCAGGTGAGCTGCTTGCCGATGGCTTTGGAGAGCAGGACAGCAGCCACGGAGGAATCGACACCGCCGGACAGAGCGCAGAGGGCCTTGCCCGTGCCGATCTTAGCACGCAGTTCTTCGATGGTCGTCTTGACGAAGGAGTCCATCTTCCAGTCGCCTGCACATTCGCAGACGTTGTGGACGAAGTTTGCAAGCATGATCTGCCCCTGTTCCGTGTGCATGACTTCCGGATGGAACTGGACGGCATAAAGCTTGCGGTCGGCATTTTCCATACCGGCAACCGGGCAGACCGGTGTCATTGCCGTGACGGCGAAGTCAGCCGGAGCGGCAGCGATGTAGTCGGTGTGACTCATCCAGCAGATGGTCTTTTTGTCGACGCCCTGGAATAATTTAGAAGCCTGTGCCTTGATCGTGACCTCCGTCTTGCCGTACTCACTGGTCGGTGCAGTTGCTACTTTGCCGCCCAGCAGGTGCGCCATGAGCTGTGACCCATAGCAGATGCCAAGGACCGGGATCCCCAGCTCAAAGAGCTCAGGGCTGCAGCTGGCTGCGTCATCCGTGTAGACGCTGTTCGGACCACCGGTCAGGATGATGCCTTTCGGTGCCATCTCACGGATCTTGTCCAGGCTCAGCGTATGCGGATGAACCTCGCAGTAGACATGGTTCTCACGGACACGGCGGGCAATCAACTGATTGTACTGTCCACCGAAGTCCAGAACCAGGATCATTTCATTTGCAGGCTTGCTCAAAATTTGTTCCTCCTCTAACTGTCATGACGGATATCGTTGCATACCACTTGATGCATCGGGTTTTTAACGATTATACCATATAGGACTGTAATTTAAAAGCCTTCTGCCAGGAAGACAGCATAGGACTGCCGCTTTTGCAGAAGGCTTCTTCATTCATTCTTGTTCTTCCTCAGCCATGAATTCTTCCACAGCCGCGCGAATCGCCGATGAATCAAAACCTTTGCTGTAAAGGTTGGCCATCATCTTCTGGCGGTCGGCGGAGGGCTTGAATTTCATCGCCAGCACCCGCAGTGCTGCCGCTTTTTCCCGCTCAAAGGTATCCACGGGAATGCAGTCTTTGATCAATGCGCTGTCAAAACCGCGCTGCATGAGCTTGATGCTGATCTGGCGGATCGAGCTGCGGCTTTCCTGATAGAGGAACTCAAACTGACGGGCACAGGCATCGGCATCATTGAGATAATGCTTCTCGATGAGCCGGTCAATTGCCGTCTGGATCTCCTCGGGGCTGTACCCCTTGCGGCCCAGTTTCTCCCGCAGTTTCTTCTCGCTCTGTTCCTGCCGTGCGAGGATATCGACGGCAGTAATCAACGCTGTCTTACGGGGACGCTTCGGAGGGCGCGGCTGCCCGTCATCCTCCATGAAATCCTCGCAATCAGCGGACCTTTGACGTTTCCACATGCGGATTATACCTCGGCCTGCGGCTCAGCTTCCGGCTGCGCCTTGGCTTCCGGCTCCGGCTCTTCAGCTGCCAGCAGTTTGGCACGGATCTTGGCCTCGATCTCAGCTGCCAGTTCCGGCTGATCTTTGAGTGCCTGCTTGGCGTTTTCTTTGCCCTGTCCAAGGCGCGTACCTTCATAGGAGAACCATGCACCGCTCTTGTCAACGATGTCCATCTCAACGCCCATATCCACGATGCTGGACATACGGGATACGCCCTCGCCATACATGATATCGAACTCAGCTGTCTTGAACGGCGGCGCGATCTTGTTCTTCACGACTTTGATGCGGGTACGGTTGCCGATGACTTCCTGCCCCTGCGTGATCTTATCGATACGGCGGACATCCAGACGTACGGAGGAGTAGAACTTCAGTGCGCGGCCACCGGTCGTCGTCTCCGGATTGCCGAACATGACGCCGACTTTTTCACGGATCTGGTTGATGAAGATGGCAACGGTCTGGGATTTGCTGATGATACCCGTAAGCTTACGCATCGCCTGGCTCATGAGTCGGGCATGCAGGCCGACATGGGAATCTCCCATCTCGCCCTCGATCTCAGCTTTCGGTACAAGTGCGGCAACGGAGTCGACCACGATGATGTCGATGGCGCCACTGCGTACCAGTGCATCGACGATGTCGAGTGCCTGCTCACCGGTATCCGGCTGCGAGATCAGCAGGTCGTCGATATCGACGCCCAGTTTCTGCGCATAGACCGGGTCAAGTGCATGCTCGGCATCGATAAAAGCGGCAATACCACCAGCTTTCTGGGCTTCTGCTATCATGTGCAGGGTAACGGTCGTCTTACCGGATGACTCTGGACCATAGACCTCAATAATACGTCCACGTGGTACGCCGCCCACGCCAAGGGCAATATCCAGGGGCAGGATTCCCGACGGAATAACCTCTACATTCATATGTGCCTTGGCATCCCCCAGCCGCATGATTGAGCCCTTGCCGAAGTCCTTTTCGATCTGTTTAAGGGCGCTGGCCAGTGCTTCTTTCTTATCCGTTGCCATGTAATGATCCGCTCCTTTCGCGCATACGATTTATCTCTATCACATTATATAAAACAATTGTTCTTTTTGCAAGCGCTATTTCAACAGCCAGTCAAAGAAATAAGCCCTCCCCAATGGGGAAGGCTTATCCATTTCCTAAGAATAACAAGGGTTACATGTAATCGGCTTCGGTCTTTTTCTTGGCCTTCTTCTGGATGCCCAGTTTCACGGCCAGCCACTCGGTGGCAACGAAGAATACCGGAATCAGGAAGATACCAAGCGACGTAGCGAACAACATGCCGCCAACTACGGCGACGCCCATGCCGTTACGGGCAGCCGCTCCGGCACCGCTCGCAACCGCCAGCGGCAGACAGCCGATGATGAAGGCGAACGAGGTCATGAGGATTGGGCGCAGACGCAGGCCGGCAGCTTCAATGGCTGCCTTGACCGGATCCATGCCACGGTCCACACGGACCTTGGCAAACTCGACGATCAGGATGGCGTTCTTGGCAGCCAGACCGATGATCATGATGATACCGATCTGCATGTAGACGCTGTTCTGAAGTCCGGCGTTCTGATGGCCGAACATCGCCTCAAGAAGCGACAGGCCATACTCAGATACCAGTGCACCCATGATACCGGTTGGTACCGTCAGCAGTACGGCAAACGGTACGCTCCAGCTCTCATAGAGGGCTGCGAGGGCGAGGAATACGAATACGAGAGCCAGTGCCAGCACCTGGAACGTGGAACTCGATGCATTCTTCTCCTCACGGCTCTGGCCGGACCACTCAATGTTGTAGCCGGTCGGTGCCTGGGCCTTGACGATCTGCTCGATGGCAGTCATAGCCTGGCCGGAAGAGTATCCCTGACCGGCATTGCCCTGGATCTGGATGGCACGCGTTGCATTGAAGCGGGAAATCGAGGTCGGTGCCGACGTAAGTTTCGGCTTCAGCAGAGTATCGAGTGGTACCATCGTGCCGCTAGAACTCTTGACGAAGACAAACTTCGCGGATTCTGCCTCACTGCGATAGCGCAGATCGGACTGCAGCACGACCTTATAGGTACGGCCGAACTGGTTGAAGTCATTGACCTGGGCACCACCGAAGTTGACCTGCATGGCGGTGAACACGTCAGACAGGGTAACCCCAAGCTGCTTGACCTTTTCGCGGTCGATATCGAACTCATAGATTGGTGCCGTCATCTTGAAGGTCGTGCGGACCCCCTGCAGGGCAGGGTTCTGATTGGCCTCTGATACGATCTTGCCAGCGAGCTCATTGAGCTCGGCATCGGTATGACCGGACATATCCTGCAGCTGCAGAGTCCAGCCGCCAACGCTGCCCAGGCCCGGCAGAGCCGGCGGGTTCATGGCAATGACGGTAGCTTCCGGCGCAACTTTCGCACCAACGCCGAACATGGTCTTGACGGCCGTGCCGACCGACGTATCTGCGCCCGGACGCTGTGACCAGTCATTGAGGCCAATGACGACCAGGCCGGCATTCGGCTTGGCACCACCGCTCAGATATCAAAGCCAGTAACGGCCATGGTGCTCTTGAGCTGCGGAATCGACTGCTGGGCAGCCGCCTGGACCTTATCGATAGTCTTCTGCGTCTGGTTCATGGACGTACCCTCTGGCAGCTGTACCGCTGCAAAGAGATAGCCCTGGTCCTCATCCGGTACGAATGTGGACGGCAGAACCTTGAATACTGCACCAGCAACGATGCAGACGACAATCATAAACAGGAACGCCAGCTTCGTACGGCGGATAAAGGACGCAACCACGCCCATATAGCCATGCTTCGTGCGCTCGAACCAGTTATTGAATTTCACGAAGAAACGGCCGAGGACCCCCTCGTCATCCTTCGCTTCATGTTTCTTGAGGATCATGGCACAGAGAGCCGGCGTCAGCGTCAAGGCGACGAAAGCCGACAGGGCCATGGAAATCGCAATAGTCAGGGCGAACTGCTTATACAGAACACCCGTCATGCCGCCGAGGAACGCAACCGGTACGAACACGGCTGCCAGAACAAAGGCAATAGCCACAACCGGGCCCTGTACCTCGTCCATGGCCCGCTCCGTCGCATCGACTGGCTCGAGGCCTTCCTCCATGTGCTTCTCGACATTCTCGATGACGACGATGGCATCATCGACGACCAGGCCGATGGCCAGCACCATTGCAAAGAGTGTCAGCGTATTGATGGAGAAGTTCAGCACAATGAACGCAGCCAGTGTACCGATCAAGATACTGGTACAGCCAGCAGCGGAATGATTGTAGCCCGCCAGTTCTGCAGGAACAGGAAGATAACCAGCACAACCAGTGCCAGTGCTTCGAGGAACGTCTCCATAACTTCCTTGATGGAAGCATTGATATAGTTCGTACTATCGAAGATCTCCGACATCTGCAGGTTTGGTGGCAGATCTGGTTTTGCCTCCTCCAGGACCTTCTTGACGCCCTGAACCGTCTGCATGGCATTTGCATCATTGGTCAGGTTGATACCAAAACCAACGGCCGGATAGCCATCAAACTTCGAGATAATCGAGTTCGATTTCTGCCCGGTCTCGATACGGGCCACGTCCTTCAGACGAACGAACTGGCCATTCGAGGATTTCAGGATGACATTGCCGAACTCCTCCGGTGTCACCAGACGACCGGATATCTTGCCCGTGTACTGTCTTTCCTGACCATTTGCCACTGGCATAGCACCAACGGTACCTGCCGGTGCCTGGACATTCTGCTCTTTGAGCGCGCTCGTGACATCCGCCACGGTGAGCTTGAGCTCAGCGAGCTTATCCGGGTTCAGCCAGACACGCATCGCATAATCCGAGCCGAAGATCTGAACATCACCGACACCAGCAACACGCTTGATCTTATCCAGGATGTAGATATCGGCATAGTTCTTCATGAACGCACGGTCATACGTGCCATCCGGTGAATAGATGGACAGCATGTAGGCCATATCATTCGAGGCTTTTTTTGTCGTAACACCAACTGTCTGGACATCCGACGGCAGACTGGCATTTGCAACAGCGACGTTATTCTGAACCTTGACTGAGTCCATATCGCCATCGGTGCCTGTCTTAAAGGTAACCGAGAGACTGTAGCGGCCAGTATCATCAGAGTTGGAACTCATATAGTCCATTCCCTGCGTGCCGTTGACCTGCTGCTCGATAATCTGTGCCACCGTCTCATTGACGACAGACGCATTTGCACCAGTGTAGCTGGTACCGACCGATATCGTTGGCGGCGAAATCTGCGGATACTGCGCAATAGGCAGCTGCGTCGCTGAAATCGCGCCCAGGATCACAATAATAATCGAGATTACGATTGCGAATATCGGGCGGTGAATAAAGAATTTTGACAAAGTGCCGCCCCCTTACTTCGCAGCCGTGGATGCACTATCGTCGAACTGAGTCATATCCGTAGTCAGCGAGAAGCCCATCTCATCCGGCGTAACCATCGTCACATTGAGGTCCTTGCCCTCCTGCAGGCTTGTAAGTCCCTCGACGATGACCGAATCCGCTGCCGTCACACCATCCTTGATGATGTAGTAGCTGCCGACCTTGTCACCGAGCGTGACCGTACGGGCTTCGGATTTTCCATCCGCACCAACGACCATGACAAAGGACTTGCCGAGCAGCTGCTGGACCGCACGCTGCGGTACGAGGATTGCATTCGGCACGACCTCACCAGACAGACGGACACGGGCAAACATGCCCGGCAGCAGCAGACCATTCGGATTGTCGAACAGTGCCTTGACCGTCAGCGTACCCGTATTCTGGGCCAGTGCACGGTCGGACTGAACGATATGTCCATCAAGTGGGTACACCGTGCCATCAGACAACGTGATGGAGACGGTAGCTCCACTCCCATCAGCATCCCCCTGCTTCATTGCCACGTTCATGAACTTGAGGTAATCCGCCTCAGAGATGCTGAACTGGGCATAGACCGGATTGGATGAACCAATCGTCACGAGATTCGTGCTGCCGGCCGTAGCGAACGTACCCGTAGCCACATCATCAACGGAAAGCTGGCCGGACATCGGTGCTACGATCAACGTATCATCCATATCCTGCTGGGCTTTGCGCAGCAGTGCCTCATTGGCAGCTGCAGCAGCGCTGTAGGCATTGACGTTCGCCTGCTGCGTCGTCACGGTCTGCTCAGCCACAGCTGCAGAATCCAGCAGCTGCTGATAGCGACCTAGATCGGTCTCCGCGTTGCTCAGCGTAGCCTCGGACTGGGCCAGCGTAGCCTGAGCCTGCAGAACAGCCGACTCATACTGACGCGAGTCGATCTTGTAGAGCGGCTGACCAGCCTGAACAAACTGACCGCCCGTCACATACTTCTCAATGATCTTGCCGGATACCTTGGACTGGACCTTGACCTCGTCCTTGCCAGCGATCTGGCCCGCATACTCACTCGTAAGCGGTGTATCCTGCTGAATGACCTGCATCGCCTTGACCTGCGTGGCCTGCATCTGAGCTGACTTGTTGCCAGCACCACAGCCCGCAACAACAAAGCTGGCAGATATCGCCAATGAAATGCCGATTATCAGCGCCTTAGTCTTCTTGTTTTTCGCAAAAAGCAAATTACTAACCTCCTTCTACCATAGACACGAAAAGAGAACAGTCTCCTCTCTGTCCATGCTCACATTCCATTCCTATCTCTCTTAAACTTCTGAGATTAGTAAATAAATGTTTACTATCTGTGAGATATATAGTATATTATATTTACATAAAAGTCAAGAATAAGCAGCCATGGTTTATTCCACCCCACTGCAATTTAATGACGCTCTAATAAACTGGGAGGTATGTGATCTTATGGATTCTATTCCATTCAAGGATATGTCTCAGCAATTCGTGGAAACGCTCGTGCTGATTCGTCAAAATTTCTATCGCCAGACTACCGTGCCGATTCCGCTGAATCAGTTCGGTGTCCTTTGCATACTGGCCGCTGAGGGATCTCTATCCATCACGGATATCAGCCGTGGCCTGAACATATCCAAGCAGCAGATGACCACCGTCATCGATAAACTGGTCAAATCCAGGCTGGTCGAAAAGACAGCGGATCTCAATGACCGAAGGCGCTTCGTCATCACGATGACGCCGTCCGGCCAGGCAACACTGGACAAACAGAACGAGATTGTCCGTAAACGATTCATCAAACAGAGCAGGAAACTCACCAAAGAAGAGAATCAGCAGTTGGCTGCGGCTACGCAGACCTACAAGCAGCTGATCTCCAAGATGTTTGCCTGACAAAGGATGCCGCTGTAAGGACAGGGAACGGGCTTGATGAATCAAGCCCCACGCAATGGCTGCTGCACTTATGAGTAAAGCTCTTAAGTACAGCAGCCGCTTTCTTTATAGCAGAATCTCATCCAGATCATCAGGGACAAAGATATTCCCCTGATAATACTGACGCGCTTCCTCCGTATAGGCCGCTTTACGATCAGCCAGATGCTTATCTTCTGTATGATAGAGCACCAGATTCTTCACGCCAAGCTCTGCCGCCAGTTCGCTGGCTTCCTTGACGGTGCTGTGGTTCTTCTCATACGGCTTGAACACGTCACGGTCCTTATACTGGCAGAATGCCTCGGCGAGCAGCCAGTCTGCCTGCTCGGCATACACGCGATCATGCTCATTATAGGGCTCATCGCCCAGGCAGGTGAATTTCATGCCATCCGCAAACTGCAGCTGATAGCCGAACTGCTTGGCTTTGGTGGAAAGGATATCAAAGGCCGTCAGCTGGAACTGCGGCAGGTCGACGCTTTCCCCGTCTTTCAGCTCATGCAGCAGGATATCGGTCCCGACACGAGCGAAATCTTTTTTCTTCAGCGTCATCTGCGTCATCGTAAGCAGCATATCCCGGACCACATCATGGCAGTAGATATGGAACCTGCCCGTATATTTCCCCTTGTTCATGAGGTCGGCCACCTTGCGCATAACCCAGATCACGCCCAGGATATGATCGGTATGACCATGCGTCACAAACATGTGATGACACTGCTGATAGTCAAAGCCCCGTGAGTTCCAGCTGACGCAGGATGCCATTGCCACCGCCGGCATCAGGTCAGAAACAGACTGCCATCTTCCAGTTCCAGGAAGAAGCAGGTATTGAAGCACCTGGTTGCCATCGCAAACCCGGTGCCCAGGATTCGTCATCTTACGCATTGGATGTCCCTCTTTCCGTATCACTCGTTTTCTTCTTATTATAAAACAAGGTGCTGGCTTTTGCCAGCACCTTGCCTGTTTTTAGTTCAGCCGGGCCAATGCTTCGCGGGCAGCCTGCTGCTCCGCTTCTTTCTTGCTGTGGCCAGTTCCCTGCCCCATCACCTTGCCGGTGATCCGGACCTGGAAGGTAAAGGACTTATCGTGATCCGGGCCGATCTCTTCGACCAGCTCATAGGCCACGCTTTGCCCTTCTTTCTGATAGACCCGTTCCTGCAGGATGGTCTTATAATCCTTGAGAATGGCCCCCCGGGACGCTTTCTCGAACTCCGGTGCCAACTGGCGCATCACGTAATCCTTGGCCACGTCCCAGCCCCGGTCCAGATAAACTGCACCAATGACGGATTCAAAGGTATCCTCCAGGTTGGTCTGACGGGTACGCCCGCCTCCCATTTCCTCCCCATGCCCGAGCAGCAGGTAATCTCCCAGATGAAGTCCCGCTGCCAGCTTCGCGAGTGTCGCCGAGCAGACAATGCTGGCCCTTGTCTTGGTCAGCTGTCCCTCCGGCATCTCCGGGAAGTGAGCATAAAGATAAGTGCTGGAGGCAAGCTCCAGCACAGCATCTCCTAAAAATTCGAGACGTTCATTATGGACGATGTCTCCCTTTGACTCATTGGCAAAGGAGGTATGGGTCAGCGCCTGCTGGAGCAGGGATATATCCCGAAACTCCACGCCCAGGCTCTTGGCAAGCTCTTTTAATTCCTGCTTGCGGGATTCTGACCGGATGTTTTCCATCGTCAGCCTCCTGTTATTCTGCGTATTTCTTCAGCAGCAGGCAGGCATTGTGGCCGCCAAAACCGAAGGAATTGGACATAGCCGCACGAACCGTCTTGGCCTTTAGCCTTGTTCGGTACATAATCGAGGTCAAGCCCCTCATCCGGCGTCTCGTAGTTGATCGTCGGCGGCAGCATATCGTTCTCGATTGCCAGTGCCGTAGCGATGCACTCTGCACCACCGGCAGCGCCAAGCAGATGTCCCGTCATGGACTTGATGGAGGAAACGGATACGTCTTTGGCTGCATCGCCCCAGACTGCCTTGATGGCTTCCGTCTCACCCTGATCATTCATGTGCGTGGACGTACCATGTGCATTGACATAGTCTACATCAGCAGCCTTCATGCCGGCATCGTCAAGAGCCAGCTGCATGCATTTTGCCTGGAACTCGCCATGCGGAGCCGGGCTCGTGATGTGATAGGCATCCGAGTTTGCACCATAGCCGACAACTTCGGCATAGATATGCGCGCCGCGGGCTTTGGCATGATCGAGGCTTTCGATGACAACGAGGCCAGCGCCTTCACCCATGACGAAGCCGCTGCGATCCTTGTCAAATGGACGGGATGCATGCTTCGGATCATCATTGTGGTCCATGCAGAGTGCCTTCATCGCACCGAAACCAGCTACAGCCGCCTGCGAAATCGCAGCTTCCGTACCACCGGCTACCATGACATCGGCATCGCCGCGCTGGATGACACGGAATGCATCACCAATGCAGTTGGAGCCCGTTGCACAAGCCGTAACCACGCAGGAAGACGGACCATGCAGTTTATACGTGATGGCAACCTGGCCGGCAGCCATGTTGGCAATCATCATCGGCACAAAGAACGGGCTGATACGTCCTGGTCCTTTGGCAAAGAATTTCTCATACTGGCCATGCATCGTCTCGATACCGCCGATACCCGTACCAACGAACGTACCGATGCGATCCAGGTTCTCTTTCTCAAGATCCAGTTTGGCATCTTTGATAGGCCAGATCCGCAGCAGCTACAGCAAACTGTGTGCAGCGGTCCATACGCTTGGACTCTTTCTTATCGATGTAATCCGTCGGATCAAAGTCCTTGACTTCACCGGCAATCTGGGCATGGTACTCAGATGCATCGAAACGGGTGATCTTATCGATACCGTTGCGGCCTTCCATAAGTCCCTTCCAGAATTCATCTTTGCCTGTACCGATTGGGGTGATGGCACCCATACCAGTGATTACTACACGATTACTCAAAACGAATGACTCCTCTCAATACACTCAATCTATAGCGGCTTGTTCCTCTGCAATCAGTTGGCAGCCTCGGCCTCGGCCTTGAGCTGCTCAAAGATCTCATGAACGGACAGAACCTTGTCGATCTGCGGCATATACTCGCCGGTAAAGACCAGTCCCGTCTCCACGTCGCCCTGCTTGTGCGCGGGTCAGCGCACGAATGATACAAAAATTATGCTGGCACGCCTTCAGACAGGCATCACACTGCTTCGGGGGAACCGGGCCTTCCAATACACGCGCCGAGAACGGCGTACGCACGGCACGGCCTGGCAGGCCGACCGGGCTGTGGATGACTACGATGTCCTCCGGTTTGGATTTCAGATAATATTCTTTGAGGGCCGGTGCTGCATTCGATTCCTCACAGGCAGGCAAAACGGGATCCCATCTGGACGCCAGCCTGCGCCCATCTTTATCATATCAACGATGTCCTGGCCATGAAGGATGCCACCGGCCGCAATGACCGGAACCTTTACGGCTGCACTGACATCGGCGACGAGATCACGTACTGACGTGTCCGTCCCCAGATGCCCGCCAGCTTCTTTTCCTTCAAGGACGATTGCCTGCCGCACCAAGACGCTCTGAAATTTTCGCTAATTTAACGGAAGAAACAATCGGAACAATCGGAGTTCCGGATTCCTTGCCGAGCCCAAACATATCACGAGAAAAGCCAGCTCCTGCTACGACCAGGTCAATACCTTCCTCGATGGCCGTCTTGACGACGCCAGCGAAGTCGCGAGCTGCTACCATGATGTTGATGCCGATGATACCAGACGTAAGCGAACGCGCGAGCTTTATTTCATAACGAAGTTCGTCATGGCTCATACCTGATGCAGCAATGAGGCCGATACCGCCCTCGTTTGCAACAGCTGCCGCCAGACGGGCCGTTGACAAGCGAATCGCCATACCACCCTGTTGGATCGGTAATCTTGCGATCTTATTGCCAATTTTCAGCTCTGGAAGTTTCAATGTTACTCCTCCAATCAATCCTACCTCGAGAAAATCCCGCGAAACAAGTTTCACGGGATTTTCAAACAGGTAAGACGCTCAAACTTATTTGTTCTGGTCTATGTAGGTAACGACGTCCTGAACGCTCTTGATCTTCTCAGCAGCTTCGTCCGGAATTTCAATGTTGAATTCCTCTTCGAAAGCCATGATCAGCTCAACGATATCCAGGGAATCAGCTCCCAAATCATCGATGAATGTGGACTCGAGGGCAACCTCGTCAGCCTCAACACCTAACTGCTCAACAACGATATCTCTTACTTTGTTAAAAGTCTCCATGAAGTTTCACCTCCTTAAATTGATGTCCTATATAGTTATATCACATAACCATGCCGCCGTCTACATTGATGGTCTGGCCAGTAATATAAGATGCATTGTCAGATGCCAGGAAAAGCACCGCATTGGCGACGTCTTCCGGCTCCCCCATGCGCTTCAAAGGAATTCCCGTCAGCGTCATTTCCTTGGCCTTGTCGGTCATCTGCAGCCGTCATATCGGTAGCAATGAATCCCGGTGCAACCATGTTGACCGTGATACCGCGGGCAGCCAGTTCCTTGGCGGCCGATTTCGAGAAACCGATGACACCAGCCTTGGCTGCAGCGTAGTTCGTCTGGCCGGCATTGCCCATAAGGCCAACAACCGATGCCATATTGATGATGCGGCCACTGCGCTTCTTTCATCATGAGCTTGGATACGACCTTCGTGCAGTAGAACACGCCCTTGAGGTTCGTGTTGATGACTGCATCGAAATCTTCGTCCTTCATGCGCATCATGAGCCCATCACGGGTGATGCCGGCATTGTTGACGAGGATATCGATCTGGCCGAAAGCCTCAATGACTTTGGCAACCATCGCGTCGACCGAAGCGCTGTCCGAGACATCCGCCTGCACGAGGATAGCCTCGCCGCCGTTCTGCTCGATCTCTGCTTTGACTGCTTCAGCCTTGGCCGTGCTGCCAGCGTAGTTGATGGCAACCTTGGCGCCTTCACTGGCCAGGCGGAGGGCAATCGCACGGCCGATACCGCGTGAAGCTCCCGTTACGAGAGCGACCTTTCCGTCTAAAAGCATATTAGCGGACCTCCTTGAAATAGTCAAGCGTTTTTTGCAAAGTTTCAAGATTTTCTACGTTCATGCTCTTGAGTTCCTTGTCGATGCGGCGGTTGAAGCCGCAGAGGGTTTTGCCCGGGCCGGCTTCAACAAAAGTATCCGCGCCAAACGTCTTCATCGTATTCACGCAGGCAATCCATTTAACCGGATGATCAGCCTGAGCGACAAGGTTTGCCTTGATTTCTTCTGCCTTGGTCTCCAGTTCACCCGTGTAGTTCGAGACAACCGGAATCCCGGCGTCACGGATCTCCACTTTGTCCAGCTCAGCCGCCAGCTTGATTGCAGCCGGTTTCATGAGCGTGGAATGGAATGGTGCCGATACCGGCAGAATTACTGCCTTCTTGGCGCCAGCTTCCTTGAGGATCTCTACAGCAGCTTCTACGCCCTTGTTCGTACCGGCAATAACCGTCTGGCCCGGGCAGTTGAAGTTGACCGCCTGGACTTCACCAGCGGACTTGGTTGCCTTTTCGCAGGCATCGATGATGACTTCATCAGCCAGGCCGATGATTGCAGCCATGCCGCCCTGTCCAACAGGTACAGCTTCCTGCATGTACTGACCGCGCTTGTGCACGAGCAGAACCGCATCCTGGAAGTCCATAACGCCAGCAGCAACCAGTGCGGAGTATTCACCCAGGCTGTGACCACCGACAACATCCGGCTGGATGTCATGCTCTTTAAGGATTTCGTTGGCGATGACACTCATCGTCAGGATAGCCGGCTGCGTATTGGCCGTCAGCTTGAGATCCTCTGCCGGACCTTCAAAGCACATATCCTTGATGGAATAGCCCAGAGCTTCGTCAGCCTGAGCAAACAGCTTCTTCGCAATATCATACTGTTCACAAAAGTCCTTGCCCATACCAACGGTCTGAGCACCCTGACCCGGGAATACGAATGCAAGCTTATTCAATGTGAATTACCTCCAATTATTTACAATCCTGCTGGATGGTGTTGATTACCTCTGGCAGGCCAGCAACAATATCTTCAATGATCTGCTTGACCGGCTTGATGTCTTCGAGCATACCCGAAATCTCACCAATCATGACCGATCCATTCTGGACATCGCCCTCATGGGTGGCACGATGCAGGCTGCCGACACCCAGCTGCTCGAGTTCTTCAGCAGGAGCACCAGCGGCTTCCATCTCTTCATATTTACGCGTGAGCTTATTGGCCAGTACACGCGCCGGATGCCCCAGCGTACGTCCCGTGACGACGGTCGAACGATCCTTGGCCTTGCGGACCATCTCTTTGTAATCTGGATGTGCGATGCACTCCTCACTCATGACGAAGCGGGAGCCCATCTGAATGGCCTGTGCGCCAAGCGCAAAAGCTGCAGCCATACCGCGGGAATCGGCGATACCACCGGCACCGATGACCGGAACATCAACCGCATCAACGACCTGTGGCAAAAGTGCCATCGTCGTGATCTCACCGATATGTCCGCCGGACTCCGTGCCCTCAGCAATGACCGCATCCGCACCGCTGCGTACGAGACGCTTTGCAAGCGCGACCGAAGCCACGACCGGAATTACTTTAGAGCCGATTTCCTTCAGAGCCGGTACATACTCACCCGGATTGCCGGCACCAGTTGTAACAACCGGAACCTTCTCATCCAGAACGACCTGCATGACTTCTTTGACAAACGGGCTCATGAGCATGATGTTCACACCGAACGGTTTATCCGTCCAGCCCTTGCATTTCCGGATCTCTGCACGCAGGACATCCGGCGGCATATGGCCGGCACCGATTATGCCAAGACCACCCTGCATTGGATACGGCCGAAGCCAGTTCGGCTGTACCGATCCAGGCCATACCGCCCTGAAAAATCGGATATTTTATATTCAGTAACTTACAGATTGCGTTATTTTCAAACATTCAATTAGTCCTCCTTAGCCCATTTCACAATGCAGGATGCCCAGGTCAGGCCGGCACCGAATCCGGCCAAGGCGATGATGTCACCTTTCTTGAAGCGATGTGCATGCGCCGCTTCTGCCAGTGCCACCGGAATGGAGGCAGCTGACATATTGCCATAATGCTCGATATTTATAATTGCTTTTTCCAGTGGCAGCTTGAGCCGCTTAGCCGCTGATTTGATAATACGGATATTCGCCTGGTGTGGAACCAGCCAATCGATTGATTCCTTTTCCATCCCAATTTTCGCTAATGAAGACTCTACGGTCTTCCCCATGATATCGACCGCAAAACGGAATACCGCCTTGCCATCCATATGGATAAAATTCAGTCGCTGTGCAAGTGTCTGAGCGGTCACCGGATTCAGACTGCCGCTGGATGGGATATCCAGCACGTCAGCACCGCTGCCATCACTGCCGAGATCAAAGCTCAGCAGCCCGTAACCATCTTCCACCGGTCCATAGACCGCTGCCCCCGCACCATCACCAAAGAGGATGCAGGTATTCCGGTCCGTCCAGTCCACGACCTTGGAGAGTGTTTCTGCTCCGATCACCAGCACTTTGCGGTACATGCCATTGCTGATGAACTGCCCTGCCACGGTCGATGCATACGCAAAGCCGGAACAGGCCGCTGAAAGGTCAAATGCTGCCGCCCGCGTTGCCCCAAGCCGATCCTGCAGGACACAGGCCGTAGAGGGGATTACCCGATCCGGGGTCAACGTTGCCACGATGATGAGATCCAGTTCCTCTGGAGCTGTCCCCGCATCATCGAGTGCCATTTTCGCGGCCCGGTATGCCAGCTCCGACACCGGCATATCCTCCGCAACGCGTCGCTCCCGGATTCCCGTACGCTCGACGATCCAGGCATCATTCGTGTCAACCAGCCTGGTAAGGTCCTGATTCGTTACAACCTTATCAGGCACGGCCCAGCCAGTTCCGAGGATCCCGGCACTAATTCTTTTCTCCGTCATTCGTCAATATCTCCTCCTTCGTCAGCGTATCGCGGATATGCGCCAGCACGTCACCATTGACATAGCCATTCGCTACCCCGATTGCACTGCAGATGGATTTTGCATTGGACGACCCATGACTGATGATACAGCAGCCGTTAACACCCAAAAGCGGTGCGCCGCCATACTCTGTCACATCCAGTCGTTTAGCCAGCTTCTTGAGGGTTGGCATCAGCATTAAAGCTCCCAGCTTGGCAAGGATTCCTCCATCCTTGATGGCCTCTTTGATCAGGCGCAGGATGGTCTTGGCCAAGCCCTCTGCAAATTTTAACACAACATTGCCAACAAATCCATCACAAATTACGACATCGAAGTTTCCCTTCGGTACGTCGCGTCCCTCTGCATTGCCACAGAAATTGATGGTATGCATGCCCTTGAGCAGCTGATAGGTTGCCTTGGCCTGTTCATTGCCCTTCGTCTCTTCCTCACCAATGTTCAGAAGACCGACCCGAGGGCTCTTCACGCCAAATACGTATTCCGCATAGATGGAACCCATCATGCCGCTCTGCACGAGATGCTCCGGCTTGGAATCCACATTCGCACCAGAATCCAGGAGCAATGTGACGCCTTTGGGTGTTGGCATCGGCGTAGCAATGGTTGGACGGCCGATGCCCTTGATCCGCCGCAGGATGAGCTGAGCAGCCGTAACTGCTGCACCCGTACTCCCGGCCGACAGGACCGCATCGCATTCGCCATCTTTCACGAGACGCGTTGCTACCACGACCGATGAGTCCTTCTTGGTACGAACTGCATCAGCCGGGTGCTCGCCCATCTCGATGACCTGCGTGGTATGGTGGATGGAAATGCCCAGCTTCTCCCAGCCGGACTCATGAGTGAGTACTTCCCGGATCTTCGGTTCATCGCCAACCAGCACAACTTCACAACCATATTTCTTTGCCGCGCGTACCGCACCAAACACGATCTGTTCTGGTGCGAAATCGCCACCCATGGCATCAACTGCAATCTTCACGAATCTATATCCCCCTTATTTATCTCCCCACGAAACCATGATGAATTTCGCGCGGAAAACCTCCTGGGTATCATTATGGGTCTTGACCCATACAAAAAATTTATTTCCCCGAACCTTGACGATCTCGGCCTTGGCGATCAGTTTCTCGCCCACATGGACCGGCACCTTGTATTTCACGTTCGCGACGCCGGTAACCGCCATTGGCGCATCAATGACTGCCAGTGCCAGCGAATTCGCCTGTGAGAACATATAATGTCCCTTGGCGATCTTCGTCTTGGCAAAGACCATGTCATCGGTAATGCGCAACAAAGAGATGCCCGAATGACCCAGCTCCAGATCGATGAGTTCACCCACGACCTCACCACTCTGGATGGATTTTACCTTGTTCTGCGCATGCTCCGCCATCTTGCGGATGCGCCCCCGCAGTTCAGGGATGCCCAGTTCCAGCCGGTCCAGACGAATTGTCTGGACACTGACCTCCAGACTCTTCGCCAGTTCCTCATCGGTCAGGAAAGGCTTTTCCTTTACCTGATCCAACAGCATCTGCTGGCGCACCTTCTTCTTCACACGTGCCATTCGTACACCCCCCCACATCGATTCAGTTTAGTACCTGCTACTACAATCTCATATAATGGTCTATTATAATGGCTATGTCTGGGAATTGCAAGTAAAAAGTCAAACCGTCCACGAAATCTCATCGAAAATTCATTTTATATTATAGTAAGAAACCTTCATTTGAAACAATAAAATAAGCAGGACAACGGACGTCCTGCTTATTGAGCTACGCTTATTCAGCTGCTTTAACGACCTCTTTGCCATCATAGTAGCCGCATTCCGGGCATACATGATGAGGCATCTTCGGTTCGTGGCACTGCGGGCACGATACGAAACCCGGAGCTTCCAATTTCCAGTTTGCACGACGCTGGTCGCGACGAGCCTTGGACATTTTACGCTTTGGTACTGCCATGTCGGATACACCTCCTTTGAGTCACTGTGTTTCTATGAAAGAAACTCAATCCTTCTGTAATAATTGCTGTAATGCTGCCATGCGCGGATCCGGCACGTGACGATCGCAACCGCAATCCCCTTCGTTCAGATTATGCCCGCACACTGGGCAAAGCCCTTTGCAATCAGGCTTGCAGATATTACTGAGCGGCTGGGCCGCAAGCAGGGTATCCCGGACCATCGTCTGGATGTCGAGCAAATCTCCTTCAAACACATTGACAGAGTTGTCTTCCTCCGCTGCCTCACGTACATAGTCCTCAACGAACGCATGCACCTGTGGCTCCCGGCAATCCGCCAGGCACCGATTGCAGACAAAAGTCTTCACATCCTCGATCTGACCACTGACCCGCCAGCAGGTGCCTGTATAAGCCACCGTGCCCCGGACCGTGATCGGTCCGTCGAATGCATAGTCAGCACTGACTGCATCCAGCTGCTCAGCTGTCATCGTGAAAGAGAATGGAAGTTCTCTGCCTAAATCGGTATTTAATTCAGCAATATTAATGTTCATCATTTCAGCATCAACCTCAATCCATTATAGCGGCCGGTTTGCCCTTTGTCAATTTCAAACCGTTTTTTTCGTCGTATTCGAATATATTACGGATAAAAACGTGAAAAGTCAAGTCCATTGTGACCGTTTCATTGCCGCCGCTTACTTTACAGGTATACAATGCTTGTCATTGATCGCCTTGACCTTCTGCACACGGCGGACGTACTTATCAGCCGTCAGCGGATCCGTATGCATCCAGGTCTTTACCGTCTCCATGGCGATGGCACCGCCGATGATCTTGCCGCCCAGGCACAGGACATTCGAGTCGTTATGCTGACGGGCCAGCTGGGCACAGAACGGATCCTGGCAGACTACGGCATAGATGCCATTCAGCTTGTTGGCGATCATCGCGCTGCCATAGCCGACGCCATCCACAAAAACACCACAGTCGCACTCCCCTTTGGCCACAGCCAGTGCCGCCGGATAGACGAAATCCGACAGGTCGCAGGATTCATTGTCATACGTGCCGAAATCCTTGACCTCATGCCCCTCGCTCTCCAGATACGCCTTGATCTCATTCTTGAGCGCGGTACCTGCATGATCATTTGCCATTGCAATCTTCATAATAAAAACCTCCCGATAAAACCAAAACTCTGTTGTCTTGATTGTATCGGGAGGCTTCGCATTTGTCAACTCAGCCAGAACGTTGCCGATCCGTGAAAACTTTCCGGTGATCAGTCACCCAGTCGATCATGGAAGACCCGCTGTGCTTCCTGCTGAACCTGCTTGAGTGGAACGCCATGCTCTCCGGCCAGACGACGGCAGTCCTCATACTCCACTGAGACATTGACCAGCTGCCCCTGCCAGGCGCTGACCTTGCAGTTCACCATGCCATATTTCGTCTCCACCTTTGCCGTATGACGGGAGGCCTCGAGCCGCTGCCCGACCGGCAGGACCCGCAGCCCAATGCTGGTGGTCTCCTGAAAGATGATGGCTGCACACTCAGCACGATCCGTTTCCTTCACCAGAACCGACAGCTGCTGTGCCGGACGATTTTTCTTCATATAAATAGCAGTGGTCCAGACATCCAATGCACCAGCCGCCAGCAGGCGCTCATAAAGATAGCCATAGATCTGCGGATTCATATCGTCGATATTGGTCTCCAGGATGTACTGACGGGCACTCTGCGCCCCCTGATACTCACCAACATAGAGCCGTACGACATTCGGGATATCGAGGTCCCATGTCCCCGCACCATAGGCAATCTGCTGCGTGGCAAATCCCTGCGGCAGACTCTCACTGTAGTGGGCCAGGGCCTTCACGACCGCGGCTCCGGTCGGAGTCGTCAGTTCCTTCTCCGCTCCCTGCTGTACCCACTGCCAGTCCTTCAGCAGCTCAGCTACCGCCGGTGCCGGTACCGGCATGATGCCATGCGCACAATGCACAAAGCCGCTGCCAACATTGAGTCTCGAGGCAAACACTTTCTCGATTTCCAGATAATCCAGGCAGATGGCGGTCCCTACGATATCCACGATGGAGTCTGTCGCCCCCACCTCATGGAAATTGACCTCATCGGCCGGCTTGCCATGGACCTTGCCCTCCGCTTCAGCCACTTCCTGAAAAATAGCCAGTGCCTGCTGCTTGACGGCCATCGATAAGGTTGAGGATTCCAGCATCGTCCGGATATCCTTCATCGTGCGATGGACATGCGGTGCATGCTCATGTGCATGATCGTGCTCATAATTGTGCGCATGATGATGGTGATGCTCATGGCCGGCCTCAGCCTCAGCTGCCGTCAGCTGTACATCCACATACACGGACTGGATACCATTCTTGCTGACCTCATCCACGACCAGCCGGAACTCATCCGCAATCGGCAGTTTGGCCAGTTCCTGCTCCAGCCAGGCAGACGGCACCCCGGCCTGCAAAAATGCTCCCAACAGCATATTCCCACTAAGACCTGAGAAACAATCCAGATATATTGCTTTCATCGTATCACCTCATATGATTGATCTTGCTGGCCAGCACGCCAGCTCCGAATCCATTATCGATATTGACTACTGACACGCCCGATGCACAGCTGTTCAGCATAGAGAGCAGCGCCGCCAGTCCATGGAAGGACGCCCCATAGCCGATGCTCGTCGGCACCGCAATGACCGGACGGTCTGTAAGACCACCGACCACACTGGCCAGGGCCCCCTCCATTCCCGCGATCACGATGATGACATTTGCCGACTGGATTGCCGGCAGATGCGCAAACAAGCGATGGATGCCCGCCACCCCGCAGTCATAGCAGGTCTCGACCGTATTGCCCCATAGATGAGCGGTGAGGCGTGCTTCCTCGGCTACCGGGATATCACTGGTCCCGGCCGTGAGGATCAGAATCTTATGATCAGCATCACGCTGGATACTCTTATCCCGTTCCACATAGATGATACGGGCCGCTTCATCATACTGCGCTGCCGGCATGGCTGCCTTCACGAACTCATACTTCTCCTGGCTGGCCCGTGTCGCCATGAGATTGCCCTCTCCATGCGCCGCCAGCGATTGCAGGATGGCCAGCACCTGCTCCTTCGTCTTGCCCTCGGCATAGATCACCTCAGGGAATCCCTGTCTCAGTTCCCGGTGGTGATCCACCTCCGCAAACCCCATATCTTCAAACGGCACATTGCGAACCGCCTGCACAGCCTCTGCCTCTGAAAGACTGCCCTCTTTATACCGCCGCAGCAATGCTGCAATATCCTGCTCCGTCAAGGAATATCACCTCATCTTTCCTAATCTGCCTGTATTGTAACACTTATAGTCTACTCCAAGTCAAGCAAATAAAAAAGTCATAAATGTTATATGGAAAGAAAATCATTGGGTTCCGCGTTAAAAGCATGCAAAAAACTCCGCATCAGATCATCCGATCCAATGCGGAGTTCCCTATAGGCGTCATAGATGTCTATAGCTTATTGCCAATTATACACCAGTCACAACAGACTCATCCTGAGAACTGGTCACTGAAGTTGTGGACGAAGCAGTTGATGCATCCGTCACAGCTGCCGACCGGCGGCTGTCCTGCTCCGCTGCCGAAATCTGATGATCTGCATCGACTGCAGCATCAAAATTCTTTACCGTATCCTGTATCAACACGGTCTTCTCGGCATCGCTCAGGTTCGACGCCTTAATAGCGGTCACTGCGCCAGCCAGATGCGCTGCTTTCACCTCAGGATCCTTCGTCGCATGATTCTCTGCACGGGCCAGATCGCGGAGAGCGGCCTGCTGCGTGGCAAACGTCGTGTTTTTCTCCAGCAGGGCCTGCATCGTGGTCTTACCATTATTGACATTTTCCTGCATATCCTTGCTGATTGCCGGTGCTGGCGTCGGGGTCGGCGTGCGTTGGCGTCGGCGTCGGCGTTGGCGTCGGCGTTGGCGTCGGCGTTGGCGTCGTATCCACTACCTTGATTGCATCTTCCCCATAGGTATGTACAATGCCCGTCACTGTTGCCGTCTTTTCCCGTGTGATCTGGGGATCAGTCGTCGTACGGCCTGTTACGGTATAGGTATACGTCGGATTCGTATTGGCCGCTTCCTTGGTCTCCTGCTTGATCGTCTGGCCAGCAGCGGCATAGATGACCGGAGCCTCTACCTTGCTCGTACCAGTGATATTGATCAAGCCGCCTTCCAGGTTCAACGTGGTCGCATTGCTTCCGGTGACCGTCAGCTTACTGTCTGCAATCTTGATTGCATTAGCGGTCGTATTGCCGCTCATCGTAAGTACGTTATCATTCTCGTTACCTGAGCTAATACCACTGCCGACAGCTGCCAGTTCAATATCCCGGCTGGTCAGGACAGAGCCGTTCTTCAGCGTGACTGCCCCAGCTATGATATCGATCTCCTGACCATCCTGGCCGGTCGTCGTGATGCTGGAGTTGTCCATTGTCACCTGATTCTTTGATCCCGATTGAAATCCTTTGTCCTTGTAACCATTCAGCGCATGGAATTCAACACAAGGATCATCGTAATCTTTTGACCCGCCAACCGTATTCGTGCTTTCCACCGAAGACTTCAGCAGATTCAGCTGGCCGCCGCCCAGATTGATGGAATGATAGCTGCCCGTGATCTTCGTATTATCCAGCGCTACGCTGTTCGCATCCGTGCCAGTATAGGTCATCAGACCGATATGTTTGTCACTGCCGCCAGCGATATGTACATCATTGCCAGCAAATACCAGCAACTGGGACGACTCCCTGCCTGCTGTGCTGCTGTCATCGGTTGCAATGCCCGCATTCGTAAGACTGATCTTGCCGCCAAGCAGGAACAGACGATCTGCATGGAGCGTCGCCGGCTTCAAATTGGAAACCACTTTGCTCAGGTCATACATACCGGAGACGGTCAATGTATTGCCATCCGATGCCGTGACCGTTACATCAGAGGCATCATCCCCCGCATAGACTATCTTGCTGCCAGCTGCCAGCAGCGCAGCTCCCGTAGTCTTGTCAACATTGATATAGCTGTTCGTCATATCGATCTTGCCGCCAAAAACCATGGCATCGGCACCGCCGCAGATTACGGAATCCTTGATCGTGACGGCATTATCCGTATCTGCCGTGAATGTACCATCCGCAGACTTTGCCGCAACCAGATATGCACCGCTTTCCGTGGCGTTATCATCAAGCTTGATCAGGGTTCCCGTCAGATTGACCACGCCGCCGCCAATATCCATTCGCGTATCACGCCCATTGTTAACGAATTGCACAGCACCGATATTGACCGTATTGTCCTTTCCCAGCCTCAAAGGTAACATGATTGTCCTGTGCCTCTTTGGCTCCATAGGTGCACGTAACCTTATTGGCTGCACCAAAGGCAACATTCAGCTGATTCGAACCACTGTCTTTATCCGCTACTGAGAACGAGACATTATCCGCTACATTCACCGTACCGCCGAACATCTGCAGGAGCTCGCTGATCTTCAGCTGTGCACCACTTTCTACCTTGATGCCAGCAGAAGCCTTGCCGTCCGTGAATACGGCTGCATTATTCGAGGAACTATTCGCTGCATTGAACGCTGCATCCGTCGCATTCAGCGTGGACAGGATCAGTGACTGCGCATTGATCACAGCCGTACTGCCGACAACGATACCATTCGGATTGACCAGCAGCACCGGATGTTCGCCGGTCTGATTCAGCGTGCCGAGCAGGGAGGACAACTGCGAGCCCGTCACACGGTTCAGCAGTGCACCCGCAGCCGTATTGAAGCTCAGTGTCTCGCCCGTTATCCAGCCCAAATGCAGCCCAGTTGATGACCGCCGGACCACCCGAAGTAGCAAGCGTGCCACCACTGGCTACGGTGCCATTGGTGAGTCCCGTTACCGTTCCACTGGCTACAGCTCCACCTGTCGGCATAGCAAAAGCCGCACTGGTCAGAGCAAAATTAATGGCAGCGACTAACGCTGCGCCGCGGAATTTCCGTTTCCATGTCATTATCATACACATCCTTTGTTAATCAGAGTTTTGCATTCATCATGAAGTTCCAGCGCTGATGATCCTGATGGTGCGAGAGCGCTACGCTGTCTGCATCGTCAATCACACGCGCATAATCCAGCAGCAGGGAGAAATCATCCCGCTGGAAGCGGTAACCGGCACCAGCCGAGGCTACCCGCTCATGATGGAACAGGCTGTTCTTATTATTATTCGTCAGATCGCCCCAGTCCGTGAACAGGACAAAGCGCGAAGACGGAGCAAACTCCGGTGTATAGATCTCAAATGATCCAACATAACCAGTGTCGGCACTGAGCACGCGTTCATCGAAACCACGTACACTATAGATGCCGCCGGCACCAATCTGCTCAGTGGATACAAGATTGTCATTCGTATACTGGCCATGGACTCTCATGCTGACGCGCCAGTCAGCCGGCATCCGATAGAGATAGGATGTCCCAGCCTTCCAATAGCCGAAATGCTTATCACTGCCCGAGGTAGCCTTTTCATAAGCCGTCTCATTGCCATCAAAGTTCGTCACATAACCGGCATCATAAGTGAATGCATGCTTGTCACTGCGATCATTATGCAGGAAATCCAGGGCTGCTGTAGCCACATGGAAATCATAATCATTTGGTGCCGTGCTCCCAGGATGGTCCAACGATAGTTATTGCTATAGCGTTTATAATCTACGCCAAAATCCAGGATATCCTTTTCCCGGGACGTATAGGCTACGTTATGCTGATAATGCACACCAGCCGTCGCGCTCTTGCCACTGGCCGTAAGGTCCAGCAAGCCCGGTGAGGAATAGACGCTGCCCATATTCACATCCGAGTAACTGAAATTAAAATTGACGCTGCTGTCATCAGCCGGAATCGGCAAACGGTACGAAACCGCTGCCTGCTTGACATCATCCCAGTGCCCTGGTGAAGTCACATAAGCTACGCCAACCGTATCATTCTGATGCGTCACATTCGTGTTGATATAGCTCGTCGTCAAGCGCCAATCTCCCGTGAAATCATTACCGGTGTTGCTGATGTTGACGTTTACATGCTCTGGATCGTTTTCCTTGACCTTGAGCGTGGCAATATAGCTGTTATCACCAGCCGGCTGGAAATCTGTGCTGAGCGTCAAGGCTCCATTGTCATTGACCTGCTGCAACTGCTTGGCCAGTTCATGAATATGCACCGTACTTTTCTTCAGCTCCGGAATCAATGCCAGCAGCGATTCTTTTGACATCTTCTCATTGCCCGTCAGAACGACATCCTTCACTGAAACAGCAACATCCTTCACATTCTCAACCTTGACGTTACGGGCTGCCTGCTCGCGAACCTGCTGTTCATTCTGGCTGAGATCCGCCTGTGCACGCGTCTGTGCAGCCTCCGTTGTCTGGCTGCCCAGCATAAGCGCCAACCCCACTCCAATAGACGCAGTCAACGCAACCTTCCCACTTTTCGTTAATCCTTTTTTCACGTTACGATTCCTTCCTTCTTCATATGATTCAATTACATCCTCAAACTGCCATAATCCCCCTCCCTATTCTAAGTATATTATCATTTATTTCTAATTTTTTCAATTGTAACCGATGCCATTATTAATAATTGTCTTATTTTAATGTTTTATACTTATCTCTTCATAGAAAAAAGCCCCAATCCTTCAAATCGGATTGGAGCCTTCTTATTCTTGTCTTTATTCTTCTTTTGGCTGTGGCGGAGCAGCTACCTTAGCCTGCTGACGCGACTGCTGGTTCATCTGCGTCTTGGCCTGCTGCAGGACATTCAGTGCCTGCTGGAGTCCCTGCTCGGCCTGACGGACGCCCTGGAAGGTGCCGTTGACATGATTGATGAGCTGATCGAATACCTGATTGGCATACGCATCCGCATCATTCTGCAGCTGGGTCGCATTCGTCTGCGTGCGGGCCATGATTTCTTTTTCCTGCTCCTGCGTCTGCTGAAGGATGGTCTTTGCCTTTTCCTTGGCCTGCTTCACGATCTCATTCTCGTCCGTGATGCTTTCCGCATATTCTTTAGCCCGCTTCCGGATCTCTTCTGCTTCCTTTTCGGCCTCATGAATGATCTTGTCATGATTGCGCATGATCTCATCGGCGCGATTGAGTTCCTTCGGCAGGTCGTTGCGCAGTTCCTCCACATAATGGATCAGATCATTATCATTGATGAGGGTTTTTTCCGTAAATGGGAAATGAGAAGCTCCTACTACCATGTTCTCCAGTTTATCTAAGGTCTCGCGTACTGACATATTCCGCTTACTTCCTTTCTATTACTGCTGATTCTTTTATAGCCTGTTCCACACATTCCGGCACCAGTCCATGGACGCTGCCATGGAAATGACAGAGCTCGCGGATACCGGATGAGCTCACAAAGGAGTAATCCGGCCGTGTCAGCAGGAACACCGTATCGATTTCAGGTGCCAGATGCCGATTCATATAGGCTTCATTTTCTTCATATTCCAGATCCTTGACCGAGCGCACGCCGCGCACGATGATGCGGGCCTCATGCTGTTTCATGAATTCCGTCAACAGGCCCGAAAAGGTCAGCACCTTTACATTGGGCAGGTGCTTCACCGCTTCCCGGATCAGATCCGCCCGCTGCTCTACCGGGAAAAATCCCTGTTTATGGACGTTGTGGAACACACAGATGATGAGTTCATCAAACATCTGGCTGGCCCGTTCAAAGATATCGATATGCCCGTTCGTCACGGGGTCGAAGCTGCCAGAGCATACTGCCCGGTTCATGGGTCCACCTCCCCGACATAATCATGCCACTGATAGAAGCTGAGCTGGGTCGTATGTCCATAACGCCGGTTCATGACCCGCGTGAGCTTTGAAAGCTCCGGCTGGACGTCCTCGTCCGCGCCATGCTCAATGATGAGAATCCCATTCTTTGCCATGAGCCCCTCTGAGGCATCAATCGTGCAGAGTGCTTTCTCCCATAGTCCCAGATGATACGGAGGATCACAGAAGATCAGATCGAACTGCCGCCCGGAGGCCTGCAGCCGGCTGAGTTCAGCGAGCACATCCCCGCTTCTCACCTCAACCTTATCCTGCAGCCGCGTGAGCTTTGCATTATCGCGGATCAGTTCAGCGGTTGCCCGATCCACCATCACGGCCGATGCCGCACCACGGGAAAGTGCCTCCAGCCCCAGATTGCCGGTACCGGCAAAGATATCCAGTACCTTACGGTCAAGCACCATCTGCCCCAATATATTGAACAGCGATTCCTTCACGCGATCTGAGGTAGGCCGCGTTGTCTCCTGACCATGCGGCGTTTTCAGCCGGCATCCCCGGGCCGAGCCCGTGATGATTCTCATGATTTCCACTCCATCCTGTAATTGACGTATACAGTAAACGGTTATATTTTATCATATTTCTGATAAATAGTGAACCAGTCCTATAGAAAATCTGTAGAAAAAAAAATGATTGGCCGTTGGCATGACAAAGGAGTCTTACATTAACGCTGCCAATATCAGCGTTAATGTAAGACTCCTTATTTAAGAATGCCCTGAACTAGACTTCAATCTTTGCAGCGGAGGCCAGCGTCAGCCTGGTTTCCGCTATAATTCCCTCGATGATTGCCGCAACAGGTTCAATTTTCCTGAGTGGCAGCAGGCTCTGCCCCGCCTGCACCATGCCGTTTTCCACATCGCCATCCACGGCTGCCAATTTATTCGTCCCTGTGGCTTTCGCCAGCAATTCCTCTTTCGTACTGTCTTTGGCGTGCTCCAAGGCCACGAATTCCTCGCTGAACTTATTCCGGATGCCACGCACCGCAGCTCCGATTGTCAATCCGGTCACGATCGTATCCGTATCGACTGCTTCAATGAGCTTCTGCTTGACGTTGGGATGAACCGGACATTCCTCTGCTATCAGGAAACGCGTCCCAATCTGCACACCACTGGCTCCCATCAACAGGGCTGCAGCCAGGCCACGCCCATCCGCAAAGCCCCCCGCCATCACTACCGGCAGGGAGACCTCGGGGATAACCTGCTCCATCAGGGCCATGGTCGTCAGCACGCCGATATGTCCGCCTGCTTCCATGCCCTCGACCACAATGGCATCGGCGCCCTCGCGCTCTACGCGCCGGGCCAGCTTGACGTTCGGCACGACTGGCAGCACCTTGATGCCCGCGGCATGCAGCTGCTTAAAATACGGTACCGGATTCCCTGCCCCCAGCGTAACGAATGCGGGCCGCTCTTCACAGATTACCGCCAGTATCTCTTCCTTATTCGGTGCCATCAGCATCACATTGACCCCGAACGGCTGATCCGTGAGCTGACGGCAGCGCCGGATCTCTGCCTGTGTATATTCTGTGGTGCGTCCGCCAGTGGAAATAATCCCGGCGCCACCGGCATTGGATACCGCTGCCGCCAGCACCGCATCAGAAATCCAGGCCATCCCCCCCTGCAACAGTGGATAGCGAATTCCTAAAAGATCGATTAACCGTTTTGTCATAAAACAACCTCCGTCCTGAGTCGACTTATTTTCATAACACACTGAATCTATGTTATTCATTCGCTTCTTTACCGGCAATTCCTGCCTGCTCCTGCGCAATATGTTATAATAGGAGCAAACTTTGAAACTACATCAGGAGATTGCTGTGAAAAAGAATTATCATACGCTGCTGGTACTTGCACTCATTCTGCTGCCAGCGCTCATATTATGGCATCTTGCCCTTCGTCCCTCCTATCCGGCAGTCCCTGCCTCGCCAGCACGTCAGCTGTCCGAAAAACTCCTGCTGGTGCCGCTCGATGGCCGCCCGCCCTGCCGGCAGTTCGTACTTGATGCCGGACGGATTGCTGGTTTTGATCTCATCACGCCGCCCTCGACGATCCAGGACTACTATTCCCAGCCAGGCGATACCCAGGCTCTGCAGACATGGCTGCAGGAAAACATCGCCGGATCGAATGGCATCATCCTTTCGGTAGACCAGCTGCTCTACGGCGGTCTGCTGGCAGCCCGGGAAAAGGAAAAGACCCCGGCTGAACGCGAGGCAATGATCCAGTTCCTGCGCTCGCTGCATGCGGCTCATCCCGAGGTCCCGATCTATGCCTTCAGCATCCTGCCCCGACAGACCCCGCAGGACACGATTGACGGCTATCAGGAACGCAAGGACCTGCTGGCCTACTCCCGTCTCAAAGGACGACAGGCAGCCGGTCTGTCCATCAATGAAGCAGAGCTGTCCCGGCTGGAAGCCGCCATTCCCCCAGGACAGTCTGAGCCGTTATCTGGCCCATTTCCAGGAAAACGAGGCACTGAATCAGGAGCTCATCCAGCTGGCCAGTGAAGGGCGTATTGACACAGCTCGTGCTCGGACAGGACGATGGTGAGCCCTACAGCATCCCGAACATCGAAAAGAATAAGCTGCGTCAATTCATTGCCGGGCAGCAGCTCAGCGATTCCCAGGTCTGCCTGACCCATGGTGCCGATGAGATTGCCCTGTCCCTGCTGGCCGGCATCCAGAATAAGCGGACCGGTTTCCGTCCCCGCATCCTGGTACGCTATAACGATTCCCGGACTGCCGACTGCATCATGCCTTATATGGCAATCAGCATCGCCGATACCGTAGCCGAAAAAGATTGCTCTGCTTGGCGGCGAAGAAACAACTCAGAAGACGATGCCGACTTCACGCTCATGGTATCGGCCAACGACAATGAGAAGGATTCCAACCGCAGCCGCGCAAAAACCGTAAAACAGCTGACCGCCAATCAGCTGGCAGGACGCCCCACAGCCCTTGTCGACCTCAGCAAGCACTTCCAGGCCCAGGAAACCGTGCTCCCGCTGCTCATACAGGCAAACTATCCGGTCAATGCCCTGATTGCCTACGCTGGCTGGAATACCACCAGCAATGCGGTCGGCACAGCCCTGGCCCAGGCCAGTCTCTACCTGTCGGCCCGACAGCAGGCCACAAGCCGTTCCGAAGTGATGGGGCTGACAGCCGCCAACCTCTCCTTCCTGCAAAACCGCATCATGGAAGACTACTTCTACCTCAAAGAGGACATCGATGTGGTCAACCACGCCCTGCAGCGGGCTGGTTATACCAATACAGCCGATCTTGACCTGGAGCACAATTACCGCTGGGCCAACGCCATGCTCCAGCAGTCGCTGAAGAAGCAGCTGGCCAGCTACAAGAATACGAGATCATTCCGCACACCGGTGCAGTTCAGCTCCCCGGAGGGAGTATTCTCACTGATGATGCAGGATATGACCGTTGATGTCAGCTACCCCTGGCCGCGCACCTTTGAAGTATGGCTGCACGCTGCCCCGATCTATGCCGCTTCACCGGATTGACAAATAAATTTCAATCAGCTATTGACAACACTGATAAAAACCGATATAATTTATTGATGTTGACAGCAATGTCCACACAGGGGTATCGCCAAGCTGGTAAGGCACGGGTCTCTGAATCCCGCATGCGTTGGTTCGAATCCAGCTACCCCTGCCATTTGTAAATCAGACCGCTATTGAAAGATAGCGGTTTTTTTGTACCACAAGCAAAAATAAGCAATAAAAAAGCGCCGTTCCTGCACCATTACCATTGAGGTGCAGGGACGGCACTTTTTTATTTACCTGATCTTACCGGCTGGATTGGCGGCAGTTCTACGGTATCTGCAGACTGCACTGGTGCTGCTTTGATGCGGGCGGCAGTTACCGGCTTAATCGGCGGCAGTTCTACCGTTTTCTCTGCCGGTCTGCTGACAGTCGGGCCAGCCGTCTGCTGCGCAACCGGTTGGATGGGCGGCAGTTCCACGGCATTGCGGTCGGCTACGGTCTGTGCGGCAGGTAAAGCCTGCTGCACAGGCGCCGGTTTCACTACGGGTGGAGCAATAGGGGCTGGCTGCTTTTCCGGAAGAAGCGGCCTGTTGGGCACCGAAGGCTGAATTGGTATGACTGCACTGCCTTTTTTCTGATGCTGTGCTTCCTTATTCTGAGCATCAATGTCCGCAGCTGTGATGATAATTGGGACCGCATTATGCACAATTACCAATGGCTCATCAGACTCCTTTATTTCGTGCGGTCGTTTTTCTACAGAGTCCCAATGCAGCAAAGGATGAGGAACAGCCCTGCCAACGGACTCCGCTGCAGCTTCAACCTGCCGGGCATCTACGGTTTTCGTTTTCGTTGTATTCATTGCCGGTTTCTGCTGAGATTCTGCGGTTGCTCCGGCAGTATCCGCTGCTGAAACAGTCCCCGCTGACAAGGTCAGCATAACCAGGCCCATAAGCAACGAAACCTGATATTTTCTCATCTGCTCCATCCAAAATTCCCCCATCTATTACAATATGCCAATGATTATTCAATCGTCATAATATGTATATATTTCTTCATCAACGGGAAAAATCCTGCCACAGGCTGGAATAAAGTTCCCCGCCAGTCACATGATGCGATACAAAAAGCTGCCATGCTGACCACCAAAAGGCATCAGCATAGCAGCTTGAATCACATTCCCACCTGAATCATTCCCGGAAACTTACAACGCCTTTCTGGAAATCCTTCAACGCGCTTTCCCGTAAAACCGGATTATCGATCAACTGGACAGAGTAACGTCCATTTTTATTGCCACGGAAGAACGTAACTGCCATCTGCGTATTGGCAGTCGCCGTTGCATCCACCTTGCCATCGCCGTCAGTATCGATATCGACCGTCTTGGCTGTAACTGCATAGATTGCCTTATTGGTCGCACTGAGATTGATCAGCATGACACCTTCGTAACCATTGCTGCCCATCAGCTCCGACAGGTATTTCCTGGCATCAGCCTCTTTGAGCTTGTTCAGGTCTGGCATCTTTTTCTCATCAAAAGCATTGGTCAGAACGACCCAGGCATTCTTGATATTATAGCCATCATTGTCGAAGATCAGCACTTCACCCTTCTTGCCTCATACAGCATGCTGGCCGGGATGACATTCGGTTTCTTCGGGCATTGGATGGTGTAGCCATAGACCTTGCTGGTATACGTGTAGCCAACTGCGGGCTGCGTTTGGACAGCTTCTGCCGCTGCCTCGGCCGCAGGCTGGCTGCTGACCCCCATGATGAGTGCAGAGGCCACACCGGCCGCTGCCAGAAGTTTCTTTGTCTTGTTCATCGTATGATTCCTTCTTTCAAGAGTTCTTACGATTCCGCTTCTCTTTCTCTTATCGTTTCCGGGCAGGCTCCACGTTGATCTTGTAGCCCTTGACCGTGTTACGATGCATGATGCTCATGACCCGCTCAGCCACATCTTCCGGCACTTCCACAAAGGTGAACTTGTCGTAGATGTTGATGACGCCGATGGTGTCGCCCGGGATATCTGCCTCGGTCGCAATGGCCCGTACCACATCCGACGGACGATCTTCTGGCTGCGGCCGATGTTCAGGAACAGACGAACCATGCCCGGTGCACCGCCCGTATCGCCAAAGCCCTCAGAAGCAGTGGCCTGTTCTTCCTCAGCATCCTTGAAGCCTTCGATAGACAGCTTCAGCGCTGCCGCTGCGATATCCACCAGGTCGTAGCCTTCAGCAGCTACATCCGCAATGACCGTATGATAATCATCATAATGGTTCTGCTGCAGCGTCTTCATCAGGCGCTCCTGCACCAGGCTCTTCTGATGCTCCAGGAGATCAGATGCCGTCGGCAGCTCACGACGCTGGATCTTCGTATGCGCGAGCTTCATGATCAGACGCAGCTGACGGTATTCCTTTGGCTGGATGAACGTCATAGCTACACCTGTGCGGCCGGCACGGCCGGTACGGCCAATACGGTGCACGTAGGATTCATGATCCTGCGGGATATCATAGTTGATGACATGGGTGATATCATCGATATCGATACCGCGGGCCGCCACATCCGTAGCAATCAGGATATCAATCCGGCCCTCACGGAACTTCTTCATGACGCGGTCACGCTGAACCTGTGAGAGATCGCCATGCAGTCCGCCAGCGGAATAGCCGCGGGCATCCAGTGAGGAAACCAGTTCATCGACGGCGCGCTTCGTGCGGCAGAAGATGATGAGCTTGCCGGTCTCTTCCACATCGAGTACACGGCAGAGGCCTTCAAATTTCTCACGGGTCTCGTAGTAGATCTGATCGATCAGAGGCACTGTCAGGTTCTCTCTGGCAATCGTGACCCGCTGCGGATGATTCATATAACGACGGGACAATTTCTCGATTGGAGCCGGCATCGTTGCCGAGAACAGCAGCGTCTGGCGCTCCGCCGGAATGGTCTTCAGGATACGCTCGATGTCATCGATGAATCCCATATCCAGCATTTCATCTGCTTCATCCAGTACCAGCGTCTGTACTTCTTCCAGCTTGATTGTTCCACGGTTCAGATGGTCGATCAGACGACCCGGCGTGCCTACGATAATGTGAACGCCGCGCTTCAACGCACGGATCTGACGGTCAATGGCCTGGCCACCATATACCGGCAGTGTACGAACATGTTTGAACTGACCAATCTTATTGAGTTCTTCTGCCGTCTGGATAGCCAGCTCACGCGTCGGTGACAGCACCAGTGCCTGAATATGCGGGACCTTCTCTGCCACTTTCTCGACCGTTGGGATACCGAATGCTGCCGTCTTGCCTGTACCCGTCTGGGCCTGGCCGATGACATCATGACCTTCCAGTGCGAGCGGGATGGTCTGTGCCTGGATTGGCGATGGCTCCTCAAAGCCCATAGCCTCTACGGCCTGCAGTGTTTTACGACTCAATTCGATCGTTCCGAATGCTTTTAATTCCTGTTTCAAATAAATACTCCTATCAAAAATATATCCTATCGGGTGACCAATCGGTCCCCTGTAAGCAGCTCACCAATAACAGCCTTTCAGCCGTCCGGTTCCCGCCTCAATTCTTTTTGGCTTCTCAGCCGTCGATCCGCTCACCGACTACATCATAGGTAAAGCCCTGCAGGACCTTGACCCGGATGATATCGCCCGGCTTGCTGTCGGTGTCGTTCTCAACATAGACCTGCCCGTCAACCTCTGGTGCCTCACGATACGAACGGCCCACAGCGATATTCGGCTGCTCTTCATCGCGGCCTTCGATGAGCACTTCCAGTTCCTTGCCCTCAAAGCTCTGGTTGACCTGCTCGGAGATCTTGCTCTGCACGCTCATGAGATCATGATAGCGCTCCTGCATGATTTCTTCCGGAATCTGGTTGGGCATATCGTAGGCAGGCGTATCCTCTTCACGGGAATAGGTGAATACACCGACCTTGTCCAGCCGCTGATCGATAAGGAACTGGCGCAGCGTCTGATACTGGGCATCGGTCTCCCCCGGGAACCCGACGATGAACGTCGAACGGATGGTGACACCCGGAACACGCTCACGCAGTTTCCTGATCAGGGTGATCATCTGCTCCTGCGTGTCCGGACGATGCATGGATTTCAGCACCGAGTTATGTGCATGCTGCAACGGCAGGTCGACATACTTGCAGACCTTCGGCTCCGTCGCATAAACATCGATGAGCTCATCGGTGAAGAACTTCGGGTAGCAGTACAAGAGTACGACCCACTTGAGTTTCGGTACCTTGACGACTTCGCGCAGCAGCTCGGCCAGCGCCGGACGCCCGTAGAGATCGCGCCATAGTTCGTGCTGTCCTGGGCAATGAATACGACCTCACGTACACCATGCTCAGTCAGATGCTCTACTTCCTTGCAGATATCCTCGAATCCTACGGCTGCGGAAATGCCCGCGGATCTGCGGGATTGCACAGAAGGCGCAATGATTGTCACAGCCCTCCGCGATCTTGACATACGCGGTATAATCCGGTGTCGTCGTGATACGCGGCGTATTCTCATCATAGAGCGTATCATCCTCATCAGCAATGACTACGCGATGCCCTTTGAGCGTTTCCTCAACAGCTTCCATGATGCGGCTCCAGGCACCTGTCCCGAGAATCGCATCCGCTTCCGGCAGTTCATCGAGCAGTTCCTGCTTATAACGCTGCCCGAGGCATCCGGCTACGATCAGGCTGCGGCAGCGGCCGGATTCCTTGTAATCAGCCATGTTCAGAACCGTCGTGATGGACTCTTCCTTGGCCGACTGAATGAACGCACAGGTGTTGACAATGAGAATATCTGCCTCCTGCGGCTCATTCGTCAGTTCAATACCATGTGCCTTGAGCTCGCCCAGCATAACCTCCGTATCGACGAGGTTCTTTGAGCAGCCCAGGCTGATAAAACCTGCTTTCACTTCTTTTTCCTCCTAAATCATTGTTATACAATTCATATTCTTCACGGTAAATTACCCTAAAATCACGCACAGAGGATACCGACCAGCCATGCAGTCAGCATCCTCTGCCATCACTTCGCTTTACTTGCTGAAGCGGATTTCCTTGACCCAGCGGTCCAGAAAGTCGTGTTTTTGTTGCGCCGTATAAAGCACCGGCTGATTGAACAAGATCATATTCTTGCCCGCAAATGTCTTATATGCCAGTGTGCCCGGATTCGTCGGGACAAAATAGAAGCCCTGCTTCTGCAATGCCTGCTGTGCTTCATCGGTCAGCAACCAGTCAGCAAAGGCCCTGGCTGCAGCCGCATCCGACGATTTCCCATTGACCGCCATCGCAGTCCCTGTAATAATCGCCGCCGTGCCATCAGCCGGATAGATCACTTTAAGCGGATAGCCATCCTGCAGATAGCGGATCGTTTCACTCTCCACCGCAATCGCTACATCCACCTCACCCATGCCAGCCTGGCGGACCGGATTGGACAGGTAACGCGCATACTGCACTACTTTCGGATGAATCTGACGCCAAATGTCATACGTTTCTTTATCACCAAACTGAGCAATCATGCTCAACAGCAGGTTGGCCGAAGCATCTGCCGCCAGGAAGTCCGTCACCCCGATACGTACATCCGGCTTTCTGGCCAGTTCCGCCCAGGTATCCGGTACCATCGGCAAGGTCTTCAGATAATCACGATTCACACAGAACACGATCGGATCATACCAGACACCAACCCAATAACCACTTTCCTGTCGGAAATCAGCGGATACCTGGTCACCAGCTTCCGAAAGGTACGGAGTCAGATAACCTGCCGCCGATGCTTTACTCAACGTGTCCTTATCAGCCAATACCATGGAAGCCGCACGATCATCTGCCTGAGCAGCCTGATCCTTTAAGTGGCTGAGCACTTCATCCGATGATAACGTAATGAAGTTTACCCTTACCTCATGCTCTGCCTCATAGGCTGCACTCAGTATAGCTGCATGCTCCGCTGGAAGCGTAGTATAGACCCGGATCTCCCGCATTGGCCGATGCTGTTCATCCCGTCCAGCTCCTGCCAGATAAACAGAACCTGCTACCACGATCAGCAGCAGCAGGAAGGCCGTCAACAGCAGCGATGTATATCTTCGCATGAACGAATACCTCTTCAAGTCAAAATACCAATTAGTACCATTCTACCACAATAAAAGAGCTACCGCAATACAGCGGCAGCTCTTAAAGATTAAAGTTTACCCAGTCAGCCGACGTTCTCTTCACTATCCGTCAGCGGTTTACCAAAGACCAGATTATCCAGCAAACCAATCAGTTGATTGATTTCCGGTTTTGCGATCTGTCCGGAAGCACCAAGCTGCTCACCTTTGATGCGCATCTCATCACTGATCAGGGACGAGAACAGGACGAGTGGAACCTCGCCCAGGCGGTCATCTGCACGGACCAGCTTGAGCAGGCGATGTCCATCCATCTTCGGCATCTCGACATCCGAGACGATTATGCCGACATGGCTGCTGATCTGACCGCCCTTCTTGGACAATCCCAGCAGGTAATCCCAGGCATCCTGCCCATTACCGAAGTCACGAACGTAACGATAGCCGGACTCATGCAGCGTCGTGACGAGCAGGTCACGCAGCATCGGCGAATCCTCAGCTACGACGACATGAACATCCGAGCGCTTGGACCGTACATCCTCATTCGCATCTTCATAGGTAGTGAGCTTGGCATTGATCTCCGGATTGATCTCGGCAATAATGGTCTCGAAATCAAGCAGCAGTACAATGCGGTCTTCCATCTTGATGATGCCAACCACACGGGACTGATCGCCAACTTCCGGAGCTGGCTCCATATCCTTCCAGGAAATACGATGGATACGGGAAACATTCTCCACCAAAAAACCGATGTTATAGTTGTTGATCTCCGTCACGATAATATTCTTCGGCTCGGCATTCGTCTGCACATTCAGGCAGCGCGGCAGGTTCACCAATGGAATCGCTTTGCCACGCAGTGTGAACAGTCCATCGATATACGGATGTGCCTGCGGCATATTCGTAACCGGCGTACGCGTGATAACCTCACGGACCTTCGCTACGTTGATGCCATAGTTTACCTGACCAATGCTGAACTCCACGATTTCAAATTCATTGGTACCCGTTTCAAGCAGGATGCCTTTTTTATCTCCACTCGTTTCTGTTGCCATCAAATTCGCCCCCATATTTGAATTCGTTATATCCCATTAATATTCATCTATGATGTCAATATTCGCCCTTAAGCAGCAAAATCCTTCTAATCTGCAAAAAATTTCGCAAAAAGACGCTTATTTCTCTTTCAAATACGTCCAACCATCTTTTTCCTCGACCAGTCCCTCATGAATCAGGTGTCCTAAGGCACGCTTAAACGCCGCCTTGGAAATCTGAAACTTGTCGCGGATTACTTCCGGTGAAGACTCATCACTGTATGGCATCTGCCCTTTACGGCTTTCCAACAGCTCGAGAATACGCTGTGAATCATTCACCAGTGCTTTCTCCTTAGCCTCACGCAGCGAAGCATTCAGACGTCCGTCCGGACGCACATAGGTCACACGGGCCGTAACGACCTCGCCAACCTTTGGACGCACCTTGAGTTCCTTATTATCGATGAAGACAATATAGTGCTCTTCACTGAACAGGAACGCGCCGCTATCCGTATAGTTATAGATGGCTCCCGTAACCTGGTCGCCCACTTTCACCTTATCAGCCCGCTGGGAAGCCCGACGCATGGCGTCCTCAACCTCCATCGTCACTGCCAGGCGGCCGGACTTATCCGTGTAGAGCTGTGCCCAAACCACTTCGCCGATCTGAGGACGTCCACGCATCCCGGCATACGGCATGAAGATACCACGCTCCGCTCCCACATCGACAAACGCACCGTCCTTGCTCACATTGATGACTTTGACCCGGGCAATCTGCCCTTCTTTCATATGCGGAACCCGCATGCTGGCGGTCAGCCGGCGTTTCGGATCGAGATACAGGAATACCTCAACTTCTTCTCCGACCTTGACGGGTGCAGTCTGCTGTGTCTTATGCAGCAGGATATCATCGGAGGTATTGCCGGTCTCGGCATCGAGGAACGCACCCATTTCCCCCAGGCGGGCGACTTTCAGTGTTGCCACCGTACTAGGCCCATATTTCCGTGTCTTCTTCTCTTCCATAGCTGCCCTCAATCAGTCCTCATACGTCGTAAGTTCGGCATCACCCCAGAGGCGCTCCAGCGCGTAGTACTCACGGGCTTCCTGCATGAATACGTGGGCGATGACATCGCCGAAGTCCAGCAGTACCCACTCGCCCTCGCGATAGCCTTCCTTATGGTTGAATGCTACGCCTTCTTTGGCCAGTTCTTCCTCAATATTGTCGGCAATTGCCCGTACCTGCGTAGCCGTATTGGCTGAGCAGACCACAAAGTAGTCCGTTGAGGATGAGATCCCCTTCATATCCATGATTACGATGTCACGTGCTTTTTTATCGCTGGCCGCCTTACAGATGGCCTGGCTCATTTCTTCAATCGTCAAGATTATTCCTCCTCCGGCTTTTCGCCGTCTTTCGTTTCACTCAAACCTGTCGCCGGGAAAAGTTCCTGCATCCGGCTTTGGATGTTGCTTTCATCCGGCATCCATATCGATTCATCCCGCTCGGCAGGTGTACCCGGCAGCATGATGCTGACCGGGGGCTCACTGCTCATCCGACGCACGACATTGGCCAGATGTGCCGAGTCAAATACCTCAGCGCTGGTTTCCAGCCGATGCTGGAAAATATCGGCAATCGCCGGCAAATGCGGGATCGTACTGAACTGCAGCAGTTTCTGATACAGTGCCTTGACAAACTTCTGCTGGCGCTGCACCCGCCCGACATCACCGAGATCCTCGCCCCGATAACGCAGATACTGCTGTGATTGCTGACCATCAAGGTGCTGATACCCCTTTTTCAAATGGATGGCCAGCTCTGCATTCGGATCCTCGTAATCCATGTCATTCTCGACATAAATGTCGATCCCGCCAAGGACATCAATCAGATCCGCAAAGGTATTCATATCTACCGCAATATACTGATGGATGGATATCCCCAGCAACGCATTGACCTGGCGCACCATCATCGGTGCACCGCCCATCGCATAGACATCCTTTAACTTCGACTGATCCGTGCTGCCGGTTATCGTGACCCACGTATCCCGCGGGATATTGATGAACCGTACCTTACCGGTCTCATTCTCCAGGCTGATGACCAGTATCGTATCCGCCCGTTTGCCCGGTCGTCCGGATTCATCAGCCCCTTCATCCAGCCCCATGACCAGCACATTCGTATAGCCATCAAACCGCGGATCGATACTGCCACGCCGGTTCTGCTGCCGTTCAGAATAGCCGGCATACATGCTCTGATACTCATGGTAGACATTGCTCCCCCAGGACACCAGGGTATAGCCAACATAGAGCACCCCGACGATCACCGCACCGAGGAACATCATCAGAAACAAGAGCTTCATCAACGCGCGTCGACGACGCTGCGCCTGTAGTTTTCTTTTATATAGGATATGTTGCCGGGTTATATTATCCTGTTCATTTCCCATGGGCTTACCTTCTTTATCTTTTCTTCAGCCTCAATGTGCACTGCTGATTCCTTTCAGCAGGATCTCATTACGGGCCAGCACGGTATCCGGATGGATCAGATGTCCCTTGTCCACCACAAACTGGATGGAAGCCGAAAGCCCGGCCAGCACCATCTCGTCCAGTGAAACAGTTTTAGCCAGCTGGCGCAGATGTTCTACTTCCGGATACTCACGGCCCGGCTCGATCATATCAGCAAACCAGATGATCTTATCCAGATCCGTCATGGCAGCACCACCAACGGTATGCCGCCAGATGGCCTGCTCTACGGCCGGATCATCTACCCCATAGATTTCCCGGACCCGCCGGGCACCAATGTAGGCATGCAGCAGCAGCGGCATCGCCCGTTCAACCGGACCGATGGGAATTGCCCGACGCTCAGCCTCGGCAATCATCGCCTCATTGCGGAACTCCCGGGCACAGTCATGCAAAAGCCCGGCCACATGTGCCTGCTCCACATCAACGCCAAATTTCCCAGCCAGGGTCTCAGCCGTAGCCGACACGCCCAATGAATGCTGGAACCGGCTTGCCTTCAACCGTTTTTCCAGTATCGCCTTCATTTGTTCATAGCCCATAGCAAAGCTCATCGATATAACCCTTCTTTGATAATATAGTCTTCTACTGCCTGTGGCACCAGATACCGGATGGAACGGCCCGCCTGCAGCCGCTGCCGGATATCCGTTGAAGATATTTCCAGCCGCGGAACAACCAGCTCATGGATCTTTTCCCGGGCCAACTGCCCGAAAAGCCGCTCGAGCTCCGTGGTATCGGCCGGTGCCCCCGGCCGGGTTGTCCCTACGAAATGACAGCTTTGCAGCAGTTCTTCGGTATGATACCAGGTATGCAGCTCATTGATCGTATCGGAACCGGTAATGAAATAGAACTCGGTTTCTTCGCCATATTGCGCATGCAATTCCTGCAGCGTCAGCAGCGAATAAGATGGTCCGGATCGCTCCAGTTCCTGCCTGGATACATGAAACCAGGGATTGGAACTCACCGCCAGCTGCACCATCATCAGCCGATGATAGGCTGATGCCAGCTTGTGCCCCTGCTTATGCGGCGGATGAGCGGCGGGGATAAACAGGACCCGGTCCAGCCCGAAAGCCTCCCGGACTTCCTCAGCGATCATCAGATGCGCATTATGGATAGGATCGAATGTCCCGCCCATGATGCCTACCCGGAAAGCCGGTTCATTTCGCTCTGCCACGCTCAGATTCTCCCTTCCCACACGGCCAACAGGGCCAGCAGTACGATAATCGACAACAGGATCAGCAGGATTGCCCTGCCATAATCCTTACTGTCATGCGCCCCCTTGGGCGTTGCCAGGTACTGCCTGATGGTCCGTATATAGCCGCCGATCCATTTCATTTGCGGATCTGGCCTTCCCCATAGATAAGGTACTTCGTGCTCGTAAGCTCGGCCAGTCCCATCGGTCCACGGGCATGAAGCTTCTGCGTACTGATGCCGATCTCGGCCCCAAAGCCGAACTCAAACCCATCGGTAAAACGGGTCGATGCATTGACATAGACCGCAGCAGCATCCACTTCCCGCTGGAAACGGTGCGCATGCTCAAGGTTCTCCGTGACAATAGTCTCCGAATGCCCCGTATTGTAGCGATTGATGTGGTCGATTGCCTCACCCAGATCTGCCACGACTTTGACCGACAGGATCAGATCGCCATACTCGGTCGACCAGTCCTCTTCCACGGCCTCTGCCATATCCGGACAGATGGCACGACTGCGTTCGCAGCCGCGCAGCTCAACCTGCTTGGCTTTCATTGCTTCATTGAGCATCGGCAAAAATGCCTCAGCCACAGAGGCATGCACCAGCAGTGTCTCCATTGCATTGCAGACCGATGGATGGCTGGTCTTGGCATTTACGGCAATATTCACTGCCATATCCAGATTTGCCGTCTCATCGACATAGGTATGACATACCCCGGTTCCCGTCTGGATGACTGGTACCGAGCTGTTCTCTATGATATGACGGATCAGGCCGGCACCACCGCGTGGGATGATCACATCCAGCAGCCCCGAAAGATGGGTCATCTCATCTACGGCCTCGCGCTCCGTGAATTCCACGAACTGCAGAGCCCCTTCCGGGATTCCATTCTCATAAGCTGCCTTAGCCAGCAATGAGCTGATTACCGTGTTGGACCGGATTGCCTCAGAACCGCCCCGCAGAATGACCGCATTGCCGGATTTCAGACACAGCCCGGCAGCATCAGCCGTCACATTCGGACGTGCTTCGTAGATGATGCCGATTACACCGATTGGCACCCGTACCCGACGGATTTCCAGCCCATTCGGCCGGATTGTCGAGTAATCTCCCTGACAGACCGGATCCGGCAGGGCTGCCGTCTGACGGAGGCCCTCAGCCATCTGACTGATGCGCGTTTCATCGAGCATGAGTCGATCCAGATAGGAACGCTTGAGTCCCTTTTGACGAGCCTCTTCCAGATCCTGCTCATTGGCATTCAGGATCAGCGAGCCGCGCTTTTCCAGCGCTTCAGCCATAGCCATAAGCGCCTGGTTCTTCACACCAGTTGGCAGGACGCCCAGCTTCCGGGAAGCCTCGCGCGCTGCAGTTGCCTTTTTCATCATTTCTGCTTTGATATCCATCGATATTCCTCCTCAGGAAACTAAGGGAACTAAAGGGATAATACCAGATCAGGCCATCAGCACCATATTATCACGGTGAATGACTTCTGCCGGTCCATTGACTTCTACCAGCTGGTGGAAGTCCTCGGTCTTATGTCCTAACAATTTTTGCAGGGTATCGGCATCATAATTCACAATGCCACGGGCAATTTCCTGCTGATCACGGGTCATAACCCGAACCGTATTGCCGGCCCGGAACTCACCATCGAGTGCCGTTACCCCGGCAGCCAGTACACTGGAGCCATTCTCCCGCATCGCAGTCGCGCAGCCATCATCGACGATGATCTCACCTGCCAGCCGTTTGCCAAAAGCCAGCCAGCTCTTGCGGACCCGCAGATGCGACTCACGCGCCGGGAAAACCGTACCGACCTCGCGCCCACTCAGGACATCACGGATGACATCCTCACGCGAACCGGAAGCAATGACCATCGTCACGCCGGCACTCATCGCAATCTGGGCCGCCTGGATCTTGGTCATCATACCGCCGGTCCGAGCTTTGAGCCGGCACCGCCGGCAATGCGCTCCACCTCCGGCGTGATCTCCGGAATCTCATGATCAGCTTCGCCTCAGGATGAGTAGCAGGATTAGCCGTATAGAGGCCCTCGATATCCGACAGGATAATCAGCGCATCTGCATCGACAAGCGTCGCGACCATCGCCGAAAGATTGTCATTATCGCCAATCTTGATCTCATCGACGGACACGGCATCATTCTCATTGATGACCGGAATCGCCCCGATAGCCAGCTGCGCCAGCAGTGAATCACGGGAATGGATATACTGGTTATGCCGCACGGAATTTCCTTGGTCAGCAATACCTGCCCCATGATCTGCCCATACTCGGCGAAGAACTTCTCATAGATATGCATGAGAACGCCCTGACCGATCGCCGCAATGGCCTGCTTTTTCCGGAATGGAATCCGGCTTCTGGGAAAGTCCCAGCTTGCCCAGGCCGGCCGCAATCGCGCCCGACGATACCAGCAGTATTTCCTTGCCCTGATTCTTGAGATCAGCAAGCTCACGGATCAGATGGTCGATGCGGTAGAGATCCAGCTTGCCTGTCTCATGCGCCAGCGTACTGGTACCGACCTTGACGACGATCCGGCTGGCCTCCTTCAATCGTTCTCTTGCATTCACTAGTTCCGCCCTCCGTTTTACGGCAGTTCGATTTTCGTCTTCTCGAAGTTCCGCTTATAGAATAAGCCATTGCGGCCGATGATCTGCACGAGATTGACATCCGCGCGCTCAGCCAGCACCTTGATAGCATCCTCCGGCTCGTCCATGCAGTTCTGCAGAACGCGAACCTTGATCAGCTCGCGCTTCTTGACTGCTTCACGTGCTGCCTGGACAACCGTCGGCGTAACGCCTTCCTTGCCTACCATGACAACCGGCTCCAGCTTCTGTCCCAGCCCGCGCAGAAAGCTCTTCTGCTTGCCGGTCAATGAATTTCTAAGCAATATATTTCCTCCTGTCAACCGCTCTTTACTCGCGGTATTCAAACTCCATCTCACCGATATGGACGGTATCGCCCTCTTTGACGCCCTTGGCCTTGAGCTTGTTGTCAATGCCCTTGATGCGCCAGATATACTGGAAGCGGCGGACCGCTTCATCATTCAGGAAGTTCGTCATGGCAACCAGTTTCTCGATTGCCTTGCCGTTGACCACAAGTTCACCGCTGATATTACGGGTGATGGTGATCTTCTCCGGATCTTCCTTATTCTCATCATAGACCTTGGTCTCATCCTCAGTCTCCGGCTCCTCGACGTAGTTATCGAGCCACTCACCCACATAGCTGATGAGTTCCTTTACCCCCTGACGGGTTGCCGCCGAGATCTCGAAGAACTTCAGTCCCTCTTCCTCAGCCAGCTTTTTCAGCCGTGGCAGGTTCTCCTGCGCCTCCGGCAAATCGATCTTGTTTGCCACCAGGATCTGCGTCCGTCTGGCAATCTTCTCGCTGTACTTCTTGAGCTCGGCATTGATCTTGTGGTAGTCCTCCACCGGATCACGCCCCTCGATGCCGGATGCATCGACGATATGCAGAATGAGTTTCGTGCGCTCAACATGGCGCAGGAAATCATGCCCCAGGCCAACGCCATCAGCAGCACCCTCGATCAGACCCGGGATATCGGCCATGACGAAGCTTTTCTCATAGTCTGTCTTGACCACACCAAGAACCGGCGTGATCGTCGTGAAATGATAATCTGCAATCTCCGGGCGCGCTGCCGAACAGCTGGCGACCAGACTTGACTTGCCGACACTCGGATAACCGACCAGACCGACATCTGCCAGAAGCTTGAGCTCCAGGATCAGATTGCGAGCCTCGCCCGGCTCGCCGAACTCGGCGAACGTCGGGGCACGATTGGCCGAGTTCGCGAATTTCGCATTCCCGCGGCCGCCACGGCCACCCTTGCAGATCACGGCCTCCTGACCGATTTCCGTCAGATCAGCCAGCACCTCGCCGGTCTCTTCATCTTTGATGATGGTTCCGGCCGGTACCTTGACATAGCAGGCTGGCGCATTCGCACCATACTGATTCTTGATGTCGCCGTTCTCACCATTCTTGCCCTGCGAATTTCCGATGAAAGCGGAAATCGAGCAGCGTATTCATATTCTGATCGACGATGAAAATGACGTCGCCGCCATGACCACCATCGCCGCCGGCCGGACCGCCATTCGGCACGAACTTCTCCCGGCGGAACGCCGATTTGCCATGACCACCATCGCCTGCCTTGACGATGACTCTGGTCCTGTCGATGAATTGCATAAAAACCTCCTGTACTCCGTACTCTGCCCTGTGATGGATAAAGGCAAGAGCCGGCATTGCGTTCAATACCGGCTCTTGCCTTTATGCACCACAACGCAACCTAACGCCGTTTCAATATAATAATACCTGCGCCTCCGTGAGGAAAGCGCAGGTACCACATTTTTCGATTACATAGCTTCCTCAGCCGTGTATACGCTGATCTGACGATTGTAGCGGCCTTTGCGCTCGAAAGCGACCTTACCAGCTACCTTCGCAAACAAGGTATCATCCTTGCCGATGCCAACGTTGTGACCCGGATGGAAGTGTGTGCCACGCTGACGAACGAGGATGCTGCCAGCCGTTACGACCGTGCCAGCCTGCTCCTTGACGCCAAGACGCTTAGCCTCACTATCGCGGCCATTACGCGTGGAGCTGACACCCTTTTTATGAGCGAACAGCTGTAAATCAAAAGTAAACATTACATTCACCTCCGTTGCTTTGAAATTCGTACAGCTTCCGGGCTGATCTTTTGAATCTCGATCAGTCCTAGAAGCATCGTTTCGAGTATCGACTCGGTGAGGTCATCGGGCGCGCCCTTCAGCTTCATCGTAAGCTTTCCACTCGCTACGGAATAATCCATTGTGCGATGCAGATGCTCACCTAATCCTAAAAGAGCGGTCTGCGTGAGCGCTGAAACGCCTGCGCAGACGATATCCATGCCCCGCTCTGCCGTACCGCTATGGCCGGAGACCGAAAACCCGGATATTTTCCCGTCTACCTGGGAAAAGATGTCAACCTTAATCATCGATTAAGCTTCAATCTTCTCAATAACAACCTTCGTGAACGGCTGACGATGACCCTGACGTTTACGATAGTTCGACTTAGCCTTGTATTTGAAAACAAGGATCTTCTTATCTTTGCCCTGAGCCTCGACTTTACCCGTTACCTTGGCACCTGCAACAACCGGCTTGCCGATCTTGACATCAGCGTCGTTGACAACCGTCAGGACCTCGTCAAATACAACAGCTTCACCTTCGTTAGCAGCCAGTTTCTCAACCGTGATAACATCGCCTTCAGCGACCTTATACTGCTTGCCACCAGTTTTGATAATTGCGTACATTTAAAAACACCTCCCTGCAGATTTACTCGCCAGCTGCGGTACAGCTGAATTCACAGCTGATTTTTGGAACCCCGCTGTGCGGTTGGGGATGGGCGCATTCACGCCCAAATCGAGACGCACTTCACGCGTCTACATTTATCAATACTAACATACGCCCGATAGGATGTCAACAAAAAAGAGGCACAAACTTGTGCCTCTCACTGCTTTAGTCTCATTTAGGAACGCATGAACAGATTGATGAGGAATGCGATGCTGACCAGCCACATGATCGAGGCTGACTTCTTTCGCCTTACCTCCCAGCGTCTTGATGAATGAGAAGCTGATGAAACCAAAGGCAAAACCATTCGCAATACTTGACGTCAGCGGCATCATGATGATGGTCAGGAATGCTGGCAGAGCATCGGTGAAATCTGCAAAGTTGATCTTGCCGATATCTGTCATCATCAGCGCACCAACCAGGATCAATGGTGGTGCCGTTGCAAATCCCGGAACCAGTCCAATCAGCGGTGCAAACATCAACGAAATCAGGAACAGGATAGCAACAGTAACAGCCGTCAGACCAGTCTTACCACCTGCTGCAATACCAGCAGCACTCTCAATGTAAGAAGTTACCGTCGACGTACCAAAGATCGCACTGCAGATCGTACCAACTGCATCTGTCGTCAATGCACGGTCCAGATTTTCAATTTCTCCATTCGGCTTAACCATCTTGGCCTTTGATGTCAGACCAATCAGGGTTCCCATGTTATCGAACAATTCTACAACAGTAAACGTGAAGATGATGGAGAAGATACCATAGTTCCAGGCTCCGACAATATCGAGCTTGCCGAAGGTCTCTCCCATGTGAGGCAGCGATGTGCTGACCACATCCGTAAGAGCATGAGGAACCGGAGAATAACCAAGTACCATGGACAACAGCGTCGTCACCACGATCCCCATCAGGATAGCTCCCTGAACGTTACGAGCCATCAGGGCTCCCGTAAACAAAAGTCCAAACAGCGAAAGCGCCGTAGTGGGCTGTGTTACATGTCCCAAAGTGATGAATGTTGCCGGGTCACTCACGATGAGGCCTGTACCCTTGAGACCAATAAAAGCGATAAATAAGCCAATACCTACACCAATAGCCACTCGCAGATTCTGCGGGACAGCATTGATAATGGCCTGACGTACATGGCTAATCGTCAGAACCAGGAACAGGACACCAGAGAAGAATACTGCACCTAACGCGACCGTCCAATGCAGGTGCAGGACACCACAAACATAATAAGCAAAGAATGCATTAAGTCCCATGCCCGGTGCCAACGCCACCGGATAATTAGCAAAAACACCCATTACCATCGTGGAAAGTGCTGCAATCCAGATTGTTGAAGCAATAGCAGCTTCTTTCGGAACGCCTGCTTCTGACAGGATGTTCGGATTAACGAACATGATATAAGCCAACGCAATAAAAGTAGTAATACCGGCGATAACTTCCGTCTTTACCGTCGTATTCTTTTCCCGAAGCTTAAAGAACCGCTCCAGGAAGGTCGGCTGACCCGTTTGTGCTTGCATAAAAAATAAAAGCCTCCTCTTTCGTACTCCGCACTCGGCCCAGCACAAGAAAGATGAAGCTTTTCGCCCTCAACTTCTTGTAGACTGTGACAATTTACGGCTGTCTGTAGAAACGCCCACACCGTATCAGTGGGCTTATACAAGAATCAATCGAATACAAGAATAGCAGAGAATAGGACAGATGTCAATTTGAAAATTTAACGCGAATATTGGAATAATTTAACGCATACCTAATCCCTGTCTGTTAGTAGAAAGACTTTTCCTTCATATAATTCGGCCATACAAAAAAACTCTGACCGAAGTCAGAGTTTCGAGTTCAAAGTGGCGGAGTGGAGAGGATTCGAACCTCCGCACCGGTTACCCAGCCTAACGATTTAGCAAACCGTCCTCTTAAGCCACTTGAGTACCACTCCAATATATGGCAGGGGCAGTAAGAATTGAACTCACAACCTACGGTTTTGGAGACCGTTGCTCTACCAATTGAGCTATACCCCTAGAATTTAAAAATGGGGCGACCGGTGGGGATCGAACCCACGCATGCTGGAGCCACAATCCAGTGTGTTAACCGCTTCACCACGACCGCCATTTAAACCAGCAATGCCCTATCCTCCCAGCCCGTTTCCAGACAAGTACTTTCGGCGTATGAGTGCTTAACTACCGTGTTCGGTATGGGAACGGGTGGAACCACTCAGCTATCATCACTGGATATTATTGAAGGTATGTACCCTCAAAACTATACAGAAGAAATAATTTATGTATGATCGAACATTCTAGACTCTATTAGCGGTCAACATCAACCAATCATCTTCGCCCTTCGAACTCGATTCTTGGGATGTTTTCGCATACGACCTGTTACCCAATCAGCTTCGCTTCTCGGACAGGTCAGTAAAGTTAAGCCCTCGATTTATTAGTATTGGTCCGCTAAACACCTTACGGTGCGTACACTCCCAACCTATCTACCTTGTCTTCTTCAAGGAATCTTACTGGATTACTCCATGAGATACTTCATCTCGGGACTGGCTTCACGCTTAGATGCTTTCAGCGTTTATCCTTTCCGGACGCAGCTACCCAGCTATGCCACTGGCGTGACAACTGGTACACCGGCGGTCCGTCCACTCCGGTCCTCTCGTACTAGGAGCAGCTTCCCTCATGTATCTTTCGCCCGCGATGGATATGGACCGAACTGTCTCACGACGTTCTGAACCCAGCTCACGTACCACTTTAATGGGCGAACAGCCCAACCCTTGGGACCTGCTTCAGCCCCAGGATGTGATGAGCCGACATCGAGGTGCCAAACCTCCCCGTCGATATGGACTCTTGGGAGAGATTAGCCTGTTATCCCCAGGGTAGCTTTTATCCGTTGAGCGATGGCAATTCCACTCTCATTCCACCGGATCACTAAGCCCTACTTTCGTACCTGCTCGACTTGTTGGTCTCGCAGTCAAGCTCCCTTCTGCCTTTATACTCTTCGCGCGATTTCTGTCCGCGCTGAGGGAACCTTTGGACGCCTCCGTTACTCTTTCGGAGGCGACCGCCCCAGTCAAACTGTCCACCTGGCACTGTCCCCGATCTTGTGAATCTCAGGGTTAGATTCCTAACACGTAAAGGTTGGTATCCCAACAATGACTCAGCGTGATCTGGCGACCACGCTTCTCCGTCTCCCAACTATCCTGTACGTTACATGCCAAAAATCAATGCCAGGCTGCAGTAAAGCTCCATGGGGTCTTTCTGTCCAGTCGCGGGTAACCTGCATCTTCACAGGTATTTCAATTTCACCGGGTCCCTCGTTGAGACAGTGCCCAAGTCGTTACACCTTTCGTGCGGGTCGGAACTTACCCGACAAGGAATTTCGCTACCTTAGGACCGTTATAGTTACGGCCGCCGTTTACTGGGGCTTCAGTTCGGGGCTTCTCCTTACGGATAACTCCTCTCCTTAACCTTCCAGCACCGGGCAGGTGTCAGCACTTATACGTCAGATTTCTCTTTAGCAAGCACCTGTGTTTGTGGTAAACAGTCGCTTGGGCTTCTCTTCTGTCGCCAGCTCCCGCTCCCCCTGTACAGGGTTCACAGGCTCTGGCCATCCTTCTCCCGAAGTTACGGATGCATTTTGCCGAGTTCCTTAACGAGGGTTTTCCCGCGCACCTTAGGATTCTCTCCGCGCCTACCTGTGTCGGTTTTGGTACGGGTACATAATGTCTCGTTAGAAGCTTTTCTTGGCAGTGTAGTACGTCTGAATTTAACTTGTTCCGAAGAACGCGTCTATCTATCGGTTCTCGGCTTTAGTAAGGGGATTTGCCTCCTCACCAGCCTACCGCCTTCGACAGGCATTTCCAATCGCCTGCTCAGACTCCTTGCTGCGTCACTCCATCCTCAAACAACATTATGCAGTACAGGAATTTTCGCCTGTTGTCCATCGCCTATGCTTTCTGCCTCGGCTTAGGTCCCGACTTACCCTGAGACGACGAGCGTTGCTCAGGATCCCTTAGGCTTTCGGTGGATCAGATTCTCACTGATCGTTTCGCTACTCATACCAGCATTCTCACTTCCAAGCGCTCCAGCTGTCCTTCCGGTCAACCTTCAACGCCCTTGGAACGCTCCCCTACCCATGGATATGTCATCTACAGAACCCCTGAGTCCATCTGCTTGTCTATGTGTTCATCTGCTTCGTCATCGTCACTCGCCATAGCAACCGCTATGACTCGTTCCTCTTCCTTGCATCTGACCGCATATCCTGCGCAGCTGACTCTCAGTTACTCTGTAGATGGCATATCACAT
>JAKVOG010000010.1 GCA_022482925.1 Selenomonas sp. | reverse complement strand
CAGGTATTCGTAGGTATAGCCACCGTAGACACCCGGCAGGTCTTCAAGGCTGATGTCGCTGAAGGCACTTCGCTCCGGATGGTAGGTGGAAAGCATACCAAAGCTGTACCAGCCGACGCGGATGATGCGGCCGGACTGGGCAGAAACGCAGCTGGCTGCGCATAATAATACCAGCACGAGTATGGTACAGCAAAAATTTTTCATTGGCAACATGAGCGTTTCCCCCCTTTTTGGCTTGGGTATTGAGGGCATAGGATATAGAAAAAGCCCCAGCAGATATAAGGATCAGCCGGGACTTTTTCAACGAGTTATTTCTTAAGCGCCTCTTTGAGGATCTCTGTCATGGCTTTCTGTGAGATACGCATCATGTCTGCAAGCAATGCGTTATACAGATCGCCACCGTCCGTTACACCGCGGCCGTTAGCCGTGATGAAGAACTTATGCGGATGCTCTTCGGCCTTGTATGCTTCGTTGAGCTTGTCCTGGACGAGTTTCTCAATTTCCTGATCTGTCATCAAATCCACCTCTTTTCAAAATTAACCTAGTTAATAGTATACGACATTGAGTGACGATTTTCCTTGTTTTTTCATAAATAAAGTTTGGAAATCTAAATCTGTCCATTTCAGCTGCTTTCCAGTAATTTTGAAGTACAATTTAATTGATGCCTAAAATGATTATAAGGACAGGGCCCTATACTAATACCATCGAAAGAAAATAAATCACATGTTACATTTTGAAAGGCGATGGACAGAATGAATAAGATGAAGAAAAAGATGGTTGCCGGTATCGTTGCTGGTGCAGTTTTGCTTGGTACGGGATATGGTGCGCTGGCTCAGACAGCTGAGGCGAACAGCAGCAAGGATACACAGTCCCACCATATGATGAAACAAGGCCAGAAAGGTCAGCCGCCGCAGATGAATGCGGATGAGGCAGCCAAGCATATCCATGAGACCTTTGGCGTCGATGAGAGTCAGGTAAAGGAAGCAATTAATGCGAAGAAAGACTTCCATGATATCGGTCAGGCAGCAATGCTGTCCAAGCTTTCTGGTAAATCCTTCAAGGATGTGCTGGCAATGAAGACGGACAGCAACAACTGGCAGGATATCGGCAAGAGCCTGGGCGTGACCCGTGAACAGGTTCATGAGCAGATGAATGAGATGACGGCTGAACATATTGCGCAGAAGGGCAATATTGATCAGGCTGCGGCATTGGCACTCCTGAAGAATGGCTATCATTCACAGGATATTAATGCAGCATCCATTCTGGCCAAGCAGTCGGGCAAGGATATCCAGTCTGTACTTGATATGAAGAAGATCAATAATAACTGGAACGATGTGGCTGAACAGCTGGGTGTAGATAAGAGCGTCCTGCGTCCGAATAAGGATGCGAAAGGCGGCCCTCAGGGCGGTCCGGATGGCGATATGATGGGTGGCCCACATGGCGATGCACCACAGCCGCCAACGGATGAAGCAAAATAATCGTATATAGTGTAATGGTCCGATGTATGATTGCATATACATCGGACTTTTTTGCATAAACTGTAAATACTGTATTGACAAGGGAAACAAAAGGATGTATGATATGAAACATCGATGAAAGTTAACAACTTTACATTAATAATCAACGAACGGGAAATAGTAGCAGTGTGAAAATCTGTCAGCGAGCCGGAGACTGGGTGACCAGTGGTGCGATGTCCGGTCAGAGGAGCAATGTGAATGGTCCCGCGAGAGTCCACTGAAAGCAATGGTGCTGTCATGGCACTGCGAGTAGGCTGGAACGGCTGCCTCCGTTAGCAGGCTATGACATCGGCTCAGTGCCCGTGTCAGAATGAGATGAGACCATTGGTCTCAGTTCGGGTGGTACCGCGAGTGATTCGCCCCGGCAGGAGTTTTTCTCCAGCCGGGGCTTTTGTATTAGTAATCCAGGGGAGTGTGGGATTAGACAATGAGAGCCAAATTATGTGGAATGCAAACGCTGCTGACGGCTAAAGTCGCCGAGGAGGCAGGTGCTGATTTCATTGGTTTCATCTTTTGGAAGCAGAGTCATCGGTATATCAGTCCGGAGCGGGCAGCCGTTATCAGTGGGCAGCTCCATCAGGCGCGCCGGGTCGGGGTCTTTGTGGATGAGGATATCGATACAGTTAATGCCATTGCGCGGCAGGTGGATCTTGACTATGTGCAGCTGCATGGACATGAGGATGCTGATTATGCCCGTCAGATGGAACGTCCGGTTATCAAGGCCTATCGCTATGGGGAGAATTTTTCAGCAGCTGCGGCTAATGAATTTCCCGCAGAACTGATCCTGGTAGATGCATTCCGCCCGGGGAAGGTTGGAGGCACTGGGGAGGCCTTCGACTGGCGGGCCGCCGCCGAAGAGATTGCAGCAATACATCAATCTGTTTTGATTGCCGGTGGCATTAATGCACAGAATGTCCATGAGGTTGATAAGATCTTTCATCCTTTTGCGGTGGATGTGTCTGGCAGCCTTGAAGTCAATCATCAGAAATCCATCGACAGGATTAAATCATTTATGAAGAAGATCAAATAGTGTGCTGGTATTAAAGGGGAGGAATCACCTTGAAGGACATATTGGCCGAGATTGTGGCCGAAAAGAAAGAGATCGTGGCAGCAGCGAAACAGCAGCTGCCACTCCATGAAGTCAAGGCGCGCTTGCAGCCGGGAACCTTTCGGATGGGGCATGGCTTCAGAAAAGGAGACTGGAATCTCATTGCTGAGTGCAAGCTCCAGTCACCGGCCAAGGGGCGGTTGAACCGCACGCATACAGCGCTTCAGCTGGCTCATATATATGAAGATAATGGTGCCAGTATGCTCTCCGTTCATACGGACCCGCATTTCCTGGGCTGCAACGAAGATTTCCGCAAGGTGCGGTCGGAGATCAGCCTGCCGCTCCTGCGCAAGGATTTCGTGATTGATGAATATCAGCTTTATGAGGCCCGGCTGCTTGGGGCGGACGCGGTGCTGCTCATTGCCCGTATCCTGAGTCCGGCTCAGCTAAAAGAGTACCTGTATACGACCTGGAGCCTTGGGATGGATGCACTCATTGAGGTTCATGATGAAACGGACATGCAGGCGGCGCTTGCTACACCAGCTGAGTTCATCGGCATCAACAACCGCAACCTCGTGACTTTCCAGACGAGTATCCAGCAGACGCTGGATCTCCTGCCCTGCGCGGATCAAAGCCGTACGCTTATCAGCGAGAGCGGTGTGTTCACGGCAGGCGATGCCACGATCCTGCGCCAGGCAGGCTGCGATGGCATCCTGGTAGGCGAGGGGCTGGTAAGGGCCAAAGATATCGGAGCCCAGACAAGGGCTTTATCATCGATAGCTGCGCAGGATCAGGCGACGGCGTAAACGAAAAGGAGAATAGATAGAATGAATACAAAAGGCAGATTTGGCCAATATGGCGGACAGTATGTTCCGGAAATCGTCATGCCGGCACTTAACGAGCTGGAGGCCGCCTACAATAAATATAAGAATGATCCGGAATTTCAGGCACAGTTCAAGAGCCTGCTCCGGGAATATGCCGGTCGGCCGACCAATCTTTACTATGCGGAGAAGCTCACGAAGCATTATGGCAAGGCGAAGATCTTCCTCAAGCGTGAGGACCTGCTGCATACCGGTGCGCATAAGATCAATAATGCCCTCGGACAGGCGCTGCTTGCCAAACTTATGGGCAAGAAACGCATCGTCGCGGAGACTGGTGCCGGTCAGCATGGTGTTGCTTCAGCAACCGTAGCGGCGCTCTTTGGCATGGAATGTCATGTATTCATGGGCGAAGTGGACGTCGAGCGTCAGAAGCTCAATGTGTTCCGTATGAAGCTTCTGGGGGCTAAGGTCATTCCGGTTTCCAGCGGGACGGGCACGCTCAAGGATGCGACCAGTGAAGCGATCCGTTACTGGGCGACGAATATTACCGATACTCACTATATCATTGGCTCGGCTGTCGGCCCGCATCCGTATCCGACTATCGTCCGTGATTTCCAGAAAGTCATCGGCGAGGAAATCCGTGAGCAGATCAAAGTCAAGGCCGGTGGCCTGCCGGATTATCTCGTAGCCTGTGTCGGTGGTGGCAGCAATGCGATTGGCACATTCTATGATTTCCGCAATGACAAGACAGTCCGGAAGTTCGGTGTTGAGGCTGGCGGCCGCAGTGATAAGGTTGCGGACAATGCGAGGACGCTGAGCGGCCCTGGTGAGCCGGGCATTCTCCATGGCGCATTCAGCTACCTTTTGCAGACGCCGGACGGCCAGGTAGTCGAGGCTTACTCGATCTCGGCCGGGCTGGACTATCCGGGTGTCGGACCGGAGCACTCATATTTCAAGGATGCCGGCATCGTGAAATATGTATCGGTAACCGATACGGAGGCTCTGGATGCATTCCAGCGTCTGTCTCGTATCGAGGGAATCATTCCGGCGCTTGAGAGTTCGCATGCGCTGGCTTATCTGGAAAAACTCATGCCGGAGACGAAGCCGGATGAGACGGTAGTCGTGTGCCTGTCGGGCCGCGGCGATAAAGATGTCGCGATGGTAGCAAAGACGCTGGGGGAGGATGTGGACTTATGACTCGTATTGACAAGGTAATGGCTGCCCGCAAGGCAGCTGGCAAAAAGGCAATCTTCATCTATATTACGGCGGGAGCACCGGATGTTCAGGCAACCATCGAGGCTGTCAAGCGGGCAGAAGCTGCCGGCGCGGACGTCATCGAGCTTGGTCTGCCATTCTCTGATCCGATGGCTGATGGGCCGGTCATCCAGACCGCATCGGTTGTGGCGCTTAAGAACGGCATGACGATGGCAAAGGAACTGGAGCTTGTCCGTGAAGATCCGTACGTTCTCAGATATTCCGCTGATCGGGATGGGCTATATCAATAATATGTATCATTATGGCTTTGAGAAATTCGTTGAGGATTTCAAGGCCGCTGGTATGGATGGTGTCATCATTCCGGATGTGCCGCATGAAGAATCCGGGGATATGCGCCGCATCGCGGCTGCTCATGAGTTCATCTTGGCGGAGTTCATTACGCCGGGGACGACAGAGGCCCGGATGAAAGAGATCTGCCAGGATGCCAGTGGGTTTATCTACTGTGTGTCCAATAATGGTGTCACGGGTGTCAAGAAAGTGGACTATAGTACCATCGGTACGGTCTGCACCAAAGCCCGCAGTTATACAAAGACACCGCTGGCCGTAGGGTTTGGTATCGGTTCGCCTGAGGCAGCCGTAGAGGCGGCGGCTCATGCCGATGCCGTCATCGTTGGCAGTGCCGTTGTGAAGCAGCTGCTGGCCGGGAAGCTTGATGAAGCGGCGCAGCTCATTGCGGACATGCGGACAGCGCTCGATAAAAGATATTGTGATTAAAATATCAGCAGGCCTCTATACTGGTTAGAAGGAATTGACGGATTGGTGACGAAATAGTATAGGTATGAAGTCTGAGACAGAAAGGAAGATCTGTATGATTGTCACTGATCGAAAAAGCGTCGATGCGGCAGAAGAGCTCGTTCGTCAGCATAAGGGGAACCGTCCCCGAGAAACCAAGGACTCCGCAGGAGATATCGGCCCGCTATCAGCGGGCCATCCGGCAGTATCAGTCGCTCATGCGGTCCGATAACGATAACCGCGAGCAGCGTGTCATGCTCTATGCGGAAATCAAGACTCTCGGCTGGTGTCAGGGGCGCGACGAGCAGAAGATTATTCAGGATATCAATAAACCACAGCGATGAGGCTGTTACATCCAGGGTTTTGCTCATAAGCTTATGCTATGAGCAGAATCTTAGATGTAACAGTCTTTTTTTATATAATATTGACTTATTATTTGTCAGAAAATATGCTGTTTTTATTAAAGTTTATTTGGATTTCCGTCGGCATAAAGCGTATAATTTTTCTTAACAGAGGGTAAGGGAACTGTTTTCGCACCCTCAGGGATAAAAGAAGTTTAGAGAGGATGATGAAGGATGGATTACAAGATCGGTCACAGCAGTAATGCAGATGCAGCCCGCGCGGTAGAAGAAGCCTGCGCCGGGCTCCGGGCACCGAAGTTTATCTGGTTTACCTCCGGGGTGGAGGCCTTTCGAGGCTTATACGCAGGAGATTTATGCCAGATTCCCGCAGAGTACGGTGATGGGGACCACGACAGTGGCAGCATTCTGCAAGGAGGGTGCTTTGACGGATACGCTGCTGGTACTGGGGCATTGAGCAGGGATCGAGTGTGCTGGTGATGTGCTGGAGGAGGCAGACCGCTGCCCGCTTAAGTATGTAGACCGGGTGAAGCGCTGTGCCGATAAGGTCGGAGCCGGCCGTGGCGAGGATACGATATGCTTTGAGGCATCCACGGGTCTGATCAGCTGTGAAGAGTTGGTACTGTCCACGTTGAACTCGGTATTGCTGTCAAGGCACATTGCCGTGTTCGGTGGTACGGCCTGGCGATCGGGGCCGGGCAGGAGAAAACGCTGGTCTCGCTTAATGGACAGATCAGGGATAAATCGTGTGTATTTGTGATCCTGCGCAATCTTGGTGGTAAGATTCATCTTTATCGGGAGAATATCTATAAACCGATGAGCGAGGTGCTTCACGGCGACGAAGGTCGATGCAAGAATCGGCGGGTCATGGAGTACAATGACCGTCCGGCAGCTGAGGTCGAGGCAGAAGTGCATGGTCTGAAGCCGGCTCAGATGGGGGCAAAGATTCTGGACAGTTATCCGCTGGGGCGTCTGGTTGGCAAGGACATGTATATCGTGGCCAATGAGACGGTGGAACCGGATCAGCGGACGATGCGCTATCATGCGCGTATCTATGATAACTCACAGGTGGTGGTCCTGCAGCCGGATGACTATCGGGCGGTCAATCAGCAGACGATGGCACAGGTGAAGCGCGAGGTGCCGCAGCCAGGCGCTTTCCCTGATGGTCAATTGTCTGGCCCGGACGCTGCTTTTCACAGGAGATGGCTATGTTGATCAGTTTGCCCGCAGTATGGGAACGGTACTGGGCAATTATGTCGGGTTCGGTGGTTATGGTGAGCAGCTGCGGGAGCAGCATTTCAACCAGACGATGATCCTGGCCGTTTTTGAGTGAAGGAGGATGCAGCATGGGCTTATTTAATTTTGGAAAATCCAGAGAACCACTATATAATCAGCGGAAAGCAGAAGCACAGCCGGCCGCACCAGTGAATCGCGCTGCCTTCGCTCGTACATCAGGGAGACATCGTCATCAGCGGCCAACACAGATGAACAGCTGCTGTATGGCGTGAACTATCTGGTCGAACGCATGGCTGCGCTTAACAAGGAAGAAGTTGGCATATCCGAATATGTTGAGGCGATGACTCAGACCTATCGGGATATCGGACAGGTCAACAAGAACATCAATCAGCTCAATGATGAATTCAGCGGATTGGGCCGTTATGCACAGAATATCACGGAGATCATGGACCGGTCGGATGAGGTAGTCGACAAGACGCATAAAGATGTACAGTCCCTGACGGATAAGATGGATGAGATCAACCAGCAGCTGAGTAAGATCACGTCCGAGTTCCAGATACTCGAGGAGAATTTCGGCAAGATCCGGAAGATGTCAGATGGTATCACAGGTATTGCATCCCGGACCAATCTGCTGGCACTGAATGCTTCCATCGAGGCGGCCCGTGCGGGGGAAGCCGGTCGCGGCTTTTCTGTCGTGGCTGAGAATATCCGCGAACTTTCCAGTGCAACGACTGAGCTGGTCGGTGGCATCAATGAGAGCATCAGTGCACTCTATAAGAGCATTGACTCAGTCAATCAGGCAATCGATGCGACGAAAGGCAAGACGGCCTGAAAATGCTGCTTTTGTTGATGGTGTGCAGCAGAGCTTCCAGGAAGTGGCCTGACTGCACCAAGGAAGTCAAGGACTACAGCGGTAAGATCATCAAGGGCATCGAGACGACGAGTAATGCGGTGAATGATGCGGCATCGGGTGCAGATTCTATCGCTGGTGTCGTAGCATCATTCAAAGAGCATATCCAGGAACTCAAGGGCATGCTGAGCAAGAAATCCCTGATCAGCTGCAGCATGGTTGATTTCCTGCAGATGATGGAGAATATGCTCAGGGATCGTTTGCGCAGATAGAGGATATTGGTCCTGGCCGCTTAGCTTTCCTCGTATAATTCGATGATGGAATCGATGGGGATGATCGTCCCGTCATTCATGACGAGGCGGCGCTCGTATTCCTGCAGCTTTTTTACCGAGCCGGTGATGGTCTGATAAGACCCGCCGGCTTTTTTGGTGTCGGGGACGAAGAAGGTGATGGTGACCAATGGGTGCTCGGTCAGGTGCTGGCGCAGCAGCAGCAGCTTTTCATTGAGAAGGGCTTTTTCGTTCTCGTCCAGTTCCAGCTGCTGGGCGGTGAGGCGGGCGGTTTCTTTTATGGCATCGCCGTAGCCGGTCAGTGCAGCAAAGGGGGCGAACTGGGCCGCACGGGCGGCCATGGACATGCGTGGGTGTTTCTTTGATGTGGGATGAGGGAGATCCAGGATATCATCATAAGGTCCGGTCATGCTTTGTGTCCTCCAATCTGGTTGTTCCGACTGATGGCTGTGGCACCATCCTGCAGGTCACAGCCTTTCAGAATAGAATTCTTGCCGTATTTCTTCTGGATGTTGAGCAGGGCTTGCTGACGTTTCTTTTCGCGTGCCAGAGTCTGTTCTTCGGCTTCCTGGCTGGCTGCCTGAGCATTACAGTCGGCGAAGAGATCCAGCTGATTGCAGATTGGTGCCCGGTTTACGGCAGATTCGGGCTGGACGTGGTTGGCAGTGACGTTGATCCGGCGGATGGAGAGTGCAGGATCAAGAATCTGGTCGCAGAGCGTCATGACAGCAGTTGTGATCTTCTGACTCGATGACATTGGGCGCTCCAGATTTGCTGTGCCATGGGCAGATTTAGGGATTTTCCGGCCGTAGCGGTCGGTCGTGACTTCACCCCGGTAGCTTTTTGCGATCTGGGGCTGATCGAGATTTTCCCGGTCGTAGCCGATAGGTCAGGACGAGCTGATCGGTGACCAGTTCTTATCGACGAGATCCAGTACCAGCCGCTCGGTCATTTCGCGGATGACCAGCCGTGCTTTATCGGCTGCATAGGGGCATTGGAGTACCTGGCCGGAGCCCAGGCTGTTCGTGCTGGGCTTGTAGGCCTTGATAGCGGCAATCGTGCAGGGTTCCCAGCCCCAGGCATGGTCAATCAGCAGCTCGGCATTCACCCCGAAGAGTTTGTAGAGCAGGTCTTCGCTATGATACGTATTGCCGGTGCCGAGCGAGCAGCGGGCGATATCGCCCATCGTGAACAGACCATGGGCTTCCAGTTTGCGGGCATAGCCACGCCCTACCCGCCAGAAATCCGTGAGAGGGACGATGTGTCCAGAGGCAGCGGCGGTAGCTCTGCTCATCGAGGCGGGCTATCCGTACGCCATTGGCATCTGCCTCGACATGCTTGGCCTGGATATCCATGGCAATCTTGCTGAGGTAGAGGTTCGTTCCGATACCGGCGGTAGCGGTGATTCCGGTTTCGGTCAGAATTTCGTGGACCAGTTTCCGGGTGAGTTCCTCTGGCGACAGCTTATAGGCATCCAGATAGGGCGTGGCGTTGATGAAGACCTCGTCGATGGAGTAGATATGGATATCTTCGGGAGCAATATAGCGCAGATAGATCTGGTAGATCCGGGTGCTGTATTTCATGTAGAGGGCCATCCGCGGCGTGGCGGTGATGTAGTCGATGGCCAGCGCTGGATCGAGTTTCAGTGCGGTGTCATCACAGGAGGAACCGGTCAGGGCACGGCGTGGCGCGGCATATTTCCGGCGGGCATTTGCCTCCCGTACCTGCTGGATGACCTCGAATAGACGGGCCCGGCCCGGGATGCCATAGGCTTTGAGGGAGGGCGATACTGCCAGGCAGATCGTCTTTTCGGTGCGGCTGGCATCGGCTACGACCAGATTGGTCGTCAAAGGATCCAGCTGACGTTCGGTGCATTCGACCGAAGCGTAGAAGGATTTGAGATCGATGGCGATATAGATCGGCGTTTCCATAGCAAGCCTCCATTTCATCAAGCATTATTTCTTCTATTTTAGCACATTTGTTTGCTTAGTAAAACCAGCGGATAGAGGATTTCGGCCAATTCGGCCCGTGATATATGTTACCGCTAAGCATAAGCCGGCCTGCTATAGTAGAATCATGAAACGCAGAAAACGTCAGTACACTGGTGAAAGGAAGGAATTGCAATGAGTGAGATTCTCAAGAATATCAAGAAGGCCGAGGTCCTGTCCCTTAAGGATACCGTGGAGTATGCTGAGGGTCAGGTGGTCAGCAAGACGTTGATTCAGAATCAGGGATTGGGCATTACCCTGTTCGCTTTTGCTGCTGGTGAAGGCATCAGCACGCATGAATCGAAAGGTGATGCGATGGTGACCGCGCTGGATGGTACCGGTGAGATCACGGTCGATGGCGTGACTTCGGCCATCAAAGCCGGTGAATCCATCGTGATGCCGGCCAATCATCCACATGCTGTATACGGCAAAGAAAACTTCAAGATGATGCTGGTCGTAGCTTTCCCGGAAGGCTGAGTCTGGTGAAAGAAATCCTTTGAAGGGACAGGAAAGGTTCCTTCAAGGGATTTTTTTGTGGGAAGAATACATGTGGAAAGGTCCGGCATGCTATAATGAAGAAACGAACACGTATGGGCGCAGACAAGCGGAAGGATGAGCGAAGGGGCAGGTTATGAAGAAGATTGAATTTACGCAGGGACAATATCATATTGATGGTTTTGTGCTGTCGGCTGAGTCATGCCCCGTGGTTTATTGCCTGATGGATGCGGCTTCCGTAGCGGAACTGGCAGAGTGTCTGGATGGTGAGAAATTGGTCCTGGCAGCTGTGAGCGGGATGGACTGGGCGGATGATCTGTCGCCATGGCCGGCCCCCAGGGCATTCCGTGGTGGCCATGATTTTGGCGGCCGGGCCGATGCCTATCTGCAGGGACTCGTGCAGGGTGTCATTCCGGCGGTTGAGCAGCGGCTGTCTTTTTCGCCTGTCTGCCGCGTGATCGGTGGCTATTCCCTGGCGGGACTTTGTGCGCTGTATGCCATGTACCGGACCGATTGTTTTGACCGGCTGGTCTGTGCATCTGGTTCCCTGTGGTATGATGGCTTCCTGGATTTCATGCGGCAGAACTCACTGCGGCGTGTGCCAGAGGCCGCATACTTCTCGCTGGGGGATAAGGAGAAGCAGACCCGGAATCAACGGATGGCTGTGGTGGAGGATTGCATGAAAGAAGCTACTGCATTCCTGCAGCAGCAGGGAACCCGGACAATATTTGAGCAGAATCCGGGCGGTCATTTCAATGAGTCCACCGAACGCCTGGCTAAGGGCATCCGGTGGGCGCTGAATGGTTGAGTTTGGGATGGAGGAGACTATGATAGATCCGAAGATGTTGCTGGAGCTGGAACAATATATTTCAGAAAAGTATGGGGAGCTGAAATCAGCAACTGATAAGGGGATAAAGTATTCATATAATGCCAGGGAGGATGGGGCTTGGGCGATATTCCGCCGGTTGACTCGTCGTATACTGTCTGTCGATTTACCGGATTTTGAGGATTCATTCGCCAAACGGTTGTTGAAATTGATCCATGCCAGTGGAAAGTCAGAGGCGGAAATCTATAAACGGGCGGGGGTGGACCGGCGGCTTTTTGCGAAGATACGGAATGATCCGGCCTATCATCCTGGTAAGTCGACGGTAATTGCGTTGACGATGGCGTTGGAACTGGATTCGGAGACAGCAAGGGATTTGCTGGCGAGGGCGGGTTATTCTTTGTCGGTGGCATTAAAAGAAGATATCGTCGTAGCATATTTTCTGGAGCAGGGCATTCATGATCTGTTCTTGTTGGATGAGACGCTGGATCATTTTGGCCTGCCATTAGTGAGGAAGAAATAAGCTGTATGGTTTGTCGCTTTGAAAGCGACCAAAGTTAATATAGGATCTGATATACTCGTTTCAAAGGATTCCATGAAGGAGGGGATTCGATGGAACGGGCTTTTTTTTGTAAACGAGGCGGCAGGGAGTGGGCTGAGTGCAGAAATGTGCATGTGATTCAGTCTGATATAGAGGATGTATCCGTGGCGTTCATCCTGCATAAAGACGGAAATTGGCAGAGCGGATTTAAGGCTGATGCACTAGCCTATGGGCGGCGGAACCGGATCAGTGAATGGCTGGAAGGGGATATGGCGGCAGCCGGTCTGGTTGTCCAGCCTGCCGGGCGACTGATGGTGGAAGTCAATGGTGATAATTGGGACTGTCAGGAGTTTCCGGTTCGCTGGCGAATCTTTCAACGGGATATACATAGTCCGCTGAATGTGGCAGTAGATATTTGCTGTATCGCGTCGCCAATCCGGATGGGAATCCATTATTTCTGGCGGACAGCTGCCTATGATTTCGATATGGCGCGTCGTGTGTTTCAGCAGGTGAAGAAGCGTCAGGAATTCGGGATCTATAGAGAGGAACGACTCCTTTCGCACATGCCGTCGATAGTCGTAGCGGCAGCATTGGAGGCACTACAGGCATCTGTGAGGGCTGAGTATGGGATTCATGGTGGTGTCCTGAGTCAGATGTCGGGAGTCACTAAACTTATGGCGTATTGGGAACGGCCTTTTGATCTTCAGATCGTTTATCTGAAGGCATTTATCGGCAGGGATTTCGAGCAGCAGTTTCCTTTTGCTGAGAAAGATTGTTATACACGGTTGTGTCGTTATCTGGATGTCCAGCCACCTAAGTCGGTAAGGCGGGCCTATACCTATAATCCTTATGCGATTCTTTGGTATTTATTTTTTCGGAAATGGGGAATTGAAGATCCCCGTTATTGGCAGCCATTTCTAAGGTTGGATAATTGTATCAGCGGTGTCCGGCTGGATCGATTCGTCTATGATAGGGAAAATAAGCAGATCATATATGGGGACAGATATAATCGTAGGCGATGGGAAAAAAGTAGAATGGTATCTGAGATGGGTCCTGAATCAGCTGGGAACAAAAAAGTTTTGTCGGCATCTTCTTATCCTGTCAAAGCGTCCGCTGGATTCCTGGCAATATGATATGATTGAAGGACTGTGGGAATATCATGATCGTTTGCCGGTAGAACTATCAGCAGTTGTTCTGAAAGAAGGACTTACAGAGTGTATCCATGACATGTTGAGTGCAGCAATCAATGGTCTGCAGCAAGGAAAGCAGAATGAATGGCTGCACTATAATAAAACGATTCAAGCATTGGAGTGTCAGATTGCTGGTTTTGAGTTTCATCTGGTGCATGAGACCGCTGAATTATTTCGCATTGGAGTAGCATTGCGAAACTGTGTGGCCACCTATCGGGAACGGGTCCTGGCAGGTGAGTCAATTATTCTTACGATGAAAAAAGCGGGGGTGTATTCCGCTTGTCTGGAACTAAATCGTGAAAAAGCTGTCGTACAAGTTCTGGGAAAATGTAATGCGCGGCTCCATGGCGAGGCGTTGCAGATCTGCCGGTATTGGGTACAAGTGATGGGGCTGTCAGTATTGACGGATCAGCTGGATGATGCCGGTATGCCGGATCTGATCGGTGTTCCGGTCTGCTCCTTGGTTGAGGCTGATGGAGAGGATACACCCATGATGCGATATGCACGTACAGTAGATCGAGAAAATGGATATTTTGCTATAGCACTGCAGATTTGCCAGCATTATGGGCATAAAATCAAACCGCCGCCATGGATGAGCTTTGCTTCAGCAGAGGACTATCTTGGCTATGTATGGCCGGCAGGGAAGGGGCTGTGTAGTGCAGCGCTGGCTGGTGACCGGGAGGCACAACTTGCGATGTCGGTCTTGTATCGGTACGGTGTAATCCTGCCGGTTGATATGGAACGCGCACGTTATTGGCAGAGTCTTGCTGCTGGTATTGGCCGGGAGATTGAAAGGAATAGTCGGGCAGAATACCTGCTGCTTGGACTGACAAGGGCGAGAAATCGTGTGTTATCACCTGTACCAGTAAGACCGGCAGAGGTGCTATGAAAATTAAGATAAATGCTTTGCAGGATTCCAGGATGTTTTGGCGAATAGAACTAAACATGTGTCGTTACTGAGTGAACTGTATTTTTAGGAGGCGTTGTTATGGCATTAGCAATTTCGTTGATTGTAACCTTTTGGGTTGCTTATCTTATTTATAAACGTTACAAACCACATGTCGTTTTGACTATAGCAGGTTTTTTGCTGATGTACATAGCTGTTATCATGGGGTATGGCGTGATTCTGGAGCCAAAAGCCAGTACCGGAACGCTGTTGTTTGATACATTCGAATTCATGCGCCAGACTTTGAGCAGCCGCGCGGCCTCTTTGGGGCTCAATATCATGTGTGTGGGTGCATTTGCACGGTATATGGATAGTATTGGGGCATCGCGTGCGTTGGTAAGATTGACGATTCGCCCGTTGCTGAAACTGAAATCACCGTATTTGGTGCTGGCGCTGTCATGGATTTTGGGGATGTGCATCGGTTTATGCATCAATAGTGCGTCCGGCTTGGCAATGCTTCTGATGGTGACGGTATTTCCAATTCTTATTGGCCTTGGCGTGAGCCGTATCGCTGCGACGGCGGCAGTTGCCTCTACGTTGTGTTTTGACTGGAGTCCCAGCGATACGGGAACGATATTGTCAGCAGAAACGGCCGGACTTGATCCGGTCATTTATTGGACGGATTATCAGGTGCCTATTGTCATGGTCGCATTTGTTGTTGTTGGCGTATTGTTTTATTTCTCGCAGAAGATCATGGATAAACGGGACGGACATGTCGTAAAACCAATGGATGTTGAAATGAAGACGGATGAAGCGGATTCAGCACCAGCTCTTTATGCACTGTTGCCAATCGTTCCTTTGGCGTTGATTTTGTCATTCAGTCCGTTATGGATTACATGGATCAAGGTGAATATCATCAATGCGATGTTTATTGGTTTGGCAGTTGGCTTGATTTGTGAAACGATCCGTAAGAAGAATTTCAAAGAGGTTTGTTCCGGGGTACAGCCCTTCTTTGATGGAATGGGCATGCAGATGGCCAATGTGGTGACGCTTATCGTTGCCGGGCAGGTCTTTGCACAGGGACTTATGAGTATGGGCGTTATTGATACCCTGATCAAGGGGAGCCAGAATGCCGGGTTCAGTCCGATGCTGATGATGCTTGTCATGGTGGCAATCATTGCTGTTTCCAGTATTGTTATGGGGAGTGGCAATGCACCGTTCTTTGCGTTCGCAGCGTTGACTCCGGCGGTGGCGAATGCCAGTGGCATCGCGCCGGTACTTTTTTTGCTGCCCATGCATTTTGCGGCATCCATTGCGAGAACCTGTTCACCGATTACTGCTGTAATCGTTGTGTCAGCTGGTATGGCTGATGTTTCACCGTTCGACCTGGTAAAACGAACCGCTATCCCAATGGCAGGAGCTATGCTGGTCAATGTTGCGATGACATTTTTCTATTATTACCGGGGATAAGGCGTTTATAGTAAATCGTATTCATCGAAAAGAGGATCCAGAATATGAGAATCAAGCAAATAAAGATAGGGAAAGTACGCATTCCATTAAAGACACCGTTCAAGACGGCTTTACGTGAGGTAGATACAGCCGAGGATATTGTGGTGAAAGTCATTGCGGATACAGGTGAGATTGGCTGGGGTAATGCACCGGCCACGGTTGTCATTACTGGTGACAGCCATGAATCTGTAGTTGCAGCAATCAATGAATTCATAGCTCCTCAAATCATAGGGATGAATATTGAAGACCTTGAACCCATATGTCAGCGTATCAATCATGCTATGGTTCATAATACATCGGCGAAAGCTGCTGTGGATATTGCTGTACATGATTTGTTCGGTCAGTATTATCATATGCCGTTATATCGCTTTTTCGGAGGAAAATGTGATTGCATAACGTCGGATCTTACGATCAGCTTGAACGATCCTGCTGTCATGGCGGCGGACGCTGAGAAAGCGATTCAGCGGGGGTATACGACTTTGAAGATAAAAGTGGGAAATGATGTTGACTTGGATCTGGTTCGTGCCGCGGCCATTCGGAAAGTGGCTGGGCCGTCAGTTCGTATACGTCTGGACGCTAATCAGGGCTGGAAGCCAAAAGAAGCCATACGGATAATCCGGCAGATGGAGGATAAGGGATTAGACATCGAGCTTATTGAGCAGCCTGTCATTGCGCATGATTTTGATGGCTTGAAATTCGTTACAGATCATGTTGCAACGGACATCATGGCAGATGAAGCGGCTTTTAGCCCGCAGGATGTTCTTCGTCTTCTGGCTATGCATGCCTGTGATTTCATCAATATAAAACTGATGAAGGCTGGAGGCTTGCATAACGCATTTCAGATGGCCTCAATAGCAACGGCTTCTGGTATTGACTGTATGATGGGCTGCATGTTGGAAAGCAAGGTTGGTATCACCGCGGCGGCTGCGTTGTCAGCGGGCTGCGGTTGTATCACGAAGAATGATCTTGATGCGGCAGATCTTCTTGCTGCTGACCCGGTAAAGGGGAGGCGTCTATTATGATAAGAACAAACTGCATATTCCGGAAAAGCCGGGCTTAGGGATTGAATGTGTGGAGGATTGGGAAGAGATTGGTTCATTGCAATAGCTTGACATCAATAAACTTTTGTTATACAATAATTGCATTGAAGTTTACAACTTAACATATGAAATCTGTGAACAGGAAATAGTAACTGGACATACTTTTTTCAGCGAGTCGATGACCGGAACTTCCGGAGGTGTGAGGATCGACAGAGAGCGTCAAGTGAATGGTCCTGTGAGAGTCCACCCAAAGCTTCGGCGAGTAGGCTGGGACGGTTGCCACCGTTATATGGCTATGGTATCGGAGATTATTCCCGTACCGGAAAGAGAAGCTTATTTTACAGGTGGCTAGCGAATCCATTTCGTCCCGTAACGGACGGAATGGATTTTTCAGTTGTGGAATATGCTTGAATCAAGGTGGCACAGTGAAAACCATTTCGCCCTTGGATAGCAGGACTATACATGGGTGGAATGGTTCTATTTATATAGGAGGGACAAACAGTGGATATGCAGGCAAAACCAACGCTGGAGACCTTTACGACGTTAGCGAAAACAGCAAATCTCATCGCCGTTTCGACGGAACTGAACATGGATATGGATACACCGGTTTCGGTGTACTACAAGCTGGTCGATGAACAGAAGGGGTTCATCCTGGAGTCGGTTGATACGACGCATCAGCAGTTTGGGCGGTATTCCTTTATCGGGGCTGAGCCGTTTGCGCGGCTGCAGGTCTATAAGGATAAGCTCATGATCAAGGAAAATGACCGAATGAAATGCATCGCGGGAGATCCGGTGACGAGCATCAAGCAGTATATGGACCGCTTCCATCCGGCGCTCGAGGATAAGGACCTGCCACTGGCCAATGGCGGCATGGTGGGCTATCTGAATTATGAGATCGTGGCAACCTTTGACCGGGTCAGGGGTCTGGATCTGGATGAAGAAGAACTGCTTGGTGAGTTCATGATCTGCCGGATCCTCGTGGTCTTTGATGCCCTGAAGAATAATGCCCGTCTGATTTATCTGGCCGATGTGAAGGATAAGGACCCCGCAGAGGTTTATGCGGAAAGCAAGGCGCGGATGGCAGCTGTTCAGCAGAAGCTGGCGGGGCCGGTCAGTTCCCGGCCAGACTCAGACGGCCAAACGCGAGGAAAAGGTGGACTTCCTGAAGAAGTTCGGGAAGGCACCGGCAGATTTCCTGGCCGCGATCCGGCAGGCCAAGGAGCATATCTTTGCCGGTGATATCTTTCAGGTGGTGCCATCACGGCAATTCCGGGAAAAGATCACAAAACCATGTTTCCATTTCTATCGTCGGCTGCGGCAGGTGAACCCGTCGCCGTATATGTTCTACTTCAACTTCGGCAGAGTGAAGCTCGTGGGGGCTTCGCCGGAAATGCTGGTCAAGGTCGCCGGGAATCAGGTCTATACGTATCCGATTGCCGGGACGCGCCGCCGTGGCGCTGATGCGGGAGAGATGCGCAGCTGGCTCAGGGCCTCAAAGAGGATACCAAGGAAGTAGCAGAGCATTCCATGCTGGTCGATCTGGCCCGCAATGATATCGGACGCATCAGCGAGGCTGGATCTGTCCGGGTGACGAAACTGCGGCAGGTGGAGTATTTCAGTCATGTCATGCACATGGTATCAGAGGTCGTCGGTCAGCTGAAAGGCGGGCTATGCGCCGATGGATGTACTGCGGGCGACGTTCCCGGCCGGGACGGTCAGCGGTGCGCCGAAGCTGCGGGCAATGGAGATCATCCATGAGCTGGAGCCGGTGCGGCGCGGGACCTATTCCGGGACGGTCGGCTATATGGATTTTGCCGGGAACATGGATATGTGCATCACATTGCGTACGATGCGCATTGAGCATGATGATACGGCGGTGATCCAGTCCGGAGCCGGGATCGTGGCCGATTCGGTACCGGAGAAGGAGTATCAGGAAATCCTGCAGAAATCCAAGGCCCTGTTTGAGGTCGTCGAGGAGGTTGAAAACGATGTTGTTGCTTTTAGATAACTATGATTCCTTTACCTATAATGTATATCAGCTGCTCAGCGAGCTCGGAGCCGGGGTCGAAGTCATCCGCAATGATCAGATTACACCGGAAGAGGTCCTGCAGCGCGGCTATGAGGCCATCGTGCTTTCACCGGGACCCGGCGTGCCGAAGGATGCGGGCATTACCGAGGATCTGATCCGCATGGTGCAGGGGAAGGTGCCCGTCCTGGGGATCTGCCTTGGTCATCAGGCTATCGGCGAGGTATTTGGCGCGAAGATCGTCCGGGCGGGGGAGATCATCCATGGCAAGGTATCGAAGCTGCGGCATGACGAGCAGGGTGTTTATCAGGGGCTGCCGCAGGAACTGCCTGTGGGCCGCTATCATTCGCTGATTATTGAGCGTGAATCTTTGCCGGATTGTCTGGAAGTGACGGCGGAGCTGGCGGATGGTACCATCATGGGAATCCGCCATAAAGAGTATGCCATTCAGGGCATGCAGTTTCATCCGGAATCTATTCTGACGCCGGATGGCCGTCAGCTTATGCAGAATTTCCTGAATAGCCTTCATTGAGGCTGGATTTTATAGAAATACCCCCAGCGGTAATCATGCCGCTGGGGGTATTTCTATGGGGACACGATCAGACGAGCTGGATGGTGATGCCGGAGGCATTCAGCTCAGTGGCTGTAGCAGCCGGCAGCTGATCGTCAGTAATCAGGGTTTTAGGGATATGGTGGATGTTCAGTGGTACGGTACCGGGGGATTGGAATTTCTCGCTTTCGGTGAGGATGATGAGCTGGTCACAGGCGCGTGCCATATCGCGCACGGCCTGTGCACGCATGGAGTCTCTGTTGGTGAAGCCGTATTGTGCACTGTAGCCATCTGTACCAATGAAGAATAATCCGACATGATAGTTTTCGGCATCACTGCGGATCATGGGGCCGACGAGGCATTCGGAGGTCTGCTGATAAATGCCGCCCAGCAGGATGATCTGGAAGGTAGTATGCAGCTGGCGCAGGCTGTGGGCGATATAGATGCTGTTGGTAATGATCGTCAGGTTATGCTTGGCTGCTGCCAGCTCAGCTGCCAGCAGGGTACAGCAACTGCCACTCTCAATCATGATTGTATCGCCGTTATGTACAAGTTTGGCCGCTTTGACCGCAATTTGCTTTTTGGCTTCATAATGATAGGCCAGGCGGCCGGTGATGTCGTCGGCATTATGCAGCACGGCACAGCCGTGCTCGCGCCGGATCATGCCGGTTGTTTCAAGTTGTGTGAGGTCTTTGCGGATGGTTACCTGTGAGACCTGCAGCTGTTTTGCCAGTTCCGTTACATCCATTTTTTTATGTTTGATGAGCAGTGCCAGTATCTCATTTGCTCGATTTTTCATAGGAAGCTCCTTTCATTTGTCCGTGGCTTAGAAGAAGGCCTGTATGTCATGCTCCAGGAATACCTGCTGGAATCCGGTCAGTTCTTCCGGATGCAGGGCTGGCGTATCGGCATAGGCATAGTCCTGTCCCAGCAGGTGATATTTGTTCTGTCCGAACTGGTGGAATGGCAGCAGCTGGACGCGGGCAGCACCAACGTCTTTCAGCCGCTGCGCGAAGCCGGCTGCATCGCTGAGCGTATCATTGTAGCCAGGAATCACTGGAATACGGGGCAGGACATCTTTGCCATGGGTAATGGCCAGACGCATATTGGCCAGTGGCAGCTCGTTGGATACACCGGTGCCTTCCTTATGACGCTGGGGCTGCCAGTGCTTCATATCGAAAAGAAGCAGGTCAGTATGGGCGATGACGGAGAGAAAGCTGGATTCGGCTGCATAGCCGGAGGTCTCGATGGCCGTATGGATGCCTTCCTGTTGGAGTTTAGTCAGCAGGGCGATGGCAAAGTCCTGGGGAGCTGAGCACTTCACCGCCGGACAGGGTGACGCCGCCATGACTTTCTTCATAGAAGTCACGATCCTGCAGGCAGACCCGCAGGACTTCCTCCACCGATTTCCATTCGCCGGCACTGCTCAGTGCATGCTGTGGACATTCGTTGACGCATTGCTGGCAGCCGGTGCAGGCCGAGACATTCCATTTCAGCTGCGTGCCGGTCAGGGAGATTGCCTGTTCCGGACAGAGTTCAAGGCAATGATGGCATTGTACGCATTTTTTGCTGTCCCGCAGGATCTGTACCCGGGGCAGCTGGCTTTCCGGATTGGCACACCAGCGGCAGCGCAGCGGGCAGCCTTTCAGGAATACATTGGTGCGGATGCCGGGACCATCGTTGACGCTGAATTTCTGGATATTGAATATGAGTCCCATGGGGGACTTCTGATCGTGCATGATGTTATTCTCCTTGTTGTTTGCTGTATTTCTCTTAATAGTAGGAATCGTAACGCCGTGTATAAGTTTTTGAATCTGGTTTGATTCTATCATAAAATGTTTGTTTTAGCAATTATTTTATTTACGAATGAAACTAATAGATTGATTATACGCAAAAAATGCTTGACAGGCTGGTGCTGAAATGCTATGATTTGCTTACAAACGAAAGCGATTAAAGTTTTAAAAGAAATATATAACAAAGGAGCGATTTTCATGGAATTATTGATCGATGATGCGAATGTGGCTGAAATCCAGCGGATTTATGAATTTTACCCCATTGATGGTGTAACGACGAATCCGTCGATCCTGGCTAAATCCGGTCGGCCGCCATTTGAGGTTCTGAAGGAAATCCGCAGTATTCTCGGCACGGAACCGCAGCTGCATGTGCAGGCTGTGGCCGGCGATGCCGAGGGGATGATCGAGGATGCACATTGCATCGTGAAAGAGCTGCCGGGCAATACTTTCGTCAAGATTCCGGCCGTTCCTGAGGGATTCAAAGCCATCAAACAGCTGACGAAGGAAGGTATCCGTACAACAGCGACGGCAATCTATACACCGCTGCAGGGGTTCCTGGCAGCGAAGAGTGGGGCGTCCTATGCAGCGCCTTATATCAACCGGATTGACAATATGGGCTATGACGGGATTGCCGTTGCCCGTACGATTCATGATATCTTCCAGCAGAATGGCCTGCCAACGAAACTGCTGGCAGCCAGCTTCAAGAACTCCCAGCAGGTACTGGAGCTTTGCCGGTATGGCGTTGGGGCTTCTACGGTAGCACCGGCCGTGATCGATGGCATGGTGAATAATGCGGCGATTGATTCGGCTATCCGTGTATTCGAGGCGGATTTCCGGGAGCTTACAGGGCAGGACTCGATGAGCAAGCTTTGATGGTGCGGCGATTATGAGCGACAGGATGGACAGGAGGTATAGAAAATGGAAAATCAGGAACATTTTGGTGCGCTGACGAAGCGCATGCAGGCCTTTCGTGAAGAAGTCCTGGATGAAAAGCCGTATATCGATGCTGAGCGCGCGCTGCTGGTAACAGAAGCTTATCGGGCACATCAGAATCAGCCAAATGTGATGAAACGGGCATTGATGCTGCAGCATATTCTGGCTCATATGAGCATCTATATTGAGGATAAGACGCTGCTGGCCGGCAATCAGGGAACCAAGAACCGCAATGCGCCGATTTTCCCTGAGTATACGATGGGCTTTGTCATCGATGAGCTGGATAAGTTTGAGCTGCGGGATGGCGATGTCTTCTATATCACAGAGGAAACAAAGGAGCAGCTGCGTTCTATCGCACCGTTCTGGAATAACAACAATCTGCGGGCACGTGGTGAGGCCCTGCTGCCGGACGAGGTCAGCGTATTCATGGAGACCGGTGTCTTTGGCATGGAAGGCAAGCTGAATGCCGGCGATGCGCATCTGGCTGTCAACTATGGCAAGCTTCTGGCTGAAGGGCTCAGCGGCTATGAGCAGCGGACGAAGGCGCTGAAAGCGGCACTGGATCTCACGCAGCCGGACAGTATCGATCAGTATGTCTTCTATAAGTCGATCTTGATCGTCATCGATGCGGTCCGTCAGTTTGCGGGGCGTTATGCGGCTCTGGCGGCGAAGATGGCGCAGCAGGAGAAGGAGCCGGCCCGTAAAGCCGAGCTTGAGGAAATGTCCAGGATCTGCGCCCGTGTGCCTTATGAGAAGGCCACCTCATTCCGTGAGGCCGTGCAGTCAGTCTGGTTCATCCAGCTGATCCTGCAGATCGAGTCGAATGGACATTCCCTGTCCTATGGCCGCTTCGATCAGTATATGTATCCTTACTACAAAAAAGACATCGATCAGGGTGTCATCAGCCAGGCGGAGGCACTGGAACTGCTGACCTGTCTGTGGATCAAGACCCTGACCATCAATAAAGTGCGGTCTCAGTCGCATACGCTGAGCTCGGCAGGCAGTCCGATGTATCAGAACGTGACCATTGGCGGACAGACTCCGGCTAAGCAGGACGCAGTCAATGAGCTGTCCTTTACGGTCCTGCAGTCGGTGGCACAGACTCGTCTGACTCAGCCAAATCTGACGGTGCGTTATCATAAGCACATCAACAAGCAGTTCTTTGACGAATGCATTGAGGTCATGAAACTGGGCTTCGGAATGCCGGCACTCAACAATGATGAGATCATCATCCCGTCATTCATCAACTGGGGTGTCAAGGAAGAAGATGCCTATAATTACAGTGCGATCGGCTGCGTGGAGACGGCTATTCCGGGCAAATGGGGCTATCGCTGCACGGGCATGTCCTACATCAATTTCCCGCGGGTGCTGCTCTGCGCCATGAATAACGGCGTCGATATGACTTCCGGCAAGCGCTTCACCAAAGGTTACGGCTATTTCACGGAGATGAAATCGTACGAGGAACTGCTGGCTGCCTGGGATAAGACGGTACGGGAGATGACGCGTTACAGCGTTATCGTCGAGAATGCCATTGATAAGGCATCAGAACGCGATGTACCGGATATCCTGTGCTCGGCACTTACGGATGACTGCATCGGGCGGGGCAAGACCATCAAGGAAGGCGGCGCGGTCTATGACTTCATTTCCGGGCTGCAGGTCGGAATCGCCAATATGGCGGACTCGCTGGCCGCAATCAAGAAGCTCGTATTTGATGAGAAGAAGATCACGGCGCAGCAGCTCTGGGCGGCAATCCTCGATGATTTCACTACACCGGAGAATCAGCGTATCCGCGAGCTGCTGATCCATGATGTGCCTAAATACGGCAACGATGATGATTCCGTCGATCAGCTCGTCGTCGAAGCTTACGATTCCTATCTGGATGAGATCCGGAAGTATCCGAATACGCGTTATGGCCGCGGACCAATCGGCGGCATCCGTTATGGCGGGACCTCCTCCATCTCGGCGAATGTGGGGCAGGGCATGGGAACCATGGCTACTCCGGATGGCCGGAAGGCGCATGAACCATTGGCCTGAGGGCTGTTCCCCGGCGCACAATTCGGATCAGAACGGTCCGACTGCGGTATTCAAGTCCGTAGCCAAACTGCCGACGGAGAAGATCACGGGCGGTGTCCTGTTGAATCAGAAGATGACGCCGACCATGCTCGCCACAGAGGAGAATAAGCAGAAGCTCGAGATGCTCATCGCGACTTTCTTCAACCGTCTGCATGGCTATCATGTGCAGTACAACATCGTGTCCAGAGCGACTCTGCTGGATGCGCAGGCCAATCCGGACAAGCACAAAGACCTCATCGTACGTGTTGCTGGCTACAGTGCGTTCTTCAACGTCCTGTCCAAAGCAACGCAGGATGATATCATTGGCCGCACGGAACAGGTCCTCTAAAATCAGCTTTCCCTAAGATTCCTATAGTATATAGCAAATGGCGATACCACTGTTTTTTTACAGGTGGCATCGCCATTTTGTTATATTAGGCAGAATATTCTGTGCAATGCTTTGCGTGCATGGATAAGGACAAGAAATAAGCATTATCTTTTTCAGCCGGGATTGTCTAAAATAAAGGAAAGAAAGGGGGCAAAGCCTATGCTGATCAATCGGCGGACGTTCCTTAAAGTCAGTGGCATGGGGGCGATGACACTTTTTTTGAGTGGCTGCGGCCTGTCAGCGCTGCTGGGGACAGATCATGAGAGCAATGCCTCGGGGAAAATCCCGGAAAAAGGCAGTATATCAGGAGGGAAAGCCATGAAAATCGTAGTGATTACAAGTAGTCCGCATCCGAAGGATGAATCGACGTCCTGTTATCTGGCGGATCGGCTCACGGAAGGTGCTAAAGGGGCCGGGCATGAGGTCTTTACCTTTGATGCGGCCAACTCAGACACGCATCCCTGCCGTGGCTGCGACAACTGTCACATGGATGGTCCGTGCGTGTTCAAGGATGATATCGAGAAGACACTGATGCCAAAGATGCTGGAAGCCGATATGCTGGTGCTGGTCACACCGCTTTACTATTACGGCATGTCAGCTCAGCTCAAGACGATCATAGACCGCTTCTATTCCCGCACGACAAAGCTGAATGGCAAGAAATCGATACTAATGGCCACGGCTTACAATAGTGCGGACTGGACCATGGAAGCGCTGGTGACGCATTACAATACCCTGGTTCGTTATATGAACTGGCAGGATGCAGGGCAGGTGCTGGCCATAGGCTGTGGTTCGCGTCCGTTGGTAGAACATTCAGCGTTCGGTGAGCAGGCGTATCAGATCGGAGCAAATCTGTAAGGAGGATGATTTTCATGAAGAAACTATTGGGCATGGCCCTGTCATTTATCATGCTGCTGTCCTGTACGGCCTGTGGCAATTCAGCGGGTAGTTCATCTGGTGCTGCAGGCAGCGATAAGGCGGCACCCGCCAAGACCGAGACTTCTGCTGCGCCTGCCGAGGGGGCAGCGGGCAACAGCCGGACTTTGGTGGTCTATTTCTCGTGTACCGGGCATACCAGGACACTGGCGGAGGCTGCGGCCAAAGCCTTGCAGGCGGATCTCTTTGAGATCAAGCCGGTTCAGCCGTATACAGGTACGGACCTGAACTATAACGACAAGTCCACGCGGGCTACGGTGGAGCAGAATGATACCAGCGTGCGGCCGCAGATCCAGAATAAGGTGGAAAATATCGGAAAATATGATACGATTGTATTAGCGTATCCAATCTGGTGGGGACAGGCGCCCCGCATCATGGATACCTTTATGGAGAGCTACGATTTCTCAGGCAAGACGATGGCAGCCATCTGCACATCGGGCGGCAGCGAGATTGGCAGCAGCGACAGGGATCTGGCCGCACTGGGCAGCAAATCTGCACAGTGGAAGGAAGGCCGCCAGTTTGCTGCAGGGACATCCGCTGATGATCTGGGTAAGTGGTTCCGGCAGATCGGCTTGCTGAAGTAGCAGGCTGCTGCTGTTCAATCGAGCAGGCGGCTGACAATGGATGGCTGCAGAGGAGGGCGTTCTGGTGGAGCTTCGCATTTTAAGGTATTTCCTGACGGTAGCCCGGGAAGAGAATATTACGAAAGCGGCTGCGCTGCTGCACCTGACCCAGCCTACACTGTCACGGCAGCTGCATCAACTGGAGGAGGAGCTTGGAATCCAGCTGTTCTATCGCACCAGTCATCATATTGTGCTGACGGAGGAAGGTATGTTGTTCCGGCGGCGGGCACAGGAGATTATTGATCTGACGGAGAAGACCAGGGCGGAATTTTCGACAGAGGCTGCAGACCTGGCCGGCCAGATTGCGATCGGCTGCGGGGAAACCCGAAATATGAGGGTGCTGTCGGACTGGATGCTGACTATGCAGCAGCAGTATCCGCTGGTCACGTTCCAGGTGCAGAGCTTTACGGCTGATGTTGTTTTGGAGCGGCTGGCTAACGGTTTATTGGATCTTGGGCTATTGATGGAACCGGTGGATATCCGGAAATATGAGGTGTTGCGGATGCCATTGAAGGAAGAATGGGGAATTCTGGTGCGCCAGGATTCTGCATTGGCAGGCCTGGAACAGATTGCCCCGCAGGATCTGACGGGCATTCCTTTGATCATGCCGGAGCGTTTATCCGTTCAGAATGCCCTGCAGCGCTGGTTTGGTGATGCCTATGACGGTGTGCAGCTGACGGCGACGTATAATCTGATGCTTAATGCGGTATTTATGGTCGAGCGTGGAGTAGGCGTGGCAATCGGGTACCGGTTTGACCGGTTCTTTCCGGATCTGCGCTTTATTCCATTAGGGGATATACCGGCAGCCGGGGCGGTGCTGGCCTGGAAGAAGCAGCAATTGTTTTCCAAGACAGTCCGGCGTTTCCTGGCGGTCTGCCGGGGGGCTGAGAGGTGAGAAATTTGACGATTACAGAGGCAAGTGAACATTATAATATTCCGATTGAAATCCTGAGGGCGTATGAAAGCTGGGGGCTTTGTGGCGAAGTAGAGAAAGTCATGGGGGACTGGCAGTATGATGATCAGGACCTCGAGCGGCTGAGTCTTATCATGACGCTGCACGATGTCGGATTTGCACCAGCGGATATCGAAGCATTTATGCGGCTGGCAATGCAGGGCAAGGGTACGGAGGCGGCCCGCATGCGGATGCTTAACCAGCATCGCAGCGAGGCACTGGATGAGATCCATTTCCGGGAAAAGCAGCTGGAACGCATGGATTATCTGCGCTATGAGATTCATGCGCATGAGAAAGGTAACGGACGGGAACGATAAACGGGAAGTTACAGAGAGGAAACGAGATAGGTTGAGGAAGGTTGGCAAGATAAGTTACAGGTGACGAGTCGGCACAAGCTCAGCACGGGGTTCGGTGGAACTATTTTTTTGGCTTCCACTGAATGTCCCGCCCTGAGATTGTAGTATTTACTTAGCTGACGCGCCGGTACCACGGCGCCGCAACGAATCGACGGACCTAGACAGTATCTACGGCGTGCCAGCCTACGGCAGTCGTTCCAGCCAAAAGAAATAGTTTCCCCTCGCCCTCCGTCGATTAGTGACGGCTTCCGGACAGTTCTCCTTTTGACGGTAGGTCTTGGTTCGATTCGAGCAGGTTTGTTGAATTCCATCATCGAAGGAAGAACCAGCAATGTAGCTGCTTTAGAGAAAAGCAGACATCGATGCATCGAACCCAGCCGCGGGGACAGCGCATAGCCATAAATGGAGCGTTTGGTGTTCTGCGTTAAGAAAAAATTTTTAGGCTACCAACCTTCCTTGAAAAAGACTTTCGTTTAAGCGAAGCGCGTTTAAGTCTGTTTTCAATGATTAATTAAAGCCTAAAAATTTTTTTAGCAGGTTACCTCAGCGAAATGTTGGCTATGCGCTGTCCCCGCGGCGGTCTAATTTCTTCGAACTAAGCGCTCCTTTGCTGCGTTATATTTACTCGTTCTCCGAACTTTGTCTGAGCTGGTTTTATCGTACCTGGCCTCGGTGCTTCTTCGATAAACTGAGCTGCAACTTCCAGTTTATCTGGATATTATGATGAATGAAAATAGAACCAGTTGGACATTCGTGATATAATACTAAGCAGTGCTTTTATTTCTTTAGGAAGGATTTTACAATGCGAAGTTTTTATCATAGATGTGGTGTCCTGCTGGTTTTTTTGTCTGTTTTATTATCCATATTGCCTGCTGCTGAAGCCCGACAAGGGAAGGATACTTCTGCGATGAAGATGACTCAGTCGACGGCCGCGGTTTCGAAAGGGAAGATTCTCTTTATCCCGCATGACAATCGGCCGACATCCTGTGAACAGACGGCGGCGGTCGTGAAGAAGCTTGGTTATGAAGTAGTCATGCCGGATAAGAAGTTACTGGGGGGGCTGGGGACGACTAGCGACACGGAGGCGCTTTGGAAATGGACGACTGAGAATGTACAGGGGGCCAAGGCGGCGGTGATTGCCACGGATTCTTTGCTTTATGGGGGGCTGGTGGCTTCTCGTAAACATGAGATTCCTGCCTGGCAGCTGCAACGACGCACTTCGCGGCTGAAGGAACTGCGGGCGCAGAATCCTTCGCTCAAGGTATATGCATTTACTTCGTTGATGCGTACCCCTCGGACTGGTGAGGCTTCGGGCGGTGAGGATCCAGACTATTTTCTGCAGTATGGCAGCCAGATTTTCCGGTATACGGCGCTGATGGACAAGACGGAGATTCAGGGGCTGACAGCGGATGAGTCTTCGGAGCTCGATGAGCTGGCAGATGAGATCCCGCCAGAGGTGCTGGACGACTGGCTCAGCCGACGTCAGCGGAATCTGACTGTAACGAAGGCACTCATCGATCAGGTGCGGCATGGGACGCTTGATTACCTGCTGATCGGTAAAGACGACAATGCGCCATTGTCACAGACGCATCGCGAGGCGCGCTGGCTGCTGAGCGATGGACAGGATCTGCCAAAATCGAAATTCCAGCTGGTGGCTGGCATTGACGAATTTGCCATGCTGCTGCTGGCCAGGGCGGTCAATGATGATCAGCAGGTTGTTCCTAAGGTCAATATCCAGTTCAATACAGGCAAGGGTGGTAATACTGTACCAACTTACTCGGATGAACGGGCTGTGGATACGATCCGTGAGGAACTGCTGGTATCAGGGGCGACTGCTGTTGATCAGCCGGAGCTGGCTGATTATGTTCTGCTGGTGAATACTTCACCGGATGGATTGACTGGTGAAGCCAATCATGTGCAGCCGGGCGAAGGCCGTCTGCTCAACAATGGTCAGGACCGTTTCGGTACACAGTATTTTTTGAGTAAAGTACGGTCAATGATTCAGGCAGGATACAGGGTTGGCATTGCTGATATTGCTTTTACGAATGGTTCGGACAATGCATTGATGAATCATTTGCAGCAGGAAGGACTGCTCTTTCGTCTGCGGGCCTATTCCGGCTGGAATACGGCTACGAACAGCATGGGCTTTGCGCTGGGACAGGGAATGCTGTCGATTCGTCTGAGACAGGCCGATTGTCAGTCGCTGCTGTTGACACGGTATCTGGATGACTGGGCGTATCAGGCGAATGTCCGCACCGATATGGCCAACAAAATTGCACAGATGAGTGATCCGTCCATTTACTTGTATTTGGGACATTATGAGCCCTCGATGGCGGCAGAGACAGCCACGCGCCTGCAGCGTTTCGCACAGCTGCATTTGCCGGCAGAACTGCTGCCGGCAAAGCTGCAGGTATCATTTCCCTGGCATCGCATGTTTATTGCCGACATTCAGCCGGCAGACAAGTGAATCAATATATTATGACCTGTTGGGCGGCCCTATAGGCAATTGCTCCGGCAGATCGGATTCGGAGGTGTTTTGTTTTGACGAAAGAAGAACTTCAGTCTGCTATTCGCAGGGCTGTGCATCAGGTACGGGAGACCTGTCCGCTGGTTCCATCCATTACGAATATGGTCACGATGAGTCTGGTGGCGAATGCACAACTGGCCGCCGGTGGTTCAGCGGCAATGATCAATCTGCCCGATGAGGGTGAGACGATGGCGGCTGCAGGCTCGGCAATGTATGTCAATCTGGGTACGATGCTGCCGGTCTATGCCGAGACGCTGCCACGGACGGTCCGGGCGCTGAAGGTAAATGGCCACCCCTGGGTACTGGATCCGGTTGGTATCGGCATGGGAGCATTGCGTATGGAACTGTTCCGCGGCTTTCGCGAGTTGACACCGACTATTGTGCGGGGCAATGCCTCAGAAATCATTGCACTGGCAAATCTCTGGCAGCTTAAGACTGGCCTGTTGCAGGATGGCGTTCGTGGCGTGGATGCGACGGACAGCGTACAGGCAGCGGGGCCGGCAGCTCAGGCTTTAGCCAAATGGATTGGTGGTGCGGTCGCTGTATCTGGTGAACAGGATCTGGTGACGGACGGTGAGACGACGCTGCTTTGTCAGGGTGGCTCGGAGCTGTTTACGAAGATTACCGGTGCTGGCTGCTCACTGGGCGGGGTGACGGCTGTTTATGCAGCGGTGGCTGATCCGCTGGTGGCTGCACTTACGGCAGTACAGCTTTATAATTATGCGGGCAGCCAGGCTGAGCAGCTCTCCAGGGGACCGGGCAGCTTCGAGATGGTGCTCCGGGATACCATCTACCATGCAGCGGCAGAAGCGATAGCCGCGCAGCCATTTGAACAGCAGGAGGAACAGTCATGAGCATACGGGAAAAGCTGGATATCTCCGCTTATCTGGTCATAGGGCCGGAAAATACGTTGGGGCGGCCGGTCAAAACCATTATCCGGGACGCTGTGGCGCAGGGGTTCACCTGCATCCAGATCCGGTCGAAGGTCGCTTCGGCCCGGGAGATGATTGCGCTTTGCGCAGAGGCGGCTGAGGTACTGGCCAGCCTGGACAAATCCGATTCGGTTGCGTTATTGGTTGACGACCGGCTGGATGTTGTGCTGGCTGCCCGTGAGGCTGGTATCAAGGTAGATGGGATCCATGTCGGGCAGAGTGACATTCCTGTGCAGGTCTGCCGGAAATTCCTGGGGACGGAGGCTGTCATCGGCCTGTCAGCCCGCTTTGATGAACTGCTGGATTATGTGCGTACCTGTGATACGACGGATATCGATTATTTTGGTGCGGCACCATTGCATGAGACAATGACCAAGCCGGAGGCCGGACATACTGCGGATGGGCGACTGGTTACCCGCACGTTTGATGAGCTGGCCGAGCTGCACCGCATCAGTCCGGTGCCGGTTGTTGTTGGCGGCGGAGTTAAGGCTGCCGATCTGCCGGCTCTCAGAGCGACAGGGGTAGAGGGATTCTTTGTTGTTAGCGCTGTCGCTGGTGCGGCGGATCCGGCTCAGGCTGCCGCGGATATGGTCAAGATCTGGACACGCTGAGTACAGGGAAATATACAAGGAAAAAATTAAGGTCAAAAGGTCAAAAAAGTATTTGACTTTTTGACCTTATTAAGTATAATAAGAATTAGAAACGGAACCGTTCAAAAGAAAAGAGCCTGGTCAGCTTTTGCTGGCTGAGGCGATAAAATGATGACGGAGGAAATTACTATGGGACAGGAAAAATATACAGCTAAGACGTTGGCGGCATTGCAGTCAGCTCAGCAGCTGGCGGCGATGCGCTATCACCAGGAAATCACCTCGGCCCATGTGCTGTTGGCGTTGGCCAAGGAGCCGGAAGGGCTGCTGGCAACGATCTTTGAGGACTGCCAGACGGATCTGCCGATGCTCAAGGCACGGCTGGAGCAGGTGCTGAGCAAGATCCCGAGTGTCAAAGGTACCGATCGTCTCGGCATGGGCATGGATATGGTCCGGGTGCTGGGGCGGGCTGAGGAACTGGCCAAATCCATGAAGGATGATTATGTGTCAACCGAGCATCTGCTGCTGGCATTGGCTGCCGATGGCAGCGATGAGGTGCAGGGGATCTGTCGTGAATTCCAGTTGACGAAGAGCCATATCCAGAGCTCAGTCAAAAAGAACCGGAAACAGAATGTGACGAGTGAGAACCCGGAGGAAGGTTACAAGTCGCTGGAAAAATTTGGCCGTGATCTGACGGATGCGGCCCGCCATGGCAAGCTTGATCCGGTTATCGGACGTGACGAGGAGATTCGTCGTACCATCGAGATTCTTTCCCGCCGCACGAAGAACAATCCGGTACTGATCGGTGAACCGGGCGTCGGCAAGACAGCTATCGTTGAGGGACTGGCCCGTCGTATCGTGGCGGGAGATGTGCCGGAGTCGCTGAAGAACAAGACGTTGTATTCGTTGGATATGGGCTCACTGGTCGCGGGAGCGAAGTTCCGTGGCGAGTTTGAGGAACGGTTGAAAGCGGTTCTCAATGAGATTGTGAAATCCGACGGTCAGATTCTGTTGTTCATCGATGAAGTACATACAGTGGTCGGTGCCGGAGCAGCTGAAGGTGCTATGGATGCCGGCAATATCCTCAAACCGATGCTCGCCCGCGGCGAGCTGCGCTGCATTGGTGCGACGACGCTAAATGAATACAGGAAATACATCGAAAAGGATACGGCCCTTGAGCGCCGCTTCCAGCCAGTCATGGTTGGCCAGCCAAGTGTGGAGGATACTATATCCATCCTGCGTGGCCTGAAGGAACGCTATGAGGTTCATCATGGTGTCCGCATCCGTGATGCGGCCCTGGTATCGGCGGCAGTGCTCTCAGACCGCTATATTTCGGATCGTTTCCTGCCGGATAAGGCAATCGACCTGGTCGATGAGGCAGCAGCTAAGCTGCGTACTGAGATCGAGTCCATGCCGGCGCCACTCGATGAGATCCGCCGCAAGATCATGCAGCTGGAGATCGAGGAGCAGGCACTGAAGAAGGAGACCGATGAGGCCTCTAAGGAAAAACTTAGTGGCATTTCTGCGGAGAAGGAGACCCTGCAGCAGCAGGAAAATGAACTCAAGGCAAAATGGGAAGGTGAGAAACAAGCCATCCTGCGTGTCCGGGCCATCAAGAAGGAGATCGATGAGGTCAACAGCCAGATGGAAGAAGCGGAGCGCGCCTATGATCTGAACCGCATGTCCGAGCTCAAATACGGCAAGCTGCCGGAGCTGCAGAATAAGCTGAAAGAGGAAGAGGCGATAATTGCCGCTAAATCCAAGGATGAGCAGCTGCTCAAAGAGGAAGTCGGCGAGGAAGATATCGCTAAGGTAGTCAGCCGCTGGACGGGTATCCCGGTCACGAAGATGCTGACTGGTGAGCGTGAGAAGCTCATCCATCTGGAGGATGTGCTGCATGAACGGGTAGTCGGCCAGGATGAAGCAGTCAAGGCGGTAAGTGAAGCCATCCTGCGTGCGCGGGCTGGTATCAAGGACCCGAACCGTCCAATCGGATCGTTCATCTTCCTTGGCCCGACGGGCGTCGGCAAGACAGAGCTGGCCAAGACGCTGGCTGAGTCATTGTTCGATGATGAGCGCAGCATGATTCGTATCGATATGAGCGAATATATGGAGAAGCACAGTGTATCCCGCCTGATCGGCGCGCCTCCGGGCTACGTCGGCTATGATGAAGGCGGTCAGCTGACCGAGGCGGTTCGCCGTCATCCGTACAGTGTCATCCTGCTGGATGAGATCGAGAAGGCGCATCGGGATGTGTTCAATGTCCTGCTGCAGATCCTCGATGATGGGCGTTTGACCGATGGCAAGGGCCGGGTCGTGAACTTCAAGAATACGGTCATTATCATGACCAGCAACCTAGGTTCCCATGAGATCCTTAACAAGGATTATGAGGAAGCCAGGGGCGCAGTCAAGGATATCCTGAAGGATTATTTCCGTCCGGAGTTCCTGAACCGTGTGGATGATATTATCGTGTTCAAGGCACTGGCGAAGGAGCAGGTCAAGAAGATCGCGGCAATCCTGCTTGGGGCGCTGGGTGAGCGTTTGGGCCGTCAGGTCAAGATTACGCTTGGCTGGAATGATGCAGCCCTTACGGCGCTGGCTGATCAGGGCTTCGATCCGAACTTCGGCGCCAGACCGTTGCGTCGCCTGCTGGTTCATACGGTGGAGACGGCACTTTCCAAGGAAATCATAAAAGGTGAGGTCCGGGAAGGAGACACGGTTAATATCGGTTTTGAAGACGGACAGTTCACGTTCAGAAAAGCATAAATTGCATAGAAAGGTCCCGGCTCTGAAAGGAGTCGGGGCTTTTTGCGTATGGGGAGCGTGGCAAACTGGAAGCAGCAAAGAGAAAATTAGGTAGGTTGAGGTAGGTTTGCAAGATGAGCTATAAGTAACGAGTCGGTACAAGCTCAGCACGGGGTTCGGTGGAACTATTTTTTTCGTCCTGCACTAAATGTCCCGCCCTGACGGGAACTACGGATTTAGTTTACGCGCCGGTACCACGGCGCCGCAGCGAATCGACGGACCTAGCAAGTACCTACGGCGTGCCAGCCTTCGGCAAATCGTTCCGGACGAAAGAAAATAGTTTCCCCTCGCCCGCCGTCCGTCAGTATCGGCTTCTGAATCATTCTCCTTCTGATGGTAGGTCTTGGTTCGGTTCGAGCAGATTTGTTGGATTCCAGCATCAAGGGAAGAACCAGCAACACGGCTGATTTAGAGCAACGCAACCATCGATGCATCGAGCCCAGCCGCGGGGACAGCGAATAGCCATAAATGGAGCGTTTGGTGTTCTGCGTTAAGAAAAAATTTTTGGGCTACCAACCTTCCTTGAAAAAGACTTTCGTTTAAGCGAAGCGCGTTTAAGTCTGTTTTCAATGATTAATTAAAGCCCAAAAATTTTTTTAGCAGGTTACCTAAGCGGAATGTTGGCTATGCGCTGTCCCCGCGGCGGTCTAATTTCTTCGAACTAAGCGCTCCTTCGCTGCGTTATATTTACTCGTTCTTCGAACTTTGTCTGAGCTGGTTTTATCGTACCTAGCTTCGGTGCTTCTTCGATGAAACGAGCTACCAATTCCCGTTTATCGAAGAGCTGGTTTTAGGGGAAATGAAAGGCGGCCACGTTTTTGCGTGACCGCCTTGATGGTTTGTCTTATGGAGTTGGTATGAATCTTGACAGGAAGGTGTGTCCTCCGTCTTTGAGCTGTTTATTCAGCCGGGACAGCGGTGCCAGGATTGGTGAATACTGCAGACGCAGCTTGAAGCGCAGCAGCGTGTGGCTGGTGCAGCCGAAGATTGGCACACGATCGAGGATGAAGTGATTCTCGGTCGGATCAGCTGTTCCGTAGTTGACCGTGAATGCGGCTCGGTAGCCGGCTTCCTTTGTCATGCGCTCCAGTTCCTCATCGTAGGAACCGCATGGATACGCGATGAACTTGATCTCCTTGCCCAGATGCCATTCCAGCGCCCGTTTGGAGCCGTCCAGCTGATTCCAGGTTTCTTCTGGTGAAGTGGAATCAAGCTGCATGTGGGAAAGCGTGTGGCTTTCGAAATCAATCAGCCCGCTCTCCTGCATCTCCTCGGTCTGTGACCAGGTCAGATAGTTGGGATAGGTGCTGACATAGTCAGAGATTAGGAAAATTGTTCCTTTGAGATTGTACTTCTGCAGGATCGGGAAAGCATTGCGATAGTTATCGACGTAACCATCATCGAAGGTGATGATGACAGGTTTGTCCGGCAGTTCCGTGTGATTTTCCCAGGCATCCAGCATCTCGGCCGGGGTAATGGCTGTGTAGCCGTTATCTGCGAGATATTTCATTTGCGCATCGAACTGGTCCGTATGCACGGTCAGGGCATTGTCAGCCCAGTCGTTGATCTGATGGTAGTTCAGGACTGGCACCGAGCGGCTGGCCGAGTGCATGAGATAGGCACCGTATCCGATGGCTGCGATGATACAGATGAGCAGCACTGCCGCAAGACGTTTAATCCAGGTAGTCATGAAAGACACATCCTTTTTGTTTATTGCTTTTTGATTAGACCTGTTTAATATATACCAATGTGTCGGCGCTGTCAACTAACTGGGATGTGTTGCAGGCCCTGTGACACAAAGAAAAAAGCCTCCTCGGATGAGAAGGCTTCTTATGTGGAAATCAATCGAATCCAGATTGAAAATCAGCCGAGCACACGGCGGGCACCGGCGTAATGGGCTATGCGATAGTCACGATAGAGGGAATCGTATGCGATTCCGCTCTGGGAGGCATGAATCATCTTGCCTTCGCCAACATAGATGCCGACATGGGAGATATTTACATAGTCGCCTGCGAAGAATACGAGATCGCCCGGCTGGAGTTCAGCTTTGCTGACCGGATAGCCGGCTGTTGCCTGAATATCCGCGGTACGCGGCAGGTTGATGCCGCACTGGGCAAAGACGTACTGGACAAATCCCGAGCAGTCGAAACCACTTGGAGATGTGCCGCCCCAGACATATGGGACGCCCAGAAACTGCTGGGCCGTATTGATGATGTTGTTGTTCCCCGCCAGGTAGGACTGGTGGGTGACCTCTGGCATGGCACGGTGCAGCAGCGCCTGATAAGAGAGCGCGCCGACCAGTCCGTCAGCCGTGAGGCTGTTCGCTTTCTGGAACTGGAGTACCGCGTCACGGGTTGCCGGGCCAAAGTCCCCATCGACCTGAACATCGTAACCGGAACTTACCAGCGCCTGCTGGATTGCAACTACTTCCTGACCGGTATCGCCGAGCCGGAATGCAGCCGCGTCGCTGACGGACGGAATCGAAAGGAAAAATGCGCCAGCTAATAAAGCACAACATAACTTTCGCAAACAGAAAACCTCCTTAGATTTCGTAAACAGACTTTGACGCATGGGGATAGTCCCACGCATCGTACTCTTATAGAAAAGAGCTAAAAAACTAGAATAATTATAGCATATTAGCAGCTGGGCGGTCAATCAGGTCATAAAAAGGAGAGCACCAAAATGCATATTTCAGCAATAAGGGCTTTTATTCCCGTTGATTTCGTTTTATAATAAGGTATTGTGTATCTATTCGCATGGGCAGAACCTGCGGGAGGCATGTAAGGAAACGAAGGCAGAACTAGTGTTAAAGGAGATTTTCCGTTTTATGCAGAGAAATGAAGTTTGCTGGTGTGGCAGCGGCAAAAAATATAAGAAGTGCCACGAAGATTTCGACGAGCGGATCAGTGAGATGCGGTTTGATGTATTCAAGGGACAGACTCCGCCGCCGAAGAAGATCATCAACAATGCCCATGATGTTGAATGCATCCGGGCTGCTGGTGTCATCAATGATGGTGCGCTGGACCTTGCGGGTTCCCTGATCAAACCGGGCGTGGATACGGCCAGCATCGACGATGCGGTACGCGAGTTTATCACGGGCAAGGGCGGTTACCCATCCTGCCTGAACTATGAAGGCTTCCCGAAGAGCTGCTGCATTTCCATCAATGAAGTAGTCTGCCATGGTATCCCGTCAAAGAAGACGATCCTCAAAGAGGGGGATATTGTCAATGTGGATATCACGACGACGCTCAATGGCTATTATGCAGATGCTTCCCGCATGTTCATGGTCGGTCAGGTTTCACCTGAGGCCGAGAAACTGGTCAAGGTCACGAAAGAATGCATGGAGCTTGGTATCGCAGCAGTGAAGCCGTGGCATTTCCTTGGTGATGTCAGCGCAGCCTGCGGCAATCATGCACATGAGCATGGCTATTCCGTCGTTACGGATCTTGGCGGTCATGGCGTTGGCAAGGAATTCCATTCAGAGCCGTTCGTTGCCCATGAAGGCGAAGCGGGTACGGGGATGCTGCTGGTACCAGGTATGGTGCTGACGGTGGAGCCGATGATCAATATGGGTAAGAAGAAAGTCACGGTCGACAGCAAGGACAACTGGACCGTGCGGACGAAAGATAAGAGCCTGTCGGCACAGTGGGAGAAAACCATTCTCATCACGGAGACAGGGACGGAGGTATTGTCATCGTAATGACGACATTTAAAGAACTCAGAATCAGTGACAGCGTCTGCGAGACGCTGCGTTATAAGGGCATCAAAGAGGCTACGCCGGTGCAGGAAGCGTCAATTCCGCTCGTACGGGCTGGCCGGGACGTGATTGTCCAGGCACAGACTGGTACCGGTAAGACACTGGCCTTTTTGCTGCCAATCTTTGAGAAGATCAAGCCACAGGCTGAGGTCGCGCAGGCACTGGTTGTGACGCCGACCCGTGAGCTGGCAATCCAGATTGCCAAGGTTGCTCAACTCGTCGGTGAAGCCTGCGGTGTGAGCTCCCTGGTTATTTATGGTGGACAGGATATCGAGCGGCAGAAGCAGAAGCTGCGCCGCCATCCACAGCTCATCATTGGCACGCCGGGACGGTTGCTGGATCATCTGCGCCGTCAGACGATTGACCTGTCGAAGGTCAACAAGGTCGTGCTCGATGAGGCGGATGAGATGATGCATCTGGGCTTTATTGAGGACGTGGAGGTGCTGCTCAAGGCATCGGCTGCGGATCGTCAGCTCATGCTGTTCTCGGCTACAATGCCGGATCGGATCAAAGCTCTGTCAGCGCAGTATATGCATGCACCGGAGAATGTGCAGATCAAGAGCGACAACGTCACGCTTGATTCCATTCAGCAGGTGGTCATCGATTCTTCCGAGGATACGAAGATTGACAAGCTCTGCGAGTGCATCAACAGTGATAATCCGTATCTGGCAATGGTATTCTGTCATACGAAGCAGCGTACGCATATGGTCACGATGGCACTGGCTTCCCGTGGCTACCTGGTTGATGAACTGCATGGCGATCTGTCACAGGTACAGCGTGCGCTGGTCCTCAAGCGGTTCCGTAAGGCAGAGCTGCAGATTCTCTGCGCGACGGATATCGCAGCCCGTGGGCTTGATATCGAGGGCGTGACGCACGTATTTAACTATGATATCCCGCATGATGCGGAAAGCTATATCCACCGCATCGGCCGCACAGGCCGGGCAGGGCAGGAAGGCAAGGCAGTGACTTTTGTCAATGCCCGTCAGTATGAGCTGCTGCGCCGCATCGAGGCTGGTATCAAGAGCCGGATCAAGAAGGCGAACAGTGAGCGTCATCAGCAGCACAAGGAAAAGCAGGAGAAGATCCTGAAGGATATCCGGGCCAAAGAACAGGCTAAACGGAACAGCAAGGGCAAAGCCAAAGCGAAGCCGCTCTCCAAGTACGCGCATGGCAAGGCAGCCGCTCATAAAGGGCGGAATGAACGCAGCCGTCGCGTGAAGACACATAATAAGAGCAATGCGACGCATCGATCCAAGATGGGTAAGCATTAAGCTGAATGATTGATAGAGATGGATTGGACCTGTGCAACTGGCTGATAGAGCCGGTTGTGCAGGTTCTTTTATATTGCTGGTACAAATTTTCTAAACATTCATCATTGTAAGCAGGAATTCTCCTTTCAGCAGCGAAATAAATATACTGTAACCAAAATAAAGGGGGAATTCCTAATGATCGGTATCAAAAATGTGATTGCAATTGTCTGCGGTGGCGGACCGGCTCCAGGTATCAACAGTGTCATTTCCGGCGTAGTAAATGAAGCAACCCGGCACGGCTGGGATGTATTGGGCATCTACGACGGTTTCTCCCGCCTGGCTCGTGGGGAAAAGAACTACATACGGCTTGAGCCGAAAAACATCAGCCGGATTCATCTGACGGGCGGCTGCATCCTCAAGATGTCCCGCTACAATCCGACAAAAAAAGAATCCGATCTGCGTACGGTTGTGGAGACACTGACGGAACTTGGAGTCACACATCTGGTCACCATCGGCGGTGATGATACGGCCTACAGCTCGGCTGCCGTGTCTGACTATGCCCGCAAGATGGGGCGCACGGTTAATGTTGTACATGTTCCAAAGACTATCGACAACGACCTGCCACTGCCGGAAGGTGTACCGACGTTCGGATTCGAGACAGCCCGTGCTTTTGGTACCGAAGAAATCGAGAATCTTATGGAAGATGCACGTACGACGAATAACCGCTGGTATTTCACCATCGCGATGGGGCGTACGGCCGGACATCTGGCTCTTGGCATGGGACGCAGTGCTGGTGCAGCACTCACGATTATCCCGGAGGAATTCCCGGCGGATAAGATTGCATTGCAGCAGGTTGTGGATATCATCACCGGCTCGATTGTCAAACGCTATCTGACCGGAAAGAATTATGGCGTAGCGGTCATTGCTGAAGGCGTTATTGAGAAGATTGCGCCGGAAGATTTCGAGAAGCTTGGCTCGGTTGTCAAAGATGAGCATGGGCATATCCGCTACAGCGAGCTGGACTTTGGCGAAATCCTGAAGCAGGCTGTGCTGGCAGAAGTGAAAAAGCTGGGAATAAAGCTTTCTATTATTGATAAGGAAATCGGATATGAGCTGCGTTGCACAGCCCCGATTGCTTATGATATCGATTATGCCCGTTCGCTGGGGTTCTCTGCCGTTCAGTTCCTTATGGCCGGTGACAGCAGTGCAATCATCACGATTCAGGATAACAAGGCTGTACCAATGCGCTTCGAGGATATCAAGGATCCGGAGACTGGCAAGACGAAGGTACGCAAGGTCAATACGGGGTCGATTCATTATCAGATTGCCCGTGGCCTCATGATGAGACTGGAACCGGGAGATCTTGATGACCCGGGGCTGGCTAATGCTTACCGTATGGATCTGAAAGAATTCAAGCAGCATTACCGCTATCTGTTCGAGGATGGGGCAAAAGTGGCCAAGAAGCAGGAAAAGAAGTAATTTCTGCCTGTAATATCATATAGAAAGAAACATAACTTGCAGAGGCTGGAAGATGCTTCTGCAAGTTTTTTATAAAAAAACAAAAAAGGGGTTGACGAATGGCGTATAATACTTTATAATAATTTCTTGTCAGCCGATGACATGGCAACGCAACAGCGGGGCGGTCAAAAAGCGATATAATCGCGGGATGGAGCAGTCGGTAGCTCGTCGGGCTCATAACCCGAAGGTCACAGGTTCAAGTCCTGTTCCCGCAACCAATTATGTATATTCCTAAACTTTTCGATAGATTGGGCTTTTGCCCGGATGGTTATCGCGGGGTGGAGCAGTCGGTAGCTCGTCGGGCTCATAACCCGAAGGTCACAGGTTCAAGTCCTGTCCCCGCAACCAATTTGTTAGGAGTGCTGATGTAGCTCAGTCGGTAGAGCGTATCCTTGGTAAGGATAAGGTCACCAGTTCAATCCTGGTCATCAGCTCCATATATTTTCTGGCGGCGTAGCTCAGTTGGCTAGAGCATGCGGTTCATACCCGCAGTGTCCGGAGTTCAAATCTCTGCGCCGCCACCAATTGCTTGATGAACCCCTGTTTCAGGGGTTTTATTTATGTATTAGGGGCGAATATATTTTTCACCTTGTCAAGGTTTTCTTATTGACAGGCTTCGGCAAGTGTGCTAAATTGTATTAGTGACATTATGTAAGAGTCATAGTTCCGCAACGTAAGGGGTGTAAATAAGAGATGCGCAACAATATCACGTTGGAGTGCACGGAGTGCCACAGCCGCAACTACCGCACCAACAAAAACAAGAAGAACAACCCGGATCGTCTGGAGTTCAATAAGTACTGCAAGTTCTGCAAGAAGCACACGCTGCACAAAGAGACGAAATAATCGCTTTAGCGGGTTGAACGGAGATGTGAAGTAACTGTGAAGAAATTCATAGACGAAGTAATCGCCGAGATGAAAAAAGTATCCTGGGCAACAAAGAAGGAGCTTTTCAACTATACTATAGTTGTCGGCATCGCTGTTGCGATTGTCTGTGCTCTGATCTGGTTCTGTGATACGATCTTTGCAAGATTGTTCCACATCATTTTAAAGTAAGCAGGGTGAGAAAAGCATGGCAGACAAGGACGAGATGGACCTGCGTCAGGATAATCCTGGCAGGGCCTGGTATGTAATCCATACCTATTCTGGCTACGAGAACAAGGTTAAAGCCAATCTCGAACGGCTGATTCACACGGCCAATATGAGCAACATGATTTTCAATGTTGTCGTTCCGGTCGAGGATGAAGTTGAAATCAAGGACGGCAAGAAAAAAGTCGTTCCGCGAAAAGTCTTCCCAGGCTATGTGCTGGTTGACATGATTGTCGATGAGCATTCCTGGTACGTTGTGCGCAACACTACCGGTGTCACCGGGTTTGTCGGTTCCGAGAAACACCCGATACCGCTTACTGATGCTGAAGCGAAACGTATCTTGAAATCCATGGGCGAGGAAGAACACAGAACTGAACTGGATGTTTCCATCGGGGAAGTAGTTCGCATCAACTCGGGCGTTTTCGAGAATTATACCGGTACGGTTTCTGAGATTGATCAGGAAAAAGGCCGGCTCAAGGTTCTCGTTGAGGAAACCCCGATTGACCTTGGCTTCGATCAGGTCGAAACGCTTTAATCGAAGCCACGAAATCCATTTTTGGGAGGTGTAAATACAATGGCAAAGAAAGTTTCTAAGATTGTAAAGCTCCAGGTTGTTGCTGGTAAAGCTAATCCGGCTCCTCCGGTAGGTCCTGCACTGGGCCAGGCTGGTGTCAACATCATGGGCTTCTGTAAGGAATTCAACGAGAGAACCAAAGCACAGGCTGGTCTGATTATCCCGGTTGTGATCACGGTTTTTGAGGATAGATCCTTCACGTTCGTCACGAAGACTCCGCCGGCTGCTGTCCTTCTGAAGAAGGCTGCTAAGCTTGACAAGGCTTCTGGTGAGCCAAACAAGAACAAAGTTGCAAAACTGCCGCGCGCTGAGGCGATGAAGATTGCTGAAAGCAAGATGGAAGATCTTAACGCAGGCGACATCGAAGCTGCTACCCGCATGATTGAGGGTACGGCTCGCAGCATGGGTATTGAAATCGTTGACTGATTCCAGTTATGATTTCATCCCGTGGGAGGCAATTACCGTTATTACCACGAGAGGAGAATCTTACAATGGCTAAAGCTGGTAAGAAATATCAGGACGCTTGCAAGCTCGTAGAAGCTGGCAAGGTCTACACGGCTGCTGAAGCTATGGAACTCGTCAAGAAGACGGCTACGAAGAAGTTCGATGAAACCATCGAGCTGCACGTACGTCTGGGCGTTGATCCGAAATATGCTGATCAGCAGGTCCGCGGCGCTATGGTCCTGCCGCATGGCACGGGTAAATCCAAGCGCGTTCTCGTTTTTGCAAAAGGCGAGAAGGTTAAGGAAGCAGAAGCTGCAGGTGCAGACTTCGTTGGTTCCGATGAAATCGTCCAGAAGATCCAGGGCGGCTGGCTCGACTTTGATGTCGCTGTTGCTACGCCGGATATGATGGGCACGGTCGGTCGTCTTGGTAAGGTCCTTGGCCCACGCGGCCTCATGCCAAACCCGAAACTGGGCACGGTTACGATGGATCTCACGAAGGCTATTTCCGAGATTAAAGCAGGTAAAGTCGAGTACCGTACCGATAAAGCCGGCAATGTACATTGCCCGATTGGTAAGGCATCTTTCGACGCTGAGAAGCTTCAGCAGAACTTCCAGGCCCTGATTGATACACTGAACCGTGTAAGACCGGCAGCTGCCAAAGGCCAGTACATGCGCTCCATTACGGTTAGCGCAACGATGGGCCCAGGCGTTCCGGTTCAGCTGAACTAATCTTCAACTGATAGGTTCACGAGGCTCCGGTCTCAACAACTGTATAACGATGGCTGTAGACAGCAGGTTTGATTTTATCATCTAACGACGATTTCGTCGCCTGCCGAGGCCGGAGCACACTGAATTTGAACATTCAACCTCCGGCGGACACAGCCGGAGGTTTTTTTACAGGCTTTAAAATCAAAACAGGCAGGAGGTGTATTTGAATGAATGAAATCATGTCTAAGAAGCAGGCAGTCGTTGCTGAACTTAAAGAACAGCTGACGAGTGCTAAGGGTGTAGTCCTGACGGGCTACAAAGGTCTGACGGTTGCTCAGGACACGGCTCTCCGTCGCGAGTTCCGTGAGGCTGGTGTAACGTATCATGTTGTAAAAAACACGATGCTCCGTCTGGCTGCCCAGGAAGCTGGTATTGAAGGACTCGCAGATCATCTCGAAGGCACGACGGCTTTCGCATTCTCAGCTGAGGATGCTGTTGCTCCGGCAAAGGTCATCGGCGGCTTCATCAAGAAGAACAAACTGGATGAGTCCGGTGTGCTGACGATCAAAGTCGGTATGGTTGAGGGGCAGGTCATTGACGTCAATGAGGTCAAGGCTCTGGCTACGCTGCCGTCCCGCGAGGAACTTATCGCCAAGATGCTTGGCAGCATGAATGCTCCTATTTCCAACACGGTCAACGTGCTGCAGGGTGTTATTCGCAATGCTGTTTATGTGCTTGACGCTGTTCGCGCTCAGAAAGAATCCGCGTAATCCGCGTGTTCTCTCATATAATAATTCATTATGAAAATAAGAAAATTTTTGGAGGTATATTCAAATGACTAAAGAAGAAATCATGGAAGCCATTGAAAACATGACTGTCCTCGAGCTGTCTGAGCTCGTAAAGGCTATGGAAGAGAAATTCGGCGTAAGCGCTGCTGCTCCGGTTGCAGTTGCTGCTGCTGGTGGCGCTGCTGGTGCTGCTGCTGAAGAGAAGTCTGAGTTCACGGTTATGCTCACGGCTGCTGGCGACAAGAAGATCAACGTAATCAAGGCTGTCCGTGAAGCTACGGGCCTGGGTCTGAAAGAAGCTAAGGCTCTCGTTGATGGTGCTCCGGCTGCTGTTAAAGAGAACATTGCCAAAGCTGACGCTGAAGCTCTCAAAGCTAAGCTCGAAGAGGCTGGCGCTTCCGTTGAACTGAAGTAATTTCGGTTTTACTGAATTGCAGGGACCACTCCTTAGGGAGTGGTCTTTTTCTTTTCATTGACAAGGGAAAGTGCTTGACATACCAGGAAAACTATGATAGCATTAAGAACTACAGGAAATTGAATAGGGATAACTATGCGCAAGCGGAAAGGAACTGGAAGCAAGGTGTAAAAATTTGGAATGCCTTGTTTTTTTTCTTGTTCTCGTATTCCGTCTTATTCTGCGTGCGGATAATCCCTTCATTTCAAGGATCATTCTAGTATAAATCAGGCTAAGGGGTGAAGGATTTGTTATTTAATCCTGTGCCGGTGGGCAAAAGAACCAGGTATAGCTATGCCAGAATTAAGGACGTCATGGAAATGCCGCATCTGCTGGATATCCAGCGGAACAGCTATCAGTGGTTCCTTGATGAAGGTCTTCAGGACATCTTCAATGACATCTCGCCAATCCAGGATTTCTCCGGAAATCTGGTATTGTCTTTTGAGAGTTTTTCGCTGGGCGAGCCTAAGTATGAGCTCGACGAGTGCAAAGAACGCGATGTGACTCTGGCAGCGCCAATCCGCGTAAATGTCCGCCTCATCAATCGTGAGACAGGTGAAATCAAAGAGCAGGAAGTATTCATGGGGGATTTCCCACTCATGACGGATACAGGAACGTTCATCATCAATGGTGCAGAGCGTGTTATCGTCAGCCAGTTGGTCCGTTCTCCGGGTGCATACTATGGAGAAGAAATCGATCCGACTGGTAAGCATCTGTTCAATGCTACGGTTATTCCAAACCGTGGTGCATGGATTGAGCTGGAGACGGATACCAATGATGTCGTTTCCGTTCGCATCGATCGTACGCGTAAGATGCCGGTCACATACTTCATTCGTGCTCTGGGATTTGCGAGTGATGAAGAGATCGTCAACCTCTTTGGGGAAGATCCGCGTATCATGAATACGCTGGAACGTGATGGCGAAGAAGTTAAGTCACAGGGTAAAGCAGTCATCGAGATCTATAAGCGTTTGCGTCCGGGTGAGCCGGCCAACGAAGACAATGCCCAGCAGCTGCTGGATTCGTTGTTCTTCGATCCAAAACGCTATGATCTTGCTACAGTTGGCCGTTATAAGCTGACGAAGAAGCTGGGCTGGAAGCGCCGTGTACTCGGCAAGGTTCTGGCTGAGCCGGTTGTCGATAAGGAAACGGGCGAGATCGTCATCCCACAGGGTGAGGTTGTTACGGAAGATATGCTCGATGCTGTCGACGCAGAGCGTGAGAAGCAGATTTTCGGTGAAGGCAATATTGTCGCGCTGTATGTTCTGCAGAAAGATGGCAGCAAAGTCAAGATGCTCTGCTCGCCGACGCTCGACATCCATGACCGCACGATCACGAAGAACGATATCATTGCGTCCATCAGCTATCTGCTGAATCTCATGGATGGTATCGGCAATACAGACGATATCGACCATCTGGGCAATCGTCGTGTCCGTGCAGTTGGTGAATTGTTGCAGAATCAGTTCCGTATTGGTCTTTCCCGTATGGAGCGTGTGGTTCGTGAGCGTATGACCATCCAGGATGTGGATGTCATCACGCCGCAGGCACTCATCAATATCCGTCCGGTTGTGGCTGCAATCAAAGAATTCTTTGGTTCTTCTCAGCTGTCTCAGTTTATGGACCAGCACAACCCGCTGTCCGAGCTGACTCATAAGCGCCGTCTGTCCGCACTTGGACCTGGCGGTTTGTCCCGTGAACGTGCCGGATTCGAAGTCCGCGATGTTCACAACTCTCATTATGGCCGTATGTGCCCGGTAGAGTCCCCAGAGGGACCGAATATCGGTCTGATTGGTTCGCTGGCTACTTATGCCCGTGTCAACCAGTTCGGCTTCATGGAGACGCCGTATCGCCGTGTGGATAAAGAGAACGGCCGGGTAACGGATGAAGTCCGCTATCTGACGGCAGACGAAGAGGATGAGCTCGTTATCGCTCAGGCCAATGAGCCATTGGACGAGAATGAGTGGTTTATCAATAACCGTGTTACGGCCCGTTATAACGAAGAGACGGGGCTGCATAACCGCGATACCGTAGACTACATGGACGTAAGCCCACGTCAGGTCTTCTCTATTGCAACGGCGATGATCCCATTCCTCGAAAACGATGATGCGAACCGTGCCCTCATGGGTGCGAACATGCAGCGTCAGGCAGTACCTCTCCTTCGTACGCAGGCACCACTGGTTGGTACCGGTATGGAGTACAAGGCAGCTTGCGACTCTGGCGTCATGATCCTTGCAAAACAGGCTGGTACCGTCGAGACGGTAACGGCTGACTATATTGAAATCCGCGCCAAGAATGGCGAACTCAAGCGTTATAAGCTGCAGAAATTCCTGCGCTCCAACCAGGGCACCTGCATCAATCAGGTTCCTATCGTCTACAAAGGCGAAGAAGTGGTGGAGAAGCAGCCAATCGCTGACGGCCCGGCAACGGACCACGGCGAACTGGCACTGGGCTACAACATCGTTGTTGCCTATATGCCATGGGAAGGCTACAACTACGAGGATGCTGTGCTGCTGTCTGAGAATCTCGTGAAGCGCGATCTCTATACCTCTATTCATATCGAGGAATATGAGTGCGATGCACGTGATACGAAGCTCGGACCAGAGGAAATCACGCGTGATATCCCGAATGTGGCCGAAGAAGCCCTCAAAGACCTCGATGAGGAAGGTATTATCTCCATTGGCGCTGATGTGCGCCCTGGCGATATCCTCGTCGGCAAGGTTACGCCGAAAGGCGAGACGGAGCTCACTGCTGAGGAGCGCCTGCTGCGCGCCATCTTTGGTGAGAAAGCCCGCGAAGTCCGCGATACTTCCCTGCGTGTACCACATGGTGAACAGGGCAAGATCGTTGACGTCAAGATCTTCAGCCGTGAGAACAACGATGAGCTGCCGCCAGGTGTCAACCGCCTGGTCCGCGTCTACATTGCCCAGAAACGTAAGATTTCTGTCGGTGATAAGATGGCAGGTCGTCATGGTAATAAGGGTGTCGTTTCCCGCATCATGCGTCAGGAAGACATGCCGTTCCTGCCGGATGGCACGCCGGTTGATATCGTGCTGAACCCGCTCGGCGTTCCGTCCCGAATGAATATCGGACAGATTCTCGAGGCCCATCTGGGTATGGCCGTCAAGATGCTTGGTCAGCAGATCAAGGATGGCGACCCGACTGTTGAAGCCCGCCTGCGCGAAGCTGGTTATGACTTCGATAAGAATGGTATGCCGAAACCGGATGTAGCCGGACTGCATATCGCTACCCCGGTATTCGATGGTGCAAGTGATGATGATGTATTCGGTACAATCAAGGCTGCCGGCCTTGCTGCCGATGCCAAGACGGTCCTTTATGATGGCCGTACTGGTGAGCCGTTTGAGAACCGTGTAACCGTTGGCTGCACGTACTTCCTCAAACTGCATCATCTGGTTGCTGATAAAATTCATGCCCGTTCGACCGGACCGTACTCCCTCGTTACGCAGCAGCCGCTGGGTGGTAAAGCTCAGTTCGGTGGCCAGCGCTTCGGTGAGATGGAAGTTTGGGCCCTCGAGGCTTATGGCGCAGCTTACACGCTGCAGGAAATCCTGACGGTCAAGTCAGATGATGTGGTAGGCCGTGTCAAGGCTTACGAGGCCATCGTCAAGGGTGAGAACATTCCGGAGCCGGGCGTACCGGAGTCCTTCAAGGTTCTCATCAAAGAGCTCCAGTCCATTGGTCTGGATATCAAGGTCCTCAACGAGGATGCCAAGGAAATTTCCTTGCAGGATGACGATGACGAAGACATCAATGAGACGGCCAAGAAACTTGATCTTGATGTAGCTGGTGTCGACCCGACGAAGGAAGGCGCAGTTGCTGCACCAAAAACTGACGGAGCAGATTCGTATGACGGAGAAGCTTCATCGGATGACGAAAAGCCTGACGACATCATTGCGGACATCGGCAGCATGGATTCTGTAGAAGAACCGGCCGTAGACAATGCTGATGCTGGTAATGGTGAGGAATAAGAAGGGAGTGTCATCTCTTTGCTGGATGTAAACAATTTTGATTCGATGCGCATCGGTCTGGCCTCTCCGGAGAAAATCCGTGAGTGGTCATACGGTGAGGTCAAGAAGCCGGAGACCATCAACTATCGCACCCTGAAGCCAGAGCGCGATGGACTGTTCTGCGAGCGTATCTTTGGACCAACCCGTGACTGGGAGTGCCATTGCGGCAAGTACAAGCGCATCCGTTATAAGGGAATCGTCTGCGACCGTTGCGGCGTTGAAGTAACACGCGCCAAAGTCCGTCGCGAGCGTATGGGCCATATTGAACTGGCTGCGCCGGTTTCCCATATCTGGTACTTCAAAGGTATCCCAAGCCGTATGGGGCTGATCCTGGATATCTCACCGAGAGCCCTCGAGAAAGTACTGTACTTCGCTTACTATATCGTACTGGACCCGGGCGAGAGCACGGATCTGGCCAAGAAGAGCCTGCTGTCTGAGAAGGAATACCATGATGCCCTTGAAAAATATGGCAACACGTTCCGTGTTGGCATGGGTGCCGAGGCAATCAAGGAACTTCTCGAGGAACTGGATCTGGAGCGCATGACGGAAGTCCTGCGCAAGGAGGTCCGTACGACTTCCGGCCAGAAGAAGATCCGCGCGATCCGCCGTCTGGAGGTTGTTGAGGCTTTCCGTAAGTCCGGCAACAAGCCGTCATGGATGATCCTGGATGTTGTTCCGGTTATTCCGCCGGAGCTGCGCCCGATGGTACAGCTTGATGGTGGCCGTTTTGCGACGTCCGACCTCAATGATCTGTATCGTCGTGTCATCAACCGTAACAACCGCCTGAAGCGTCTGCTGGATCTCGGTGCACCGGACATCATCGTCCGCAACGAGAAACGCATGTTGCAGGAGGCTGTGGATGCCCTGATCGATAATGGCCGTCGTGGCCGTCCGGTCACGGGCCCGGGCAACCGTCCACTCAAATCCCTGTCTGACATGCTGAAGGGTAAGCAGGGACGTTTCCGTCAGAATCTGCTCGGTAAACGTGTCGACTACTCCGGCCGTTCCGTTATCGTTGTCGGTCCGGAGCTCAAGCTCCATCAGTGCGGCCTGCCGAAAGAAATGGCTCTGGAGCTGTTTAAACCATTTGTCATGAAAAAGCTGGTATCTTCGGGTGCCGCTCATAATATCAAATCCGCGAAGCGCATGGTTGAACGTGCGCGTCCGGAGGTCTGGGACGTACTGGAGGATGTCATCAAAGAGCATCCGGTGCTCCTGAACCGTGCACCGACGCTGCATCGTCTGGGTATCCAGGCGTTCGAGCCGGTTCTCACTGAGGGCCGTGCCCTGAAACTGCATCCGCTGGCCTGCACGGCTTACAACGCCGACTTCGATGGTGACCAGATGGCTATCCATCTGCCGCTGTCCTCTGAGGCTCAGACTGAGGCCCGTATCCTCATGCTGGCTGCCAACCACATCCTCGCACCGAAAGATGGTAAACCTATCATCGTTCCGACGCAGGACATGGTTCTCGGTTCCTACTACCTGACGATTCTTCGTCCGGGCGCTAAGGGCGAGGGCAAGGTGGTTACCGGTATTGCCGAGGCATTGCTTGCTTATCAGCAGCATGATCTCGACCTGCAGGCTGCTATCCAGTGTCGTATCGAAGGCTATGGCCTCGTCAAGACGTCGCTGGGCCGCATGATTTTCAACGAGATCCTGCCGCAGGAACTCTGCTACTACTACAAGGAAAAAGGTTCCGAACAGTGGTCGCTGGGTATCCTCATGAACAAGAAGGAACTCGGCAAGCTCGTTGCGAACTGCTACAACCACTTTGGTGCGACGAAGACCGCTGAGGTCATCGACAGCGTTAAGAACCTTGGCTATCATTATGCCTGCATCGCCGGCATGACTGTTGCTATCTCTGACGTTATCGTGCCAGAGAAGAAAAAGACGATCATCGGCGATACGCAGAAGGTTGTCAACAAGGTTGAGCGCCAGTTCGACCGTGGTCTCATTACGGAAGAAGAGCGTTATCACAAGGTTGTCGACCTCTGGTCGGTGGCTACGGATGACGTCGCTGATGCCATGATGGACAACATGGATGCTTTCAACCCAATCTTCATGATGGCTGACTCCGGTGCCCGTGGTAATAAACAGCAGATGCGTCAGCTGGCTGGTATGCGTGGTCTGATGGCGGATCCGTCTGGTAAGATCATTGACCTGCCAATCACGGCAAACTTCCGTGAAGGTCTGTCTGTATCCGATTACTTCATTTCTTCCCATGGTGCCCGTAAGGGTCTGGCCGATACCGCACTGCGTACGGCAGACTCGGGTTATCTGACCCGTCGTCTGGTCGACGTTGCTCAGGACGTTATTGTCCGTGAGGAAGATTGCGATATTTCGACGCTGAACCTGGTTCAGGCGCGTGCGCGTCTGGCTGAGTCCACGTTCGATGCCCTCGAGATCCTTAATGACAGCCTTATGGGCCGTCTGCTGGGGGCCGATGTCATCGATGCCGGGACAAAGGAAGTTATCTTTGCAAAGGATACGATCCTGGACGAAGAGAAACTGGCTGTTCTTGGTGAAAAGAACGTTCGCGAGATCATGGTCCGCGGTTCTTCTCTGGCATCCGAGGCTGCTATCAGCAACGCGATGATCACTGAGGCCATTACACTCGGCGAGCCGGATGAGGCTGGTCGTGCCAAGATCAAGGATTCCATGATCCACGAGATGGGTGGCAAAGAAGTTACCCGTGATGTGGTGGATTCTGAAGGCAACGTCGTTATGACGGCTGGTGAGCACCTCTCTGAGGAGCGCCTGGCAGCAGTTATGGCCAGCGATGCCAAGGAAATCCGTGTCCGCAACAACAATGTCCGCGGTATCGAAGTCGAAGCCATCAAAGAAGGCGACGGCATCATCGAGTCGCTGGCAGAGCGTATCGTCGGCCGTGTGCTCGCTGAGAACATCGACGATCCGGAGACGGGCGAACGCGTTGCTTCTATCAATGATTCTGTCGATGAAGCACTGGCTAAGCGTATCGAGAAGGTACGTGACCGTGTATCCATCCGCAGCGTGCTGACCTGTAAGTCACAGTTCGGTGTCTGCATCAAGTGCTACGGCCGTGACCTGGCTAACCAGGCTGAGGTCGAGATCGGCGAGGCAGTTGGTATCATCGCTGCCCAGTCCATCGGCGAGCCGGGTACTCAGCTCACCATGCGTACGTTCCATTCCGGCGGTGTTGCCGGTGACGATATCACCCAGGGTCTTCCACGTGTCGAGGAGCTTTTCGAGGCACGTAAACCGAAGCATCATGCCATCATCGCTGAGATCGAAGGCCGTGCCGACGTTGAAGATACCGGTAAGGGTATGCGCAAGGTTACGATTGTACCGGATGAGGGCGATGCCCGCGAGTATGCAATCCCGTATGGTGCCCGTATGGCTGCCAAGCAGGGGATGCATCTCAAACCGGGTGACAAGCTCACTGAAGGTTCCATCAACCCGCACGATATCCTGCGTGTCTGCGGTTTGCAGGCTACCCAGCGTTATCTGGTATACGAAGTACAGAAAGTATACAAATCCCAGGGTGTTGAGATCAACGATAAGCATATCGAGGTAATGGTCCGTCAGATGCTTCACAAAGTGAAGATCGAGGAATCCGGCAATACGGATTTCCTGCCGGGCGAATACATCGACATCAACCAGTTCGAGGCAGCCAACACCAAGGCTATCGAGGAAAGCGGCGAGCCAGCAGTGGCCAAGCCAATTCTTCTTGGTATCACCAAGGCTTCGCTGGCTACGGATTCCTTTATGTCAGCCGCATCCTTCCAGGAGACCACGCGTGTTCTCACGGATGCAGCAATCAAGGGCAAGGTTGATCCGCTCATCGGTCTTAAGGAGAACGTCATCATCGGTAAACTCATTCCGGCTGGTACGGGCATGAGCCGTTATCGCAACCTCAAGATTGTCGATAATGACCCGAAACCGACTCCGGAGGAACCGACTGAGGTCACTTCTGAAGAAACCGCTGAAGCAGAGACAGCTAAGGCGTAAAAGAACAAATTAAAACCTGCCCCGGGGTGCGTATGCATCCAGTGCCATCCGGCACAACGGGGCAGGCTTATTTTTATAGTAAACTGGAGGGCAATAACATGGCAGAAGAATGTACGCATGACTGCAGCTCGTGTGGAACGACCTGTGGCTCAGATACCCGTAAGAAGGACCTGCATGAAGCACCGAATGAGCTTAGTGACATCCGTCACGTCATTGCGGTGGTCAGTGGCAAAGGCGGTGTTGGCAAATCGCTCGTGACCGGTCTTATGTCCGTTGCGATGTCCCGTAAAGGGCAGCATGTCGGGATCATGGATGCCGATATCACCGGCCCATCTATCCCCGAAGATGTTCGGTGTCAGCGGGGAGATTCGCGGCAGTGAGGCCGGTGCCTATCCGGTCACCACGGCCGGCGGCATTGACATTGTCAGCATGAACCTGCTGCTTGAGCATACGACCGATCCGGTCGTATGGCGTGGCCCGATCATCAGTGGCGTGGTCAAGCAGTTCTGGCATGATTTCATCTGGCAGGATGTGGATTACATGTTTGTCGATATGCCACCGGGAACCGGTGATGTTCCGCTTACCGTCATGCAGTCGATAAAGCTGGATGGTATTGTCATCGTCACGAGTCCGCAGGAACTGGTCTCCATGATCGTCGAGAAGGCGGTCAAGATGGCTGAAGCCATGAAGGTACCAATCCTTGGCCTCGTGGAGAATATGAGTTATTTCGAATGCCCGGATTGTGGCAAGCGTCATGAGATCTACGGACACAGCCATATCGAGGAGATTGCCAGCCAGTACAAGCTGGACATTCTGGGCCGTATTCCTATCATGCCTGCACTGGCCGCAGAATGCGATGCCGGACAGATTGAGACGACCGATGGTGATTGGCTCAATGAAGCCGCTGAGAAGATCCTGGCAGCAAATAAATAGGCATTGGGATCAAAGTGAACAACAGCCCCGGACGGATTACCTTTACAGGTGATTCGTTCGGGGCTGTTTTAGCGTATGTTTTGTCATGTGGTTATTTTGCCCGGTATTCACGGGGGGAGCACTGGAACATTTCCTTGAAGGCTCGTGAGAATGTCGAGTAGTCGGCAAAGCCAACTTCTGCACTGATCTGGGTAATCGGCAGATCAGTCTTCAGGAGATCACGGGCAAGCAGCAGGCGTTTGCTGCGGATATACTGGTGGATGCCATAGCCGGTGTCTGCTTTGAACTTGCGCATGAGGTAGAATTTGCTCATATAGGCATGGGAGGCCAGATCGTCTACGCTCAGGGTTTCGGCCAGATGCTGGTTGATATAAGCGAGGATTTCCTGTATCTTTGGATCATAGGAGGCATTGTCGAGACCGGCCAGCTCGTGATCTTCAAGCGATCGGTTCAGCAGGATCATGAACTCGATGAACACAAGCTCTGTATAGAGTCCATTGGCAAATCCCTCGCCACGGGCCGCCCGCTCGAGGCGTTCCATATGGAAGAGGAGGTCATGATTGGTTCCTGGGGCCTGATGCATGACACTGGCGGTTTCGCGTGCCTGCTGGAAGCAGTGGGCCAGATCGGCATGCTCACGGCCCTGTTCCTGCCAGCGTTGCAGGAAATCCGGTGCAACGTAGATGACAATGCGTTCGTAGGCCGCCTTGCTCGGCAGGAAAATCGGCCGATGGATTTCACCAGCCGAGACAAAGACGATATCCCTGGCCGCCAGGTGGTACGTCTTGCCTTCAATGACGTAGTCAACATCACCGTCCAGGAAGAGGATGATCTTATGAAAATCGTGATAATGGAACGGAATCGGCTTCAGCGAAGCATCCTTCAGGCGGAATACCCGGAAATCGCTGACCAGATAGCCTTTCTTCTCGTAATCTTTCAAACTAGCACCTCGGAACTTCAAATATTATGTTTACTTTACCAAATGCATCTAAAAATAACAAGGGGAAAACACGATATGCAATATCTGGAGCATATTTTGAGCTTTTATTGCAAATAAAAGATTGCTATAATAAAATCATCGAAAAGAAAGAGCCGTGAAGGCAGAGCGTTTTAGAAAGGCCGGTGACAGAGATGATGTTAGTGCGTAGTTATCTGGTGGAGGATAAAGAGATTATGGTACTTGATGGTACAGCAGGTTTCATGCCAGGAGCAGGTGCGATTCGTCTGCTGGCCGACCGTCATCAGGGCATTGGCGCCGATCGCATCATCATCTTCACAGGGACCGAAGAGATTCCTTCCTTCCGTGTTTATACGGCAGATGGCATACAGCAGGAGATGACGGCTGAGGATTACCGCGTGCTGTCCCGCAGCCGTGAGGATTTCGAGCTTCACGTAACGGAACATTTCGTCGGCCAGCTCCGTCAGGCTGATGCTGTGAGTGTGTCTGTCGCTGGTTGAACAAACAGACACTGAAAATGGACTCCTGCCCGTCGCATGATATTCATGTGGCGGGCTTTTGTAGTTTTTAGTAGTTTTTCTATAGTTTTCAGTAGATAGCTGTCTATAATCGTAGCATAGGTTTTAATTATCTATGCCACGGCTTTGGGGAAGGCTGTGGGGAAAGAAAAAGGGAGGAATTTTTGTGAAATCAAGAGTCTCAGTAATTCTTATGACGATGGCAATGATGCTGCTGGGTGTCCAGTGTGCATTTGCCGCTGCCAGTGACAAACCGAATGTGAAGATCCTGGCAACCGGAGGAACGATTGCCGGCAGTGCTGCATCCGATACTGCTACGACAGGTTATAAGGCCGGTGCCCTGGGAATCGATGTACTGATCAATGCGGTTCCGGAAGTCAAGAATTATGCGAATGTCAGCGGCGAGCAGATCTGCAGCATCGACAGTAAGGACATGACAAATGATATCTGGCTGAAATTGTCCAAGCGCTGCAATGAACTGCTGTCCCGTGGCGATGTGAACGGGATTGTGATCACGCACGGTACGGATACGCTGGAGGAAACGGCGTATTTCCTGAACCTGACGGTCAAGAGCAACAAACCGGTAGTTATTACAGGCGCAATGCGTCCGGCTACGGCAATCAGTGCAGATGGCCCGATGAATCTGCTGAATGCAGTCCGCGTCGCTGCCAGCCCGAAAGCAGTCGGCCATGGTGTGCTGGTTGTGCTGAACGATCAGATCAACGGTGCCCGTGATGTCACGAAGACGAATACGACGTCGGTTGATACGTTCAAGACGCCGGAACTGGGTGCGCTGGGTTATGTCAATGATGGTGTACCAGAAATCTATCGCGATTCCACGCGTATCCATACGGCCAAGACTGAGTTCGATGTATCGAATCTCAGCGAACTGCCGTATGTCAAGGTGATCTATGGTACGGCCAATGACGATTCCCTTTTTGTGGATGCTGCTATCAAGGCTGGTGTCAAAGGCATCATCTACGCTGGCACGGGTAATGGCTCTGTACACAAGAATGCCGAGGCAGCTCTTGCTAAAGCAACGGCTGCTGGTATTGTTGTAGTCCGCAGTTCCCGTGTAGGTACTGGCTCCGTCATTCCGGCTGAGCAGTCCTACATTGATGAGCATTTCATCGATGGCGATTCCCTGAACCCGCAGAAGGCACGTATCCTCCTGCAGCTGGCTCTGACGAAGACCCATGACCTGAAAGCTATTCAGGATATGTTCCACAAATATTGAGTATAAACCATTCCCCAATGGATATACGATATACTGCTAATTGATTAAACCCCTTAAAGAGCTGCCGGAATGGCAGCTCTTTCTCTATATCATGGAAGGCGTCGGCGAATAAAAATAAATGGTGCTGTGGCTGGTCATATCAGAGGTATATTGCTATAATAAGACAACATAGAATCCTGATGTCCGGCGATGGCAGTGAGGATTGAAAAGAGGCTGACGATAGTAGATGTAAACGATGGAGGAAATAGTCATGAACAGGAAAGTACTTGCAGCAGTAGGTGTGATTTTATTGGCTTTGAGCATTTATAATTGCTATGAAGCCTGGCAGAACGTACATCACAGGCAGCAGACTACAGCAGAGACCGCGCAGGAATCAGACGTCGGCGTGACAGTGGGGCATCAGGCACCAACTTTTACGCTGGAAAACGATAAAGGGGAGAAGGCTGCTGTCAATAAAGATGAGATCGGCCGGATCTATGTCCTGAACTTCTGGGCCAGCTGGTGCCCGCCCTGCCGGGCAGAGATGCCGGATATGGAAGCCTTCTATCAGGCAGATCAGGATAAGGTAGCTTTTTATGCGATCAATATGGAAGAGCCGAAAGAAAAGGCCGCTTCTTTCATACAGGAGCAAGGCTATACGTTTCCGTTGCTCTTTGACGTGAATGGTGAGGCAGGGCATTTGTTCAAGGTACGTGATATTCCGACAACGATTGTGGTAGATGCTAAAGGAGTCATCCGTTTCCGTAAATCTGGTGCGACAACCAGGGCTGAACTGGAAAAGGTATTACAGAGCATTGAGAAAGGCTAAAGTATATGGAATTGAGTAATATCACTTATTTGGGTGCATTTCTGGCAGGATTAATTTCGTTTGCATCGCCATGTGTACTGCCAATGTTGCCTACCTATTCGCTGATCCTGGCACAGGGCAGCGGCGAAAAACAGGGGAAGTGGCAGCTTTACCGGAACGGAATCAGTTTTATCCTGGGATTTATACTGATGTTTGTCCTGATGGGAGCTACCGCTTCTTTTGCAGGACGATGGTTGTGGGAGTATCAGGATATCGTACGGCGTATTGGAGCTGTCCTGCTGATCCTTATGGGCGTATTTATGATGGGAGTCATCAGGTCAAAGCTGTTGCTGAGTGAGCATCGTCCGTTCCTGCGGCATAAGTTTACAGGTCCGTTCAGTTCGCTGCTATTGGGCATGGCCTTTACGGTTGGGTGGACACCATGTACCGGACCGGTTCTGGCGGCTATCTTATGGTATGCGGGTGAGACGGCAACGGTTGGGGTAGGGGCCTGGTTGCTGTTCATTTATTCGTTGGGATTCTCGTTGCCATTTTTTCTGTTGACTGTGGTATGGCAGAAATATTTAAGCCGGCTGCGTCCTTTATATGCGCATCTGCCCAAAATTCAGATGTTAGCCGGTGCTTTCATGATCTTGCTGGGCATTCTCATCTGGACGGACAGCTTGAGGAAATTCCTTGGACTGTTCTGGTCACTGACCCCATAAACTGGAAGTTACAGAAGAGAAACGAGGTAGGTTGAGGTAGGCTGGCAAGATAAGTTACAGGTGACGAGTCGGCACAGGCTCAGCACGGGGTTCGGTGGAACTATTTTTTTCGTCCTGCACTAAATGTCCCGCCCTGAGAAGATAGTATTTACTTAGCTGACGCGCCGGTACCACGGCGCCGCAACGAATCGACGGATCTAGCAGGTCCCTACGGCGTGCCAGCCTATGGCAGTCGTTCCAGCCAAAAGAAATAGTGTTCCCCTCGCCCGCCGTCGATTAGTAACGGCTTTTAAATGGTTCTCTTTCTGACGGTAGGTTTTAGTTCGGTTCGAGCAGGTTGGTGGGATTTCAGCATCAATGGAAGAACCCGCAATGTAGCTGATTTAGAGAAAAGCAACCATCGGTACATCGAGCCCAGCCGCGGGGGCAGCGCATAGCCATAAATGGAGCGTTTGGTGTTCTGCGTTAAGGAAAAAATTTTAGGCTACCACCCTTCCTTGAAAAAGACTTTCGTTTAAGCGAAGCGCGTTTAAGTGCTTTTTCAATGATTAATTAAAGCCTAAAATTTTTTCTAGCAGGTTACCTCAGCGGAATGTTGGCTATGCGCTGCCCCCGCGGCGATCTAATTTCCTCGAACTAAGCGCTCCTTTGCTGTGTTATATATACTCGTTCTCCGAACTTTGTCTGAGCGGGGTTGATCGTACCTAGCCTTGGTGCTTCTTCGATGGACTGAGTGACCTATTTCAGTTTACCTAGATGCTACGAAGTATGCGTTTGACTTTTTGTCATTTCTGTCGTATACTATGAATCGTACGTTAGCACTCGGAGATATAGAGTGCTAACAAATTCCGCAAATCATGAATCCATATAAAGAAAGGCAGATTGAAATGGCAAAAGAAACCCATGAATTTCAGGCCGAGACTAAACAGCTCCTGGACCTGATGATCCACTCCATCTATACGAATCACGAGATTTTCCTGCGTGAGCTTATCTCCAACGCATCGGATGCTATCGACAAGGTTCATTTCGAGAGCCTGACGAACCGCGACCTGCTGGAAGGCGATGACAGCTTTGAGATCTTCCTGCAGCCGGATGCGGAGAAGCATACCCTGACGATTACCGATAACGGTATCGGCATGAGCCGCGAGGAAGTCGTGGAAAATATCGGTACCATCGCAAAATCCGGTACGAAAGCGTTCATGGAGCAGCTCAAGAAAGCCAAGGAAGCCAGCGAGAATGGGGAAGGAAGCACGGATAAGGAACTCATCGGTCAGTTCGGTGTCGGTTTCTATTCGGCCTTCATGGTAGCGGATAAAGTTACCATCGTGACCCGTAAAGCCGGCGAGAAGCAGGCAACGCGCTGGGAGTCGGCTGGTGATGGTTCCTACACCATTGAGGACTGCGACCAGGAGAAACGCGGCACGAGCATCACGATCGAGCTCGGCAAGGACTTCTACGGCGACAGCACGGAGGAGAACTACACCGATACGTATAAGCTCGAGAGCCTCGTCAAGAAGTACAGCGACTATGTCCGTTACCCGATCAAGATGAATTTCGAGATCGAGGAAACGCCAAAGGATAAAGATGGCAAGGAAATCGAAGGCGCAGACAAGGTAAAACACATTGAGCTGCGTACGCTGAACTCCATGCAGCCGCTGTGGACGCGCAATAAGTCCGACATCAAGGATGAGGAATACGAAGAGTTCTTCAAGAATCAGTTCCATGAGTGGGAAAAGCCGATGGAAGTATTCCATACGAAGGCTGAGGGCTCCGTAGAGTATACGGCACTGCTGGCCATTCCGGCACATGCACCGTTCAATCTTTATCATACGGACTATGAGCCGGGCGTGCAGCTCTATTCCCGCCATGTCTTCATCATGGATAAATGTAAAGACCTGTTGCCGGACTACCTGCGCTTCGTAAAGGGCCTGGTGGATTCTCCGGATCTCTCGCTCAACATCTCCCGCGAGCTGCTGCAGCAGAGCCGTGAGCTCAAGGTTATCGGTAAGGCGCTGGAGAAGAATATCCTCAAGAGCCTGGCCCGTAAGATGAAGAATAAGCGTGAGGACTATGAAAAGTTCTGGGGCGAGTATGGCAAGTCTCTGAAGATCGGTGTCTATAACAGCATGTATGCCGGCAATGATACCATTGATAAGCTCAAAGACCTGCTGCTGTTCATGACTTCGAAAGACAGCAAACTGGTATCGCTTAAAGAATATGTAGAGCGCATGCCGGAGAGCCAGAAGAAGATCTATTATGCAACGGCCAAGGATAAAGAGACCATCGAGCATCTGCCGCAGATGGAGACACTGCGTGATAAGGGGCTTGAGGTACTGTATCTGCTGGATCCGGTCGATGAATTCTGCATCGAGACGCTGCGCGAATATGATGGCAAGCAGTTCCATTCCATCAGCCGTGGTGATCTGGACCTCGATGATGCTGAGAGCAAGGAAGTCAAGAAGAAACAGAAGATATCCAGAAGAAGAATGATGATCTGCTGAAGGATATCAAGGAGAGCCTGACGGACAAGGTAGCAGATGTCAAGGTATCGGCCCGTCTGAAATCCAGTGCGGTCTGCCTCGTAGCCGATGAAGCCGGCCCGTCACTTTCGATGGAGCAGACTTTTGCGGAGATGAATAATCCGATGTTCAAGGCAAAACGCATCCTTGAGATTAATCCGCATCATGAGCTGTTCCAGCGTCTGCAGAGCCTGCATGAAGCGGGTAAAGACAGCCAGGACTTCAAGGATTACTGCGACCTGCTTTATACGCAGGCACTCCTGATTGAAGGCATCCTGCCAGAGAATCCGGTTGACTTTGCGAATAAGATTGCCAAACTCATGGCGAAATAAATATGGCATTGCAGCCTGTCCTGCTGAATATTCAGTTCAGCGGGGCAGGTTTTTCTTTATCGTCGTCGAAATAAAATAAAAGAGTTGAATTAACACAAGGGAGGAATCCTCATGGAAAATCAGAAGGCAATGCTGGATTGCATCGCGACCCGGCACAGTACGCGGAAGTTTAAGCCGGAACTGGTGGCAGATGAGCTGCTGAGGCAGGTCATCGAGGCTGGGCGTCAGGCACCGAGTGGCAAGAATAAGCAGCAGAATCATTTCCTTGTGATCCGGAAACCGGAAGTGCTCGCAGAGCTCGTGGCTCTGGTTCGTCAGGAATTTGCCAGGATGGAGATTACCGAGGCGAATAGCGATGATATGGGGGGCGCGATCAAGCTGTCGAAGAAAGGCACTTATGTATTTAAGTATAATGCGCCTATCCTTATCGTGGTGGCCAATAAGAAAGGCTATGGCAATAATTTTGCTGATACTTCCATTGCCATACAGAACATGATGCTGGCGGCCAATGCACTCGATCTTGGTACCTGCTGGATCAATCAGCTGCGCTGGCTGCAGGACAATCCGGTGATCCTGTCATATTTGCGTAATCTGGGAATGGCTGATGATGAGATACCGTTTGGCGCGGTGAGTATTGGCTATTCGGCTACAGCGGATGGCTTGCCAAATCGGCAGGGATTGCCGTTGAAGGGGAATGCTGTTACCTATATCGACTGAGGGATTTGTATAATCAATGAATTTAAGTAATCGAAAAAAAGGCGTGCTGCTGGCGGTAGCCGGCGGCAGCTTCTGGGGCGGGTCCGGCGTGGCTGGTCAGGTACTGCTGCAGGACTGTGGTTTTGCGACTGGCTGGCTGGTGACTGCGCGGATGTTGCTGGCAGGAATTATCCTTCTGGCTATTGACGCTGCGCAGCATAAGGGCGATATCTGGAGTGTCTGGAAAGAGCGGCAGAATGTCCGGGAACTTTTGACCTTTGCCTGGGTCGGAATGCTCATTGTGCAGTATTCGTATTTTGCCTGCATCGCTTATGGCAATGCAGCAGCGGCTACTGTCCTGCAATATCTGATGCCGGCATTTATTGTCCTGTATGTGGCACTCAGGAACCATCAGCTGCCGCGGCCGGTTGAACTGCTATGTGTACTGCTGGCCATTGGCGGTACTTTTCTTTTAGTGACGCATGGCGAGCCGGGAACATTGACGATTCCATTGCCGGCGCTGATCTGGGGAATTGTCTCAGGGGTTTCCGGGGCTGTCTATACGCTGACGCCTAAGCGGCTGATCCGGCAATGGCGGGCGACGCTCATCGTAGGCTGGGGCATGCTGCTCGGAGGTCTGGCACTCTCATTTATCGCACCGCCCTGGGCATTCCAGGGGAGCTGGACGTCGTTATCGCTGGCGGTATTTCTCTATGTGATTATCTTTGGCTCGGTGCTGGCGTTTTGGTTCTACTTGGGCAGCACGAAGTATATTCAGCCTGGTGAGGCTGGTGTGCTGGCTTCAGTGGAGCCGCTGACGGCTATCATCCTGTCCGTGGCATTATTAGGTCAGTCATTCGGTTGGCTGGATTTTCTGGGCAGTGCTTGTATTCTGTTGACGGTGTTCATTCTGGCCCGTCAGTGAGACAGTGCGTTTCTGATGATCGGATTAGAGTTTCCTGGAATGATTGCATTTTCAGAAAACCTGTAATATAATTGCTTTAGCAATGCGAGAGGGTATATACAACAGCAGAGAGGTGGGATATAGCGAATGGATGAGCATAAGTCCGATCCATGTGATTCACTATGCGAAAAGATCCAGGAGCTGCTGAAAGAGGTAAATGATTTACGGCAGGATGTCAGGGCTGACACAGTCTGGGATAAAATGGCCTATGAATTAGATTGTCACACATTGAATGTCGGGGAACTCAGATCCCATGGGATAGAGCTTGATGAGTTGATGGATTGCTGATCCAACCGATAAATGGCTGCCTTTTAAGGCAGTTTTTTTTTACGCAAAAAGCGGTTTATCCTTGTTTTATATTGTTCTTTCGTGTATAATATAGGTTATACAGAAAACGTTTACTAATAGCCGCTTGGCTTGAATTTAGGAGGCAATAGTTATGGCTGCACAGGAATTTACGATGGAAAAATTGGCGGACCCGACGTTCTTTGAGGAAAACCGGCTGCCAGCGCACAGCGATCACGGTTTCTATGCGGATGCTGTGGAGATGGCACGTGAGGAATCTTCGTTCCGGCGGACCTTGAACGGACTGTGGAAATTCCATTTTGCCAAGAACCTGTCCCTGCGTCCGGCCGGCTTTGAGGCAGCGGACTATGACTGCCGGGCCTGGGATACAATCCGGGTACCGGCTCATTTGCAGTTGGAAGGATATGGCGCACCGCAGTACACGAATCAGACTTATCCCTGGGATGGGCACGAGGCGGTAACGCCTGGGAATATTCCTGAGCGTGAGAACCCGGTCGCATCCTATGTGAAGTATTTTGTTGTGCCAGAGGAATGGGATAATGCGTATATTTCTTTCCAGGGGGCAGAGTCGGCACTAGTCGTCTGGCTCAATGGTCATTATGTCGGCTATAGTGAGGATTCCTTTACGCCGGCAGATTTCAATCTGACTCCGTATCTGGTGGCAGGGGAGAATAAACTGGCTGTAGAGGTCATCCGCTTCAGTTCCGGCAGCTGGATCGAGGATCAGGACTTCTGGCGGTTCAGTGGCTTGTTCCGTGAGGTTGTGCTGTATACGAAACCGGCTGTCCATGTAGAGGATGTATGGGTAAAGGCTATTCCGGAAAACGATTACCACGATGGGCGTTTGAGTCTGGATCTCAAGTGGAACAGTGCAGCAGCGAAAAAAGTGGTCTGTGAGCTGCTTGATCCGGCAGGTCAGCAGGTGCTCCGTGAAGAGGTGGCGGCTGATGGGCTGTCCGGGCATTTCGAGGCTGAGGTCAGCGAGGTTCAGCTCTGGAGTGCAGAACACCCGTCGCTCTATCAGTTGGTGCTGTCGGTCTACGATGCGGCCGGCCATCTGCAGGAAGTAATCCCGCAGGCCGTTGGATTCCGTGAGTTCCGTCTGGATGGCAATATCATGAAACTCAATGGAAAACGCATTGTCTTCAAGGGGACAAATCGTCATGAGTTCGATTGCTATCGCGGTCGGGCGATGGACCCGGCTTCCTTTGAGCAGGATATCCTCACGATGAAGCGCCATAACATCAATGCGCTGCGCTGCTCGCATTATCCGAATTCCAGCTATATCTATGCACTCTGCGACCGCTATGGACTTTATGTCATCGATGAGACGAACCTGGAGACTCATGGGACCTGGCAGAAGAATGGCGTGCTGGCCCGTGATGAGAATACGTTGCCGAATGACCATGACGAATGGCAGGAGATCATCCTGGACCGTGCGAAATCCATGCTGGAGCGCGACAAGAACCATGCTTCGATCCTGATCTGGTCCTGCGGCAATGAGTCCTGCGGCGGCAAGGATATCTTCCAGATGAGCGAATATTTCCGCCAGACGGATCCATCACGCCTCGTGCATTATGAGAGCATCTTTTGGGATCGCCGTTACAATGCGACCAGCGATATGGAAAGCCAGATGTATACGAAGGTGGCAGATATCCAGAAGTTCCTGGCCGAGCATCGCGATAAGCCGTTCATCTGCTGTGAGTACACGCATTCGATGGGCAACAGCAATGGCGGCATGCACAAATACACGGAGCTGACGGAGACGGAACCACTGTATCAGGGCGGTTTCATCTGGGACTTCGTGGACCAGGCAATCTGGCATCGTGACCGCTATGGTAAAGAAGCAATGGCCTACGGCGGTGATATGGGCGATCGTCCATCGGATTACAACTTCAGTGGCGATGGCATCCTCTTTGCTGATCGCAGCCTGACGACCAAACTGCAGGATGTGAAGTTCAATTATCAGAATTTCACGTTGACGGTGGATGCCGAACAGCTGACCATCCGGAATAAGAGTTTGTTCACGGATGCTGCGGAGTATGAACTGCATCTGGAGCTGGCGCTGGATGGACGGAAGGTCTGGCAGCAGACGATGGCGGCCCCGTCGGTCGCACCGGGAGCTGAAGGGACGGTCAAGCTGGACTTCCTGCCGTTGACGGATGCCGGGGAGGAAGTCCTGACGGCTTCGCTGCGCCTGAAAGAAGACACAGCCTGGGCTGAACGCGGCTTTGAGGTTGCTTTCGGACAGGGCGTCTGGACAGTAGATGAACTGGAACTGCCGGAGACGGATGAGGCGCTGGAGTCTACGGACTTCGGCAGGGCAGCGCGCGTGCAGCAGTATGTACCAAATGCCGGACTGCATACCTATACGGATCAGCCACTGCATATCGTTCAGGGAGATATCACGCTGGGCATTCAGGGAGAGGGCTTTGAGATCCTGTTCTCGAGTGCGCAGGGAAACCTTGTTTCCTATAAGTATGATGGGGTTGAACTGGTGGAAGAGATGCCGAAGCCGAGCTTCTGGCGTGCGCCGGTTGATAATGATTACGGCAGCCGTCGTGACTTTGCCGTGGCGCAGTGGAAGCTGGCCAGCCTGTACCGTCGCTGCGTGAAGAAGGAAATGAAGCAGGAAGCAGGCGAATGGCAGACGTTCAACTGGCTCGGCCAGCTGGGCATCAAAGAATATGAGGCCCGCCAGATTTCCGTGCGCTTCACTTACGAGCTGGCTACGCAGCCGGTCAGTGCCTGCACGATCACCTACACGGTCTGCAAGGATGGCTCGATCAAGACAGAGCTGGACTATGAGCAGACTGAGGGACTGCCGGAAATTCCGGACTTTGCGATGCTCTTCACATTGCCGGCTGATTACGATCAGATCCGGTTCTATGGCTATGGGCCGCTGGATAACTATGTGGATCGTCAGCAGGGCGCGAAACTTGGCATCTATGAGACAACGGCACAGGCAGAAGTTGAACCGTATCTCCTGCCACAGGAATGCGGCAATCATGGCGGCATCCGCTGGTTTGAAGTGACGGACCGTCGTGGACGCGGACTGCGCCTTTCGGGCGGGGAGCCGTTCGAGGCATCCGCACTGCCATACAGTGCACATGATCTGGAGAACGCGCGTCACAGCTATGATCTGCCAGCGGTTCATCACACCTATCTGCGTGCTTCGCTTGGTCAGTGCGGTGTAGGCGGCGATGACACCTGGGGCGCACCGGTGCTGGATGAGTACCGGGTAAAGAATGAATCCATGCATTTTGAATTCTATGTAAAGGGTATTTGATGACTAAGGGGGATTTTCTTTGATTACGTTTGATGAAAAAACAGGCATCTTTCACTTAAAGAATGCGTATACCAGCTATGTGCTTCAGCTGGTCCGCAATAAATATCTCTTGCATCGTTACTGGGGACGTCCGTTGCGGGCGTTCCGTGACAGCACGCCGTTCCAGGCCATTGACCGGGCTTTTTCCCCGCAGCCGGCGGCCTGGCCGAACGAGCGGACCTTCTCACTGGATGTGCTGCCGCAGGAATATCCGGCTTATGGACATGGCGACTATCGCCTGCCGGCCTATGCCGTTCGTCTCAGCAATGGGACGACGGTGACAGAGCTTGCTTACAGCAGCTATAAGATCAAAGCGGGCAAGCCGGCCCTGCGTGGTCTGCCAGCCGCTTATGCCAAAGCGGATGAAGCGGAGACGCTGACCATCAGCCTGAATGATACGAAAGGTGCACTGGGCATCGAGCTGAGCTATACGATCTTTGCCGATCAGCCGGTCATTGCCCGCAGCGCCCGCATCATCAATACCGGCAGTCAGCCCGTGGAGCTTCTGTCTGCCGCCAGTTTTGCCATGGATTTTGCCGACCATGATTTTGACCGGCTGAGTCTCTATGGCGGGCATGCAGCGGAGCGCAGTCTGGAGCGGGTGCCGCTCATGCATGGCATCCAGGAAACTGCCAGCCGCCGTGGCGCCAGCTCTCATCAGCAGTCGCCGTTCCTGGCCCTGGCACGTAGAGAAGCTACTGAGATGAGCGGGGACGTCTACGGGTTCAGCCTGGTCTGGAGCGGAGAGTTTTCTTTCCGGACGGAGGTCGAGCAGTTCGGATCGACCCGTGTACTCGGTGGCATCAATCCGGCTGAGTTCCGCTGGCATCTGAAGGCGGGGGAGAGTTTCCAGACCCCGGAGGCATTGATGACGTTCAGTCCGGATGGATTCAATGGCATGAGCCAGGCCTTCCATCATATCGTGCGCGAACATATCGTGCGCGGACGCCATCAGCATGCGCTGCGCCCAATCCTCGTCAATAACTGGGAGGCTACCTATTTCGACTTTGATGATGAGAAGATCGATAAGCTGGCTGACTGTGCGGCGGATCTTGGCATCGAGCTGCTGGTCCTCGATGACGGCTGGTTCGGTCATCGCAATGATGACAATACCTCCCTGGGAGACTGGGTCATCAATACGAAGAAGCTCAAGAAGGGCCTCAATGGTGTAGCGGATTCTGCTCATCGCCGCGGATTGAAGTTCGGTCTGTGGTTTGAGCCGGAGATGGTATCGGAGGACTCAGATCTCTATCGTGTTCATCCGGACTGGACGCTGCATGTGCCTAATTATCCGGCCAGTTACAGCCGACATCAGCTGGTGCTCGACTTGTCGCGTGAAGAGGTTCGTGACTATATCGTGACATCGGTCAGCAAGGTGCTGCACTCGGCACCCATCGATTATGTCAAATGGGACTTTAACCGGCATCTGTCGGAGGCCTTTTCGGCGGCTCTGCCGGCTGAGCGGCAGGGTGAGACGAAGACCCGTTTTGTGCTGGGACTCTATGATGTGCTGGAACGGCTGACAAAGGCGTTTCCGGATATCCTGTTTGAGAGCTGCTCGGGCGGCGGCGGCCGCTTTGATGCGGGGATGCTCTACTATATGCCGCAGACCTGGGCCAGCGACAATACGGATGCAGTCTGCCGTCTCGCCATCCAGAGCGGTACGAGCATGGTGTTCCCGCCAATCACGATGGGCGCCCATGTATCCGTTACGCCAAATCATCAGATGGGTCGAACGACGAGCATGCAGACACGGGCCATCTGTGCCATGGCCGGCGATTTCGGCTACGAGCTGGATATCACGCGTATGAGCGATGCGGAAAAACAGCAGGTCAGGGATCATATTGCGCTTTATAAGAAGATTCGTCCGACATTGCAGCTGGGACGCTTCTATCGGCTGCTCACGCCGTTTGCAGGTGATCGCAATGAGACGGCCTGGGAATTCGTGAGTGAAGACGATAAGCAGGTTGTCCTGATGTATTTCAAGACGTTGGCCACTCCGGCAACACCAATCCGTACGCTGAACCTGCAGGCACTTGATCAGGAAGCCGAATATGAGCTGACGACCTATCTGCCGGCCCAGCGTACCTCGATGGACTTTGGCGGTGAAGCCAGAAGCAATCTGGTCGGTCAGTGTTTCTATGGGGATGAGCTCATGTACAGTGGCTTGTCTGTAGAGAAGATCGATACGGATTTTGCCGGCTTCCTCTGGGTATTTGATCGGAAATGAAGTTTGTAATGCTATAACAGCAGAAAGAACGCAGTAACTGTTTTGTTGCTGCGTTTTTAAATGCAGCTATTTCAGGCAGGATTTTTGCTGGCAGATGTAAAATAATAAATAATAAATAAAATAATAAAGTAGAACAGCACGGACAGGAGATGAATGAAATGGAGCAGTGTACTGGCAGGAATCATCATATTGAATCCTATCGCATGCAGCTGCAGTATTTTGCACAGCATGTGGAAAACTGGCAGGAAAGGCTGGAAAATGCCCGGCAGGCTGTCCGGGATTTTCCGGCTATGCCGGAATTCCATGCAGAATATGCGCAATGTCTGGCCTGGCAGTTTGATTATCCGGCTGCCAGACAGGAATTGCGGGAGGCGCTGCGCTGTTTTGCCGAGGCGACTGCCCGAGGTGATACGGCTTCCCTGGGGATATTTTCTGCCCGGCAGTGTGTGTACTGTCAGGATCAGCTGCAGCGCTGGCAGCGTATTGTACGCGCTATGAGCGGAATACGTATCACGGCATGTGGCATCATGCGGAATGAAGAACAGGCGGTGACAGGCTGGCTGGATGCGGTTCGTTCGTATAGTGATGCGATTGTGCTGGTGGATACTGGTTCGACGGACCGTACGGTTTCGCTGGCCCGGCACTGGCAGCAGGAAACGGTCGGTGTTCCGCCACTGACTATTCGGTCGTGTCCATGGACCGATGATTTCTCGGTGGCAAGAAATGTGGCGCTGGAAATAGCCGATGGCGACTGGATTGCCTTCATGGATGCCGATGAGACGGTGCAGTCACCGGAATGCGTGCGCGGACTACTGGCCGCGATCGAGACTGAGCAGCCTGAAGTTGAGGCCGTCTTTGCCGGGCTTCATAATGTGGATGAAGACCAGGACGAACTGGAGATACAGCGGGCAGTCAGTGTGCGGCTTTTCCGTTGTCATCCGGCGCTGCGCTATACGGGGCGTGTGCATGAGGTGCTGCAATGGGCTGATGGACATCCGTTGGAAGCCATAGTAGAAGAACAGCGCCTGCAGATCCGGCATACCGGTTATTCTTCCCGACGTATTCAGAGCAAGATCCGGCGGAATCTGGCGTTGCTTCAACGGGAAATCGCAGAAACGGGCGAGCAGCCGCGTCATGCTTTTTATCTGGCAAATTGCTATTTCGTGCTGCAGGACTATGAGAAAGCACTATACTATGCTGAAAAAGCCATGGCATCACCGGTAAAGTATATTGGTATGGAGCAGGAAGCTGCGTGCTGGGCGGCTCAATCCCGGGCGCAACTGGCGGCTGAGGCGGGGAAAGCTCATAAGATAAAGAAAGGGCTATGATCACACGATTTCGTGGATGGCGGTCACAGCCTTTTTACGTTGGACTCAGAGGCATACCTGTAGCAGGAATTGATTTTAGATCATGAAGTTTTCTGTGGGTGGCAGGAAAATGATGATTTGTGTATAATTATATAAAGATAGGGGTAAATAACGAAACGAGGGGTTTTTTTTATGATGCAGAAAATCAGGAAAGCAGTTATTCCGGCCGCTGGCTATGGTACCCGGTTCCTGCCGGCTACGAAAGCAACGCCAAAGGAAATGCTGCCAATCGTCGATAAGCCGACCATCCAGTATATTGTTGAAGAGGCAGTGGCCAGCGGAATCGAAGATATTCTGATCATCAGCGGGCACGGCAAACGTGCCATCGAAGATCATTTTGACAGTGCACCAGCGCTTGAGGCTGAGCTGCAGCGCAAAGGGAAAAACGACCTTTTGAAGATGGTTCAGGAGACGGCTGATATCAATATCCATTATATCCGTCAGCGTTATATGCGTGGTTTGGGTGATGCGATTCTTTGTGCGCGTTCTTTTATGGGCAATGAGCCATTTGCTGTACTGCTTGGTGATGATGTAGTCTATAATCCGGCGAAGCCGGCGCTCCGTCAGCTGATGGACATCTATGAGGCAACCGGGGGATCGGTACTTGGCTGCCAGAATGTAGCGGATGAAAAAGTTTCTTCTTATGGTATCGTAGCTGGTACGAAGACGGATAATAACCGTCTCATGCGTGTCTCGGATATGGTCGAGAAACCGACTTTGAAAGAGGCACCAAGTCATATGGCCGTGCTGGGGCGTTATATCATCAAGCCCCAGATCTTTGATATCCTGGCTCAGACGAAACCGGGCAAGGGAAATGAGATTCAGCTGACGGATGCCTTGAAGGTCCTGGCACGTGAGGATGCCGTTTATGCGTATGATTTCGAGGGACTGCGTTATGATCTGGGTGACAAATTGGGCTTCCTCAAAGCAACGGTAGAGTTTGCCCTGCGCCGTGAGGACCTGGGGGAGCCGTTCAAGGCATATATAAAGGAAATTGCTGGACGAATCTGAGGTGTGATTCTTGCAAAAGAAAAATAAAGCCAACCTGGCTTTAGGTATAAGTGCGGCAGGGTTTATCGGTACGCTCAGTTTGAGCGGCGGGTTCCTGCCGGGGCTTCTGCATCATGGATTCCTGGCGGCAACGATTGGCGGTCTGGCGGATTGGTTCGCCGTGACCGCCATTTTCCGTAAGCCGCTGGGAATCTCTTATCGGACGGATATTCTGCGGCGTAATCGCGGTCGGATCATGGATGCGATCGTGACATTTGCCAGTGAGGATCTGCTGAGTACGGAGAACATCATGAGTGTGCTTCGTGAGCAGGATATGAGCCGCTTGATGGTGGACTATCTGGAACACCGCTCGGGCCGGGAACGGGTTCGGGAGGCTGTGGATACGGTTTCGTTGCGGGTGGCTGCCACGCTTGATACGCAGGCTATGGCAGAAGGCATTGGCACCAGCTGTACAGGATGGACTGGGCAAATTGACCTTTGAGACCGTGCTGACGGATATGGTGGCACTGCTGGCTGAGGAAAAGCAATCGGAATGCATTCTGTCCGGATTGCTTCAGGTCGGTCAGCGGATGCTGACGGCACCGGCCTTTCAGCAGATGATGCTTCAGGAAATCCGGATTCTGCGCCAGAGCTATGAGAAAGATTCTGCCGGGCGCGCGTTTGTATTGTCTTCCATCGGGCTTACGGATGAACGTATTCTTGAGTTGCTGACCGAGCGGCTGGGCGTGCAGCTGAACGACTGGCTGTCGGGGCAGTCGCAGACATACGCCGGCATCAAGGCTGGCCTTGAGACCATGCTGCGCAGCCTGAGCCGGGAGGATCGGCTTACGGATATGCTGCAGGCCTATCGGGAAAAATTGTTGTCCAATCTGGATCTTGTGCCATTCCTGCAGGAGTGGCTGGCCTGCAATATCCAGGGCAGTCAGCCACTCTGGCTGGAACCACTCAATGCATTCGTGGATGCCCGCCTTGATGATTTCGTGCGCTCGGCATCCGCGCAGCAGCGTTTCGATCAGTTTCTTAAAAATTTCTTTGCTGATGAGCTGAACCGCCATCATGAACTGATACCGGGCCTGATCCGTGAACGCCTCAATGAGTTCTCTGATGATGCGCTGGTGGCTTTTGTGGAAGGCAAGGTAGAAGATGATCTGCAGATGATCCGCATCAATGGTTCGATTGTGGGTTCCCTGGTCGGCATGGGTCTTTATCTGGTGGTAACCGTGGTGGAAAGGATGTGGGGACTGTGATCTGGTCAGATTGGAACAAAGCCGACAAGACCCTGCTGCTGGCACTGGTGGTGTTTTTCTTTTCTCTGTGCGTGCACCTGCAGTATCCACACAGTGTGGTAGCAGATGGGATGCTGTTCTGTGCCGAGGCTGCACTGGTCGGCGGCATTGCGGACTGGTTTGCTGTTACGGCACTTTTTCGGAAGCCACTGGGCTTTCCGTATCATACGGCTATCCTGCCGAATCGCCGGCAGGCCTTCATCGATGCATCGGTGACGATGGTGCAGAGGGAATTCTTTTCCCGGCGTAAGATATTCGGTCACCTGGACCGGCTGAAGCTGCTGCCACTGCTCATGGGCTGGCTGGGACAGCCAGAGACGGAAGCGCGGTTGACGGGCAGACTGGTCTGCTATGGGCAGAATTTCCTGCTGGAACAGGATGTTGCCACGCAGTCTGCATCCTTGGCGGAGAAGATCAGAGGGACGCTGCTGCGGCTGGAGCCGGAAGGCTTTGTGCGTCTTGTCGTTCGCTGGCTGCGTCAGACTGGCCGCGACAAGGACGGGCTGGCGAAGCTGGCTGCCTATGGACAGCAGCTGGCTGGTCAGGATAGTACACGGCAGGCTCTCCTGCATCTGCTGGAGGAGTATGGGAAAGCGCAGACCCGCAACCCGCTGGCGGCTTTGCTGGCCAGCTTTGCGCAGGCTGTGGATCTGGTGAATTATGAAGAAGCTGCTGCACTGATCCAGCGTCAGTTGCAGAGTATGCTGACCGAGTTGGAAACACGTGATTCGGCGCTGCAGCAGGAAATGCTGGAGCTCTTTTATGAACAGGCCGCAGGATTGGCTGATGATCCGGCAACTCATGAGCTGCTGACTGTCCTGCGGGACAGCCTGATCCATCAACTGCCTTTGGAGCGTGCCATTGGCGAGACGCTGCAGCAGGTCAAAGATTATCTGCTGGCTGAAGATCGTGCCGTTGAGCCTGAGGCTGTGTCCGAAGCGGCCGGGCTTTTGCAGTCGCGGCTGGAACAGATCGTGCAGCAGGAGTATCAGCGTACATTGCAGCTGGTCGCTGCGGATGAAACGCTGCAGAACTGCATTGGGGATTTCCTCTATGATGTCATTGCCCGCTCGGCACTGCATGCGCAGACGCTGGTAGGGGTCATCGTGACCAAGGTGTTGTCACGACTTACCGATGAACAGCTTAATCATCTGGTCTATGATAAGGTGGAGCCGGATTTTCTGTGGATTCGCATGAATGGGTCGATCGTTGGTTCGGGCATCGGTCTGCTCCTGTTTATCCTGCTGCAGATAGCCCACTGAGGCCTGGAAAAGGAAAGGTGGAACTCGCTTGCTTGATGAACACGAATGGAAATATGTGTTGCAGGCGGTAGAGGATGGGACGTTCTCCGCTGCGGCTAAGCATCTTTTTGTATCACAACCATCGTTGTCCCAATGCATCAAGAAGATTGAGGGAGAGCTCGGGGCGCTGCTCTTTGATCGCAGTCAGACACCATTGCAGCTGACACCGGCTGGTGAGGTTTATGTGGCAAAAGCGCGGCATATGCAGCGTCTGCAACAGGAGCTGGTACGGGAAGCGGCTGATCTGACCAGCCTGCGGACCGGCAGCCTGTGTATCGGCAGTTCACGTACCCGTTTTTCCTGCTATCTGACCCGGCCAATTATCGAATTTCATCGCCGTTATCCGGGGATTCATCTGACGGTACGGGAACATAGTGTTGGTGAACTAAGAGAAGATGTACAGAACGGCAATGTGGATTTTGCCTTGCTCTACGAGCCTTTGCCGGACAGCAGCTTCGATCGCATCCGCCTGCTGCGTGAGCGGACATTGCTGGCGGTGCCGATGAGTCATCCCTTTGCGGTGAAGTATGGCGGCCAGCAGGTTGTGCCTTATCCCAAGCTGTCATTTGCCCGGATGCATCATGAGCCGTTCATCAAACTGCTGGACAGCCGACGGATGTCCTCTGTTTATGAGGAACTTTGTGTGCGGACGCAGTGTGAGCCGGAGGTAGTCTTTGAGGCCAACAGCATCATTGATGCTGCCGAGCTTTGTGCAGCTGGTATGGGCATCACTCTGGTCACGGATATGATGGCCCGGAACTGCCGTTGGCAGCAGCCACCATTCTTCTTCGAGCTGGAGGAGCCGACAGAGGACCGTCAGCTCGTTGCCGCCTATGGCCGGCAGCAGCATCTGTCCCAGGCTGCCCGGACTTTTATCGAACTGTTGAAACGCTGAATATAAGAATATGCCATGTGTTCTTCTGAAAAGAAGGATACATGGCTATTGTTTTTTCTAATATAGTGCATAGGCAGGATGTATTTCCCTTCTGGCTTTATGTCGGGTAAAATAGATTATAGTTATCTTATTATAAACAAATATCTGACGGAATTATTTAGGAGGGAACGCTATGTCAAGGGAAATTTCACGTCGTACCTTTATCAAGGGCGCGACAGCAGCCGGCGTCGTGCTGGCGGCAGGGTCCTATATGGTCTGGGATGGTAGGAATATCCCGGAAAAGGTCAAGAAAGGGGACGTCACCTATGATGTGCTGATCATCGGCAGCGGTGGCGCCGGAATGCGGGCAGCACTGGCTGCATCCGAGAATAAGAACCTGAAGATCGCCGTCATGACAAAACTCATTCCGACCCGCTCGGCTTCAACGATGGCGCAGGGCGGCATGAATGGCGTGACCGGGGTGACCGATCCGGCAGACAGTGTGGATTCACATGTCTTTGATACCGTAAAGGGCGCAGACTATCTCTGCGATCAGGATGCCGTGGAGTTCTTTGCCGAACAGCGCAGGCAAGAATATCTATGAGATGGACTTCATGGGTTATCCTTACAACCGTCAGGAGGATGGACATTTCCATCAGCGCAAGATGGGTGGATCATCGCATGCCCGGGCGGCATACTATGAGGACCGTTCCGGTCATGCGATGGTACATGCGTTGTTCGAGCAGTGCCTGGCGCATGATATCGACTTCATCTCGGAGTGCCAGATGCTGGAGATCAGCATGGACGGTGAAACGCTTAATGGCGTGATTGCGCTCGATATGCGCAGCGGTCATCTCATGGGTATTCCGGCCAGGTCCATCATCATCGCTACGGGCGGCTACTGGCCGGGCTTACTGGATTCGCACCTTCGAATCCGTACAGCTCGACTGGTGATGGCATCGTAGCCGGCATGAATATTGGCATTCCGTTCAAAGACCCGGAGATGGTGCAGTTCCACCCGACCGGTCTGGCTGTCAATGGTGTGCTGCTGTCTGAGTCCAGCCGTTCTGAAGGCGCCTTGCTTATCAATAAGAATGGTGAACGCTTCATGAGCAAGTATGCGCCGGAGAAGATGGAGCTGGCCACACGTGATGTCGTAGCGCGGGCTATTGCCACGGAAATCGAGCAGGGACGTGGTATTGGGGAAGGAATCCAGGCTGCCGTCTATCTGGACTTTACGAAGATCCCGGCTGACCGTATCCATGAGCGGCTGGGGCAGGTCGAGGATCTTTCGCGCCGGTTCGCTGGTGTCGATATCACGAAGCAGCCGGTTCCCATCAGCCCGACCTGTCATTATTCGATGGGCGGACTTGAAACGATGGATTTCCACACCTGTGAGACGCGGGTACCGGGGGTCTATGCAGCCGGTGAGTGCAGCTGCATCTCGGTGCATGGTGCGAATCGTTTGGCGCAAATTCGCTGTCAGAGGTGCTGGTATTCGGCCATGTTGCTGGTGACAGTGCGGCAGACTATGCCAAGTCCCACAACTATGCCGGCAATCAGACCAAGCTGACGCAGGACTGCGAGAAATGGCTGAATAAATTTGAGGAAGTCACGGGACGCGACAAGAGCGTCGGCAAGAGTGTGCCGGAGATCCGTGATGCCATGGTCAATACGATGTGGTTCAAGGTCGGTGTATTCCGCGAGGAAAATCAGCTGCAACAGGCCGCACAGGAGATTGCGGCGCTGGAAAAAGACTACGAACACTGCTATGTCGGCGATACTTCTCATGTTTACAATACGGCATTTGAACAGTACTTTGAGTTGGGCGGGCTGTTGCAGATCTCACAAGCCATCATTCAGGGAGCCATTGCCCGCAAGGAAAGCCGTGGGGCGCATACTCGCCGCGATTTTCCGAAACGCGATGATGTGAATTTCCTCAAGCATACGCTGATCTCGAAAGACCGTCAGACCGGCCAGTATAAGACCGAGTATAAGGATGTTGTCATTACGAAATTCCAGCCGAAAGAAAGGAAGTATTGATCATGGATGTGAAACTCAGAATCCATCGCTTCGTTGAAGGCAAGAAATGGGTACAGGAATATACCGTGGGGGTCACGACTGGCATGACGGTGCTGGAGGCTTTGACTGCAGTCAAGGAAAAGCAGGATCCGACCTTGTCCTTTACCTGCTCCTGCCGTTCCAGTATTTGCGGTGCCTGTGCGGTGCGGGTCAATGGTAATGCCGAGCTGGCCTGCGAAATGCTGATCGAGAATCTGGTCAAGCGCTATGATACCGATGTGCTGACTATTCAGCCGTTGGGGAATTTCAAGGTGATCCGTGATCTTATCGTGGATTGGGATCCCAAATATGCCAGACTGAAGAAGATCAAGCCGACGGTCAACCCAAAACCGGATTTTAACGCGGAAGATGGCTGTCGTCAGTCACCTGCAGATTTCGATAAATACAAACTTTATGCGGGTTGCATCCTGTGTGGCTCCTGTGTATCGGAGTGCAATAAGAATACACTGAACCAGAAGGACTTCCTGGATCCGTTCATTTTTGTCAAAGCTGAGAAGCTCGTGGCGGATTCCCGTGACCGCAGCCCGGAAGAGCATTTGAAGGCGGTAGTGGATGCCGGTCTCTGGCGGTGCTTCAACTGCCAGGAGTGTACGGCCAAATGTCCGAAGGGACTTGACCCGGCAGGGGCCATCGAAAAGCTCAAGGCGGCTACCTTCAGGTATAACCTGGCCGATAATGTCGGTGCCCGTCATGCAAAGGCGATCTATGATGATATCAGTGAGTCCGGGACGCTTGACGAGACCAGGCTCAACATCAAGTCTGAAGGTTTCCTGATGGCAGGCTTGCGGGCTCCGATGGCGCTACGCCTTATGCATGCCGGTAAGATGAATCCACTCGATAGCCATCCGGTCAATCCGGAGATCGATACCATCCGTAAGATCGTGAAGAATGCGGAATCGGCTGCCAAGGAGGGAGAATAATCATGACTATGAAATTTGCATTGTTCCCGGGCTGTGTGCTGGACGGAGCAGCAGCGGAAGCCTATACATCTCTTAAGAAAACCTGTGAGAAACTGGATATTGAGATCACAGAGATCCCGAACTGGACCTGTTGCGGTGCCTCACATGCACAGGGGATCAATGACCTGGCTGCGCTGGCGGTCAACGCCCGCAATATCTCGATTGCTGAGAACATGGGGCTGGACATCATGACGGTCTGCAATACCTGCACGCTGCAGCTGCGTACGGCCAAGAAACGCCTGGATGAAAACAAGGCATTGAGGGAGAAAGTCAATGGGATTCTCAAGGAGTCCGGACACCCTTATGAATATAAAGGGACCAGCAAGATCACACATTTTCTCTGGGTGCTTGATGATCATCCGGAACTGCTCGACGGCAAGATCGTCCGTCCATTGAGCAGCCTGAAGGTAGCCGGCTATTATGGCTGTCATATCCTGCGGCCACAGGATGTGATGAACCACGGGGATGGCAAGCATCCGGAGTATCTGGAGCGCCTGATCCGCAAGCTGGGGGCTGAGGCTGTATGGTTCAGTGCGAGCCGCAAGTGCTGTGGCTTCCATGCGCAGCTGGCCGCGGAACATGATGTACTGACCGTTACCGGGCAGATCGTTGACAGTGCGGACAAAGCTGGCGCAAATGCCATCGTGACACCTTGTCCGCTCTGCCAGATGCAACTGGATATGTATGAGCCGGAGGGCCGTAGCGCGGTGAAATCCCAGGCAGAGGTGCCGATCCTTCATCTGCAGCAGCTCGTAGGCTTTGCCCTCGGATTATCAAGGGAGGAAGTCGGTTTTAACCGTCACGTATCGGCACAGGAAAAACTGAAACTGGACTAAGTGCATGTCACGTAAATAAAACGACAGGCCACTTCATTGCGAAGTGGCCTGTCGTTTTATTTATGGAGTGAATCAGATACCCATTTCGATATTGTGGATAATCGTTGTGAGTTTATCCATTTCGAGCTTGGTCTTGTCATTGATTGTCTCAAGGTCACGAATGGATTCCGTTGATTTCTGAATATGAGCGACACCCTCGCTGAGGTTTTTGTGCAGGTCTTTCATCTGCGTAGCGAAATGGGCATCAAATTCATTGATCTTATCCTCGAACTGTTTATTGTCTGCCAGGATATTGTCAATCTCTTCGACATCGTGAAGCAATACACTGATTGCCTCATCAGAGGTATGCAGGCTGGTCTGGGTGTTCTCCGAAAGTTTGCGGACTTCCTGAGCAACAACAGAGAACCCACGTCCGGCTTCACCGGCACGGGCTGCTTCGATTGCGGCATTGAGTGCCAGCAGGTTGGTCTGGGCAGCCAGTTCATTGATCATCTTCATGACGTTGTCGATTTTCTGGGTGCTCTGTGAGAGCATATCCAGTTTTGGTGTGATCTCGCTGTTGCGCTCCATCAGCTGATTGAAGAGACCGTTCTGCTCATCAATACCGCCAGAGAGCTGCTTGATGGCGGCCTGGAGCTGATCGACATCTTTAGACATGTTCATGATGGTCTTGACGATGCCCGGCATCTTGGCCTGGTAGTCCTGGAACATTTGGATCAGGTTGTCTTTCAGGGCTTCCGTGTGTTTCTGCCGGTCGATGACACGATGGAAGAAGAAAGCATTGCAGTTTGCATAGCTGCGGGCAAAATTATCGATATATTCATCCGAGAAAGCGGTGCCCTCCGGGACATGATAGAAGAAGATAGCAGTCAGCGTTTCATTGACATGCAGTCCGGCAATCTCACCGAAGCTGGAGAATCCGGCTACCGGCAGGTTTGCAAACTGGTCGATATGTTTGATCTCGTCTGGATAGCCCAGACGACGCAGGATGCAGTCGTTGAGGATACCGCCAATCGGCTGTGGTTTTCCGGTGCTGAAGGCGCGGATGTCGCGGCTCAGCGTATCATTCAGTGATTCACGGCGCAGCAGATAGAGCTTTTCGCCCGTGACTACGTCACAGAAGAAACTGATGCGATCATTGGCGTCATCGATGCCGGCAATCGTACGGATGAAGTTTTCGCCGTTGATATCCGTAGCGAAGGTATAGCCCTGCAGTTTATCCTGCAACTGCTGTGTGGTGCTGACGCCGAAGTGGTTCTTGAGTGCCTGGATGAAAGGAGTCTGTTCGCCATTCGGGCCTTCGACTGTCTCAATGTAGCGCAGAGCCGTGTTGGCGGCGCTGACTGTGAAGACATCACCTGTACGCTCGACGGCCTGTGATTTCAGGATGCCATAGCGGTAGGTTTTCTGCAGGCGGACCAGCGTAACAACTGCGTGATTTTCCAGACATTGGCTGTTGTCATAGATATAGGTGTGGGCAAAGTCCATATTGCCGCCGGCACTGCCGCCGATGAACGGAATTGGGAACTTACCGCACTGGAACAGCGCCTGCTGAACAAAGGTCTCACAACCGGACACGCCATCGATATAGACCATTGCGAATGCATGGCCAATGCTGAGACGGAATGGAGCCGTATGTTTTTCGATTTCCCGCTGGATGGCCTCGACACGGTCGTTGACCGTCATGCGGACCTCGCCGTTGCGAAGATCGTCATCCGGCAGAGGGATACTGATGATTTGTACAGCTTCAATCATACGGTTGGAAAATGTCTGCAGCAGGACTTTGGCACGGCCCTCCGGTGCCTCACAATAAAGAGTCTGGTTGCTCTGACAGCGGCAGAGCTCTCCGGATGTGGTCATGAGGATGAGTTTTGTCGTTGATGGGATTTCCTGCTTGATGGTCCGGGCAATATCCGGGACACTTAGATCTGGTGATACAAATCCCATCATCAGGGCGCAGCCTTCGGCTACATCGGCCAGCTCTTTTAGCCGGGTGGCTGTCAGCTCATTTTTACCGAGATAGGCGGTCTTCATGTCCGGCTGGGCAGCTGCGGTTGGTACGGCCGTTTTCGCTGCTGCCGGGGCAACCGCGGGTTTTATGGCTTCGTCCTTGTTGTTAGAAGAAAAAATACTTAACATATCCAGCACCTCTCAAATCCTTATCTTATGGCCCTACATGTGTTGATATAGGCCACACTATCCGTTATAAGCGTATCCTTCCCCCATGACAAGCTTACAACTTTATATAAGTATTCATTTTATATTAAAGAAACGAAATCCTTCCTGTTGCCTGGATATTTATAAAATTTCAGCAAAAAATATTGGGCAGGTAATAATGAAAGGCGGATGGCAGGCTGTAGCGTTCTGCCAACTCATCACGAGCGGCCCATACCAGCTGACTGTTTGTTTCGGCGATAGAGCCGTCTGTTTCAGTGCCTAGCTCAATACGCCAGCCGGTCAACTGCCATTCAATGTGAGAAAAGATATGACGAGCCGGAGGGAGTGCTTCCAGTCGGGTGGCGGTCAGTTTATGTTCTTCAAGCCAGGCTTTTATGGCAGATTGATCAAGTCTCCCTGCGAGATTTGGAAATTCCCAAAGTCCGGCCAGCAGTCCCTTGGCGGGGCGTTGATGCAGTGCAACTGCATGGTTCTGAACTAACAACAGAACGGTTCGCTGTTCGATACGGCGTGCTTTTTTTGCTGCTTTTATTGGAAGCAATTGTTCTTTACCCTGATCATGGGCCAGGCAGAGCTGGCGCAGCGGGCAGCGTGGGCAATGTGGTGCTCCATGAGGCAGACAGATGGAGGCGCCGAGGTCCATGAAAGCCTGATTGAGGTCGCCGGCAGCTGAGTCAGCCGGGTAATACGAGGCCAGAGCTTGTTCGACGGTAGTTTTTGTACGGATAGCTGCGATATCGGCATCGGCTGCCAGCACACGCATAGTGACACGCAGGATATTGCCATCAACTGCTGGCCAGGGCTTGCCCCAGCTGATGGCTCCGATGGCACTGGCAGTATAGCGGCCGATACCAGGCAGCGCGAGCAGGGCAGTAAAATCCTGCGGCAGTTCACCGTGATGCTGTTGCTGGATGACAATGGCAGCCTTTTTCAGGTTACGGGCTCGCGAATAGTAGCCGAGTCCCTGCCATAGCTTCATCAGCTGCTCATCTTCGCAGTTTGCCAGGGATGCGATATCCGGCAGTGCAGCCAGGAAGCGTTCATAATAGGGGATTACCGCACTTGCCCTGGTTTGCTGAAGCATGATTTCAGACAGCCAGGTATGATATGGCGTGGGGGCAAGACGCCAGGGAAGCTGCCGGTCGTTTGACTGGCCGTGGTACCAGGTGAGCAGCGGCTTGATGATCGCAGGGAGTATATTGGTGTGGGGGAGATGGATATCCTGTTTCACAGATGATGTTCCTTTCCAGTTGACTTTTATAGAAGTTATTGTATCATCATCGGCGGAGCAGGACAATAGAACCAGGTATAGCACTGTTTAAAAGTGAGTATTCAGAAAAGTGTAATAAGAATGGAGCATAAATCTTTTATATGCGTACAAATATCTACTAATTATCGGATATGCCTATGAATATGTTCTTGCTGTGAAGAATAAAATCTTAAAATATTATAAAATAAGGCTAAAAAGTTACAGAAATGTATTGACAAAAACGTACACAAGAGTAATAATGTATACATATTTACAACATTACATGTTGAATGGACAGGATAATGATGATATGATAAGTATATCCGATGAATCTAAGGAGGTTTGCAGGATGAAACATGTCTTGTCTGTGTTTGTGGAGAATCAGACTGGTGTGCTGGTCCGGGTTGTAAGTATGTTTTCCAGACGGGAATTCAACATCGATAGTCTGTCGGTGGGAGTTACTGAACGGCCGGATTATTCCCGCATCACGATCGTGGTGCAGGGAGATGAGAATTTGGTTGAGCAGATGATCAAGCAGCTCGAGAAGATGCCGGTCGTCGAGGCAGTTCAGCGTCTGGATATGAAAAACGCTGTGTGCCGCGGTATGACGCTGATCAAGGTCAAGGCGGATGATACGAATCGCCTCGATGTCCTGAAGATGGGAGAGCTTTTCCGGGCTCATGTCGTAGATGTGGAATCGTCTACGCTCATCTTTGAGATAACGGGCAGCGATGACAAAGTGTCAGCATTCCTGAGGCTGGTTAAGCCTTACGGGAATCGCTGAAGTCATCCGAACGGGTCTGATTGCGCTGGAACGCGGTGAACATACCATTTATGAACATTGTGAGGAGAGAGAGTACTATGGCAAAAACTTATTATGATCAGGATGTCAATTGGGAAGTCATGAGTGGCAAGACCGTTGCTGTTATCGGCTACGGCAGCCAGGGTCATGCACATGCCCTGAACTTGAAAGAGAGTGGTGTCAACGTCATTATTGGCCTGTATGAGGGCTCTAAGTCCAAGAAGGTAGCTGAGGCACATGGCCTGAAGGTCTATTCCGTAGCTGAAGCTGTAAAACAGGCTGACATCACGATGGTCCTGATCCCGGATGAGAAGCAGGCCGATGTCTACAAAGCGGAGATCGGACCGAACCTCAAAGCCGGCAGTGCTCTCGCTTTCGCTCATGGCTTCAATATCCATTTCAAGCAGATCGTTCCGCCGGCTGATGTCGATGTGTTCATGGTCGCTCCGAAAGGCCCGGGCCATCTCGTTCGCCGTACCTACACAGGAAGGCGGCGGAGTTCCTGACGTATTTGCTGTTGAGAAGGATGCTTCCGGCAAGGCTTTCGATATTGCCCTGGCTTATGCCCGCGGCATCGGCGGCACGCGTGCCGGCGTTATCCAGACGACGTTCAAAGATGAGACCGAGACGGACCTCTTCGGCGAGCAGTGTGTACTGTGCGGTGGTGTAACCCATCTGATCACGGCTGGTTTCGAGACGCTGGTTGAAGCTGGCTACAAACCGGAAATGGCATATTTCGAGTGCTTCCATGAGATGAAGCTCATCGTTGACCTCATGTATGAGGGCGGCATGGCTAAGATGCGCAGATCCATCTCGGATACCGCTGAGTATGGCGATTATATGATCGGACCACGTCTGATCACGGCTGATGTCAAGGCTGAGATGAAGAAAGCCCTGACGGAGATCCAGGATGGTACTTTTGCCCGCAACTGGCTGGTTGAGAACCGTGCTGCTGGCCGTGCCAACTTCCTCATGCAGCGTCGTATCCATGCTGAGCATCCGATCGAGAAGGTCGGCGCACAGCTTCGTGGCATGATGTCCTGGCTCAAAGACGGTGCAGACCTGTCCAAGGACTAAGAACCTGAGAAAAAGCCTGAAGGATTCTGGATCCCTTTAGCGAATAACAGAATACAGAAGGTAGTAGAAGCCTTCCCAAAAGGGAAGGCTTTTATTTGAATCTGATATAAAAATCTTACAGCCATCAGGAGGGTATCGATATGGGGATGAATATGAGCGAGAAAATCCTGGCAAAGCATGCCGGGCTGGACTCCGTTACTGCAGGTCAGCTGATTACCTGCAAGCTGGACATGGTGCTGGCCAATGATATCACCGCACCGCCATCCATCAAGAAATTCGAGGAAATCGGCCGTCCGGTCTTTGACCGCGAGAAGATTGCGCTGGTGCCGGATCATTTCCAGCCGGCAAAGGACATCAAGTCGGCGGAACTGGCCAAGGCGGTCCGTGATTTTGCACATAAACATAAGATCGTGAACTACTTTGAGCAGGGCCGTGTCGGCATCGAGCATGTCATCCTGCCGGAGAAGGGCATCGTGGCACCGGGCATGCTGACGATTGGCGCGGACTCCCACACCTGCACCTATGGTGCGGTCAATGGCTTTGCGACTGGTGTCGGCTCGACCGATCTTGGCGCGGCCATGGCAACTGGTGAAGCCTGGTTCAAGGTGCCGGAGGCCATCAAGGTCAATCTTACGGGGACGAAACCGGCTGGTATCAATGGTAAGGATGTCATCCTGACACTCATTGGTATGATCGGCGTCGATGGCGCCCTGTATAAATCTCTGGAGTTTGCCGGACCGGGCGTCAAGGCGCTGACTATGACTGACCGTCTGACCATTTCCAATATGGCCATCGAGGCGGGCGGCAAGGCTGGTATCTTCCCGTTTGACGAGATCACGAAAGCCTATGTGGACGAGCATGTCACCAAAGCATACGAGCCGGTTGCTGCCGACGAGGATGCTGCCTACTGCCGCGTTGTCGATATTAATCTGTCTGAGCTCAAGCCGGTCGTAGCGTTCCCGCATCTGCCGGGCAATACGAAGCGTGTAGAGGACATCAAGGAACCAATCAGGATCGATCAGGTCATCATCGGTTCCTGCACCAATGGCCGTCTGGAGGATCTGGAGATTGCATCAAACGTATTCAAGGGGCATAAAGTCGCTGACAATGTGCGCTGCATCGTGATTCCGGGCAGTCAGGCCATCTACAAAGAGGCGATGCATCGCGGCTATATCGATATCTTTATCGATGCGGGCTGTGCGGTATCTACGCCGACCTTGCGGACCATGCCTGGGTGGCTATATGGGCATCATGGCAGCTGGCGAGAAATGCGTTTCCACGACGAACCGCAATTTCCGTGGACGCATGGGCCATGTTGACAGCGAAGTCTATCTGGCTGGTCCGCATGTAGCGGCAGCCAGCGCAATCCTGGGACGCATTGCCACGGCAGAGGAGGTAAAGTGAGATGAAGTTAGAAGGAAAAGTATGGCGCTACGGCGATAATATCGATACGGATGTCATCATCCCGGCAAGGTATCTCAATACCTTTGATCCGAAAGAACTGGCCAGCCACTGCATGGTGGATATCGATGAGAGTTTTGCCCAGAATGTCAAAGCGGGCGACATCATGGTTGGTGGCCGCAACTTTGGCTGCGGCTCGTCTCGTGAGCATGCACCGGTAGCCATCAAGGCTTCTGGCGTGCCAGTGGTCATTGCATCCAGTTTTGCCCGTATCTTCTATCGTAATGGCATCAACATCGGTCTGCCGCTTCTGGAGATCGGTGATGACGTGAAGAAGATCAGCGCCGACGATCAGCTGCGGGTGGACACGACGACCGGTACGATTGAGGATCTGACGACCTGGTGATGTATTCCATGCGCATCCGCTGCCAGGCTTTCGTGCAGGATATCGCCAAAGCTGGCGGTCTGATCAACTATATCAAGAATAAGAAGGATAAATAAGGGGGCCTGTAGGGCTATGTCATATAAGATTACAGTTATTCCTGGCGATGGTATCGGCAAGGAAATCACGGATTCAGCAGTAGCAGTACTGAAGAAAGCCGATGAGAAATTCGGTCTGGGACTTAGTTATACCTATCATGATGCGGGCGGAACCGCTTATGATAAATTCGGCACGCCATTGCCGCAGGAAACCATTGATGCCTGCAAAGCCTCGGACGGCGTCCTCTTTGGCGCAGTCGGTGGCGATAAATGGGACAATGTCGATCCGGCTCTGCGTCCGGAAAAGGCAATCCTGGGCCTGCGCAAGAATCTTGGCCTTTTTGCCAATCTGCGTCCGGTCAAAGTGGCCGATGCATTGCTCGAATACTCGCCGCTCAAGCCGGAGCGTGTGAAGGGCGTTGATCTGGTTATCGTGCGAGAGCTTATTGGCGGTATCTACTTCGGCGATAAATGTGAATCCGAACAGCATGATGGCGCTGAGCGGGCCTGGGATCTCGAGAATTACTCGGTACCAGAAGTTGAGCGGATTTCCAAGCTGGCTTTTGAGACTGCCAAGCTGCGCCGCGGTAAGGTGACCTCAGTGGATAAGGCCAACGTTCTTGCGACCTCCCGTCTCTGGCGTCGGACCGTTGCCAAGGTGGCAGAAGGCTATCCGGATGTTGAGCTCAATAATCTCTATGTCGATAACTGCTCGATGCAGCTGGCCGTTCGCCCCAGCCAGTTCGATGTCATTGTAACGGGCAACCTGTTCGGTGATATTCTGTCGGATGAGGCGGCTGTAGTTGGTGGCTCGATCGGCATGCTGCCATCGGCTTCCATCGGTACGAGCACGAGCCTTTACGAGCCAATCCATGGCAGCGCACCGGATATTGCGGGGCAGGGGATTGCCAACCCGATGGGCACGATCCTTTCCGCAGCGATGCTGCTGCGCTATTCCCTGCATGAAGAGAAGGCCGCGGATGCTATCGAAGCAGCAGTCGACAAGGCCCTGGCTGATGGTTACCGTACACCGGATCTTTGGCGGGAAGGCTTCAGGAAGGCCAATACAGAAGAAATTACGAAAATCATCTGCGAGAGGGTGTAAACTATGAACGGTGCACAGGCAGTGACGGCCTGCCTTAAAGAGCAGGCCGTCGATACAGTTTTCGGTTATCCGGGCGGTATGATTCTGCCGCTCTATGATGCATTCTACGATGATAAGGAAATCCGGCAGGTACTCGTCACGCATGAACAGAATGCTGCCCATGCGGCCGATGGCTATGCCCGTGCATCCGGCAAGGTTGGTGTCTGCATTGCAACCTCGGGGCCGGGGGCGACCAATCTCGTCACTGGTCTGGCAACTGCTTTTATGGATTCTATTCCGGTGGTTGCCATTACCGGTCAGGTTGATACGGCTCTTTTGGGCAAAGACGCCTTTCAGGAAACGGATATCCTGGATGTCACCATGCCAATCACGAAACATAACTATAAGGTGAAAGATGCCAAGCAGTTAGTGCCGGCTATTCGTCAGGCTTTCGAACTGGCTCGTAAGGGCCGCCCCGGACCGGTGCTGGTCGATGTGCCACGGGACCTGTTCTTTACTGAGGTGAACTATGCGCCGATGGAACAGGAGACCGTGAAACATAGTCAGCCGGATGCAGATTTTCTGATCTGTGCAGCCGAGGCTGCAGATGAGATCATCAAGGCGGTACAGCCGGTCGTCATTGTCGGCGGTGGTGTGATTTCAGCCGGAGCAACGCGAGAAGTCGTGTCGTTCATTGAGAAATATCACCTGCCGGTGGTGCACACCCTGATGGGGCTTGGCGCTATTCCAAGCTCGCATCCCCAGTCACTGGGATTTGCGGGGATGCATGGCGAGAAAGTGGCCAATCATGCCATTGGTGCGGCCGATCTGGTCATTGCGCTTGGCAGCCGCTTTGGCGACCGCCAGACCGGCAACCTCAAAAAATATACCCAGAACACGAAATTCATCCATATTGACATCGACCCGGCCGAGATCGATAAGAACATTGGCAATTCGCTGGGGCTGGCTGGTGATATGAAAGTAATCCTTGGCCTGCTCATGAAGCACGAGCCAGGCTCGGCGCTTAGAAAATGGTGGGACAAGATTCATGCCTGGCAGGAGGCCTATGACTATGATTATCATGTGAACCGGCTGACCGTGCCCTGGGCCATGCATCAGGTGGCGCAAAGTACCAAGGGAAAGCCCTATGCTTTTGCCACCGATGTCGGTCAGCATCAGATGTGGGCGGCCCTGCACCTGCGTATTGATGAGCCGCGCACCTGGCTGACCTCAGGTGGCCTTGGCACCATGGGATTCGGCCTGCCGGCTGCCATGGGCGCGCAGACCTACTATGGCGACACCCGGCGTGTCATCCATGTCGCCGGTGATGGCGGTATCAAGATGACAGGCAATGAGTACTATACCATTGCCCGGTTGCAGCTGCCAGTGCTCTCGCTCATCGTCAACAACAGCAGCCTGGGCATGATTCGTCAGCTGCAGAAAGTTATGTATAAGGAACGCTACATCGCCTGTGAATTCGACTATCAGATGGACTTTGCCGCCTATGCCAGCAGTTTCGGCATCGAGGCCGAGACCGTCTCGACACAGGAAGAATTTGCCGAAGCCTTGCAGCGTGCCCTGGCTGATAAGACCCACCCAAGAGTCATCGTCCTGAACGTCTGGCGCAGTTTTGTAGAGCCCATGATCAAAGGCGGTGCCCGCATCGACGAGTTCGTGGAATTCAAATAATATAAGCCCCGGCCCTTATAAATAAAGGCTGGGGCTTATTCTTATCTATGATTTGTCTGCATTTGCCATTTGTCTACAATGATTTGGCAAATATCTGATGTTTTATGCTATTTTATTTTTGAAAATTGATTTATGTATAGCTTGTTCTATTCAACTGTATTTGCTATTATTGTTGAAAACACTGTTATGGCAGGAAACGATGGCTCTTGCTGACGGAATTCATACGGGCTATAATAAAGGTGCATAAAAGGTGCTGCCGATAAACAAGCAGATTCAAATTAGTGGAGTTTTAAGAAAAACACCTGGGGTGGGGAGCCACAGACAATTTCTAGTTTTTTCAAGTACAAAGCTGGTTTGCTACCTATACATGGTAGCGAAGCCCTTAATAAGTGTAGGATTGAGGCGAAGGCAGATATGGATCTACAAAAATTCATTGGGGAAACTACGGATTATGATAAAAAAGAAGCCCTGGAAGAGCGCAGGCCTAAGAGTTGGTTAAAGAGTGTCAGCGCTTTTGCTAATGGACAAGGTGGTGTATTGATTTTTGGTGTAACGGATGATGACAGACTAACAGGGGTGCCTGATGTCAAACGTGTGTCGGAACGGATCAGCGAGATCTTGAAGATGAAGATGCAGCCGGTGCCCGATACACGTTTGCAGATTCATCGGATAAGTGGCCTGGATATTTTGACTTTAGAGGTTTTTCCCGGACAAGAGACGCCATATTATTACGCCGCTGATGGCAGATTAGAGACTTATACACGTATAGGCAATGAGAGCGTATTGGCTGATGCCATGACAACGAAAAGGCTCATATTGCGTGGCAGGCATTCATCGTGGGATATCCTGCCCTCTGGATATGATTTTGCAGATTTCGCATTCAGCAAATTCCGGGAACGCTATCATACTTGGACACAGCATAGTTTTGACGAAAAGAATTATGAGTCATATGGAATCTGCAATCATGAAGGACAACTCAGTAACGCTGGAGCACTGCTGGCCGATGATTCACCAATTCGATTTTCGCGTTTATTCTGCACACGCTGGAATGGTTTGGACAAGACTGGCGGCATCCTGGAGGCGCTGGATAGTGCTGAATACAGTGGTAGTATTATCCTGCTGCTTGAAAATGGTCTTAATTTTTTGCGGAAGCACAATCATTTGATGTGGAAGAAATTACCCGCCTCGCGGCTGGAATTGCCAGACTATGTGGAGCGTAGTGTTTTCGAGGTGCTGGTCAATGCCTTGGTACATAGAGACTATCTGGAAATAGGCAGCGAAGTGCATCTGGATATTTTTGATGACCGTCTGGAAATATATTCTCCAGGAGGAATGATGGATGGCACGCTTATACAGAATTGGGAATTGTCTGATGTACCATCAAAGCGGCGTAATCCGCTATTGGCGGATATCTTTGGTCGGTTAGGATATATGGAGCGTCAAGGCAGTGGGTTAGGGAAGATCATGGAATACTATCAGGCTGCTAGCAATTATACCGGTGAGAAATTGCCTGTGTTTTATTCTGCGCAGACAATCTTTCGTGTAACTTTGAAAAACTTGAATTATCGGAAGGAGGAGAATGTCCCTCGAAATGTCTCTCGAAATGTCTCTCGAAATGTCTCTCGAAATGTCCCTCGGGAGGAATGGAAAAAGGCCATTATGGAAATGATATATTCTAATTCTCATGTTACGAGACGTGAGATGGCTGAGCGCATTGGCAAGAATGAAAAAACAGTTGGCCGGATGATCGCACAGATGGGGAATGTAAATTACGTTGGAAAGGGGAAAAATGGGCATTGGGAGTTGGATTAAAATCACAGGGATGTAAATTGAAGCAGGAGATGGCAAAATGAAAAATGGAATGGTAAAAGGATTTACAGCGGTTTGTCTGGCTGGGGCTTTTTTGTTTGGGAGCCCGCTTGTGGTAGGGGCTCAGATACCTGCCTGCATCAGCCTGACAGAGATTCATCCGGGGATGCAGGGCAAAGCGGTCACGGTGGTGGATAGTTCCGGTCGGAAGCGGGAACTGAAAGTGAACGTGATGGATGTTGGCTGGGGAGAAAGGAACGATATCTATGTGGAGTTCTCCGGACAGGCGGCAGATGTAGATCGTGGTTCAGTGCATGGGTTCAGCGGCAGTCCGGTCTATATTGATGGCAAGTTAGCCGGAGCCTTGGCATGGCACAGGAAGGAAACGTATAACCGCTATATGAAGGTGACGCCAATTGCTGATATGCTGGCGATATTCGATCAGCCTAGCAGCTGTGATGGCAGCTCAGTGAAGATGGATGGCACTGCTGTTGCAGCCAACATTGCTAAAGTTGGTTTCGGGGCGGGATCACCGGTTGGTGTTGCTTATATGATTGGCGATATTTCTGCAGCAAGTAGTGGGACCGTTACGTTAGTGGATGGCAGTCGCATGCTGGCGTTTGGACATTCGGATTCAAGTATGAAGCAGGGGAATGTCAATGCGTTCATGACGACGGCAACTGTGATCGGATCGTTGTATGGGCCTGTGGACGGAAACCGTTTTGTGAATTTTGGTCCGGTGATCGGTCGTATCTCACAGAACACTGAGAAAGGTATTGCGGGGGTAATTGGGGAGTATCCGCATTATGTGCCGATTCGTTTGACGGTGAAGGATAAGGATACGGGTAAGGAAGTCACTTATCAATCAAAGATTGCCTATAATGAAGAGATGATCGGGAAGCTGGCCGGGCAGATGGTGTCTGCAGGAATCCGGAAAGAGGTGCTTTCGGAAGCTGGCACAGCCGCACAAGTCCATTTTACCATCAAGGCGGCTGGTGTTCCGAATGGCAGCTATAGCTATGAGGATGTCTGCTATCGGCAGGCGGGTGTCAATTCTATAGCCGGCAATCGGTTGGCTCAGGCATTGGGAATCATCCTCTCGGATGCGGAGAAGGATCCGGATGTGACGGATATCGATGTGAAGGTAGTTGTGAGCCGTGAACGGAATACGGCCTCAATCGTCAAAGTAGTACCGGACAGATCTACGGTCAGACCGGGGGAAACTGTGAATCTCAGGGTACAGTTGCGGCCATTCCGTAAGCCAATCGAGACGGTCATGATCCCGTATACGGTTCCACAGGGCCAACCGGCTGGTGTGATGAAACTGCATCTGCAGGGCGGCATTGCCGTCGGAGCAGCGGCTGGCAAAGATAGCAAAGTAAATGCAGCAGCACCGCAGGATACCACCCCCGCGGCGGTTCAGAGCACGACGAAAAGACTGAAGGAACTCAATGAGAAATTGCGGGGGAATGAGATCGCTGTAACGTCTCATTCGGCGAAGAAGACGCGTTGCAGCACGAATTATGCAATCGATAATACATTGGATACGGAAATTTATATTCAATAGGGCGAATAAAGACGTTTGCAGCTTGTGTATGAGAAACGCCCCTGTCATCAGCCGGATAGGTTGATGACAGGGGCGTTTTTAGCATGGTTATTGTGCCTTATCGATATTCAGGAATTTGTTCAAAGTCTGGAAAAGAACTTTGGGGTCGATCGGTTTGGCAATATGCTCATCCATTCCGGCGGACATGGCTTTGGCAACGTCTTCGGCGAAGGCATCGGCGGTCATGGCAATGATCGGTATGGTGGTTGCATCTTCTCTGCCAGAGGCGCGGATTGCCCTGGAGGCATCGTAGCCATTCATTATCGGCATCTGGATATCCATGAGGATCGCTGCGAAGGTATGCGGTGGATTCTGAGTGAATGCATCCAGGGCAGCCTGCCCATCGTCAGCGGGGACTATAACAGCATGTTTGAATTTCAGCAGCTCAGTTGCTACTTCCTGGTTTAGCAGATTGTCTTCGACCAGCAGAATCCGTTTTTCGGTGAAGTCAATAGCATCCGTTGGCGTTGCCGATGTCTCTGATTCGTTGGCTGTTACTACGGTGGGCTCGGAATTGGTGTCCAGCAGGAACGGCAGGTCAACAGTGAAAGTGGTGCCTTTGCCTGGCTGGCTGACAACGGATAATTCGCCTTTCATGAGTTTGACAAGATTATGGGCAATTGAGAGTCCGAGGCCACTGCCTCCAAATTTTTGGAAGGTATTGGCTGATTCCTGTTCGAAGGGGCGGAACAATCGTTGCTGGAATTCTTCGGTCATACCGATGCCAGTGTCCGATACGGTGAATTGCAGGTACATGGCTTTTGAACTCACGCGCTGGGGAGTCAGCCCCAGCGTGATGGTGCCACCAATTGGCGTGAATTTGACAGCATTTGAGAGCAGATTGACTAAAATCTGGGTGAGACGTTTGCTGTCACCACGCAGTGGCGGCAGTGCACCTGACAGGTTGGATACATGGAAATGAATGTGCTTGATCTGGCATTGCGGGGCATATATGGCAGCAATAGAGGATACAGTTTGCCGGACATCGATCGGGAGGCTGGCAAGTTTCATACGCTGGTGCTCAATAGCGGACATGTCGAGGACATCATTGATGATGTTCAGCAGAAGTTTTGAGGCCTGCTCAATCTTGGTCAGAGAATCGTCGACGCGTCGGATATCCTGCAGGTTTTTATGGGCAATGGCGGTCATCCCGATAATAGCGTTCATTGGGGTACGGATTTCGTGGCTCATGCGGGAAAGAAAATCGCTTTTAGCCTGACTGGCAATCGTGGCCTGGCTGATTGCTGCCGAGAGCTGTTGGTTCCTTGTGTTCAGCATGCCGATATGACGCCGGTTGGCAACGAGGGCGGCGGCAATGATGAAGCAGATCAGTATGCCGAGGACAACTACGATTTTCAGGGTCAGGTCGTATTTATAAAGGAAATCGGTCCAGGTCATATCGGTGAGCGCTGCAGAAGTCTGTTGATAGATGATGGCCTGAATGTCATCCGGGCGCAGCGCATCGATGTATTTGTTGAGGATCGACATCAGACGTGGATCGATATTCCTGCGGCCGGCTGCATAGAACTGGCCGCCCATCTGGTTGGATACATCCCAGATGGTCATATCCTCAAATTCCGGATGGCGCAGGGTGGCGCTTACAATATAAGAATTCTGGAATGCAGCATCGGCTTCGCCACGCTTCACTGCCCGGAAGCAGTCAGCGAGCGTCGGGTAATAGACGATGGTAAACTGCGGGTTATTTTCTTTGAGGAATGTACCACTGCCTTTGATTTCCTCAGGGATGGCAATGGTATACGGCTGGTGGATGTCGAACGTGCGGTTGCGCAGTCCGGCAAAAGCCCGGTTGTTGTCAATATAGCCGTGTGAGAGGGAAAGATTCGGGTCATTCATTCGTTCCTGGGTCGCAACGACGGCTATGAAAAGATCGATATCCTGTTCCTGCTGTTTCAGCGCTTCAACGGAGCTTTTAGTGTGTACCGGAACAAAGGTGAAATCCAGTCCGCTCTGCTGACCGATCAGCCGGAAAAGATCGATCAGGATGCCACTGGGTTCTCCCGTATTGCTATCCTCATAGACCAGTGGGTACCAGTCCGTATAGCAGCCGACACGGATGGTGTGATGCTCGTTGATGTAATCGGCCTCTGGTCTGGTCAGCGCAGGCGTGATGGCACCGCTGTACCGTCCGTAGTATTTATCGTACAGACTGCTCAGGGTCTCGGGATGATCAAAAGTCAGATGCTCCAGTGCATCATCCAAGGCAGGCAGCAGGCTGTCGGGGGCATCTTTTTTGGCCACGACATAATATGGGGCATACTCGGTGACCGCAATGAGCCGATACCCGTCAACGCGGTAGAGGCTGGATAAAGCTACAGCTTCTATCTGCCCCTGATCCAGAGCAGCGAGGGCAGCTGTATAACTGGGGAAATCCACTTCCGTGAAGTGGAGCCCGTGTTTCTGTGCGTAGTTGCGAGCGGCAATCATCTGGTAAGATCCCTTGGTGCCGCCAACACGGATATCCTTCATATGTGCGTAGTCATCATAATAGATGCTTGTGCTGTCTTTGGGCACATAGAGCCCACTGGTCGCAGTACCAATCATGTGTCGTGGATAATCGTACAGATAGTTGGCTCGTTCAGCAGTTTTCATGACGGGGGCGATAAAGTCGATCTTACCCTGCTCAAGTGCTTGTTCCAGTTCCTGGCGGCTGCCGGAAATATATTCATATTTCCAATGCGTATAGTCGGCAACTGCATTAAAGAAATCAATGCCCATCCCCTTGGGAAGAGAGGTATCCGACTGAGGCTCAAGGAAGCCTGGGTGACTGGAATAGCCAATGCGTACTGTGCGCATCTCGGCGCTTGTATGAGAAGTGTCTTGGATAAAAAAAATACTGCCGATAATGAGGATGCTCAGCAGCAGTATTTGTTCTATTTTTCGGTCTATATGCATAATGATCTCCTGTTAGTCTAGGTTGGTTGATCTGTATTTATTATACAATAAAAATTCTTGCGGGAAAAGGAATAGTTTGAATTTTTCAGACAGCAAGCAGAACCGGAGGCGGGGAATTCGGTCCATTATCGTCATTTTTCAGGTGCAATTCTTCGAGATGGATAGCAAAATATAGAAAAAGAGGAAAATCGTATGTTTTTGTTGTATAATATAGTATTGATACGATATAACAACGGAGGTGAGCTTCTTTTGATTAAGAAGGGAATCATTTTGGCAGGCGGCTCGGGAACGCGTCTTTATCCATTGACGAAGGTGGTCTCGAAACAGCTGATGCCGATTTACGACAAACCAATGATATACTATCCGCTTAGTACGCTTATGTTGGCAGGGATTAATGATATTCTGATCATTACGACACCACAGGACAAAGAACTCTTTGCCGGACTGCTCGGCGATGGCAGTCAGCTGGGCATTCATATCTCTTATGCGATTCAGCCGAGTCCGGATGGATTGGCACAGGCATTCCTGATAGGAGAATCCTTCATTCATGGAGAAGCTTGTGCACTGGTGCTGGGAGATAATATCTTTTATGGTTCGGATCTGGCGAAATCCATGCAGCGGGCGGCAGCTGCCGATAAGGGGGCTACGGTCTTTGCTTATTATGTATCAGATCCGGAACGCTATGGTGTTGTTGAATTTGATCAGGAGGGCAAGGCTTTGAGTCTGGAAGAGAAGCCGGCTCAACCAAAGTCCAATTATGCCGTGACGGGGCTTTATTTTTATGATAAAGATATCGTGGATATTGCCAGGACAATCAAGCCATCGCCACGTGGAGAACTTGAGATCACGGACGTCAATAAAGTATATCTGGAAGAGGGCAGACTGCAGGTCGAGAAAATGCGCCGCGGGTATGCCTGGCTGGATACGGGGACGCATGAGTCGCTGCTGGATGCGGGATCATTTGTGCGTACAATCCAGGCCCGTCAGGGTCTCAAAATTGCCTGTGTGGAGGAGATTGCCTATCGCATGGGGTATATCGATGCAGAGCAGGTCCTGCGCCTGGCAAAGCCATTGGCCAAGAATGAATATGGTAAATATTTGCAGCAGATGATCGACGAGAAATAAGGGGAATTCAGGGGGAATATATTGCAATGAAAGCAACAGAAACTAAATTGAAGGGCGTTTTTGTCCTGGAGCCGAAGGTGTTCGGGGATGCCCGTGGCTGGTTCATGGAGAGCTGGTCGCAGCACAAGATGGAAGAAGCCGGCATTAAGGTAGACTTCGTTCAGGATAACCAGTCGTTTTCCGCACAGAAGGGAACCATGCGTGGTCTGCATTATCAGCTTAATCCAAAGTGTCAGGCCAAGCTGCTGCGTGCGACCCGTGGTACGATTTTTGATGTAGCAGTAGATATTCGTAAGGGCTCGCCACAGTATGGACAGTGGGTTGGCGTGGAACTGTCGGCTGAGAACAAGAAGCAGCTGTTCATCCCGCGTGGCTTTGCCCATGGCTTCATTACGCTGACGGATGACGTCGAAGTCCAGTACAAGGCGGATAATTACTATGCGCCGGAGTGCGATGGCAATATTCGTTGGGATGATCCGGATATCGGTGTGGAGTGGCCAATCCAGCCAGTCATTCTGTCCGATAAGGATGTCAAGGCACCGCTGCTGAAAGAGCGTACGAATCTGAACTTTGTATACGGAAAATAATGGGGGGACTTATATGAATATTGTTGTTACTGGCGGCGCCGGCTTCATTGGCGCCAATTTCATTTACTACATGCTGAAAAAGCATCCGGCAGATCGGATTATCTGCTATGATAAACTGACTTATGCTGGCAATATGGAGACTTTGGCTAAAGCGATGACCAAGGAAAAATTCAAATTTGTCCGTGGTGATATTGCTAACCGTCAGGCAGTCTATAAACTGTTTGAGCAGGAAAAACCAGATATCATCGTTAATTTTGCCGCTGAGTCGCATGTTGACCGCTCCATCGAGAATCCGGAAGTATTCCTGCAGACGAATATCATCGGCACCAGCATCCTGCTTGATGCCTGCCGCAAATATGGCATTGACCGTTATCATCAGGTATCGACAGATGAAGTCTATGGTGATCTGCCGCTTGATCGGCCGGACCTGTTCTTTACGGAGACGACGAATCTTCATACGTCCAGTCCGTACTCGGCATCCAAGGCTTCGGCTGATCTGCTGGTGATGGCTTATCATCGGACGTACAAGATTCCGGTGACGATTTCCCGTTGCTCGAATAACTATGGGCCATTCCATTTTCCGGAGAAGCTGATCCCGCTCATGATTATCAATGCACTGTCGGACAAGAAATTGCCAGTCTATGGCGATGGGCGCAACGTCCGCGACTGGTTGTTTGTTAAGGATCACTGTGCAGCTATCGACTTAATCCTGCATAAGGGACGCGTAGGAGAAGTTTACAACATCGGTGGGCATAATGAACGCGCCAATATCGATGTCGTGAAGACGATCCTGAAGCAGCTGGGCAAGAGTGAAGATCAGATTGAGTACGTGACGGATCGTAAGGGCCATGACCGCCGCTATGCGATCGATCCGACCAAGATCCATGAAGAACTGGGCTGGTTGCCGGAAACGAAATTCGAGGATGGCATCAAAGAGACTGTACAGTGGTATCTGGATAACCGTGACTGGTGGATGGGCATCATCAGTGGGGATTATCAGACCTACTATGATCGCATGTACAGCAACCGTTCGACGCTGGAGTTCTCCAAAATCTGATATATTAAAGGCCGGGGTACGCTATACTCTGGCCTTTTGAGTATTTTGTTTTGCTGTTTTTAATAAAATCTGGTCAGGGAGGTCCATAATGAATAAAAAGGTATATTTTGCTGGCTCAATCCGCGGTGGCCGGGGGATGCTGCTTTGTATCGACAGATTATCCAATATATTCAGCGCACAGACAGGGTACTGACCGAGCATGTTGGTGATCTGAATCTGGCGGCCAAGGAACAGGGCGTTAAAGATCGTGCGATCTATGAGCAGGATACTGCCTGGTTGAGAGAAAGCGATCTGGTCATTGCGGAATGTACGTGTCCGTCATTGGGAGTCGGTTATGAACTGGCCTATGCGGAACGGTTCGATAAGCCAGTCTATATATTCTACCGGAAGTCTGAGACTCAACTTTCTGCTATGCTGTCAGGTGACAGCTATTATCATATATTTCCTTATGAAACATTATCAGATGTTACAATTCAGCTGGATCGGATATTGGGAGAATAAACCGCTCTTTGGTTGGAGAATGAGCTACTTTAGATGGTTTATTGTTTTTGAAAAAAAGTGTTGACAAGGAATGGGGGACCCCTTATAATATTACATGTTGACAGCGTTGTTCTGTTCAACAGCCAATATGGGGGCATAGCTCAGCTGGGAGAGCGCTTGCATGGCATGCAAGAGGTCAGGAGTTCGATCCTCCTTGTCTCCACCAATATTGATACGAACAGAGACCTTGAAATCTTGATGATTTCAAGGTCTCTTTTTGTTAGTTGTGTATGATTGGCTAACCGTTGGTCTAAGCTTTAATTGACTGTTGCAAAATAAAAGAATATAATGGCCTAAGGATAAAGTTAACTAGTTAATTTACAACGAATATTAACTAGTTAATGTAGCTGAGAAAGAGGAATGTGAATCATTATGGAAAAGGAAAGACTTTGGACTCGGGATTTTGTTGCGCTGGTATTGACGAATGGGCTGTTGTTTGCGGGGTTCCACTTCCTGCTGCCGACATTGCCAATCTATGCATCTGATATAGGGGCCACTGGAACGGAAATAGGAGTGATCGGTGGTGTATTTGGTTATTCCGCAATCTTTATCCGATTGTTTACGGATACGGGGGTCAGGGCTTTCGGGAAGCGGAAGTGCCTGTATGTCGGACTAATCTTGTCAATTCTGGCGACTATCGGATATGCGGTGTTCCCTTCAATCGGTCTTATCATCGCAGCCCGGGTTATTCATGGTTTTGGTTTTGGGCTTAGTACGACGTTTGCTGCCGCTATGGCAGCGGATGCGATACCGGCGGCCCGTCGTGGCGAGGGCATCGGGTATTTCGGCCTGGGTAGTACGGTGGCGATGGCAATGGCTCCGGCCTTTGGTCTGGTCCTGTTGACGGATATCAGTCCGACAGCCTTGTTTCTGTGTTCCGGGGTGTTGACTCTGCTGGCAATCGGCACAGCCAGGGCCTGCCATACCCGGCCGGAACAGGCGGATTTGCCGGTCCCGGCCATCCATTCCTCTATTCGGAATCGTCTGTATGAGGCGGGGACAGGGGCTCCGGCTGTACTTACTATCCTGTTCGGTGCAGCTTATGGCAGCGTCAACACCTTCATTGCGATGATGGCCAGCGAAGCTGGCATTGAGAGTGCGGGGCTGTTCTTCATTGTGGGAACTTGCTTCATCTTTATTTCTCGGCCGTTCGGCGGGCGCCTGCTCGATCAGAAAGGGGCCTTTGCGGTTGTGATGCCGGGAGCAGTGCTTTATCTGGCTGCGCTGTTGCTCATCATTCAGGCAAAGAGCCTGACGCTGCTGCTTGGCGCATCGGTATTCTATGGCCTGGGGGCAGGGCTGCTGCTGCCGGCACTGATGACCTGGATGATTAATGTAGTACGGGCTGATCGGCGCAGTGCCGCAAGTGCGACGTTTTATAATATGCTGGATATCGGTACCAGTACAGGAATCCTCGTGTTGGGCGGGGTAGCTGGTACCATCGGTTATATTGCGATGTACTGGTATGTGGCTGGTATTATGGGACTTTTCCTCGTGTTCGGCATACTTCAGCGTTTTTCCGGTCACGGAAATGGAATCTTGAAATCGGGAATAGACAGGAGGAAGTGAGATTATGACAGAATGTTGGGCGGATGCAGATGATAATCGTATGATTCATCAGCTATATCAAACAGTGCGGGCGTTTTCCAAGACGCTGAATCAGGCCATATCCGATTATGGTGTGTACAGCTCAGAGTGGACTGTGATGAATCTGATCCTGCATCGTAAGAGCTGTTCTCAGGCTGTGCTGATTGAGTATCTTGGAGTAGAGCCGGCGGCCATCTCAAAGACATTGACGAAGATGGAGAAGAAAGGCATCATTGCCCGGGAACTGCGGCCCGGCAGCCGTGGCAAGTTCATCCGTTTGACGGATAAAGGTCAGCAGATCTGTGAGCAGATCTCAGCGGTGGTAGTCGGACATCGGCAGCGGGCTTTGGCCGCGCTGTCGGCATCCGAACGCCGCCAACTGGAGACGATGATGCGGCAGATACATCAGAATTTGATTCCAGGTTCTGGCGAAAGCTAATCTGTTTATAATTGACAGGATTGCCCGGATGCAGGATACTAAAAGTAGAATGTAATCTGCAGGTTGTGGAGAGGGGCGATGTGAATGTGGCGGAATGTGATTCTGGCAGGCTGCGTCTGGCTATTACTGTCCCCGGCGTGTCTGGCGGCGACGGTTACCGTGAGCGGACAGGGCGGGTCGGAGCGCAGCGCACTGCATCAGGCGATGCGGCAGGCCATCGAGCAGCAGGTCGGTGTGATGGTGGACAGCCGCAGCTATGTCCAGAACTACCGGCTCATCAATGACCGGGTCTATGCGCAGGCTGAGGGCTATATCAAGAGCTATGAGGTGCTTGAGTCCGGGAAGGCGAATGGTATCTATACCGTGAAGATCCGGGCGGATGTGCAGGAGCAGAAGCTCAGTGCGGCACTGGGCAGCTATGCGCAGAAGAAGGCCGTGGTCGGTGCCAATATGCAGGATCCTCGGGTAGCTGTGGTGGCAATGGACCAGGATGGTATCCGCTATGCAGACCTGGAGAATGTGGTGACAGCCGGTCTGCGCGAGCAGGGCTTCACCCGGCTGGTTGATACGGACCAGCTTGGTGCCTCTATCCGCAAGCGGCTGCTGTCGGCGGACTGGTCCGGTGACACGGCGCTTCGGCAGTCGCTGACCAGTCAGTTTCCGATGGATTATCTGGTGACGGCGCAGGTCAATAAGGCAGTTGGCAGTATGGCTGACTATGCCGCTGTGCCGGGCTTCCAGAATCTGAAAAAGGCCTGGGTAACGGTGGCGGTTCGCATGATGAATGTGAATACCGGTGAGCTGGTTTATTCCGGCAATTTCACGGGCAAGTCTGAGCGCCGCGGCCCGAATGCCCTGCAGGAGGCTGTGACCGCAGCTGCTGAGGATATTCCGGAGGCGGTAGCCTCGGCGGCGCTGAATAAGGCGGCCAATCCGGAGCAGCACCTGACGCTGATAGTCACAGGCGGGAAACTGGGCAGCATCAGTGCCGCGACCCAGTATCTGGAGGGCTGGCCGGGGTCAATCACGTCTTTGTCCGCAGCACGAGCTTTGGCAATATGACGGTGGATGTGGACTTCCTGGGGACGGCCCATGATTTTGCCACATTATTGGAAGGCAACGGTCAAACCATCCTTGAGATGAGCTCTGAGTATGTGAAAATCTGATTGAAATGAAAGTGCCAAGGAAAAATGCTTGACAGTGCGACTATGCTTCGGTATAATAGCAATGTCAAGGAAAAAGCCTTGGCACTTATTATGTGATGAACAGGTGATAGGCATGATGGAGCAGTTCTTATATTTGTCGGCTTTGTTTGACCTTTATGGGGCTCTTTTGACTGAAAAGCAGCAGGAATGTCTGCGCATGCACCTGTTTGAAGATTTCTCCCTGTCGGAGATCGGCGAGGAGCTGGGAATATCCCGGCAGGCGGTCTACGACAATATCCATCGATCTGAGAAGGCGATGGCATCGTATGAGGAGAAGCTGGGGCTTGCTCACCGCTATCAGGTGGAACGGCAGGCGCTGGCAAAGGTATATGAATCCATCGAAGGACTTAGACAGCCGGGGAATGAAGCGGCTGTGGACGAGGTCCTTGGCCGACTGGCACCATTCCTGGGGCACGGTCAGGAGGTATCGATTTGATATTTGAAAGTTTATCCGACCGCCTGCAGGAGACGTTCAAGAAACTGCGCGGCCATGGCAAGTTGACGGAGGATGATGTCAATGACGCCATGCGCGAAGTGCGGATGGCCCTTCTTGAGGCCGACGTCAACTTCAAGGTAGTCAAACAGTTCATCAAGACGGTCAAAGAACGGGCCATCGGCCAGGATATCCTGGAAACGCTGACACCGGCTCAGGTCGTCATCAAGATCGTTGATGAAGAGCTCACGAACCTCATGGGAGGGAACGCAGAGCCGTATCAATATGAGCCCGAATCCGCCGACAATCATCATGATGGTCGGTCTGCAGGGCGCCGGCAAGACGACGTCTGCCGGCAAGCTTGGCCTTGCACTCAAGAAGCAGGGCAAGCATCCGCTGCTGGTAGCCTGCGATATCTATCGTCCGGCTGCTATCAAGCAGTTGCAGGTAGTTGGTAAGCAGCTCGAGCTGCCGGTCTTCACGATGGAGACCGGGACCGATGCAGTGACTATCGCCAAATCGTCCATCGATTATTCGCAGTCGCATGCCAATGATGTCATTATCATTGATACGGCCGGTCGTCTGCAGATTGACGAGAAGCTGATGCAGGAACTGCGGGACATCAAGTCCGAGGTTCGGCCGCATGAGATTCTGCTGGTTGTCGATGCGATGACCGGTCAGGAATCCGTCAATGTGGCCCAGAGCTTCAATGAAAGCCTTGGCCTCGATGGTGTGGTCATGACGAAGCTTGATGGTGATGCCCGCGGTGGTGCGGCACTCTCAGTCAAAGCCGTCACCAATGTACCGATCAAGTTCGTCGGTCTTGGCGAGAAGCTGGAAGCACTTCAGCCGTTCCATCCGGACCGCATGGCTTCCCGAATCCTTGGCATGGGCGATGTGCTCTCGCTGGTCGAGAAGGCACAGCAGACCTTTGACATGGAAGAAGCCAAGAAGATGGAGAAGAAGCTCCGCAAGGATGAGTTCACCCTTGATGACTTCCTCAATCAGATGCAGCAGGTCAAGAAACTTGGCTCGCTGGAAAGCATCCTCGGCATGATCCCAGGTATGGGCGGTCTTAAGAAGCAGCTCGAAGGCCAGGATCTCGATCTCGACGGCAAGGAAATGCGCCAGATCGAAGCCATCATCAAATCCATGACACCGCAGGAACGGGCCGACATCGGTCTCGTCAACGGCAGCCGCCGCAAGCGTATTGCGCTTGGCTCCGGTACCCGTGTTCAGGATGTCAACAAGCTCCTGAAGCAGTTCGGTGAGATGAAGAAGATGATGAAGAAAATGAAAAAGATGCAGAAGGGCAAGAAAGGGTTCCCCGGCCTTGGTGGTCTGGGCGGACTCGGCGGGGGCTTCCCCAAGATGCCGTTCATGCATTGAATAAAGTTTAGTTCACTTTTGAAAGGTGGTGAATTTTCATGGCAGTAAAGATTCGTTTGAACCGTATGGGTGCAAAGAAGAATCCGTTCTATCGCGTTGTTGTCGCTGATTCCCGTGCTCCGCGTGATGGCCGTTTTATCGAGGTTCTCGGTAACTACGATCCGTCCAAGCAGCCGGCAGTTGTCAACATTGACGAAGCTAAGGTTCTTGATTGGATGAACAAAGGTGCTCAGCCGACCGATACCGTTAAAAATCTCCTCAGCAAGCAGGGCATCATGGCTAAGTTTGCTGAAGCAAAGAAAAACTAAGTTAATTGGAAAGAGGCTACGACATGAAAGAACTTGTTGAAGTTATCGCCAAATCCTTAGTGGATCATCCCGAGGCCGTCGTTGTCGATGAAAAGCAGGAAGGCCAGCAGACCGTGCTGGAACTTCATGTTGCCGAGGATGACATGGGTAAGGTCATCGGGCGTCAGGGTCGTATTGCGAAAGCACTGCGTACCGTGGTCAAAGCCGCGGCCACCCGGGAGAACACAAAAGTCACGGTTGAGATTATTTAAATGAAAAGCGGCTGGCTCAGCTTTCACTGGGCTTAGCCGCTATTTCTATGTATATGCTGATTCAGCAGAAAAGAGGAACTGTCATGGATATGATTTCACTCAAGGTACCGGTTACCGTCAAAGCGAAACTGACCGAGAAACTCAAAGCCAAGATCCTGAATGACCTGGAAGAGGGCATCAAGCGTGCAGAGCTGGAAGTTCAGCAGCTCAACCTTCAGGAGAAACGTGTCATGCAGGAGAATCAGCCAGCTGACCCGGAGCAGCCGACGAGCGAGGAAATCCAGCGCTTCCAGGCAATCCAGGGCCATTTCGGCGAGGAGCGTCAGAAGCGTCTGCAGTATCGTGAAGAGGCTATGGCCCGTAAGGAAGAGACCGAGAAGCTGGTTCTGGGCGCTGAAATTGTCCAGGGAACGCTGGAGCGTCAGGTTGAGGTTCATGTCGGTGATGATATGCGCGAGATCATGAACGTGGAAGTGCTGGTGGAAGATGACAAGATTATCAGCATCCGCGGCTAAGAAGTCTGCAACTGGAGACCGTGTGACTATCGGCAAAGTGGGGGCAGTTCACGGCATCCATGGGGAATTGCGTATTATCCCGCTGACCGATTTCATTGAGCGGTTCGAGACGATGACGGAAGTCATGGTCGGTGATGAACTGCTGCATATCGAGAGCTGCCGGTACCATAAGCAGGATGTTCTCATGAAATTCCGCGAGTATCCGGTACGTGAAGATGCGATGCGTCTGACCGGCCGGCTGCTCACGGTTGACCGCAGCGAGGCAGCGCCATTGGAAGATGGCGAGTTCTATACCTTCGATATCATTGGCCTGACGGTTTATGATGTGGAAGGCACGGAGCTTGGCACAGTGGAGAATGTCCTGCGTACGGGCAGTAATGATGTCTATCAGACCCGGCTTACAGCTGGCGGTGAGCTTCTGATCCCGGCTCTCAAGGCGGTTGTGAAGGAGATTGACATCAAGGGCGGCCGCATGGTCGTCGATATGCCTGAGGATACGTCTGATGCGCATTGATATGATAACGATTTTCCCGGAGATGTTCGCCGGGCCGTTTGGGGACAGCATTACGAAACGGGCCGTGGACAACGGGATTCTCAATATTCATTTCACGAACTTTCGGGATTACTCGGAGGATAAGCATCATCATGTAGATGATACGCCGTTTGGCGGTGGTGCCGGTATGGTACTGAAGCCGGAACCGATGTATCGTGCGGTGCGGGATGTCCTGGCTAAGACAGCAGAGCATGCGGCCAGCCGGCGGGTCCTCATCATGGACCCATCGGGACCGACGTTTACACAGTCCAAGGCCAAGGAACTGGCTGGCTATGATCAGCTGGTTTTTATCTGCGGCCATTATGAAGGGTTCGATGCCCGTATCTATCAGCTGGCTGATGAGGCCATCTCCATTGGAGATTTTGTGCTGACTGGCGGAGAACTGCCGGCTATGGTGATTACCGATGCGGTATCCCGTATGCTGCCGGGGGTTTTGGGGGCTGAGGATTCGGCACCAACGGATTCCTTCTATGAGGGCCTGCTGGGATTCCCTCAGTATACGCGTCCGCGCGAATTTGAGGGGATGGCGGTGCCGGATGTGCTGATATCCGGTGACCATGCGAAGATACGGCAGTGGCGGCGTGAGCAGTCCCTGCTCGCGACGATGCGTCATCGGCCGGATCTGCTGGCCCGGGCTCCACTCAGCGACAAAGACAGGAAGTTCCTGCGGGAACATGAATAACAAGCCGGAGGCGGTGACATTTCGCTGGATTTGTCGCCGCCTCTTTGTATCCTGGACAGCTTGTGCTAGAATGATAAGAGATACAATCAACAGCGAGGAGAATAGCCATGAAAGAAACCGCTCTGACAGGGGCAATCAATACAGCGATACAGCAGGCCGTGGACTTGTGTGGAAAGAAACAGTCGGAGGATGCTGCGGCAAGACTCAAGCAGGAGATCGACCGTCTGGAGGGACTGAATCTTTATCAGGATGGCCAGGCGGATTATTACGATTTCAATACACTGATGGAGATGGTGATGTTCCAGAGCCAGCATCCGGAGGTGCAGCCAGTAGCTGATATCGAGGAGCCGCTCAACCGCCTTTATGCGATGTATGGTTCGATTCTCCTGGAGCTGGGGAAACTCGATGAAGCCGAAGAAGCGCTGAGCATTGCGATGGACTGGAATCCGATGAGTGCGGATATCGCCTTTGAGCATGCGGAGGTATTCAAGCAGAAGAAGGATATGGAAGCCTTCAAGCGGCTTACGATAGCGATATTCCCTATTGCCTACAAACGGCGGGAGATTGCGCATTGCTATCGTAATATCGGTTATTATTTTGTCGAAAAACAGATGTGGGATGAAGCGGTCGGCTGCTATCTGCTGAGCATGAGCTTTGCTGAGGCCGAGGGACGCTACCAGGCGGAACAGGAACTGCACTACATCTATGAGGAAACGAAAGGCGAGGCCGAGCGCCCGTCCATCGGGGTAATGCGCTCCTATGGCGAGAAGTACGGCTTCCCGATTGGCCCGGATGCGAAGGTCATCGAGGCAGCTATGCTCTATGGCAAGACGATGCTGGCACAGAAGAAATTCCAGCATGCTTCCTATTTCCTCGATATTGCCTATAAACTGACGGAAAACAAGGAGATCAAGCAGGTGCTCGATGGCGTGAACGAACAGCTTGCAACGCAGCACTGACAGGAGGTATCAGTATGCAGCCAATCCTGATCCAGGGAGCCATGAAAGTCGAGATGGGGACTTATCTTGATCACATGGTGGAAAAAGAAGAGATTCTCATCGGCCAGTGGCCGTTTGTTCGTGGTTTGTTCCATGGTATTCCGCTCGTCATCTGCCAGACTCAGTGGGGCATGGCTAATGCGGCTGCCTGCACGGCACTGGCCATGGAGCGTTTCCACCCATCGGCTGTCATCAGTCAGGGAACGGCTGGCGGCCATGATCCGGCGCTGAAGGTATTCGATATTGTGGTTGCTGAGCGCACGGTCAACGAGTCAGCCTGGCAGACCCGCTATGCGGCACCCGGTGAAGGGGTGGACTACCGGGCACTGAAAAAGCTCGGTGTGTTTGCCTATGATCATGACCAGCAGAAATTCACGCAGGAGGTCTATCATGCCTGCGACGCCGGCTGGGTAACGTCGGCCATGGCAGCTCAGGCTGCCTATACACGCGGCAAGGTCGTCCGAGGGTACCATCGGCACCTGCGACAGCTGGAACTGCGAGGCTGACCGCGTGTTGTTCCTGCATGAGTTCTATGGCTCATCCTGTGAAGAGATGGAAAGCGACGCCGTGGCCCAGATCTGCCAGACCTATGCTGTGTCGTTCCTGTCGATCAGGGTTATCTCCAACACCGTCTTCGACGGCGACACCGACTGGGACCTGACTGTCGGTCCCGCCCTGCAGAACTATGTGCTGGCCGTGATTGCAGCTCATGTAGGGTAAGTAAGAGTACACACCTATGTTGATAATAAAATACGCCTGTCTCCAGATTATAGAGACAGGCGTTATTTTATTGCGGGCATTTTGCCCGTAAGGCGGTGAAGCCTGACCGGGTGATGAGATTGGGAATCTCTTTGGCGTAGAGGCGGCCGGAGAAGCCTTCGTGCGGGAGGCGGATGAGTTGGGCGTCAGCCGTGATGATCGGGGCGTACATCGGGTCGGCGATGATCGTTCTTGCCTTGGCAAAGCGGGGAATCAGGTCAGTCTCGTCGGTGAGCTGCAGGGTATCGGGGCGCAGCAGAGTGCGTTCGGTCTCAACGGGAACGATGACCTGGTAGTGGCCACAGCCGGCTGCTTCGAGGGCAGCTGCCAGTGACTGGGCATAGATGCTTTCGCCGACAATCAGTTGTGGCTGCATTGGGGCGGATTGGGCATCGGCCAGTGCGGCAGGATTATCGACGGTACCGGCAGACATAGGGGCAGATGATAAAGAAAGTGGGGGCGCAGCAGTCAAAGTGGATAGGCTGGCTGTGGAATCAGTCTGCCCTGTTGTTGGTGAGATTCCGTTAAGATACGGACTGCGGATCTGTTTGTCCTCGGCGGTTGCGCGCAATGCCACAGCGAGTAGTTCCTGCATTGCTCCGATTGGTGTGCCGATGACGTAGGGGATGCCTTTTTCCTGCTGCAGGATACGGGCCGCGCCGAGGCCGCCGTAGGTTACGACAAGGTTGACGTCCGCTTCGGTTGAGTGGATGAGGCTGTCAAGCGTTTCGCCCATGGCCCAGCAGGACTGGGGGCTGAATCCCGCAGTCTGCAGCCATTCTTTCATGGCTGTATCGGCATCGTTCAGGGAAAAGTCCTGCGGAGTGACGCCGAGCAGGTTGACACGCAGCGGATTGGTTGGATGAGCAGTCGAAGTAATCTGTGCCGGGGCAGGGGACGCTGCAACGGTCTGATCAGCCTGAGGGCCGGCTGCTGTTGATTCCTGCTGCTGGCAGGCCCAGGTGGCCAGCCATTCGAGGGCATAGTAGATGCCTCGTGTATAGTAATGCATGCTGTTGGTTGGCAGCGTGAAACAGGGAATGCCGGTCTGCTGACCGATGATGCGGGCCAGTGCCTTCATATCGGTGCCGATGAGGAACGTGATCTGCGAGGGGATGATGCAGATGAAGGCCGGCTGGAACTGCCGGGCGGATTCCGTGACATCCCGGATGAAGCGGTCGTCGCGGCCGAGAACGGCATCCTGCTCATTGAGGCCGGAGATGAAGATAAGGCTGTCCGTGTCGTACCAGCGCGGCTCATCATGAGTGGTATAGGTGGAATTGCAGCCGGACGGGTCATGCATGACAATCATGCCGCCTAGTTCGAAGAGGGCGGAGCAGACCCCGAAGGTATCGGCGGAATAAGTGGACAGGATATGCGCAGTCTGATGTAGTTTCATAGGCAGCAGGAACCTCCAAAGCCTTTGCGGCTGATGATCTGACGGGTATCTTTCGGAATGAGGAAAGCCTGGCTCATGGCCCGGACCAGTCTCAGGATGGCATCAAAGCCATAGTGGCCGCCACCTTCGACGAATTCGACGAAATACGGGCTGCCGTTGAACCAGGCCTGCTTTCTGCCCAAGGCAGAGCATCTTCCCGGAGGTGCCACGCGGCGTCACCCGTTCGTCGGGGTTCTTGGTCGACCAGAGCTCAATCCCGCCGTGCGTCTGCTGCAGCCAGTCAAAATCGGCCCGATCCTCCGGGGTAACGGCGTCAGCATAGATCCGGCAGACCTGGAAACCGTGCTCACAGAGCAGGCGCGCCAGGCTGAAGGGGGCAAAGGTGAGCGTATAGTCAAGGGCAATCGGCGTGTCTCCTAGCTGCTCATGCAGGGCATCGAGCGCCAGCTCGCATTCGGCGATACGCGGCCGGTAGTCCGGCAATGGTACATGGATGCGTGCAGCCAGCTGGGAAAGGTTATTCAGGGTTTCGTCGTAGCGCCAGTACTGGGGCAGGAACAGGTAGTCCTGCCCCAGACGCTGCTTCAGGTCGCGGGCGGCTTTATGACCGAATGGATTGCAGTAGATGTTGAAACAGCTGGCTGCCATCTGCTGGAACTCGGCATAGCTGTGGCAGGTGGTCATATCGCGGACGGTCCAGCCGTTCGTCTGCAGCAGCTGTGTAAGCTCGCTGGTGGCATCTGTCGGCAGGTTGCCGGACAGGATGTTGCAGGTCCGGGATTCCTGTGGCCGTGGACGCCAGAGACGGTAGATTTCGCGGCGCAGCCGCTCCTCCGGCGTGATGCTGCGGGTCTGCCGGATGGGATCCATGATGCACTCGGCGAAATCCGTGCCGGGAAAGCGCTGGCGCAGCTCATGGTAGACATAGGCGAGGTCGGTGCCCATGAAATGGTGGAAGCAGGCCGTGAAGATCAGCACAGCAGGCGGCAGCTTGGGCAGGCCCTGCAGGATATCGGTGACACCGTCGATGATCAGCCGCTCATTGTCACTGCGGACGAGGTCTTTTTCCAGGAGCTCGATGGTGGAAAATCGGTTCATAGCACCGCGCTCAGCGGCAGTCAGAATGACACCGCGAAGACAGCCGGAGGCGCAGATATAGATCTGGTGTGCCTCCGGCAGCTGAAGGCCGGTATGAACGATGTTCCAGGTGCCGCGGGCTGGTGGCGAGAATTCGAGCGTGCGGGGGAAAAACTCCCGCGGATCCGCGTCTTTCAGCAGCCGGCAGGCCCGGTTGGTATGACCATTGATTTTCTGTAACATGATGATTGTCCTTCTTCGTGTAGTGCCATCAGCAGATGCGGGGCAGCAGCTCGCCACCAGGTGCCGGGAGCATGGTCTGGGTTCCGATTTCCGTGGTTATGATGACCTTGCCTTTTGCCTCAGGCTGATCGATGACTTCGCCGATGATGGCAGCATCGCGGGAATACTTGCCCTGACGCAGCGTGTCAACGATGCCCTGGGCTGCGGACTGGGGCGCGAAGATGACCAGTCGTCCTTCACAGGCCAGATAGAGCGGCTCGAGGCCAAGCATGCCACAGACGCCGCGAACGGCCGGATCGACCGGTACATCGGCAGCGTTGAGGCGGATGCCGACCTGACTCTGCTCGGCAATCTCGTAGAGGACGGTGCCGACACCGCCGCGGGTGGCGTCGCGGATGACATGCAGGTCCTGACGGTCCGGGATCGTATCGAGCAGGGATTTGACGGTGCCCCAGAGCGGTGCGCAGTCGCTCGTGACATCGGCGTCGATGCTGAATTCATTGCGGGCCAGCAGGATGGTGCAGCCGTGGCGGCCGACATCACCGGTGACGATGACCGCATCACCCGGTTTGGCCCGGTTGCCGGCCGGAGTGGCACCAGCCTGGACTTCGCCGATGCCGGTAGTGGTGATGAATACATGGTCAACCTGGCCGCGTCCGGCGACTTTCGTATCGCCGGCGACAATGCGGACACCGGCCTCGGCAGCGGTTTTTTCCATGGCAGCCGCGATTTCCTCGAGCTGAGCGAGCGGGAAGCCTTCTTCAATCTGGAAGGCACAGGAAAGATAGCGGGGGCGGGCACCCATGCAGGCCAGGTCGTTTACCGTGCCGCAGATGCTGAGCTTGCCGATATTGCCGCCGGGAACTTCCACGGGGAGACGATGAAGCCATCGGTCGTGAAGGCGGCCTTTATCCCGCCAATCGGCAGGATGGCGGCATCATCGCTCGTAAATTCCGGATTGGTGAAATGCTGCTGGAAGACTTCGTGTATCAGGCTGGCCGTCTGGCGTCCACCGGCACCATGGGCAAGAGTTACGGTTTTATTAAGATCGATGGACATCAGAAATTCCCTCCATACTGATAGAATGCGGAGCAGGCACCTTCATGGGACACCATGCAGGCACCGACCGGGTGCTCAGGATTGCAGATTTTGCCAAAGAGCGGGCAATCGGGCGGCGTGCATTTGCCCTGCAGATATCGCCGCAGCGGCAGGCCGGATTGCCATGTCCGTGCATGGCCGGGATCTGGTATTTTACCCGGGCATCGAATTGGCCATAGTCGGCCCGCAGCTGCAGGCCACTTTGGGGAATGGTCCCCAGACCGCGCCATTCGGCATCGCAGGGTTCCATGAGTGTCCGGACGAGCTTTTGAGCGGCAGGACTGCCCTCATGAGTGACGACGCGCGGATAGCAGTTGACGAAGAATGGTTTGCCCGCGGCCTGTTTGCGGATGATGACGGCCAGAGCAGTCAGGAGCTCGCTGGCGGTGAAGCCGGTCGCGACGCCGGAAATCCCATGGGTATGGACCAGCTGCTCCGGAAGTGCTGTGCCGGCGATGGCGCAGACATGGCCCGGATAGAGATAGGCATCGCAGGCATCAGCCATGGCGAGATAGGCCTGATCCATGGTCTTGTTGGCCGTCAGCAGCGAGAAATTCGTGAGGCCCTGAGCCATGGCCCGCTTGACGGCCAGGCAGGCGGCCGGAGTCGTGGTCTCGAAACCGACAGACAGGAAGGCAACGGCCTCTGAAGGATGCTCAGCGGCATAGGTCACGGCATCCAGCGGCGTATAGACAACCTGGACATTGGCACCGGCGGCCCGGGCTTCGCCGAGGTTCTGAGTGGTGCCCGGTACCCGGACGAGATCGCCGAAGGTACAGATGGTCACCTGTTTTTCAGTCGCCAGCCAGATTGCTTCGTCGATGAAGTCTGTCGGGGTGACACAGACCGGACAGCCCGGTCCGGAGATGAGCTCGATGCTTTCCGGCAGGAGCTGGCGGATGCCCAGACGAAAGATTTCGTGGGTATGGGTGCCGCAGACTTCCATGATGCGGAGCTTCGGGCCGCGGTAGCCGGTGATGATGTCGCGGGCTTCCTGCAGGCTTTGATTCATTTTTTCTGTTGTATTCGTCAAATTGCTCAGTCCATTTCCAAATTATTGTTTTGACAGGCCTGTATCAGAGCTGATCCATGACACTGACTGTCTCTTCCTTGTCATCGCTGGTGATTTTTGCAATGGCGATGCCGGCATGGACCATGACATAGTCGCCAGGGTCCAGCTCGTCGAGCAGTTCCGCCGAGACTTCGCGGCGGGCACCGGAGGCATCGACGATGGCCGTGCCGTTCTTTATGCTTACGACTTTAGCAGGTAAACCTACACACATGATGATCTACTCCTTCTTAGCCGGCCTGGCCGGCTGTTCTTGCTTATGATTGATATGCCACATGGCTGCGGCAGCCTGCCCCAGGCAGATTCCGCCGTCGTTTGGCGGGATGAGATGGTGGCGCAGTACGGTGAAGCCCTGTGCCTGCAGGCTCTGTTCGGTCAGGCTGACGAGCAGGTGGTTCTGGAAGACGCCGCCGGACAGGGCAGCTGTCGTAAGACCCGTCTGATGGCGTGCCTGACAGCAGGCTGCGGTGATCTGTCGGGCCAGTCCCGGCATGGAACTGCCAGGCCAGCTGCTCCGCCGGAGCGCCGGCCAGTCTTGCCTGAAGCAGGTCCTGGAAGAGCACATCGGTGGCCAGCGTGAAAGGCGTATCGGCGGCAGCCGGTTCATGGATCAGCTGCAGTTCCGGGATGCCCAGCTGATCCGGGTGCGTTTCCTGCCAGCGTTCGGCGGCAAACTCCAGATACATGCTGGCTTCGCCTTCGAAGGTGGAGCACCGGCGGATGCCGAGCAAAGCGCTCATGGCGTCGTAGAGACGGCCGGCACTTGTGCTGCGGATGGTGTTGACCTGATGATCGGCCATGAAGAACTGGGCGGTCAGCTCCTGCGGTGTGCAGAGGGCCAGCTGCTGTACGATGTCGGACGTCTGATTCTTGTCTCCGGTCAGTGCATAGAGCATGGCGACTGCTACCCGCCAGCCTTCGATACTGGCTTTATCGCCGCCAGCCTGCTGGAAGGGCTGGATATGTCCCAGCCGCGTGAAGCCGCTGTAGTCGGCCTGCAGGATTTCTCCGCCCCAGATGGTGCCATCGGTGCCATAGCCGGTTCCGTCGAACGATACGCCGATGACCGGCGTATCCACATCGTTCTCGGCCATGCAGGCAAGGATATGGGCATAGTGGTGCTGGACCGGCAGCAGCGGGAGTCCCAGTTCGCGGGCCACGGTCACGGTGTTGTAGCGCGGGTGCAGGTCGCAGGCAACGATGGAAGGCTCTGCCTCGAGCAGCGTCGTGAGCCGGCCTATCGTCTCTTTCAGGGCCTGGACCGTGCGCAGGTCGCTCATATCCCCGACATAAGGCGAGGGATAGAATAAATTATTGCTGCCGACGCAGAACGTGTTCTTGAGCTCACCGCCGATGCCGAGGACCTGGCCGTGCCAGTCGTTCTTCAGCATGACCGGCAGTGGGGCGAAGCCACGGCTGCGGCGGATCATATAGGGACCGCCATCCAGCCAGTCCATGACGGTGTCATCGGCCCGGATGCGGATCTTGCGGTTGTGGGACAGCA
>JAKVOG010000009.1 GCA_022482925.1 Selenomonas sp. | reverse complement strand
AATCAAATACAGGTAGTAGAATGTTCCTTTCACCGGTCCGTTAAGATATGTGATGTCCCACATCCAGACCTGGTTCGGTCCCGTTGCATAATGAGTAGAAATCTTACGTTTTACCGGAGCTGCAGCACGGCCGCGACGGCCTGCCATTCCTTTCTGACGAAGAACCCGGTAAAAGGTGGATTCTGAGGCGAGGTACTGCCCCTTGTCAGCAAGTGCTGGTACAATTTCACACGGAGGCATATCCTTGTAGTCTTCCTGGGTAACCGTATCGATGATTTTCTGGCGTTCATTCTCACTTAGTTTGTTGGCAGGAACCGATCGTTTAGCAGTCGGCCGTAAATCGGAGATGTTTCCATGTTCTTTTTGTAATTTTTGCCAGCGGAAATAGGTCCGCTCAGTAATGCCGAGAGCCTCACAGGCCGCAGCACAACCAGCACCATGGTGCATAGCTTCTAAAATCAGCTGTACAGCATTTGCGCGATCTGAGGCGCTGATCATTCGTCCTCGTTGTCCCCCCAGATCGCATCGGCTTTTTTTCTTAGAACGAGTAAAGCTGCAGTTTCTGCTAGAGCTTTTTCCTTACGGGCAAGTTCTTTTCCCAGCTTACGGTTTTCCCGCTCGGTAGCCTTGAGTTCCTTGTGCAAACGGGCAGCTTCTTTTGCGACACCGCCATTGGCATTCAGGCACGCATCGCGCCAGGACTTGATCTGATCGACATAAAGGCCTTTCTTGCGAGCATATTCTGCCAAGGCTTCTTCATTCATACTGGCTGTTTCAACGACGATGAGAAATTTATCCTGCGTACTCCATTTGTCAGCAGGGCGTTCAAAGTCGCTGGCAGATGTTCCGTCTGTCTTTGCCTTTGCCAACCAATTGCGAAGGGTTTGTTCAGAGATTCCTTCGGCAGAGGCTACCTTGTTGATGGATTCATTCTGTGGAGGAAGTAGGCGTCGTAACACTGCCTCACGAAGTTCATTGCTATATTGCATAGTTGTCTAGCTCCTTTCTGTGATACCCATCTATGGTAACACAAAAGCTTTCATCTATCACTGACAACTATGCTAACACACAGGGGAAAGCTGTGACTTTGTTTGCCGAGGTGAAGGGCCAGCGCAAGACTGCTGAAATCAAGAATACCGGCTGGAATAAATGGCAGACCTGGACCATCGATCAGGTAGAGGTCAAGGGCGGCACGATGACGATTGGCGTAGAAGTCAATGCGAATGCCGGTAACTGGGGATCGATCGATAACTTCGTACTCACACCGGTCAAGTAAAAAATGGTCGGTTTTGCTGAGGAAAAAAGATAGAAAACGTTTACGAAAATATCTTGACATTCGTTTTCGAACGCGTTAAACTAGAAACAACAAAAGAAAATACGGTGCAAATTCGATACAAATTCGGTTTGCACCATATTTTCAGGGTGATGTGAAAACGTTTACTAAACTTAATGGGGAGGCAATTATAATGGAACAGGAACTCTTAGCAGAAATGAAAAAGGTATTCACGGAAAAATTCGGTGCAGAGGAGACGAGAAGCTACTTTTCTCCGGGGCGTGTCAATCTGATCGGTGAGCATACCGATTACAATGGCGGTCATGTTTTCCCGTGTGCTATTTCGCTGGGAACCTATGCACTGGTGGCTGATCGTAAGGATACGAAGACCCGCATCTATTCCATGAACCTTGCAGACAAAGGCGTTATCGAGTTCGAGATGTCCGGACTGTCCTATGATAAAGCCAAGAACTGGGCCAACTATCCGATGGGCGTAGTCAGCGTATTCGAGCAGGCTGGGCATAAATGCAGCCATGGCTTCGATATCGTGATCAATGGCACGCTTCCGAATGGCTCAGGTCTGTCTTCCTCTGCTTCTCTTGAGGTTTTGACAGCAGTTATTCTCAATGAAGCATTTGGTTTCGGTCTTGACATGGTCGAGATGGTCAAGCTTTCCCAGAAAGCAGAGAATGTATTCGTTGGCGTCAACTGCGGTATCATGGACCAGTTCGCTGTCGGCATGGGCAAACAGGACTGCGCCATCCTGCTCGACTGCAACACGCTGGACTATCGCTACAGCAAGATTGCACTCAAGGATGCCAGCATCGTCATCTCCAATACGAATAAGCCGCACAGCCTGGCTTCCAGCGCCTATAATGTACGCCGTGCCCAGTGCGAGCATGCACTCAATGAGTTGAAGGAAGTAAAGCCGGAACTCAATGCCCTGGGCGAGCTGTCCAATGAAGAATTCAACAAGCTGGCGGGTCATATCTCCGAGCCGCTCGAGCGCCAGCGCGCCCGTCATGCCGTCTGCGAGAATAATCGTACGATGGAAGCGGTTGCTGCACTGGAGAGCGATGATGTCGAGAAATTCGGCAAGCTCATGAATGATTCCCATTTCTCCCTGCGTGATGACTATGATGTTACGGGCAAAGAGCTGGATACGCTGGCTGAACTGGCCTGGCAGCAGGATGGCGTCATTGGTTCCCGTATGACTGGTGCCGGCTTTGGCGGCTGTACGGTCAGCCTCGTGAAGAACAGTGCGATTCCGGCCTTCAAGGAGAACTGTCGGCAAGGCTTATACGGAAAAGATCGGCTATGCACCGAGCTTCTATGTTGCAAACATTGCTGATGGTACGCATCGGATTAAATAACTTCTAGAAAATATATAGAAAACACATAGAAAATCGTGAGGTAACATGATAAAATAGAAAGCGATTTCTGGTGTTGATTTATCGTATGGAAAGGGAGAGTTACACATGTCGATTCTTGTTTGCGGCGGTGCCGGTTATATCGGATCTCATGCCGTTCACCAGTTGGTAGAGAAGGGTGAGGACGTCGTTATCGTCGATAACCTTCAGACAGGCCATCGCGATGCCCTGAATCCAAAAGCCAAGTTCTACGAGGGCGATATCCGCGATGCGGCTGTGCTCGATAAGATTTTTACGGAAAACAAGATTGAAGCAGTCATCCATTTTGCTGCGAACTCCCTGGTGGGTGAGAGCATGGAGAAGCCGCTGAAGTACTTCAACAATAACGTTTATGGTATGCAGATCCTGCTGGAAGCGATGGTCCGTCATCATGTGGACAAGATCGTATTCTCGTCTACGGCAGCAGTTTACGGTGAGCCGAAGCGTGTTCCTATCATGGAAGATGATGAGACGAATCCGACCAATACCTACGGCGAGACGAAACGTACGATGGAAAAGATGATGAAGTGGGTCAGCCGTGCCGATGGCATCCGCTATGTATCCCTGCGTTACTTCAATGCAGCCGGTGCACTGGACGATGGTTCCATCGGTGAGGACCATCATCCGGAGACGCATCTGATTCCGCTGATCCTGCAGGTTCCACTGGGTAAACGCGAGCATATCACGATCTTTGGTGATGACTATGCAACGCCGGATGGCACGTGCCTCCGCGACTACATCCATGTCATCGATCTGGCTGATGCGCATGTACTGGCTCTGGAATATCTCCGCAAGGGCGGCGACAGCAACATCTTCAACCTGGGCAATGGCAAAGGCTTCTCGGTCAAAGAAATGATCGAGGCTGCCAGGAAAGCTACGGGTAAGGAGATCAAAGTTGAGATGGGCAAGCGCCGCGCCGGCGATCCGGCTCAGCTCATTGCTTCCAGCGACAAGGCCCGCAAGGTCCTGGGCTGGAATCCGCAGTACACGAATGTGGAGCAGGTCATCGGCACTGCCTGGACCTGGCATCAGAAGCATCCGGAAGGCTATAAGAACTAAACGAGGGTAAAGAGGCAAGACACTATGTCAATCAATACAGAAATCAACCGCCTGCTGAACTTCGCGAAGCAGCGCGGTCTCATCAACCGGGAAGATCTCTATTATTCGGCGAATCTGCTGCTGGATGTCCTGAAAGCAGCTGAGTTCGTACCGGAAGAGATCAATGAAACGTTAGAAACAGCTGAACCAATCCTCAAGAATATGCTGGATTATGCAGCAGCACAGGGGCTGATCGAAGATACGGTCAATGAGCGCGATCTTTTCGATACGCGTATCATGAACTGTGTCATGCCACGTCCGTCGGAGGTTATCCGCCGGTGGAGCAGTGACTATGCCCGTGCACCAAAAGCTGCTACGGATGAATTCTACAAGATGAGCATTGCTTCGAACTACATCCGCAAGGACCGTATCGATAAGAATATCATCTGGAAGACGGCTACGGAATATGGCGATCTCGATATCACCATCAATCTGTCCAAGCCGGAGAAGGACCCGCGGGATATTGCCAAGGCAAAACTCGTGAAATCCAGCACGTATCCGAAATGCCTGCTGTGCCGTGAGAATGAAGGCTATGCTGGTCATGCCGGTCATCCGGCCCGCCAGACGCATCGTCTGATTCCACTGCGCCTGTCCGGTCACCGGTGGTTCATGCAGTACTCTCCGTACACGTATTACAATGAGCACTGCATCGTACTGAACCGCAAGCATATCCCGATGAAGGTATCCCGCAAGAGCTTTGAAAATCTGCTGGACTTCGTCACGATCCTCCCGCATTACTTTCTGGGCTCGAATGCGGATCTGCCGATTGTCGGCGGTTCCATCCTGTCTCATGATCATTATCAGGGGGGCCGCTATACCTTTGCCATGGCAAAGGCACCAGTCGAGAAGAGCTATACGTTTGCCGGGTATCCGGATATCAAGGCTGGCCGGGTGAAATGGCCGATGTCTACGATCCGTCTGACGGGTGAAGACCGCGAAGAACTTTGCGATCTGGCCGAGAAGATCCTGAACAAGTGGCGTGCTTACAGCGATGAAAGCGTCGGTATCCTTGCTGAGAGCGATGGTGAGCCGCACAATACGGTTACGCCGATTGCCCGTCGCAAGGGTGAGGCCTATGAGCTTGATCTGGTACTGCGCAACAACCGCACCAGTGAAGAGCATCCTTTGGGGATTTTCCATCCGCATGCAGAAGTGCATCACATCAAGAAGGAAAATATCGGCCTCATCGAGGTCATGGGCCTGGCTGTATTGCCGGCCCGCCTGAAGACTGAGATGAAGCTGGTAGGCGAGGAACTGGTCAAAGGGACGAGGGACATCACGGGTATCGAGGCAATCCGCAGCCATGCTGACTGGTATAAGCAGCTGGTAGCGAAATATCCGTCGGTTACGGCAGATACTGTCGATGGCATCCTGAAAGAGGAGATCGGTCAGGTATTCAAGACAGTCCTGACTCATGCAGGCGTCTACAAACGTAATGAGCAGGGCATGGCAGCTTTTGACCGGTTTGCTGCAGCTGTTTCTGAAGATTGATTTACAGTCAACAGAAAGCAGGAAAGTTTTAAATGGAAGAAAAGAAGAACGCTACGATTGTCGATGTAGCGAAGATGGCCGAAGTGTCCGTGGCGACCGTATCCAGGGTCGTCAACGGGAACTATCCGGTCAAGCTGGAGACCAAGGAACGGGTAAAGGCGGCCATAGCGGCCCTTCATTACGTGCCGAATGTGCAGGCGCGGGAGCTCAATACCCGTCGCTCATCCACCATCGGCGTTGTCGTTCCCAGTCTTTATAATATGTTCTTTGCCGAGGTTATCGACGGCATTGAGGAATCCGTCCGTAAAGATGGATTCTCGCTGCTGCTGAACTGCGCCAAGAACGACCCGCGGCAGGAAATGAACTGCATCAATGCACTCGTATCCCGCAACGTCTCTGGTATCATCGTAATCAGTCCGAATACGGCCAATATCCGTGAAAGCTTCTATGAGGAGCTGGTCCGCCGGATTCCGTTGGTGTTCATCAATGGTTATCACCGGATCACGAATGTGTCCTATGTCGGCAACGATGAGAAGATGGGATCGCGGCAGGCACTGGAGTATCTCATGGGCATGGGACATCAGCGTATCCTGTTTGTCCGTGGTGCGAATTCTGACTCGTATACTATAAAGGAAGAGTCCTACCGTCAGTTCATGAAGGACAAGCTTCAGCTGGATGAATCCTTCATCATCAATATTGGTGAAGGTAATGGTGTGGATACGGTGGATTCTACGATGGAGAAGCTCATGGAGGCTATTCCTGCATGTGAGCCTACGGCAATCATGTGCTGTAATGACCTGATGGGCGTGGGTGCTCTGAATGCGTGCAAACGTCTGGGGCGCAAGGTGCCGGACGATATTTCGGTTATAGGCTATGATAATATCTCGCTTTCCCGGCTGGTCGAACCAAAACTGACCACAATGGATCAGAATATGTTCCAGTTGGGCAGCAATGCGGCTTCGCTTCTGATTGAGAAGATCAAAGGTGGGCAAAGCAAGAGAATTACCCTTGATAATGTACTGATTACCCGTGAATCGACGGGACCGGTAAAATAGGAATAAGCTGTTTTTTTTGAGGGAACTTCAGGAAAATGGTTGATTCGTATTGAATCAGATTATAGATGGGCACTATAGGCTGAAAGGCTTATGGTGCCTGTTTTTTATTGCCTCAGATTAGCAGATCCTGATGGATCGCGGGCATTAAAAAGGAAGAATAATTGTCGGATATAGAAGAATATGAAAAAAACATGAAGAAATGGTACAGTAAGGTGGACTATCTGGGACATGTGACCTTTTTTTATCATACGGAACAAGTTATACTAAAACTGTAAACGATGAATCGTCAGAAAAGTTGAAAGAAATACAATAATAAAAAGAGCGGTCAGAAGTCCTGTTCGGCAGAGAATAGTGACTGGAGCAGGAAACGAGGAAACTGTTCCTAATATATTCTTGTCGGCATGTTGCAAAAACATGTATTCATCTAATCATTTGTTTTATTATTGTCGAACGGTCAGCCTTCTGTAGCAGGCATCGTAGCAAGTATTTGTTTAGGGGGAATATACGATGAAATTCATGAGTAAGAAAAAGAACTTACTGCTGGCAGCAGCATTAAGCTTTTCCTTCGCAACGGCAGCACCGCTCACTACGTATGCAGCTGAGGCTCCGGCCCAGACGTATACGCAGAAGGATCTCAATAATGAGCTCACCATGGCAGTGGCATGGTTCCAGAACTCAGCAGAGTATCGCGAGCTTTGCTATCAGGCTTATAACGCAGCCCTGGATCAGGTTGTGAAGGCTGTTGCTCGTCATAAATCCACGGATAAGCCGCTGGCTATCGTGCTGGATGCAGACGAGACCGTTCTGGACAACAGCGCTTTTGAGGCAGGCCTGATTGGTACGGCTAATGCTTATAGCGATAAGACATGGGACGAATGGTGCGCAGCTGCACAGGCACTGGCTATGCCAGGCGCAACGGAGTATCTGCAGGCGGTGGACAAACTGGGTGTGGACATCTTCTACGTCTCGAACCGCAGCATGAAGACTCAGTTCGAAGGTTCTGCCAAGAACATGAAGGCCATCGGTTTCCCGCAGGTTGATCGTAAGCACATGCCGTTCAAGACGGATACGAGCAACAAACAGCCACGTTATGACGCCATCGAGAAAGATTACAATGTTGTAGTCTACATGGGCGATAACGCCGGCGACCTGCCAATCGGCACGTACCACAAGAGCCAGGCAGAACGTAATGCCCTGGTTGACGCTCACAAAGGTGAATTCGGTCATCGCTTTATCGCACTGCCGAACCCGACCTATGGTGACTGGGAACCGGCTTTGGCTAAAGAAGGCAACTACTGGAAACTGACGCCGGCGCAGAAGAGCGAGATTCGCAACAAAGCAATGCGCAAGTGGACGGCAACGCAGTCCCAGAAAGCTGCAAAATAAGATTGAGAGAATAAACAAATCTTTATTGAGAGAATAGGAGATTAAATATGAAGAAGTCAGTAAAACTTTCCCTCGCCATCGCGCTGATGATGGGCATGAGTGCAGGAACCCAGATTGCAAACATGAATACGGCCAGTGCCGAGATTTCGGATAAATTCCGTCTGGAACTGAACGGCGTTACGGCATATATTTCGGATGATCATCGTTTGGGTGGCTATAGCCATACTACTGGTGACACGAAGGATGAAGTAAGTTATTGGAACAGTTATGTTCGTTTGCAGATGAACTATTACCAGGATAAGAATACGATGTTCCAGGCACGCCTGCACAGTGATTATGAGAGCTTTGGTACGAACTATGCTAATGTAGGCTCGAAAGGGGCATATTTCGATCAGACCTATTTACAGGTTAAGGATCCGAAAGCGAATATGGTATATATCCTTGGTAAAAAAGGCAGTTTCTTGGGCCAGGGCTTGATCCATAACTCTACGGGTAATCTGACTGGCGCACAGGTCTCCTTCGGAAACTGGTATGATCCGCAGTGCTTGTTGCTGATGTATGGTAATAAAAAAGATGGATCGAAGTTCTTTGCGGTAAATGCGACGAAGGACATTCAGAAGAACTGGCAGGTCTCAGCTACTTATATCAACCATCCTAAAGTGCAGACTGCTCTTAGCGGAGTTAACTATACGAAATCTATGCTGGAGTTATGGTCTGTGGGAACCAAAGCTAAGATGCCTGGGATAACGCTTCAGGGCGAATATGTACGGAATATCTCGGATAAGACAGCTAATGGTACTTATGTATCAAGTACCAAAAAGATCATTCCGGACCGCAGTCAGAGTTCCCGCACTGGTTGGTATATAGAGGCATTCACAGGTCCGACTTCGGATATGACATCCGGTCTTCCTTTGGAAAAACCTGGTACGAATGTCTGGTCGTTGAAATATCAGGATGTTGGAGCAAATGCGACGGATGCACATAATACGACGTTCTTTGATGATGCGAAAGGTTGGAGACTCGATTACGGTCATACGTTCAAGAAGGGTATTGCGGCTGATATCTCTGTAGCTCGTATGAAAGATAAAGGCGGGAATAGCAACTATGACGAGCATAATGGTGAGTGGAAGACGCTGGTATGTGCACAGGTCAACTACAAATTCCGTTAATCTGATTTAGCTGAAATATTGCTGGAGGAACAGTTATGAAATTCAATAAGAAATCAAAGCTTTTAATCGTTCCGGCTATGCTGGCTTCTTTTGGGGCACTGTCTCTGGCTCCGATGCAGGCTGAGGCCTGGACGGATCAGACGCATATGGCAATCGAGCGTGCTGCTGGATTCAGCGGCTATCAGAATGCCTGCGCACCAGATGTCTCCAAGACAGTTCATGACGATCAACAAGATCAAGCGCAATGATGGTCAGGGTCATTTCTTCGATGCCTCCAAGGCACCGACGCGTGCGGATGTGGATACGCAGCTGGAGCAGATCGGCATGTCCCGTGACGAGTGCCCGGATGGCTACATCCTCGGCGGTATCGTCAATGCGACCCGCAAGGCAAAAGCCTGGACGGAGATGGGCAAGTTCGATGACTACAACTATGCCATCCTCGGGCCATTACATCGGCGACCTGAGCATGCCGTTGCACATGTCGGTCTATGATGACTTCAATCGCAAGCATCATCTGAACATTGACCAGACCCTCAATCGCAGCGATGTGAAATGGGATGTCGATGGTGCAGCTCTGATTGCTAAAGAAATCAAAGTGGATGATTCGGTCCGCTTCAATAATGAAGAGGAACTGATCAACTATATGCTGAAGATCGCGAATGAGTCCTTCGAGAAGGCTCAGCAGCTCCGTAAGGAGAACCGTGAACTGACGCATGAAGAAGGTATTCAGCGTGTATCTGAGTCGGCAACGTTCTTCCGCGCAGTAATGCGTTACTGCGGCAAGAAGATCACGGTTGACGATGCAGTGAACGCAGTACAATAAACCCTCCCTGAAATTCTTGAATCTCTCTAATGAAAAGCAGCTCCTGGATCGGTATTTTTCCGTCCAGGGGCTGTTTGACGTATGCGAAAGTTGTACTGTATTTTGTGGACATGTATACAGAGACTGAATGACAACAATAAAATAAAGTGCGATTATATCTTCGTTTGTTATAAAAAAATAATACAAATGGGGAATGAATGCAAAGTAAGTCCATAGAAAATACACAAATGGTTAAAATAAATGGTAATATTTCGCGTACACCTATTGACTAATGTAAACATGTAAACTATAATAAGGTTCATCGTTAGAAATGAGAACGACGGAAATAACACAGGGGAGGAATTCGTATGAATTTCAGTAAGAAAGGCTTGAAACTGGCCAGCGTGCTGGCCGGTACGATGTTGCTCGGCGGCGTTTTGGCCGGCTGTGGCGACGATGCAAATAGCAATGAGATCAAGGTCGGTGCCAACTTCGAGATCACCGGCAACCAGGCCAACTACGGCAGTGCTGGTCTTGATGGCCTGAAGCTGGCTATCAAGGAAGCAAATGATGCCGGTGGCATTGATGGCAAGAAGATCACGCTGGTACAGGCGGATACGAAGTCTGAGGCATCTGAGGCAGTCAACTCGGCTACGAAGTTGATCTCTGATGATAAGGTAAAGGTCATCGTCGGACCGATGGTCACGGCCAATGTCATGGCGGAGTCTCAGGTAGCCAATGACGATAAGATTCCGGTCATTGCTCCGGCAGCCACGAATCCGGATGTCACGGTTGAGAATGGCAAAGCAAAGCCATTCATCTTCCGCAGCTGCTTCATTGATCCGCAGCAGGGCACGGTTATGGCTGAGTTTGCAGCCAAACAGCTGAAAGCCAAGACGGCAGTCATGTATCTGGATTCCAGCTCTGATTATTCCAAGAGTCTCGGCAAGGTATTCAAAGAGAAGTTTGAAGCTGCTGGCGGCAAGGTCGTAATGGAGGAAGCATTCCTCGCGAAGGACCAGGATTTCAAGGCAGCTCTTACGAAACTCAAGACCGCAAATGCGGATGTTGTATTCGTACCGGCTTATTATGAAGAAGTCGGCAAGATTGTAAAACAGGCTCGTGAGCTTGGTATCACGGCACCGATGCTTGGCACGGATGGCTGGGATGACCCGAAGGTTGTTGATATCGCCGGTGCAGATGCACTGAATAATACGTACTTCAGCACGCATTACTTCGAGAAAGACCAGGATGTCCAGGGCTTCATTGAATCCTTCCAGAAAGAATATGGTCATGCACCAAACGTATTCGCAGCACTCGGCTATGATGCCGGCAAGATGCTGATCGATGCAATCAAACGGGCTGGCAGTGCGGATCCGGAGAAGATCCAGAAAGCACTGGAGGAGACAAAGGATCTGCAGGTAGGTACTGGTAAGATCACGATGGATCCGAACCACAATCCGATCAAGAGCGCTGTTATCCTTGAGATGAAGAACGGCGTGAAAGAGATGAAAGCGAAGATTCAGCCAGAAGGCTGATACTCTGAGGAGTTCAAAGAGGAGGGCCGCAGTGATGCGGTCTTTCTTTCTATCATGAAGTGTATGTGAGGAGGAGACAACATGGACTTTACCCATCAGCTGGTACAACAGCTCATCAATGGCGTGTCCCTGGGCAGTATCTATGCCCTGATTGCGTTGGGGTATACCATGATCTACGGCATCATCAAGCTCATTAACTTCGCCCATGGCGATATTTATATGGTTGGTGCCTATATTGGTTTTTTTGTAATTACACAGTGTGGCCTGGGCGTTGTCCCGGCGCTGCTGATTTCAATGGTTGTCACGGGATTGCTGGGCATGGTCGTCGAGAAACTGGCCTACAAGCCGCTGCGTAACGCACCGCGTATCTCCGTGCTCATCACGGCAATCGGCGTATCATTTTTTCTCGAATATACGAGTATGTATTTCGTATCGCCGACGCCGCGGACGTTCCCGGCCATGTTTGATAATGTGGTATTCAATATCGGATCATTCGTGGTGAATGGACAGCAGCTGCTGATCTTTGGCATCACGTTCGTGCTCATGGTGCTGCTGACCTATATTGTCCAGAAGACGAAGACAGGCAAGGCCATGCGCGCGGCATCGTTCGATGTCGAGACGGCCCAGCTCATGGGCATCGATTCGAACCGCATCATCTCGCTGACGTTTGGCATCGGTTCGGCTTTGGCGGCTGCTGCTGGTGTACTGGTCGGTATCTACTATAACTCGATCGATCCGCTCATGGGCATCATGCCGGGCCTTAAAGCCTTCGTTGCTGCTGTACTGGGAGGCATCGGCATCCTGCCGGGCGCCGTGGTCGGCGGCCTGATCCTGGGAGTGATCGAGGCACTGGTATCCGGCTTTATTTCATCGACGTTCCGCGATGCGGCAGCGTTTGCAATCCTTATTCTGGTATTGTTGTTCCGGCCTACGGGGCTGTTCGGCAAGAATACCAAGGAAAAGGTCTGAGGAGGGGTGAGCATGAAACAGTTAAGGAAAAATGATTTTATCATGCTGGCCGTTGGTTTGATCCTGTTCGCGGTTCTGCAGGGACTCATTGCGGGACGGATATTGAATTCCTTCTGGCAGCTCAATATCCTGATTATTGGCATCAATATCATCATGGCGGTAAGCCTGAATCTCATTAATGGTTATACAGGGCAGTTCTCGCTTGGGCATGCGGGCTTTATGGCAGTTGGCGCTTATGTGGGAGTCATCTGCACGACGAACTTTCATCTGCCGTTTGGCATCGCATTGCTGGCAGGGGCCGTGGCAGCTGGTGTGCTGGGCTTTCTGATCGGTCTGCCGACTCTGCGTCTGCGCGGCGATTATCTGGCTATCGCGACGCTGGGCCTTGGCGAGATCATTCGCATCGTCATCATGAATATCGATTATGTCGGTGGCGCGGCAGGCTTCAAGGGTATTCCACATGATACGACTTTTGCGTGGGTGTTCCTGATTATGCTGGTGTCGCTGTTCATCGTCAAGAACTTTGTCAACTCGACGCATGGCCGGGCCTGCCTGGCTATCCGGGAGAATGAGATCGCGGCCGAGTCGATGGGCGTCAATACGACGAAATATAAGGTCATAGGCTTTCACAATCGGTGCGGCTTTTGCAGGCATTGCCGGTGGCTTGTTTGCCCATTGCTTCTATATTATTAATCCATCCTCGTTCACGTTCATGCAGTCGTTTAACTACCTTATCATGGTCGTCATGGGCGGCCTTGGCTCCATCACGGGCTCCATTGCGGGTGCTTTTGTCGTAACCTTTATCTCGGCAGCACTGGCGAACTGGCCGGAGTTCCGCATGATCATCTATGCACTGGCGCTGATCCTGCTGATGTTCTATCGTCCGCAGGGCTTGTTCGGCTATATGGAACTGACGAATATGGGGATTTTCCGTCGCTTGTTGAAGAAAGGAGGCCGTAACTGATGGCAGAACTTTTGAAAGCAGAGAATGTATCCGAGGTTTTCGGTGGCCTGAAGGCGGTCTCGGATTTCAATTTCCATATCAATCCGGGCGAACTGGTCGGACTTATCGGGCCGAATGGCGCTGGCAAGACGACTGCATTCAACCTTTTCACGGGCGTCTATCAGCCAACCACCGGAACGATTATGTTTGATGGCAAGAGCATTGTCGGACTTAAGCCGTATGAGATTACGCAGCGCGGCATTGCGCGTACCTTTCAGAATATCCGCCTGTTTTCAGAACTGACGGTGCTTGAGAACGTCAAGATCGCATTCCATTTTCACGTAAAATATGGTCTGCTGGAGTCGGTGCTCCGTATCGGCCGCTATTTCCGGGAGGAGGAGCAGATCGAGGCGGAGAGCATGAAGCTCCTCAAAATCTTCCATCTGGAGGATAAAGCGGATGAAGTGGCGAAGAATCTTCCGTATGGCGCACAGCGCCGGCTGGAGATTGCCCGCGCGCTGGCAGCCAAGCCAAAGCTTCTGTTGCTCGACGAGCCGGCTGCCGGTATGAATCCGCAGGAAACCAAGGAACTCATGGAAATGATCCGCTGGATCCGGAAGGAATTCGGTCTGACGGTCCTGCTCATTGAGCATGATATGAGCCTGGTCATGGGGATCTGCGAACGCATCTATGTGCTGGAGTATGGCATGGTCATTGCAAGCGGTACGCCGGATGTGATAAAGAATGATCCGGAGGTTATCCGGGCGTATCTCGGCGCAGGCGCGTAAGCGCGGGAGGAGTCGTTTAGTATGAAGACAATGCTGAAGTTAAATGATATCAATGTGTATTATGGAGCAATCCATGCCATAAAGGGCATCAGCCTGGAAGTCAATGAAGGGGAGATCGTTACCCTGATTGGTGCGAATGGTGCGGGAAAGTCGACAACGCTGCGGACGATTTCCGGTCTGCTGAAGCCGAAAACCGGCTCCATTATGTTCGAGGGAAAAGATATCGCCGGGATGCCGGCGCATGAGATCGTCAAGACGGGAATTTCGCAGGTACCTGAGGGGCGCCGTATCTTTGCCGAGATGACCGTCATGGAGAACCTGGATATGGGAGCGTTCATCCGCAAGGATAAGGACGGGATTAAGCAGGACCTCAAGATGGTATTTGAGCGGTTCCCCCGCCTGGAAGAGCGCAAGGATCAAGTGGCAGGAACCCTGTCCGGTGGTGAGCAGCAGATGCTCGCGATGGGGCGCGCACTGATGAGCCGTCCGCGGCTGCTGCTGCTTGACGAGCCTTCGATGGGACTGGCACCGTTGCTGATCAAGGAAATCTTTGAGATCATCGTGGATATCAATAAGGGCGGTACAACCGTCCTGCTGGTTGAGCAGAATGCGAATATGGCTCTGTCCATTGCCAATCGTGCGTATGTGCTGGAGACTGGCCGTATCACCCTGTCGGGCGATGCGGCAACACTGGCTGCCAGCGAGGATGTCCGCAAAGCATATTTGGGCGGCTGATAGCAGGGGATTTTCCCCTGCATCGCGAATTAAAGTACATAGCAAGCAAGTACCTGCAGGATGCAATCCGCAGGCTGGTTGAATAGACAGGAAGGATGAGTGCGATGTTCGTTGCAAATCGGATGACGAAGAATCCCATAATCGTAACGCCGGATACGACGTTGGATGAGGCAGCTGCCTTGATGAAGAAAGGCAAGTTCCGTCGGCTGCCGGTAGTCGAGGATGGTCAGTTGGTGGGTTTTTTCAGTGATAAGGATCTCATGAGGGTTGCACCGTCGCCAGCAACGACGTTGTCGCGCTATGAGGAACGGTCGCTGCTGGCCAAACTGAAGGTCAGGGATATCATGCCGAAGGAAGTTATCTCGGTAGCGGAGGAAGCGACCATTGAGGAAGCAGCACTGATCATGTGTGAGAACAAGGTCGGTGGGTTGCCGGTCGTATCCAGTGTTGGTGCAGTTGTTGGTGTCATTACAGAAACGGATATATTCAAGACGTTTGTGGATGTTATGGGGCTGATGGATGGCAAGACGCGTCTGACTGTTGAGACCGATGATAAGGTGGGCGTTGTGTATGAGCTGTCGAGCGTGTTTGCTGATCATGGCCTTTCTATCGACAGCCTCGTGACCTGTCGACAGCCGAATGGCAAGTATGAGATTGTTATTCGTGGGGATATTCCTGATGCCAGAACCATTAAGCAGGAAATCGAAGCCAAGGGATATCATGTCATCCATACGGTAAGGATTGGTGGCTGAGTCTCGTGTTCCAGAATACCCTGTCCGGATTCGTATGGTCCGGATGGGGCTATTTTTGTGGAACCCCTTTAAAAATTTATGGTTTTGTGTTACGCTTATTTTAGAGTGTTTATGTGGAAAAATGAAATTGTTTGCACCTGATTGCTCGGTTGTTGGTACATGCGTGGAGGCAGCATCAATAGAACCGATGTTAGGAGGTCGTGAACAATGAGTGACATTAAAACGTTGTTCCAGCCAGAGATATTGCAGGGGCTTCTTGGGGGAATCGGGGATGGATTCATCCTGACGGATACTCAGGAGAATATCCTGTATATCAATCACGCGGCTGGTCAAATGCTGGAGTATGAAGAACATCCCGGGCGGATGGTCACCTTTTCGGAGGTTTGCCCGCTGGTGGATGTGACGAATGGACATAAATATCTCAATCCGCTTCGACTGGCAATCACGGAGAAGCGATCTGTGGGGCTGGCGCGGAATATTGGTGTGCTGGGAGCCAATGGCCCCGTGTATTTGTCGGCTACGTGCTCTCCTATTATGGCGGCCTCCGATAAAGATCAGGTGCTGGGAGCCTCGGTTATTTTACGTGATGTGACGCGTATGCGGGAACTGGAAGCCAAGGTGGAGCTGGATCGGCACTATATGCGAGCCGTATTCTCTGCGGCTAAGGTGGGACTTTGCATCCTGAATGCTGATGGTGAGATCGTCGATATCAATGAAACCGGTCTGAATATCATGGAGACAACGGCAGCAGAGTCGTTGGGGCTTCAGTTCGGTGATGCGTTTCATTGCGAGAACAGCCTGGAGCATGGCTGTGGTCATGGTATGAATTGCCGTCACTGTCCAGTCCGCAATAATCTGGAAGCGGCAATTATGGACGATGAGTTCAGCAGTGAGTTCAATGTGCTGATGCGCAGCAGTCTTGACCGTCGTGTGGTATGGTTGAAAGTATGTATCTCGCAGACCGGTCATGGTCGTGCCAAGCAGATTATTGTAGCATTGGTGGATGAGTCTGCCCGGAAACTATACGAGCGTCAGTTGGAAGAAGCTAAGACGGCAGCCGAAGAGGCCAGCCGTACCAAGACGCAGTTCCTGTCCAATATGAGTCATGAGATCCGTACCCCAATCAACGGAATGCTGGGAATGATGGAACTGGCACTGCGTGAGCCATTGTCCGATAAGCAGCAAATTTGTCTGAATAATGCGCGGCAATGTTCAGAGGATCTGCTCAGGATCATCAATGATATCCTGGATTTCTCAAAGCTGGAAAGCGGGCATGCGATGCTCGAGACGATCAATTTTGATCTGCATAAGACAATTATGAGGATTGCCGGGACGTATAGTCAACTGACTCAGGCCAAGGGACTGAAGATGGTGACGCCGGATGTCAAGGCATTGCCGCGGTTCGTGCGAGGCGATCCTTTGCGATTGCGGCAGATCTTCCATAATCTCTTGTCGAATGCACTGAAATTTACGGCAGTGGGTGAGATAGCTTTTCAGGCGACAGTAGGGACCCATCGGGAACATCCCAGTCTGGATTTTGAGATCAGGGATACCGGCATTGGTATGGATGAAGCAGCCAGAAAGAAATTATTCAAGCCATTCAGTCAGGGGGACAGCTCTACGACCCGTCGGTTCGGTGGTACAGGGCTGGGACTGATGATCGTACGGGAACTGCTGGATCACATGGGCGGTGACATCCTGGTCGAGTCAGAACCGGGAATCGGTAGCAGCTTCCGGTTTTGGATTCCTCTGGTCGAAGCGAGCAGTGCGGATGAGGAACGTCGGGATCGCAGTGTGTTCCTGAATCCGCATCCGGAAGGGACCGTTGAGGCGGCGCAGGATACGGCTGATCAGGCACCGGTGGATATAGAAGTTGATGATCTGATGGCATATTGTCTGCAGAAATTGCAGCGTAAGGATTGAGGAGGAATCGGCATTGAAAATACTGATTGCTGAGGATGATCGGCTGAGCCGGACGTTCCTGGAAGAATTCATGAAAGATTATGGAACATGTGATAGTGCTGAAGATGGGATGGCGGTGCTGGATTATTATCTTGACAGCCTGAAGACTGGTGAGCCATATGATCTGCTGTGTCTGGACATCATGATGCCAAAGGTGGATGGGCTGAAAGTGCTGAAGGTGATTCGTGGTCTGGAAAAACAGCACAATATTTCGGTTGAGAAGCATCTGAGGATTATTATGATGACGGCTATTGCCGATATGGAATATGTAGATCAGGCCTTTCAGCTGGGCTGTGATGCGTATGCATCCAAACCAATTGACACAGAAAAAGTTCAGGAAGTTATGCAGAATCTGAATCTGGTTGAATAAATGACGAAAAAAATCCCCCGCTAAGGCGGGGAATTTTTTTCGTCATTTTCATTGATTATTTCAGGCAGGCTTCCATGATAAACTGGTTGGCCAGCACATTCATGTTTGCCGAGTTGATCGAAGCCGCTTCCTCAAAGTCTTTCCAGGCTTCATCGTACTTTTTCTGCTGGATATGGCAGACACCGATAAGGCTGCGGGCATCAGCTGTGCGCTCTTCAATCTTCAGGAGCTGTTCCATGTCAGCGATAGTTCCATCGAAATCCCTGTGTTCATAGCGCAGCAACCCGCGGTTATACCAGCCCTGGTTAAGCCGCGGCTGCATCTGGAGCAGGGCATCATAGTCCTGGCAGGCTGCCTTGGTATCGCCGGCCTTTGTAGCGGTGATGGCGCGGTTATAGAAAGCCTCAGCTGATGTTGGGGCGAATTTCAAGGCTTGCGTAAAATCCTGTTTGGCCGCTTTGTAGTCCTGCCGGTTATACTGCACTATGCCGCGATAGATGTAAGCGGACGCTTCATCAGGCATCTCCCGTACCTTTTTGTTGGCGGCGGCTAAAGCTGTATCTGATCCATCCGGGGCCTGAGCCTGACGCCAGAGTGACAGGATTTCCTGTCCATAGTTTCGGCCGGGAACAGCCCAGGCACCATTAAGGCCGGTCCATTTCGAAACCTTTCCGAAAAGGTCTGGGCGGTTGGTGATCAGCAGCTCATAGCGTGGGTCGACAATCTGGAGGGACGGTCGTCTGCTGCTGGTATAGGCCAGCAGATGCTGAATATGGGCTCGCACTCCCAACTGGGCAGTGGCAAAGCTGAGGCCAGGTACATGATTGCCGGTTGTGCCCAATCCGCAGAAGTTGTTCTGCTTTGGAGCGACATCACCGCCATAGGCAAAGAAACCCGTTTCCTTGAGTGCCTGACAGAGTGCGACATCCGGGCGGATTCCCTCCCGGCCGGCTTCCTGATAATAGTAGCTTACGATATCCTCAATGGAGCAGGTCAGCCGGGGCTGTGGATTTCGTTTCTTGATGAAGCGGACCATCTGTTCCTGGGTCGCTTCAGCCGGGCCAGCAATCGTGATACTGTTTGGAGCGGCATCTACGGCCATCATGGGGGCATCATAGGCTGGCGCAATTTTCCAATGGACTTCCTGGATGATTTTTTTGTTGATGTCCCGGGGCATTGTTGATGCAAATCGTGGACGACTGACCAGTGTACGATCTGCTACCGGAGTTTTTGCAACCTGTTGCGATACGGAGAGTGGGGCAGCAGCGGCAGAGCTCATAGTGCCAACCGCTGTCAGACTGCAGACAATAGCGGTAGTGAGAATCGAATGTTGAAGTCGCATGATAGAAAAACCTCCAGCGTAAAGTCAAAAACGGCGAAATATAAATTTAAAGAATGGGGACAGTGATAGAATCGCTGCAATCAGGATTTTACCTGATCGTAGATGTCATTGTGCCAAAGCTCATATCCCAGATGGTTCAGATGCAGTCCATCCACGGTGAGGTCAGCAGACAGACGGCCATTCTCGTTCGTAAAGTCAGATGTGATGTCAAGATAAGGCAGGTCGTGATCCTGGGCAAGCTGCATGATTCCCTGGTTCAGCTCTAATATATTGTTATTGGTACGAAGATAATGTACCGGGAAGATCCGGTCATTGAAGGGAAGCACACTTTCGACATAGAGCTCAGTATCTGGTAACTGCTCCTGCAACTGGGTCAGGATGTAATCGTAGTTGGATAATGTTTCCGGAATCGACCGGTTGTAGCACAGGTCATTTGTGCCGACCATCAGGAAAATCTTCTGTGGTTTCAGGCTGACGACTTGTGGCAGCCGGTTGATGATACCCAGTGTGGTATCTCCACCAATGCCCATATTTATAACATGTTCATGGGGGAAAAGTTCTTTCCAGTTTCCGTTGTCGGTCATGCTGTCACCAAGGAAGACGATGGCGCCGGCGTGGTGTGGTTCCAGTGCAAAACGCAGGCAGCGAAGCCGGTAGTGCAGGCTGAGATAGGCAGGTGTATCGGGGCCGCGGCTCAGATCATCCAGATGTGCGTTGACCCAGTAAGCTGGTGCCTTGCCGAAAAAACCACTGGCAGTCAGGACCGTTGACAGGCAGATGAAGATCAGGAGTAAACACGAGTTGAAGAATCTCTTGTGTGAGCGAAGCAGGCTCATGAACAACACCTCTCGTAATTTAATATAATTCTTATTTTACCATACTTCATGGAAGATTTCCGGATGCGAACAGAAACATTATATTATGTGTGGAATCTTTGATAGTGTAAAATAACTTGTGTAAACTTTAAGGGGCCCATAGAAAAAGAAACCTCATTCCTGTATAGTGTTAAGTGCAAACCAAGACACTACAGAAACGAGGTTCCCTAATGTCAAATCTTAACACAAAACTCATGCAAGCGCTAGTAGAAAAACGTTCCGTTGAAGATGTTTTTCGCCAGGAACTAGAAGATGCCATCAATCAGCTGCTTAAGGCTGAACTGTCCAGCTTTTTGGGTTATGAGAAACATAGCTCCAATGGCTGGGGCTCCGGCAACAGCCGGAACGGGTTTTATCCACGTGAGTTCCATACGGAATATGGTCTGCTTCAGCTTCAGATTCCGCGTGACCGTAATGGCCTTTTCCAACAACAGACCGTACCTGAGCGCAAACGGCAGGACGACGCTTTGGAAACTACCATCATTCAGCTCTATCAGCATGGTGTTACCACACGGCAGATCAGTGACCTGGTTGAGCAGATGTACGGACAGTACTACACACCGCAGACTGTGTCAAATATTGCTAGTGCTGTAGAAAAGCAGGTAGCAGAATTCCATAGCCGTAAGGTCAGCAGCCAGTATGCCGTCATTTACTGCGATGCCACTTATCTGAATCTCAGACGGGATAGTGTCGCCAAGGAGGCTCTGCACGTTATCCTTGGAATTACGCCGGATGGGCACAAGGAAGTATTGGAGTACAGCGTATATCCGACAGAGTCAGCCAGTAATTATGAAGACCTTTTTCATAAGCTGCAGTTGCGTGGCTTGGAGGATGTGCTGCTCTTCGTTACGGACGGCCTTTCAGGAATTCGTGAGAAGCTTCTGGAGTTGTTTCCAAAGGCAAAGCATCAGTACTGCTATGTACATCTTGCACGCACGATTTCGCGGCTGGTCCGGCCTAAATTCCGTAAGGAAATCTTAGCAGATTTCAAGTTGGTATACCGGGCTGAAAACGCGAAGTCTGCTACGGAAAATCTTGGCAAGTTCCTTGATAAATGGGCCTCAAAGTATCCTAAACTGGCAAACATGTTTGCCAGTCAAGAAGGACTCTTTGAATTTTACCGCTTTCCGTCCAGCATCCATCGCAGTGTCTACACTTCCAACCTCATCGAGAATAACAACAAAGGCCTTAAGCACCATGCAAAGCTGAAGGAGCAATTTCCGAATGAGGCGTCACTAGAGCGGTTCGTCTGTACATATTACAGTGATTATAACCGGAAACAATCAGCACGTGTCCATCTTGGATTTAATGCAGCTGAAAGCGATTTACTGAGCATGTTCGATGATCCTGACCGGTGAGAACAACGCGGAATACTTGCAGGAACGTTTACACAATTAACTTGACACTATCGAATCTTCTTTATGTCGCAAAAGAAAATATTGTTTTAAGGATTTTACATTTTTTATCGATAATATAGATAGAGTTATTATGTATTAGGAGACCCGCTGTCAGGCTGGTCACTCAGGGAGGAGTCGTACATTATGCAGAATGTGACAAAGTATGAGGGAAGTTTGTATAAGCTTTCATCGGCAGATGCGAAAGAATGGCAGAGGGCTGCCGGAAAGCGGGCAACCAGCCGTGCGGAAACTGCCGCTGAGGAGTCAGCTGAGACGCAGGACACGGCTGCAACCAATGTGGAAGATACGGCCGCTTATGGCGTCGAGGTCAGCGAGGAAGGGCTGACGCGTCAGACTGCCGCGGACGAGGAACAGCGCCGCGCCAAGCTTCGTAAGAACTATCTGTCTCCGGAGGAACGGAAGAGCCTCATGGAGAGTGCCCAGTCACAGATCGAGGGAGCGAAGATGATGTTTGAAAGCTTGAGAGGAGACTATCTGGGGGTCTCTGGCGTAAAAGTCAAGACAGACGGGAATTCAGAAGAAAAAGCAGAGAAGGATAAGTCTCCTCAGGAGCAGCTGGAAGATAAGATCGCGGAGCTCCAGAAGAAGATCGCCGAGTTGCAGGCAAAGCCGACCTACACATCCGAAGAAGCTGCGGCCAAGGAGGAGCAGATCAAAATGCTGAGTACTCAGCTGCAGCTGCTCATGGCTCAGCTCGTCAAGATGATGAAGGAAATGGAAAAGGCCGGAAAATAAGACAACAAAAAGGAGATGCAATCGCATCTCCTTAAATTTCGTATGGAGCGGGCAATGGGAATCGAACCCACCTCTCTAGCTTGGGAAGCTGGCATTCTACCGATGAACTATGCCCGCACGTCATTGACTTAATTATTTTATCATTACTGAAGAAAAAAATCAAGGGATAAGGGTGGGAGATTCGAAGTCGTAGGAAGAAAAGTTGGAGTTAGGAGGAAAAATTTCTTGTATGGGGGTGTTTTTTTAGTTATAATGAGGGTGAAGAGTTTTATTCTTGTAATATTGTAAGGTTTAAAGGGATTTGAAAGAGGAAAGAAGGTGTTTTTATGAGTACAAGTATCATGAGCGGCCTTGGCAGCTCGTTGAATACATTGGACAGGATTCGCGCCGCGCAGTCCAGTAGCATCCAGAAAATTGCTACGGGGTCGAAATATCCTAGTGCTGCAGATGGCGCATCTGACTATGCGATTATTCAACGTACCTACTCCAATATCGGTGCGGTCTCGCAGTCGAACAGCAATGCCCAGACATCGAATTCGATGCTTTCCACGGCAGCTGGAGCGGTAAATGAGACGGTGAGCTCGCTGTCATCGCTGCGCTCGACACTGTTGAATGCGGCGAATGGCACGAATGGATCAACGGATCTAACCGCACTGCAGAAGTCGGTCGATCAGACGATATCGGCGGTGAATGACAATGCATCGGTTACGTATAATGGGAAACAACTGTTGAATGGCAGTCAGTCGTTGACAGTTGCCGGGGCAGATGGTTACAGCACAGTGAATCTTGGCAACATGACTTCACAGGGGCTGGGGCTGACGGACAGCGAAGGCAAGAGCACCATCAATCTGACGGATACGAGTTCGCTGAGCTCAGCGCTGGAAAAGGTGGACAGTGCCCTTAACTCGGCTCTTGATCAGGCAACTAGCCTGGGAGCTGCACAGCAAGGGCTCAGCTATCAGTCGTCGAATTATACGACGCAGGAGGAAGCACTCTACAGTACGGTATCCACTCAGGGGGATACGGATATTGCGGCAGAGTCAGTGAATCTGGCCAGTTCCAATACGCAGGAAAAGGCAGCACTCTTTGCCATCAAGGCTGGAATGCAGAATATGAGCCAGAACATGCTCGGGGCTTTGAATGATCATAGCCGTGGAGCCGCGGCCAGTATGTTAATGTAATGCACCTATAAAAAAGGAATCTTCCGTGAGGAAGATTCCTTTTTTTATAGATCCAGCAGTTCCTGTATATCCTGCATGATGCGTATGTGCGGATAACGGTTGAATGTTTCTGCGGTGGTGGTTCCGGTCGTTACGGCGGCGAAATCGACGCCGGCGTTCTGGGCAGCTTCAGCATCGACGTAGCTGTCGCCGGTGTAGAGAATGTCTTCCGGAGCGGCTTTGAACCACTGCATGGCTTTCTGGATCCCTTCGGGATCTGGTTTGAAGGCGCTGACATCATTGCTGCCGATGATCCGGTCGATGAGATCTGGTACATGGTCCAGATTAAATTTTTCCTGGATGCGGCTGCGGGTCTTGCTGGATATGATCCCAATTTTGGCACCGCGCTGGCGCAGTGTAGTCAGTGTTTTAATGGTATGAGGGAAGAAATGAGTGCCGGCCGTCATGTAGCGGTCGGCTTCTTTTTTGTAGATATTTATGAAGTCCATAGCTTTAACTGTATCGGTGGTGTTGATTATGCGCTTGACGGCATCGACCATCGGCAGGCCGATGGTCTGGCAGATATCGGCATCCTGACGGTCAGGGTAGCCAGTTTCGGCCAGGGTGATATGGAAACATTTCAGTATGGCACTTTCAGAATTTACGAGGGTATAATCAAAGTCAAAGAGGTATAATGGGTAAGTCTTCATATAGGATCCTTTCTGCTCTGTTGCGAATAATATCATGATAACACAGAATCAGGTTGAAGAAAACGGGGGGATTCTGTAGAATAGAGAGATAGAGTCAATGAAAAGAAAGCGCAGGGAAGAACGATGAAATATGTGGTTGTCGATCTGGAGATGAATCCGGTAGATCGGGAGTTCCGTGAGGTTCGCCGGAAGATGAATGAAGAGGTTATTGAGTTCGGTGCTGTGAGGCTGGATGAGAAATTCCAGCAGGAAGCGGAGTTTCAGTGCTATGTAGAGCCTGAGTATGGCCCCATCAAGAAGCATATCACGAAATTGACGGGGATTACGCAGGCCATGGTGGCTGGCAAGGAACATTATGGGAAATGCTTTCAGGACTTCGTGGAGTGGGTCGGCGAAGATGAGACGAAGATTTATTCCTGGAGTATGTCGGATATCAAGCAGTTGAAGAAAGAATGCCGTTACAAGCTGCCGGAGTTTGATATGGAATGGCTGGATGCCCGCTGGGTTGATTTGCAGCAGGAGTTCGATGATCGTTTGGGGCTGCATAATAATCTGGCCCTGAAGCATGCGCTGGGCGCAATGGACCATAAATTCGAGGGGACGCAGCATACGGCATTGGCGGATGCAATCAATACGAGTGCGATCCTGACGCTGATGCAGGATGATGCGAAGTTTAAGGCGACGATGCAGCCGGTGCTGGATATCCTGCAGCCGCAGGATGATCTGACGAATTCGATTGGGGATCTGTGCCCGGATCTTTTGCGCTTGAAGCAGGAATTGTAATTATTTGATAATATTTATGTGCGCGCTTGATAGACATGAATGTAACTTATTTGAAATAATGCTTGCACGATTCGTGATGACGTGTTATGATAGTATCAATTTCAAGATTGTACAGACGATGAACAGGAAAAGTAATCATAGGTGATGCTTCTATAGAGAGCCGGGGTGCTGGAAGCCGGTGAAGCAGCTGATGATGAAGTTCCCCTGGGAGTTGCCCGCTGAGAATAGTATGTAGGCGGTGCCGGAGCCTTTGCCGTTATAAGAAGGAACCTGTTGTTGGACAGGTGCAGAGTGGTCCCTGTCATGGGGGCAGTAAGGTGGTAACGCGAGCGAGCCTCGTCCTTTCAGGGACGAGGCTTTTATAGTATGGGAAGGAGCGAGGTGGATGCAGAGAACGATGGGGGTCCTTGGCCCCCGAGGGACACATAGCGAGGCGGCGGCCGTTTACCTGAATGAGCGGATGCCGGAGGCTTGCCGGCTGGTGGCTTATGCGGATATCTTCGAGTGTCTGCAGGCGGTAGAGGATGGTGCCGTGGATACCGCGCTGGTGCCGGTGGAGAATTCGCTGGAAGGTGCGATCAATATCACGCTGGACACGCTGGCGCGGAGCGACGTACTGGAAGTAGAACGGGAACTGATCTGGCCGGTGCATAATCAGCTGATGGCCAGGTGCCGGGCGGAAGAGATCCGCCGGATCTACTCGCATCCACAGCCAATCTCGCAGTGCCGGGCTTATCTGCAGCAGTATTATCCTGCCGCTGAGGTGATCAAGGTATCGAGTACGGCCAGGGCAGCTGAGCTGGTTGCGGCTGAACCGGCAGCTTCCGGTTGGGCGGCTATCTGCACGAAACGGGCGGGGGAACTTACCGGGCTGATAACCGTTGCCGAGGAAATTCAGGATAACATGGCGAATTGTACCCGGTTCTTTCAGGTTCGGCGACGTGGGACCGGCAGTCCGATCCAGCCACAGGAGAAGATGCTGGTTATCTGTCAGATTGATGGTCAGCGGGCTGGTGCCTTGTATGAAGTGCTGAAGGAATTTGCCGAGCGGGGCATTAATATGACTCGTATCGAGTCACGTCCGGCACGGACGGAACTGGGAGCGTACATCTTCTTCTTCGATCTGGAGTGTTTGGCTGATGAAGTGCTGCAGCGGGAGGCAATCCGGTCAGTGGCGAAGAAGAGTATCTGGTTGAAGAATCTGGGGACATTTCCTGTGTTGACAGTGAAATAAATGGAATGGATAAAACAAAGAAAGAGGTATAAATTATGGTAATCATTATGAATCCGGATGCAACGGCAGAACAAATCAAAGGGTGTTATTGAGGCCATCAATGAGGCGGGCCTTGAGGCCAAGGTCATGGAGGGCAGCCAGCAGAAGATCGTTGGCGTAATCGGTGATAAGACCAGACTGGCAGCAGTGCCAGTGGATGCTTTGCCGGGCGTAGAAACGAGCATCTCGATTTCCAAGAGCTATAAACTGGCCAGCCGTGAGTTCCATCCGCAGTCCAGTATCATCGATGTGGCCGGCGTCAAGATCGGTGATGGCACGCCGGTCGTTATGGCCGGGCCGTGCGCAGTGGAATCCAAGGAGCAGCTCTTTGAGGCAGCGGATATTGTCAAGGCTGCCGGGGCACAGTTCCTGCGTGGCGGTGCCTATAAGCCGCGTACTTCACCGTATTCGTTCCAGGGGCTTGAGGACGAGGGACTCAAGTATCTGGCAGAGGCTCGTGAACGTACTGGCTTGCGTGTGGTTACGGAAGTCACGACGGTTGAGGCGATCGAAGGCGTAGCTAAATATGCGGATATGCTGCAGGTCGGTGCCCGCAACATGCAGAATTTCGGCCTGCTCAAAGAGGTCGGCAAGTGTGGCAAGCCGGTACTGCTGAAGCGCGGCCTGGCGGCAACGATTGACGAATGGCTCAATGCCGCGGAGTACATCATGAATGAGGGCAATCCCAATGTCGTGCTTTGTGAGCGCGGAATCCGGACCTATGAGACCTATACCCGTAACACGTTGGATCTCAGTGCGGTGGCTGCGGTCAAGCACCTTTCCCATCTGCCGATCATTGTAGATCCGAGCCATGGAACCGGAAAATGGCGTATGGTCAAGCCGATGGCCTTTGCCGCCATCGCTGCTGGTGCAGATGGGCTTATGATCGAGGTTCATCCGAATCCGGCCAAGGCGCTGTCGGATGGTCCGCAGTCGCTTACCCCGGAGAATTATCGGGAAGTCATGTCTGGCATCAAGAAGCTGTCGGCATTCATGAAGGAAGAAAATATCGTGCCGATGACGATTGGCTGAATAAAAAACACGCGGTTCCGTTGAACGGAATCGCGTGTTTTTGTCAACGGATCAGGCTTTGACCAGGAACAATTTCCGGTTTGGCGCCGTCGGTGATGCATTCTTTGGTGATGATAACCTTTCGTGGCTCAGTGGATTTCGGGATATCGAACATGACATCCAGCATGACATCCTCGATGATGCCTTTCAGGGAACGGGCACCAGTCTTGCGCTCGATGGCTTTCTTGGCGACAGCCCGCAGAGCATCATCCTGGAATTCCAGGGTGACATGATCCATGGCGAGTAGTTTCTCGTACTGTTTGACCGGAGCATTCTTCGGCTCGGTCAGGATCGCAGCAGAGCGTCTTCGTCGAGTGTTTCCAGCGTGCAGATGACCGGCAGGCGGCCGATGATCTCCGGGATGATACCGTACTGCATGAGGTCTTCCGGGCGTACCTTGTGGATGAGCTCGTCGAATTTCGGCTTTTCATCGGCCCCCTGTACGGTTGCGCCGAAACCAATGGACGATGCTTTGGACAGACGCTTGCCGATTACATCTTCGATACCGACGAAGGCACCACCGACGATGAACAGGATGTTTTTGGTGTCGACTTTGATGGTCGGAGCTTCCGGATGTTTGCGCTGGCCACGGGCGGTGAATTCCACGACGCTGCCTTCGAGCATCTTGAGCAGTGCCTGCTGGACACCTTCGTGGCCCGGATCGGCTGTGATGGAGTTGTTGGCGCCTGACTTACGGGCGATCTTATCGAATTCGTCGAGATAAATGATGCCGTGCTCGGCTTTCTCGACGTCTTTGTCGGCTGCGTAGTAGAGGTTGCGGACCGCTACCTCTACATCGGCACCGACGAAGCCGGCTTCGGTGAGGCTGGAGGCATCGGTTACAGCGAACGGGATATCCAGCAGTTTGGCCAGATGAGAGAGTAAGGCAGTCTTGCCGCAACCGGATGGTCCGAGCATGATGACGTTGGATTTTTCAATCTCGGTCTCGGCATCATTTTGGTACCCGTACTTCATGCGCTTGTAGTGATTGTAGACTGCGACTGAAAGAATTTTCTTGGCGCGGTCCTGGTTGATGATATACTCATCGAGATACTGTTTGATGAGATGTGGTTTGTTTTTATCCAGGATATCGTCAAGCTGGTCGGCAAACTCATGCTTTTCTTCCTGGACAGCGGCAGCCTCGTGCTCATCGAGAAAATGATTGACTTCGCGTACGCAGTTCTTGCAGATCGCAAAACCGGTATTTGGGTCGTAAATCGGCAGATCGTACTGATCGCGTACGTTGATCACACGTTTGCAGAAACTGCATTGGTGCTGGATTACTTGTTTAGCCATATGTAAAGTCCTTTCTGACCTGAATCATTTACAGAATTCTAATATTACTATCTTATATTATTATCTTATATTGATGCTGTTTTTTCAAGCATATTCTACCTCTTGCAATTTTTGTCTGATGTGAGAAAATAGAAAGGACAGACGAAAAGATAAGAATAGTTGAATATAGAAGGTGAACGCAATGGAAAAGGAAATGGAAATTGGTTTGGAACAGCCAAAAGATGAGAAGTTCCGGCTGATTATTGTAACCGGTATGTCAGGGGCAGGCAAAACGCAGGCTTGCCGTTATATGGAAGATCTGGGGTATTTTGTGGTAGATAATCTGCCACCGGTATTCATACCTAAATTTGTAGAGCTCTGCAAGCATGCAGGCGATCATGTAGGCAAAGTGGTATTGGTGGTCGATACGCGCAGCCGGGAATTTTTTGATACGTTCATTCATATACTGGATGATATGGATAAGGATGATGTGCCATATGAAATGGTGTTCATGGATGCAACAGATCCGGTCATCATTCGCAGATATAAGGAGACCAGGCGCCGTCATCCAATGGCACCGTCCTCCCGTATTTCTGAGGGTATTGCCAAAGAAAGAGAACGTCTGGCACCAGCCCGGGCGAAAGCTACCTATATTATCGATACATCCGAATTGAAGAAGGCAGAGCTGCGCGATAAGATTCATCGGCTGTTCGGGACGAGTGAAGGGGAGCAGATGAATATCAATGTGCTCTCGTTTGGCTTTAAGTTCGGAATGCCGCTGGATGCTGATATGGTTTTGGATGTGCGCTTCCTGCCCAATCCGTTCTATATTGAATCGATGCGCCATAAGAGCGGCGCAGTGCCGGAAGTGGCAGATTACATTGCAAAATGGCCGGTGACTCAGGAATTCATTGATCATCTGGATGGCATGATTGATTTTTTGGTGCCCCAGTATGTCAAGGAAGGGAAAAGCCAGTTTGTCATTGCTGTTGGGTGTACGGGCGGTATGCACCGCAGCGTGTTCATTGCCAAGCATATCTTTGACCGGTTGAGCGGCAAGGGCTATCCGGTTAAGCTGGAGCATCGTGATCTCATGAAGAACGATGTCCGGGAACATGTGCGTGAGGAGTGTTAAGAAGAAATGCATCTTTTGAAATGGCTTTATCCGGGCATGAAATTCAAGCGATGGCTCCTGCTGTTCTCGGCTGGCGTCATGCTGGTCAGTCTGGGACTGGCTCTGGTTTTTAACTATAAATATCTGGATTATATCGAAGAAGCGATTTTCCGGGCGGTCTATCTCTGGCGTGGCAGCTATAACTATACGTTTTCAACGCTGATTGGTATTGTCGTGGTCCTGATCGGTGTCGCATTGATGCTGCTGGCAACGAAGTTCGTGATTCGGTCCGTTATCATGGTGCTGCTGCCGGATAACTCGGAGCGGTTGGTGGATATCATTTATGAGAAGCGAAAACTGGGGAAGGGACCCAATGTGACCGTGGTAGGCGGTGGTCATGGCCTTTCGGTGCTGCTGCGCGGTATCAAGTCAGCTACCAGTAATGTGACCGCAGTGGTGACTGTAGCCGATGATGGCGGCTCATCAGGCCGTCTGCGCGAGGAACTGGGAATTATACCGCCGGGGGATCTGCGGAACTGCCTGGTTGCATTGGCAGATACCGAGCCGTTGATGGAGAAATTATTCCAGTATCGCTTCCGTGGGGAGTCCGAGCTGGCCGGTCATAGTTTTGGTAACCTTTTCATTGCTGCGATGAATGAAGTCACCGGTGATGTGGAACAGGCTCTGAAAGAGTCCTCAAAGGTTCTCGCTGTTAAAGGACAAGTATTGCCTGCCTCAAAGGATCATGTGCGCCTTGATGCAATCATGGAAGATGGTACGATTGTAGAAGGTGAGTCGCATATTCCGGAGGTCCATAAGCGGATTCATCGGGTACGCTTGTTCCCGGAACATGTGAAGCCGGTGAAATCGGCCTTAGAGGCCTTGACTTCGGCTGATGCAATCATCCTTGGACCAGGCAGTCTTTATACCAGTATTATGCCAAATCTGCTGGTAGAGGGAGTAGCCGAGGCTTTGCGGAAAAGTCGTGCGGTCAAGATCTATATCTGCAATGTGATGAGCCAGCCGGGTGAGACGGATGGTTATACGGCATCCATGCATGCGAAAGCAATCATCGATCATGGCGGCAGGGGTGTCATTGATTATATGTTGGTGAATTCGACGCCAATCTCCTCGGAGATGAAGGCTTATTATGCTGAGAAGGGCGCTTATCCGGTCGAAGTGGATGAAGAAGCAATCAATGCTTTGGGTATTGGCTTCGTCAAAGCGGATATCATCAATGAGACGGATCTTATTCGGCATGATCCGGATAAGCTCAGCCGCAGTGTTATGAAGATGGTCTATCATCTCCAGCCAAGTGCATTGGGCGCGTATGAGCTCAAGGACCATCAGATGAAATAGGAGGGATCCGGCATGCCGTCTTTTGCGACTGAGGTCAAGAACGAGCTGGCCCGTCTGAACTATGAAGATACCTGCTGCCGGACGGCAGAACTGGCGGCGTTACTGCGTATGGGGGCGACGATAACCTTTGGCCTGCGGCATACGTTTGGCCTGAACTTTACGACTAAGAATGCAGCGGTAGCACGTAAGACGCTGCAACTGCTGAAAAGTGAAGGCGGCGATATCCATACGGAGGTTACGGTGCGCCGCTCCCGTCAGTTGAATAAGAATAATAATTATACGGTGCGGGTTGTGCCGTCTGCGTCGGTTGCGGGACTTCTCGAACGGCTGGGCTTTTTGCATGAGGATAGTCTGAATATGGATGGCGATGCCGGCATATTGAAGAAAAGTTGCTGCCGGATTGCGTATCTGCGGGGCGCATTTCAGGGCGGTGGCAGTGTGAACCGTCCGGAGGCCAGTTATCATCTGGAACTGGCGACGGGAAGCTATGGACTGGGGAATTTGCTCTATACCTTGTTGAAGCGGATGGAGTTTCCGGTTGGCTTAACGGATCGTAAGGATGACTATATCGTCTACCTGAAAGAGGGCGATGCGGTTGTTGATTTTCTGGCGATGATCCAGGCGGATGAAGCAGTGGAAGAATTTGAAGTAGCCAGAAACGTCAAGGAAGTCCGGGAACAGGTCAATCGGCTGGTCAACTGTGAGACGGCGAATCTGCAGAAGACGGTAGATGCTGCCGGACGGCAGCTGGCGGATATCCGTTTGCTGCAGTCCGCTGGTGAGCTGGACCGCCTGCCGAAGAAGATCCGGGCGGCAGCCCGGGACCGTCTGGCCAATCCGGATGCCAGTCTGGTGGAACTGGCGGAACTGTCTGGCGTGAGCAAGTCCGGGATGAATCACCGGATGCGTAAGATTCATGAAGTGGCCATGGCAATGCGGCCGGCAGAGTAGTTTGGAAGAGGGATTTATTGTTGTATATCATGAGACGTTTACTTTTGGCAGCAGCAGCTTTGCTGCTGGTTTTTGTGTGCTGGCTGGTATTGACGCCTATGCCCAAAGGGATTCCTGTTCTGGAATACCATATGATAGATGAAGCCCCTGCGGAAGAAGAAAAAGTGTATGCTGTTCCGCCGGAAGAATTCCAGGAGCAGTTGGACTATTTGCAGCAGCAAGGATATACAACAATTACGATGCTTGATTATGCAAAAGCGCGTAAGGGAAAGTTTGATCTGCCTGCCAAACCGGTTATATTAACCTTTGATGATGGCTATGAGGATAACTATACGACTATGCTGCCAATCCTGGAGGCGCATGGTATGAAGGCTACTGTATATATGGTTACGAATGATATTGGGCGGCCGGAGTATTTATCATGGAATCAGCTGCGTGATATGCAGGATCGTGGGGTAGAGGTCGGCAGTCATACGGCTAATCATCAGCCACTTACGACTTTGGAACCAGCTACGCAGAATGATGAGTTGAAGTTGTCTAAATTGCTGCTGGAATGGAATGGTATTCGAACGGTGTTCAGTTTTTCCTATCCAAATGGTGCGTATGAGGCGGGACTTCCTGCTATGCTGGAACAACATGAATATTTGACGGCGGTAACGGGGGATTCAGGACTTAATACATTACAGACGAATCCATATCTGCTGCATCGGGTAAATATCCCACATCCGCGGTTTGGATTGCTTGAGTTTAAGTTGCGCATTTTGAAAGCAGAGATTATGACGAAATTGGGAATTCGCCAACATTGATTTAGGAGTGACAAAAGGAAACATGGTTTTTAAGCAAAGAATTTTTGTGGGGATATTGTCAGCAGTGATTGTTGGCGGTATGACATCATCTGTTGGTGCGGTACGACATGCTGCAACCATCGAGGGGACGACTGTTGTGCGGACGAGTCCGTTAGCAGCTGTGAAAACAGGTGATGGAACAAAATCGATTAGCGAACGGGTCAATATGATTATCAACCAGTCGCATCGAACGGTAAAGACAGCGGCTGATTCATCAAAGACATTGCATCAATGGCCGATTGAATATCGGGATGAAGGCGGCACGTTGCTGTTTTCTGATAGCCCTGAATATGTACCCTCTGAGGGAATTCTGTATCAGGATACGGTAGAGGGGGATGCCCGGGTATTGTATTATCACTTGAACAATACGAATGAGCCGAAGAAGGTTGCAGTGGTATTGACGAATAAATACCAGGGGCCTAATGAGGTGCATATTACTCGTGGCGGGAGTGGAGCGCCGAGTGATGACTACCTCAAAGTTGGTAAGCAAGGGCAGATGGCTTATTGGGGGGATACAATGAACCAGGTCATTCCTTTGCCGGTTGGAGGAGCACGGCTGCTGCAGGAACAAATGAATGAAATTATCCTGCAGCCTGGACAGCTCGTTTATGGTGTGTATGATTTTACAGCCAGTCATCCGGTGCAGGTGACGGTTCTGATGCTGTCGGCCTATGGCGATCCGATCAGCGCGGCTCAGCAGCTTCCTATACTGCCGAAGGATGATATGAAATTGCGGGGGACTTTCAAGGGGATGGATCGGGTGCTGACATCGCCTAAGGTCTATAACCCGGATGAAGATGGGGGAGTATACTTCCCGCTGGCTGACGATATGAAGGATAAATACAAAGAAGGCATTGATGCAACAGATGGCAGCAAAGTCACGAACTTTGGCAATTATGGTATCGTGTATAAAATTGAAATGCCGGTGACAGGAAATGCACGGACGCAGTATTATCTGAGTCCTTTGGGCGGAACTTATGCCGGGGCGATGCAGGTGCGGTATGGACAAAGCAATCCCAGTATGCTGCCAACGCCTATAGGAAAGCCGTATTTTGGTGATGCGACACCACCCGAATCGGATAATACTGAACGGGCCAGACAGGCGGGCGTCTGGACATTGACCAGTCATACCGAACTGGCGGATCTGGGGTCTTATCATAGTGATAAGCCAACCTATTTCGAATATACGCCGCCTGGTGCATCGAATCTGCCAGTAAATATTATTATGATGCCTGCACAGTGAGAAAAGCAGCTAATCTACGGATTGGCTGCTTTTTTTAGAAAGGTGTTGACAAGTGTATAAAAACACTGTATCATAATACAAGTCGCTGAGAACTGAGGCAATAAAGTTCAGCCTGCAAGCCTTGACTGGCAAGCAGTTGAAACAAAGTGCTTCCGAATTCAATCAAGAAAGAAATTCAAAAAACTTCTTGACAGAGAGAACTTAGCACGATATAATGAATGAGTCGCTTGAACAGAGTGGCGCTTCGAAAGAAGCGAGATTGTTCTCTGAAAACTAAACAATGTAGAATTAATCATGCAACATGATTAAGCCAGATGTTTAATAGAAACTTCGGTTTCTAACATACATCGATTGGTATGAACAACATATACAATCGGCAATTTCTTTTAAGCAGTGATTGTGAGTAATCACAGACATTGTTAACCAAACAAATTGAGAGCCATATCGGCGCTTCAATATAATTTATTGGAGAGTTTGATCCTGGCTCAGGACGAACGCTGGCGGCGTGCTTAACACATGCAAGTCGAACGAGACGATTGAAAGCTTGCTTTTGAAAGTCGAGTGGCAAACGGGTGAGTAACGCGTAGACAACCTGCCTTTGAGATGGGGACAACAGTTCGAAAGGACTGCTAATACCGAATGTTGTATATTTTCCACATGGAAGATATATTAAAGATGGCCTCTATTTATAAGCTATCGCTCAAAGATGGGTCTGCGTCTGATTAGCTAGTTGGTGGGGTAATGGCCTACCAAGGCAACGATCAGTAGCCGGTCTGAGAGGATGAACGGCCACATTGGGACTGAGACACGGCCCAGACTCCTACGGGAGGCAGCAGTGGGGAATCTTCCACAATGGACGAAAGTCTGATGGAGCAACGCCGCGTGAGTGAAGAAGGGTTTCGGCTCGTAAAGCTCTGTTGTCGGGGACGAACGTGAGATACTTGAATAAAGTGTCTCAATGACGGTACCTGACGAGGAAGCCACGGCTAACTACGTGCCAGCAGCCGCGGTAATACGTAGGTGGCAAGCGTTGTCCGGAATTATTGGGCGTAAAGGGAGCGCAGGCGGGAAGGTAAGTCGGTCTTAAAAGTGCGGGGCTCAACCCCGTGATGGGATCGAAACTATCTTTCTTGAGTGCAGGAGAGGAAAGTGGAATTCCTAGTGTAGCGGTGAAATGCGTAGATATTAGGAGGAACACCAGTGGCGAAGGCGACTTTCTGGACTGTAACTGACGCTGAGGCTCGAAAGCCAGGGGAGCGAACGGGATTAGATACCCCGGTAGTCCTGGCCGTAAACGATGAATACTAGGTGTGGGAGGTATCGACCCCTTCCGTGCCGGAGTTAACGCAATAAGTATTCCGCCTGGGGAGTACGGTCGCAAGACTGAAACTCAAAGGAATTGACGGGGGCCCGCACAAGCGGTGGAGTATGTGGTTTAATTCGACGCAACGCGAAGAACCTTACCAGGGCTTGACATTGAGTGAAAGGGCTAGAGATAGCTCCCTCTCTTCGGAGACACGAAAACAGGTGGTGCATGGCTGTCGTCAGCTCGTGTCGTGAGATGTTGGGTTAAGTCCCGCAACGAGCGCAACCCCTATCTTTTGTTGCCAGCACGTAATGGTGGGAACTCAAAAGAGACTGCCGCGGACAACGCGGAGGAAGGCGGGGATGACGTCAAGTCATCATGCCCCTTATGTCCTGGGCTACACACGTACTACAATGGGATGGACAGAGAGCAGCGAAGCCGCGAGGCCAAGCGAACCCCATAAACCATCCCTCAGTTCGGATTGCAGGCTGCAACTCGCCTGCATGAAGTTGGAATCGCTAGTAATCGCTGGTCAGCATACAGCGGTGAATACGTTCCCGGGCCTTGTACACACCGCCCGTCACACCACGGAAGTCATTCACACCCGAAGCCGGTGGGTAAACCGCAAGGATACAGCCGTCTAAGGTGGGGGCGATGACTGGGGTGAAGTCGTAACAAGGTAGCCGTATCGGAAGGTGCGGCTGGATCACCTCCTTTCTAAGGAGACCTGAACTTGAAAGACAGTTCAAGAACTCTTAGGTCGGAGCATCTGGTCTATTCTACATTGTCTAGTTTTGAGGGAATAATTTAAAAACCTCATAATCAAATACCATCCATAATGGGGGCGTAGCTCAGCTGGGAGAGCACCTGCCTTGCAAGCAGGGGGTCAGGAGTTCGATTCTCCTCGTCTCCACCAATTTTTCTTAATCCGAAAAATTGGATAAGCGACTTCTAAGTGCTGAAGCACTAAGAATCTGCTTAACCATTATTATGGGCCTATAGCTCAGCTGGTTAGAGCGCACGCCTGATAAGCGTGAGGTCAATAGTTCAAGTCTATTTAGGCCCACCATTAAAAGATATGGTATATGTACACTGAAAACTACACAGAAGAAATTATAAAATGTATCAATTTCAACCATGGTTCAATTATATTGAACAGTGTAAACTGAATGGTTTGAACGAACATTTTAGGATTCAAAGCATAGACATCATAAACAATATGATACCTAAAGGCATAATATTAAGTTAAGCTAGTAAGGGCATATGGTGGATGCCTAGGCGTTTCGAGTCGAAGAAGGACGCGATAAGCTGCGATAATGTTTGGGGAGCCGCAAGTAGGCTGTGATCCAAGCGTCTCCGAATGGGGCAACCCGGTGGAAGTTATGTTCCATCATCCGAAAGGAAGACATACCTGGTGAACTGAAACATCTAATTAGCCAGAGGAAAAGTAATCAATTGAGATTCCCCCAGTAGCGGCGAGCGAACAGGGAAGAGCCCAAACCGGACGTCTTCGGACGACCGGGGTTGAGGACCGACATCAAGCGAAGACAGGTTAGTCGAAGTATCTGGGAAGGTACAGCACAGACGGTGAAACTCCGGTAGACGAAAACTTGTTGAGTGGGTCGGTATCCAGAGTACCACGAGACACGAGAAACCTTGTGGGAAGCCGGGTGGACCACCATCCAAGGCAAAATACTACGAAACGACCGATAGCGCATAGTACCGTGAGGGAAAGGTGAAAAGGACCCCGGGAGGGGAGTGAAATAGAACCTGAAACCGTATGTCTACAAGCAGTCGAAGCACATTATTGGTGCGACGGCGTGCCTATTGAAGAATGAACCGGCGAGTTAATTTATGTAGCGAGGTTAAGTGGAAGACACGGAGCCGAAGCGAAAGCGAGTCTGAAAAGGGCGAAAGTTACATGGATTAGACCCGAAACCACAGTGATCTATGCATGGCCAGGTTGAAGCTCAGGTAAAAATGAGTGGAGGACCGAACCCGTGAGTGTTGAAAAACTTTGGGATGAGCTGTGCATAGGGGTGAAATGCCAATCGAACGTGGAGATAGCTGGTTCTCCCCGAAATAGCTTTAGGGCTAGCCTCAGGCGACACATAAAGACGGTAGAGCACTGATCAGACGCGGGTCTGTAATGGATACCAACTCCAGTCAAACTGCGAATGGCTTTATGAGAAGAACCTGGGAGTCAGAATGCGAGTGATAAGACCCGTATTCAAAAGGGAAACAGCCCAGAACGCCGACTAAGGTCCCCAATGCTGTACTAAGTGGAAAAGGATGTAGGACTTCCTAAACAACCAGGATGTTGGCTCAGAAGCAGCCACCATTTAAAGAGTGCGTAATAGCTCACTGGTCGAGAGGCCTTGCGCCGAAAATATCCGGGGCTCAAGTACAGAACCGAAGTCGCGTCATGCGCAAGCATGGGTAGGGGAGCGTTCCAAGGGCGTTGAAGGTTGACCGGAAGGACAGCTGGAGCGCTTGGAAGTGAGAATGCTGGTATGAGTAGCGAAACGATCAGTGAGAATCTGATCCACCGAAAGCCTAAGGGATCCTGAGCAACGCTCGTCGTCTCAGGGTAAGTCGGGACCTAAGCCGAGGCAGAAAGCATAGGCGATGGACAACAGGCGAAAATTCCTGTACTGCATAATGTTGTTTGAGGATGGAGTGACGCAGCAAGGAGTCTGAGCAGGCGATTGGAAATGCCTGTCGAAGGCGGTAGGCTGGTAAGGAGGCAAATCCCCTTACTAAAGCCGAGAACCGATAGATAGATGCGCTCTTCGGAGCAAATCAAATTCAGACGTACTACACTGCCAAGAAAAGCTTCTAACGAGACATTATGTACCCGTACCAAAACCGACACAGGTAGGCGCGGAGAGAATCCTAAGGTGCGCGGGAAAACCCTCGTTAAGGAACTCGGCAAAATGCATCCGTAACTTCGGGAGAAGGATGGCCAGAGCCTGTGAACCCTGTACAGGGGGAGCGGGAGCTGGCGACAGAAGAGAAGCCCAAGCGACTGTTTACCACAAACACAGGTGCTTGCTAAAGAGAAATCTGACGTATAAGTGCTGACACCTGCCCGGTGCTGGAAGGTTAAGGAGAGGAGTTATCCGTAAGGAGAAGCCCCGAACTGAAGCCCCAGTAAACGGCGGCCGTAACTATAACGGTCCTAAGGTAGCGAAATTCCTTGTCGGGTAAGTTCCGACCCGCACGAAAGGTGTAACGACTTGGGCACTGTCTCAACGAGGGACCCGGTGAAATTGAAATACCTGTGAAGATGCAGGTTACCCGCGACTGGACAGAAAGACCCCATGGAGCTTTACTGCAGCCTGGCATTGATTTTTGGCATGTAACGTACAGGATAGTTGGGAGACGGAGAAGCGTGGTCGCCAGATCACGCCGAGTCATTGTTGGGATACCAACCTTTACGTGTTAGGAATCTAACCCTGAGATTCACAAGATCGGGGACAGTGCCAGGTGGACAGTTTGACTGGGGCGGTCGCCTCCGAAAGAGTAACGGAGGCGTCCAAAGGTTCCCTCAGCGCGGACAGAAATCGCGCGAAGAGTATAAAGGCAGAAGGGAGCTTGACTGCGAGACCAACAAGTCGAGCAGGTACGAAAGTAGGGCTTAGTGATCCGGTGGAATGAGAGTGGAATTGCCATCGCTCAACGGATAAAAGCTACCCTGGGGATAACAGGCTAATCTCTCCCAAGAGTCCATATCGACGGGGAGGTTTGGCACCTCGATGTCGGCTCATCACATCCTGGGGCTGAAGCAGGTCCCAAGGGTTGGGCTGTTCGCCCATTAAAGTGGTACGTGAGCTGGGTTCAGAACGTCGTGAGACAGTTCGGTCCATATCCATCGCGGGCGAAAGATACATGAGGGAAGCTGCTCCTAGTACGAGAGGACCGGAGTGGACGGACCGCCGGTGTACCAGTTGTCACGCCAGTGGCATAGCTGGGTAGCTGCGTCCGGAAAGGATAAACGCTGAAAGCATCTAAGCGTGAAGCCAGTCCCGAGATGAAGTATCTCATGGAGTAATCCAGTAAGATTCCTTGAAGAAGACAAGGTAGATAGGTTGGGAGTGTACGCACCGTAAGGTGTTTAGCGGACCAATACTAATAAATCGAGGGCTTAACTTTACTGACCTGTCCAAGAAGCGAAGCTGATTGGGTAACAGGTCGTATGCGAAAACATCCCAAGAATCGAGTCCGAAGGGCGAAGATGATTGGCTGATGTTGACCGCTAATAGAAACTAAAATGTTCAATACATAGATTTCTTCTGTATAGTTTTGAGGGTACATACCTTCATAATATCCAGTGATGATAGCTGAGTGGTTCCACCTGTTCCCATACCGAACACAGTAGTTAAGCACTCATACGTCGAAAGTACTTGTCTGGAAACGGGCTGGGAGGATAGAGCGTTGCTGGTTAAGCAGGAGAGTTCGTTACGGCGGGCTCTTTTTTTGTACGTTGCGAGGAGAACACATAAGCAGAGAGCTGAGGATGAAGGAGCAAAGCGACGCGCAGACTCATGCGAATCGCTTATACAAAGTAGTAGTTAAGCACATACACGCCGAAAGTACTTGTCTGGAAACGGGCTGGGAGGATAGGGCGTTGCCAGTTCAATGAGAGAGTTCGTTACGACGGGCTCTTTTTTTATATGTCTGTGTAAATTTATTTTTATAAATTTACACAGACATATTTTGATATATTAGAAGGTTTTTACCTCTCGATGTGGAATAAGAAATATGGTAAGCTTTATTAGCGGATATGATCTATTTTATAGATCAGGCTGGGGAGGATTATACATGGCAGAGGATATGAAAAACAGAGAAGATATTAATGCGAAGCTGACATCATCTATCGATGAGATTGCTTCTTCTACACAGACCGTATATGAGGCGGTAGAGCAGGTGGCTAAGAGTGCCAGTGCTTTGGCAAAGGCTGGTCAGGAGTCTGTAGAGCAGGCAAAGCTTTTGCAGGAGAAGAATGCAGATACAATCAAGGTTATTGATTTTATCACGAATATTGCAGGTCAGACGAATTTACTGGGGCTTAATGCAGCAATTGAAGCTGCCCGTGCTGGTGAGCAGGGCCGTGGTTTTGCTGTCGTTGCAGAGGAAGTCCGTAAATTGGCTGAGCAGTCCCGTGAGGCTACAGAAAAGATTCAGTCTACGCTGAATGAGATGAATAAAGCCGTTGAAGGTATTTCCAAGACAATTGAGACGACTGGTGCAATCAGCGAGGAGCAGGCAGCTTCTACGGAAGAGATTACTGCAAATCTTTCCCGTGTAACGAAAGCCGCTGAAGATCTTAAGAAATACGTTTCTTCGCTCGACTAAGACTGATTGAACAAAAGACATCGCAGGCGATGTCTTTTTCCTTTTTGGGGGAGATTTTTCCCTGCTTATTTTGGCTGATTCGTAAAAAGATGTTGACAAGCTGGTTGATAATCCGTATAATAATATCCTGTGAGTGACACATCAGTTGACCCGGTTTTTTGGTAGCAGTTATTTTTGATACTCACCTGGTTCACTAGCTCAGTTGGTAGAGCACCTGACTTTTAATCAGGGTGTCCCGGGTTCGAATCCCGGGTGAGCCACCATTTTGATTAGTTCTTATTTTTGATATATGGCCCGGTAGTTTAGTTGGTTAGAATGCCGCCCTGTCACGGCGGAGGTCAAGGGTTCAAGTCCCTTTCGGGTCGCCAATGTTGCCTCGGTAGCTCAGTCGGTAGAGCAGGGGACTGAAAATCCCCGTGTCAGTGGTTCGATTCCGCTCTGAGGCACCACTTAGAACTTTAATCCGCTTCGGCGGATTTTTCTATAACGGAAAGGGAGTAGCCCTTTGGGATAAGTCAACATACTGGCAGCCTGGCTGTCTGGCTTATTCATTGACGTGAATTTTTCACAGTCAAGGCGAGACTTTCGGTGTAGGTTTTCCTGCGCCGATTGTCTCGCTTTTTTTATATTTATGAGTCTGTAATCGTGTGAGCTGATATGGAGGGAGAATTTATTATGGAAGCCTTGATGGCAGCATTTCTGGTGGTCTTTTTAGCAGAGATGGGAGACAAGACTCAGTTTATCGTGATGGCTTTTGCCGCCAAGTATGACTGGAAGCAGGTATTCTTTGGGATGTCCTTTGGTATCCTGGTAGTCCATTCGCTGGCGGTCCTGGTCGGTACATTGGTCGGTGGGGTTATTCCCGTGCATGTGATGTCAATTCTGGCCTCATTAATCTTTATCGGATTCGGAATCTGGACGATTCGGGGGGCGAATGATGAGGAAGAGGAGGACGTTCATGATTCCCGCTTCGGTCCATTACTTACGGTAGCGATGACCTTTATTGTCGGCGAGATGGGCGACAAGACACAGTTTGCAGCGTTGACTATGGCTGCCCAGTATGATTCCTGGCTTATGGTCCTTATAGGGGCTGTACTGGGAATGATCGTGGCAGACAGTCTGGGAATCCTGGCAGGTACCTTTCTGAATCGTCGTTTGCCAGCAAAACAGATGCGTTATCTGTCAGCAGGTATTTTCCTGTTGTTTGGTCTGGTCGGTTTGTTCCAGGCGTTAATCTGAACGGACGGAAAGTTTATCCGGATGTTATGCTAACGTTTTGTTTTTTTCAGATTGATGGGGTATAATGAGGCCTATAGTTATGAGATTTAGGCGTCGTTTAAGTAGAAAGGATGTATTTCCAAGTTATGGAGCAGTTTTCGACCTTGTTTCTTGAATTCATCGCGTCCTGGGGATATGTGGCAGTAGCTATTCTGATGGCAGCTGAGAACGCGTGTATTCCTATTCCAAGTGAACTGATCCTGGGGTTTGCCGGCTATCTGATCTTTTCGGATCAGATGACGTTTGCCGGTGCCTTGACGGCAGGTATGATCGGTGGTATGGCCGGTTCAATTTTTGCCTATGTGGTCGGACATTATGGTGGTCGTTCCTTCGTGGATAAATATGGACATTATTTCTTCATCAAGAAATCTCATGTAGATATTGCCCAGCATTGGTTCGATAAATACGGCCTTAAGGCCGTGTTTTTCAGCCGTATGCTGCCGGTGGTCCGTACGTTTATTTCACTGCCGGCGGGATTTGCTCATGTTGACATGAAGAAATTCCTGTTGTGTACGTTTTCCGGGTCGCTGCCATGGACTGCTTTGATCCTGGCAGCTGGTATGATGCTGGGAAAGAGCTGGCAGGTGATGCTGGCTATCGGCCATCAGGCCAGTCTGATATTCGTCGGGATTTCGGCTGTGATCATCATTGTGCTGTATATCCGTTATCGCAAAAGAAAAAGCGCCCGTGAAAGCACGGACGCAGAGTAAAAAGAAAGAGGCTGCAGCAGCCTCTTTTTTTGTGTGTGGGGCTTGATTCATCAGGCCCGTTTCATGCCGCTGTAATGATTTCGTTTTTGGTCGTCATTTCAGCAGGAAGAAAAGCAATGGGAAGAACAGGAACAGGAAGGCTGCTGTGGTGATGACAAATGAGGATACGGCCAGATCGACGGACAGATGGTAGATCTTGGAGGCGAGCACCGCATTGATGGCCGTCGGGCAGAAGGCCAGAATCAGGAGTGTGCCCCGCAGGACCGGATCATCGACAAGCAGGCGGGTCAGCAGCACGAAGATCAGCGGCGTGATGACAAAGCGGAGGAGAGACAGGCTGCGTACTTTCTGTTCATAGTGGCGTACCTGCTTGAAGTCGATGAGGAAGCCGACCGGGAGCATGGCAATCCAGGCAGCGATATGCACCAGGCTCTGGAAGATCGGTCCCAGTGCAGCCGGGCGCGCGATGCCACCAGCGTTGAGCAGCATGCCTATGATCATGCCGATGAGGCTCATCTGATTGACCGACAGGAACATTTCCCGAAAGGCATGGAGGCGGCTTGTCTTGCGGACCGAGGCCGTATGCTTCAGATAGTGATACTGCGCCATGGGGAAGACGATAAGGCAGAGCATGACGTTCTGACAGGTGCCGATGAGCTGTGAGTAAGCGAAACCTTCCTCATTATAGAGAATGAAGGCGCAGACTCCGCCAAGCGTGCCCAGATTTGCCAGCATGGCGCTGGCAATGTAGGCACCGCGGTCCAGGAGGTTCGGGATCCGGCGGGCAAACAGGCCATAACCGATTGCTCCCGGCAACAGGACGAGCAGGAAACCAAAGAATGGCACCAGCAGCAGGCTCCATGACAGGGGCAGCACCCAGAAACTCAGCAGTGATAGCAGTGTATAGACAAAGACCACATTGAACTTGATCAGTTTGTTGATGGTTGTCTCCGGGACGAGTTGTCGCTGATGCAGATAGTAGCCTACCACCAGTGGGGCAATGAGATCAGTTAGTACATAAAGAATGCGGAGGTTCATACCATCCACGCAGGTCACTTCCTTTTTGGGTCAATGCAAAATGTTGTGGGATGCCCTGACGTAGTAAATTTCTAGTTGCAAAAAGAGAATTCCTTTTTATCATAAGAAATAGGCAACATCCATGATAAGAAAGGAACTCTCTCGCCATGAATTATACTGCATCCCACGCATATGAGCAACTTGAATTTGATTTCTCTGCACCGTCCTACCTCTTAATCCCTTCTGCCCTCCCTGGATTCCACAATACAGATACCAAGCGCTACAACAGCATTAGCGGTGCTATCATCTATCTCATGAGAGGGAGCCAGGACATTCTTCCAGAGGACGCTGTCTGCGCCTCATGCGGCGCTGCCATGCATGTGCACAGCAACAGGGAGATCGTCCTTTCCCATCTTCGGTTCGGCAAGGCACTGACGCAAATCTCTGTTACGAGGAAACGTTTCTTTTGCCCATCCTGCGGAGCATCTCATATGCAGCACATCCCTTATTGCTCAGATCATCACCGCATCACGAAAGAGCTGGAGGCTTACGTCTGTGACCTGCTTGCCCTCGGCACATATACCAACAAGCAAGTGGCCGAGCTTTGTGGTCTGCACCAGCATACAGTAAAGGCAATCGACAAACGCAGGCTGGAATCCCTCTACGTCAAAGACGGAAAGCTCGTGAAGCCAAAGCATTACGCCCGCTTCCTTGGGATAGATGAGTTCAAGTTGCATGACGGACATCAATATGCGACCCATATCATAGATATGGCAACCGGACATGTTCTCTGGATTGCACAAGGGAAAAAGAAGAAGGTCGTTTACGACTTCATCGAGCATGTCGGTATGGATTGGATGCGCCATGTTGATGCCGTCGCGCTGGACATGAACTCGGATTTTGAAGAGGCGTTCCTGGAAAAGTGCCCGCACATCCGTCCTGTCTTCGACTATTTCCATCTTGTGAAGAACTTCAATGACAAGGTGGTCAGCGAAGTTCGCAAGGATGAGATCAAACGACTCATGGAAGAGGGAAAGGAAGAGGAGGCACGGATGCTCAAGAGAAGCCGCTACATCCTTACGGCCAACCGCGAAACGCTGGCGAGAAAGGACGCTGAGTCCGCAGCAGGGAAGGTGTTGCGCAAGGAGAGCAGGTTGTTTGCTACGCCGGAAAAGAGACGAACAGGACGGTATCTATCCCGGTACGAGGAACTCATCGCGAAGAATCGTCTGTTCCTGACGGCGGATCTTGTAAAAGAGGCGCTGCGCGAAGCATATACATGCAGGAATGAGTCAGACATGATTGCATGCCTCAACACTGTCCTTGATTTGTGTAGCGAGACGAAGAACAGGAGGTTCCTATGGTTTTATCGGTTGATACAGACACATTTCGATGGGATTGTCGCCCATGGGAAGTTCCACATTGCGAACGGCAGAATGGAGGGGTTGAACCAGAAGATAAAAACCATGCGCCGCCACGCCTATGGCATTGCGGATGATGAATATCTGTTCCTGAAAATCATGGATTTAAGCCGTGCGTCGTATGTGCGGAATCCAAAATCCCACAACATTTTGCATTGAGCCTCCTTTTTTATAGTTGATGGGTCAATCCTAACATGTTTATGTTATAATGTAAACACTTATTCATGAGGTGGAGGATATCATGCGAAATCTGTTACTTGGTTCATTATTCCTGGCATTGGCGGGCAGTATCTGGGGTGCCATGTTCATTGCCGTGCGCTGGTCGATCTTTGTCATCCCGCCGGTTCCGTTGGTCTGGATGCGTTATGGAACGGCACTGGTCGCTTTAGCTTTGCTGGCATGGACCAGTAAGGCAGCATGTTACATTGAGCCGAAGGACCGGAAACTGCTGGTGTTGTCGGCGCTGGTCGGGCAGACGCTTTCTATTGTGACACAGGAAACCGGCACGATGCTGACTTCAGCCCAGACCGGATCGGTAGTCACTGCGGCAACGCCGGCTTTTATGGTGGTATTCGGGTGCTGGCTGCTGCATGAGCGTTTCACGCTGGGACGCTGTTTGTCGGTACTCCTGGCAACGATCGGGGTGCTTTTCATCGTGCTGGATCCCGATAACGTCCAGCTGACCAGCATCTGGGGCGGGGTATCACTGGTCGTGGCAGCTGTTACCTGGGCGCTGATGTCGGTGCTGCTGAAGTTTCTCGCGAAGTATTCGGTCGTGATCCTGACCTTCTATGGTGTCCTGATCGCATTCCTGATCCTTACGCCATATTCCCTGTACTGGTTGTTGACTGCGGCTGACTTTTCGGCGATGGCAATGCCGGGGATATGGGGATCGGTGCTCTATCTGGGGGTTATTTCGACTACGGCTGGTTTTTGCCTGTGGAATAAAGGGCTGACGTATATGGATGCATCAATAGGTGGACTGTTCCTTTTCTTTCAGCCGGTCGTAGGGACGTTTCTCGGCTGGCTGTTGCTGGGCGAACCAGTCACGCCATATTTCTGGATTGGCTTTTCGCTGATTGCTGCTGGTGTTGTACTGGTCCTTCGTGGTGGCAATACGACTGCGGATGAAAAACTGGCGCGGGAGCACTAAAAATACCTTGCTTTGTCCTTGCTGGCATGGTATAATTTTCTAGTCGTGAGACAAATTTTAGTTTTTAGTTGAAATAATATTTCAACCTCTGCTCCTGTTCGAGCAGGAGCCAAAGACCAGAGAGGGAGGTGATTTCGTGAGAAAGTACGAAGTCATATTTATCGTGAAACCGATGGAAGAAGAAGCAACGAACGCTGTCATTGACAAGTTCACTAAGCTCATCACCGAAAACGGCGGTACGATCGATAAAGAAGATCGCTGGGGCAAGAAACGTCTTGCCTATGAGATCAAAGACTGCGCAGAGGGCTTCTATGAGCTGCTCTACGTTTCGTGCGAGCCAGAATGCGTTGCCGAGTGCGACCGTGTAATGAAAATTACGGACGGCATCCTGAAGCACATGATCGTTAAGTCCGACGAGGAGTAATTGAGAGGACCTGTGGGTCCTTATGAAGTACACCATTTTGGTGTCAGGGAGGCAAACCATGAATAAGGCAATATTGATTGGACGTCTGACTCGTGATCCCGAGGTTCGTTATACGCAGTCTGGTGTGGCTGTATGCACATTCACACTAGCTGTCGATCGTCGCTTCGCCCGTAAGGATGCCAATGATGGTCAGCCAACGGCTGATTTCATTCCAATCGTGACCTGGCGTAAGCTGGCTGAGATTTGTGGCAATAATTTGGTCAAAGGCCGCCGTATTTCGGTGGAAGGCCGCATTCAGGTAAGAAGCTACGACGCACAGGATGGCTCGAAGCGTTATGTGACGGAAATCGTAGCAGATGAAGTTGAGTTCCTGGATTCCAGAAGTTCAGCTCCACAGTCTGGTGACTTTGGTGCACCGGCTCCGGCAGCTTCACAGCAGCCGGCAGGTAATGCAGGTTCCTTTGGCCCGTCTATCCCTGACGAAGAAATTCCATTTTAAGACAGGAGGGAATTACTTTGATGAGACGTGACAGAGGCAGAAGACCTCGTAGAAAAGTCTGCTCGTTCTGCGTAGACAAAGTTGAGAACATCGACTATAAAGACGTTGCAAAACTGCGCCGTTTCGTTACGGAGCGCGGCAAGATTTTACCGCGTCGTATTTCCGGCAACTGCGCTAAGCATCAGCGTCAGGTAACTGCTGCAATCAAACGTGCACGCAACATTGCGCTGCTGCCGTTCACTGCAGAGTAAGCGGTTCTACTGCGATAGGACCAGATGCAGCTGACTGTGTCTGGTTTTGGGTGTTGTACTTTTGTACAACACCTTTTTTGCATGATGGATGTAGATCTGGATGTGTTAGGCATATATTCAGCGGTTATGGGGGCATTTTTATGAGGGGACATATCAGCCAGGCAATGGGACTGTTTACGGACCCCCGGCATTTCAAGCTGCGATTGTTTCTGGAAGGAAACATCATCGGTATACTTACGGGGCTGCTAATCACATTGTTCCGTTATTTACTGGAGCGCTCGGAACATCTGCTGCCAGTCCTGTATGGCTGGCTGCGGCTGCATCCGGCTATGATTGTTGTCTGGTTCGTGATCCTGGCTGGCATTGGCTGGCTGCTCTACCGGATTGTGAAGCTGGATGCGATGACTTCGGGTTCTGGCATTCCGCAGATCAAGGGAATTTTGCTGGGCAAGATGGATATGAACTGGGCCAGGGTGCTTGTCCTGAAATTCCTGGGGGCAGTGCTGGGCATTGGCGCTGGTATGTCCCTGGGACGTGAAGGCCCGAGCGTACAGCTGGGAGCCTGTCTGGGGCAGGGAATCGGGCGTTTGACGCATCGTTCGTATGCCGAGGGACGTTACCTGTTGACGGCCGGAGCCGGAGCTGGTCTGGCGGCGGCATTCAATGCGCCGCTGGCTGGTGTGATTTTCTGCCTGGAAGAATTGACGAAGAATTTCTCACCGTTTGTCCTGATGAGTGCGATGGCAGCCACGGTATTATCCACGACGGTTACCCAGTACTTCTTTGGGATGCAGCCGGTATTCCACATGGGAGAGGTCCCCGTGGTCTCGACGGGCTCCGTTTATTTTCTGCTGGTTCTGTTGGGGGCTTTTGTGGGGATGTTAGGTCTGGTATTCAATCGCATGCTGGTGGTTTCTCTGGATGGCTATGCGTCTTCCCCATTGCGTCCGTGGGCAAAGCCGATGGTGCCGTTGTTTGCGGCCGGGGTACTGGGCTTTGTGCTGCCGGCAGTACTGGGAGGCGGCAGCCCGCTGGTGGATTCGCTGGTGGTTACAGATTACCCACTTACGGTTCTGGTGGTTTTATTAGCCGGAAAGTTCCTGTTCACGATGCTGTGTTTTGGCTCGGGGGTTCCTGGTGGTATTTTCCTGCCGATGCTGGTGCTTGGTGCTATTGGCGGAGCTATCTTTGCAAAATGTGCAGTCTTTTTAGGACTTATGGCCCCGGCATGGACTATCGATTGCATCGTATTTGGTATGGCCGCATATTTTGCAGCGGTCGTTAAGGCTCCGGTGACAGGAAGTATCCTGATCATGGAGATGACTGGTTCATTCGAGCATATGCTGGCATTGATCCTGGTTTCAATGACTGCTTTTCTGGTGGCTGATTTCAGCGGCAGTGAGCCGGTCTATGAGATGCTGCTGGCGCGAAGTCTGGCTGTCCGTGAGCGGATATCACAGAAGATCCGGCGTCGGCGCGTCATGGTTGAGCTGATCGTTGGCAGCGGGAGTTCGTTGGACGGCAAATGTGTACGTGAGGCGGCCTGGCCGGCTGACAGCCTGCTGGTCAATGTGAAGCGCGGGGCCGTGGAGCTGGTACCGGCAGCTGACCTATGTCTGGTCCAGGGAGATTATCTGTATGTATTGGTGGATGATCAGGCGCAGGCAGCACTCCTTGGGTTGACCCAAGAAAGTTGCCTTAGTAAACTTTAATCAAATTTTGATTTATTTTTTTGCCGGATTGGACGATAATATAAGTATAGATGATTTTTAGGAACTTGAGTTTCAATAGGAAAGAGGTTGAATATGATGAAGGTATTATCCAAGATGCTGGGAATACTGGCTGTCGTAACGAGTTTATTCGTCCTGCCTATGAACAGTGCTATGGCAGCGACTACAACTACGACCGGTGTTGACTGGGACCAGGCGGTTATTACGGTTGAAGGGACAGGTGTTACTCCAGTAACGGCTTATAATTCAGTCCAAGCCCGCATGATGGCACGCCGTGCAGCTATCGTTGATGCGTATCGTCAGCTGGCTGAGCAGATCAAAGGCGTCAATGTTGATGCGACGACGACTGTACAGAATATGATGATGACGAATGATACGGTTACGACTAAGGTCAGTGCGCTGGTGCAAGGGTCTCGCATTCTTGATGAGAAAGTTCTGCCGGAAGGCGGATACAGTGTCAGGATGCAGGTACCGGTCTTTGGTGTGACAAGTTCCGTTGCAGCTGCGGTGCTGGACAAGCCAGCGGCTTATGAGCCGTTCCCGCAGCCTGTCGAGTCTGTACAGCCGTCTTATCCGATCCGTGACAACACGGGAACGTCGGCTGCGGAAACGCCAGCTGGGCGTGCCATTGGTGGCTATACAGGTCTGGTGGTTGACTGCCGTGGCCTGGGTCTGAAGCCCGTTATGAGTCCGGTCATCAAGAATGCGAATGGTACGCCTATCTATGGTTATAAGAATCTGGATTATGACAAGGTTGTATCGAATGGTATGGCTGGCTACACGCGGGATATCAATCGTGTGTCCCGGGCTGGCAGCAATCCGCTGGTGGTGCAGGCAATCGGGCTGGATAACCACAGCAGCAATCCGATCCTGTCGGTAGCAGACGCTAACCGTGTATTGATCGAGAATGGTGCGACCGGATTCCTTAATACGACAAATGTAGTATTCGTCAGATAACTGGATAAGATGACAGAAAAGGAAATACTTCAATTATGTTGGTATTTCCTTTTCTACGAGTTGGACTTGATAAATTTCTGCGGATTTAGTACAATGTTTGTACAACAAGAGAAAACAATACTTCCGAGTTTTTATGTCATTTAGGAGTGGATGCGACAATGTTTTTGGAAGAACGTCAGGAAATTATCCTGAACATGCTGGCAAGGGATGGCAAGGTACGTGTACGTGAGCTCAGTGACAAATTCAAGGTCACCGAAGATTGTATCCGCAAGGATCTGGGCGCACTGGAGAAAAAGGGCAAGCTCAAACGTACTTATGGTGGTGCAGTACGTATTCGTGAGAACAGTCATATGGTCGAGGTCAGCAAGCATCGGAATACCGATGTCGAAGCCAAGCAGAGGATTGCTCAGGCTGCTGTTAAGCTGATCCATGAGAAGGATATGGTATTCCTGGATATTTCGACGAGTAATCTGTCGATTGCAGAGCTGCTGGTCAAGATGGATCAGGATATTACGGTTGTGACGAATATGATCGATATCCTGGTGGTATTGGCCCGCAATCCGAAGATCCGTGTGGTTTTCGCTGGCGGTAAGATCAACAAGAGCCGCGATGGTTTCTGGGGCGGCATGACGCTGGATTTCATTTCCCATCTGAAACCGGATATCGCTTTTGTTGGTGCGGTCGGTGTTGATGTCAAGGAGAACAGTGTCTCTACGTATGATATCGATGATGGAATCAATAAAGCTTCCATTATTCGTCACAGCAAGAAAGCCTATGTTGTTGCCGAGTCTCGCAAGCTCAGCACAGATGGCAACTATAACTATACAAGTCTGGACACATTGTCTGGTCTGATTACGGATACGCTGCCGACTCGTGATATTCAGGATGCTGCAGATTCCTACGGGGTTGAGATTATCCTGCCATGAGTTTTCGTATCCCACAACGGTTAAGCTGGGAAAATTTTTATACGGTTATCTTGAAGGGACTGAAGGTATATGCATTTTACCTGGCAGTCCTTTCCGTTTTCCGGCTTTTTTTTATTCTTTGGATGCAGTCCTATATGGGTGCAGGAACGACCAGCAGTGATGTGCTGATGGCGCTCTGGCGCGGTACACGGCTGAGTATCCAGACGGCTGGCTGCCTGACTGTGGCTAGCCTGGTGCTGTCACTTATGCTGCATTATATCTGGCCACGACTGGAGCGATGGAGCTGGCGGCTCATCAATGGACTCCTGCTGTCAGTGTTGTCGGTGCTTTATGTGGCCAGTTTCCCTTTTTATCGGCAGTTCCGTATGAATTTCAATCAGATGCTGTTTACTGGCGCGAACGATGATCTTTATGCGCTGCTGATCACGATGATCCAGGATTACTGGCTGCCTGTGCGTCTGGCAGGGGCCTTCCTGTTGGCGTACGGACTTTGGCGATTGCTCTCTGGCTGGCTGGGCTGGCAGCCGTTGGAAGGCTTCCTGCGCGCCGTACGGCTGCCGTCAGCGGTGCGTTGGCTGGGGCGGCTGGCATTCCTGGGGGCCGTGTATATTGCAGTGCTCCTGGGCGTGTTTGGTGGCAGTCTGGGCTGGCAGACTGCGGTGGATTGGGAGAATGCCGGTGTCACGAAGGATGATTTCCTGAATGAAGCGATTCTCGATAATCCACAGGCAATCTATCGGGCCTGGAATCTGAATAGCCGGATGCTGGCCTGCAACGGACTGGATTTCACGGTGGATGATATCCGGAGCCTGGCTGCATCGCTGGCAAACCGTCAGCCGGACAGTGATAATCTGGATGTGTATTTGCAGAAAACGGCCCAGGGGCCGGCGGCAGAGAAGCCGAAGCATGTATTTGTTATTGTATCTGAAAGCTTTGCTAACTGGCCGCTGCTGGATAAGTATAAGAACATTCCTATCGCAAATGGGATGCGTTCCCTGATGGCTGAGCCGGATACGGATTACTGCCCGACATTCCTGCCGAATGGCGCCAGTACGGTTTCGGCGGTCACGGGGATCGTGACCGGATTTGCGGATGCGAATCTTTATCTTACGACGATGCCGGAGGCTTTTAAGGAGCCGTATCCGACGGCCAGCGCGCCGCAGTTTGCTAAGCTTGGCTATACGACGAATTTCTGGTATGCGGGTCCGGCGACCTGGGAGCGCATTGGTGCGTTCACGCAGGCACAGGGGTTCCAGCATTTCTACAGCCGTGGCGATTTCGGTGATGTGCCGGGCAGTGTCTGGGGCTGTGAGGATGAGTATCTTTATGCCCAGGTGCTGGACGGTCTGAGTGCGGATGAGCCGAGTTTCAATGTGATCCTCAATGCGTCGAATCATTCGCCGTATAATGTGGATGTGGAGGCCAAGGGCTTCGATAAGGAAGCCGTGCGGGCGGCATTGCCGGCCTTTGCGCAACAGGATGAAGAGCTGCTGCGGGAACTGGGCCATTATTGGTATGCGGACCGGGAGATGGCGAAGTTCATCCAGACGGTCAAGGAAAAGTATCCGGACAGCTTGTTCATCATCGTGGGCGATCATGGGGATCGCTATAATATCGATAAGACACCATCGACGTACGAGCGTTACGGAATACCATTCATCGTGACTGGTCAGGGTATCCATAAGGGAACGCTGCTGCCGGATTCGGCGGGAAGCCAGATCGATATCGTGCCAACGCTCATGGAGCTGATTGCGCCAAAGGGATTCTCCTATATGTCGCTCGGGTCCAGTCTGACGAATGCCAACCGGCGGGGTGTGAATTATGGGTTCTGGATTACGCGCAATGCGGTCGGCAAGGCAGATCTGGTGCCATTGGAGCCGGAAAGTCTCGATGGGAGCGGCAGCGTCCCTGTCATCGACGAGCCAGGGATGCAGGACTATATCAATGCGATCCGCAGCATTTCCTGGTGGAGAGCCAAGTACGGGCCGATACTTGATGCGGATAAACTGAAGAATCGATAAACTGAAAGTTGAAGGATAGGTTCGGGAAGTGAGACACAGGTGACGAGTAGGTAGAGGCTCAGCACGGGGTTCGGTGGAACTATTTTTTTGGCTTCCACTGAATGTCCCGCCCTGAGATTGTAGTATTTACTTAGCTGACGCGCCGGTACCACGGCGCCGCAACGAATCGACGGATTTAGATAGTACCTACGGCGTGCCAGCCTACGGCAGTCGTTCCAGCCAAAAGAAATAGTATCCCCCTCGCCCGCCGTCGATTAGTAACGGCTTCTGAATGGTTCTCTTTCTGACGGTAGGTCTTAGTTCGGTTCGAGCAGGTTTGTGGGATTTTAGCATCAATGGAAGAACCAGCAATGTAGCTGATTTAGAGAAAGCAACCATCGGTACATCGAGCCCAGCCGCGGGGGCAGCGCATAGCCATAAATGGAGCGTTTGGTGTTCTGCGTTAAGGAAAAAATTTTAGGCTACCACCCTTCCTTGAAAAAGACTTTCGTTTAAGCGAAGCGCGTTTAAGTGCTTTTTCAATGATTAATTAAAGCCTAAAATTTTTTCTAGCAGGTTACCTCAGCGGAATGTTGGCTATGCGCTGCCCCCGCGGCGGTCTAATTTCCTCGAACTAAGCGCTCCTTTGCTGTGTTATATTTACTCGTTCTCCGAACTTTGTCTGAGCGGGGTTGATCGTACCTAGCCTCGGTGCTTCTTCGATGAACTGAGTGACCTATTCCAGTTTATCTATATGATTAGGAGATTTTATGTGATGATGATTGAAAATTGTATGCTTTGTCCGCGGCGATGTGGAGTGGACCGGCGGGAATCTGTCGGTTTCTGCGGTGCCGGGGCTTTGGCGCGGATTGCGCTGGTATCGCTGCACCATTGGGAAGAACCGTGCCTTACGGGCGACAATGGCGCTGGTACGGTGTTCTTCTCCTACTGCAACCTGCGTTGCTGTTTCTGTCAGAATCATGAGATCAGTCATGGTGGCAAGGGGGTAGAAGTGACGGATGAGCGGTTGGCTGAGATATTTCTGGAACAGCAGCAGCGTGGTGCTGCGACGCTGGATCTGGTCACGCCGACACACTATGTGCCTCAGATCATCCATGCGCTGGATATGGCCAGGGCGAAGGGCTTTCGGCTTCCGGTGGTTTATAATTCCGGTGCCTATGAGACGGTGGAGACGATTGAGTCACTGCGTGATTATGTGGATGTGTTTCTGCCGGACCTGAAATATATTGAGGCGGCGAGTGCTAAGGAATATTCCCAGGCAGAGGATTATTTCCCGATGGCGAGTGCGGCTATCCGCCGGATGGTGGAGATTGCCGGCTCGCTGCAGTTCGATGAGGATGGACAGCTGCGTCGTGGCGTACTGGTACGGCATCTTGTGCTGCCGGGACATCGTCATGAGAGTATGCGCATCCTGGATTGGCTCTGGCAGAACTTTGGGGATACGATACAAATCAGCCTTATGAATCAATATACGCCGATGTATAAGGCTGCTGAGCATAAGGGGATGAACCGGCGATTGACGACCTTTGAATATGAATCGGTTGTCAATCATGCTATTGATCTTGGCATTACGAATTGCTATGTGCAGGAGGGACAAACTGCTTCGGAGAAGTTCGTGCCGACATTTGATAATCGTGGGGTATAAATGAATGTGGGCGGCCGATATTTGACAAAGGTCGCTGAAGCGTGTACAATACTAAATTAAAAATGGATTAAATGTATATAGGAAAGGACTCTTGTGTGTATTGTGGCAAGGGGAGTATGAAGATGGAGGAGAATACATCAATTTTGGCGGGACATAGGTGCCGTTGGAAAATTGTTGTGGTATCCGTTGGGGTGCTGATTTTGGCAGTAGTCGGTGTAGCCTGGTTTACACAGCTGCCATCAGTAGAGCAGAAGTCTGTATCGGAGCAGACTGATTTTTCGTCGGACCGGCATCACAAAGGGCCTCGGATCGTTGATGGTTCATTGGCTGAAGGTGAAAGACCGCCGCACCCTGGTCCTGGCCCCGAGGATGAGAATGAGCCCCTGATTCTGAGCTGGGATTTTATTAATGGATTGTTTGCTGCCATTTTGGTGCTGGAGTTCATTATTTTTCCAATATTATTTTGGGTCTGGTTTGGACCGATACATAAAAAATAAGCGTGTGGATTTTCCACACGCTTATTTTTTTGAGAATTAAGGCTGAGGCAATGTTTCCGGAAGTCCATCCGGATCCTCGGTGAGCCGGTGTTGGCCGAGCATCGTTGTCAGGTCCTGACGGGTAAAGCCGTATGTTTGGCTGGCAAAGTCTTGCTCCGGATTATAGCGGCTTGATGGTGCATTCAGCAGTCCACAAATGGTGTCGTAGAGCATATCATTCGTGAAGTAGCGTGACTGATGCTGGCGCATGGCTCTTGTATGGCCTGGCAGTGCCTGCTGATAGGCTGGCGATAGGTAGATCCACATCGGGATGCGGACCATGTCGAAGCTGAAGACATCAGGATTATGCGAGATTTCCAGGTTTTCGCCGTGATCGGAGAAGTAGACCATGGCCTGCAGGTTCAGGTTTTTCTGTGCGTAATCGAACACCTGTGACAACACATAGTCTGTGTAGAGTATGCTGTTGGCATAAGACGGCATGGACGATACAGTTGATTCACCATCTTCGGTCTTGAACTGGTTGAACTGTTCTGGATAGCGATTATTATAATAGATATGGCTGCCCATGATATGCAGTACGACGAAATTGTTTTTCGTCGGATCCAGCTGGGTCAGATACTGCATGAGTGATTCATCATACTTGTCCGAGAAGTTATAGGAATCATCGGTCCAGTCTGCATGGTCAGCGGTCTTGGCTACGAGTGTGATGGCACTGTCATACTGTCCGTAACGGCCCTGATTGCTGAACCACCAGGTTTCATAACCGGATTTCTTGGCGACATCTACGATGGATGCAGAGTCGAAGAACTCTTTGCCGTTGTACTGGCTCTGCTCTGTAAGAGCGCGCTGCAGTACGGGGACAGTCTGGGACCACGAAGAATATACATTATCGAATTTCAGGAATCCTGGATCCTGGCTGGCCAGTTTCTGGCTGAGCCATGGGGTATCCTCGTATGGGAAGTCCGGCGTATAGGCTTTCATATAATTGCGGGAAGCGGATTCGCCGATGACGATGATAACGGTACCCGGAGCCTTGGCTGCCAGGGTCGTGCGGTTGTCGATCATCAGGCTGTCGAAGCGCTCATCATGTCCGATGCTGTATTCCTGCGTCTGATTGACGTAGCTGATGACATCGTTCCAGAGATCTGCGACAGAGGTCTGGGGCAGATACCAGCCTTCAGCCGTCATCATTGCGACGACCAGGAAGGCCAGTGCGCCCATCCGTCCGGCGGTGGTATCTTCGGTCAGCGTCCGGCGGGCAAAAATCAGATGCACACGCCAGCAGACATAAAGAAAAACGGCAAAGCCAATGAAGATGATCGTGGCGGGCAGGAAGCCAAGGTTCGATTCAATGAAGTCGATGCTTTCCCGGTAATTGGTCAGGTAAAGCGCCATCACGGAAGCCGGTGAGAGGCAGTGCCAGACCAGGCAGTAGTAAGTGTACTGCATGAACGGTATAGCGCAGACCGAGGAAAGTTCAGCACCGGCCATGAAGGCCGGCGGTGATCTTCACGTGGCCCAGTCGGTAAGAGCGAAGCCTCCAGGGCAGGTCAGCAGGAATAAATGCTGCCTGTGCCCGACGATGAAGTCGAAGCAGATCTTGGACTGGTACCAGACCGGACTGAGTAGGTCCAGGCATAGAGCAGCGGGAATGCGGTGCACCAGCCGAGTCCTGTCAGCAGATTTGGCAGCGGAAGGCCCATGAGAAGAGCGGAACCCGCGAGCCGTACTGGACCAGCTACCAGTGCGGCCAGTATGGGCAGCAGGATCGGCATGAAGTACTGTGCGCCCATGTCCTGTCCCTATATTAATATAGAAAGGCAATCACAAGGACGAAGTAGCTGGCAGCGGCCTGTCAGCCAGCGGATCATATGATCCTGATAGGTTGTATTCATGATAGTATCTTCTTTCTATTGTCAGATGATAGTAAACCACTGATAATTCTACATGAAATCGGCTTTTTCGTCAATTCAGCAGGAGATAGTCCGTCTGATGTGGAATTTAATAAGCTAAGGGGCACTGAGGTTCCCGCAATAGGCTGGAAGTGAGGAATAATTATGGGGAAATCGGATTCAATGAAGTTAGAGGATCAGCTGTGTTTTCCATTATATGCCTGCGCCAGAGAGATCGTTAAGGCATATCGTCCATCTTTGGAGGAGCTGGGGCTGACTTATACGCAGTACATCACGATGATGGTTCTTTGGGAAGAAGAACAGGTAAGCGTCAAGGATCTGGGGCGTCCGTCTGCATCTTGATTCGGGGACACTGACACCATTATTGAAGAAGCTTGAGGAAAAAGGTTACCTGCGGCGGGAGCGTTCAACGAAGGATGAACGGGTTGTGATTGCCAGTATCACAGACGATGGCGTTAAATTGAGGGCACAGGCCGTGAAGGTTCCGGCGGCGATAAGCCAATTTGCTAGGGGATTTTTCGGCAACGGAGTCAGATCAATTATATCGTTTGTTATATCATCTGATGGATATTCTGGACCAAGGTGACAAGAAGGAAACAAAAAAATAATTTTCTAAGGGCCAAAAGGGCGAGGATTAACGTTTCCCCGCCTTTTTCATGCGCGAAAACGGGGGGGATGTGACTTTTTGCCATTGCGCAGAAACAGGTTCTTTGATACAATATATACCGTTACGACATAAAAAAACCACAAGATATAGGGGGAGGCGTAAAATGGTGCCGCATATGTGGGGCATCATGAAAGTCTATGAATTTAAAGACAGTGACAAAGCGTTCTGGCCATACCGTGGCTTATGACCGCGAGAAGATCTTCAATGCGATTGCCGGGGCCAATGTGGATGGTGGCAGCCGGATGACGGACAAGGATATCGATGAAGTGGCCAGTCAGGTTGAGTGGGATGTCCAGGATCGTGAGAATGTCAGCGTTGAGGAAATCCAGGATATCGTTGAGCAGGAGCTCATGAAGTATGACTTCTATGACGTGGCCAAGAAGTACATCACGTATCGTCAGAAGCATACGGAGCGCCGGGCGGCTCAGAAGCATCTGATGGAGTCTTATAAGGATATTTTCTTTGCGGATGCTGTCGATGTTGATCTGAAGCGTGATAATGCCAATATCAACACGGATGCTTCTATGGGAATCATGTTGAAGCTCGGGGCAGAAGGTTCCAAGCATTTTGTAGACAATTATGTGCTGACCGATGAATTCCGTGAAGCCGATAAAGAGAACTGGATCCATATTCATGATAAGGATTTCTCGCTCATCACGTTCAATTGCTGCCAGATCGATCTGTTGAAACTGTTCCATGGTGGTTTTTCCACGGGGCATGGTTTCCTGCGTGAGCCGAATTCGATTCGGGCCTATGCGAGCCTGGCCTGCATTGCAATCCAGTCCAATCAGAATGATATGTTCGGTGGCCAGTCCATCAATGCATTCGATTATGCAATGGCTGAGGGTGTGCGCAAATCGTTCCATAAAGCGGTCCGGGAAGAAGCCTATAAGGCACTGCTGTATCGTTTCGGCTGTAACAGCTTTGACGATGAGAAGACCTTTCGTAAGCATTTCGATGCGGTCATGGATTACACGCGCTGCAGCTATACGGAAAGCAGCGAGGATCCGAATGCTGGTGAGTCGGTGGCTGCAATCGGGCAGGCAATCCGGGCGTTGCTGGCGGATACCTATCATCAGCCGGTCGATCAGGTGGAGAAAGATGCAAAGGCCATCTATCATCTGGCTTGCACGGATGTAGTTGAGGAAACGCATCAGTCGATGGAAGCACTGATTCATAACTTCAATACCCTGCACAGCCGTGCGGGGGCGCAGGTTCCGTTCAGCTCGATCAACTATGGTATGGATACGTCGCCGGAAGGCCGTCTGGCCACCCGTGAGGTCCTCAAGGCCATTTGGGCGGGACTGGGGAACGGCGAGACCCCAATTTTCCCGATTTCGGTATTCCAGCTCAAGGCTGGCGTCAACTACAATCCGGAGGATAAGAACTACGATTTGTTCCAGCAGGCCTGCAAGACCAGTGCAAAGCGTCTGTTCCCGAACTTCGTGAATATCGATGCGCCGTATAATCTCAAATATTACAAGCCGGGTGACTATAATTCCACGGTGGCTACGATGGGGTGCCGTACGCGTGTCATGGCGAACGTCAATGGCCCGGAGGAATCCGGCAGCCGCGGGAACTTCTCCTTTACGACGATCAACCTGCCGAAGCTGGCGCTGGAAGCCAAGGGAAATCTTGACACGTTCTGGACGCTTCTTGATAAGTATATCAAGGTGTCTCATGATTACCTGCTGGAGCGGCTGCATGTTATTGAGCAGAAGCATGTCTATAACTATCCGTTCCTCATGGGACAGGGTATCTGGATGGGCAGTGATCAGCTTAAGCCGGGTGACAGTATCAAGGATGTGCTTAAACATGCATCCTATTCGGTCGGTTTCTGCGGCTTGGCAGAGTGCCTTAAGGCACTGATCGGCAAGCATCATGGTGAGAGTGAAGAAGCCCAGCAGCTGGGGCTTAAGATTGTCGGTCATTTGCGGTCGGCACTTGATGATTATTCCGAGAAGGAGCACATGAACTGGACCTGCTTTGCAACGCCGGCAGAATCAACTGCTGGTCAGTTCCAGCGCTCCAATCAGAAGACCTATGGCATTGTCCCTGGGGTTACGGATCGCGAGTACATGACGAATTCCAGTCACGTGCCGGTCTACTATCCCATCAAGGCCATTGACAAAATCCGCATCGAGGCACCATATCATGCACTGGAGAATGCCGGTCATATCGCCTACATCGAGATGGACGGCGATCCGACGAAGAACGTCAAGGCCTTCGAGCAGGTGGTCCGGGCGATGCATGATGCGAACATGGGGTATTTTTCCATCAATCATCCAGTTGACCGTGACCCGGTCTGCGGTTATACTGGAATCATCGAAAATGAATGTCCGCATTGCCACCGTAAGGAAGTGGCCAAGGGACATTTGGTCATTAAACGGATGAAATAAGATTGGGGCAGGGATCGTATGGCAGGTTTGGTGAAGCAGCTGCAGGAGCAGACCGGTTTCTCGGAATCGGAGTGCATGATTGCAGAGTATCTATTGAAGAATTTTCGTATGCTGGCAGGGATGTCTACCCGCCAGCTGGCTAAGGATACCTATACGAATTCGGCGGCAATCGTACGGTTCAGCCAGAAGCTGGGCTTTGGCGGTTATACGGAGTTCAAGGTGCAGTTCCTGGCGGAGATGCTGCAGTATGTCAATCGGCCGCATGGTGCTGAGCTGCTGATGACAGACCGGGATTCGGTCCATTCGATTCTGGACAAGGTGACCAGCATCGAGATCGATGCTTTAAAAGACACCCGGGCCATGCTGGATCCTTCTGAATTCATGCGGGCGCTGCATCTCCTGTCCAAAACAGAACATGTGGATTTCTATGCAATGGATAACAATCTGGATATTGCCAATATGGCGGCATCCAGCTTCATCATGGCCAATAAGTGTTCGACGGTCCATTCGGTGATGACCATGCAGTATCTGCAGGCCACCGGAGCGCCGAAGGAACACATCGGTTTCTTTATCAGCCGCACTGGTGAGAACCGGATGCTGCTTGATATCGCCCGGCTGCTCAAACTGCGGGGCAACCCCATCCTGCTGATCACGGCTTCACCGGAATCAACGCTGGCGGCGCTGGCTGACAGCGTGTTCCAGGTCGCGACGGTGAAACGTATGGAGGAACTGGGACCACGCGTATTTTTGCTGGGTGCGAAGTACGTGACCGATATCCTGTTTGCTTTGCTGATGACCCGGGTGGATTATCACAATGCCCAACAGAAAGAAGAATGGCTCAGCAAGCATTTTCATTACTGAATTAAACAAGATCCTTACAGGCTGGAATCTGGAAACAGGTTCCAGTCTTTTATTATGCAATTTTGCTGCAGTTGGTTTATATATGCTGTATATGTATGGAATTGTAACAGTGCTACAGGAACGCGCGAACTGGGAATGGGATATTTGTAACAGCGTTTTGTATTAGTCTAAATTTATTGAGCCTATTGATTCGTCGTGCTATATTAAAATTACCTTAAGGGGAGCAAGCAGGCTGAGCGCACAGCCTGAAGAACCGAATCAGTTGGAAAGAGGAGTTAGTTCATGAGTAAACAAGAGATTTTCGATAAGTTTATCGAAATCATGGGGGAGTTTGCCCAGGTACGGGCGGTGGCGGCACTGCGTGACGGATTTATCATGACCACACCGTTTACGATCTGCGGCTCGGTATTCCTGCTGTTGGCCAATCTGCCGATACCGGGATACCCTGAATTCATGGCTTCGATCTTTGGCAAGGACTGGACGGCGCCGTTGAATGCAGTCGCTGGAGGAACCTTTGCTGTATTAGCAGTGATTGTCGTATTGGCGATTACGTACAAATTCGTAGAAAATGAGGGCTGTGATGCGATGATGGCATCAATTCTGGCGCTCTCAACTTTCCTGATCCTGATGCCGCCAAGTCTGACGACTAAAGGCGGCGAGGTAGTCGGAGACATTATTCCGAAAGCCTGGGCAGGCAGCAATGGTGTCATCACGGCAATATTTATTTCGTTCTTTGTGGCCTATGTTTTCTGCTACTGTGAGAAGAATCATATCGGCATCAAGATGCCGGATTCTGTACCGCAGGGCGTTGCCCGTGCTTTTACGGCATTGGTACCAGGCATGATTTTCTTCACCACAGCATCAGTGCTGTATGGTATCTGCCATTACGTTGGTGCAACGACGGTGCCGGAACTGATCTTCAAGGTCATTCAGACTCCGCTGCAGGGGCTTTCTGATACGCTGACGGGTGGTACGATCATCGTCGGTCTGCAGAGCCTCCTGTTCTGGGCAGGTATTCATGGCCCGAACGTCGTTGGCGGTGTAGTCGGACCACTGCTGATTGCCAATTCGCTGGATAATCAGCATCTGGTGGATATCGGCATGAGCCTGATGAACAATCCGCAGGCCAAGATCATTACCTGCCAGATCAACGATGTTTTCGTCAAGAGCGGCGGCTGCGGCCTGACGCTGGGACTGTTGATCGCGGGTGCTTTCACGGCTAAATCCAATCAGCTCAAGTCACTGATGAAGATGGCTTTTGTACCGGGTCTTTTCAATATCAATGAGCCGATCATCTTTGGTCTGCCAATCGTGTTTAATCCGTACCTGCTGGTACCATTCATCATCGTACCGTTGATTGCGATGTTCATCACGTATTTCTCGATTACAATGGGATTCATGGCACCGTTCAGCGCGGTACAGGTTCCATGGACGACACCACCGGTTATTGCCGGCTTCCTGCTTAATGGCTGGCAGGGGGCAGTGGTTCAGATCATAAACCTGGCGATGGCAACTCTCATTTACCTGCCGTTCCTTAGAGCTCAGGATAAAGCTCTGCTCAAAGAGGAGATGGGCGAGGCAGAGCCGGAAGAAACTGAGGGGACGCCGGTCAGACAGTAAGGGATAGATAAAGATTTATAATTGAGGGAATCAAAAGAGCAACGAAAAGGGGAAATAAAATGTTGTCTATCAATAAAAAGAAAACAAGCACAATTCTTTTGGGCCTGGCTGTAAGCCTGTCCGGCAGTGTACTGGCAGCACCGGTTGCCACGACGGCGGCAAATGACACGGACAGCCGCATTGCCGCGCTGGAACAGCAGCAGCAGCAGCTCGCCAAAGAGCTCAAGGCCCTCAAGCAGCAGGACTCGCAGCTCAAGGCAAAGGTCAACAGCCAGAAGAATCAGCTGCAGGGGCTCAACCAGAGCGTCAAGAGTGAACTGGCACGGGTAAACATTTCCGGTTTTGGCCGTGTGTCCTGGGATAACGATAACATTAAGGGCTATATCGACAAAAATGATAATCGCAGGACTTATCTTGATTTGAAGGGGAAATTCCTGGTCAATAATAAATGGAATTTTAATTTTGAGAGTGAGACAAATCAACGTTATGCTAACAGTGTCATGGCGGACGGCACGATTAAATCTCATTGGGGACATGATGATGAAGATGGTGTAATCCAGCGCGTTTGGGCGGAAGGCACGCTCGGTAGGGCTGTTTCTGTCGATATCGGCCGTCGCTGGCGTGGACTGGGCTTCCAGAATATCCTGTTCGGCAATGAGTCCGATGGTGTAGTTGTCAGTGCGCCTATCCCCAAATCTCAGCTCAAAGCATCGACGTTCTATCTTACGCCGACCGATAAGGGCTATGATTTCAGTATCTATGGTGCTGGCGTCCAGGGCCAGGTAGGGCATGGTCTGCAGATCAGCGCAGCCTTTGCCAAACTCAATGTAGGCAAAAATGATCCATTAGGACAGAATGTTTACGATAGTACGACTACCTATACGACCTCGGATTCGAAGGTGACTATCAAAGATATCAGTGGCGCCGTTAAAGGCGGCGGGACACTTACGTGGTATGGCAGTAAGTCCGGTGATAGCTCTTATGGCGAGTTCAACAAGGCTGACGAGAGTGGTTTCTCACTTTATTATACAGATGGTATCAAAGGAACCGTGTCGAGTACAGATGGTACGATAACATTGAATAAGACGTATAATTCCTATTTGAATACTGCAGGTACTCATGGTTTTGTGCTTAGTGCGATGTGGAACCCATTGAAAAATATGTTCTTCATTGGTGATTATGTCCGCACGAATGCTCAGGCACGGACTGTTGGTGAATGGGGCGCAAATGGCTATCAGGAGACGCGGTTTAATGATAATGAATGCAAGGCTATCCGTTTGAATTATCGCTGGTCCAATATCGACAATCCGGGTTCCTTCCAGCTCTATGCCCGTTGGTATGAATATGCCCGCAGCATCAATGGTTTAGTGGGTATCTTTGGTGACAAGGAATGGGGGGCTCTACAGCCGGGGTCTCGCGGCTGGATTCTGGGTTTCAAGTATGTACCGATGAAGAATGTCGAGTGGGAGACGTTCTATGAGTTATCAACAGCATATAACACGCTGTATGGGCATAAGAATGAGACCTATCATCGTAACTTCATACGTACGATGATGGATTTCCATTTCTAATAAATATACAGTAACAACATTTAGGGTCAAGGAGCTTTATCATGAAAAAGATCATTTTATTATGTGCTTCCGGCATGTCTACGAGCATGCTTGTGAAGAAGATGCAGGAAGCGGCTGAGGCCGAGTCCTACGAGTGTGAGATTGCGGCGTATTCTGCATCGGAAGCAGCCACTAAGGCTGCTGATGCGGATGTCGTGCTGCTCGGACCACAGATCCGTTTCTCCAAAGGCAAGATCAGCGCGCAGCTGCCTGGTGTGCCGGTGGATGCCATCGATATGCGCATGTATGGGCGTATGGATGGTGCCGGGGTGCTGGCATTTGCCCGCAAGATCATGAAAGACTGAGGTGTAGATAATGGAAGGGTTAGAGCTGGTCGCATTCCAGATCATTTCGGCTGTAGGTACGGCCCGGAGCTGCTATATCGAAGCAATCCAGGCTGCCAAGACGGGCGACTATGAAGATGCGAAGAAATTGATCGCTGAAGGCGATGAAGCGTTTGTAGAGGGGCATGATGCCCATGCGGGGCTCCTGCAACAGGAAGCTACGGGAGAAGGCAATGCCGTTACTCTTTTGATTCTCCATGCGGAGGATCAGCTGATGAGTGCGGAAGGATTCAAGACAATCGCACAGGAATTCATCGAAGTCTATCAGCGTCTTGATGCAGAAAAGGAGGCCTGAGATGGGATTTCCTAAAGAATTCCTCTGGGGTGGAGCCGTTGCTGCGCATCAGCTGGAAGGTGGCTGGCAGGAGGGCGGCAAGGGCGTCAGCGTAGCTGATGTCATGACCGTTGGCGGTCCGGATAAACCGCGGGAGGTTACGGATGGCGTACTGCCGGGCAAGATCTATCCTAACCATGAAGCAATTGATTTCTATCATCATTATGAAGAAGATATTGCCATGATGGCGAAGCTCGGGTTCAAGTGCTTCCGCACCAGCATTGCCTGGACACGGATCTTCCCGAATGGGGATGAGCTGGAACCGAATGAGGCCGGGCTGCAGTTCTATGATGACTTGTTTGATACCATGCAGCGCTATGGCATGGAGCCGGTTATTACGCTTTCTCATTTTGAGATGCCGTATCATCTGGTCAAGGAGTACGGTGGCTGGCGCAGCCGCAGGCTGGTGGACTTTTTCGTCCGCTTTGCCACAACGGTGTTCCGGCGATATAAGGACAAGGTACGCTACTGGATGACCTTCAACGAGATCAATAACCAGCGGGATCTGGAGGCGCATGCCGCGTTCACCAATTCCGGGGTGATCTATCGGGATGGTGAGGACCGTCGGGCGGTCCTGTATCAGGTAGCGCACCATGAATTCGTGGCGTCGGCCAAAGCCGTCATCGAAGGGCATAAAATTAATCCGGATTTCCAGATTGGCTGCATGATGGCGATGTCACCAGTATATCCGGATACCTGCTGCCCGATGGATCAGGTAGCAGCGCTGAAAGAAATGGATCAAACGTTCTTCTTTTCTGATGTACAGTGCCGCGGACATTATCCGCCGTATGTGCTTAAGGAATGGGAGAATAAGAACTATCCGATTCTGATTGAGGATGGAGATCTGGAGACCCTGGAACGGGGCAAGGTTGATTATTTTGCTCTGTCCTACTATATGAGTTTCGTGAGTGCCTATGATCCGGCCGGAACAGATCGCATCGGGAAAGAAGTAAAGAATCCTTATGTGATGGCATCGGATTGGGGCTGGCAGATTGATCCGGTAGGACTCCGGTATATGCTGAATGTCCTGTCGGAGCGCTATGAGCTGCCGCTCATGATCGTGGAGAATGGCATCGGGCTTCATGAAGAGCCTGGTGAAGATGGAATGGTTCATGATAAGACCCGTATCCAGTATTTTGCGGAACACATCGAGCAGATGCGACTGGCGGTTGATGAAGATGGCGTGACACTCATGGGCTATTGCCCATGGGGCCCCATCGATATTGTGTCGGCCAGTACTGGCGAGATGGAGAAGCGTTATGGTTTTATCTACGTAGATAAAGATAATAAAGGACAGGGAACACTGAAACGTTCCCCGAAAGAATCCTATTATTGGTACCAGAAAGTTATCAAAAGTAATGGCGAAGACTTATCGTATCAATTATAATGGTCGTTATCAATAGGGAGGAAAGTACAATGATGGATATCCGTAAAAAAGCAGCAGTTGCTGCAGTACTTATGGCGCTGGCTGCACCCGTTTCGATGACTTTTGATGCCCCTGCTGCTTATGCAACGCCGGCCACCCAGACCCAGGCCAGTGATGCATTCCAGGTTGACTTCAAGAATGGTCAGCCGCAGATCTTTGAGCCGTCGGATGGCTGGACGAATGGTAATCCGTTCAATGTGTTCTGGCACAAGGAAAATGTGACGTTCTCTGATAACAATATGCAGCTCACGATCGATGCTGATGCGAAACAGACGCAGGTTCCGTATTCCGGCGGTGAGTTCCGCTCCAAGAAAACCTATGGCTATGGCCGTTATGAGGTCAGCATGAAGGCGATCAAGAACGATGGCTGCGTTTCCTCGTTCTTCACGTATACCGGTCCGTATGATGGCGATCCCTGGGATGAGATCGACTTTGAGGTCCTGGGCAAGGACACGACCAAGATCCAGCTCAACTATTTCCGCAATGGCACGGGCGGGCATGAAAAGATGATCGACCTGGGATTCGATGCTTCAGAGGATTTCCATACCTATGCATTCGAGTGGCATAAAGATAAGATCATCTGGTTCGTTGATGGCAAGGAAGTATTCCGTCGTGAGGGTACGACGATTCCGGTGACCAAGGGCAAGATCATGATGAATGCCTGGTGCGGCAAGAATGTTGATGCCTGGCTGAAGCCATTCAATGATTCCAATCTGCCGCTGACGGCTGAGTATCAGTCTATCAAATATGGCTCTTCACTAGATTGTGTGGGTAAAATGTCTGCATGAAATGTTGGTTTGCCCTTATAGGATATGGGCTTATGGACGATTCGGCAGCGGAATATTTAAGTTGGAACAAACTAGCAGCACCATGTCGAGCATATTCTGGATATTTCGGAAGCCAAATGAGCGCCGAATAATCAACTTGATTTTGTTGTTTGTGGACTCAACCCTGGCATTGCTGACCTGTAGCTGTATGGTGTTTAGAATATGATCCTTGTGGCGCATAATCTTCCGTTGCAGTTCAACAAACTCAGGGATTCGGCAATGCCGTGCCCAGTTCACCCAGCGCGTAAGTTCGCTTTCGGCAGCCTCCACATCAGTCATCTTCAATAGGAGTCGCAGCATCTCTTTCAGCTTATACGCTCGGTAAAGTCGGTTATTCGAAAGCTGTATCATTTCCAGCTTGGCTTCCTGTGTTGTAGTAAGGTTCTCAGGTGCCTTACCTAATGAATAAGTTGCTCCTTTTATAGCTTGGGCATGCTTTTTAGCTGCTAAAAACTCTGCGTGTTTTTCATCATTCACTTTGGGACGGCCTCTCCTTTGCTTGCCATAAGCTTCTGCAACAGATTTTGCTTCATGCCAACTCTGCCGACGGACTTTATCGAGGGCTTCCATGGCCCATTCCACTACATGAAAAGCGTCAATACAACGGGTGCAGTTAGGCAAATATTCCTTAACGCAGGAGGTAATCCATCGGGCACCGTCACCAGTAACGACACGGATGGACTCTCTCTGCTGCTGACTCAGCTTCTCCATGAATAAGGTCAGGATGGCTTTGCCATGTCCCTCATGGGCCCATACAACGGTATTTGTCGCATGATTCACGACTACCGTGATATATTTGTGCCCTTTACGGTAGCTGGTCTCATCGATGCCAATTTCCACTAGACCATCCAATCGGCCATTGAGGTTCGGCTCTATATCCTCACGGACACGAGAGATGATTTTGCCGACGGTATCCCAGGAGACACGCATATATCTAGCAACAGCGCTCTTATTGAGCTGCGTTGCTAGCCAGGCGGTACTCGTTTCGAATTCTTTGGTAAAGCGAGACCCAGGATAAGCCCAAGGGACGCTGGCGACGTGAACGCCATGACGAGGACATTCAATGCGTAAGGTATCCGCGACAATTTGCACGATGACGCCACCGAAATCTAGAGCCCGCCAGGTTCTGCTAATGCGACCCGTGTCATAACCAGGGCATTTTGCCCCGCAAATCGGGCAACGATTCTGATCTCTTTTGTGTGGCGTAGCCTTGATGGTAAGATGGCGAACAGCGTCCTTATCCGACCAAAGTTTTACGTCCTCAATGATGATGTTCTTGACATTTAAGAGATTTTTGCATAATGTAGAAGTAGAAACCACGTGCATCCTCCTTGGAATGTTTTTGTGTAGAGACTTCTACATTACCATGGATGCAGGTGGTTTTCAATTATTTAGTTAGCAGAGGGCTTTTCTACCCACACAAAGTAGTGAAGCCTCTCAAATATACGCCGTTTGCAGAATAAAGGAGCTGAGCAGGAATGCGAAACAGGAAAATGCTGTGCCGACTGGTCCTTACGGGGCTAATGGCACTGGGAACCTGCAGCGCAGCCACGCTGGCTGAAGCGGCAGATGCCGCTCTGCATGTCGATCAGGTCGGCTATCTCACCAATTATTCCAAGACGGCTATGGTAGCGGATCCGGCAGCGACTTCCTTTGAGGTCGTGGATGCCAGGAACAATCAGGTTGTATTCAAAGGCAATTTGTCGGCAGCGAAGAAAGATGGATTGTCGGAGGAAACTATCCGGCAGGCGGATTTCTCAGCGTTGAAGACACCTGGTACCTATAAGCTGAAGGTCGGAAACCGTGAATCCTATGATTTCGTTATCGGTGATAACGTCTATGCCGTGCCGGCGGTAGAGAGCTGGCGTTCCTATACGCTGTCACGCAGCAATACGCCTATCGATGATCCGGTCACCGGACTCAGGATCAAGGAAGGACATTCACAGGATCATGCTGCACAGGTATGGTTCACTGACGCACTGAACAAGAAGGGCGACAAGATTGATGTGAGTGGTGGCTGGTATGATGCCGGCGACTACGGTAAATATATTACGACGGCCGGGATCAGCAGCGCACAGCTGCTGCTGGCCTATGAAGCGCACCCGGATCATTTCACCCGGGGACAGCTTGTATTTCCTCAGGGCGTGGCTACGGATGCGAAGCTTCCGGATGCATTGACCGAAGTGAAGTTCGAACTGGACTGGATGCGGAAAATGCAGCGTAAGGATGGCAGTACCTTCCACAAGGTTGCTGGTACGAAATGGCCGGGATTCGATGTGTCTCCGGACACGGACAGTCAGGACCGGTATCTGTTCGGCAATGCGACCGCCAGCTCGGCGATGTATGGCGCCAGCCTGGCCATTGCAGCACGGGTCTATGCACCTTTCGACAAAGCCTATGCACAGGCACTGAAAAAGGATGCTGTGCGGGTCTGGTCCTGGCTGCAGAAAAATCCGGAGCCGATCTACCGGTGGGATGATGGTCAGGAAAGCGGCTCAGGCCCGTATGATAAGAAGACGGACCTCGAGGAGCGCATCTGGCTGGCTGCCGAGCTGTTCCGGACGACCGGAGATAAGACCTATGAAGACTATCTCCTGAAGGCTGGCCGGGACCGCATCACGCAGAAACCGGGCTTCTTCACTTGGGACAATACGCTGGCACTGGGACAGTTTGCTTATCTGCAGGCTAAGCACGCTGACCCGGCCCTGCAGGCTGAGGTGAAGGAAGCATTCCTCGGTTATGCTGATGATATATGCCAGAAGATTGCCAGCGACAGCTTCCACTGTGCCCTGGCATCTTCAGAGTATACCTGGGCTTCAACCAAGAATGCATTGACGCAGGGAGATATCCTGCTCATGGCCAATCAGATTGAGCCGAAGCAGGCTTACGTTGAGGGGGCACTCGCGCAGATTCATTATCTGTTCGGGCGCAATGCACTCAACAAGAGCTTCATGACTGGCATGGGAGATAACCCGCCAGAGCATCCGCACAATCGGATTCATGAAAGCACAGGTGCCTATGTTCCTGGTCTGGTTGTCGGTGGACCGAATCATGTGTCCGGCGGTGATCCGGATCAGACCAAATTCCTGGCAAGCGGTCATATTCCCGTTTCCAAATCCTATCTGGATGTGCTGACCTCCTGGTCAACGAATGAATATGCAATTGATTATACAGCTACAGCTGCCTATGCACTGGCCTGGTTTGCCAGTCCGGAACAGCTGACGGCAGCGCAGCTGCAGCTTACCCGCAAGTTCCCCTCGATCACTACGGGCAAGTGATAGATCCCCGTCCCTGGAATATCCTCGACCCCTAAAACGGAAAAGCACTGACCTACAAGGATTGCTGGTCAGTGCTTTTTCGTTTGTCTAAGCAGCTAACTGCTGATTTTATTTCAGTGATCAGTTGATCGCGCAGGTGACCAGAAGGGAAACGGGAAAGTTTCATCAGGAAATCGCGAAACTTCAAGCCTTGCGGATAAGCGTCAGAGGCGACGCACCGGTTGAGTCACGTCATAGAGAGCCGGAAAAAGATAGTTCTACGCTGGTTATCGATGAGGGGATACTGATTGTCAATCTGGTCGGGCGGATTGATGCGATTTCCGCACCGGATCTCCTGCAGGCCTATGAAACCATTGCCAAAGGGGCGTGCTTCCAGGAAATCCGGGTGGAAGCGGAAAAATGACCTATCTTTCTTCTACCGGGGTGCGGATATTGTTATTGATGGCGGCTGACTGTCAAAAAGGGGAAGTTCATATCCGGCACATGAATGATACGGCAAAAAAATTCCTGGCAATGAATGATCCTGCCGGAAGATTTCTGATCGAGTGACTCGTTTGCTGTCGCAACCGATTCGGATGATGCAGCAGGAAAAAAAAGATGGTTGGCGAATTCTTTTAATAGATGCAATATAAGGCATGAATAGGCGAATGATGGTCAATATCATAAACATAGAATAATCATGACTGTATGGAAAAGGGGATTGATTCATGAATCAGGAACAATTGGCAGAGGAAATATATGCGGTTGTTGGGCCGGCGGATAATATCAAGCGGGCTTATAACTGCATGACGCGATTGCGTCTTTTTTTGGTGAAGCAGGATGTGGATATGGTGTCCGGCCTCAAGAAGATTGATGGCGTGATGGGCATTCATGAGAATGGAGAAGAACTGCAGGTCATCCTGGGACCAGGACGTGCGGCGGCGGTAGCTGAGAAGATCAATGCGATACGGGATCAGTCCTCAAAGCAGCCGGAAACAGCGGCAGTTTCTGCCAGCAAAGCCAGGGTGGGTGATGGCAAGGAATTGCATGAAGCCATCCGCAAGAAGAACGCGACACCAATCAAGCTGCTGTTCAAGCGGATTGCCGGGATATTCGTGCCGTTGATTCCAGGGTTCATTGCCTGCGGTTTGATCACAGGTGCCCTCAATATCCTGTTGAAGATCGATCCGTCGATGGGGGACATGGCCAGCGTCAAGCTGCTGGAAGTCATGGGCAATGCGATTTTCTTCGGCATGAATCTTTTTGTTGGTGTCAATGCCTCGAAGGAATTTGGCGGTACGCCGGTCATTGGTGGTGTGATGGCAGCTATTCTTACGCATCCGGCTTTGTCCCAGGTCATTCTCTGGGACAGCCCGCTGACACCGGGGCGTGGTGGTGTTATTGCAATCCTGTTGGTTGCGGCTTTTGCAGCCTGGCTGGAGAAGAAACTGCATCGGCTTATTCCTGAGATGTTCGATCTGTTCCTGACGCCGTTGTTCGTGGTGCTGATTTCAGGGACGCTGGCTATTGTGGTCCTTCAGCCAATCGGCGGTGTGATCTCTGAGGCAATCGGTGCGGCGGCGACGACGGCTATCAATCAGGGAGGAGCGTTTACTGGCTTCATCCTTGGCGGTATGTGGCTGCCGATGGTTATGCTGGGACTGCATCAGGCTATGACGCCTATCCATGCAGAGCTGTTCCTGCGCTATGGCGTGAATATCCTGTTGCCGGTTTTGGCGATGGCCGGTGCCGGGCAGGTTGGCGCAGCAATTGCGGTATACTTCAAGACGAAGAATGCATTCCTCAAGAAAACGGTGGCATCCGCGCTGCCGGTCGGTATCATGGGAATCGGTGAGCCGCTGATCTATGGTGTCACGCTGCCGCTGGGGAGGCCGTTTATCGGGGCTTGTATTGGTGGCGCATTCGGTGGTGCGGTACAGGCTGCAGCCGCTGTCGGGGTGTCGACGATGGGCATTTCCGGGCTGCCACTGGCGGCAGTCAGCAATAATATTCCAATCTATTTGTTAGGCATCCTGGTGGCTTATATCGCCGGTTTTATTGCGACCTGGCTGATCGGGTTTGAGGACCCGGAGGAAGAACAGGAATAAGCGAGAAAAATAATAGATTGGCAAAGTCTGCGGACGGCGGGACATCATTGACTGGTTAACAGCCTGATTTTTGCTGCAATGGTTAGAGAAGAGGCAGATTTTTATGGGGATTGCGCGGACATTTTATTTGCGGAGGTTTCATTCGCTGATCGGCCTTTTGCTCGGTGGATTCTTGCTGAAGCATATCCTGACGATGATATTGTTGCTGGCGGGGGGCGCCGCTTTTGATTGGTTTATTCAGATCGGGCATTTCCTGCCCGGTAAGTGGCAGATGGGAGCGGATTGGCTTATCGTCATATTGCCGCTGGGATTCCATACGATTTATGGAATCATGATTGGGCGGCAGGCAAAGAATAATCCCCACCATTACCCGACGCTGGTTAATTGGCAGTTTACCTTGCAGCGTTGGAGTGCCTGGGTGATCCTGGTGTTCCTGCTGGATCATGTGCTGTTTTTCGGTCTCATTGTGCCCTGGAATGGGATTCCAATGAATTATGCATTCCTGCAGCATTCGGTTCAGGACCCCCTGTATTTTTGGATGTATCTGATCGGGATGTGTGCGGCAATCTTCCATTTCTTTAATGGGATTACTACGTTTAGTATGACCTGGGGAATCTGCAAGGGACCGCGTAGCCAGCAGGTGATCAACTGGCTCTGTATGGTCATGATGGCTATGGCCATGATATTGATCTTGGTATCATTGGTTGATTTGCGGTATTTTGCTGGTTGAGTGATCGGGCGTGCCGGGCTGTTCTGGCTGGTTGGGGAGGACGTATGAGGCGTAAAAATATAGAGGTCTGGTGCCTGGCACTTCTGTTGTCTGGCATTGGTATGCCATTCGTTCAGGCGAAGCCAGCGGAATTTCCTGTGCGGGTGCAGTTAGAAGAGTCAGCAGCAATACCTGCTGCTGAGGAGGATTTCTATCTGCATGTCAATGGAGAATGGCTGAAGCATACTGTAATTCCGCCAATGGCGGACCGGCTGGATGGGTTGTCTGAAGCAGATCAGCAGGTACAGGTACGGTTGCAGCAGATTACAGCAGAGGCCGTCAAGCATCAGAAGGATGGGCGGGCAAATCGGGACGAGCAGAACATTGCAGCCTTGTCCGCTTGTGCGCAGGATCGGGCCGGACGGGAAAAAGCCGGTCTGGGTAAGCTGTCAGCAATGCTTCAGGCGGTGGAGGGGGCGTCTACGCCGCAGGATTATGCAGAAGTCATGGCGGCCATTTCCCGGAAGACGGGTCAGGCGGGCATGCTCGGGTCTTTCCAGGTCAGACCAGATCCCCTGACAAATCAGATATATACGGTATGGGTCAATCCGCCAGCACTGGCGTTCCCAGGCCGGTCCTGGCAGATCCTGCCAATGAGGCGCTGTTCGTGCTTTATCGCAGCTACGTGAGGGATATGCTGGAGCTGTATGGGCATGAGCCTTCCGTAGCCGAACATGAGGCGGCGGAACTCTTTGCATTGCAACAGAGGTTTGCGATGAAGTCCATAGCGGCGGAGCAGCATGATCCAGGGGCCGCCGCTTTATATCCATGGGCGGAGAAGGACATGGGGGAACTATATCGTTCAATCGATATTGAGCCAGTGCTGCGGACCGGTGGTCTTGAGGCTGTGCCAGAAAAGCAAAACTGGTATGTGGGCAGCCCGGCTGATATCCGATTAGCGGCCGCACAGTTTACTTCTGAGCGGCTGCCTGTGCTCAAATCGTACGCGATTATACAGTTGCTCCATAACTACAGCAGCTGTTTGCCGGCTGCATATGCTCAGCTGAATGCCCGTTATATGGAACAGCTGAAAGGAGCAGCTGCTCCTGAGCCGATGACACAGCAGGCACAGGAGCGCTGTTGGGAACTGCTTGGCGAAGCCTATGGCCGACAGTATGCGGCCCGGTATTTTCCTGAGAAAGTGGGCAGCCAGGTACTGCAGTATGCAGAGGATATCCGGGCTGCCTTCCGTAATCGTTTGGTGAAGGCTGACTGGCTGGGCAAGTCGACCCGGACGAAAGCGCTGGCAAAACTGGATGCAATGATCGTGAAGGTCGGTGCACCGAGGGAATGGCCAGCCTGGCTGGATACCATAACCGTATTGCCACCTGCACAGGGGGGAAGCTTCATCGATGCGGCCCTGGCTATTGGCCAGCAGCGGCGGACGATAGAGCTGGACCTGATCGGGAAAACATTCCAACAAGGCGGCTGGGGCGATATGCTGCCACAGACTGTCAACGCGGAGTATGATCCGGCAGATAACAGCATCACGTTTCCTGCGGGCATCCTGCAACTGCCAATCTATGATCCTGCAGCACCGGCAATGCAGAACCTGGGTGGGCTCGGCATGATCATCGCGCATGAGATCACGCATGCTTTTGACAGTAGTGGTGCGCATTATGATGCGCAGGGACGTCTTCGGAACTGGTGGACCTATACGGATTGGCAGGCCTATCTGAAGCGTCAGCAGAAGATCATACAGTATTATGAACGCTATCGCCTGCCGGATGGCAGCCAGGCTGATGGAAAGCGGTCGGTACAGGAGAATATCGCGGACCTGGGAGCGTTAGCCTGCCTTACGGATCTGGCAGCGGACGACAGGGAAGCCTTGCAGCAGCTTTATAGCAGCTATGCCCGAATATGGCGGGAAAAACTGACACCAGCCGGATTCCAGCGTGAACGGTTGGGGGTTCATCTGTTTGGGGGAATAAGGGTCAATGCGGTGCTTAGTGCAACGGATGGATTCTATGAGGCGTTTCCGGTGACACCGGCTGATGCGATGTATGTATCACCGGAAGACCGGATAAGGCTATGGTAAGGCTTGAAATATCATTGGGCAGCCGGATTTTATCGTGGAATGGAGGTCGGTTTGATGAAAAGACGGAGTTTTTTATTTATCTTATGTGCTATTATCCTATGCGTGTCTCAGATATCTCAGGCAGTTACACGGGAAGAAGTAGCTGGAATCAAAGTGGTACGGGCCGGAGATTTCCGGTATTGGACGGCGGATTCGCCGGCTAAGGCAGCACTGGTCAAGTATGTTGAGACCGTGACAAATAAGAAAAGCCCGGATTTCATTCCGGCAGCTGACCGTATTGCAGTGTTTGATGTGGATGGCACGCTGATGTGTGAGACCGCACCTTCCTATTTTGATAAATTGATGTATCTGGAACGTGTACTGGATGATAAATCCTGGCAGGCACCAGCCGATATGCATGCAGCGGCGGCTGAGCGCCGCAGTGCAATGCAGGAGAAACGCTCCTCAAAACTGGGGGAGGAAGAAGAAGAGGCTTATCAGCTCAATGCCTTTGCTGGTATGACATTGCCGGAATATCAGGCCTATGTCAGGAAGTTTATGCAGGAGCCGGAACAGGGGCTGACGAATCTTACGCGTGGCGAAGCATTCTATCTGCCTATGGTGGAAGTCGTTTCGTATCTGGCATCCAATCAGTTCAAGGTCTATATCGTGTCCGGCTGTGACCGCATGGCACTGCGTGTCCTGGTCGACGGTGTGCTGCCTATCGAGCCGGAACATATCATTGGCAGCGATGCCTGGGTACGCGCTTCCAATCAGGGCGAGACGAGCGGGCTGGAATATGTATATGATAAAGATAAAGATCAGCTGGTGCGTGGCAAGTATTTCCAGGAAGATATCGCGATGAACAAAGTTTCTCTAATTGCCCGGGAAATCGGCCGTCAGCCGGTTCTGGCCTTTGGCAACAGCATGGGCGATGCCAGCATGCTGAATTACACGGTGCAGAATAAGCAGCATAAGAGTGCCGCTTTCGTGCTGCTGTGTGACGATCAGCAGCGGGAGTTCGGCAACCTCAAGAAGGCCCAGTCCGTCAAAGCAAATGCCGAGAAGAATGGCTGGATTCCGGTTTCCATGCAGAAAGAATTCAAGACAATTTATGGGGATAAAGTCAAGGTAGAGAAGACCAGGTAAGAAAATAGTAAAAAAACGTTGCGGCACGAATTTGGTGTGATTCGTGCCGCAACGTTCTTTTTTTAGGACTGATGAATTGGATAGGTATGCCAGATCGTCAGGCTAAGCAGGATCAGGATGATGCCGGCAAAGCCGAAGACGAACGGCATGCCAAGCCAGGTCGCAATGATGCCGCCAAGGATCGGGCCGGCCATCGATCCGACCTGCTGGGCTGCGAACAGCATGCCGAAGATGCGTCCCTTATAGTCAGGTGGTGTATTGCTGGCCAGTACGGCGTTGATCGCCGGATGGATGGCACAGAAGAACAGGCCACCCGCAAATTGCATCAGTGCGAACAGATACAGGCTGTGCGGGATTCCCTGCAGCAGCATGCAGCAGCCGGCACCAATCATGCCATAGCACATTGAACGGAAATAGCCGTGTCGCTGGCCGAAGGAGCCCCAGAACGGAGCTGCCATGGCCCCGGCGATGCCACCGAGGGAGAATACCAGACCGGCTACGAATACGATATTGGGCAGTGGTCCGGCCAGGTGGGCGATGTAGGTCGTCAGCACCGGCTGTAGGATCAGGATGACCATCTGCACGAGTGTGCCGCAAAGCATCATGTTGCGCAGCAGCGGAATGCGCCAGAGACTGACCGATTGCTCGGAAGCGGGCTTCTCTGCCGGTGCGACAAGAGCTGGCGTAGGCGGTTCTTTGATGAAGAACACGAAAATCAGGAAGTTCAGGAACAGTGCGCCGGCTGCCAGGAAGAATGAGACTCGCATGCCGAATACTTCGGCCAGTACGCCGCCAAGCAGTGGCCCGACGACGCCGCCGGCGGTCAGTACGCCCTGCATGATGCCCAGGCAGACCCCCAGCTTCTGGGGTGGTGCATAGAGTGTCATGATGGCAAGATCCATTGGCCAAAGACCAGAGGCAAAGCCCTGGAACAGGCGCATGAGCGTAAGCTGTTCCGGCGATGTCACGACACCGCCAAGAAAATAACTGATGGCGAGCAGGAAACTCGCCCGCATGGCCATGATGCGCTTGCCCTTCGTATCTGCCAGCCGGCCCCAGATCGGGGCCATGATTGCAGACACAAGGAATGAGGCCGAAAATACAATGCCCGACCAGAGATTTACGGACTCTGGCCCGACACCAAGCTCATTGGTGAGATACATCGGCAGGAACGGAATCAGCATGGTATAGCTGGACGACATGAACAGGATATTGCAGGTAAGAATGCCGAGAACGACCTTCCAATTCAAATAAAACACTTCTTTCCCATGAGAAACGTACAACAGATATCTCTATACTATGACACAAAAACTGGATTTTGTATATGGAATTTCATAATAAAAGAGGCTATCCATGGTTGGACAGCCTCAGGGGACGGTTCTGTGTACCGTTCGTTTTGCTTATGCGATTACGCTGGGCGGCGAACCAGACTAGTAGATGACACCGACAGCCAGACCGATGATCGATGGCACAATCCAGCCCATGCCGATATCAAAGAATGGCAGGACGTGATAGATCGCGAGCAGCTGCTGGACCCAGTCAAGCTGCTGAACGGATTTCGGCATGGCGTTGAATGCATCACCCAGTGCAGCCAGCAGCGTAAAGACGGTGGTCGACAGGTATACCGACTGACGGCTGCCGAATACGGCTGACAGGAAGGCCAGCAATACCAGCGTGATGGCCAGCGGGTACAGGAACATGAGAATCGGCACAGCCAGCGTGATGATCTGCGTCAGGCCCAGATTGCCGATCAGGAACGAGAAGACCGTGAAGACCCAGGCATAGACCCGGTAACTGACGGATTTCGGGAATAACTCCTCAAAAGTCTCCGAGCAGGCCGTGATCAGGCCGATTGCCGTCTTGAGGCAGGCCAGTGTAACGATGAGGGCCAGCAGTATAGAGCCGAAAGAGCCAAAATAGAATGTCGCGATCTGGGCCAGAGCCACACCGCCATTGGCCGATAACTCGAACTGCCCGACGCTCATCGTACCGATGGTGGCCAGGCAGCTGTAGATGATGCCCATGAGTAATACGCTTACCGCACCAGCCTTTACCGTGCCCCAGGCAACGCCACCCGGTGTGCGGATCCCCAGATCGTGCAGCGTGCGCACGACGATGATGCCGAAAGCCAGCGAAGCCAGCACATCCATCGTATTGTAGCCTTCGGTGAACCCTTTGAAGAAGGCATGGCTGACATAATCGCCATGGACAGCAGCGGAGCTCAGCAGCCCCATCGGCTGCAGGAAAGCGATCGCGATGAGCATGGCCAGGAACAACAGGAACATCGGATTCAGCAGCTTGCCGATCCAGACCAGGATCTTGCTTGGGCGCAGCGCGAACGTGATAGCCAACGCAAAGAATGCCAGCGTAAAGAGGCCAAGCGCCAGTGCCTGACTGCCCTCACTGATGTAAGGCGCCAGACCGACCTGGTAGGATACCGTGGCCGTACGTGGCAGGGCAAAGGCCGGGCCAATCGTCAGATACAGCAGCACCGTCATGAATTTGGCATAGGACGGATGCACGCGGCTGGCCAGATCATAAAGCCCGCTGCTGCCCGAGATGCCAATCGCTACGATGCCCAGGAACGGCAGACCGATAGCAGTAATCAGGAAACCAACTGTGGCTGGCAGCAGCTGGGCGCCTGCTTCCTGTCCCATGTGGACCGGGAAGATCAGATTACCGGCACCGAAGAACATGCCAAAAAGCATGGATCCGACGAGCAGGTAGGAGCTCATGGATAATTTTTCATTCAAGATAGGAAACCTCCAAGATTCAGATTGCAGGAGCAGTTCAAACGCTCTTGCATTTTATCCGTATCGAACGGACAGTTCTTTCTAATTTTAGCAGGTTGATGTGTCGTTGTACAGTAGATATTTTAGGAGTTCATGATATAATTAGGAACGTAATGAAGAAAGCACGTAAGCTGCTGTTGTTATTTTGCAGGAGGATTTAATAGATGAAGGCCTATCAGTTCAAGATTTCTATTGTTGATGCGCATCCACCGCTCTGGCGACGTTGCATTGTGCCAACTCGGTTGAGCCTTGAGCAGCTCAGTGAGGCAATACAGGTCATAATGGGCTGGTCGGGCAGTCATTTATCCAGCTTTCGCTTGCCGGCATCCCACCGCATGATCTATATGAATGATGAATGGACGGGGGAAGCTAGCGACGAGGCTATGATAGGAACCCTGGAGGAAGATCTTGGCTCAGAGAAGTGGTTCGAGTATACTTATGATTTCGGCGATGATTGGCGGCACAGAATCCAGATCGAAGCCGTGCTGGACGACTATGACCAGGACTACCCGCAGGTCATAAAGGCCAAAGGCGATAATCCGGTCGAGGACTGCGGTGGCGTGTATGGCTTGCAGGAGTTGAGCGGAGAGGAACGGGATCCATTCGATATGACTGCAGTGAATGCGATTCTGAAGAGGGCGGAGTTCCATCAGAGCGTGGTGCCTGTGCCATGCTTGGCAGGCCGGGAATCTGCACAGGCACCGGAAGAAATGTCAGCGGAATTGCAGAAAATCCTGCAAACTCCAGCGTTTAAGCGTTTGCCCCCAAAATACAAGAAAAATTTCTGGGCGCTTCTGGAGGCTGTTATGGATCGGAAGCCGGAAGATTTCAATCTGGACACTGAAGATTTTTTAGCAGATATTGATAGTGAATCTGCTAGTTTGCCTGATGAGGAATCGATGTATATCAAAGTGCTCCCTTATCAACTGCATGAGATGCTCGAGACCAGCTGCAAGGCCGATCTCGTAGAATTAGCACGTCACAAGGGTTTGAGGATTAAGCAGTCCATGCGTAAAGCCAATTTCGTTGCGGAACTGGCTCAGGCTATGCTCAATCCAGAAACGATGCGCCGTTACCTGTTGTGGCTTCCGGCCGGTGAGATGTATCATCTGCTGACAGAGTTGAAGATTTCTGATGCCGAGTGGATGAGGCCGTTAATCAATGAAGAAATTCTCAAGGATTATACGATGCGTGTATGGTATAAAATCGGCTATGGCGGCTATAATGACTTCGGAAGAACGGTCGTTACGGAGGATGTAGCTGCATTGCTGCGCGAAATCCTGACAGAAGACTTCTTGCAGCAATATCATCAATACTGGTGGCTCAATCAGGTAATACAGATATCGGATGTCTTATACTTGCTTATTCCGCGTGATATTTTTCAGCAGTTGCTGGTTGAATGGAATGGTTTTCAGTTGACGGAGCAGGAGGTACTGTCTGCTATAGAAAAGAGACCGGCTGATTTGACTCGGATAGAAGTCGACCAAGAGTATATCGTGACTGAGCCTGTGCCTATGGGGATGGCGGCAGAGCCCTACCTCCGTCATCCGGGGGATGCCTATTTCTTGCCGACAGAGCAGCAGATTTGGTTGAATGATGTCTTGACCTCACAAGTCAAATCTTTGCTGAAGCGGGCGAATATTCAATTCATGCGGGACTGGGATGGCAGCGAAGATGGAGGTATCATGGAGATGCTGACCGGATGCATCCCATTGGTGATGGCCAATGTGCCCGAACGGGAAATCAGAAGGCAGTTTCGGGAAAAGTACTCAGAGCAGCCTGCTTTGGACCAGTTGTGGAAAGATGTTCGTTCACATCTCCGGCAAATGGCTCCGTATATTCGCAAAATTACGAACCACGGGTTCACTGATGCCGAGAAGACGAATCAAAAACAACTTGCGCGGAGAGAACGCAAGGTAGTTCAAAAAAATAAGCACTGTACTGGCGATAACGTCATATTTCTGGATGCACACCGCCGCAAGCAGAAAAATAAGCGAAGATAATACGACACGTTGCAGTTCGTATCGTGCAAGAACAGAGATTGCCATACTGCAGAAAGTTTCCAGTGGAAAAAACAGAATAATGATGATATAATATATCGGTACTCTAATTGCGGTTGTAGCTCAGTTGGATAGAGCATCTGCCTCCTAAGCAGAGGGTCGTCAGTTCGACTCTGACCAATCGCACCAGTAAATTCAAGGCCTCCCGAGAAATCGGGAGGCCTTTTCTGACTCTTGGTGTTTATTTTTGGTGTTTACCGTCGTGACCACACTGCCTTTGCTCCGCATTTTTTAGGCTGTCTTGCAATATGCTATCCATGACATCGGCAGTCTCATACTCTGCCTGCCGCAAGAGGTGGCTGTAAACCAACTGTGTCGTGGTCGAGTTTGCATGGCCTAGCTTGCCAGCAACGGTTCTGATATCGACACCAGCCGTGATCAGATAGGTGGCAGCCATGTGCCGGAAGCTGTGCGGTGAGATCTTGGGCAGATCATGGGCCTTGACGAAACGTCGCAGCCAGGTGTTCATGGCATCCGGGCAGCCAGGAAGACCGTTCCAGGTCGTGAACAGGAAGTTTTCGGTTAAATCGCTGGCACCTTCCCACTTGTTGGCAGTTTCTTCACGCAGGACGCTATACTCTGTATGATAGGCGTCCAAAAGCTGCATCAGGCTGTCTGGCGCGGATAAGAGACGCGCACGTCGGCTTTTAGTCGGCCCAATAACGACACCACCACCCCTCTTTGCCTTGGATGATTGCTCGATGAGGATGGTCTTGGTTGCAAAGTCGATGTGCTTCCATTGCAACGCGAAGATCTCACCGCGCCGTAACCCAAGGGCAATTGCGAGGATACTCCATGCTTGATGTTTCAAGGGCTCATCTTTGAGCAGCAGGAGAAATCGTCCGGCTTGATCTTTGTCGAGGATGGTTTTCTCGTTTTGATACTTATAGGCTGGCGGATCTACTTTATCGACCGGATTGGAGAAGATCATTTGCCAGCGCACGGCCCGTTTGAACAGCAGATGCAGCAGCGTGTGGTACTTGCGGATGCTTGTAGCGGATAAATGGCCCCCACGTTGATCCAGACGGGGACATTTGCGCAGATTGTCATAGAACATTAAGAGATGTCGTGGCTCTATCTTGTCGATCGGCTTGCTGCCAAGTGCGGTATCAATGCGGCGGAATTCGTAGATATAAAGCGCAATGGTCTTTTCTGCTAGGTGCGGTCGGGCATAGTTCTCCAGCCAGTAAGCGAAAAAGTCATGCAGGGACATTTTCTTTGGTGATTCCTTGGCCTGTCTTTTCTTGGCCACCTCGGCGGCCAGCAGCTTTTCGGCGGTGGTCGCGTCCTTGTAGGAGCCGTGGATGGTGTTTGTATAACGGACCTGTCTGCCACGTTGATCATAGCCATTGCTGATAGTCACGCGCCAGATATTCTTGCCACGTTGTTCGATGGACATAGATGCTCAGGCCCCCTTTGCCGGCAGGTAATTCGGGTAGCGCAGCCTTATGGCCTCGATGAAGTACGGCGCATAGGCCGTGGCAAAGATTTCGCTCACGCAGTAGCAGTCTGCGTTCTGGCTTTCCTCGTAGGTATCGCTGCAGCAATCGTTGAACAGATTGAACGCGAGCCGCAGGATCTTGAACGAGGTCGAGGTCTGCCAGCCCTCGGCAAAGACTTCCGGCTGGATGCCGTCGCCGGGCTGATAGATGGCCGGGAAATGCTGCCGGGTCGTGGCTGTCAGGCCGATGAGATAAAGCAACGGGAGGTAGTAGCAGTCTTGCGGGCAATGTTTTATCTCGGCAAAGAAAAAGTCGCGGTGTGCGGTATCTTTGAACATGAGTTTCATGATGATGCTCCTTTCTCGACTCAGGAATGAAATACTTTCAGCAGGGCCGCCGTGCTCATGCAGAAGCTGCAAACGGTCATGATGAGGATAGCCAGGTCGATATTCTGGCGATGTTGGTAATAGGTGCGTGACCTCTGTTGCAGTTCATGCAGGCTCTTGTTTGCTGCGGCTGTCGATTTGGTCAGGCTATCGGCAAGGCCGTTCAGTCTCGGTACAAGTGCGGCATCCAGCTGCGACTGGATGGCCTGATCAAAGCCCGCGGCCAAGACTGCGTTGCTGTTGCTGAGTGATTTTACTTGCCCGGCTATTTGCAGCAGGAACTTCCGCAGGGCCGAGAGCTTGGCCGACTGTTCTTCGCTTAAGGTCTTGAAATTTTCGTTGGATATCGCGAGGGACTTTTTCAGCAGCAGGTTTTCCAGCCGTTGGAATTCCTGGCTTTCGAGCGTATCCATTTCTTGCAGGGCTTCGTTGCTGTAAGCGTTCCTGTGTTCGTATAAATTCATCTTCGATGCCTTCTTTCGTGAATTTGGGTTCGCTGAATGTCTTAGCCAGATTGCTCGTGCGTATCTTCTTGCCATTGGGGGCCGTCAGTGTGACATGCTTGCGGTTGTCCTTCCAGTCCACATCGTAGCCAAGCTTTTTCATGGCTTGCTTGAATTCTTTTAGATTCGTGCTCAGGGCAAGGGCTTTATTCATATCCAGCGCGGCTTTTGCCAGATAGGATTTGTTCTGGGCCAGACATTGATATTTTTTCGTGTCATAGGTCCTCACGTCACCTCTGAATAATTTTTGACCACGCTCCAATACAGATAGACCATAATGCTTGCAAATTTCGTCTGAGAGCGTTTTGAAGCGTTCTAGGGCTGCTTTTTCGAGATGGAGCTTCCTACCAGTCTCAAAATTGACCGAGTTTACGACAAAATGGTTGTGTGTATGCCCCCGATCCGTGTGCGTGCTCACAAAGACTTCATGGCCCGGAAAGTTCTGCTGCGCCCATTTCAGGCCAATCTCATTGACCGTCTGAGCGGAGAGCTGGTTGCTTTCCTCGGGGGAAAAGCTCTGGATATAGTGCTTATACTGGCGGCCGCCACGCTTCTCCCAGATCTCCTTGGTAAGGCGCATCTCACGCAGGGCATCCTTCCGGTCATCGGAACAGTCCTTGCCATGTGTCAGGGCGTTCTTCTTGTCGACATAGGCCATGATATGCCCCAGGCTGGCCCCCGAGCTTACGGCTTTAATAATTGCCATAGCAGATTTACTTCTTCTTGGATTTCTCGTGTTACTGGTGGTGCCTGAAAGCCGGAATTGGCTGCGCGGGCAATCTGATTCAAGTTGTTGCCGATGGCTTTGAGCTGTCGGAGCATCTCCGGCAAGTGTTCAACCACCCGGATGGGATGGTTGAGCAGGCAAGCAAGGCAAAACGCATTGCCTGATTTGCCGGAACGTGCCCGGCGGTTCTGATATTGGCTGAATTCTGCATCGCTCATGCGGATGAGAATTTGATTTTTACGATTTCGCATGATGTAACCTCCGGTTCATTGCGAGATTGTGAGAGGGGTTCAGAGGGGAGGCAAAGCCACCCCTTGCAAGCTCCGTTTGGAGAAGCCGAAGGCTATCCAAACGGGGAGCTTGCAATAGCACAAAACCTTACTTCGATGCTGAGAGCATGAAAGTTTTGTGGTATACTAAGAACAGGAGTGTGAGCTCATGAGAAGTGTGCAGCTTCTCGTGAGATTGCACACCTAGTTCCGGTGTCGCAGGCAGGAACACGAGCGGGAAATGATCTCATTCGTGCCGTCTACGACGAATTGGACTTTGCCTGTGCCATGACACTTTGGACAGTCAGGATCGGCAACAGGCGGTTGCAACGATGGGGCGAGCTCGTAATCCTTTTTTAGAGCACTACGAAGCCAGGCCCCATTATTGCGTATATTGGGGGTACGCTGGAGATTATCCAGCTGTTTCTTGAATCGGTCCAGCCCATAGGACTGGATCAGCGAGGCGACCGTAGCAGGAGAAATCTGCAATTTCACGGCTAGGTCTTTGACCTGTAAAACAGATTTCGGAGAAGCAACAACACAACAACACTTATCCACAGGATTGTGTTTCTCTTGTTGTTGTTGTTCTTTATCTGTCTCTGTCTCTTGTTCTTGTTCTGTCGTTACGTTTTTGTTACTGATTGTTACAAGGCCATTACATTGTAACGCCTTCAATGAAGCTAAATTGGCGCGATGCTTACGGACACGGGCTGCAGAGGTGCTTTCACTACCCACTTCAATTTTGACGAGATTGTACGAAATGGCTTCGTCGGTGTTGCTTTCTTCAATCCAGCCGATTTGGAGCAGGTAGCTGATGGTGAAACGGACATTATCCGGTTCCTCGTCGATTTCCAAGGCAATCTCTTCTTCAAAGCTCTTTTCGAGACCGTCAAAGTAGATGATTCCGTTGTCGTTTAGGCTGAGCAGTTGTAATTTCAGGAAGATGATGGTGAGTGTATCGCCACCAGGCAGCCTGCGGAGTTTCTTGATTTCCTTTTGACCAAAGAAATCCTGCTTGAGCTTGATCCAGTAATAGCGCTTAGTCGATTTTGCGGATGCCGTCAACGATGGTCACCTCCGTGGTAAGGCTGCTTTGCAGCTGCTGCTCGATGTAGAGATTGAGCGAGTTGAGCTCGAAGAACACCCGGTTGCCGATATGCAGGCTGGGAAGCCGCTTCTTCTTGGCATCCTGCAACAGGCTCCAAGCTGAGCGTTTGCCACCGAAAATCCGCTGAGCGGCCTCCTCGGCAGTTAATAAGACTTTGTTTTGGTCCATAGTGTTTTGTCCTCCTTTTATATAGAGTGAATTTTGTAAAGTGCATTTTAAATGCACTTTACAAAACCTATATTAGTGCATTTAAAATGCATTGTCAATATATTTTTAGGATAGGAGTGTCTAATTTGATAGGCTTTGCTAGCGTTTTGAAATTCCTAAGGAAAAAAGCAGGTATGACAGCTGAAGAGGTTGCTGATATATTGGGGGTAAAGAAACGAACCATTTTTGCCTATGAGAAAAGTGATGTCAATCCGAGTTATGAGAATCTACTAAAATTAGCGGACTATTTTAATGTATCATTAGACTTTATGGTAGGAAGATCAAAATTGTTCGCTGAGCCGGAAGGTACTATATCGTATGTTATTAAGGGCGAAGATAAATTATATATTGGTGACATAGACTATATATTTGGCGCTTTAATAGTCGGGCAATATCCCCGTCAGTTTTTGATTATTACAGAAAAAACACATGGATTAATATATGATGCTATTGACTCTAGGGGGGCATTTATGTTCCTGTCTTTAGTCTATGTATTACATCAAAAGACGGGGATTGAATATGATGCATTTAGAAATAATCGTGTGGATTTACTCGTAAAGCAAGGTGATACTTATTGGGAGGTTGCTATCGATGAAGCAGAATCTGCTCAAATGCATATGTTAGCTTATGATGATGAAATCGTGAAACAGTGGGTTGAACTTTCCTGTAATGAAAAGAAAGATATATTGAAGGACTACTATACATTGTTTGCTGAATGAATTTGATAAGGGAAAGGATTGATTGGAATTGGCAGTACAGTTGGATTTTGAAGATAAACTATGGGAGATGGCAGATAAGCTTCGTGGGAATATTCAGCCTTCTGATTATAAAAGCGTGATTCTTGGGCTGATCTTTCTGAAATATATATCGGATAGTTTTGAGGAGAAACACCAGACATTAGTAAATGAAAAAGAAGGGTTCGAAGAAGATCCGGATGCGTATGTGGCGGATAATATCTTCTTTGTGCCGGAGGAAGCGCGTTGGCAGGCAATCAAGGCGGATGCGAAAAAACCGACCATTGGGCAGACGATTGATAATGCGATGATGGCAATCGAGCGGGAAAATGAAACGCTGAAGGGTGTCTTGCCGAAGAACTATGCGCGTCCGGAACTTGATAAAATAAAGCTGGGTGAGCTCATTGATCTGTTCTCGTTCAATCTGGGCAATAAAGAAGCGAAGGCACAGGATGTGCTGGGACGCGTCTATGAGTATTTTCTGGGAAAATTCGGTTCCAGTGAGGGTGAGTTCTACACGCCGCCGGCTATTGTCAAACTGCTTGTCGGTATGATCGAGCCATTCCGGGGCCGTGTCTATGATCCCTGCTGTGGCAGCGGTGGGATGTTCGTCCAGTCGAAGCGGTTTGTCGAGGAACATCAGGGGCGTACCGATGATATCCATATCTTCGGGCAGGAATACACGGCGACGACCTGGCGGTTGTGCAAGATGAATCTGGCTATCCGTGGCATTGATGGCGATCTCGGCAAGCGTGATGGGGATACATTCGCCAACGACCTGCACAAAGGCCTGCGGGCAGATTTTGTTTTGGCTAATCCTCCGTTCAATGTATCCGATTATGCGCTGAATACCGAGGATGCCCGTTGGAAATACGGCGTGCCGCCAGCTAATAATGCTAACTATGCCTGGATTGAGCATATTATTAGCAAGTTGACACCGCGTAAAGGTGTAGCTGGTTTTGTATTGGCCAATGGCTCGATGAGTACCAGTACCAAGGCTGAGGCAGAAATTCGAAAAAACATTATCGAAGATCATATGGTAGACTGCATCATCACGATGCCGCCGAATCTGTTCTACAATGTCACCATCCCGGTCTGCCTGTGGTTCCTGAGCAAGAACAAGGCTGCGCGCAAGGACAAGATCTTGTTTATCGACGCACGCAAACTGGGTTATATGGAGACACGCAAGCACCGTGAACTTAAGCCGGAAGAAATCCTGCGGATTTGCGATACCTATCATGCATGGTGTAAAGGTACAGGCTACGAGGATGTAAAAGGTTTCTGCAAATCAGCCGAACTTGACGAGGTACGCAGCCACGACTATATCCTCACGCCGGGACGCTATGTCGGCATTGAGGAAATTGAGGATGATGGTGAACCCTTTGATGAGAAAATGACCCGGCTGACTGGCGAACTAGCCGGTCAATTCGTAAAGTCTCATGAACTGGAGGCTGAGATCAAAAAACGGCTGGGGATGATTGGGTATGGATTGTGATAAGTTTTGTACATTGTAAATTTTGAGTATGCTTAGAATATAAAACTCAAACTTCGCAGTTGTGAAACTGCCAATTAATTCTTAAATCAGCTTTCCAAAAATAAAATAGCATAAGCCATTTCCGTTTTGTATAATAAAGTCGTCAAACAAATCACAGCAAAAACGGAGGGCTTATGCCATGAATATTGTAGCACAAAATCATCAGTCCAGTGAACTCCTTTCCTCGAAAATCTCACATTTTCTTGAAGAATTTCAGGTTGGTAAGATTCTCAAATCCTGCAATGCGTATAAAGTACGCGGCTTTTCGGTAAAAGACGTCTTTCAAGTTGCCTTTGAAAATGCATTCGGCAGTAAATCGTTTTTTCAGAAGGAGAAGGAAGCTTCAGCATCCATCCCCTTTGCAAAAGATACGCTTTACCGCTTCATGAATTCCTGCAGCATTAACTGGCGAAAATTCACACTGCATCTTGGTGCTAAGGTCATCCAGAAAGTTGCTCCGCTGACTGACGAGAATCGCCGCAATGTGCTCATTGTCGATGATTCGCTTTTCAGCAGATCTCGTTCTAAGAAGGTTGAGCTTCTGGCAAAAGTTTTTGACCATGTAGAGCATAAGTATACGAAAGGTTTTCGCATGCTGACGCTTGGATGGAGTGATGGAAATTCTTTCCTGCCGCTCAGCCATTGCCTGCTGTCCTCAGCAAATCGTGAGAACCGCCTCCAGGAAGCATCCTCTGACATCGATGCTAGAAGCAATGGCGGCAAACAGCGTAAACTGGCTCAATCCAAAGCGACCAGTGTAGTCCTGACGCTTCTGAAAGAAGCAAAGACTGCACAGATTCCAGCGAAGCACGTTCTTTTTGACACTTGGTTCTGCTCGCCATCTTCCCTGATTCAAATCAAGGAAATTGGCTATGACGTTATTGCCATGTCCAAGAAATCGGAGAAAATCCATTTCCGTTACAATGGCCGTATGCAAAGTGCGCCAGCCATTTTTCGTTCTGCTACGAAGCGTCGCGGACGTTCTAAATTCCTGCTGTCTGTAGAAGTTGAGGCTGTGAAAGGCTCCAAATCCACACCGGTGAAATTGGTTTTCGTGAGGAATAAGAATAATCGCCAGGAATACCTCATCTTAGCTTCGACAGATGTCAGCTTGTCTGAAGAAGAAATTATCCAGACTTATGGCAAGCGCTGGAGTATTGAAGTCTTTTTCAAGATGTGCAAGTCATTCCTGAAGCTTGGAAAAGAAAGCAGAACTATGTCTTATGATGCTATGACAGCCCACGTATCTATTGTCTTTGCTCGTTACACGATGTTGTCGCTAGAACAGCGCCGAAATACAGATAAACGAAGCATTGGTGATCTGTTTTTTGCATCTTATGACGAACTGCAGGATTTACACTATATGGAAGCATTGCTCTTGGTACTGAAGACATTTGTTGACCAGATAAAAGAGCGAATACTTTTCATGGAAAAGGAATTGGATAAGATGCTGGATTCTTTCTTGAAAAATCTGCCAAATTTATGGCACAACTGTTTGAAACAGTGTGCATGAGTTTGGTATTTAATAAGTCACATTCCCTTGCCATGCATTACTGCAGGCTTGTTTGGGATGTGCGAAGTTTGAGTATAAAATTTTAATCGGAGATGGATGGTAATTTAGCGATGGATAAAAATTATCTAATTGTGCTTGATACGAATGCATTACACTTGTCCTATGGTAAAAATGCTGATTTTACAAGATTTAGATGTAGTAATGAGTTTGAAGGCCTTTTTGATAAGATAGAAGAATTGGATATTTATTTGCATGTAAAAGTTGGTGTTTCTGAAATTACTTGGCGTGAACTTTTACAACAAGAGATCGAATCATATAATGAAAAAATAGAAAAAGTACGACATTACATTTTTCCTGGATTTAAAATGGTTGGCGACGGAATCAGTGATTATGAAAATTATATAAATAATGAGATACAAAAATATAAAAACAAACTATATAGTAGACAAGTAGAACTGGTAGAGTTGAGTATTCCATCAGCAGATCGATTCCCTGGGATTGTAGATAGAGCTTTGGGAAAAAGAGCACCTTTTGAAGGGAAAGATAAGAAATCGGATAAAGGATTTAAAGATGCATTGATATGGGAAAGTGTTTTAGAGTATAAAGATCATCATCAAAATGATTTTATTATTTTATATTCCAGAGATAATAGATTCGATGATGAACTAAAAAGTGAATATGAAAATAGGTATAATATGAGATCTTTAATAATAGTAAATGATCAAAGCGAATTAAGTGAAATATTACATAAAATAGCAAAAGAAATAGCAGGGGAAGACTATGTTGCAACAGATACAGATGATATTAATGATGACCTTTTTCAATGGATAAAAAGTAGGGGATTTGCATATCAATTCTATAAAAATATATCTGTATTAAATATACAAGAATTAGGTAATGTATCAGAAAATAAATTGGAGTTTTTTAACGTCGATAATATAACTCGAGAATTATCAGAGGATGAGACTAAAGATTTGGTTTCGTTTACTATTAATTGTAATGGCTTGGATGAAAATAAAGAGGTTACTTTTAATTACAGAGTGAAAGCTATATGCGAAAATGATATTTTTTCTATAGAAAAGATAAGTGTGATAGAAGATGATACAAAAGATGAATAATTGGAAAGAAACAAAGTTGATGGATTTTATGTTGTTTAATCCAAAAGAGAAATTAGATCGTGATATACGTGTAAAAAAAATATCAATGGATAAGTTGCAGCCATTTACACGTGGCATAAATCATTATGAGTATGCTTTTTTTAGAGGAGGTGTGAAATTTAGAAATGGAGATACTCTAATGGCTAGAATTACACCATGTTTAGAAAATGGTAAGATAGCACAAGTAGGAGTGTTGGATAAAAATGAAATAGGATTTGGCTCAACGGAATTTATAGCTATGAGGGAAATAGAAGGTGTTTCAAACAATAAATTTATTTATTATTTGGTGTGTAGCCCATTGGTTAGAGATATCGCAATACAGTCTATGGTAGGATCATCTGGGCGGCAACGTGTGCAACAGAATGTGTTAGAAGAGCTGGAATTGCGATTGCCATCACTGCCAGAGCAAAAAGCTATAGCTGCTACTTTATCTTGCTTGGATGATAAAATTGAACTGAACAACCAGATGAATGATACCTTGGAGCAGATGGCGCAGGCGATTTTTAAATCCTGGTTTGTTGATTTTGAGCCATTTCAGGATGGTGAATTCGAGGATAGCGAACTGGGGAAGATTCCGAAGGGATGGAAGGTGGGGGCATTAAGTGAATTGTTTGAGTTTAAAAACGGAAAAAAAAGACCACAAGAAGATGGCAAATATCCTGTATATGGAGGAAATGGAATATTAGGTCATTCTGCTATAAATAATAATGAAAATATCATAGCCATTGGGAGAGTAGGCGCATATTGTGGTAGCTTGTATTTTGTTCCTGGGAAATGCTGGATAAGTGATAATGCAATAGCTGCTAGGTCAAGGCAAAATAGTAATATATTTTGTTACTACACATTAAAATATTTAAGATTAAATGAGCGAAGAATAGGTACAGGACAACCTCTTTTAACACAAGGAATTTTGAATAATATTTTATTTGTAATTCCTAAAGATGAATACATTAGTGGATTTGATGAACGAATGGATTCAATCTTTAAACAAATATACAGTAATAAGAGACAGAATAAATTCTTAAGCAGGCTTCGCGATACTCTTCTTCCTAAGTTGATGTCAGGGGAGATTCGTGTTCCGGTGGAGTCGGCAGAATAGAGTGGTTCGGGGTGGGAAGGTGAGAAAATGAGCGAGAATTTTGTTGAGTCGGATTTGGAAGAGGCGGTGCTGGAGTGGCTGGATGAGCTGGGCTATGAAGTCGCTTACGGGGCAAATGCAGCGCCGGAAGGGGACTGTCCTGAGCGGGAAACGTATGCGGATGTGTTTCTGCCAGATCGACTGCAGGATGCGCTGGCGCAGCTTAACCCGGATTTGCCGGATACGGCTTTGGCTGAGGCGTATCGGCAGATTGCCATACCGCAGTACCCGGAGCTTTTGCGCAACAATCACGCTTTTCACAAATTGCTGACCGAGGGCGTTGATGTGCCGGTCCGGCAGAGCGATGGCAGTTTTCATACGGAAAAAGTGCAGATCTTTGATTTCGAGCACCCGGAGTTCAACGATTTCCTGGCAGTGAATCAGTTTACCGTGATTGAGAATGGCGTCGAGAAGCGTCCCGATGTGGTTATCTTTATCAATGGCCTGCCGCTGGTGGTCATCGAGCTGAAGAATGTGGCGAATGAAGTCGTGGATGTCACGGATGCCTATAATCAGCTGCAGACCTACAAGGACAAGATTCCCTCGCTTTTTACCTACAATGCGTTCCTGGTTGCCAGTGATGGTGTGAATGCCCGTGCGGGTACGCTAACCTCGGATGAGGAGCGTTTCATGGCCTGGCGCACTGTGGATGGTCGTGAACTCGCCCCAACTGCGATGCCGCAGATTGAAGTCCTGCTGCGCGGGATGCTTGCGCCGGCAACGCTGATGGATTTGCTGCGCCATTTTATCCTGTTCCAGAGTGACGGGGAGAACACCTATAAGATTCTTGCCGGCTATCATCAATATCATGCGGTGAACAAGGCCGTGCGCAGTACCATCAAGGCAGCCGGAGTCAGCGGCGATCACCGGATTGGCGTGGTTTGGCATACGCAGGGCTCCGGGAAATCGCTCTCGATGGTGTTTTATGCGGGCAAGCTGATCCTGTCAGACGCGCTGGCGAATCCGACCATCGTGGTCATTACCGACCGCAACGATCTGGACGATCAGCTTTTTGGCACCTTTCAGAAATCCCAGGAACTTTTGCGTACCGAGCCGGATCAGGCAGCGAATCGTGGTGATTTGCGCGCCAAACTGAATCGGCGTACGAGCGGCGGCATCATCTTTACGACCATCCAGAAATTCGCCCCGGAGGAAACAGGCGATACGGTGCCTGTGCTCACGGAACGCTCGAATGTCATTGTCATGGCGGATGAAGCGCACCGCAGTCAGTATGGCTTTAACGCCGATGTGGTGAAGGCGGACAGCCAGTCCGCTGAAATCAAGTATGGCTATGCAAAATATATGCACGACAGCCTGCCGAATGCGTCCTATATCGGGTTTACCGGGACGCCGATTGAAGAAACTGACCGCAATACACGTGCGGTCTTTGGCAACTACATTGATGTCTACGATATGACGCGGGCGGTAGAGGATGGCACGACTGTGCGCATCTACTACGAGAGCCGGATTGCGAAGCTGGAACTGCCGGATGAACTTAAGCCGAAGATTGACAGCGACTATGAGGAAATCACGGAGTATCAGGAGGAGAGCCAACGGGAACAGCTCAAAAGCAAATGGGCGCGGATTGAGGCGATTGTCGGTGCAGGCGAACGCGTCAAGCTGGTGGCGAAGGATATCGTCGAGCATTTTGAGAAACGTCAGCAGGCCCAGGAGTTCAGCGGCGGCAAGGCAATGATCGTGGTCATGAGCCGCCGGATTGCCGTAGACCTTTATTGTGAAATCGTGGCACTGCGCCCGGACTGGCACAACGATGACCTCATGAAGGGGAAGATTAAGGTCGTCATGACTGGCAGCTCGGCAGATCCTGCGGATTGGCAGCCCTTTGTCGGGACGAAAAAGACGCGCGAAACTTTGGCTGCACGCATGAAAGATACAGAGGACGAGCTGCAGCTTGTGATCGTGCGCGATATGTGGCTGACCGGCTTTGATGTGCCTAGCATGCATACGATGTACGTCGACAAGCCCATGAAAGGACATAACCTCATGCAGGCCATCGCCCGCGTGAACCGGGTTTTCCAGAACAAAGAAGGCGGCCTGATTGTTGATTATATTGGCATTGCCGACAGTCTGAAAAAGGCTCTTGCCCAGTATACGGAAAGTGACCGGAAGAATACGGGCATCGATACCGATACGGCCGTACAGATCCTGCTCGAAAAGCTGGACCTCATTCAGGAACTGCTGCATGGCTGTGATTACAGCAAATTCTTTAGCGGAAAATCCAGCGAAAAGATGCAGGCTATCACGCAGACGATGGATTTTGTTCTCGGACTCGAAGAAGACAGCAAGAAAGACTATCTCCAGCTCGTCGCTGAATTGGCCAAGGCCTATTCACTTTGTTCTACCACGGATGCCGCGAAAGAAGTCAACGTCGAAGTAGGCTTTCATAAGGCGGTTAAGGCAAGCATCGTCAAGCTCATTGCCGTCGATGGCCGCAAAAAGACCACTGCCCAACTCGATCAGGAGCTCAACCAGCTCATTTCGCGGTCCATATCGTCCAATGAAGTCGTCGATATCCTGGGAGCGGTTGGCCTGAATAAACCGAATATCGCAATCCTGTCCGATGAATTCCTCGAAGAAGTGCGCGGCATGAAGCAGAAGAATCTGGCCGTGGAACTATTGAAGCGATTGTTGCAGGGAGATATCAAAGGCTTCCGTCGTCATAACCTCGTACAGTCCAAGAAATTCTCAGAGATGCTGGAAGCTTCGATTCACAAATACCAGAATCGGGCAATCGAAACCACGCAGGTCATCATGGAACTGATCGAATTGGCGAAAAACGTGCGTGCCGCCGAAAATCGCGGCGAAAAAACCGGTTTGAGTGATGATGAACTCGCCTTTTACGACGCGCTGGCAGATAACGAATCCGCCAAAGAAGTCATGGGCGATGAAATACTTAAGCAGATAGCCCGCGACCTCACCGAATCCATCCGCAAGAACATCAGCGTAGACTGGTCCATCCGCAAAAGTGTCCAGGCCAAGATGAAGATGATCATCAAACGCCTGCTCAAAAAATACGGCTATCCTCCAGATCAAACCGCAGCCGCAGTAGAGACGGTTATGGAACAGACCAAGCTTATGTGCGTGAGCGAAAGCGGAAAATATTCATATGAGGAGTACGGTGGGGAAATGCTGGTGGCAGCGGAGAAGGGCGAATTACAATAGTTTGGAAACTGTACTTTTATTTTGTTTTATGATAAAATAACTATGGTCATTCAAGTAAGAGAGAATGGCGAACTGAGTTTCAATGCGTCAAGCACTATCTGAATAGAATAGTGCCAACGAGCGCAAAGTATTAATGCGAATAGCGCTATTAGCATCAATACTTCGCTGGAGCAGATGTGGATAGTAATGTTCATATCAATGGTTCCTCCTTGTTGAAGCGAATCTGTACTTATAGTATAGACGATGAGTTTATCATGTAGCCTGCTCAGGGAATACTTTGACTGTTAAGTACCTGAAATCAGTATAATAGTCAGTGCAACGGGAGACTTTTCACAATAGCTGCGTTGTGTTTCCTTTTGCTCAAGAAAGTTATAGGAGTGTGTTTTTGCATGAAGGCGATATATTCAGCAAAGAGATATCTTCATTTTGATAGAATTTGTTCGTATAATAAAGTGCAAAGCCGTGTTGAAGATCCGAAATGGGTTGCTCAGCATGGCTTTTTTCCATTTATTTATTTTGAAAAAACATTTGATCGTTTTATTGGGTATGATTATATCGACCCAGAAACCAAAGCTAAAATGATCAAAACAAAGAAACGACCAATTATGTATGCTTCGCATATCGACAGCTTTATTTATTCATTTTATAGCGATATTTTTAATGATAAATATAATCAATGGAGCAAGGAACATAATATTGATTCATGTGCCACAGCTTACCGGAATAATAAAAGAGGAAAGAGTAACATACATTATGCGGCAGAAGTTATTCAATTTATTGTTAATTCTTCAGGTTGTTATATTATGGTAGGAGATTATCATGACTTTTTTGGCTCGCTTAATCATGGTTATTTGAAATCCCGTCTAAAAGAAGTTTTGCAGAAGCAAGATTTAGATAAAGATGAATATGCAGTGCTTAAATCAGTTATGAAGTATGCTTATGTTGATAAAAAAGGCTTAGAGAAATACCTGCGTATGCATGGCACTAATATTGAAAAGTTAAAAGTATATTTTACTACGGGAAAAGAATTTAGGTTGTTTAAAGATCAAGCAAAAATATTGGGATTATTGAGAAAAAATGATGAAAATGATGAGAAAATAGGGATTCCACAAGGTTCAGCTATAAGTGCAGTGCTGGCTAATGTTTATATGATAAAAATAGATGAAGAAATCAATCGGGTTGTTCGAAAATATAATGGTATGTATCGAAGATACTCCGATGATTTTATTGTTCTTATACCGCAAGATGATAAAGTTGACTTGACAATATTTAATTCGGTAAAGAACGAAATAAAGAAAATAATAGACAAGGGTGAGTTAACCTTGCAAGAACAGAAAACAAAAACACTAGCATTTCAGGATTCAACGATAAGAGATGTAGAAACAAATAAACTTGTATCTTTGGATTATCTTGGCTTTGGTTTTGATGGAATAAACGTTAAAGTACGACAAAAGAGCATATATAAGTTTTATCGTAATGCGTATACGCTTATAAAAAAAGCGTGGAAAAAGACAAGAGAAAAACATTGCTCTCGATTGATGTATCGCAGAAAAATTTATAGATTGTATACATACTTAGGGAAAAAACCACATAAGATAAAGCGTAAAAATACAGTATATTATGGTAACTTTTTATCTTATATAGAGCGTGCGCAAAAGGTTTTTCAAAAGATTGATAAAATAAATTGTTGTATCCCACAACAGGTGAAAAATTGTAAGAAGAAAGTATTTAATAAAATGCATAAGGTGCAAAACTTGTTGAACCAAAATCAAGGAATTTAATGAAAGCTTTCGGTGTATCTATGGGGAGATAACTGGACAAGTCGTTAGGGGGATGCTAGGTTTGCGAAGTCGGTGGATATTACTATAGGGGGTATTATGGAGAAAAGAGGTACGGACCTTATACAATCGAAGCGTGCAGCAAAAAAGAGATATGCTGCTACGAATCAGCAATATCTTGACTGTGCTATCTGTGATCAGGAAGAAAGCACCACTGGAAGTTCCCGTGCTGTGACGGAAAAGGTTTTGGATGATATTGAGCATGGCAGAGGTCTTAGTAGGGTTTATAAAGATATGGATGAAATGTTTAGAGATTTAGGTTTTTGAAATCTTTGGATACTATAATAGCTGTAAGAGGGGGCGATGTTATGGCTATGACAACGATTCAGATTCGCATGGCTGAGAAAATAAAGAATCAGACAGAAGTGGCACTCCGGCCTATGAGGCTGAATATGAGTACAGCGGTGAATATGCTTGCACGCCAGATCATCAGCCAGGGGGCATTCCATTCCAAATCTGCACGACAGAAATACCGAATGCAGAGACGAAAAAGGTCATGGATGAGGTTCAACAGGGGAAGAATCTTGTAGGACCGTTTAAAGATACTGAGGATTTGATGAGGCATCTAAAATGATACAATCAGCAATAAATACAATGCTAACATTAGTCTATATGACAACGGAGCCGGAAAATAAATATTTTGATCGGAAATCAGCGCATATCAAGCCGTCGGATCTAGCTCCATGGGTGGCAGCTTTTGCAAATGCTGAAGGTGGAACTATTGTTATTGGAATTAGTGATAAGACGCATCGTGTGGAAGGAATTAATTCAGTTGGTGCAGATAAAATCAATTTGTTTCTGAATATGGCGAAGGACTATTGCAAGCCGATGCCACAGATGCAGGAAGAGTTTTTATCGGTGTTCAATGAGCATGGTGAAGCGGATCGGATCTTGTTGCTGCATGTAGAGGCCAGTGTGGACAGGCTGATCTATATGAAGAATGATTCGGTTTATCTGCGTATTGGCGATCGGACTCGGGAGGTCAAGGGCGAGGATATCCGCCGCCTGGAATACAGCAAGGGAACGCGCCATTATGAAGATGAGTGTAATCTGGATGCGAAGTTGACAGATCTGGATGAGGAATTGCTGGCCAAGTACAGAGAGCGAATAGGAGCGGCTGGGCTGTCGGATGAGCAGGTCTTGCAGGCTCGTGGCTTTTTAGTGGACTGGCATGGTGAGCAGCATTTGACTCATGCAGCAGTATTGCTCTTTGCTAAGAATATCATTAGGTTCTATCCTACCTGTCGTGTCCGGTTCCTTCGCTATGAGGGTGAGACCGCGGGGACGGGGATACGGATGAATCTGGTGAAGGATATCAATGTAGAGCTGCCTATTCTGCGCATGGTGGAGAAGGCGCAGGAGGTTGTTGGGGCTCAGTTGCGTGAGTTTACTTCACTCGATCCAGCAACGGGCAAGTTTCGCACGGTTCCTGAATATCCGGAGTTTGCATGGCAGGAAGGTCTGATTAATGCAATTACTCATCGTGAGTATGCAATGAGCGGTGAGTATATTCGTGTTTCGATGTATGATGATCGTTTGGAGATCCAAAGCCCTGGCAGACTGCCGGATATTGTGACCGTGAATAATATCCGTGATACGCGTTTTTCGCGCAATATGCGCATTGCCCGTGTGCTCACTGAGTTCGGTTGGGTGCGGGAACTGAACGAGGGTGTGAAGCGTATTTATTCGGATATGGCAGAGTTCTTTCTGGAGGACCCAGAGTATACGGAGCCAAGCGGAGCTGCAGGTACGGTTGACGCTTAAGAATAACATCAAGGTCAGAAAGCTGCGGAGACAGGATCGAGCTGTAGAAACCGTAGGTAGTGAGGCGTGGGAGAATCTTGATGATTTGGAAAAAGATATTCTTGCATTCATGGGGAGTCGCCAGCAGGTGACTCGAGCAGAGCTATCCGATGTCACGAACAGATCTGCGGGAACTGTTACCGCAAGGCTGAATAAATTGATTGATAAAGGCTTGGTCAGAAGGCAAGGTAGCAAGCATGATCCTAAACAGACGTATGTTCTGGTATAAAGGGAACTTCACAAGTTGGTTGCGAAGTTTGCGAAGTAATTGTGAAGCTTGGCAAGCCGGATAGTACGAAAAGTGCTATAGATCCTTTATTTGTGCGGACTAGGGGGCTATTTGCAGAGCTTGCGAAGTTTGCGAAGTAATTGTGAAGCTTTGAGAAGTAAGTGGAGGTTGCTATGGTTGAGGGATTCATGGAGGTGTCCATCGAGCTGATGAAGGAAAAGTTCCCCATGGAGATGATGCCAGGTTCACACGGTTGTCGATGGAGAAACTGCAGGCACTCGATAAGGTGACTGGGGTGATGTGATACTTGCTTGGTGTTTATTTTGGTGTTTATGAGGCGCAAAGATAAGCAAATTACTACTCAGAAGGCAAGAAACTGCCTGATGTAAACCCAATAAAATCAAGGGTTCCCCATGATTTCCTATCGCTACAAACTGCCGTGGGATTTCCTCCTAAGCAGAGGGTCGTCAGTTCGACTCTGACCAATCGCACCAGTAGATTCAAAGCTTTTCAGATTTCTGAGAAGCTTTTTTTGTTAGTTGACAGGAAATAGGATTGGGTTTGTAGAAATGCTATAGAAGGAAAAGACGGAAAATTAAAATTCTTATTACAGGGAGGATTGCCTGCATCCTGTTGGATGATTTTAGGTACACCTGTTAGGGGAGTTGGGCATGATGAAGGCGTTTTTTGATAGTTCCATTAAGCAGGAGGTGAGCCGCTGCCTGCTTTGCTATGATCCGCCGTGCAGTAAGGCTTGCCCGGCACAGCATAAGCCGGATCGGATCCTGCGGTCGCTGTTCTTTGACAATCCGGACGGGGCGGTTCGCTGGCTGGATGCTGGGGATATGGAACGAACCTGCCCACAGGGATGCAATGGAGCCCGATACTGTCAGAACGCGTGTGTACGGCGAAAAATTGACCGGCCGGTGGATATCCAGATGATTCGGGAATTTGTGGAAAAGCTCAAGGACGATGAATAGGAGGGGATGGAGATGATAGTCGGGGATTTTAGTAGACTTTCAATCGATTTTTGTGGGGTTGCCTGTGAAAATCCATTTTTTCTCTCATCATCGTGTGTGTCCGGTACGGAAGAAATGTGTGCCCGGGCATTGGAAGCAGGCTGGGGCGGCGTTGTATTCAAGACGATTGGTTTTTACCGCGCCCGGGAAGTCTCACCGCGCTTTGATGTAATCAACAAGGAAGGGGCGGCTTTTGTCGGTTTCCGGAATATGGAACAGATTTCGGAACATAGTCTGGATGAGAATCTGCTTGCGTTGGAGCATCTGAAACGACGGTTTCCCAAAAAAGTCATAGTGGCCTCGATTATGGGGGAGACAACAGAAGAATGGACACGATTAGCGAAGCTGGCCAGTCATGCTGGTGCGGATATCATCGAATGCAATTTTTCCTGTCCGCAGATGGCGGTTTCATCTATGGGCGCAGATGTTGGCGTTAATCCGGAACTGGTGAAGTCCTATTGTCAGGCGGTGCGTGCGGGAACCAGTTTGCCAATATTGGCGAAGATGACGCCGAATATTACGGATATCCGGTTGCCGGCGCAGGCCGCTATTGCGGGTGGGGCTACAGGAATTTCAGCAATCAATACGGTGAAAAGTATCAGCAGTATTGATGATCATCAACAGATCCAGCCAGATATTGCTGGCCACTCATGCATTTCTGGTTATTCAGGAAAGGCAGTCAAACCAATCGCATTGCGCTTTGTTGGTGATCTGGCAGGTTGTCCGGAACTACATGGTGCACCAATCAGTGGAATTGGTGGGATTGAAAACTGGAGGGATGCTTTGGATTTTATCCTGCTTGGGGCGGAAAACGTGCAGGTTACGACGAGTATCATGCAATATGGTTATCGGATTATTGATGATCTGAAAGATGGGTTATGTTCCTATATGAGAAAACAGGGGATTCAGCAGTTGTCATCGTTGGTTGGCGGTGCACTGGACCGGCTGGGGACGAGTCGGGACCTGGACCGGGATAGCATTGTCTATCCTGTTTTTGATCAGGAGCGGTGTGTAGGTTGTGGGCGATTACAAGCGGAACACGCGAACTGAAAATGATGAAACATTGAGAGGTAGTTGTCATAGCGTCATAATGGGCGTTGTAACTGGTTTGTACTTTTGTCAGGAGGTTGATTATTGTGGAAACAAATCTGAATGATCTTGAGGGGCTGCGTATTGCGATGGATATCGAAGGGCGCGGGTACCATTTCTATCAGGGTGCGTATGATCGGTTCAAGGATGCCAAGGTCAAGGCCATCTTCAAGATGCTGCGGGATGAGGAAGAAGTTCATCTGGACACCTTTACCCGTTATTTCGAGGAGATCGGGGCGACGAAGGAAGCACATGAGACGGAATATCTTTTTGATCCGGAGGTGTCGGGGTATCTGACAGTACTGGCTGAGAACCGGGTATTCCCGGCGCAGGAAGATGCAGCCGCGGTACTGGAGCGGATCGATGATCCGAAGGGCGTGCTGCAGCTGGCACTGGAGGCAGAGAAGAATTCGGTATTATTTTATGCGGAACTGGTGGAGTGTTCGAAATTCGAGAAAGCCCGCATTATTTTCGAAAAGCTCAAGAAAGAAGAGCAGGCTCATGTGGTGAAGATCACGCGGCAGATCCAGGCGTTGGGCTGAGATAAGCATTTTAGTGGATTGAACGTAAGCGTTAAATCATCAGGTGTCAGTTCGCCCAAACGAAAAAGGCCAGCCAAGTTTGGCTGACCGATGGACTGGTTATTTGCAGTTTTGTTGGATTTCATCGGCCCAAGGAAGGACGCTATCCAGGAGCTCTGGGTGAATCTTGAAATCCATATTGGGAAGTTTCGTGAAGAGATAAGTCAGATACTTGAACGGATCCAGTCCGTTTGCCTTGCTGGTCTCAATCATGCTGTAGGCTGCAGCACTGGCAGCGGCTCCCTTCGGGGATCCGCTGAACAACCAGTTCTTCCGTCCTATGGTGAAGTTCCGGATGGCTCGTTCGCAGATATTGTTGGACATGGCTGCTTCGCCATGGGTCGTGTAAACGGACAAGCCTTCCTGATGATTCAGGACATAGTTTACGGCTTTGCCTAAGGCAGACTTCGGCGCTGTTTCCGGCTGAATTGTTTTCAGCCACACGAACAGAGCCTCCAGCTTGTCTTTTTCAAGCCGCAGACGTTCTTGCTGCCGTTCAGCGACGGGCAGCTCTGCCAGTTCCTTGTCCAGCGCAAACAATTCATTGATCCGAATGAGTGCCTGCCCACTGATGGTGTCGGCAATCTCATCTTTACTCAATCCCGGCGGAATTGCCTCTACAAAGTACCGGCGGGCATGGACCCAGCAGAGCGCATGTGCCTCACAGGAAATCTTCTCGTATCCACTATAGCCATCCGTCTGCAGGATCCCATGAAATCCTGCCAGGAAATCTGCAGCGAAGCTGCCGCTCCGGCCCGAATGGTACTCATAGATACGAATCTGCCATCTTACTTCATACTCGCCGTTAGTGTACACCCACATGAAAGACTTCGTCGTGTTCTTCCGGTTCTTCTCATTGAGCACCTGGACTGGCGTTTCATCCGCATGAATGACTGGCAACTGCAGCAGATACATATGCATTCGCTCTACTACAGGCATGAGCCAGTCTTCTGTTGGTCGGATGACCCAGTTTGCCAGGGTAGCTCTCGAAAGCATGAGCCCGATGCTCTTCCACTCCTGCTCCTGTCGATATAGCGGCATGGATAACAGATACTTCTGGCAGATGACATGGGCGATGCTGGACGGTGAGGCAATGGATTTTGCCAGGACCGGCTGCGGCATTACTGGTTTCTCAATCGAGAAATGGTTCTGTTTCCGGCACTCCAGGCACTGGAAGGTTTCCCGGTAAAAGTCGATGACCTTGATAGTCGCCGGGATAAACTTGACTGACGTGCGGACCTTCTCCCTGCCCATAGATATGAGCGGAGATCCGCAGCGTTTGCAGATCCGCTGATCTTCTGGCAATGTGGTGACCCGTTCTTCATGAGGGAAAGATCTCAGGATTTCCTCCCTGCGTCCACTTTGCTTTTTCCTGCGCTGATGAGCGGGTACTTCAATGGTGGGCTCCGGAGCACTTGCTTTGGCCTCGACTTCAGCCTCATTGAAGAGATTGATTTCTTCATTGTCGCCAAGGACACGTTTCGACTTTTCGGTTCTGGAACCGAAGGCCATCTTCTTCAGCTGAGCAATCTGTTCCTTGAGATACTGGTTTTCCTCTTTCAGGTTCCGTTTCTCATTTGCCAGGGCATCTATCCGGTTTTGCATCTCTTGCTCACGCAGGTCAGTCATGGAAAGCCTCCTCATTTTTGCTTTCTCTATTGTACCGCAAAAAGCCCCACAAAGCCAGTAGTGGCGGGGGCTCAGCTATCCACAGATTTACGTAGTTATGCACATCTGCAGTTTAGATTGTATGGGTAGGATGCACTTTCTGGACGGCACGAGGCTGATCGATGGATAAGCCATCTGTGAGCCAGCGAAGCTGCTGCTCGGAAAGCTCAAGGATATCCTCCGGCTTGCTTGGCCATTGGTACTGACCGTTTTCCAGACGCTTATACAGCAGGAGGAAGCCGGTCTCGTCCCAGAGTAGCGCCTTGATGCGATCTTTGCGCCGACCACAGAACAGGAACAACGATGGCTGATGCGGATCCATCTTGAAATGGGAAGACACGATACTGGCAAGACCGTCGATGGACTTACGCATATCCGTGTGCCCGCAGGCCAGATAGATATGGTCGGCAGAGATCTCACGAGCTAACATGGTGGAAGCACATCCTGAAGGACCTGAAGTGTCTGTCGCAATAGCTCAGGCGAAGTCCGATCTGCAAGCTCAAGCTTGACCGGACCGTAATGGAGAACGAGCTTTGGGACATTTTCCTGATGTTTCCTGACGGTGACAGTTGCTGCCGAAACCACAGCAAACTGTGTCTCAGCAACAGGCTCCTGGCTCGTGCTGTTGACTACAGGCTGAGTCGCCACGATGGATTCGCGTATCTTGCGAATCCAGTAGTAGAAACGATTTTCTCGGATGGCATGCAGATGACAGTATGCCCGACCAGAAAGGCCACTGGCCTGTTGGTCCATGATGACCTTTTTCCATTGCTCAATGCTGTGCTGCGTTTTGATTTGTTGGATTCGATTCAAGGCAAGACCTCCCCCAAAACCAGGTGCTTGGTTTTCTACGTTTTTTGTGTTGCGTTTTTTATGTTTTCAACAAACACATTATCTCACATGGGAGGTCGAAATTAAATACACCGTATTATTTGACGGTTACGATTGAACTAAGGAGAGGGCATCAGGTGCTGGTTCTGTTGATTCAGCACCTGATGCCCTCTCCGTTTTTTTGCCATTATTCGTGGTATAACCCAAGTTTGCCACGAAACGACAATATAAAAGTATAAAAAAGTGAGGAAACACAATGCTTTTCCTTGCTTTTTTTGTGACTTTATTGTATAATTATTTTGTAGGTGTATACGTGTATTATAGAGGAGATCATGATGTTCGTCGAACTTTGCAAGAACAACGGGACCGATTATTTACGGCTTGTAAGCAGCAAGCGCGTCACCGATGCCAAGGGACGCAAGGTCTCCAGGAAAAAAGACTGAGCTCAATATCGGCCCCCTGGCCCGCTTCGATGACGGGGAACCGGATTATGTCCAGCGGTTGAAGGAATCCTTTAAAAACGGGACACCTTTGATAGATTCCCTGCGTCCCTTCGCTTCTACACAAAAGGAAACGGTAAAACATTCCGTTTCCTTTGCAGAGGGCAGCACCGACTGTATCGCACACCCAAAACTTGCCTCACATCTCCTGCTTGACCGCATTTTCCAGGAGCTCGGCCTTAATAGCTTATGTGCGACACTGAAGCATTCTCTTCATTTGGAGTTTGATTTGCAAGGGTATTTGCGTCTTCTTTTGTTTGGTCGGATATTGAATCCCGCCTCGAAGATAGCAACCACGGCCCAAAACACTCTTTATGCAGAATCGCTGGTTGAAGAAGCGTATCCATACCATGTCTATGATGTCCTTGATATCCTGTATGCACATAAAGAAAAATTCATACAGAGGATGAACTCTTCAATAACGCATAGTATAGGCCGGAATACATCCCGTGTATATTATGACGTCACGAATTTCTTTTTTGAGATTGGGGAGGCGGATGAGGATGAAGAGATCGACGGCGAAATGGTTAAGGGCCTGCGCCAGAAAGGTGTATCCAAGGAAAACCGCCGCGAACCGATCGTGCAGATGGGGCTTTTCCTCGATGATAACGGAATTCCGATAACAATAGAAGCCTTCCCGGGAAATACGCTCGATCAGGCAACGCTCCGTCCTGCCTTGAAGAAAAGCTTCTCCGGGCTGGATGTTCCTCGATATATCCTAGTCGCCGACCGTGGGCTCTGTTCGTATAAGAACATCTGCTACCTTCTGAAAGACCAGCAAGGCTATATCGTCAGTAAAAGCATCCGCAAAACGAAGGCGGATGAGCGCGCCTGGATACTGGACACGGAAGGGTATATCTCCCAAGGGGAAGGGTTTCGTTACAAGGCACGCCGGATTACCCGCAGCGTCATCGACGAGGCACACAGGACGCAGGAGTTTACAGAGCAGGTCGTCGTATATTGGAGCAAGAAGTTTTATGATCGTGAATACCATGAACATAAGCGGTTCCTTGATTTCATCCAGAAACTCAAGGAGAACCCGAGTGCCTTTCGTGTAACGGCTACCCAGACCCGGAATCTGAAACGCTTTTTCAAGAAAGATGTGGTGGACAAGGAGACGGGAGAAATCCTGGATTCAAGGAAGCTACTGGCCATGCTGGACGAAGAGAAACTTGAAGAGTTCACCGCTTCCATGGGCTATTACCAAATTGTGACTTCCGAGACGGAAATGCATCCTCTGGATGTTATTGAGGCTTACCATGGGTTGACGCGGATTGAGGACCAGTTCCGGGTAATGAAAGGAACGCTGGAGACCCGGCCGCTATATGTAAGGACACGGGAACATATTAAGGCACATCTGCTGCTCTGCATGATGGCGTTGACAATGCTGCGCATCATCCAAAAACAGATTGTAGACAGTCAGATGATTAAGCAATCCAAGAGTCGATATTGGAGCTATGGCCTTAGCGGCAGCCGTGTACAGGAGGCACTTACCCGCTGGAAAGTTGAGATGCTGCCGGGGGATTTGTACCGTTTTTGTGATACGGATGAGAATGATGTAGCACTTGTGCTAGCGGCATTTGGAATTCACATTGAGCCCCGACTATATACGCGCGGTGAGTTGCGCAAATTGAAATCCTCAATAAAGACGTTAGTGTAGGTTCATAAAATTATGCAAAAAAGCAGTGGAACCCCATATACTGTGAGGCTTCACTGCTTTTTTCCGTGGCAAACTCGGGAGGGCATCAGGTGCTGGTTCTGTTGATTCAGCACCTGATGCCCTCTCCGTTTTTTTGGTAAATTGCAAGTGCAAATTGAACACTAATTTAATCAAGAAACATTATCAATAGTATAAACTTCATCGAGAAAATGGTCGAATAGTTCCGTTGGCGTATGGTAGCCAAGAATGCGACGCGGACGCTGGTTCAGCATATCAGCCATGTTCAGGACATCTTCATCGCTGAAGGGCTCTATCGATTTCCCCTTGGGAATGAAATCCCTCAGCAGCCCATTATGACGCTCGTTTTGAGGACGTTCCCATGAGCTGTACGGATGCGTGAAATAGATGGAGGTGCCAAGTCTCTCAAACTTGGACAGTGTCTCGAATTCCGGGCCATTGTCGGCGGTCATCGTCTTGAATACCTGACTGAAACGCTCTTTGCCATATAGGTCCTGCAGTTTATTCATCGCATCCTCAACACCAGCACTGGTACGTCCTGAGATACGAATGGCTATGTAGTTGCGCGTTACCTTTTCCACAGCGGTAAAGGCAACGGCCTCGCGGCCTTCTCGCTGGCCAACAACCGTATCGATTTCCCAATGACCGATCTCGGTTCCTTTGCTGACAATAGCTGGGCGTTCTTCAATGCTACGGCCTTTCATACGCTTGTTCTTGCGATTCCATTTCCGGTGCCGCTTACGCCCCAGTGCCTGCGGAACATCAAAAAGAGAAAGCGGCAGCTTGCCAGCCCAAAGCATATTGTAGAGCGTTTTGGTACAGGGAATCTGCGCAGGCTGAAACAAGTTTTGCAGTCTGGCATGGCCAACACAGGTATCCAATGACCACCGCTTCTTACGGACATGTTCAGCCATCCATTGGATGAAGGGCTCGCAGTTATCGTTATCAAGCTTGCAGGGGCGTCTGGAACTCTTACGATGCTCCTTGTACACATGCTGTCCGCGCTTAGCCGTATACTTCGGTATACGGCCACGACTGCCTTTACGCTCTGGTGTTCCACGTCGTAGTTCGTAATAAACGGTAGTGTGCGCACAACCAACCGTAGCTGCAATGCCGCGAAGCGAATAGCCCTGCTCATGGAGAGCTTGAATCATGCCGCGCTCATCCAGCGTGAGATGGTGACCCAGTTTACGACTTCCCTCGATTGTGTTAAAATTGGATTGATCCATAGTGATTACTCCTTTGTTTGTGATGTTTCGCAAAACCATTTTAACACAGGAAGTCACTATGGATTTTTATTTTTTGATTAACTGTTCAATTTCATTATACAACGGACCTCTCCGTTTTTTTGCCATTATTCGTGGTATAATAGGAATGAATGTTCTTTTACTTGAGATAGCAGAGGCGCATCGGATCCATGATGCGCGGTGTTTCAGAAAGAAGGTAATCCCATGAATATGAATGTTTCGGTAGCGTCGGTCACGAAAGTACGGCCAAGTCTGGAGGAAATTCTCAATGCGGTGACGCATGGCATTGGTGCGGCTTTGTCGGTAGCGGCGCTGGTTGGTATGCTGTTCCATTATGCGAATGGCGGTGTCTGGCACTTGACCAGCTTGTCTGGTCTATGGCATTTCCCTGATTCTGCTCTATCTGGCTTCAACGCTTTATCATAGCTTTACCAATATCCGGCTGAAGGAGATTTTCAAGTTTATCGATCATGCATCGATCTATGTGCTGATTGCCGGTAACTATACACCATTTGCCCTGCTGCCACTGCATGGCAGTCTGGGATGGACGATCTTCGGCGTGGTCTGGGCGCTGGCGGTAGCGGGAATTATATTCCAGCTTTTTTGCGTGAAGCGGTTCCGTATCCTGGGGACGTTCTGTTATCTGGGGATGGGGCTGGTTTGCAGTAGTCATGGTTCAGCCGCTGCTGGCGCTTTTGCCGGTTGAAGCGGTGTACTGGCTGGTGGCAGGCGGACTGCTGTATACGGTAGGCGCGGTGTTCTATCTGGTGCGCAGCATCCCTTATAATCATGTGGTCTGGCATCTGTTCGTGATGGCCGGCAGCGCAGCACATTTCTGGACCATCTTCCATTATGTGTTGCCGGTGCCTGAGGTTATGCAGCAGTTCAGCGAGCTGGGGATGGCTTTGTCCATGCTGTGAGCCTGAGAACGGAGTAAAAAAACAGGGGACGGTTCTGTGATTCATCCGAAATGGTGGATCATGGAACCGTCCCCTGTCTTTTATTCTGCGACGAGTTTGTTGGTCGTTGGCAGGAATTTGGCTGGGATTGGGGTATCAAGGTGCCAGATGATGCTCATCGGGCGGCTGCCGGTGTGGCGTACGTATGAGGCTGTGCCGAGGAATATATAAGGCGCATTGCCACAGAGGTCATCGTGGTATTCGCGGACGAAGAGCAGGATGCGCCCGCCTTGCTCGCGGTGGTGGATGTAGCGCTGGCCGGTTGGTGAGGTGTCAGAGGTCGTACTCTGGCTCTGCCAGTGGAACAGGCTCTCGTTCATGGAGTAATCATTGTACATGGTTGAGGGCGAGTAGTGTTTTTCGCTTTTGTTGAGGGTGATCATGAAGATATCCAGTTTCTTTTCTTCCAGATGGAAGACGCCCTGACGAACGGTGTTGGGCTTGTAGTAGTCCATGGCCGCAAACAGCTGGTCGCGGGTATAATGGCAGTGGACGTCAAGCGGACAGTCAAATCCCAGATCGCAGGATTTGTCGACGAAGTCCAGATGGGCGAGCTGCCAGGCGAGGATGTCCTGGATTTCCTGCAGCAGGACGGGATTCCGGCGCAGGGCCTGCAGGCTGTCACTGAGGCTCGCAAAACCGGTCTTTTCGAGGGAATCCTGCCAGATGGTGAAGTGCAGCATCTGCAGCATGCGGTTCTCGCTGGGGGTGAAGGTTCGCTGCGAAAGCTGATCCAACGTGGGCAGCAGGTCGAGCAGGAAGGTGAGCCAGCGGCGCGAGTCGATGGCAACGAGTCGTTTGCAGGCTTTTGTCAGCGTCTGTTCATCGGGTTCATGGAAATCCGGGCGCGCCTTCAGCTAGTACGCAGAGCCGGGCAAAGGATTCCTGGCTGTTCTTGCGGTAAAGCTGGCGGATATCCAGCCGGTGGTAGTGCAGGAAGTTTGCCAGGGTGAGCGGCTGGCCGCTGTCGGCGGTGAAGGTACGGATTTTCTGGATCAGGCCCTGCCGGTTATTGAGTGAAGCCTTCAGATTGGCCAGAATTGCCTGTGCGGGCTTTTTTCTCGAGCTGGACGTAGCAGCCGTGCGGGACGGCGGTGAAACCGTGCTGGATCTCACCGGTGATGCTGCGGTTGGTATTGCTGAGCAGAGCGGTGAATTTTTCTTCGAACCGGTAGTTCTTGTTTGCCTGTCCGATGAAGTCGAGGACGGTCAGGCAGTCCTTGCCTTCGGCCAGTCGCAGGCCGCGTCCGAGCTGCTGCAGGAAGATGGTCAGGGACTCGGTCGGACGCAGGAAGAGGATCGTATCGATCTCCGGGATGTCAACGCCCTCATTGTAGAGGTCGACGACGAAGATGAAGCGGATCCTGCCGTCAGCCAGTTCACGGCGGGCGGCCTCGCGGTCGGTTTCGGTGGAGCCTCCGGTCAGGCAGCGGGCAGGCAGGCCGTGTTCGTTGCAGTAGGCGGCCATGAACTCGGCATGTTTGATCGAGACGCAGAAACCGACTCCGTGCATGCGGTCCGGGTCCGTGACATAGCGGTCGATGCTGCGCAGGATACAGTCGGCACGTTTGCTGGCTGTCTGGGTCTGCAGGGCATAGACGTTTGTCAGCTCGCTTTTGGCATAGCCGCCCTTTTCCCAGCGCAGCTGATCGAGGTCGATGGTATCGCTGACACCGAAGTAATGGAACGGGCAGAGCATGCCGCGCTCGATCGCTTCCGGCAGGCGCAGCTCTGCGGTCGGATGGCCGCCAAAATACTGCAGGATGTCTTTGCCATCCATGCGCTCCGGTGTGGCAGTCAGCCCCAGCAGGATCTGTGGCTGATAGTAGCGCAGCAGCTGCTGATAGGAGTCGGCCGCGGCATGATGGAATTCATCGATGATGATGTAGTCATAGAAATCGGCGGTTGTTTTTCTGCTCCAGTCCTGACTGTTGAAGGTCTGGATGGAAAGGAAAAGGTGGTCGAGCTGCTCCGGACGGTGTGAGCCGACGAACAGGTCACCGAAGTTCGGATCCTGCAGGATGCCCTGGAAGCAGGCCTGGCTCTGGGTGAGGATTTCTTCCCGATGGGCAATGAAGAGCAGACGGTTCGGCTGTCCGGGGTGTTCACGGCAGAACCGGCGGTAGTCGAAGGCGGCGATGACTGTCTTGCCGGTGCCGGTGGCGGCAACGATGATGTTGCGATAGTTCTGACGGATGGTCCGCTCGGCAGCCAGCTGGTCGAGGATCCGGCGCTGATAAGCATAGGGCGTGATGGTGAACGAATAGGCAGCCGAGGACTCGGCAACCTGTTCATGATAGCGTTCGCGCCGGATGGCAGCTTCGAGGTATTCGTGCTGGGTAAGGGTGTAGGGTTCGAACTCCGGGGCATGCCAGTAGGACTCGAAGGTAGCCATGACTTTATGCATGGTGGCCGGAGAGTCGTAAGCGGTGATCTTCACGTTCCATTCCAGACCGCTGGAGATGGCGGCGTTGGAAAGATTCGAGGAACCGATGTAGGCGGTATGGTATTCGGTATTGCGGTAGAAGACGTAGGCTTTGGCATGCAGCCGGGTCCGTTTGGTGTCGTAGGACATGCGGATTTCGACATTGGGCAGTGCAGCGATGGCGTCGATGGCCTTGACATCGGTAGCACCCATATAGGAGGTAGCGATGAGACGCAGCCGGCCGCCACGTTCAGCAAAGGTTTTCAGTTCCTCATAGATGAGTCGAAGACCGCTCCATTTGATGAAGGAAACCAGCATGTCGATACGGTCGGAGGAGAGGATTTCCTTCTTGAGCTCGTTGAACATGGAAGGTTCGCTCTGGGCGCCGGTGAATAGCGAAGTTTCGATGAGCGATGTTTCCGGGCGGGGAATGGCGGCCTTGGGACTGAGCACTCGCAGATTATTCTGCTCGGGCAAAAGAGCCAGCAGCTGTTCTCCTTCCGGGGCAATCCGCTCGCCGGATAAATCTTCATTGGCCGTATGCTGCTGGATGAGTTCGATGATCTGGTTGGCCAGGGCAATCTGGGCAGCCAGACGTTGTACTTTATCTTTTTTTCCCGCCTGCTCAGCCGTGATGGCGAGCCCCTGATCGACAATGCGGCGCAGATAGGCCGTCAGGATGCCTGAGGCTTCTTCCTGATCGATGGGGGTGATATCCTTGAATTTATCTGCAATCTGAGCCAGCTTTTCAGCAAAATCCTGATTGATGACCTGCTCATAGATGCCCGGTTGAATCCTTTTTTCCATAGCGTACTCCTTTTAGGGTGATATGTTCTCTATATTTCAATTAAAGATCTGTCCAGGAAAATCCTGCCCCAATGAAGAAAATGGAGTTGTTTGGTAGAAAAAATAGCGGCATGATGCTATAATAAACATAGAAAAAGGTGCTACCGATAAGCGGTCAGCCCCAAAGATTCAGTTGATTAAGATCAGCCGCCTATAAGTTGGGGAACTGCCAGGCGGCTTTTCTTATGCCTTTAATGCCACGATACAAATCGTAACCAGAAACACGAGTGCGAAAAAATCGTACAGTGTCATAGGCACCAGCCCCCTTCCGGGGCCAGGATTAACCGCCTACCGTTAATGGTAGCACCAAGTGTATTATAACATTATTGTTTTTAGTTTGCTACGGTTGTATTGAATGCATGCTGATGCAATGCTATAATAAAATCAACCTAAGGAAAATGTGAGGTTTTCTATAAAGACGGCAAAAAGCTCCGGTTTCGCTAACCGGGGCTTTTTGCTGTCTCTATGACTTTTCATTTTTATAAAAATGTAGTATAATAGGCAAATCACACACTCTCTGTCGGCGCTTACCGGCAGGAGCCATAGGCTTCAAATCTTGAACAGACAAAGGCAGCTTTGTCTGTTTTCGCGTTTATGGGGTTCTATATTTATCGATTTATTTATATTTATACATTTTATACATAAAAAAGGGAAGTTGAGGCGGGTATGATTCTATTATTTGCAGCCCTGGCCGTTTATGGTCTGGGGGCGTTGACGATGCTTTGGCCGAAGCGGCTGGAACTCGGTGCGCATTATGTGGGTACCGTGCTGGCGGCTGTGGCAAGCGGTATGGTGCTGGTGGCCGCAGTCGCGTATCTGTGCGGATTGTCTGTTGGCTGGCTGTCACCGGCAGTGTCTGGTCTGCTGGCGGACTGGGGCTGGGGCAGCTATAGTCTGGTGGCGGATGGCTGGAGTGCGGCCTTCCTGGTGATCACCGGGCTGGCAGGCTTTATCATCAGCCTGTATGCACTGGACTATGCGAAGGCCTATCGTGGCAATGGACTGCGGCGCCTGACTGGACTGTGGAATCTGTTTCTTGGTTCGATGGTGCTGGTACTGGCGGCGGGCGATGCCTTTACGTTTATGCTGGCCTGGGAGGTCATGGCGCTGGTCTCATTCCTGCTGGTCAATCATGAGAGCCGGAAGAAGGGAACGGTGAAGGCGGCTTATCAGTATATGGTCATGACCCATCTGGGGACGGCGGCTATCCTGGCCGCGTTCTATCTGCTGGGGAGTGCTTCGGACAGTCTGGCGTTTGCGGATCTGGCCCGGAATACGCTGGAGGGGCCGCTGCGGCATGCTGCGTTTGGCGCGGCCTTTATCGGCTTTGCGCTGAAAGCCGGTCTGATGCCGCTGCATGTGTGGCTGCCGAATGCACATCCGGCAGCGCCGAGCCATGTGTCGGCGCTGATGAGTGGTGTGATGTTGAAGATGGCGGTCTATGGATTCGGCCGGTTTATTTTTTATTTCCTGGGCATGCAGGTCCTGGCCTATGGCGTGATTGTGCTGCTGGTCGGTCTGATCTCGGCTTTCCTCGGGGTACTCTATGCGACGATGGCAAAGGATATGAAACGGATCCTGGCATATTCTTCGGTGGAGAATATGGGCATCATTTTTGCGACGTTCGGCTGCGGCATGCTGCTGGTGCAGACGGGACACGGAGTGATGGCGCTGGTGGCGTTTGCGGCTGTGCTGGTGCATTCGCTGAGCCACAGCCTGATGAAGGCACTGCTGTTCATGAGTGCGGGCGCCGTGATGCATGCAACGGGTACGAAAAATGTGGAACTGCTGGGCGGACTCGCCAAGCGGATGCCATGGACGGCGGCTTTTACGCTGGTCGGGGCGATGTCGCTGTCCTCGCTGCCGTTCACGAGCGGTCTGATCGGTGAGTGGATGGCCCTGCAGAGTTTCATCACACTGGGCTGGCAGACGGGGACGCAGGAGATGCGGCTGCTGGTGATCCTGGCGTTTATTTTGCTGGGGCTGACCGGTGCACTCGCGCTGGGCTGTTTCGTGCGGCTTTATGGGGTGGTTTTCCTTGGACGGCGGCGCTCGTCGCTGGTACTCCGGGCCCAAGAGATGCCGTTCTTCATGCTGCTGGGCATGGGGCTGGAGGCCGTACTCATTGTGGGGCTGGGAATCTTTCCGGTGCCGCTGGTTGGTCTGATGACGAATGCACTGAGCGGCGCCGTATTGTCACTGCCGTTGACGAATGTATGGGCTGTGGTCTGGAATGGGACGGGCAATCTGGTGGATCCGGCAGCGTTTTCCTGCTATAATCCGCTGCTGCTGCTTCTGCTGGCACTGGTCGTGACAGCGGCGCTCGCGATGGCGCTTGAGGGGCCGGGGGTACTGGTCCGCCGGGATGTGACCTGGAACTGCGGGACGGTGCCGACCCGTCGGCAGCAGTATACGGCGACGGGCTTTTCCAAGCCGCTGCGCCGGGCGTTTGACAGGATCCTGCGTCCGCGCCGGGAACGGGTATTCCTGCATAAGGAGCATGCGTATTTCGGTCGTCGTGTGCAGTACAATCTGTTTATTCCGGATCAGTTTACGGAGCGGCTGTATGTGCCGGTCCAGCGGCTGATGATCGGACTGTCGTCCTGGCTGCGTCTGCTGCAGCAGGGTAATGTGCGCTTATATATCGGTTATATCATGCTGGCTATGGTGGCTGTGCTGATCTGGGGGGTGATGTGAGATGAATCTGTTATGGCAAACGATGGGGATTGGTCTGGCACAGGCTTTGCTGCTGTTTATCTTTGCACCGCTGGTGGCCGGAATCATCAACAAGACCAAGGCAATCCTGCAGAAACGACAGGGGGCCAGCATCCTGCAGGAATATTTCGATCTGTGGAAGTGGTGGCGTAAGCCTACGATCCTGACTCCGTATACCAGCTGGATGTTCGTCGTGGCACCGGCCGTGTACTTCGGGACGGCCGTGCTGGCGGCGGCGATGGTGCCGGGACTGCTGGTCAGCCTGGCCCAGGCCGGGACTATGAGCTATGGCGATGCGTTCATTTTCGTCTATCTGCTGGCTCTCGGGCGGTTTTTCATGGTGCTGGGCGCGATGGATTCGGCTACGGCCTTCGGTGGCATGGGCGGTGCCCGCGAGATCTACATTTCCGTGCTGGTTGAGCCGGCGGTCATGCTGGCGGTGCTGGTCAATGCGCTGCGCTATCAGTCGACGACGCTGAGCCGGATGGTCATCGACTTCGATACGTTCTATTTCACGGTGCCGGCGGTGCTGACCTGTGTGGCGTTCTTCCTGGTCATGCTGGCTGAGAACAGCCGGCTGCCGGTGGACAACCCGGATACGCATCTGGAACTGACGATGATTCACGAGGGCATGACGCTGGAGTATTCCGGCCGGCTGCTGGCCCTGATCCACTGGGGGAGCATGCTCAAGATCCTGATCTTCCTCGTGCTGTTCAGCAGCCTCTATCTGCCATTGGCCCTGTCCACCGCCGTCAAGGTGCTGCTGGGGACGGTGCTTATCGGTGTGGTGGAGACGCTCAATAATAAGATGCGGTTGTTCAAGGTGCGGGTCTATCTGGCGGCGGCTGTGATCCTGTTGGTCGTTTCCCTGATTGCGGAGTGAGGAGGAGAGAATGGAATATCTTGTTGTTTTGCTGATTTTTGTTGTCTTCCTGCAGACGCGGATCATGGAGCTGCGGCGGGCGGTGTACTGCCTGATGGCGCAGTCCGGCATCATTGCGGGGGCCTGTCTGGTCATCGGTCTGAGTGCTGGTGGCGGGCTGCATGCCCTGCTGCCGGGGCTGCTTACTTTGCTGGTTAAAGTGCTGTTTATTCCGGGGGCGATGCTGCGGCTGATTGGCCGGATCACGGATGCCCGGGAAATCCATTCGGATATCAATGTGAATTATTCGACGCTCGCGGCAGCTATATTCCTGATCCTGGGCTACCTGCTGGTGGATCATCTGCTGCCGGGGACGCCGGGGCGCAGCATCATTGCGGGTTCGGTTCTGATGATCATGACGGGGCTGGCGCTGATGGTCATGCGCAAGCGGGCCATCCTGCAGATGGTAGGGCTCATCACGCTGGAAAATGGCATTTATCTGCTGGGACTGCTGATCACGGATGGTCTGCCACTGGTCGTGGAGCTGGGCGTTTTCCTCGACGTCCTCATTGCCGTTGTCGTACTGGTCATTCTGACGAATCGCATGAGCCTTTCGTTCATGACTACGGATACGACTGTCATGAAGAAACTGAAAGGATAATGGGACGGGATGAATTCTGTGTTTACGATACCGGAACTGGTATATACGATATTGGCCCTGCCGGTGGCCTTCAGTATCCTCGCGGCAGTCAATGTCTGCAGCAATACGGTGCTGCACTGGCTGAACCGGCTGACTGCGACGGCGGCTGCGGCAGCGGCCGTACAGCTGCTGCTGGCATTCGATCCGGCCCTGCCGGCGGCGTTCGGCTATTTTTATCTTGATGCGCTGGGACTCTGGATGCTGCTGATCGTCACGGCACTTTATCTGGCGTTTGCCTGGACGAGCAAGGCTTATCTGGACCGCGATACGAATATCCGCTATGGTTATCTGCGGCGGTTCAGTCAGCTGGAAGGCCGTTTCTATGCGCTGTCGCATCTTTTCGTCTGGACGATGATGCTGGTGGTGCTGGTCGATAATCTGGGGCCTGATGTGGGTAGCCATAGAAGCGACGACGCTGGTATCGGCGCTGCTGGTGGCCTTCAAGTTCACCAAGACCTCACTGGAGGCGGCCTGGAAATATGTCATGGTCTGCACGGTCGGCATCTGTCTGGCCCTGCTCGGAACCATCCTGCTCTACTATGCGCAGATCCTGGCGCTGGGCGGCGCGCAGGCACTGGACTGGCAGTATCTGGCGGCCAATGGCGGCGCCATGAACCCGGCCCTGGCCAAGGTGGCATTCTGTTTCCTGTTTGTCGGCTATGGCACGAAGGTAGGCCTCGCGCCGATGCATGCCTGGCTGCCGGATGCCCATTCGGAGGCACCGGCGCTGACGAGCGGCCTGCTGTCGGGGCGCACTCTGCATCTGTGCGATCTATGTGCTGCTGCGCAATGCCATCGTCATCATGCCGGCAGTCGGCATGGGCTTTATCAGCAGCCTGTTCCTGTTTTTCGGCTTGCTGACGATTGCGCTGGCCATCCCGTTCGTGGTGGTGCAGCGGGATATCAAACGCATGCTGGCCTATTCTTCGATGGAGAACTTCGGGCTTATGGCAGCCGGCTTTGGCCTGTTCCTGCCACTGGCGGTGGAGGCTTCGCTGCTGCATATGCTGAATCATGCACTGGTCAAATACGCGCTGTTCTATACGGCGGGCACGATCATGGAAGCCTATGGCACGAAGAATATGATGCGTATCCATGGCATGTTCCAGCAGGCTCCGCGCACGGCACTCTTCTGGCTGCTGGGTATCGTGGGTATCCTCGGCATGCCGCCGATGGGTATCTTCTTCAGCAAGTTCTATATTCTCGCAAGCTTCTTCCAGGGCGGCCGGCCAGGCCTGGGCATTCTGGCATTGCTGCTGCTGGCCGGGATGCTGATCGGCATTCTCTATCATGCCCTGCGCATGCTGGGAGGCAAGCCGTCACGCAAGTCGGCCGGGGAGCTGATCTGGACGGCTTGATGCGGTTGTGCTCATGGTACTGCTGCTTGGAAGCGGCGTGATCAGCGGCCTGCTGCCTGAGCTTCCTTATCTTGGCACGCTGGTCACAGCGGCCGCACAGATCGTTTTAGGAGGGATGTCCTGATGGATGGGATAACAGAAATCAAAGCGGCGGAGCTGAGGACCGCCGCAGTCCGCTTGTCGGCTGGCGGCCGGCATCCGCTCGCGGCGATGTTTGGCCGGGACGAGACGCGTGATGGAGCAGGCTATGCGATCTATTGTCTCTTCGAGATTCCGGAGGAGCGGCGCATGGCGGTGCTGAAGGCAACCTTTCCGGCAGATGGCGAGCTGAGCTATGAGTCGTTGACTCGGTGCTGCCGGCTGCGGCCTGGTATGAGCGCGAGATCCGGGATATGTTCGGCATTGTGCCGCTCGGGCATCCGGACCCGCGGC
>JAKVOG010000008.1 GCA_022482925.1 Selenomonas sp. | reverse complement strand
ATGACAACGGTCTTCCATTACTCAATACTTACGCATCCCCTGTTATAGCCAAAATTATCTATCATTATGTACAGTTTTCTTATAGAGATACTTCATAGAGTCTTCACAAGCGTATCTCTCGATAGCATTTGTTAACATATATCTTCCAAATAGTGACATTATAGCTATCGAAACCCATAACACGCATTTTGGAATTGTAGATGCAGCATAGTTATTTGCAACATATACAAGCATTACCGAACATATAGGTAAAATATCCTGTCTTGCTTTCTTTATTGCAATTTCCATTGACACTTTAAAATCAGTAATATTCATATCAATATATTCATCTCCTAATATATCAATAATTTTTCTCATATATACCTCATCCGGTTTTCTTACGCTTTTACAATGGTCACAATAATATGGGAACCATAATAAAAACAACCCAACAATTAATGAAACAATTCCGTCATTCACACAATCGCCTCCCTATACATTCGCAATATAAACAACTTAAAACTCTTATTTAATTTTTCAAAATATCTATAGCTTTAGGATTTTCAACGTCATCAACAAATCATCTTTTAACTTAGATCAATATTAATATATTTTTCCCATCCTTTTTTCTCTGTTGGTCAATGATGACCTTTTTCCATTGCTCGATGCTGTGCGTCTTGATTTGTTGGACCTGATTCAAGGAAAGACCTCCCCCAGAACCAATCGCTTGGTTTTCTGCGTTTTTTGTTGTGTTTTTATGTTTTCGATAAACACATTATCTCACATGGTGGGCCAATATTAAATACACCGTATTATTTGGCGGTTACATAAAAGCATCAAAATAGTTACTGCTTAACATTTTGTTGATTAGCATCTTGCACTGCAAAATCAGCTATACGAGTACATAGACAAATCAGCTCCGCAACTACAAACTCTAAAGTCTGTTCTGTATCAGTCATCTTACTAAGATAATCACTACCATTCATGCTTTTAATATCATTGCAACATATGGATGTATCATCAGTCTGAGTATACTTTTCTTTTTTTCTATCGATTGCATGAAAATACTTATTACGCAGAGTAGTGATTTTTTCACAATACTTTTTATCCACAACAACTTTATTGTTATTACAACTCATAAAATAGTCTATTTGCATATTATGTAAAATGTTATTCAACTTATCATTACGTCCAATATCTGTAATTTTACTTATATAATTATCCCCTATAGAGTCCAGTAATTTTTTTTTACGGCTTTCATCAAACGGCAATTCACCTAATGCTTTTGATATTATATCTCTTATTTTTTTCCTATCACTTTTCTCAAAAAACAACCGTTTACTATTGCTCAGATTGTTATACTCACGTTCTATAAATTCTATTATAGATGCAAGGTGAAAAAATTTGCTCGTAATCAATTCATCACCGATCGCCATATAAAGCTGATCCAGAATATAAGCTGGCTTATATTCTGATACCATATAATATTTATTAAATTTTTCAGCAGCATTCATAATCGGAAGTATACAGGTTATGCGTAATTCCTCATGAATTGCAACACGATCCGATAAACATATAACTTTATCATTTTCTTTACCATGTAATTCTTCAACAGGATTATTTCTTATAATTTCCTCAGTTTTTGCCGTCTTGTAATCCGCAAACACTCTCGGTTGAAAAGCCGCTTTATTGGCTGTGTCACGCCCATTTAATACCAGCGTAACCGAACGACATATACGACTAATATATTCCGAAATCCCATCCCAGGCGAGTTCTGAAGTAGTCGCAGATAATTTTGTAACGGTAAGTAGAAAATATCTTGCAAGCTCATTTTTTCTAGCGGTTGAGTTAGTTGTATTTTCATCTACTCGAGTAATAGAAAAATGTGCCTTAGACACTTGACCTTCAATAAACACATTCTCATCCCACTCAATTGGCTCCTCTATTCGATACACATTCTCAGTCATATGTTCTGTTTTCTCTCGTAAGTCATAATAGTTATATTTTAATTGAATGGACAATGTATACCAATAACAATTTTTCTGCACGATTAACTTCCCCCTAAAATAACCACATCGCCTTCATTATGCAGCCACGATCTCTCGTGCGATCTTTAACAATTCCTGATACTCGTTCCATTCAGCAGTCTGTTGTATTTCGGGCTGCTGAAAGAGCGGGTGCTGATGCACGCTGTCCGCGTCACGAATCAGTTGAGACAAGGCTGACCGGAAATCCTGCAGCGAACTTAAAAACATATTTTTCTCATAATATTCCGCAATGATGCGGAACCACTCGACACGGCTGCGTAAAATAACGACAGGAGACTGGCCTTCCTGATCATTATGACGGCGATAAGAAGACAATGGTTCCCTGAAGTAAGCACAATCTCCCTTTTCCATTAATTCAAGCCACATCACCACATCTGAAATCACCTGATAGCCACGACAATCCGCCTGCCAGTAGTGATGCTGCAAATCTTTGCGGCGGAAAAGCACGGCTGATGGCTCACCGATATAGTTCTGACTCTGGCAAAGCATTAAACGCCCCAGTTCCTGACCAGAAAACAGTGCATAATCACGTTCATTTCCCGATACTTCCAGTCGGACTGGATGCTCTAAATCCCGGCCCTCCAAATCAATCCAGCGTCGGTTGGAAGTTGCCAGCCGGACACCGGGATGCTCTGCAAAAGCCGCAAGCATACGTGTCGTCTTATCCGGCTCCAGCAGATCATCATCCATAAGCCACTGCAAAAACTCTCCCCGTGCCAGTTGCTCAAAGGGCTGGAAATTCTCCGCCTTTGTCTTTGCCTCACGATTCCGATGATACTGGATACGCGGATCGTCCAGATAGCACTGCATGATTTCTGCCGTCCGCTCATCGGTACTGTTATCGCAAATGATGATTTCGATGTTTGGATAGGTCTGTTGACAGGCACTCTGCAATGTCTGTTCAAAAAGTTCCGGACGGTTATAAGTGGGAATCATCACGCTGACCAGTGGCAGCTTCGACTCCCCATATTTTTCCACAATACATTGATAGGCAGCATCCAGCCTACAATTCATAAAATCAACCCCTCATCGATTATCCCGCCCCGAGTACAGCGTACACGAAATACCCGGGCAAATCACTTCTCTGAATTACCTTCCTGCTGATACGTTTGCCAGATCTGCCGATAGCGCTGCTCCAGTTCATGCATATAGTGACGCGGCTCCAGTGCATTGGCTTTCTGCATCATCTGCCGCAAATTGGTATGCAGTACATCCAGCAGTTCCCTATCCTTTGCCAATCCAACCGCCCGGGCAATATATTCCTCGCGGCTGGCAGCCGCCAGTTCGCCCAGTCCAACATTCTGCAGGATGCTCAGGCCAAAACGCGTATTGCGGCGTTCCCCATAGCGGGTAATGACTGGCACGCCCATATAAAGCGCATCACAGGTCGTTCCGCCGCCCGGATAGGGATACGTATCGAGCGCGATATCCACGGCCAGATAACGCTCCATATAGTCTGCTGTCGATGGCTCGAACAATATACGCTCCATCGGCAGCCCGAGCTGCTTCAGCCGCTCATAGGCCAGATCCGTCAACGAATCACTGCCCAGTTCCTCAGACTTCAATAACAACCAGGAACCCGGAACCTGCTCCAGAATGACCTGCCAATCCAACAGCATTTCATCGGTTATCTTGCGATAACGGTTGAATACGCCAAATACGACATAGCCCCGGCCCCGGCAAGGCGCTCCGGTGGATACCGGTACATCATTCCGGCCGGTATAGCTGAACTGGCTCGGCAGATACAGCAGGTTCTCCGTAAAATACGCTTCGTGCTCACCGGGTGGATCGACGATTTCATCCGTAAGGAAATAGTCCACTGCCGGCAGGCCCGTCGTTGCCATATAGCCAAGACCGGAAATCTGCACCGGCGCCGGCTTCCATGCCAGTACCGGCAGACCGCTGTCCGCCGAGTGCCCGGCAAGGTCCACAAGGATATCGATGCCATCATCCCGGATACGCTGTGCAGTCTCCGCCAAAGACAGCGAGGATACATCCACAAAAGCATCCACCACGCTTCTGATCTGTCCGGTAAACCCATCCTGCACCGCCGACCGGCTATAACAGGTTACATGGAAATGGTCATGATCATAGCAAAAAAGCAGCGCATAGTAAAACGCAAACAGCACATGCTGACGAAAGTCTGGTGACAGATAGCCGATATGCAGCCTGCCATCCGCCAGCTGCCCGGGCTGGCGTGGCGGCAGCGGTACAATATCCGTAAGCAAGGACGCATAACCCTGATGCAGCGTGAAAAGCTCTGCCGACTTCAGCGGCAAATAATGAGCCGTAAGCAGCAGCGAGCTGTACATAGATGCCTTTCCTTCCAGAGACGGTGCAGCCTCTGCTGCCTGCCGATAGGCCGACATCGCCTCCTCATGACAGCCCAGAGCCAGTGCCAGCTTCGCCTGATGCGCATAAAGGCTTTGCCGATACTCCGGCCGGGTAAAGTGCACATCCTCCTCGATATGAGCCAGCGCCATATGCACGGCTTCATAGGCACCCGCATAATCCCTGGTCTTTTCCAGCGCCTCTGCCAGAATGCCATACAAAAAGCCCAGATTCTGCCGAGTCAGCTGCACAGCCCGACGCAGCCAATAAACCGCCCGCTTCTGTTCCAGCAGACTTTCGCCATAGGAATAGGCCAGCCCCATTGCCTCAACAGCCTGGGCAGACACCTGACCCGCTCCGGTCAATCGCCCGCCCAGCCGGCGTACCATCTCCCAATCCTGCCGTTTCATGGCCTGTATAAGCTTATGCTCGATTTGTCTCCCGGCTTTCGCCCGGGCCGCTGCTGGCGCACCTTCATAGAGCCAATCCTGCCAAACCGTCTGATAGGCCTGTTCCAGTTCTCCCATATACTGCCCCTCGTCCATGAGCGCAGATCTGCGCATACGGCGGCGCAGCGTCTGATGCAGCGTCTGCAGGCGCTCCGTATCCCTGGCCAGCGCCACCGCCTTCGCCACATACTCCTCCGGCGTAAAGGCGCAAAGCTCTCCCAGTCCCATATTCATGAGCAGGCTGTAGCCAAACCGCGCACCATGCCGCTCTCCGACCCGTGTAATAACCGGCACGCCCATATAGAGCGCATCGCAGGTCGTACCGCCGCCCGGATACGGGTAGGTATCCAGCGCAATATCGATGCGCCGATAGGTATTCAGGTACGCCTTCGTAAAGCCTGAGAACTCCACCCGCTCCAGCGGGATGCCTGCCTGCCGCAGCCGCCGTCTTGCCTGCTGACGGCCATAGGGCACTTCCATCGTCCGGCCCTTGAGCAGCAGCCTTGCATCGGGCAGTTCACGCAAAATATCTGCCCAAAGCGCCAGCAGTTCATCGGTAATCTTGGCAAAATTATTCAGGCAGCCAAACGTAACCGTCCCAGCACTCTGGCAGGGAGTTTCCTGTACATCATCGGCGGTATCATGCCAACGATAGCAGAAATGGCTGTGCGGCAGCCGCAGCAGTTTCTCCGTAAAGCGGGCATCATGCAGTCCCTCCGGATCCGTATACCTGTCCGCCAGAAAATAGTCCACGGCCTGCAACCCAGTCGTATCGAACCAGCCAATCCCTGAAATCTGCACCGGTGCGGGATGATAAGCGAGCACCGGCAGGCAGTTGTTCGCGGTATGCCCGGCCAGATCTACGAGTATATCAATCTCATCCTCATAGATCTGCCTGGCCGCCTCGGCTGAGGACAGATTCTGGATATTGCGCCAGCCAGCAACTGCAGCGGCAATTTCCCGGCTCTGCTCATCCTCCGCTCCATTCATATAGCAATAGACTTCAAACTGTACCGGATCATATTCCTGAAACATCACCTGACTGAAAAACAGTACCACATGCTTGCGGATATCCGGCGAGATATATCCGATGCGCAGCTTTTCGTGCCGCTGCCGCTGCGAATGCTGACAAGGAACAACAAACGAAAAAAAATCATTATACCGCCGACTGGCGGTCAATAATTCCAACGGTTCCTGCTCACGATAATGCAGGCAGAACAGATAATTGCTGTAGTCATCCAGCCGGCCCGCATAGTCCGGGCAGGCAGATGCTGCCAAATAAGCGGCCGCCGCCTGTTCTGTCTCTCCGATTTCACGGTACAGCCTGCCCAGGATATTTTGCAGCCGTGCAGCCTCCCAGGGATGGATATCCGGATATTGCAGGGCCTGCTCCGCATGGGCAATCGCCGCCTCATGTTTCATCTGCTGATGCTCTACCCTCGCCTGCAGATAGAGCCGATAAGGCGACACGGGCAAAACACGGCACATCGATTGCAGGGAACACGCTGCCAGCGCGAAATCCCCCACATCGATATACAGGCTGGTAACCGATTCCATTGCAGGCACGTAATCCGGATACTGCCAAAAAAGGATATCCGCAGCCTGCAGCGCCTGCTCCATATCCTTTGCCTCACGGGCAGCTGTCAGCTGCTGCAAGAGCTGATCTGCTGTCTGAGGATTTCTCGGAACCTCCACTTTGCTCTGCCATTCGGCCAGCTGCCTCTGCGCCTGCCGGACCATATCCGCGGTAAAGAACATCGGCTCCAGTCCCGTATAGTCTCTAAAAGCCTGCAGCGCGCGCTGTATCTCGGCTACCGCTGCCTGATATGCCTCCCGCAGGGCCAGACACTGCGCATACTCTGCATGGAACTCGGGCAGCTCCGGAAAATCCAGCACCGCCTGTGCCGCGATTTGTCGATGCTCCGCCCCGCCTGGCGCACTGGCAGCCAAAAGCTGCAGCAGAATCCGATACGGACGGCTCGCCTCTGTCGTCTGCCGACGCCCGGATGCAACAGCCAGCCGGGCATAATAAGCGGCCTTCTCCTCCTGCTCCAGGCCCAGATACGCATCTGACAAATAGCCATACAGACGCTCCTCCTGCTCCGTAACAGCCAGCTCTGCGAGCAGGAGCCGCAGATTGCGCTCGGCCTTTGAATGGCTTTGCGAGGAAGAATACCCCGTATGCTCCAGCCGCAGTTCCCGGGCTGGAGCCACCGACAAAGAACGGATCCCGCCGCCCGCCAGCCGCAGTTCCTCATGGATGCGTCCCACGTAACGCAGTTCTGGCACACGACGAAAAGCCCGCAGCCCATAGACCGCTCCAAGCCTTGCACCTGCTGCATCTGCGTCGATATGAACGATCTTAATGAGGCACCCCATCTGACTGGCTCTGTCCTGCTGCTCGATAAACCGGCGCAAATGCCCCGCTGTATCTGCCGTAAAATACTCATCCGCATCCAGAAAGACAATCCAGTCCCCACTGGCCTGTTCCAGTGCAGCATTGCGTGCTGCCGCAAAATCATCCTGCCACTCAAACAAGGATACCTGCGCACCATACTTACGTGCAACCTTGATTGTCTCATCCGTCGACCCCGTATCGACTACGAGGATCTCATCCACCTGTTCCCGTATGCTGTCCAGGGAGCGCGCGAGCGTCTTTTCTTCATTCTTCGTGATATAGCAGGCCGTCAGTTTCATGGATTTTCCCCCTTATACTCTCTTACCTATAAAGTTCTGTATTTTCCTCTAAAATCCTGCAAACATGAAAGACGAACTCATCCACGATAAGCCCTTTGCAATAGAAAAAGTCCTCCCTCGAAGGAGAGGACTTCTTTGCTCAGGATGCTATATAATCCTGCCCGATACTTGAACCATTTATACAGATTGCCTTACCTTGTTCAAATGAAGCAATGCACGATACATTGGATAACTCTCTCCTGACGCTGATGAAATCTCAGCTATATCTTCCCTATACCCAGATACTTCACGCCATATGAGCTTAGTTAGCAAGGACAAACCATAGGGAGTTTCATAGCCGGTTATCATTTGTTCCGCCTTTCGCAATGGCTTGTCGATTGTTCCCTTTGGCAATAATTCTTTTGAAGCATCCTGTCTCCAATGATGATTTAATTCAATCTGTGCATTTACATCATCTAATGAATCAATACAAATATATCCGCCTTGTTTTAACTGTTCCAGTACCAAAAGCAGCGATTTATCCCATATCCCATTTATTCCATAAGTGAAATTCAAATTCAATTGAAGTCCTGATTCTTGCAACAAATAAGCAAGCTTTTGCACTTCATGAATGGTCATAGGATACCCCTGCTTAACATATGCCTGCATCAATTTAAGCAGCATCGCTCTGGCTAAATTAATACACGGCCGCTTTTGAACAGGTTCATAAACTGTTACAGCAACATTTTCCAGCTTATCAAGATACTCATAGACCAATGGTCTGACCTTCTGCCATTCCAATCCTCCATTGCCACATCCCAAAGAAGGAATCGCCACCGAATGAATCTGCAAGGATACGATTTGCTCAGCCAAATCAGCTAAGCCCGCTTTGATATCAGCTAATTTAGACTTGTTTCGCCAATCGTTTTTCGTAGGAAAATTAACAATATATCTAGGATTAAACATATCACCATTTTCGTAAATAAACATCTTCCCCAACGTTACTGCACCTGATTTACAAGCCTTATGATAAACCTGGAAATTTTCGGGGAATTTCTTTTTAAACTGTAATGCCAGCCCCTTACCCATGATTCCGACACAATTTACTGGATTGACTAAGGCTTCTGCTTCATCAGCCAGCAAATTTCCCGATACAAAATGAATCATTTTCTACTTCTCCCCCCCTCAAAAATACCACTCTGGATGAATCGATACGCTGATATTAAATACAGTATGAGCAATACATTCGTTAACTTTTATGAGGCTTCACTACCATGTGTGGGTAGATAGCCTGCAATATTACTGAAAAAAATAAAAACCACCTGTATCCGTGGTAAAATAGAAGTTCCTACTCAACTAATCACGGAGGATACAGATGGTCTCTACTTCTACCTTATGCAAAAATCTCTTAAATGTCAAGGACATCGTTATCAAAGATGTCAATTCCTGGACTGACAAGCGTGGTGTTCAGCGCCTCCTTATCAAAGCCCGTCCGCATAAACGCTTACAAAATCGCTGCCCTCATTGCGACCAGAAATGTCCTGGCTACGACCATCATGGCGCTGCACGCAAATGGCGTGCCTTAGATTGTGGCGGAATCATCGTTGAAATAGAATCTACCAGTCAGCGTATTTGCTGTCCTCGACATGGTGTGGTCGTTGCCAGTGTCCCCTGGGCTTTCCATGGCTCCGGCTTTACCAAGGAGTTCGAGTACAGCACTGCCTGGCTGGCTACACAGCTCAACAAGAGCGCTGTAGCTGCCTATATGCGTGTCGCCTGGGACACTGTCGGCAGAATCATATCCCGCGTCCATAAAGATATCGAGCCGGACCTGCGCGGACGGTTGGATGGACTCAGAGTTATCGGCATAGATGAGACCAGTTACCGTAAAGGGCACAAGTACATTACCGTGGTTGTAAATCACGAGAACAATACCGTGGTTTGGGCCCATGAGGGAAAGGGCAAGACCGTCCTTACACGCTTCATGGAACTTCTGAGCCAGGAACAGCGGGAATCCATTCAAGTGGTCAGTGCTGATGGTGCCCGGTGGATCACTGAGTGCGTGGAAAAGTATCTGCCCAACTGCGAGCGCTGCGTCGACGCATTCCATGTTGTGGAATGGGCCATGGATGCACTGGATGCAGTGCGCAGACAAAGCTGGCGTGAAGCTCAGGCCGTAGTTAAGGCTTTGCCGAAACCAGAGAAGACCGGTCGACCGCAAAAGGATGATGCGCACGCTGTAGAAGCTGCCGCAGCCAAGCAGAAAGCAACGTCCATCAAGGGGGCTGCTTATGCACTGGGAAAGGCTCCGGAAAACCTGACGGAAACCCAGAAGGCCAAGCTGGAACTGATACAGCTGTCAGATAACCAACTGTATAGAGCATACAAGATCAAGGAGGCACTGCGACTCATCTTTCATATGACAGACGTCGATGAAGCGGATGCCGCACTGACCAAATGGGTGAAATGGGCACGTCACTGTCGAATCCCGAAATTCGTGGAACTACAGCGAAAAATCATGCGACACCGCAATCACATCTTAAACACCATTCGCCAGCAGGTCAGCAATGCCAGAATTGAAGCAAACAATAACAAAATCAAGCTGATAATCCGGCGCTCATTCGGCTTCCGGAATATCCATAATATGCTCGATATGATACTGTTGGTTTGCTCTGATATAAACATCCCATTACCAAATCGCCCAGCAGCCTATATGGCATAAGGTGTTAAGATGATTTTTAATGGTAGTTTCACCCACATATGCTAGTGAAGAGCCACTTTTATTTTCATACGTTCCGTCTTGACTCCGATCTCTTCAATTGCACATAGGCTAAGACTCTGAAACACCAAAAATTCAGCTTGTCGTCTGCACCGCCCATCAGTAAAATCATTCCAATATTTTGCATTTATAATATTCCAGTATAACTCATTCAAATCTGCTGGAGAATTAAAAAAACGCACGTAATCCATAATAGCATGCCCATCTGTAAAGACATATTGTTCCCCTAATAAAATCACATGCTGCACAGATGTCTTTAAGTACACAATGTCCTCATCAGTACCTTCATAAGAAGGAACATTCCTCCTATGCAATGCATACATCATCGGAGTTCTAGGCGTAAAATAAAAAGGCACGTAATCATGCAAATTCCCTTCTGGAGGCAACGGTACAGCCACCTGATCACGCTTATCCTGTATATCCTCGTGCGCAATACTTTGATATCGGACACTACGATTCCGCATCATATTCTTGGACAAGATAACACCTTTTGACAAGATATTGTACAAATTTCCTATATAGGTCATATGATAGATTTCTGCATTATCCATAGCTATCCCCTTCATATATTTCAACCTAACGTTTGGGCTCACAATGTATTTCACTGTTTCCCTCATTATAACATCCGCTACATGCTGATGCAAAAAAAAGCCTCCCCGAAGGGAGGCTTTCTGTAGATCTTATGAACTTTGCTTACTTCAGCAGGCTCAGAACGCTGGAGCTGTTCTGGTTTGCCTGGGACAGCATGGACTGTGCAGCCTGCAGGAGTACGTTGTTCTTCGTGTACTCGGTCATTTCCTTGGCCATATCCGCATCGCGAATCGTGGACTCGGAGGACTGGACATTCGAGCTGGCCGTCGTCAAGTTGCTGGACGTGTATTCCAGACGGCTCTCAACGGAACCGATCGTGGTCTGCTGATCCAGTGCCTTCTGCAGTGCATTGTCAAGGACATTGACAGCCGCATTGGCCTTGGTCTGCGTCGAGATGTTGAGTTTCGTGCCATCGGCACCTTTCAGGCCGAGAGCCTCGGAACGCATATCCGTAAGACCAACTTTGATGGACTGGTTCGCTTTGGAGCCGACCTGCAAAGCAATGGCATTATCAGCGGACTCATTCTGGGCACGGACTGTCTCGTCAAAAGCATCCAGCGATGCATTGGCCGACTTCTTCACATTGCCATTCGAATCAGAAACGCTGATGTTGAAGCCAGAGATCTGGCCGCCAACGCCCGAGGCATTAGCCGTAAGCGTAATCGCATTGTTGCCGTTGGCAGTAGATACAACTTCACCGGCGCCATTCACGCCGACATTCGAGCCAGTCAGGACTGCCGGACCGCTGAATTTGGATACGACATTATCCTGCGCACTCTTAAGGTCTGCGGCTACAGTTGTCACAGCAGCTTTATCCGTCTTCAGCGTGTCTAACGCGGCTGCATAGTTGTCACCAGAGGTAGCCGAATTAATCTGGGTTCCACCAGTCGCGCCACCCATGAACGCAGCATTGATGTTGAGCAGTGCTGTCTTCGCCTTGCCAGCAGCCATGGCCCCCGATGCGACCTTCGAGGCAACCGTATCCAACGCCTTCGCATAAGCCTCCTTGGCTGCGGTCCTAAGCGTATCCGTCGCAGCAGCTGCGGCATGAGTCGTGCCAGTTCCAAGCGTTCCATCATCATTAACCACAACATCACTATAAGCAATCTGAGTTGCCGTATCCAAACCGGCATTCATGGTCGCCTTCAGTGCGCCTGCATAGGTATCTGCTGTTGCCTGCTGATCCGTTGCTGTCTTATTCGTCGTAAGAGCTGTCAGCTGTTTGGTGGCAGTCTCATAGGCTTTAACGGAATCCGTCATTGCAGTCTTGGCCGTCGCCAGGTCAGATACATCGCTGCGATAAGCTGCCACTGCTTCTTTCAGGCCATCATTGGTCGGGTCGGCATATGCAGTCTCCAGCTTGGCTGCCATATCGGATGCCTCCAGCGTTGCCGCTGTACCATCCCAGGCAATGCCAGCTTTCGTCAGAGCCGTGCCGAGCGTACCAGCCGTACCAGTACCCGTATTCGTAGAACTGGTATAAGAGCCGATTGCCGTTTCCGCTTTTCCTAACGTCTTATCCGCATCGATAACTGCTGTATACAGTGTGCCAGCACCATAAGCATCGCCGTTTGCATCTGTATATGACTTGAATGTCAGATCCGCCGCTGGAGTAGCAGAGCCTTTGATATTGCCTCCTGCCACTCCCGTAGTAGAGCCTGCTGCACTTTTTGCTACAGCCGTAGCATCGGCACCTGTTCCATTTGCGAGCTGCGATTTCAGCAACTCGATTGCCTTCGACTCAGCGCTCACATTCGATGCATTAGCCGTGCCGCCAGCTGCCTTGACGCTGTCATTGGAAGAAGTTGCGAATACACTGCTGCCCGTATCGACACCCTCAGCGGCCGTGAAGATATCCTGCATCGTTTTGTCGCCGACCTCAAAGGTCGTTGAATAGGTCTTGCCAGCCTGCACATAGGATACCGTGAGCTTATCCGTGGAGGCAAGTTCCAATCCGTCGCCGCTGCGCGATTTGAGTGCCGTCAGCTTCGTATCGGCATTCGTATCCGTTGCCAGGCTCTGGTTCGTCAAAGCCGTGTAAGTTGCCTTGCCTGCCGTGTTCTTGGAGCCATCCACAAGGTATTTGCCATTGAAGGTAACATTGGCATTGTCATCGATCTGGTCGATGGACTGGTCGAGTTCCTTCTGGATCGTCTGACGATCCGAATCCGTATTCGTATCGTTGGATGCATTGATGACTTTCTCTTTAAGCGTCTTCAGGATATCGACGGTGCTGGAGACTGCGCCCTCAGCGACCTTCATCATGCTGCTGCCGTTCTGGGTGTTGCTGTTGGCCTGATCCAGAGAACGGATCTGCACACGCATACGCTCGGAGATGGCATAGCCGGATGCATCGTCAGCTGCGGAGTTGATCTTCATGCCCGAAGATACTTTCTGCAGGCTCTTGGAAAGAGCGGACGAGTTCTTGTTCAGAGTGTTCAGCGTATTGATTGCCGACATGTTGTTTTTTACTACCATTGCCATGATAAAATTCCTCCCTGATTAAACAGTTATTATTATTGGGGAGCGGCCATCCATGACCGCCATTCATTATATAATAGCAAGCCGTTCCGGCTGGTGCACGGGCTGCTAGCTGACCGAGACCATCCGTTGCTGCTTACCTATTATCTTGCCTTACACTATATATATCGGATGCTATTCCGATTTCCTTAAGTGTTTTTTTACTTTTTTTTTGATTTTTTTCGGCTTTAATACTTGCGGTTCACCAGGTTGCCCAAGGGATTAAACGACTGCAGATCATAGGACCGGACCGTGGCATTCTGCTGCCTGGACTTATTCAGCCACGACTTCGCCTTGTATAGGATCTGCATGTCAAGCGGCCTGATCTTCGCCACGAGCGCCCGGCACTCATCCGTCTGACGGAAGATCTCCGTCTCCGGCAAGGCCTTCATGCGCCCGACCACGATGCTGCGCTGCCGCTCAAGCTCCAGGAATTCATCGATATCATTCTGGTCAATGAACTTGAGCAGCTCCTGACTCAGCGTCAGATAGAGCTGCCAGTTCGCCTTTGCCTGCTCCATGGCAGCTGCTTCAGCCGACATAGCTGCTGCCCTGAGCTTTCTGCGTCCCCTTATCCTGGCGGGCTTTCTTCATGGCCTGTGCCCAGGCATCGCGCAGCTCGGTAATGATGTCTTTGGCTTCCCGGATCATCGTGGCATCACTCTTCAGATTGCCCTCGACCAGCCGGTCGTAGGTGTAGTTGTAGAGCGGCAACAGCTGCTTGGCGATATCATACTGCATATCGAGCGTGATCCGGAACTCCGATATGATGTTCTCCGCCTTCTGGATTGACGTATTTGCCTGTTCGAAGTCCTTCTTCTCTATGGCTTCCATGCCCTCATTCATGAATTTCAGGCAGCCATTATAGAGCATAAGCGTCAATGCCTCCGGCGTCGCGGTCATGATCTGCTGCCGCTTATAGGCTTCCGCTGCGTTTACCATTTGATTGCCCCCTGTTTGTTGCTAATATCCTGTGAATCAGCTGCTGGTGCTGCCGGTGACATAGTTCATCGAAGCACTGAGCTTCTGGATTGCGGTCTCCATGGCGTCATATTTATCGAACAGCTTGTCCTCATAGGCATCCATCTGTGTCTTGAAGTCACTCATCTTCGTCTTGAGGTCACGGATCAGCTCGCCCAGCGTGCTGTCATCCGAAGTTGAGGTAGAGGTCCCCGCATAATCCTTCATCACAGACATACCCGTATTGACCTTATCATAGATGCGGTTGACTACGCCTTCCTTATCATAGTTCGTCGTAGTCTTGCCAGCACTGTCCGTCACCTCACCCGAGGAGGCAAACAGCTGATACACGCTATCCGGGTCCGCCGCCAGTGCCTTCTTGAGTTTGTCTTCGTCCAGCGTCAGATGTCCCTGATCCGTTGACGAGGTGATTCCGATCGACATCATCGTATTGTAGTCGCTGTCTACGGACTCCACTGGTGTATAGATGGCCTCACGCATCGAGCTGATGATATTGCCGATATTCTTGTCATGATAGAGCAGGCCGGATTTGGCTTTCTCGTTCCACTTCGTGATCTGATCAGCCGTCATTGAGCTTTCCTGCGACTTCGTGAGCACATCATAGGTCGAATACTGCGTCTCATTATACTTCGTATTGAGTTCATCGAGCATCTTGTTGTAGTCCGTCACGAACTGCTTGACATTGCTGATGAGGGTATCCGTATCCTGCGAGACCGTCACATTGGTCGTTCCGGTGGACGCCAGCGTATAGGTGACATTGGCGACCGAGAGCTTATTGCTGTCTGACGTATACGACTTGCCATCGATCGTGACCTTTGCATCTGTCCCTGACACCGAAACCGCCGTGGTATCTCCGGCGCTGAAGGTCGCCGCCTGGCCTAACGTCGTAGTACCGGCGGTGAGACTCGAATCCGCTGCGGCCTCAGCTGCTGTCACCGTATGGACAGCGCCAAGATGCAGGTTATTGAGCAATGTCCGCGCCGCCTCATCGGCCGAAGCGGAATAGGTAACTCCATTGGTTGTCGTCGCCGCATCATAGCTGGTAACCGACAGATTGATCTGATTGGAGGCGCCTCCATCTTTATTGTAGAGACTGAACGAATTATTCGTCGAATCATACTGCGCGGCGATATTGACACCCGAGTTCTTGATCTTCGATGCCAGATCATTGAGTGTCTGGTTGCTGCCAAACAAATCCGCATAAGTAAAATTGATGTTCTTCTTATTCGTCCCGGTGTTGTCAGAATCACCATCACTGATGGTGAAGCTCAACGCCACCTGCGACTTCTCCTCATCTGACATCTTCGTATAGGCGGCCTTCTGCGTCGCCAGATCCGTGGCATTATAGAGGACATCCGTCAGATAAATACTGGTGCTCGTCTTATCCGTCGTACTGGCTGCTCTGGTAACCGCCTCCGTCGACTGCATATAGGCATTGCTGGCAAGCTGCGTAACCGTTACGCTATGCGACATGCTGGCCGCATCTGCATTGGCGGTAGCCGATGCCACCGTCGAAGTCGTGCTGGCCGCCAGCATCGGGTTCGTTTTCGACGACATCTTATAGCTCGACATCGTTGAGCTGTTGAATGTCTGCAGGTCTGAATAGACGCTGGAATAAGCATCCTTAATCCACTCATTCTTGACTTCTTTTTTATACAACTTATCATATTGGCTCTGCTTGGTCATCATCCCGACCTTGACCATCGACTCCACATCGATGCCCGAACCGGATAAACCATAGATTCCATGTGTGCTCATTTTTCACACCTCCTCAGGCATTCTTGTCCAGGAACGCTCCCAGCCAATCCTTCGCTGCCATCATATGCTTGATCATCGATTCCGGTGGCATTTCCTTCAGTACTTCCTGCGTATTCTTGTCAATCATCTTGACGGACATCAGGTTGACTTCCTTATGGTAGCTGAACTCTAAATCGCAATTGATCTTGCTCATAAGCTCGTTAAGCTCTTTGGTCATCAGATTGACGGACTTCTCATCCATCAGCTGATTGTCCTTATCCTTCTTGTTCTGCTTATCTTTTGAATCTGTATTTGCCTGATCCGTCTGCTGTACCTGCTGTGAAGCTGAGACATGCGACAGATCACTGGCAATCCCCTGCTGTGAATTGGCATTCTGCGTGCTGACGGCTGAGTTGTCGCTGCTGACCTTATCGGCCGCACCAACTACAATGGCTGCTGTCACCATATCCTGGACTTTCCCTATCATTGTAATCCCTCCATAGATAAATAAATGACTTTATTCTTTAGGCAGGGCCTGACTCAGATCCAGATCCGTTGGAGCCGGAGCCGCTGCTTTTTGGTTTTCTTCCTGAATGGCGCGATAGATCTCACCGCGATAGATCTTGATTTCCTTTGGCGCATCGATGGCGATGCGGACATTGTCGCCCTGCACCTCGACGACATTGATGACGATATTGTCACCAATCATGATCTGCTGACGTGGTTTACGGGTAAGTACGAGCATTATTTGTCCTCCTTCTTCACTGGAAACAATCTATGCTTCGTGGTATAGCGGCTTTTATCCAGCACAATCTGACGAGCCTGCATGTTGGCCTGGTTCAATACGATTGGTGCCATAAGGTTGGCTGTCATAGCTTCAACCTGGCCAGCCGGAATCGTCAGCAGTGTGTAGACAACCATGTCTTCCTGCCGGGTCAGTCCGAGCTTGGTCTGATTCGCATCATCCAGCTCAAACTCATACGCCGGGAAGAATACGAACGGCACCGTCATGAGGAAGGCCAGCTCCGGTGTCGATAAAGACTGCAGGAACACATAGGGACTCTCCTCATCATAAGGAATGATCAGGAACTCATGCTCGTCCTCAAAGGCTGGTATACCATCTGCAAAATGAACAATCTTGTCTTCGTCTACTTCAATCTCGCCAAACCGTAACGTGTTGACCTTTTTCATTTGTCATGCCTCCAACTCTGCATGAACTCACGGGTTCATGCATAGATATCGTATTTTCCTTCGGTAACCCAACGCTTGACGTCTGGTTTCTGCTGCATATAGATTTCGACCTGCCCCGGCGTAAAATTCGTCTGGGCAAAGGCCTCGGTATCGATCTGCTCCGTAACATCACCAGGAGTCGCTTCCCCTTCCGCCTTTATTGGCGTAAATGTGATCTGAGGATCAGGAATAGCCTCCGCCACGATGTAACGCTGCTTGCTGATCTCCTGATCGAGCTTATTAGCATAATGCTCGATTGCAGGACGCCGTCCGGGCACCCCGCCATTATCGATATTGGCCCACGCCTGCTGCGTCGCTTCTGAATCTGCTGATTGAACATCACTGAGACCTTGCTGACCATGTTCTCTCGCAAAATCTTCGTGATTCGTATATCCATAGGAATGACGGCTAGGGTAGGTATCAATATCCAATGACGGCTGGGTCCAATGGGCATTCGACCGGGCCTGTCTATTCTCTGTATGCAGTTTTGCCGGTGTCATGTGCGCTTCCAGCTTACCAAGCTGCGTATGCATGCCTATCATAGGCTGGGTAGTCCGCATATTCAGTCGCAGCATAGATTCTTCACCCTTTCCCTAGGAAAAAATCCTGCTAATCCGTTAACTTTACCCTATTATACTATTTTTTAAAAGATTGCGCTATCCATCAGGACAGATAATCTGACAGGGACTTCGGCAGGATCCGCGCTCCGAGCGACAGGCTCATATTGTAGATGGTCTGCTCCTGCATGAGCTTTACTGCCAGGGCTGCGACATCCGTCGAACTCACATCCGTGATATCCGAGGTAATGATCTCGCTCTGGTTATCCAGCATCGTCGATACCGATGTGTACAGTGCCTGTCGTGCGCCCAGTTTCCCCTCGATATTGACCGTCGTAGAATGGGCCGTATCTGACAGCGTCTGCCCGTCTGTAGTCAGCCAGGTATTATCGGCAGCATTTGTTTTCGTATAGACGGTCAGCATATTGTTGAGCATCGCCGACCCGGAAACGCTGTTGCCTGAGCTTGAATTATCAAAGATATCGCTGCCAAAAATCTCCGAACCGGTCACATTGACCGTATCCGAAGCCGGGTCAACGGCTCCATTCTGCTTGACCATCGAGATATGTTTCTCATCGCCGTTATAGGTAACAATATTCTGCGATATTGTCTTAAAGGAAAAATCAACCGTACTTGTTGTTGCAGTTCCCGATGTATCCTTCGTTGTCACGGACACGCCCTTTAAAGCTGCCGAGGCTGCAGTCGTGACATCCGTTCCTGTCTTGATTTTCCCTGTATTCTGGAAGTAGTCCGACACTTTATAGGTCGTACCAAAGCCTGAAATCGTACCGACTTCGTCACCATCCTGAACCGTTGTCTGTCCGCCAGCTATCTTATCTTTATAGCCACTGTCGACAAAGTCTTTCGAATAAAGCTTGCCATTTGTCGTATTGAGATAGTACGTATTGCCATCGCTGCCGGTCATCGTAAGCATCTGTGTCATGCTGCCTTTATTGTCCGTTGTATTGAAGAATGCCGCCTGCGTATCATCCAATGTCTTTGCCAGTCCACGATCAACAGTCTCCGTCGACATCGTGAACGGCTGCGTCAGATCCGACTGACCGGAGAACACATAGCGATCTCCCTGCTGCGTATTGCCCAAAGAAACCATTTCCTGGATCTCTGCCAGCATCTCTTTACCGGTTGCCTGCATATCACTCGTATTATTGGTCGAGTTAGCCGCAGCAACCGTCTTTTCCTTAAAGGTCGTCTGGATTGAAGTCATATTGACTAATGCTGCATCCGAGGTCTTCATCCAGGATACTGCGGTACTGACGTTATTCTGATACTGTGTATTCTCATTGCTGGAAATATCATAGCGCAGATATTTCGCATAGGCTACCGAATCATCCGATGGCCGATGCAGTTTGCTGCCATCGCCCTGCTCCATCAGCTTCGTCTGACGGCTGTTGGCACCATTCAGCTGCTGCTGGTAGTTTGCAACCATCTGATTGCTGCTGACACGTATTGACATTATTGTTCACTCCTCATTATCTGCCGACAGTACCCGTACTGTTGACCAGCTTATCCAGCATCTCATCCATTGTCGTCAGGCAGCGCGAGCAGGCACTGTAGCCCTGCTGAAACTTGATCATATTCGTGAGTTCCTCATTCCAGTCGACGCCAGACGTGGAGGAACGCCAATTCGTGATCTGCGTAATCAGATCATCCTGTGAGCTGGCCTTATCATCCATAGTTTCAGAGTCACTGCCCAGATGTGACGTCATCGAATTATAGTAGTTATTGATGGATATCTCACCAATGGCTCTGGTCGTTTTCGTATCTACCGTATTCGACTGATCCATATTGAACAATGCACTGATATTGACGGCATTCGTACCATCGGCTGTACCATTCAGGGAACTACTGGTAAACGTAGTGATCGTCTTACCTGCTGTGGAAGTATCCACATTCGTTGTTGTCAATGCACGGGCTGCAATCAGATTCTGACCATCAGCAGCAGTCAGTTCACTGGCCACTGTCATCGCATTGATGATATTGATTCCCTTCAGCGATGTGGTCTTAGTGGAATCCTGTGTTTTAGTCAGAGTGTAGGTTGTCACACCATCCGTAGTCGAAGATGTCTGTGATCTGGTAGTTGCTGTAGCAACCACTGCATTATTCGACGCATCCCAGGTATAGGTCATCTCATTGCTGCCAAAGAAATTCAGCCCGGATGATGCCGCGCTGTCGATGCCGGCTCCCTGCTGATGCTGCGTGTTGAACGTCGTCATCATGGTTGCCGAGATATTTGCCAGGCCATCGATGTAGGTCTTATCTTCTGCGATAGTATCCTGAAGGGATTTCAGAATGCCATTGGTCGGCATGAACGTCGTGTTGGCTTCCTTGATCTGGATATTATAATCATTCACTCCATACGTGCTGTTGGCAATCGGATCAGACAGCTGCAAGGTCAGTTTGTTGACACCATTAACCAACGAAACACCATTTGATACCACGCTGTACATGCCGTTGCTGTCTTCGTAAACATTGAGGTTCGTATACTTCGACAGATCATCGACAAGATTATCACGCTGATCCCGGAGGTCATTGGCCGAGGCGCCATTGGCCTCTGTCGTCATGATGTTCTGGTTCAGCTGGGTAATCTGGCTCGTGATGTTATTGATTTTCGTGATGCCGGATGACAGTTCATCGTAGTTCGAAGTAATCTGATTCTGCAGCTGCTTGGATGCCGTCTTCACCGAATCAATGAATGACTGTGCCTTGGAAATAACCGAGACACGATTGCTCGATGTACTTGCACTGGTCGAAAGAGAAGACCATGAACTGTAGAATTCTTTCAACGTATTCTGGATGCCAGTATTATCAGAATCATCAAATACTGCTTCCACCTTGTCATAATTGGTTTGTTTTGTTTTGTAGTAGTTCTGCGTAGCCGTCTCGCTCCAGAACTGTTTGTCCGCATAGGTATTGCGGGCACGCTGGATGGATGTTGAGTCAACACCAGACCCCACCAGGACATCCCCATAAAGCGAAGATGTTGCCTGAGCCCTGGTCGCCGCCAGGTTCACGCTCTGACGGGAATAACCTGTAGTCGAGGCATTCGTTATGTTATGACCTACCGTATCCAGCGAGAGCTGGTTTCCGGATATGCCGCGGACCATCGTGTTCAGGCCCGAAAATGTTGAACGCATATTATCACCTTTTCCTTCGTTGCATTATTGCATCATTGCTGCGTCCATCAGACATTCGCATCGAACATCCTGACTCCGCGTCGGTTCTCCAGTTCAGCCGTCCCTGGTGGTACATAAGTATCATTTGCAGCGGTCTGTGTGATCACATTGATATGGAAATCCACGAACTGCTTACTGCGCTTCAACAGTTCCCTGGCATCATCCAAATCCTTACGCATTGTCCGTTCCGCCTGCTGGACCTTCTGCAGCAGATGCAGTACCGTATTCCTTTCCACAGAATCCGGCTGATCTGCCGCATATGCGGTCATACGCGTCTTCCCCACCCGCTGGAGAATTCACGTTTGCGTGTATCCAGCAGGCTCAGTTCTGATAATATAGGCTGGATGGTCTGAACCGTCGACTCCACTTCTGCTCCGTCCGTATTTTCCTGCAGAATTCTCTTTATGCGCTGCAGCCTGTCCAGGCATTCCTGTGTCAGCAGCAGCTCCGCCCGGAGCAGCCGGATTGCATCATCCATCGTTATCCCACCCTCGTCATAAAAATTATATAGGTCCAAATCCTATGCATCAAATTCGAAATTCTTACGGTGTGAAATCACTTTCGTCGCCACCCTTGCCATAGGCAGGCTCTACCTTTCGCCCCGCCAATGCGGTTCAAATGATAAGCAGCAGCATTCATGGCGGCCCGGATCAGGATATTTTTGCCATCCGCAGTTCACTGACCGCTCCGGTATTCACCGTCAAAGACTGATACAACTGGCCGCAGGACCGGCTGCAGTTCGCTTGGTGCCAGATTCAGCACTTCCGCCATCTGCGTGTCTTTCGTGATGTTCCGGTTCTCTACAGCCAGATGGATCAGTGCCTTCTGACGATCCTGTTCCAGCGCATTGATTCGGCGGACCAATGGCTCTTCCTCTTTGATGATGGCTTCCAGCGCTTTCATGTCAAGTGTGACAAGAACCGTTCGTTTGCGCTTGCCTAGCTCCAGCATCTGCTGATAGATCTTATTCAGTTCATTCAATGTTGCTGCAAGTTCCTGCCACATATCCTTCCTCCGTCCCCACTAAGCGGATTCCTCAAAAGCGCGTGTCAAGCAGACTGCTGGCAATGTTCTCTGCTTTTACGCTATAGCTGCCATCTGCCATCTGCTGACTGAGTGCTGATACCTTCTCAGAACGCGTCGCATCCGTCCCACGCAGTTGCTGAAGCAGTCCACTGAAACTCTGTACTCCCGTTGAGAGCTGAACCTCATCTGCATCCTTTGCGGCCTCCGTTTTACTGGTGTGCCGTGCGGACGTTGAAGTGCTGACATTATAAGCCCCGGTTACTGCCTGGATGTTGTTGTTGATTAGCATTCGATTTCACCACCTGTCATTTATTGGATTGGACGTCTATAGGACCTTTAGCAGATCCTTCTAATGTCTTCTAGTTATTCTATCGAAAAAAAAGGCAGGAGCCTTAACTCCTGCTTTTTGGTCATTATCTTCCTATATCCTTTTTTTTCTCCGTTTTTCAGCATTTTACTGCCTTTTACGTCTTTCTAACGATCTGACGGATTTTTTGAATACATCCCATGCCCGCGAGCCGCTTTGGCCGCCTGCCTGGCAGCAGTGATTGCTGACGTCTGCTTCTGCAATGTCCCTCTCATCTCTTCCATGCATTTATGACAGATACGACCGGTAATGATCGGAGCACCGCATTTTTCACAAGGATAACTCATCTTGACCCCGACCTGAATAAACCGGCCCTCACGGATCATTTTCTTGATCATCTTCTCGGATGCACCGGTAGCTTCAACGATTTCTGTGACCTTGCTTTTCGGATTATCACGGACATAATTGATGATCTCTGCTTCTTTCTTCTGGATCTTGTCATAACATTCCGGACAAACACGTGCACCATTATCGGCAAACAATTTACCGCACATTGGACAGTTCTTGATTTTTCCTGCCATATCTGCTCACTCCTTCATTCGGATTCTTTTTATCTGTATCTACAACATTCTCTGCCACATAACATTTTTCCTGCCTGACCGAAAAATATTGAGGCTGCAGCTTACTACCGCCATAGGTTCGCCCATAAAAAAAGCCCCTTCTGTGAGGAAGGGACTGAAAAATTCAGAGCGTTACGCCATCTTTGAAGATAGCCAGCTCATGTTTATCCAGTTGTTCGGATTTGGCCTGTTTGCGGCCGGAGGCGACGTCGAGGATATACTGCATGAATTCCTCACTGACATCGTCCATGCTCCGTCCTTCGAGCAGCTGGCCGGCGTTGAAGTCGATCCAGTTGTTCTTGAAGGCCGCCAGCTTTGAGTTGCTGGCGATCTTGACGGTTGGCACCGGACTGGCAAAGGGGGGTACCGCGTCCGGTCGTGAAGAGCACGATATGGGCACCGGCCGCGGCCAGTGCATTGGCTGCAACGAGATCGTTGCCCGGGCCCTGCAGCAGCAGCAGGCCTTTTTCCTCGGCCCGGTCACCATACGAGAGCACATCCTGTACGGCGGCTTTGCCGCCTTTCTGGACACAGCCCAGCGACTTGTCTTCCAGCGTCGTGATGCCGCCCGCCTTGTTGCCCGGCGATGGGTTCTCGTCGACCTTCTCACCATAGCGCATGAAGTACGATTTGAAATCGTTGATGAGCTTGACGGTCTTGTCGAACGTCGCCTTGTCCTTGCAACGGTTCATGAGCAGAGTCTCTGCGCCGAACATCTCCGGGACCTCGGTCAGGATGGTCGTGCCGCCGGTGGCTACGATCTTGTTGGAGATCATGCCGACGAGCGGGTTGGCCGTGATGCCTGAGAATCCGTCCGAGCCGCCGCATTTGAGTCCCAGGACCAGTTTGCTGGCTGGCTGCTCGGTGCGATGGAAACGATCGGCATACTGACAGAGCTCTTTCATGATGCTCACGCCGGCTGCGGCTTCGTCCTCGACTTCCTGACAGACCAGGAACTTGACCCGGTCTTCATCATAGTCGCCGATGGCTTCTTTCATGAGTGCGACCTGGTTGTTCTCACAGCCCAGGGACAGCACGAGTACCGCGCCCGCATTCGGGCTGTGAACGAGTCCGGCCAGGATCTTCTGCGTATGCAGCTGATCGTCGCCGAGCTGAGAGCAGCCATGCGGATGGTTGTAGGCATAGATGCCATCGATGTGCGGAGTCTTAAACTGCTGGGACTCATCCTCGATGGTACGGGCAATCGCATTGACGCAGCCGACCGTCGGAACGATCCAGACTTCGTTGCGGATGCCTGCCCGGCCATCCGGACGGCCATAGCCCATGAACGTATAGGCATGGTCATTCTTCACCGCCGTGTCACCGGCCAGTTCCGGCTCATAGTTATAGGACAGCAGGCTGCCCAGCCGGCTCTTGACGTTATGGCTGTGCATCCAGGTGCCTGCCGGTACGTCTGCTTTGGCCGTGCCGATCGGGAAACCGTACTTGACGACCTTTTCCCCGGCCTTGATCGGCTGGATGGCCATCTTGTGACCGGCGGGGATATCGCTGGCTGCCGTATAGTTCTCACCAGCCAGTGTAACGGTCTCGCCCTTGGCGATGGCCTCAACGGCCACCGCTACGTTATCTGCTTCATGTATCCTGAAAATCTTTGCCATGGCTCTTACTCCTGTTTGCCCAGCTCAGCAATGTGCGCTTTGGCACCGACTTCAGCAATGCGGCTGAAGTGACCAGCTACGGCTTTCTCGAAGCCGGCAATCTGCGTGAGGTCTTCGCCCCACCATTCCGTCTGCGTCATGATATTATGGATATATTTGTCGTCCGGCAGTGCTGCCCAGCCGGCAATCTTGTCCAGTTTATCGGCATCATCATGGATCTCATAGGTATTCGTTCCGCGAGAGCCGATCAGGCATTTCTCGCCCTTCTCCGTCGTATGATAGAATGCCAGCAAAGCTGCATAGGAGTAGGTGAGCCATTTCGGCAGCTTGCCGCCGTTATTAGCAATGCTGTCTTTGAAGCTTGGCAGTACGCGGGCACGCCATTTGGAGATGGAGTTCAGCGAAATGGAGAGCAGGGCATGCTTGACGAACGGGTTCTCGAAACGCTCGAATACTGCCGTCGCGAATTCTTCCGCTTTCTCCTTCGGCATATGGACCGTCGGTACGATCTCGCCATAGACGCTCTGGTCAAGCTGTGCACGTACAGCCGGATCAGCCATGCACTGGCCGACATAGTCGAAGCCAGCCAGGTAAGCGCCCAGCACCATCGACGTATGCGCACCATTGAGGATGCGGACTTTGCGCTCCTTGAACATCTCGATCTTATCGGTGAACTCAACATGCCATTTGTTCGTCGATACATGGAACTTATCCGCTACGCGGGCATCGCCGATGACCCAGAGGCCGAATGGCTCTGCCTGGTCGAGCAGTTCATCATCATAGCCGAGTTCTTCACACATCTTAGCTGCCTCGGCACGTGGATAACCGGTTACAATGCGGTCAACCAGCGTGCTGGCAAAGATGCAGTCCTTGTCAAGCCAGGTGCGGAACTCATCCTCGAGTTTCCAGAGATCGACATACTGCATGACGCATTTCTTGAGGTTTTCCCCATTGTGATCGATAAGCTCAACCGGCAGCATCGTGAGCGCCTTGTCGGCAGCACCATGGTAATGGTTGTAACGCTCATAGAGGAACTTCGTGAGCTTGGCCGGATAGGTCTTCGGCGGGCAGTCGGAAAGCTTGTCGCCATCCTCATAGACGATACCGGCTTCGGTCGTGTTGGATACGACGAACTGAAGCGAGTCCAGATGAGCCAGGCCCATGAATTCCTCATAGTCCTCATAAGCGCCGAGCACTTTTTCCACGCAGGTCACGATACGGTCTTCCTTGAAGGCCTTGCCATCTTTCTGGCCGCGCAGGCAGACCGTGTAGATGTTGTCCTGATTGGCGAAACGTGCCGGTTTGCCGGAGATCGGCACGATGATGGCAACATTACTATTGAAACCAAGTTCCTCATTGGCTACATCGATCCCATAATCGACGAATGCGCGCAGGAAGTTGCCCTCGCCAAACTGCATTACTTTAATCGGACGGGACACTCTTTGTTTCAATTCATTGACCTTTTTCATGGAATAACGCTCCTTTTCTATTACTGATATATGGTGAAAATTTTCATTAGTAAACCGTTTTACATAAGGCAGCTGACCCTCCCGGAAAAGGGAGGGCTGCCAATGCATCAACACACTGGCATTTTACAGCTTAGAATCCAAAGTAACGATCGGCATTATTGTAGCTGATGTCTTCAACGATCTGCCCGAGGAATTTCATGTCGGCCGGGTATTCGCCATTCTCCACCAGATTGCCGATGAAGTTGCAAAGGATGCGGCGATAATACTCATGACGCGTATAGGACAGGAAGGAACGGGAATCCGTCAGCATGCCCAGTGCGTTGCCGAGGACGGACAGGTTGCCGACATTGGCCAGCTGTGCTTCCATCCCGAGTTTGGTATCATTGAACCACCAGGCTGCACCCTGCTGGATCTTGCCTGGCACTTCCGGTCCCTGGAAGGAACCGAGGATCGTACCGATCATGGCATTATCGGCAGGATTCAGCGAGTAGATGACCAGTTTCGGCAGATTCCCATCCTTATTAAGGGCATTCAGGAGATTTACGAGGCCTTCGCCGCAGTTGTACGTGGCAATGCAGTCAAAGCCCGTATCCGGTCCGAGGCGGTCGAACATGACCGAGTTGTTGTCGCGCAGCGCCGAGTAATGGATCTGCATGGCCCAGCCGCGGCGGGCATATTCTTTGCCCAGGAACAACAGCAGCGCCGTCTTGTATTTCTCGATCTCGTCTTTAGATGGTACGCCTTTGCCGTTGATGACCTTGCCGACGATATCGTCAAGCTCATATTCCTCGGCCGGATTGTAGAATACATATTCCAGCGCATGATCGGATGCCTTGCAGCCCATCGAAGCGAAGAACTCGATGCGTTTGGACAGCGCATCGCGAATGTCCTGCATCGTGCTGATCTCTACGCCGGCAGCCGTTCCGAGCTCATACTGCATGTAGTTGTCCCAATCCGGTTTCTCGATGCGCATGGCCTTGTCCGGACGCATGGCCGGCAGGACCTTAGCCGAGCATTTGCCTTCTTCTTTGATCTGCTTATGCCATTTCAGGTCATCAGCCGGATCATCGGTCGTGCAGATCACCTTGACATTGGACTGACGGATCAGCCCCTGGACGCTCATGTCCGGCTGCTTCAGCTTCTCGTTGCAGAGATTCCAGATCTCCTCCGCCGTATCGCCATTGAGCTGCTTGTCACAGCCGAAATAGCGTTTGAGTTCAAGGTGCGTCCAGTGATACAGCGGATTGCCGATAGCCCGTGGCAGTGCTTCCGCGAATTTCTGGAATTTCTCACGCGCCGTGGACTTCTCACCCGTGATATACTTTTCCTCTACGCCATTGGTGCGGATCATGCGCCATTTATAATGGTCGCCGCCAAGCCAGACCTCGGTGATATCCCGGAAACGGTGATCCTCGGCAATCTCCCGCGGGCTGATATGGCAATGATAGTCAATGATCGGCATCTTCGCCGCATGCTCATGATAGAGTTTCTTCGCTGTTTCCGTCTGCAGCAGGAAATCCTCATCCATAAACTGTTTCATCATTGTAACCTCCTTTAACACGATTCATCGCTATGTTACATTCTCTGTAAGCTCTTACACTTATTGTAAATCTTTTCTCTTTTATTGTCAACGTTTTTCGCGTATTTCCGCTTACTTCATCACACCCATAGCCATTGGCAGTGCCGTCGACAACTGGGGCAGGAATGTAACCAGCATCAGGCCGACCAGCATGGCAACATACATTGGCAACATGGTCTTTCCCACTTTTTCCAGGGACAGCTTCGAGATGCCGCAGCCGACGAACAAGGCGGAACCAACCGGCGGCGTGCAAAGGCCGATTGCCAGGTTATAGATGAGCATGACACCGAACTGGACTGCGCTCATGCCACAGGCGGTAGCAACCGGCAGCAGGATCGGCGTCATGATAACGATCAGCGGAGCCATATCCATGACTGCGCCCAGGAAGAGCAGCAGCACGTTCATTGCCAGCAGAATGATGATTGGGTTGTCACTGATGCTCAGAACGCCATGTGTGATGATGGTCGGTACCTTGAGGAAAGCCATCATCCAGCCGAATGCACCAGCAGCAGCGATCAGGCTGAATACCATGGCAATCGTCTTGACCGTGTTCATGAGCACTTTCGGGATCATGTGTATTTTGAGTTCCCGATAGAAAAAGAAGGAAACGATGAAGGCATAGATGCAGGCGATGGCTGCCGACTCGGTAGCCGTAAAGAAACCAAGTGCCGTGCCGAAGAAGATGATGAGTGCCGTGCCCAATGCGAGCAGTGCATCTTTGGTGATCATCAGACCTTCCTTGAAGGTAACGGCCTTTCCTTTCGGATATTTATGTTTCACGGACATATAGACCGATACGACCAGCAGGCAGACACCAAGCAGTACGCCCGGGATAAAACCTCCCAGGAAGAGGGCACCGACTGATACACCGCCGGCAGCCAGCGAATAGATGATCATATTATGGCTTGGCGGAATGAGGACGCCCTGGCAGGCACCCGTAACCGTGATGGCCGTGGAGAACTCCGGCGTATAGCCAGCCTTGACCATCATCGGGATCTCGACCGAACCCAGCGAAGAAACATCGGCAACAGCCGAACCGGAAATGCCGCCAAAGAACATACTGGCAACAACATTTACATGCGACAGTCCGCCACGGAACCGGCCGACCAGCACATTGGCGAAGGCCAGCAGACGGTCAGCGATACCACCGACGCACATGATCTCACCAGCCAGGATGAAGAACGGAATGGCCATCAGCGAAAAGCTGTTGATGGACTTACTCATCTGCTGAACCAGCGACATGAGCGGCACGTTCACATAAAGCATCGTGAGGGCTGTCGAACCAGCCAGTGCAAAGGTGATTGGGAGCCGGCAGATAATAAATAGAAAGAAAGTACCAAATAATAAAGCGATGGCGGTGTTTGCATCAAACATCAGGCTTCGCCTCCATTCTTTTCGTCGTCCTGATAGAACTTCGTATGCTGATATTCCTTGAGACCAAAGAAATCCAACCCGGCAAAATACACGATATAGATACCACCGACCGGGATCATGAGATACATCAGCCCGGCTGGCCAATGCGTGGCAGGCAGTGTCGAGGTCATCGTACTCTGCACAAGCTTGGCCCCATAGTAGACCATGAAGCAGCCAAAGCCCATGATGACAGCCAGATCCAGCTTATTCACGATCTTGGCAGCCATTGGCGGCAGCAGGCTGAAGAAAAATCCCAGAGCAATATGCAGGTTCTTCTGGACGCCGATTGCCATCGAGATGAAGGCCATCCAGACCATGAAGAACAGTGCCACTTCCTCCGACCAGCGAATGCTTCCGCCCAGGAACTTACGGCTGATAACCTCAGCCGATACGATAAATACGATGATAAGCAGTACGAACTTCGAGTAGGTAAGCAGAATTGAATAGGTAAAATCAAATGCATATGTCATTGCTGAAAGAATCGGATTCAACTTTTTCTTCTCTTCGCCCATGATCGTTCCCTCCTTTGAGTAGGAGAAAGGCCTGTCCCGCTATGCGGGGCAGGCCTCCCTTCTTATTTTTCTTATTTTACGTCACGGATTTTCTGGATAAGGTCCTTGTACTCTGCACCATACTGTTCATACAGCGGCTGCACGGCCTTAACGAACTCAGCCCGTGCTTCATCGGAAAGGCGGGTGATGATTGCGCCACCAGCTTTGACTTTCTCTTCGGAAGCCTTCTCACGCTCTGCCCAGAGCTGACGCTCATACTTGGCAGACTCAGCAGCACATTCGCGGATGATCTTCTGATCTTCCGGTGAAAGCTTGTCCATCGTCTGCTTGGAGATGATCTGCATCTCCGGGATACGGCTATGCTCATCTACTACATAGTACTTCGCAACTTCATAATGACTCGTGGACTCATAGGACGGCCAGTTGTTCTCAGCACCATCGATGACGTTCGTCTGCAATGCGGAGTAAACTTCGCCATAAGCCATCGGCGTCGGGTTAGCACCCAAAGCCTTGACCATATCCATCATCATGGAAGATTCCTGTACGCGGATCTTGAGGCCCTTCATATCAGCCAGGCCCTTGATCTCATGCTGCGTATCGTAGAAATTACGGGCACCGGCATCATACCAGGACAAGCCTACAATACCAGAATCCTCGGTGCTCTTCAGGAGGTCTTTACCGATGTCACCATCAAGCACTTTCCACATATGATCCGCATCGCGATACAGGTACGGCAGCTGCAGTGCCATGAGATTACGGGAGAACTCCGAGAGCGGCGTCAGGCTGACACGGCTCATGTCGATTCCACCGAACTGGATCTGCTCGATTACGGACTTCTCATCCCCAAGCTGTCCGCTATCGTAAACCTCTACGGTGATACGGCCATTGGTCTTCTCCTTGACGAGGTCAGCAAATTTCTGTGCAGCCTGGGTCGTCGGATAATCTTTTACCTGATTCTCTGCATAACGCAGAACGATCTTATCGCCACTTCCCCCCGACGAACTGCTGGAACTGCCTCCGCAGCCAGCCAGCACCATCGTGCTGACGGTCAGTACCGATAACGCAGCTAAAACTTTCTTCTTCCAGGACATGTTCATTCCTCCTCAACATTCACGATTCTCATCCCCGCACTTTGTAAACACTTACACTTTATTCGGGATGTAATCCCTTACAAACATTATTATAATGATTCCATTTTACTATGTCAATAAAATTCTAAAAATTTATTGTTTGAAAACAATTCCTAAAAGTCTAGTTGTTTTGTTTCGTTTACTATTGTTTTTCGTTTGTTGTTCACTATTCCATTTCGTTATTTTATCTTGTTTTCTATTCTTTTGTGAATTTATCTCCAATATTGCCTCTTTCTTTTATACCAGACATTACAGGAAAACCAAAATAAATTTATGTAAGCTATTGCATTTCTTTTGCGATCTGCATTACAATATGTGTAAGTAAAATGCATTCATAAGCGGACAGGAGGCGCAAATGTGACCATTTATGATATTGCTAAGGCCTGTGGCGTTTCCATCGCTACAGTATCACGCGTACTCAATAACAGTGAAAAGGTCAGTGAAAAGACCCGCCAAAAGGTACTAGCGGTTATCCAGGAAGAAAACTACTCTCCCAACCCCTTTGCCCGTGGCCTGGGTCTCGATTCCATGAAGATGATCGGCCTGCTCTGCACCGATGTATCCGACGCATTCTATGCCAAGGCTGTATCGCTCGTCGAGCACGAACTCAAGCAGCGGGGTCTTGATATGATGCTCGTCTGCACCGGTAACGATCTCAACGAAAAGAAGAAATACATCCAGTTCCTGCTGAAAAAACACGTCGATGCCATCATCCTGATTGGTTCCCCCTTCCGGGAAGACGGCGATAACAGCCACGTAGCTGAAGCGGCTCATGAAGTGCCGATCATTGCCATCAACAGCCTGCTGGAACTGCCCAATGTCTATAGTGTCCTGTGTGATGAAGCCAGCGGTATCGAGCTGGCTGTACGCCGGCTGGCCGATAATGGCTGCCGGAATATCCTTTATCTCTACGACAATCTGACCTACAGTGGGCAGCAGAAAATCCGGGGCTATCGCGAGGGATTGGAAGCCGCCGGCCTGCAAAAGCAGGATAAGTTCCTCTGCCAGGTGTCCAAGGACCTGATTTCGGCTCAGCAGATGGTTCAGCGCCTGCTCAAGCAGCAGCTGCCGTTCTCAGCCATCATCGGCTCTGAGGACATCATCGCCATTGGTGCCCAGAAAGCACTTTCAGCCGCCGGCATTGAAATACCAGTCATCGGCTGCAATAATTCGGTACTGGCAGAATGTGCAACACCATCCCTGACCAGCATCGACAACCGCCTCGATATTCTCTGCCCGGCTGCTGTCGATGTCCTGACGAAGATACTCGACAACGGCCCGCAGGCCGCACCAAGCCAGACCGTCTTCCCTGCTATCATCCAATATCGGGAGAGTTTCAAAGAATAACACAGTCACAACAAATAAAACGAAATAAAAGATCGCTGACGCAGCCGCGCCAGCGATCTTTTATTTCGTTATCAATCAATTTTTACGCAACAGCGTGGTCCTCAGATAAAGGGCGGCGCAGATCACCGCGAAGATGATACCGGCCGGATAGGAGATACTCATCCCGAGCTGGAAGCCTTCCGGAGCCTGCAGGATGTACGTGCAGGTCACAGCCGACATGAATGTCGCCGGAACGGCCGGAATCAGCCAGCTGTTCGTGCCCTTCTTCGTGCGGAACAGATAGACTGCGCCCGTCCAGAGAACGATCATGGCCAGCGTCTGGTTCGTCCAGGAGAAATAACGCCAGATGATGTTGAAGTCCATCTGAGACAGAAGTCCGCCGATAGCCAGCAGTGGAACAGCGAACATAAGACGCTTGCTGCTCTTGACCTGATCGACACCGAACCAGTCAGCCAATGTCAGACGAGCCGAGCGGAAAGCCGTATCGCCAGATGTGATTGGGCAGGCAATGACGCCCAGCATAGCGAGCACCGCACCAACGCCGCCGCCCATGAAGCCGACACAGATATCATAGACGACCGTACCAGCCCCACCTGCCTTCATAGCAGCAGCCAGACCGCCCGTACTGTCATAGAACGTGATACCGGCAGCAGCCCAGATCAGGGCGATGATACCTTCAGAGACCATAGCACCATAGAATACCGGACGACCAAGGCGCTCATCCTTCAGGCAGCGCGCCATGATTGGCGACTGCGTGGAGTGGAACCCGGAGATTGCACCGCAGGCAACCGTGATGAACATCAGCGGCCAGATTGGCATCTTCTCAGATCCAAGCGGATGCAGGTTCGCGAGCTGCATCTCCGGCATCGTATGTCCGCCAACGCCGAAGAGCATACCGCCCATGATGCCCAGAGCCATGATGATCAGGCAGGCACCGAACAGCGGATAGAAGCGGGCAATCAGCGTATCGATTGGCAGCAGCGTTGCCAGGAAATAATAGGTCAGTACGCAGAGCAGCAGGATTGTCCCATTGATGCCCGTCAGCGTATGCAGCAGGCCGGCCGGACCAGTCATGAATACAGTACCGACGAGGACCAGCAATACGACTGAGAACACACGCATGATCGTCAGCATCGTGCTGCCCATGTGGTTGCCGACTACCTCGGAGATACTCTTGCCATCCTCACGCAAGGAGATCATGCCCGAAAGATAGTCGTGGACACCACCGGCAAAAATCGTACCAAGGACGATCCACAGATAGACGCTTGGTCCCCAGATCGCACCGCCCAAGGCACCGAAGATCGGACCAAGACCGGCGATGTTCAGCAGCTGGATCATGAATACTTTCCAGGTCGGAAGCGGGATATAATCGACACCATCATTATGAACCATAGCTGGTGTTGGTTTATCCGTCGGACCAAAAATATTGTCGGTCGGTTGTATAATGAAGTTGAACAGTTAATCAAAAAATAAAAATCCATAGTGACTTCCTGTGTTAAAATGGTTTTGCTAAACAACACAAACAAAGGAGTAATCACTATGGATCAATCCAATTTTAACACAATCGAGGGAAGTCGTAAACAGGGTCACCACCTTACGCTGGATGAGCGTGGCATGATTCAGGCACTCCATGAACAGGGCTATTCGCTTCGTGGCATTGCTGCCGCGGTTGGTTGTGCTCACACTACCGTTCATTACGAACTGCGGCGTGGAACACCAGAGCGTAAAGGCGGCCGTGGCCGAATGCCAAAGTATACGGCTAAGCGCGGCCAGCAGGCGTACAAGGAACATCGCAGGAATGCTAGACGTCCTTGTAAACTTGACAGCGATAACTGCGAGCCCTTCATTCAATGGATGGTGGAACATGTCCGCAAGAACCGATGGTCATTGGATACCTGTGTCGGCCATGCCAGGCTGCAAAACTTGTTTCAGCCGGAGCAGATTCCCTGCACCAAAACGCTCTACAATATGCTCTGGGCTGGCAAGCTGCCGCTTTCTCTTTTTGATGTTCCACAAGCGCTGGGGCGTAAGCAACACCGAAAATGGAATCGCAAGAACAAGCGCATGAAAGGCCGTAGTATTGAAGATCGCCCGGCTATCGTCAGCGAAGGAACCGAGATCGGTCATTGGGAAATCGATACGGTCGTTGGACAACGGGAAGGCCGTGAGGCAGTTGCCTTTACTGCTGTGGAAAAGGTAACGCGCAACTACATAGCTATTCGTATCTCCGGACGTACCAGTGCCGGTGTTGAGGATGCGATGAATAAGCTGCAGGATCTATACGGCAAAGAGCGTTTTAGTCAGGTATTCAAGACGATGACCGCTGACAACGGCCCGGAATTCGAGACATTATCCAAGTTTGAGAGCCTAGGCACCGCCATCTATTTCGCGCATCCTTACAGCTCATGGGAGCGCCCTCAAAACGAGCGTCATAATGGTCTGCTGAGGGATTTCATTCCCAAGGGTAAATCGATAGAGCCATTCAGCGATGAAGATGTCTTGAATATGGCCGATATGCTGAACCAGCGTCCGCGTCGCATTCTTGGCTACCATACGCCAACGGAGCTATTCGACCGTTTTCTCGATGAAGTTTATACTATTGATAATATTTCTTGATTAAATTAGTGTTCAATTTGCACTTGCAATTTACCCAAAAATATTGTCCACGATTTTACCATAAATACAATAGCCACCAATCAGTGCAAATAATGCAATCAAAAATGTAACCATAGAACTTCACCCCATTCCAGAATAATAGCGGATAATACCAGATATGCGCCTGTCCTCCTTTGCTTGTTTTCGAGTTAACCGCTTACTTGATGATTACTCGATATTTATGTTAGCATAAACATTCTAAATTGTCTATAATTATCACATTTTTGAGATATTCACAAATATAATGATAATTATAGCTGGAAGTTATTCTCCCATAGCCTTTGACGTTATGCTATAATGTTATTTCGTAACGACTTCATATAATTCCTGCCTGTTGCGCAAAATTTTCTGTTTTTTCCTGTTTTCAATATCCCAATTATGAAAGGATCTTCTTTATGGAATTCATCGTATTCCTGCTGCTGGGCCTGGGTGTCGGTATCTTCGGCACGCTCGTAGGCATCGGCGGCGGACTCATCTGCGTGCCGATCTTCATCCTTTGCCTGTCCGATGGCGGTATCTGGCCCTATTTCCACTCAGCTGCCCAGATTACCGGCACCTCACTGGTCGTAGTTTTTGCCAATGCCCTCTCGGGCACACTGGCCTATATCCGTCAGCGCCGGGTTTACTTCAAGGCTGCCATCCCCTTTGCCCTGGCTACCCTGCCAGGCGCCTTCTTCGGTTCCTATATCGTTGATGCCTTCAGTGGCCCGATGCTGGATCTGTATTTCGGTCTGTTTCTGCTCATCATGGCCTGCATCATGTACTGGAACTCCACACATAAACCGCCAGTAGACCTGTTGGATCTGCCGGCAGATTTCCACTACAACCAGTGGATTGGTATCGTCTCCAGTTTCATCGTCGGCTTCCTCTCCAGCATCTTTGGCATCGGCGGCGGTATCGTCCACGTGCCACTCATGATCTACCTGCTGGGCTTCCCGGTCCATGTCGCCACGGCTACCTCCCATTTCGTACTGGCCTGCTCATCGGCCTTCGGTGTGATCTCACATTTTATGCTGGATCACATCGTCTGGCTGCCGGCCATCTGCATCTCCATCGGCGCAGCAATCGGAGCTCAGATTGGAGCCAGATTGTCGAAAAAAACAAAGTCCAAGGTTATCCTTGGACTCTTGTCACTCGCTATGTTTGCCCTGGGCTGCCGTCTCATTCTGCTGGGCAGTACCCACTGATGTTCACAGCAACCGACGAACTTTCTCCTGATGAATGCAGGCTTCCTGGATGAAATCATCCAGATATTCCGGAAATATTCCATTAATCTCGCAGAGCTTCCTAAGCTCAGCGAGATTTTTTTTGCAATCGATGTCATACTCGATCCGATGCAGAAGCCTTGCCAGCTGCTGCCGTATCTTCTCATCATAGAGGCCCTTGAGATTTGCCACTGCTGCCGTACTGCGCTCTGCCCTGACCAGCCATACCCTGGTCGCCAGATCCCGGCTGAAATCATCAAAGCCTGCCTGCTGCCAGGCTATCTCATTGCAATCATCATCGTCCTGCTCCCCCGGCATGAAATGGATCTCCTTGAACAGCGCATCATTGAGCAGCCGGACGATCTCGGTCTTGGCATAAAGATGCTGCTGCCTGACGGGGAACTGCCCCTGCTGCAATGCCGTCAACACACCCCCATAGCGAATGTTCGTGAATTGCGTATAAAGCCTGCCAACCGGCGTGAGTTTCCGGCTGATTGCCAGCATCGTTTCGTAAGGCTCATACGCCTCATCCAGGCAGTTTTCTGCCAGAATATGATCAAAAGCAGCATCAGGAAACGGCAGCTCGGTCAGCCGATAGTCCAGTACATGCCATCCAATCTCCAGCCCCCGGAATTCGCGCAGATCGGGAACTTCTTCAAACCGGGTAACCGCTGTAATCCTGGCCTTAGGCAGCCGCTGCCGCAGCTGTTTCAGATATTTTGAGCTGTCGATCAGCAGCCAGCGGTCGTCTGCCGGACCTTCCGGCAGGAAATGTGATAAATCCTGTATCATAACGTATAATCCCCTTTATCCTGCCAAAGTCTGCGGCATGTCTGCTGGAATGATGCACAGTACTGCTGCCGGTCCATGAGCAGCGACTGCTCAAGCTCCTGCCGCAAATGCTGCTGTATGCGCTGCAAGCTGCTCCGATCAGACGCCAGCTGCAGGGCTGTCTGAACATACGCCTCCATTGACGACGCAATCCACTCCGGATGTCCCGCTGCCGTCAACAGACTGGCGCTCAGCCTGGCACTATGATGATCACCATTAAGCGCCACTACCGGCACGCCCATATAAAGCGCCGTGGCAGCAGCTGCACCGCCGGGATACGGAAAGCTGTCCAGCATGATATCAATCTGCTGATAATCCGCCAGATAATGATCATTGCCAGGCCGTACCTCAATCCGCTCCATCGGCAGACCTGCACGCTCAAACCGTGCCTGCATTTCCTGACAGCGCTCTGGCAGGCGGGTCGTATCCTGCACGATCAGCCTGCTGTCCGGCATGCTCAGCAGGATCTGCCGCCAGCATTCCATGACCGGCTGATTGATCTTCATGAAGTTCAGAAAGCTGCCAAATGTAAGAGTTTCCCGCTTTGCTCTCAGCCGCTGCTGTTCGCGCATGGCAGCCGTCGGTTCAAAACAGAATCCCGTCGGCAGACGCAAGAGCTGCTCACAAAAGCCGCCTTCCTCAGCCTCCGGATCCATGACTGCATCCGTCAGGAATGCATCCACGGCCGGCAGCCCTGTGGTATCGAACCAGCCGATGCCGCAAATCTGCACTGGTGCAGGCTGAAGCCCCATCAGCATCAGCGTCATCCCGCCATCTGCATGACCGGCCAGGTCCACCAGGATATCAATCTCATCCCAGCGGATCGTTTCTGCCCCCTGCCGGATCGACATCCCCTGCAGAGAGCGCCAGGTAAGCCCCGCTGACTGCAGCAGCCGGGTGAATTCGTCCTCCCGGTCACTCAGCGCATACAAGTAAACCGTATAGGCACTCGCGTCAAGTCCGGTCAGCAGCGGTTCATAGAACCTGGCCGATGAAGAATCCAAAAAATCCGATGCCAGGAACCCGATCCGAAGCCGCTCATGCGAAACAGGGCCGCGAGGAGCCAATGGCTCCTCGCCACGATACAGCCCCCGATAGCTCATCATCTGCTGCCTGAGCTCATCTGCCGTTATCCCCGGCAGATAATGCAAGGCAAACAGATAATTTGAATAATGCTCCCGCTGACTGCGCAGGTACTGATCCGCCTGCGCCGCATTGCTATAGGCTGCAGCCGCCCCCTCCGCATCGGCCAGATCGTGGAATATCGCCCCATAAAGTTCATGGATCCGCCACTGCTCAGACTTTGTCACTTTTCCCGCGGCCCGAAGCTCATCCAACGCACGACGGGCCTGCCGTGTACGTCCCTGAGCCAACAGCAACCGCACCTCTTCCAATTCCGCTTTCATCTCATCATCCCCTCGTCAGTTCACTGTTCTGCCTGTATATTGAAATACGCCAGTTCCGGCGGACAGCCGATCCGGAAAGGGAACCAGCTGCCATTGCCGCTGTGGACATAGCCATAAGAAGATCCGATCTGCACCATGCCACGCGTATACTTAAACACAGGAAACAACGGCAGCCCGAATATCCCGAACTGGCTGCCATGCGTATGTCCGGTCAGCGTCAGAGGAATATGCCGCTCAGCTGCCTCATCGATAAACTCCGGATGATGCGCCAGCAATACTACCGGTGCACCATCCGGCACAGCAGACATCGCCTGAGCCAGATAGTCATGACGCTGCTGCCGGAATGGCCCTTCGCCCTTGGCAAACGAATACTCCACCCCGGCAAGCCATAGATTATGCCCCGGCACTTGTGCCGCTGTGTTGTACAATGCATGCACACGGGTCTGTGCCAGCAGCCGCTGGATCTCCGGCAAGCCACGATAATATTCATGATTGCCCAGACAAAACCATATCCCGTCAGGGAATCGGTCGACATATTCCTCCAGCAGCCGGGCTGCTGCCGGATTCTGGCTTACGTCATCAAACAGGTCCCCCGTAACCGCCAGCAGATCCGCCCCGCCATTCACCGCCTGTTCCAGCAAGGCCCGCAGCGCCTCGATTCGGAAGAATGGCCCCAAATGGATATCACTGATCTGGGCTATCCGATACCCAGTCAAGGCCTTTGTCGCTGTCATGGGAATCGTATACGAACGCTCTACGACATGATTCCGCTCATACAGACCGCCATACAGACTGAGTCCCGCCGCCGCTGCCGGATAGAGCGCAGCCTTCTTCAACAGCCGCCGCCTCGATCCATCCACCGGCACCTGCATCATCCGCTGCCAACCCCAACGGGTAAGTACAGCCAGCAAGACCAGTACACAGGTAATCAGCTGCCCCATGAAAACAATGATATCCCAGCTGACCGCCAGTCCCGTCCCGGCCGAGGCTTGATGTACCCAGCGATCATTACTCATAATGAACCAGGCCGTCCCTCCATTGAACAGGATCAGCACTGCCACCACCATTTGCCAGCGCCTGCCAGCAACCAGATAACGGCTGCACCAAAGTGACAACACCAACACCAGCAATGTAAAGGTAACCAAGATGGTTCCAAAAAGCCCCAACTGAACTCCTCCTCTTCTTTCTATCTTCATTATTTTATCATCATTTCCTGGATAAAAGAAAAAAAAATAGAACCGGCAGATGCCGATTCCTGAATCTACAATAGATAAGATTACAAACACGATGCATTGTCCATCATGCCTGGCCACGAAGGTGAGCATTTTCCGCCTGCCGTTCCCGGTAGTACCAGCGGATTGATTTACCAATGGCGCAGCGAACTGCGTCAAGCTTGCCTGCAAGAGCCAGCTTCCTGAGCTGGGTCACGTCAAAGCCATTGACAGACAAGTAACTTGCAGAAAGGAAACCTCCTCGTTTCAAAATTTTGCGATAACTCGCACTGTCACGACGGTCCATTTCAATGTTCTTGATAGCCATATAAACAACCCCCCATAAATTCCTTATGAAGTCTATTTACAAGCTCCCTTAATGACACCTACATTATAGCACATTACTGTAAATATGTATACTGTTATTAAAATATATTTTCGCTGCTTTTTGTTTTTGTCAAGTCTAATATTTTCCCGCTATATAATTGTTTCTTATCGTGTTAGCACCAGTAAGTTCTTTATTTCCCATAGTGTGTACCGGTTACTAATTTTTAAAGTTTTTTCTTGATTTTTCTTAGTTTTTTCGGGAAAGGTATGGGAATCCATAAAAATTTATTATATAATATAACTATTCCGTATATCGTATTTTATTAGGAGGCTTTGCTATGCTGACCGCACAAACGAAAGTGTATCCGCTGCCTGATGAGCTCCAGGCAAAGATCGATCTCGTCCTGGAGTCCCATGACAACGATCCCACGCAGATTGTTGGCATTCTCCTGGAGGTACAGGAACTCAATGAGCGTCACTATGTACCGGAACCGGTTGCCTACTATCTGGCCGACCGCCTTTCGATGCCAGTCACGAATGTCTTCGACTGTCTGAATTTCTACAGTGAGCTTTCCTCGAAGCCCCGGGCCAAATATCCGATCCAGGTCTGCAGTTCCCCGGCCTGCCGCGTCAATGTCATCGACACGAAACGCCTGCTCGAGACGCTTGAGAACCTGCTGGATATCAAGATCGGTGAGACGACCTATGATGGCCGCTTCACGCTGGAGACCACTACCTGCTATGGAGCATGCGACCGCGCTCCATCCGTACGCATCAACGGCCATATCTACGACCATCTGGACTCGCAGGAAAAGATTGTAGCCCTCCTGCGGTCCCTGACCTGAGCTGAGGAGGAAATGATATGAGCAAATGCATCAAATTCCTGACCAGGAATTTTGGACAATATGACACGTCATCAATCGGTTCCTATATGAATGTCGGTGGCTTCCAGGCCCTGCGCAAAGCGGTCAGCATGGATCCGGAGAAGATCTGCGATCTCATCGCGTCCGTCAAGGTCCGTGGCCGTGGTGGCGCGGAATACCCGCTGGGCCGTAAATGGTCTCAGGCCCGCTCGGTGGTCGGTGAACGCAAAGTCGTCGTCTGCAATGCCGATGAAGGCGAGACGACGACCTTTAAGGATCGTGAGCTCATCAAGAACGATCCGTTTAACCTGATCGAGGCCCTGATCATAGCCGGCTATGTCGTCGGTGCTACCGATGGCTACATTTATATGCGGGCCGAATATGCCTGCTACCGGCCACTGCTGCTGAACGCGATTCGCCAGGCCAGGAACTACGGTTTCCTGGGTGAGAACATACTTGGCAAGGGCTTCAACTTCGACCTGCATCTCTACTCCGGTGGTGGTGCCTATGTCTGCGGCGAAGGCACCGCTCTCATCCGTTCTATCGAAGGTAAGGCCGGACGTCCACGCATGAAACCGCCTTTCATCAAGGTCAGTGGGCTCTTTGCCCGCCCGACCTGCCTGAACAACGTCGAAAGCCTCTCCATCGTCCCGCATCTGCTCATGGATGATGAACAGATCTACGCCAACAGCGGTGTCGGCGAATCCATCGGCACCAAGATGATCTCCGTAGCCGGCAATGTCAATAATCCAGGTGTCTTCGAGATTCCGTTCGGCACGACCGTCCGGGACATCATCTACAACCTGGCCGGCGGCATCCAGCATGACCGCGAGATCCAGCTCATCCAGTTTGGAGGTGCCTCCGGCAAGATTGCCGATGCCTCCATCCTCGATACGCCTTACACCTATGATGACCTGCGCGCAGCCGGCGTCATGGTCGGCTCCGGTGCACTGCTCGTCATCGACCAGCGCACGAGCGTCATCGACTTCCTGCGCATGAATCAGGAGTTCTTCTCCGATGAGAGCTGCGGCCAGTGCACGCCATGCCGTGAGGGCAATCTCCACATCAAGATCATCCTGGACAAGATTGCCGAGCATAAGGCAACCGCAGAGGATATCCGCATCATGGCCACCATCGCGAAGGTCATGAGCATGTCCTCCCTGTGCGGCCTCGGTGAAACCGCCCAGAATACGCTGCAGTCAGCCATGCTGACGTTCCCGGAAGTTTTTGAAGTCGGAGGTGCTGAATAATGGCAGCTGAACACGAAACCAAAGAAGTCCCGATGGTCAACCTGACCATCAACAATATCGCGGTACAGGTCCCGAAGGGAACCAAGATCATGCAGGCCGCCCAGACGCTGGGCATCGATATCCCGCATCTCTGCTATCATGAGGACCAGCGCATCAAGGCTCATTGCCGTCTCTGCTCAGTAGAAGTCACGGGCAAGCGCCGCCTGCTGGCTGCCTGCTCGACCGAGGTCTGGGAAGGCATGGATGTCCATACCGATACGCAGATCGTCCGCGATACGCAGGTATCTATCCTCCAGCTCATGCTGGCCAACCATCACAAAGACTGCCTGAGCTGCCCGCGCAACCAGAACTGCGACCTGCAGCGTCTCTGCAGCCGCTTCAACATTCTCGAATCCCCGCTGCCAAGCGTGGTCAAAGAGGAACCGCGTATCGTCACGAATCCGTCGATCGTCCGCGATCCATCAAAATGCATCCGCTGCGGCCGCTGTATCCAGGCCTGCAAGGATGTGCAGGGCATCGCCGCCCTCACCTATGCGGGACGCAGCAACGACATCACCGTCACCACGGCCTTTAACAAACCGATGGAAGCCACGGACTGCATCCTCTGCGGCCAGTGCAGCCTCGTCTGCCCGACCGGTGCCATCGTCGAGAAGGACGATACGCAGAAAGTGCTTGATGCCCTGCAGAATCCGAAAAAGCATGTCATCGTACAGGTTGCCCCGGCTGTCCGCGTCGCCCTCGGCGATGCATTCGGCCTCGAGCCGGGCGCTATCGTAACCGGCCAGATGGTCACCGCGCTCAAATTACTGGGCTTTGATAAGGTATTCGACACGGTCTTCAGCGCCGACCTCACGATCATGGAGGAAGGCTACGAGTTCCTCGACCGGCTCAAGAATGGCGGCACCATGCCGATGATGACCTCCTGCAGCCCGGGCTGGGTCAACTATATGGAGAAACATTTCCCGGACTGCCGCGACCATCTGTCATCTGCCAAATCGCCGATGAGCATGTTCGGTGCGGTGGCCAAGACCTACTACCCGGAAAAAGCCGGCGTCGATGTCCATGATATCGTCACCGTGGCAGTCATGCCCTGCACGGCCAAGAAATTCGAAGCCGCTCGTCCGGAAATGGGCCGTGACGGCATGGCCGATGTCGATATCGTCCTCACGACCCGCGAGCTCATCAAGCTCATCAAATATGTCGGTCTCTCGCTGCAGAACCTGCCGGAATCTGAATTCGACAGTCCACTGGGTACCGGCACCGGTGCTGGCGCTATCTTCGGCGCAACCGGCGGTGTCATGGAAGCCGCCCTGCGTACCGTCTATGAAGTTGTTACGGGTGAGACGCTGGCCAAACTCGACTTTACAGATGTCCGTGGATTCGAAGGCATCAAGGAATGCACGGTGACGCTGAAAGGCAAGGATATCCATATCGCCGTAGCCCATACGCTCAAGAATGCCCGTCTCATCATGGAACAGGTCAAGAAGGGCACCAGCCCTTACGATTTCATCGAGATCATGGCCTGCCCGGGCGGCTGCATCGGCGGCGGTGGCCAGCCAATCGGCACCACCAATGCCATCCGCAAGAAACGCATGGCTTCACTCTATGAGATTGACCGCAACCTGCCGCTGCGCAAATCCCATGAAAATCCGGAGATTCAGACGCTCTACAAGGACTTCCTGGGCGAACCGCTCAGCGAAAAAGCCCATGAGCTCCTGCATACTCATTATCATAAAGTAGACAAACCATACGAATTCCGTTAAGTATAACGCAATAAAACAAATTCCCCTGGACCAACCGATACCGGCCGGTCCAGGGGAATTTGCTTACTCAGAGGTCTTATTTTGGTTCAGGGGAAATGTTGTGGGCTTCGAGTAGATCATCTCTAAGCCCAGTAAGCGCACGGCGGGATATGGCGATGGGACATGTGGGGGAACATATCTCACAATGCCCGCAGCATGCTTCAACGGCCTTTATGGCCTGTTCGATCTTATCCAGCTGCAGCATGATCAGGCGCGGGCAGCGGCAACTGCCTTGACGAATTCTTTCGCCTTGGCCGTTACACCAGCATAATCCCCCGTCTTGGCTGCACCAGTCAGACTGCCACCAGCCGAGACGGCAACAGCACCGGCATGAAGCCACTCAGCCGTGTTGTCTACACTGACACCACCGGACGGCATGAGCGCAGCCTGTGGCAGCGGGCCATGGATGTCCTTGATCATCTTGGAGCCAACGATATCGCCCGGGAATACCTTGATGATATCCGCTCCGGCCGTCAGGGCCGCCACAGCCTCGGTCGGCGTCATGACGCCCGGGCAGGAAACGATACGATACAGATTGCACATACGTACAACCTCTTCATTGAAGCACGGTGCTACGATGAACTGCGCGCCCTGCAGGATTGCTACACGGCAGGAAGTCGTATCCAGTACCGTGCCAGCACCAATGATGACATCCGGGTCTGCCTGATATTTCTCGACCAGCGTCTTGATGGCTACCGGTGCATTTGGTGTCGTAAAAGCCAGCTCAATGGCTTTTACTCCGCCCTTGATGCAGGCATCTGCGATCTTAATGCCGTCTTCACAGGTCTTGCCACGGACAACTGCGATGATTCCCTGCTGGGAAAGTTTCAATGCTACCTGATTCTTATCCATTTATATCACACCTCGTAAAATCATACTCTACCGTTAACAATCATTCAGGGCTGTTTGCCGATATAAGCCAGGATGCCGCCATCGACATAGAGGATATGCCCATTGACGAAATCCGATGCATCCGAAGCCAGGAATACTGCTGGTCCCATGAGATCTTCCGGCGTGCCCCAACGGTTAGCCGGCGTCTTGGACAGGATAAACGAATTGAACGGATGGCCTTCCGTACGCAGCGGCGCGGTCTGCGGCGTTGCGATATAGCCCGGTCCAATACCGTTGCACTGAATATTGTCGGCACCATACTCGGAAGCAATGTTGCGCGTGAGCATCTTGAGTCCGCCCTTGGCCGCGGCATAAGCTGAAACGGTTTCACGGCCAAGCTCGCTCATCATCGAACAGATGTTGATGATCTTGCCATGCCCTTTTTTCTGCATGCCCGGGATGACCGCTTTCGACACAATGAACGGTGCATTCAGATCGATGTCAACGACCTGCCGGAACTCTTCCGCCTTCATCTCCAGCATCGGAATCCGTTTGATGATACCGGCATTGTTGACCAGGATATCAACAGTCCCCAGCTCTTTTTCGATATCGGCAACCATCTGCTGGACTTCGTCTTCTTTCGTGACATCACAGATATAGCCATGAGCCTCAATGCCATCTTTCTTATAGGCAGCCAAAGCCTTATCCATATGCTCCTGCCCACGGCAGTTGAATGCGATCTTAGCGCCAGCCGCGGCATACGCCTTGGCGATTGCATAGCCGATGCCGTAAGCGGCACCAGTGATGAGAGCGACTTTGCCCTCAAGGGAAAATTGTTTGCTCATATCCATAACGATAGATGCTCCCTTCAAAAAAGCTGCCTGCTGTAGCCAGCAAGCCTGTCCTCACCAGGACACGTTTATTTCAGATCGACTTTCCGGATATCATCCATATCATCGAAAGTCTTGTTTTCGCCGCCCATAGCCCAGATAAAGGTATAGTTCGACGTACCGCAGCCGGCATGAATGCTCCAGGACGGGCTGATGACTGCCTGCTCACTCTTCATGACGATATGACGGGTCTCATCTCCCTGTCCCCATCATATGGAATACAACATCTTCTTCCGGTACCTCGAAATAGAAATAGATCTCCATACGACGCTCATGCGTATGCGCCGGCATCGTATTCCAGACACTGCCCGGCTTCAGGGCTGTCATGCCCATAGACAGCTGACAGGTCTCCAGAACATCCGGATGGATGAACTGATTGATGACACGGTCATTGGCCTGCTCCATGGAACCGCAGGGAACCTTGCGCGCATCAGCCAGCGTCAGCAGCGTGGTTTTGCACGGCTTATGAGCTGGTGCCGAAACCATGTAGAATTTTGCCGGCTTTGCAGCATCATCGCTCTTGAATGCAACATCCTTAGTCCCCATCGTGATATACAGGCAGTCCTTATAGCCCAGCTTATACTCTTTCCCATCAGCCGTAATCGCACCCGAACCACCGACATTGAAGATACCGATCTCGCGGCGCTCCAGGATAAATTTAGTACCAAAGCTGTGCCAGACATCGATGCCCTTATCAAGCGCAACCGTCTCTTTTACTGGCATGCAGCCGAAGGTGACCATACGGTCAACATGAGAATAGACTACTGTAACCTTATCTGCCTCAAAAAGTTTCTCGATCATAAATTCCTTGCGGACTTCTTCCGTATTATAACGCTTGAAATCAACCGGGTTGACCGAATAACGTACATCCATCTTAAATCTGCCTCCTGTAGTATAAAAGAATTAATTGTTGTCCATGAATGATTCAAGCTTGTCGCGGGTTGGCAGGCCTTCATTATCGCCAGCGACCATGATAGCCAGTGCACCGATTGCCGCTCCACGATGAGCCGCTTCTTTGAGGCTCTTGCCCTCGAGCAATGCACTGATCGTGCCGACAGCAAAACCATCGCCAGCACCAACCGTATCAACTACATGCTCTACCTTGAATCCCGGCGACTCAAACGTCTCGCCTTCGCTGGTCTTGACGAAAGGATCCCTTCGCACCGACCTTGACGACGACGGCTTTGGAGCCCTGCCCCAGATAGAAGTCGGCAATCGCTTCCGGATCGCGGGATCCCATCAGCGTCTCACCTTCACTGATTCCCGGCAATACAATGTCTGCCTTGGCTGCCAATGCATTGATGACACGACCATCTCCTGTTTGTCCGGCCAGAGTGCCGGGACGAAGGTTCGGATCGAACGATACGCGAATACCTTCGCTTTGGCTGTATCCATGAGTCTGGCTGCCGGCAGCACGGCAGCTCTCGGACAAGGCCGCTGAAATACCGGTTACATGAACATGCTTGACGCCCGACCAGTCAATACCGGACAATTCTTCCGGCTGAAAATGGGAGAACGCAGAGTTTTTGCGGAAATTGACAACCAGCGGATCACCATCAAGGACCTTAGCCTTGAGCTGCATTCCGGTCAGATATTCCTTATCCACCTTCACATAGCCATTCTCTATTTTATTCGCAGCCAGGAAATCGCAGATGTGTTCACCAAACGGATCCTGCCCGACCTTTGATACATATGCGACCGAATGCCCCAGCCGTGAAAGTCCGACTGAGAAATTGACCTCCGCCCCACAGACATAGCGAGTGAAGTGCTCTACATCCTTCAGCGGCTTTACCTCATCCGCGACCATCAGGCCCATCGGTTCTCCAAATGTCAATACCTCAACCACTTGCTCTACCTCCCATAGTTTCCAACGTTAACCGGTTTACAAACCGTGTAATATAGAGAGGCGGTTTACCCGCCTTCATAAACAAAACATCGGTCAGTCCTCAGGTGGACTGACGAATCTGCAATGTGCAGGGCAGTTCCAGCGTACGCGGAGCACCTGTGCGCGCATAATGCAGCAGATGCATCATGCGTTTGACACATTCCTTGCCAACCTCATAGGTCGGCAGATCGATAGTCGTCAGGCCGCCGCCAACAAGATTCATCCACTCCCAGTCATCAAAACCACACAAACCGGTCTCCTTTGGAAACTCGATGTTCAGGTCACGCATCGTCTGGACAATACGCATGGTCGAGACACCATTGCCCGAGAATATCGCATGTTTGCAATCGATGTTGAGGCGCATGTATTCCTGCATGACATTCGCATCACGCTGCCTCTTTTCCAGGAAATACACCTGTGCTGTACCATTGAAGTAATCGGAATAAATCTCCCGGAACACCTGACAACGGCTGATACGCGTACTATTCGTAAGCGGCTGCGTGAAGTAGCCGACTGACTCATAGCCTGCTCCCTTCAGGTAACGCATCATCTGCTCGATTGCATCCCGGTCAGCGCTGTGGATCGTATCAAAAAGATCCATATCAATGGTACGGTCAGCCAGAACGAACTTCATCCCGGTATCTGCCGTTTCCCGCAGGAACTCATCATTGCCGCCAGTCGTATTCAGGATGATACCATCCACACTCTGATCAATCATACTCATGATGTAGTCCCGCTCCTTACGCGGTTCATCATCTGAATTCGCAATAAGGATACGGTAGCCGAAACGGTCACAGCAGTCGCTGATTCCCTTGAGCAGGATTGGTGAAAACGGACTGGTGATATCCGAAACGATGACGCCCAGAACAAAACTCTGCTTGGACTTCAGGCTGCGGGCCAGGGAATTCGGACGATATCCCAGTTCCTCAATAACATCTGCTATCCGCTGCCGGGATTCCTCCGACATATACTCGAACTTACCATTCAGGTAGCGGGAAATCGTCGTCTTTGACACGCCAGCTTTTGCTGCCACATCCACGATTGTCACTTTTTTCCGCTTTATTCCCGCCATCAATCATCCACTCCCTGATTTACACTTATTCCGTTTCGTATCATTTACGAAACCGTTTTACTTTTATTATTGTAGTCCATTCGTTCCTATTTGTCTAGTATTTTCTGCGATTATCGGGATGGATTTTTACTTTTCCTTATTTTCTATAAATTCACTGTTTATAAATGTCAAAACAAAACAGATGGCACAATACTGCACATAACAAAAGCCTGTGACGATCTCATCACAGGCTTTTATCGGACAGCCAACAAACTGCCTGATTTATTGATGTTTCTTAAAATATTGATAGGTACGCCGCAGGCCTTCCAACAGAGGCATCTGTGGCTGCCAGCCCAGCTGACTGACCGCTTTCTCATTACAGAGCATCGAACGATCGATATCACCGGCCCGCACCGGTCCATACAACGGGCGGATCCGCGTACCAGCCGCCTGACCAAACAGATCCACCAGCGCATTAAGGCTCGTCTCGGTCTGCGTGGATATATTATAGACCGTATTTACCTGATCCGTTGCCAATGCCTTACAAATACCCTCAGCAATATCGCCCGCATAAACAAAGTCACGGGTCTGCTGACCGTCACCGAAAATCGTGATGCCCTCAGCAGCGGCAATACGCTTGGCGAAGATTGAAATAACGCCGCCTTCACCGGTATCACCCTGGCGCTCGCCATAGACATTGGCAAACCGCAAAACAACATAATCCAGCCCATAAAGCTGCTGATACAGTTCCAGATAATGCTCGGCGGTAACCTTGGTCAGACCATAAAACGACATTGGCTGAAGCTTATGATCCTCTTTTACCGGCAGGTCCTGTTCCAATACATCCCCATAAGCCGCGGCTGTCGATGCAAAGATCAGCCGCTTCACCTGCCCCTGACGTGCGGCTTCCAGCACATTCAGCAGACCTGTAATATTCTCCGATGCATCAAGGCGTGGATCCCGGATGGATACATCAACCATTGTCTGCGCCGCCAGATGCACAATGGCATCAAAATGGGCTGCTGCAATCTGCGCAATGACCTGCTCATCCCGGATATCCATCTGCCAGAGCATATACCCCTGAGATGGCAGATGTTCCAAAGCCCCCGTCGAAAGATTGTCCAGTATTACGACTTCATGATGATCAGCCAACAGCTGACGGACCAGATGCGAGCCGATAAAGCCAGCACCACCGGTAACTAAAATCTTCATCTCTAATCAGTCCTTCTTATCTCCATCTGAACAATCCCCACGTATCCATTCAGATATGATTTACAGCATAACGGCACCATTCCTGCCGTCCATGTTTCTCATTATACATGAGGTTCATAAACTATGGATAAATTTCTGCTATATAATCATGAAATTATGACTGATTCCAGTGTGCTGTCTCAATCCGATTTGTCCAAAGATGTGCGTGACAGCACAATCTGTCAGGAACGTTTGCTCTCACTAAGCAGCGAATTGATATACTGCTGAGCCGTACGTCCGGAAATCCCGGCATGACTCATCTCCCACTGCACAGCTCCGGCCTGGAGTTCTTCGTCGGTCAGCTTGATAGCCGGCTGACGATGGGCCAGTTCCTTGACGATATCGATATACTCCTGATGACTGGGGCGGAAATAGCCAATCGACAGACCAAAGCGGGCCGACAGCGACAATTTCTCCTGCACCGTATCATTCTGATGCATATCGGCCTCGACATTGTCCGGCCGGTCGTTCCAGGTCTCACGGATCAGATGGCGGCGGTTACTGGTTGCATAAATCAGCACATTATCCGGCTTGACCTCAAGACCACCCTCGATGACTGCCTTAAGGTATTTGTACTCAATCTCAAACTCCTCGAAAGACAGGTCATCCATATAGATAACGAACTTATAATTACGATTCTTGATCTGGGCAATGATGCGCTGCAGATATTTGAACTCATGCTTGTAGACCTCGATCATCCGCAAACCCTGATCATAATACTGATTCAGGATGGCCTTGATACTGGTCGACTTGCCGGTGCCGGCATCACCATAGAGCAATACATTATTGGCCTTACGTCCGGCCACGAAAGCTTCCGTATTATCCTTGAGGCGTTTTTTCTGGTTCTCATAGCCGATGAGATCATCCAGCCGCATATCGCCAGTCGTCGTGATCGACTCCAGCAGCTGCCCCGTTACCTCGATATTCGGCGACACACGGAATGCCTTGTTCAGACCAAACATGCCTACGCCATACCGCTGATAAAAATCCGTGACAATACGGTACATATCGTCGCCATCTTTAGCCTGCTCAATGGCCGTGCTGAGTTCCTGGACTTTCTCACTGACACTCTTATTATAGATCTGCTCTTTCTTCTCTACCGCCTGATAGTCCTCGATGATACTGAAGCACTCAAGCCCCAGCGCCTGCTCGAGCGGCTTGAAATCATAGGACAGGAGCTCCCGGAAAACCTCCAGGTCACTGCGGGCAAACTTCCGCACACTGCCCTCGCTGGCCCCATGCTTCTCACAGACCAGGGTGAACGGAGTCTCCGTCGTCGCCAGCAGGAATGCCAGATAATTATGCCAGAGATTCCCGTCAAAACCATAGTGTGTCGCAACATCCAGCAGCCGATTGACCTCGGTCAGGACCTTTCCGGACAGGACGGCCTTGTCATAGTTTCCGGACTCAAATTCCTGGCAGATCCCGGCCAGATGGAACAGGATACTGTCTTTATCGATTTTGCGGTAAATGATCAGTTTAGCAGTCAAACGATACATTTTATTCTCCTCGATTCTGTAAAGTTGTAAACTTCGTTTTACCCATTCTACCACAAACGGACATAAGTTGCACTTTTTTTCATTTCTTGACAATATTTCCCTGACCTTGACAATCTTTCCTTAGCAATGGTATATTTACATCGAGTGCAGGCTGCCTGTGGCAGTCATGCATACACGCCACCATACCAATCGTTTTCGCCCGTAGGGCTCAATTCTTGGGGTTGCGTAGTAAACCGTTGAGGCGAGGATAACGTCAGTCATGCTTCTGCAGAGAGTCCGGGAGGCTGGGAACCGGATGAAAGACTAGCTGGCAAATGGGTCGCTGAGGGCGCACTGAAAGGCTTCATTGCTTAGTAGGCTGCGACGTCTGTCACGCGTAAGTGACCTGGGGGTATGCTAGTACTCCATAAGCGCATGATTCATTCATGAAACAGGGTGGCACCGCGAAGCAATTTCGTCCCTGGCAGTTGATTACTGCCGGGGATTTTTTAGTTCCGGCGCCGAAAAGGAGCTAATATTGTGGAAAACAACGAACAGAACACTGGCGACAAGAAAAAGATCATTCTCTCGGGAATTCAGCCGACCGGCGTATTCACGCTCGGCAATTATCTCGGTGCAGTCCGCAACTGGCAGAAAATGCAGGAAGACTATCAGTGCTATTATTTCATCGCCGACCTGCATTCCCTGACCATCCAGATCGATCCGGCCAAGCGCCGCCAGCAGACGCTGCAGGCTTTCGCCCTTGCTGCTCGCCTGCGGCATCGATCCGGCCAAGAGCCTGGTATTCGTGCAGAGCCATGTCCACAACCACGCCGAGATGGGCTGGATCATGAGCTGCTGCTCCCAGTTTGGCGAGCTCTCGCGCATGACCCAGTTCAAGGACAAATCCAGCAAGCATCCGGACAACATCAACGCTGGCCTCTTCACCTATCCGTCACTCATGGCCTGGCGACATCCTGCTGTACCAGGCCGACTATGTACCAGTCGGTGCCGATCAGACGCAGCATCTGGAATTCACCCGCGACATCGCTACCCGCTTCAACCATACCTATGGCGAGATCTTCAAGCTGCCGGAAGGCTACTTCCCGAAAGCCGGCGCCCGCGTCATGAGCCTGCAGGAACCGACCAGCAAGATGAGCAAATCCGATACCAACCCGAAAGCGACGATCTCCATCCTCGATGATGAAAAGACCATCCTGAAGAAATTCAAGAGCGCCGTCACGGACAGCGAAGCCAAAGGTCTGCTTCCGCGAAGACAAGCCTGGCGTCAGCAACCTCATGACCATCTACTCCGCCATCACCGGCAAGAGCATGGATGAGATCACCGCCGAATTCGACGGCAAGGGCTATGGTGACTTCAAGGCAGCCGTCGGACAGTGCGTTGCCGACGAACTCAAGCCGATCCGCGAGAAATATGCCGAGCTCATGGAAAACCGTTCCTATCTGGAAGAGCAGATGCGCAGCGGTGCCGAGCGGGCTGACAAGATTTCGCGCAAGACCCTGACCAAGGCCAAGAAAAAGGTCGGCCTGCTGCTGGAAAAATAAGTTGCATCAACTGCACAAAAGGGAAAGGAATGGTCATTCATGAGGCTCGCTTCTGTGGTCCGGCTCTCCCTGCTGACACTGGCAGTCAGTACCAGCGGAATTCCGGCTGTCACCTCAATTTGCCCGCTGACACCAGCCATCGCTTCCGCAGGCTGCCGCTGGAAGTTTCCACACCAGAAGCCTTTCACCCAGGCCCTTTATCAACAGCTGCTCGCGCGTCAGGAAAATTTCTCGATCCTTTATCAGGGAAATTATGCCGATGTCTACGATGGCGACCTGGAAGCCCTGATGCAGCGCGCTTATGTCCTTGCACCAGCCGGGCAACAGTGATGATTACGACTATCTGCAGCATAATATAGCCGCCTTTCAGTTGGCGCTCCCGGCTATCAGTGATACGACCGAATTCGTATTCACCATAACCTATCGGGAGCCCAAAGCCTGGCTGGATGTCGTGAACCAGGATGCCACCAGTCTCCTGCCCTCATTGAAAGGGTGCAACCAACTACGAAACCATTCGCAACATTCATGACTATGTCGTAAATCACATCACGTATGATAACAGTCTGACGCGCGCTACCGCCTATCAGGGGCTCGAAGAACAGAGCACCGTCTGTCAGGGCTATGCCCTGCTCACCTACAAGCTGCTGACCGATGCGGGGATTCCCTGTCGTTTTGTCAGCGGCTATGCCGGCGAAAGTCATGCCTGGAACATCGTGAAACTTGCTGATAAATGGTACTATCTCGATACGACCTGGGACGATCCAGTCGGCAGCAGTCCGCAGCTCACCTATGACTATTTCCTGGTTGGATCAGATAAGCTCAGTCAGGACCACACGCTGGATCCAGCCTTCCAGACAGCTGATTTCCAGTCAGGTTATCCCATCAGTGCAACAGACTATTCCCCGGATACCGCAACCCAGGCCCCGGCCGTGACCGATACGACAGCCACAGAGCAGGCAGATGCCTCACGCCGTATCCGTCAGGCCATCATCAGTGCCCTGGATGACGAAACCGGACCAAGGCCGGTCTCAGCAACCGAACGACAACTGAATGATCTGGCCAAACAGATCATGATTGGCATACGAACCAACCAATCCAATGAAAATCTGCTCAAACTGGTCAATGATACGGCCCTGTTCAATCAATATATCGACCAGGCCTATCAGAAAGTCGAAGCCTGCATTCTGCAGCCAATCGACGCCTATGAAGGCAGCACAGCCTATAAAGAAGAATGTGCCCGCCAATATGAGACAGCACTGACCCGGACTGATCTGCAACACATGGATCCGGCAGTTGCCGCCCGCTTCAAGACGGACTTGGAGGCTCGTATCGCCGATACGATTCTGCAGGACAAGATCCGACAGATATCCGCCCGTGAAACTGAGCCACTGATAAAAGAAATCACTCAGTCATTTACGGAAAAACCATAATCCACCTTATAGTGGATACCCAAAATACAGATAGGAACATCACCGTTCCTATCTGTATTTTTTTCGTTTACCAGCAGGAATTTATCCTCTCCAAAACGAATAAAACCATCATATAATTGTTGGCCTGATTATCTGATTCGTGTAAAATTGTCAGAATTTTCTATTTCAAAGAGGTAATGAAATGAATTTCATGAACAATCTCAAAGTAGCCTACAAGCTGCTGATCCTGGTGATTGTTGCTGTACTGGCCATGATCACACTGGGGCACGGAGGCTATAGCACAATCATCAAAGCCCAGGATGACATGACGGTCATGTACAGCCAGAACCTGCATGGCATCCAGATGCTCGGAGATACTCTGTACGATATGCGTTCCCTGCAGTTATATGCCTCGCTGGCCTTGAGTGCCGAAACCCCTGAACGCCTGAAAGACCTGCAGCAGCAGTACAAGGACTTTCAAAAGGCCTATGAAAAAGACTGGAATGACTATAAACTTGCCGTAAAAGACATTCCTGACTCTACTCTCAGAGACCTGGTCACCAAGATCGATCAGGAAGGCAGTGACTTCGTCCGCAACATGGCGAAGATCATCGAATTGAAGCAGGCTGGTCAGGGCAGTGATGCACTGACACTGTATAACAGCACCGGTAAGACCAGTGCTACTACATTGCGTGATGATATTGGTACATTGAAAGACCGGGGAGCGCAGAATGCCGATGAGATGAATACCCAGAATGACATTGACAGTGCTGAGGCTTCGCGTGCGATGATCATCAAGGTAATCCTGTCTTTCATTATCCTTGCTGCTGCCGCCATCTGGATCTCAAAGGAGATCACCAAGCCGCTGCGTTTCATGATTGGGACTTGCGTCAAGCTGCGTGATGGCGATTTCTGCGATGTCCCCCGTACGATCTTCCGCAAGGATGAATTCGGTGAAATGGCTGATGTATTGGTCGAAATGCGGTCAAATCTCAATCAACTCATGAAGCATACGCATGAATCCACCGAACATATCGCCGCGGCCTCAGAAGAGCTTACCGCCAGTTCCACCCAGTCGGCCCAGGCTTCCGAGCAGGTTGCCCAGTCTGTTACTACGGCTGCCGGACTTGTCGCCGGACAGCAGCAGAGTGTCCAGACCAGCACCGAATCCGTCCGCAAGGTCGCTGACGCAGTCAATCACATCCGCGATGAAGCAGATCGGGTCTCCGCCCATGCTACGGCAGCTTTTGACCAGGCCGTAAGCGGCAGCAAAGCCATCCAGTCATCGGTAGCCCAGATCCGCAGCGTAGAAAGCACCGTTGGGGAATCGGCTAAGATTGTTGATAAACTCGGGCAGCGTTCTCAGGAAATTGGCCTGATCGTCGAGACGATTTCCGGTATCGCGAGCCAGACCAACCTGCTGGCCCTGAACGCCGCCATCGAGGCAGCCCGGGCTGGTGAGCACGGACGCGGCGTGGCCGAAGAAGTCCGCAAACTGGCCGAACAGTCACAGGAAGCCGCACAGAAGATTGCCGATCTAATCACCGGCATCCAGACTGATACCGATGACGCCGTCACCTCCATGCAGCATGGTACCAATGCCGTTGTCGAAGGTGCCGCCTCAGTCGATAGCCTGCGCGAGACCTTCGATCAGATCCGGGTATTCGTCGATGAAGTATCGAAAGAAGTCGCTACCATGGCAGCCGGGATAAAAACCGTTGCTGATGATGCCCATCGCATTGAAACGGAAGTGGCCCAGATTGAAGCCAGTGGTGGCCAGGTAGCTGACGAGATGCAGAGCGTATCCGCCGCCACCGAAGAGCAGTCTGCCTCGGCCGGCGAGATCGCCTCGGCCAGCAACTCCCTCGCCCAATTGGCTCAGGACCTGCAGGGATCCCTGCGTAAATTTCAGTTCTAAAGGATCCTGTCCTTCTATAGCATAAACAGCACAAACGCCGTGACAACTATCCGAAATATCTGCTGACCCTGGATGAAATGCTGCCCGATGAAAACTACGACGGCATCCTTCGCCGCAATGCACCGGACTGGCTGCTCATGACAGCACCAATCAGGCCTTGATCTATTGTATATACATATCTGACTTCAAAATAGGTCTACTATAGCACACAACAAGTCCGGAACTCAACAACTACAAATATTTACATTGGTGAAATTGTATCAATCGTTCAAGCCGTCGAGATCTTCTTTTGTTCTATTGCTTTCTATGCTATCGTAGATATTGTACACACATAGAAAGGATGTTAATGATGAACAACTGGTTAGATCAGGCAATCTTTTATGAAATTTACCCGCAAAGCTTTTGCGATTCCAATGCAGATGGCATTGGCGATCTGCAGGGTATTATCCAAAAATTAGACTATATCTGCAGCCTTGGCTGCAACGCCATCTGGCTGAATCCCTGCTTTACTTCCCCCTTCAAGGATGCCGGCTATGATATTTCCGATTATTATACGGTTGCACCACGCTATGGTACCAATGAAGATATGAAGCAGCTGTTTGAACGGGCCCATAAGAACGGACTGCATGTGCTGCTCGATCTCGTACCGGGCCACACTTCCTGTGAGCATAAATGGTTCCACGAATCCTGCAAAGCGGAAAAAAATGCCTTTACCGACCGCTACGTCTGGACGGACAGCGTCTGGAAAGAACCAGCAGGCATGGGCTGTATCCGCGGCATCTCCGAGCGTGACGGCTCCTGTGCCGTCAACTTCTTCTCACATCAGCCGGCCCTGAACTACGGCTTTTACCAGCCTGATCCGGCAGAGAAATGGCAGCAGTCCATGACGGACGAAGGACCGAAAGCCACCCTGGAGGAGCTGAAGAATATCATGCGTTTCTGGCTCCGGATGGGCTGCGATGGCTTCCGTGTCGATATGGCAGGCTCTCTGGTCAAAAACGATCCGGATGGGAAAGGCACCATCAAGCTCTGGCAGAACGTCCGCCATTTCCTCGATGATGAATTCCCTGCGGCCGCCATGGTCTCCGAATGGGGTGAACCGGATAAATCCCTGCAGGGCGGTTTCCATATGGACTTTTTGCTGCATTTCGGCCCATCGCATTATAACGACCTGTTCCGCTGCCCGGAACCATTCTTTTCCGCTCGTGGCAAAGGAGATATCTCGGCCTTCGTCGCCAAATATCTGGACAGCTATAAAAAAGCCGGTACCGACGGTCTGATCTGCATCCCTTCCGGCAATCATGATATGGACCGGCTCGCCCATAATCTGCAGGGCGATGCACTCAGGATTGCCTTTGCCTTCCTTTTATCTATGCCAGGTGCACCTTTCATCTATTATGGCGACGAGCTCGGCATGAACTATGTCGAAGGTCTCACCTCTGTTGAAGGCGGCTACGGACGCACGGGCTCACGCTCCCCGATGCAATGGGATGACTCGGTCAATGCAGGCTTCAGTACAGCAGCTGCCGAAAAGCTCTACATCCCACTCGATGGATCGTCAGAGCGCCCGACCGTCAAAAAGCAGCTTCAGGAAGAGTCCTCCCTGCTCAATGAAGTCAAACAGCTCATCGCCCTGCGCAAAGCCCATCCGGCCTTGCAGAACCACGCACGCATAAAATTCCTTTATGCCGAAAAGGAACGCTGTCCGCTTGCCTACCTGCGCAGCAGCGAAAACGAAACCATCCTTGTACTCCTGAACCCATCAAACCAGCCACAAAGCTTCCCCTGCGAGCTCACACTTACCGAGGAACTGTATCACTTCAATGCACTGCCACAAAGCAAGGATGGAAAACTCCTGCTGGCAAAGCAAAGCGCAGCCTTTTATCGGCTGCGTCCGTGACAGACAGGCTTTTCCCCAGTCTGACCATCTGTTGTAAACAGGCATGAAAACGTTCAAAGACACCGCTTCTCGAAAGCGTACGGACTGATTTGATCTGCTTCTCTATTTTCCTCAAAATGATTTGTCAATTCATTGCGTTGCAATATCAGCTTATGTTATAATTAATCTACAATATGACAGACAGGCAAAGAAGCCTGGGAAACAGGGACTGCAGCTGCGGCCCTTGTTTCCCAGGCTTTTTCATTCCGACTTGTGATATGCTGATACTAAAATACATGGAGGTCATACGTATGAAGGCAACACAAAAACAGATTGATTCCTCTGTCCTGCTAGGTGAACTAAAAAAGGCCAGTCAGAATATGGGAAGCGTGATTCATTCCATAGAAGACATCGCCAAGCAGACCAACCTGCTGTCACTGAACTCTGCCATCGAAGCGGCCCGTGCCGGAGAGAGTGGCCGAGGCTTCAGCGTTGTCGCAGAGGAAATCAAAAAACTGGCTACACGCAGCTTTGAATCAACTCAAACCAGCAGTACTATCATTACAAACATCGTGAATCAGGCCAACGAAGTCATGGGCGTCCGTACTGCCGATATGGCCTATGATGTCATTGACAAAATCGACCGCAACCTGTTTGAGCGCAATTGTGACGCCCAAGCCTGGGCAAAATTCGATAAAGTCATCAACTGTCTGCAGCAGGATGATCCGGAGTCGCTCCGGCAGGGAACTGAATTTCTCCGTAACCTCATCGATATCTACGAAGTCTATCTGGACCTCTTCGTTCTGGATACCAACGGAACCATTGTCGCTGCCGGCATCAGCCAGCAGTCCGTAGGACAGTCCATGGCTGACCGGGGCTGGTTCAGGGATGTTGTCACCGCACAGACCATTTCTGCCAGTGATCTGTATTTCTCACACATCGGCAACACCCCCACTATCGCTTACTCCTGCCCGATACGTGACGAGAATGGCACTACAATAGGCTACTTTTCCTCCCGGTTCAACTGGAATTTCATTTATGATATCGTCGATTCAGCCAAGATTGGTCAGCATGGCCATATCTATATCGTAAACCAGCAAGGCATCGTCATCGCAACGAAAGACCGAAACGATGTCCTCAAGACAAACCTGAACCACATGCCGGCTGTCCAAAAAGCAACTGCAGGTGAAACCTATGGCTACACCATGGAAACAGATGCCAGCAATCATACCAAGATTGCCGGCTATGCCCATACTCGTGGCTACAATGCCTACCAGGGGAAAAACTGGTCCGCCATCATTCTCGAAGAAATCTGAACCAGTCCGCTTCCCTTCATAGCCTTGAAACGCCTTATCACCAGCGATGATAAGGCGTTTTGGCATACCATGATTACGATGAGATATCCACTGCATACTGCCCTTTTTTTGATTCTTTCGGGCCGTAGATCAGACGCATGTTGATTTTTTCATTGAAGAACGAAATCAGCGGCCCTGTGAAAAGTGCCATGATAATGGTTCCCGGTCCTACAATGCTTCCCAGCATAAAACCAATAGATGCTGCGATTGTATCCATTCCGATGCGGAAGTACCGAAAGGTAATACGCTGCTTCGTGCTCCGATCGACAATCCAGCCGATCGCATCATAAGGACCCATTCCCAGGTTGGCACAAACATAAGCGGAACAACCATAGCAGGAAATCAAGATTCCCGCCGCCAGCAGAATGCACCGGAAAGAAAGATCATAGGTATCCGGACTGCCCCAGGATGACGTGAGCAGCAGATAAAACATATCACTGATTACCCCCAGCAGAAACATGTTGACCAATGTCCCAATATGTATATAGCTGCGATCCTTCAGGATCACCCACAGAATAAGTACACAGTTGCATAAAACCACACAAAGGCCAAAGCTGAGATTACTGAATATACTATAGCCAAGGTTCATGCAGGAAAAAGGATCATTACCGAAATGGCTCATGCGCAGCAGAGTAACCGCAAATCCCATGAGAAGATTCCCCAGTACAATACCGGCCAGCCTGCGGCCAATACAGGGCAGTCCCATTATTTGCTGCCACCAGCCCTTTATTTTCCCCTGTTTCGCTGTTCTGTCTTTTTCCTGCATAAACTTTCATCCTCCAATTGGTTACACCGCCTTACTGCTGCGCAGAGTCCACTGCTTCCAGTACATAAATGCGGGATTCAAAATCTGTGCAGGGCTTTTTGTCTGATGGAATCTCACCTGCAGTCACATCGGTCGTGATGAGGCCAAGATTCATAAGCTCATCACCATAGGCACTTTCTCCGTGGTCATTTTTGTACAGGATATCCGGCTGCAGCCCACAGAGCTTTACCCGCGTAAAATCAGCATTGACCTGATTCAATGTGCGATACCAGCCGACAATAGCCTGCTGTTTATCCGGGCTTACGACCATCCAGGCCGTTTCATTGCCTTCGAAGGGGCTGCACAGACGATAGAATGTGCCAAATTGCAAAAGCGCACGGTGCTCCTTCATAAAGCGGATCTGCTGCTTCACCTCAGCGATTTCCTCTGCAGAAAGCTTGTTCAGATCCAGCTCATAGCCAAAGGTTCCAAAATAAGCCACATTGGCCCGCGTGTGCAGCGGCGTATTCCGATTAACCTGGTGGTTTGGAATGACCGAAACATGACTCCCCATGCTGCTGACCGGATAACAAAGCGAGGTACCATACTGGATTTTCAGACGCTCAATGGCATCGGAATCATCGCTGGTCCAGGCCTGTGGTGCATAATACAGCATTCCCGGATCGAAACGGCCGCCACCGCTCGAGCAGGATTCAAACAGAATTTCCGGAAACCTCGTGGTCAGCCTTTCATACAGGTCATATACCCCGAGAATATACCGATGAAACACCTCGCCCTGCCGCTCTGGCGGCAATACAGCAGAGTAGCATTCCGTAATGCTGCGGTTCATATCCCATTTCACATAGGACACCTTCGCATCGCCCAGAATAGCTGCCATCTGTGTATAAATATTATCAACGACTTCCTGACGGGAGAAATCCAGCACATACTGAAAACGTCCATGTGACTGGCGTCGTCCCGGTGTTGCAAGGATCCAATCCGGATGTGTACGATAAAGATCCGAATCCATATTGACCATCTCCGGCTCAAACCAGAGGCCAAATTTCATGCCAAGCGCCTCGATGCGCTCAGCCAGCCCATGAATCCCCTCCGGCAGTCGCTGCTGGTTCGGAGTCCAGTCTCCCAGCCCCGCATGGTCACTACACCGCGCCCCAAACCAGCCATCATCGAGCACAAAAAGCTCTACACCGCATTCCTTCGCCTTTCCGGCAATCTGCAGCAGTTTCTGTTCCGTGAAATCAAAATACGTGGCTTCCCAATTATTAATGAGGATTGGACGCACACGATCACGCCAGTATCCACGAGCCAATCGCTTCTGGTAGAGGCCATGGAACAACTGACTCATACCATTGAGTCCCCCGGTCGAATAAGCCATTACAGCTTCCGGCGTCTGGAAATCGTCCCCCGGCTCCAGCACCCAGCAAAAATTCTCCGGGTGAATTCCTGCCAGAATACGCGTGGTATGATGCGCATCCACCTCTGCCTGTATCTGGAAATTTCCACTGTAAACCAGACTCAGACCCATGACTTCCCCCTGCTGCTCTGTCGCCGAAGGACGTTTCAGCACAACAAACGGATTATGTTCATGAGAAGAGTGGCCACGCCGGCTGCCGATACTGATTATACCCATTTCCAGAGGCCGGCTTTTCACATGACGTTCTCTGGCCCAGGCTCCGGAAAGCTGCAGCCAGTCATAGTCTGCATCCGGCAGATCGAGACAAAAACTCATGGCACGTTGCAAACGCAGGGTATCCTGGCCAACATTGCGATAACGTACGCTTTTGGCCAGCAGCCCGCCCACAGCAAACAGCGTGTAGAAAATCTCAGCTTTCACTCCGGCCTTCTGATCATGCAGCTCGATTATGAGTGTTTTGGCCTCATCCGGATTCTCTGTATAGGTCGCAGGCAGCCCCGCAAGCTTTGGTTTCCCACGCTCGATACGATACCCTTCATATTGAAGATCCAGGATACGGCTGCCATCCGGCTGCAATATATCTACGGCAGGCGTGCGATAATCCGAACTGCCATAGGTTGGAAGTTCCAGCTTGATCTGCTCCAGAGAAAAGGTCTTGGCCTCTGGAAAAACACAGGAAGACATGGGACGTGGTGCAAGTTCAAGCAAATACGAAAAATCTTCTTTATCATGAATTCGCTGCCCGAAATAAAGCTGACCCAGCTCTCCATCCGGAAGGACCATCATGATATAGCTTACCTCTTCATTATACAGATGAAAAACGTTCTGTTCTTCATGATAAATGATTTTCGTCTCAGACTTCATTGTACAACCTCCATCATCTTCAGTTATAGCTTGTTGATTTCTGTTCCTCCCTTTCATTATATATGCTGCCTGCCGTACAGGTTAGACACTTTTGTCTGCAAAATCAGTCAAAATGTTTCCTAACGTTTTCCACTGCGCAGTATCCTTTTTGCGCTGTCTTTATCCTGAAGCAGTCGATTTTTCAGTTCCTGTCGTTTTGTCCTGCGATAGACGCTTGGCGGTAAGCCCAGCTGCTTTTTGAACGCCTTGGAAAAGACCAGTGCGTCCTGATACCCACAGGAAAGTGCCACACCTTCAATAGACAGTTCGGTAAGCTCGAGCAGTTCACGACTCCTGGCAATACGAAACTTGTAAGGAATGCCTGCGGTGAAGCATGCAGATTTTCTTCAAACAACTTATACAAATAGCTGCGGTTCACGCGTACATACGCCGCTATATCCTTCACGCGGATGTTACGGGTATAGTTGTTGCGGATAAAACGCACGGCCTGCTCTACATAAAAGGTTTTCCTGCACCTTGCCTGGCACAGGTGTCTGTCCGATTTCCTCTGCCAATACAGCGAAAAAATGATACAGCAGACTTTGCAGCCTATAGGAACCAGCCAGCGACGACTTGTTAATCTCCAACATAGCAGCTACTATCTCCTGCAGCTTTTCCCCCTGCTTACAGGAAAAACTAAGCTGCCCGTCTCCCAGTCCCAGATCCCGCATATAGTCAGCAGCCCTGTCCCCAGCAAAGCCAATCCAAAGATAGGACCATGGATCCCTTGAATCGGCCTGATAATAAGTTACTGCCTCCGGCTCAATAAGGAATCCCTGCCCTGCGCCTAACTCATAGCGCTTTTCCGCTACCTCAAAGAAGCCTTTGCCATGCAGGATATAATGGATGATATGATTTGGCCGCACAACCGGCCCGAAACTGTGATTGGGCGCACATTCGGATACCCCGCAAAAACAAAGGAAATAACTCTTGTGATTTTGGTTTCCGCAACTGCAGCACATAGGCATTTTCCACGATTTTCAGTCCCCTCAGCGTATAATCCATGAGCCATTTTCTGCTTTGTTTTCCGTTACTTCCTTATCAGCTCTCTGATCTGGATTTCCGGATGGTGATAGCGCTGACGGCCTACGGTCTTTTTCCCCAGCTCAATCGCCTGTTGTGGGCAGGCATGAAGACAGGCCAGGCATTGCGTGCACTGATGCTGCCAGACCGGCCCGGCTTCTCCCAGGCTGATATTCTCTACCGGGCAGATCTTCGCACATAGGCCACACTGGTTGCACGCCTCTCCGGCGCGGAAATTCTGGTCCAGCCCCTGCCGATGCTTCCGCACATAGCCATGGACCAGGCCGGACAGGAAGTTCAGATACTCCGCATCGTAGCTGCTTTGCTGGTGCACGATCGCGTCAGCTACCTTCTCAATCCGCACCGCTGCTTTTTGCAAACGGTGCTTTTTTTTCGCTTCCGGCGGTATATCGCCCAATGGAAGATATACTGAGATCATATCGACATAGAACGCCGCTGACAAGCGCTGCCCCTTCGCAGCAAACAACCGCCGGGCTGCATGAAATGCATCGCTCATATAATGCCAGCCACAGGTCATGACCAGAAAACTGTATGTCACCTGGCTGAGATCCAGCCGGGTAAAGAACGTTTCTGCCAGCAGCGGCAGCCCAAAGAAATGCAGTGGCATCACGAATCCGACCTGTCCAGCCGGGCGAAGGTCCTGCTCATGCAAAGCCGCCGCTATAGAGACCAACTGAACCTCCTGACCAGCCTCTTCCAAACGCCGCTGGATCCGGCGTGCCATATATAATGAGTTGCCGGTCGCTGATAAATAATAAATTGTTGTCATACGTTCATCTCCACTCAAGATTTCATGGACTCAGGCACATTCAGCCTATCAACATCATACGTGCTATCTTATATGAATGCAAGACATACATTGACGTTCTTCTCTCTTATTTGCATTTTCTCTCTGATTGATGTAAACTATATGCCAATTATAAGTTACATGTTTACACTATTTTATGATATTTATATTTAATTTATAGTATATTTATTTTTATGGAGGGTACTTTTATGCGATGCAATCATTTATTCAAGATTTTCAGCATCCTGATGCTTGTCTGCTGTCTGACCATAGCCAGCGGCTGTGGCCTGGGCAAGCTGGCACGGGAACATCAGCAGGCAAAAGGCGGGCCGGTAGAGCTTAAGCTGGCCTATCATCTGCCAGCGAACCACTATCTCTCCCAGGGTATGGAACGATTTGCCCAGCGCGTGAATGAGCGTTCTGGCGGCAGCATCGTCATCAAGACATATCCGGCAGGACAGTTGTACACAGACAAGAGTATGAATGATGCCATCATGTCCGGTGGACTGGATATGGGGCTCAATTCGACGGCCATGTGGACGACAGTAATCCCGGCCCTCAATGTCCTTGATGTCCCTTTCCTGTTAACCAACTACGACTCCGTAGCCCGCGCCATGGATGGCAGTCTGGGACGTACGCTCTCCACGGAAATGGAACGAAAAGGCGTCCATCCACTGATCTGGGTGGATTATGGATATGTACAATTTGCCAACAACAGCCGCCCACTCAAAGAACCCGAAGATTTTCAGGGACTGCAGCTGCGCGGCTACGGCCAAATCCCAGCCGAAACGATCAAGGCACTTGGCGCCTCTCCGGTCACCATGAGTTCCGGCGAAGTATATATGGCCATCCAGCGCGGAACAATTGATGGACAGACATCCGGTACTACCGCCATGTACGAGCGCAAGATCTATGAGGTTGCCAAGTACCTGACCATGACCAATCATGCCTTCTGCGAGTTCGTTCTGGCCATGAACAACAGTTCCTGGGAACAACTGACAGACGAGCAAAAACAGCTGGTTGAAGAAGCTGCCGAAGAAACCCGCGATGAAATCCGTCAGCAGACCCGCGAAGAGGATCTCAAAGCGATGGAGGAACTCAAGGCTGCCGGTATGGAAGTCTATACGATTCCGAATGAAGATATTCCCCGCTGGCGGGATGCCACAATGTCTGTCCGCGAAAACTTCATCCGCAAGACCGGTGACCTTGGCCGCCAACTTGTCGATCAATGTCTGGCTGCCAATAAATAGTACAGAAAGGACTATCCTATCATGAAGCATATTCTCTTTTATCTTGATCGTATCAGCAAGCTGCTCAGCGAAGCGGCTGCTGTATTAGCCGGATTATTCATTCTGGCTACCGCATTCATTATCGTCTATGAAATCATCATGCGTGGTATTTTCCATGCACCAACCGAATGGGTGCTCGAGGTCTCAACCTATTTCATTATTATGGCCGGTTTTCTGGGTCTGGCGATCACCTTCCGGCATGATGCTCATGTCCGTGTCGACTTTCTGACCGGTAAGCTTACCCCAGCCCATCAGCGACTGGTCAATCTGGTCACAAACTTCCTGTCCATTCTCCTTTTCCTGATTTTCATGACCGAAAGCATGGATCTGGTCATTTCTTCCTATACCTATGGCAAGCTGTCGCCTTCTATTCTTCGCTTCCCACTGTTTATTCCTCAATTGGCACTAGTCCTGGGATCGGCCTTGCTGCTGATTGAACTGCTGCGGCGATTCCTCTATGACCTGCTGCAATTGCCAGCTTCTCCCACAGCATCTAAGAAGGAGTCTTGATCATGCTATTGCTTTTTACATTATTCATTATCTGTCTGCTGCTCTCCGGCATGCCAGCCGCTTTCGCGCTCATGCTGGCCGGCATACTCGGCATGCTGGCCTTTCTCGGCGGTCCGGCAGCCTTTACCCAGATTCCGGTCATTGCCTATAAGACACTGGATGATTTCGTATTAGTAGCCGTTCCGCTCTATATCCTCATGAGTCAGATCCTGCTGAAAGGCAAGGTCGGCAATGATCTTTTCGAGCTTGGCAGCAAATGGCTGGGACATCTGCCAGGCGGTCTGGGCATTGCTACGATTTTCGCCTGTGCGATTTTTGCTGCCATCTCCGGATCCAGTGTCGCCACTGCTGTTACGATTGGTGCCATGGCTATCCCGGAAATGCTCAAACGCGGCTATGAGCGCACAACCGTCCTTGGTGCTGTAGCTGCCGGCGGCACGCTGGGAATCCTGATTCCGCCCAGTATCCCGATGATCCTGTTTGGGTCCATCACCGGCGAATCGGTTGGTAAGCTATTCCTTTCCGGCATCATACCGGGTGTACTCATGACATTATTCTTTATCCTCTATCTTGTCTTCCGTTGCCGTCACATGAAACGTCAGTCGGCCTCATCCTGGGCCGAGCGGTTCCAGATCCTGCGATCCAGTTTCTGGGGGCTGCTGCTGCCAATCCTCGTTGTAGGTGGCATATACACCGGCTTATTCACGCCGACAGAAGCCGCTGCCGTCGGCACGGTCTACAGCTTATTCATCACATTTTTCATCTATCGCTCAATCCAGTTGCGTGATCTGCCAGACATCCTGACAGAAACCGTCCAAACGACCTCTATGATCTTTGCTATCATGATTGGTGCCATGCTGTTCGGTTTCATCCTGACGGTACTGCAGGCTCCACAGGCACTTATGGCTTTAGTGACAGATACAGCAGTTAACCGCTGGGTCGTCTTCATCGGCATTAATCTGGTACTGCTGACTCTGGGCTGCGTGCTGGAAACCGTATCCATCATCCTGATTACCCTGCCCATGTTGTTCCCTATCGTGAAGCACCTGGGATTCGACCTGATCTGGTTCAATGTCGTCCTGCTCATCAATATGGAGCTGGCTCTGATCACACCGCCAGTCGGCATGAACCTGTTCGTGATCAAAGGCATCAGCCCGGACAGCAAAATCCAACAGATCATCGCCGGATCGATTCCCTTTGCCATCATCATGGCGCTGGAAATCGTCCTGCTGTGCTTTGCTCCTGGTCTGGCCACCTGGCTGCCAGCTGTCCTGCAGTAAACTATGTAAATAGACAAAACCCGGCTGTCCTTACGGACAGCCGGGTTTTGCTCACTTTCCACCGCATTTGGGGAATGCACGATGAAGAAGTGAAAGAAGTTCATACATAATGGGGAAACCACGGACCTGCCACAAGACAGGACCATATATTTATCAATAGCTGCGGCCCGAAAACACTCTCTGTCAGAATACCTGTCAAAACAATCACAAGGAACAACTGCCTGGACAGATGAAAGGTCCCTGTTCCATCAACCATCAATACAAAATAAATATATAAACAATACGACTAAACGTATTGGACGAGATCACATCATGAAAGCCAGCTCTACGCGGCTGCTATTCAGATTCACCTTGGTATCGATATCACGTGCCCAGGTATACCAGCCACTCAACATGATATTATGTCCAAAGGAATAACTGCCGCCTAAACGGAAGCCCTCCATATTGCAGTACCAGCCGTCCGTATCATCATAGCTGACCAGCCGTGGCTGACGGCGATAAAGTGCGAACAGATCAAATGAGCCCTTCTTCTTCACATCCGTCCCCGGTCCATAGACCAGGCGTGCCATCCAGGCTGTATGCAGGCTGCTGCTGATTGCCGTATTTTGAGCTGCCCATTGAGCAGAGCTAAGTCCGCCGTGTGCAGCCGATCCTGGTTCCGTCCCGTCCGACGGCCATGAAGCAATATGATATACCGTCAAGGCCCCGGTATTGGAGTGTGCAACAGCTGCCGACAGCTTTAATCTGTCATTCAACTTTGTGTCAATGCCAATGCTGACAAATTCGGAAGGGTCCATATCCTGACCATGCCAGATATTACCACCAACCCGGGTAAAACTCGTATGAAGGTTGGTTCCATGCCCTACCGCTGTATCAAGCATGATATTTTGCAGCTCCGGTGATTTCCATTTCCGTATGGAATTACCCGGAGCATCGCAGCTTTCCGTCGGGTTGATATAGAACAACGCATCACCGGCATGCTCTTCATCCGGGTTCTCCGTAGCACGGCCAACATCCACTGTCACACCGACGCCCTTATTCTGATAAGCCACCCTGGTACCCGTCACGCGGCTGTCAAAGACCAGCCCCTGCGGCGTGTAGAGTTCATACCTTCCCGTACGCAGCGTGACATTGCGTGCCTTGGTAATCGGCCCTTCCAGATAGGCAGCTTCAAACATCGTTTTATTGATGTCCTGACACTGATCATAATAATAATGTTTATTATCGATCTGATTGAACCGCCCACTGTCATTATAATTGACGTTGAACTCACTCTCCGTCGCAAAGAACCAGCCTGTATCATTAAATTTGTATTTCGTCCAGATGTCAAAATCGATCAGCTGCTGCTTGAACGTATCCTGCATATATCTTGGATAGTCGATCTTGCCATGCGAAGCCGCATTGAAGAACGTAATGCCCTTCGAATCGGCCCGCTCAAATCTTACAAAGGCTTTTCCACTTACACTAAAATTATCATACCAATGACCGCCGCTATGGGGCTGCATATTGTAAGGAATCGGCTCTTCTTTGTCAGCCTCAGCTGAAACCGGCAATGTTTCTGTCGGTGCAGCTTTCGTAGCCTCATACCGCCCCACATTGCCCAGCTGCGCATCTTCAACACCTAACAGCCTGAGTTCCGAATATTCCTTTACCAGACGATCCATCGCTGCACAATCCGCAGCATTCATGCTGGTACGCTTCGACATTGCCCGTGCGACCAGCTCAGCCATACGCTGCCTTGAAGAAACGCCCTGCTGTTTATAACTATTGTCATCTACACCGCTGACATACCCTTCATGTACCAGTCTGCCCACTTCATCATAAGACCAGTTCCCTGCCGGTACATCTGCAAACGGATTAAACGCCGATGTAAAACCGGTTTGACAATTCCCAATCGCAATTAACATAGCGGCGGCTGCTGCCGCATTCTTTATCTTCTTTTTCATTGAAAGCTATCCCCTTTGCTCAATAGAAAAATTCTAACTGGATACGACTGTTCATCACACTCTTATGCGTATCGATATCCCGGCCCCGTGAGTAATACCCGGTAAGCCACATACGGTGCCCCAAAGAATAGATACCGCCGATACGCCAACCCTCTGTGTTGCAGAACCAGTCGTCCGTGTCATTGTATGTTGCCAATCGCGGCTGCCGGCGATACACAAGGTAGGAATCAAACGATCCCGGGCAGTCATAGTTTGCCCCCGGCCCATACATCAGCCGTGCCATCCAGGCTGTCCGCAATGTGCTTCGGACTGGTTCGGCCACATTTACATTAGTAATGCCAACTGCATTGGATTGTGTTACCGCAGTTGCCAGCCTGAGCCGCGGTGTGAATCTCGTATCAAATCCCACGGTCAGATAACTGACGTTATAGTCCGGATCCTGCGAATGCCATAGTTTACCGCCTACATGGGTAAAGCTCGTATGCAAATCTGTTGTGTGACCGATCCGGGCATCCAACATCACATTCTGCAGATCCTGCGAACGATAATGCTGGAATACCTTGCCTGTATCCAGATCTTTCTGAAAGCCATCCGCACTGGTATTATCGCCATCCGTATTTTCATTGGCCTTGCCGACATCCACTGTAATACCTAATCCCTTATTCAAATAGACCAGACGAGCTGCTGTGATCTTGCTATCAAAGACAATGCCCTGCGGCGTATATAAGACATACCGACCGGTACGCGCCCACAGATGCCGATCACTGGTAAGCGGCCCCTCGGCAAATGCTGACAGAAACATCGTATCCTGAAGCCATCCCCGGCCACCATTATTGTAGTTATAGCAAAACTCGCTTTCTGTCCTGGCGAACCAGCCCGAGTCACTGAAATCATATTGCGTCCAGATATTGAAATTCACCTGATTGGTCGGTGTGTAATTCCCTTTCTCTGTCCCCCGAAAATAAGTCGTTCCATCCGTGCTCGCACGATCGAAACGCAAACGTCCTACGCCATAAATCTTGAATTTATCATTCCACCCCATTGCTTTATAGGGCGGTTTCATATTGTATGGCGTAGGCCCCATCTTATCAGCCTCCGCCGGCGGCACTGTCACAGCGGCATCAGCCGGAACAGCCAGTGTCTTATTATAGGTACCGACATTCCCGAATGCCTTGCTCTCTACGCCTGCCAGCCGCAATTCCTTCTCATACTCGGCCGCCAGCTTATCAACCAGCTGCTTATCTGCATCACGCATCGTACTTTTCCTGGAAAGCGCATCAGCCGTGATGACCGCAAAATCATGACGAACCATGATCTTCCCTTTTTGATAGGACTGGCTGTCACTCGTATTGACATAACCATCATGAATCAATCGATCCACTGCATCATAGGCCCAATTCCCCTCGGGCACATCTGCATAAGGATTGAAATTCTCCGCTGCAAAACCGGTTCGATATCCGCCAGCACTTAACAGCATAGCTACAGCTAAAACTGCAGCAGTTCTTTTTTTCATTTTCCCCCCACCCTCGTATCATTATCACTTTACTTTATCAAGGTATGCTTCATTTCTCTCATATCCATCCGGTTCCAACACCACTATGCCAAGCATCGTGAAAATCAGAACGATTCCACCTAAAACAATATACGAATCCGCAAAGCCTATCCAATCATACAATGTACCAGCAACTACCGAAATCAACGATGCTCCTAATTGACTGGAAAGTTCAAACCCGACCAAATACATCACCGACGAAAGCCTGTTATCGAAATGCGCCGCAATATACTTGAAAATCGAAACAATGAGTATTGAAAGTTCGGCTGCATGCATAAGTTTCAGCACGGAAATAATCGTCGTATCTGTTACCATCCCCGATCCTGTTACCCGGAATGCCATGATCATCCCTGCCAGTACCAATCCCCGTTTAGCCCCAATCCTATTCACGATTGAAGGCGCAATTCCCATACAGGCAGCTTCCAGGAAAACCTGAAAGGAGTTCAACATACCAAAGGCCTCATTTCCTTCAGCAACAGTAGGAAACAAAGACGCATAATAGATGCCAAACTGCTGATCGAATACACTGTACACACAGGAAGATCCCACGATGAACATCATGAAAAGCCAGACCTTCCGCATACGGAAAAGCTTCATCGCATCTGCGATTGAGATCTCATTGCCCTGTTCCGGTAACGACCTGCCGTTATCGGCAGGTATACAGATGAGCACGAGCATAAGTACGATTGCCGATGCACTCGACAACCAGAAGATCCATTCCGGATTCACATTGAATACTTTGCCAGCAACGAAAATCCCTGCCGCAGCCCCCAGTGACCCCCACATTCTCACACGCCCAAACTCAAAGCCATCCTTACGGCTGAGTTTCTCAATGAAGGTCTCGATTGCGGCCACACCAGCATTAAAGAAAAGTGCCAGAAAAATTGCCCCGACCACCGCTCCAACGATAAAGGAGCCAGCCAACAACGGCGCATAGACGAAAATCATAAACGGACCGGTCAGGAACATCCCCGCTGTTATGAAATACAGCAGCGATTTCCTCTGACCAATACGATCCGAAATAATCCCATAGGCAGGATGCGTCATCATGCACACTACTGCATTCAGCGCAAAGATCGTACCAATCTGTGTCCCGGAAAGTCCCAGGATCTGTTTAAACCAGATCGGCATAAATGCGCAGAAGACAAGCCAGCCGAAAAAATACACCCCGAAGAATGCACCTAACTTTATTTGCAGGTATTTCCCCACATACCCCCCCCCATTGACTATGGGTCCTGATGCTGTCGTTAATCAAACCGGTTCGACATCATCTAAATATTTATTGAACCAGCTTTTTCAATGGCAGTTATCAAACCGGTTCAATACGCTGATTATAACATTATTTTATTTTTTTAGCAAGAGTTTATAAATATTAATTTTTCAGATAAAAACTACCGCAAAAAAAGAGCAACGATCAACAAGTTGCTCCTTTTTGCAAGGTAAGTTTTGGAACAGGAATACTGCCTGGCGCTTCTCCCATTATCATCCTGGATATCGTATCTGCCGCAATCCCTGCCAGTTCCTGCAATGGCTGCACGGCAGCGGTTATCGCAAATGGCGACAGTCTGGTGACATAGGTTCCATCATAGGCAACCGCCTTCACATCCTCCGGAATACGTTTTCCATGTTCCTGGGCAGCAGCCAGCGCCGCACAGATAATCAGGTCTGCACCAAAAATACCATCAACATCCGGATACCGTTCAAACACTTCACTCATAACCCGATAGAATGCTTCCGGCGAAAACACATTCCGCTCCATCTCAATCGTATCGATCATGCAACCGGCTTCCCGGATTTTTTTCTCAAACGCAATATGATATTCATTAGCCGGACATCTGACATTCTGCGCACCAATCACCTGTACAATATGATGGCAATCCTGATGCAGCATAGCCTTGGCTGCCAGTTCCCCGCCTTGCACGTGATCTGCATGTACCACAGGTATCCGATCGTTAATGATCCGGTCGAAAGCAACAATTGGTCGATCAATCCCCTCATAAATGCTGAGGTCCATTGAATGCGTGCCAACAATGATGCCATCCATCGTATGCGTCTTCAACATATCGACAAAGAGCACTTCTGCCTTTTCCTTATTCGATGACGAACACAGCAGCATCTTATACCCACGCAGATACAGGGCCTGTTCCAGCTCATGTACCAGTTCCGAATAAAACGGATGAAGCACCTCCGGGACAATAACACCGATGATATTCGTCCGATTCAGCGACAGATTCCGTGCAATCGTGCTCGGCATGTACGAAAGATCCTTTACCGCCTTTTCTACTTTGCGTCTGGTATCCAGCGATACATACCCTTTATTATTCAATACCAGCGAAACCGTACTCGGCGCAACGCCGGCCAGCCTCGCAACATCTCTTATGCCTGCCATTTCTGCTTCCTCTTGACTATTTTGTATATTCTACATTCTATAGTACCACCTCTCCTCTGTCAATATCGAGTAGGAGGCTGACCATTGTTTGACCAGCCGACCTCTCACACCACCGTGCGTACCGTTCGGTACACGGCGGTTCCTTAGTTTTCACATACTTGCTCATAATAGCTCGACATGGCTATATAGCCTTGTCGGGCTATTTCTTTGTTTGTGAGGACTGAGTTCAGCATTACTGCCGCTCTCCATATCCCCTTTCGGCAGTTGGCAAGTTCATGTACCTTCCATTCCGGCAATTTGTACTGCCTAATCATTCGGTACCTTGTCCTAACCTTCTTCCACTGTTTCCAGTAGATTGCCCGTATCCTTCTGCGAAGCCATTCATCTACCTGCTTAAGCATTCCCTTCATGTCCGCCAGCTTGAAGTAGTTTACCCAGCCTTTTATAAATCTGCTCAGCATAAGCGGTCTATCTTCGTTGCTTATAGCCTTCCTCCGGTTCGTCAGCACCCGGAGGCGGTTCTTCATCTTCACTAGCGACTTCTGGTGTACCTTGAAACGGCATTCGCCTTTGTAACGGTAGAAGCCATAACCAAGATACTTCACTCGGGAAATGTGTGCCACGCTGGTCTTCTCACGGTTCACTTTTAGGAACAGTTTCCCTTCTATGAATCGGATTGTGCTGGTCAGGGTTCTTTCTGCACTTCTCCTGCTCTTGCACAGTATCATGCAGTCATCTGCGTATCTCACAAATTTGTGGTTACGCTTTTCCAGTTCCTTGTCCAGTTCGTTCAACATGACGTTGCTTAACAGAGGGCTTAACGGCCCTCCCTGCGGTACTCCCTGCTCACTACGTTCAAAGACTCCCTGCCGGATTACTCCTGCATTGAGATACTTGTGAATCAGCGATATGACCCTGCCGTCTTTTATGCTTCGGGAAAGGACTTCTATCAGCTTGCTCTGGCAGACTGTATCGAAGAACTTCTCCAAGTCCATATCTACTACGTAGACATAGCCTTCATTCGCATATTTCTGGCATTGCCGTAGGGCGTCATGGGCTCCACGCCCCGGCCTGAAGCCGAAGCTGGATTCTGAGAATTGCGGTTCGTAGATAGGGGTGAGCACTTGGGCTATGGCCTGTTGTATCACCCTGTCTACTACTGTCGGTATTCCCAGTTTTCGGTATTTGCCTTTTTCTTCTTTGGGTATTTCTACCCGACGGACAGGGTTCGGCTTATATTTGCCGTCCTTTATCTGCTGAAGGAGGCTCAAGCGGTGCTCTCTAAGATACGGCAGAAGCTCATCTACGCTCATCTTGTCGATTCCGCCTGCTCCTCGATTGGATTTTACCTTTTGGTAGGCAACATTCATGTTGTCTCTTGAGATAATCCGCTTCAACAGACTGTCCGTTGGCAAGTCTGCAATGATGCCGCTCAATTCAGCAATCCTCACAGAAACAGGCACTCCCGCATATCCTTGCTGTTCCGCAGCTACCTTTTGCGGGCAGTCCTCATTATGAAGTTTTCTGCCTTTGTCATTCTGCTTGGTTACATTCATTTATTGACATCTCCTAAGGTTCGGTCCTTCCGAGATGGCCTATAGCCCACCTCGTACTATGACCCCAGCTGACTTCTCACGGTAAATCTTGTTTCAACCATGACCGCCAATATTATATGACATTGGTCATGTCCGTGAGACCTCCCCGGGTAAGAACGCACTCTTTCTCTCCATGTGTCTGCCACATTTACTATCCATGATTCCGTGTAGCTATTGGACTTTGGCCTGGTTTGCGGCCTTATCCTCATGAATTAGCCTTATGTGATTTCTGTTCGTCAGACCAGAGATTTGCTTACACCTTCCTTCAGATTCCACCTCACGATGGACACCCTTGGTGTTCAGCTATGACCTTCCCGCTACCGGGTAGTCTAGGGACTTTCACCCATTAGAGTGCGCCCATGCCGGGCGCACAAAGCAAGAACCCTGCAAAACAAACTTTTGCAGGGTTCCATAAACCATATCAATCAGTCAAGCGCATAGAATGACGCTTTATCTACATGCAGCGTACCGCCTTTGGCCGCTGCCTTTACCTCCGTCTTATCCGTAGAAGGATAGACCCGGCTGGAGAACACGGTTTCTCCACCATTGATGAATACTTCCAGCGATGAACGATCCACAAAGCCACGTACCCGTAAATGCCCATCATCCGTTTTTACCGTTGCCCGACGTACACCATCTGCATTCTGTCCCGAATAGCGACGATCCATGCGGAATATCCCGGACTTCTTATCATAGCTGAGTTCCATCCGCTCATCCGGTGCCGTTTCCAGATGCATCGTCATACCGTCGGTATCTTTGAGGTTGAAATCGATATCAAACTCACCCGATCCATTCGTGAACGAATCCAGTGTTTTCTCACCGGTTACCTCAACCTGTTCATAGGTCCGCTCATTCCGTCTAAGCGACAACAGTTCACGAGCTGGTGCCGTAATAAGTTTTCCATCCTTATAGTGCAATTCACGCGGTACCGTCATCATGCAAGACCAGCCATCCTGCTGCTCCGGCATAGCCGATCCCCACATATCAAGCCACCCCAGCATCATGACACGCCCATCGGCGGCCTTGAACACCTGCGGCGCATAGAAATCAAAACCACGGTCAAGCTGGTTGATCTCACCATGCTTGAACTCACCCGTATCATAATTCAGATTTCCCAGCATATATACCGACTGATCTACATTACGGTATTTATCCCCTTCCGGCTGCACATCCTGAGGGGAGAAGATCAATACGTCATGACCATCCACATCAGTAAAGTTCGGACACTCCCACATATGACCCTCATTGCCCTCAGCCTTCGCCATAGACCCAACGAAATCCCATTCAATCAGATCATCCGAACGGAAAAGCAGCACCTGTCCGACTGTACTGGCCGCCTTGGCACCAACTACAGTGTAATACTTCCCGTCATGCTTCCACATCATCGGATCACGAAAATCTGTACCATAGATGCCTTTATCCTTTGGCAGAGGGATTACTGGATTTCCTTCGACCTTATCGAAATGTATCCCGTCACTGCTCACAGCCAGGCACTGATTCTCTACTTTATCGATGTTATTCTTGCGCTGATCAGCCGGCAGATCTACATGGCCGGTATACATGATATACAGCTTACCATCTTTTTCTATCGCGCTGCCACTGAAACAACCATTCGCATCATAGGATCTATCCGGAGCAATAGCTACCGGCTCATCCTTCCAATGTACCAAATCCGTACTGGTCACATGCCCCCAATGCATGGGGCCCCACTGCGCAGAATACGGATGATACTGATAGAATACATGATATTGTCCACCATAATAGCACAGCCCATTCGGGTCATTGATCCACCCCACCGGTGCCGCTACATGGTATTTCGGATACCATCTGATATTGAGTGTCCGCAGCGACTGCCTCGTTGCGACCTCATTAGCCTGATCCAATTTCGTTTGCTGCGCATACACTGCCGTAGCAGGCAATGCCGCATTACTGGCTGCCGCATCAGCTGCCATAACGGTAGCCGCCGACAAGCTTAAGACACACCCCACTGAAAAACTAGCGTTTATCACTTTACTGATAAATTTCCTTTTTTTTACCACAATATTTCCCTCCAGTTCGCCGTGTTGTCGAACCGGTTTGATATTGTTATCATAGCATTTCCTATTGTCTGTGTCAATAAGAAATGCCAGATATCCTTATACTAGCACAACATACTAAGAAAGTCCCTCCAGCTTCGCCCGGAAGGCGATGCTGCGCGGAGTATCCATTTCGTCGAACTGGATGATGTAAGCTGATTTTTCCTCATCAATGGCAAGAATCGTGCCGTCACCAAAGATACGGTGACTCACCCGATTACCTATGTCAAAAGCAGGCTTAGCGGTCTGCTGATACAGGCGCTTCTCGGCATAGCCGACGTATGCCCTCGCATCCTGCAGCATCCGCTCGTCAAGCTGCGGCCGGAACTCAATGAGTTCCGGATCAATATCGAGGATGAAACGGGAGGGATAGCGCAGCGAGCCGTCAAAGGTCAGTCCGGCTGCATCAGACAGGAAGAGCCGTTTCTCCGCCCGGGTCATCGCAACGAAGGCCAACCGGCGCTCTTCCTCCATGCCATCAAGGGTCCGCGTCTTGCGGGAAGGAAATATTCCTTCGTTCAGTCCGCAGAGGAAGACGTACGGGAACTCCAGTCCCTTGGCTGTATGTACGGTCATGAGCTTTACCTTGTCGCCCGGCTCGCCGAGGTCGCTGTTCGTGAAGAGTGCGACATGCTTCAGATAGTCGGACAGCGTTGCCTCCTCACCGCAGCTGACTTCGTATTCCTGCACAGCCTGCTTAAGCTCGGCCAGGTTGTCCAGCCGCTCCTGGCTGCCCTCTGTACGCAGCATCACCTCATAGCCGCTGGTATCGAGCAGATGAGCCAGCAGCTCGGATACGAGCTCACCGTCAGCGCCCTTGCGGAAGTCCTCGATCAGCTGCACAAATTTCCTGGCTTTGGTCCGCTGGAATAACGGGTCATCCAGATTCCGTTTCATGGCTTCATAAAGCGTACACTGCTCTTTCATGGCAATTTCTGCCAGAAAGCGGCGCCGCTTCTCGCCGATATTGCGCTTCGGCACATTGACGATACGGGCAAAGGACAGATCATCCTGGAAAGCAGCCATACGCAGATAAGACAGGGCATCCTTGATTTCCCGCCGGCTGAAGAACTGCACGCCGCTATAGATCGTGTATGGCAGTTCCCGCTTGAGGAATACCTCTTCCAGATTGCGCGTGACGTAATGGGCCCGATAGAGGATCGTGATATCCCGGTAGGGAACTCCCGCCTGATGCAGTGCCTCGATGTTCGCGGCCATCCACTCCGCTTCTTTTGCCGCATCAGCCGCATGATGGCAGAGCACCGAAGCCCCATCCGGCAGTTGTGGCAAGAGGTCTTTGGGTATACGGGTCTTATTCTTTGCGATCAGGGAATTGACCGCCGCGAGGATCTGCGGCGTTGAGCGATAGTTCTCCATCAGCATGATGGTCTTCGTCCCGGCAAAATGCTGATCGAAATCCAGCAGATATCGGCCACTGGCCCCGCGCCAGGTATAGATGGTCTGGTCCGGATCGCCTACGATGAACAGGTTCTTGTGATAGGCACAGAGCACGTTCATCAGCCGGTATTGCAGCTCGTCGATATCCTGGAACTCGTCGATCATGATGTACTCGAGCCGCTGCTGCCATTTCTCACGTATCGCCTGATCCCGCTCAAAGATATACAAAGTGAACTTGATCAGGTCATTGTAGTCCAGCCCGAAGCATTTCTTTTCCTGATAGAGATAGCCATAAAAGATGATGTCCATCGGCTCAACAGCCTGGTCGTATTTTTCCTTGAGCTGCGCGAGCGACATCGCGATCATATCCTCGTAGTAATCCGGCCGCTCGAATATCTTCAGGATCTCGATGCGGTCGCGGGCCTGACCGAAAGTCATGTCCCGCAGGCTCAGCCCCCGCTCCTCATAGATGGTCTGCAGCATCGTATCGATATCGGCATTATCCAGTACCAGGAAGCTCTTCGGATAGCTCACCGCATGGCTGTCCTCCTGCAGCACCGACACGCAGAACCCATGGAACGTATTGATATAGCCGGTGTCGTTATCGCCGGTCAGCTGATGGATCCGGCTGCGCATCTCATTGGCAGCCTTATTGGTGAATGTCACGCAAAGGATATTGCCAGGCAGGATTCCCAGCTCCTCAACCAGATAGGCAAACCGATGAGTCAGTGCCCGTGTCTTGCCGGAACCGGCTCCGGCAATGACCCGCACAAACCCTTCCGTTGTCGTGACGGCCTGCTGCTGTGCTTCATTGAGCCCTGCAATATAATCATATGCTTCTTCCATTGCCGTTTCCTTTCTCCTCACTCAGTCGCTCAATTCCTGCAATCATCCCAAAATGGCTGGTATACGCTAAACGTATGCCAGCCATTTTATTGCTTTATTTACTGTCCCAAAACAGATTTGACTGGCAGCAGTCTGAGCATACGCTCACTGCCAGGCTCATGACGCCCCAGCTCTGAATTCTTCTGCACGACCAGGCGATAGACGTCCATATCCAGTGCTGTCGCTGCCATCGCAGCGGCTGGTGCAGATTCCAGCGTCCCGCCAGTGATATCGACAGCGCTGCTCCCCACTGAATCCCAGATATCATGCTGTTTTTTCATCACACGATACAAAGAAGCAATGTCCCCATCAGGAATCCTGGTACAGATACAGCGATCCTCTTCCAGCTGCAGATTCTTTATCAGCTGACGATACTGCGATACATGTTCCTGAGTACAGATTACATGGATATTCTGTGGACTCAGCAGACCAACATTGAAGGCCAGGTCTTCCCAGGCATCGCCCATGATCAGGATCATCCCATAATATTCCGGCAGCCGCTGCCGGCCATAGTGGCGGGCAAAATACTGCAATGCCCGTGGCATTAATTCGTTATCATAATAGTTATCCGCCCATAGCTGCTGCCTCCGCTGTATCCTGCGGCATTCCACGCCAGATACGGATTCTTTCACTCAACGTCATACTACCATCCTCCTCCATGAAGCCTAGTACAGCGTGCACGAAATACCTAGGCGAATTACTTGTCTGAATTTCCATCTGCCGCGTTGTCGTCAATCGGCATAGCCACCGCTATGCCTCACTCCTCCGCCTTGCAGCTGAAAATTCATCCTGCGTACTTCTGGTCCAGTTATTTCGTGTACGCTGTACTAGCTGAACTAGCGTTCTAAATCTATCCTTATCATACACTATTCCTGTGGCATACGCCAATAGTTTCCGTCACGTATTTGCTGCCCCAAACAATCTTTATTGCTCAGAGCCGGATCACCTTTGATATGACGGCAGGCAGAACTGATACAAAAGCGCGATAAAGATGCCGGTCACCAGCCAGCTCACAGAGTAGCAGGCCATGAGCACTTCATAGGTCGGATGCGCCGCGAACAACGTGTACAGCCAGGTGATGCGCACCCCGCAGATGCCGATCAAGGTCAGCATGGCCGGCTGCAGGGAATAGCCATAGCCTCGCAGTGCTCCTGAGAACACATCGATGAACACCTGCAGGAATTCCGGTGCCACGATATACCACAGCCGGGTAATGCCCAGCCCGACTACGACCGGATCCGCATTGAACAGGCCGAGCAGGGGATGGGCAAAAAATAGTACCAGTGCCGCCATCCCCACGGTGAATCCGACATCGAGCAGCATGCCGACTTTCGTGATCTGGAAACAGCGAGGCAGATTGCCAGCGCCATAGTTCTGACTGACAAATGTCGTGGTCGCCTGGGCAAAAGGCACTCAGTACGCAATAGACATTGACCTCAATCGTAAACGCCGCGGCCGATGCTGCCATAGCATCCGGTCCAAGGCTGTTGATGGCGGCCTGGATCAGGATATTCGAAAGCGAGAACACCATGCCCTGAATACCGGCTGGCAGTCCGATCGCTACGATGTCCTTCAGCAGTTTGGGATCCAGCCGGAGTCCCCTGAGCTCCAGATGAATGATATCATCGGAGCGGACCAGCGCCAGTAAAAGCATTCCGGCACTGATCACATTGGCAATATCCGTCGCAGCCGCTACACCGGCTACGCCCCAGCCAACCTCTACGAACAGCAGGTTCAGGATAATATTGATGACACTGGCCACAGCCAGTGCAATCAGCGGGGTTTTCGTATCCCCGCGGGCACGCAGGATTGCCTGCCTCGAAATTATACACGCCGATAACCGGCAGCCCCAGCAGATAGACACGCAGATAGGTCTCGGCCATTTCCCTGACATCAATCGGCACTTCCAGCCAGCGAATGATCGGACCAGCCATCAGCTCCCCGAACACCGCCAGACCTACGCCTGTCAGCAAAGCCAGCAGGAACGAAGTCTGCACGGCCTGTCCCTACCTGCCCCGGCTTCTTCGCCCCGATAAAGCGGGCAATCACGACATTTGCACCCAGAGACAACCCCAGAAACAGATTGACCAGCAGGCCAATCACTGAGATATTGTTGCCGACAGCTGCCATCGCATTCTTGCCCACGCACTGCCCCAGTACTGCTACATCCGCTGCATTAAACAGCTGCTGCAGCACACCGGTCAATGCCAGCGGCATCGAAAACATGATCAGCTTATCCCAAAAGGAACCATGGAGCATATCCATATTCCGTGTTCCCATCATCCTGCCATCTCCCCCTTCATCCAGGCAATCCCGGTCATGCTATCCTATTATAGCCACATTTCCCGGCAGATACAAGCTGTAGTTGTTTCCTGCCAGCACTGGTGCTATGATGGAGTCATCCACTGATTAAGAGAAGGGGAATGAAATTGGAACATTATCTTACAGACACTGCCGCTGCATCTGGCTCCGGTCCTCTGTGTTTTCTTTGCCTGCCTACCTGCAGGCCGTTACCGGCTTTGGGCTGGTCATCGTGGCCGCCCCCCTGCTCATGTTCTTCTACGATCCGAAGCTGGTTATCCCGGTCATGATCCTGCTGGCTTCCTGTGGCAATGTCTCACAGACTCTGCTGCTGCACCGGGATATCCACTGGCGCATCATCAGCTTCCTCATCCTGGGTGCCATCCTGGGCCAGCCGATCGGCTTCCAGATCTTTTCCCTGGTCCCCAGCCACTACCTCAAGATACTCATCAGCGTCGTGGTACTGCTTTCGCTGTCCATCATGCAGCTGCGTCACCAGCACATCCGGGAATGCCGCCGCAATACACTCATCACAGGCATGCTGGCCGGTATCATGGCAACGACCACCGGTATGGCCGGTCCTCCTGTAGCCATCTACTTTGCCTACACGACCATGACCATCAAAGAGCTGCGGGCCACCTCCATCGGCTTCTTCTTCCTCTCGAATATGGTTTCGCTCACCACATTCCTCGTCGGTGGCGTAGACATGGCGCCCGCATTCAATGAATTCATCTACCTGCTGCCCGGCCTGATCGGCGGCATCATCCTGGGGCAGCTGACCTTCCGGTTCCTGCCGGTCCCTCTTCTGAAAAAGGTTATCTTCGGACTGATGTATTTCACCTGCTTCTATACAATCTATACGGTAATCCGGTAAAATATGAACATGCCAGTACACCCTTGTACCATTTTGTGATACAATAGCCTATAGTTATATGGATAAAAGTTTATGCTGAAGATACAGGAGGACTACTCATGAAAAAAATTGGCTTCATTGGTATGGGCAACATGGCACAGGCGCTGGCAGCCGGATTCATTCAGTCCGGCGCAATCGACAAGAGCGCCGTCTTCGCCTTCGCCCCGCATCAGGACAAGCTCAAAGCCAATGCCGGGCGAATCGGCTTCACGCCGGTTGCCACGCTCAATGAGCTTGCCGACACCGTCGACACGCTCATCATGGCCTGCAAGCCTTACCAGATTGAAAGCGTCATCGCCGGCCTGGACAGCAGACTGGACGGAAAAGCGCTGGTTTCCATCGCCGCTGGCTGGGATCACCAGAAATACCAGCAGCATATCAAGACAGATACCCGTATCCAGTTCATCATGCCGAATACCCCGGCCATGGTTGGCGAAGGAGTCCTGCTCTTCGAGGAGACCAACTCCCTGAATGACGAGGAACGCGCGGACATCATGAAGCTTTTCGCCTCTGTCGGCATCGTACAGGAACTGCCGACCTCCCTCATGGGCATCGGCGGCACCGTCACCGGCTGCGGCCCGGCTTTTGTCGATCTCATGATCGAGGCTTATGGCGATGCCGCAGTGAAGTACGGCATGAAACGGGCCGATGCCTACCGGCTCATCTCCCAGATGATCCTCGGCTCAGCGAAACTGCAGCTGGCTACCGGCACACATCCGGGTGTTCTCAAGGACAATGTCTGCTCACCGGCCGGCACGACCATCTGTGGTGTCACGGCACTGGAAGAAAATGGCTTCCGCAACGCCTGCATCCAATCCGTCGATGCCATCATGAACAAATAACCTCATTTTTTCTTTTTATCACCTGCAGCGGCTGGCTTCTTGTCAGCCGCTTTCTTTTCGTCTTTGATCTGTTTTTCCAGTTTCTTCCGCGCCTCATCCTTTTCCTTCTGAACCGTCGCATAATCCTTGGCTGAGATATCCTTAAGGTATTCTGCCGGGATATCCCGGAACGCATTTGGCCGCAAACGGTACAATTCCTTATAATCCGCCAGTGCTGCTGCCCGGTCCGCCATCTCATCCCGGATCTGCGCCGTCATAAGATAGCTGTACGGATTGTCCTTATCCACTTTCTTGGCCTGTGCCAGATCATTCAGGGCTGCATCTCGATTCCCCATCATCCGGTACACATCTGCCCGGTTCAGGAAATTATAGACATCTTTGGCATTCAGGGCGATGGCCTTATCCGAATCCACCAGCGCCTGCTGGAAATCCCCCATCACAGCCCTGGCCCGACCGCGAATCGCATAATTTTCCGCTTCATTCTCAGGATTTTTGGCTGCAAAGACGCGATTCATCTGAAACAGAGCTTTGTCCCCCTGACCATAGTCGCTGTAAGTGTCAGCATTCTCCCGCATTTTCTTGACCGCTTTGGCATCTGCCAGGATGACTGCCTCCCGGGCCTCATCCTGCTTCTTCTGACGGGCCTGTTCTTCACTGAGGAGCTTCTGACGGGCACCGCTGGCCGATTCACTGACATAGGCACTCGTTACCAGCTGCTGCAGACGGGCACCGGCTTTCTCGGAGGACAGGAACTGATGCAGGATCTGATTGACCCGCGTATCGGCCAGACAAGTCAGACCGCCATCCCCATCGCTGCGGAAATCCCAGCTGCTGCTATCCGCGTAATCATGAAAGGCTTTAGCCAACGCTCCGGCTACATAGTAGGCATTCTCGGCAGTATTGTCCGCCCCATCACCAGTCCAGCTGACGCTCAGCAGTTTCTGACCATCAATATAGACATCCTTACGATCTTTTACGGTCACATGACCGGCACCATAATCAGTCATCATCTGGGCAAGCTTTTTCTCCCGCAGATCTGTATCCGGATGGTCGTTATAGTTTTCCTGATTCTTCTGTTTCGGATCCAGGTCCTGATACTCCAGCACATTCTGCGTCTCATAGGTCAGATAATACGCCATGCGATTCATCGCCGCTGCCCCGCCGCCCGGATTGAACCCAGCACTGGTCATGATATAGAAGCCACCTGCATCCGCATCATACTCAGTCGGCAGCGTGACATTCTTGGCAATCGAATAATTCACCAGCGCATTGAGCTTGCCCCAGTCCGCAAGACCCGCATCCATATTGAGGAAACTCATGCCATAGTACTGAGCTACCGCCTTAGCGTAGTTATGGGCGCTGTGCTGCTCAATGCCATGCGTCATCTCATGGGCCAGCACAGCTGCCAGCTCATCGGGATCAAGATTCAGCCCCCGCACCAGGGCTTTGTTGATGCTCACATAATTGGTCGGATAACAGGACGCGTTAAATTCCTTGCTGTTGTTGACCATCCAGGTAAACGGCAGCGAATTGGCCTTCAGTACGTAATCCCCTTTAGCCACCAGCTGCTTCATGACCCCGTTCACTACTGCGATATCATGATGATTCGGATCCAGGCCGTTCTCCTGTTCATCCTGGCTTCGGCTCTGCACCTGGGCATTCACATTATTTCCGATTGCGAGGATACTCGACAAACTCGAATTATATGCCGCCAGCACACCCAAAGCCTGTGCGGCTGCTGCCCAGGCATCTACAGCCTCTGCCCGCTGAGCAGGCAGCATAACAGTACCCGTAATCAGCAACCCGGACAACACCATAGCCGTCAATCGTTTTTTCCATCGTTTCAATCTATAAGTCAAAGATTTCACCTCATTTTGCCTTCTATTTTATATCTTTCTATTCTACCACAAACCACTGAAAATGAGGTGACAACCATACGATACCGCCAATATTCGCACAATAAAAACGCCCGGAACTTTCCAGCAAAACAGGATGTTCCGGGCACTATACTATTCTTATAGATTCTCAAACAGCTTGATCTCATTCTTCATGATATCGGCTTCTTTATCCGGCATCCGGCCATTCACCAGATACTCAAATGCCTTATTGACCGCATTATGTCCCTGACGATAGGGATGCTGATAGATTGTCGCCTTGATGACCCCGAACTTCATCATTTCGATAGTTGTCGGGACGGTATCAAACGCCAGCACCAGCGGCCGTTTCTCCGGTGTCAGCTGCATAATGGCCCGGCAGACACCATATACACCAGCAGCCAGGATACTGACCGCATTGATTTCCGGATGTGTCTCCAGCAGGCGCTTCATCGTCTCATAAGCCAGAATATCATCATCATTATTCTCGACCGTATCGACAATATGAAAACCTTTCACCCGCTCCATACGATGCCTGAAGCCATCCAGCCGCTGCCGGTGCCCCAGGATATTTCGGCTGCCCAGTACGACAGCGACTTCTGCTGATTCCCCCATCAGCGCTTCCAGCAATGCACAGGACGTGATGCCGCCATTATAGTAGTCGCTGCCAACATAATAATGACGCCTTGTCCCATCAATATCATTGTTTACGGTTACCACGAAAATCCCCGCATCGACCATTTCGTTGATCTTAGCCGCAATACACGGCTCATTGATCGGGTTGATGATCAAGGCATTGATATCGCCTTCGATCTGATTCAGCAACGCCAGCTGCTGCTTTGAGTCATAACCTTTCATCGTAAAATACTCGATCTGCAGGCCGTATATCGCATAATCCCTGGCAGCATCGTTCATTCCACGGAGCACTTCATCGAAAAATGTGTTGCCCTCCGAAGAAATGACCACGCCAATAACCGGACGCTTTTTCCGCGCGGCCAGGGCTTTGCCAGCGGGATTTGGTTCATACCCCAGCTGCCTGGCTACCTCACGAATATTTTCAGCTGTTTCCACATTCACACGACCACGCCCGTTCAGAGCCCGGTCCACGGTTCCACGTGAGACGCCACATAGCTCGGCAATCTTCTTCATCGTGACCATCGTGCATCACCATCTTTCCCCAATCACTCCTGATTCGATCTCCATCCAATTTTACCAATTTCTGCACCAATCGTCAAAAAGAGGCTGCTCACAGCAGCCTCTTCATTATCCTTACTTTAATGAAAGATTCTTTCCTCTGAGTCCAATCCAGGCACCATCTGCTTCAAGCCCGCTTTCCTTGTGGGCAATCAGCCATTTATTCACGGCAAACAGCAGGCGATCCTCACCATCCGTCGTCTCAGCAGCCACCAATGGCTCATTCGTCGAGCGCGGCAGGACTACGCCACAACGGAATTCATGTCCATCCACACCACAGGGTGCATAATGAAGCGTCGTCGCATAAAGTTCGACGGCGGTCCCGGCCGGGACCAGGAAGCACTCGATCTTTGCGGTATCATAGGTGTTGTTGGTATAATCGATATCCTGCTGACGGCCGACCATCAGCACCAGATCCGTAGCCGCAATATCCACCTCGGAAGAGCGATGATATTCCACCGCATTAAGCTTCTCGTTCCAGCCGCTGCAATGGCCGAACTCGATGGGCAGCTCACCATAGACCTTCTCCGTCAGGCGGCGGAAAAGCGGCAGCTTCTCGAACTCACTGACCGATGGCTCATATACCACCTGGCCAGCAGCAATTGGTGCATGCTTATTGATTGCAGCCGTAAAAGCAGTTGTATCCAGTTTCAGTACACGCCCATAAACCTGAAATTCTTTATCCATTACTGTCTTCATTTGTATATTCCTCCATTCAACGATCCATAAGGATCCATCAGCAGCCAATGCGGCGCAGTTTCTCGCCCGACATCAGATTATGCTCAATCTTCTCCAACGATACATTCTTGGTTTCCGGCACATAAGCCATGGTCAGAATGATGAAGAATGCGTTCATCAGCGCATAAAGCCAGAACGTGTGAGCAGAGCCCAGGGTATCGACCAGCGTCAGGAAGGTTGCACCGACGATGGCGCAGGTAATCCAGTTCGTCATGGTCGAGCAGGCAATACCGAATTCCCGGCTCTTGAGCGGCTGAATCTCCGAGCAAAGCACCCAGACAATCGGTCCAGCGCTCATACCGAACCCGGCAATACTGACCATCGTCATGATCGCCGCTACATAAGAAACCCAGCCAGCGGCGCTGCCGCTTTCCAGCATCGACATGCAGCTACCAACTACCGCCATGGAGATGGCCATGACACCGAAACCAACTTTCAGGGCCGGCTTACGACCAGATTTATCAACCATCCATATTGCGATAAATGTTGATAATGTGAATACAATACCATTGATTACCGTACCGATCATCTGATCCTCCGTGCTGGAGAAACCAGCCAGGCTCAGGATCTTCGGCGAATAATACATGATGACATTAAAACCGGTGAACTGCTGCATAGCCTGCAGGAGAACACCCAGGAACACGGCCCGGCGCACATTCTTATTGGACCGGAACAGGCTCCAGCCGGCCTGCTTGATTTTCAGGGTTTCCTTGATATCGGTCAGTTCTTCTTCCGCCGCTTCTTTGCTGGCGTTAAGTGAATGCAATACCGCAGAAGCTTCATCCATGCGGCCAACAGCAGCCAGCCAGCGCGGACTATCCGGCAATTTGACGACCGTGAGGATCAGGATGACTGCCGGAATCGCGATGACCATCAGCATCATGCGCCAATTGCCGCTGTAGCTGAGAGCCGTATCAGACAGGAAAGCCACCAGGATGCCGACCGTAACCATCAGCTGATAGCCGGAAATCACCTTGCCGCGGGCATCCTTATCAGCCATCTCGGCCAGATAAAGTGGAGCCGTATAGGAAGCGATACCGACTGACAGGCCGAGTACCAGACGGAAGCTGATCAGCATGTCCGCATTGGCAGCGGTGCCTGAGCCCAGCGAACCGATGATGAACAACGCCGCACCAATCATCAGGCTCTTCTTGCGGCCGATCTTCTTGGCAAGGAATGAAGCAACGATTGCACCAGTCGCCGCTCCGACCATCATAGAACTTACCACCCATTCCTGTGCGCTGCTGCTCAGATTCCACTCTTTGCTGATAAAAGGCAGTGCTCCGGAAATAACACCCTGATCCAGGCCGAACAGCAAACCGGCCATCCCGGCTGCAAAATAGATGAACAGGCGGACCCGGGATACACTCTTTTCGGCATCAATTTCTTTTGCCTTCATTGAAACACCCTCCATAATTGCATCAACACCCTTTCTCTATTGCGATTCCTCACCGGTCAAAGGCCGGCCAAATCGGTATAACAACTCTTCAACTGCTGATAAAGCTTCTTATATAATGCATGACCTTTCTCATAGTATGCGTGTGATGCTGCCTCCGGCTGACACCAGGTATCCTGCTCGATGAACTGGCGGCAGGCTGACGGCACATCCCTGAAGATACCTGCGCCAACGCCGGCCAGGATAGCCACGCCCAGCGCCGGACCTTCCTGCGCCTTGATGGTCTTGACCTCGCAGCCATACATATCGGCCAGCATCTGCCGCCAGATTCGGCTCTTGCCGCCGCCGCCGCAGGCCATCATTTCACTGACATCAACATGCATTTCCCGCAGCACATCCCAGCAGTCCAGCAGGGAATAGCTGACGCCTTCCATCACGGCCCGCAGCATATCAGCCTTCGTATGGATAGCAGACAATCCGAAGAACACGCCACGGCAGTCCGGATTCAGATGCGGTGTACGCTCCCCCATCAGATATGGCAGATAGAGCAGCCGGCGGCTGCCGATTGGCACCTTGGCAACATCCTGATTGATCAGGTCGTAGGAATCCACACCTTTAAGAGATGCTTCATCTTTATATTTCTCAGCCAGGTTGTCGCGGAACCATTTCAGCGATAAACCGGCAGCCTGCGTCACCCCCATCACATGCCAGCAGCCCGGCACGGCGCAGCAGAATGTGTGAACACGGCCCTTCGGGTCAATCAATGGCTTGCTGGTATGAGCGAAAACCACCCCGCTGGTCCCGATCGTCGTGAATGCCCTGCCATCCTGGACGATGCCAGTGCCGACAGCCGCTGCGGCATTATCGCCAGCGCCACCGACCACTACGGTCTCCGTCGACAGGCCTGTTCTGGCCGCAAACTCCGGACTGATCGTACCGGTAACTTCCGGTGATTCATAGACCTTCGGCAGCAGCGCCGGGTCGATGTCCAGTTTTTCCAGAATTTCCTCCGACCAGCAGCGTTTCGGCACATCGAGCAGCTGCATGCCGCTGGCATCCGAAACCTCCGTCGCATACTCGCCGGTCATCCGGAAACGGATGTAATCCTTCGGCAGCAGGATATGCCGGCAGGCACGATAGTTCTCAGCCTCATGATTCCTGACCCAGAGGATCTTGGAAGCGGTAAAACCGGTCAATGCCGGATTGGCCGTGATCTCGATCAACCGCTGCGCCCCGACACGGGCTGTGATTTCCTCACATTCTTTCCCGGTACGCTGATCACACCATATAATGGCCGGCCGGATTACCTGATTATCTTTATCCAGCATAACCAGGCCATGCATCTGCCCCGAAAGGCCAATACCTTTTATATCCGCGGCTGGTACGCCGGACTCCCGTACCACTTCTTTTATAGTGGACATCACTGCACTATACCAGTCCAGCGGCTCCTGCTCAGCCCAGCCATTCTGTGGCTGAGACAGCGGGTATTCCTGCGATGCGGTCCGAACGACCTGGCAGCTCTCATCAAACAGCACCGTCTTGGTCGCCGATGTACCAATATCGACACCGATCAAATATCTCATGATGTTTCCCTCCTGATGTCTGCGTCTCTTTTGCGTGCTCATGCACGCCTTGAACTATATTCAATATATCACAGGACGAATCAATAAGCAATACTTTTTTTAGTTTTCTAAATCTTTGATTTTTCCCAGTAATAATAGCAACTAATAATATATTACCCCGCAAGATCACGTGAAAATAAAACAAATCGAATAAAACAATTGACAACCTGCGCGCAAAATGCTATGCTTTACTCAAGTTAAGGCGTGCACATGCACGCAAAACAATAAACTATCAGCTTTATAAAAAAGGAGCGTTTTATCATGACCATGAGCAACATCCCTTCCGTAAAATGCGGTATCATTTCAGTCAGCCGTGACTGCTTCATCATTTCCTTATCAGAAAACCGCCGCAAAGCCATCGTCAATGCGTATACCAAAAAATACGGTTCCCTCTATGAAGTACAGAAAACCGTAGAGAACGAAACCGATATGCTGGAAGCGGTGAACGAAGCAAAATCTGCCGGCTGCAATGCACTGGTCGTCTTCCTGGGCAACTTCGGCCCGGAAACGCCGGAGACATTGATTGCCAAAGAATTCGACGGCCCGGTCATGTATGCAGCAGCTGCTGAGGAAACCGGTAAAAACCTGATCAACGGACGCGGGGATGCGTTCTGCGGTATGCTGAACTGCTCCTATAATCTCGGTCTGCGCCACCTGAAAGCCTTCATCCCGGAATATCCGGTCGGCACCGCCGAAGATCTTGCCGACATGATTGCCGACTTCCAACCGGTTGCCCGCACACTGCTCGGACTCAGCAGCCTCAAGATCATCACGTTCGGACCACGCCCGCAGGACTTTTTCGCCTGCAATGCTCCGATCCAGCCTCTCTATGATCTTGGTGTGGAAATCGAGGAAAACTCGGAACTGGATCTGCTCGTTGCCTACCGTGCCCATAAAGATGATCCGCGTATCGCAGAAACAGCTGCTGACATGGCTAAAGAACTGGGGCAGAAAGGCAATCCCTATCCGGATCTGCTGCCCCGCATGGCTCAGTTCGAACTGACGCTGCTGGACTGGATGAAGGAACACCAAGGTGCCCGTCAGTATGTCGCTTTTGCTGATAAATGCTGGCCGGCCTTCCCGAAGGAATTCGGCTTCGAGCCCTGCTATGTGAACAGCCGCATGGTTGCCCGCGGCATTCCGGTATCCTGCGAAGTCGATATCTACGGTGCGCTCAGCGAGTATATCGGTCTCTGTGTCAGCCAGGATGCTGTCACCCTGCTGGATATCAACAATTCTGTCCCGAAGGATCTCTTCGATAAATCCATCAAACCGACAACCAGCTATCAGTTGGAAGATACATTCATGGGCTTCCATTGTGGCAATACCCCGCTCTGCAAGCTGCGCAAAGGCGGCGTCAAATATCAGCTGATCCAGAACCGCCTGCTCGAAAATGGCGAGAAACCAGATTTCACGCGTGGTACGCTGGAAGGCGATATCGCCGATGGCGACATCACATTCTTCCGTCTGCAGAGCACGGCCGGCGGTCAGTTGCGGGCCTATATCGCCCAGGGCGAGGTCCTGCCGGCAGCAACGAACTCCTTCGGCGGCATCGGCATCTTTGCCATCCCGGAGATGGGCCGCTTCTATCGTCATGTACTGATCCAGAAGCAGTTCCCGCATCATGGTGCCGTCGCTTTCGGTCACTTTGGCAAAGCCATCTATTCTATTTTCCAGTATCTCGGCATTCCGGATATCTCCTTCAACCAGCCGAAAGGCATGCTCTATCCCAGTGAGAACCCGTTTGCCTGATCACTAAACCGTTCCGCGCAAAATAAGCTTATCTTATAGTTTTTCGCACTTTTGTAACTCAGGTTACATACTCTTTTCATGAAGCAGCGCTATAATGAAACTGTCAATAAGAGATACATTTGGTCAATCCCCCAGATGTACGAGATCTCTTGTTGATTCCCTAGACAAGAAGGATTATCCCACCCTTCTTGCTTCCCATTTCTCAAATTTTTATCATCCCTTCCCTAAGAAGGCCCTGGAGTCTATCCCACTCCAGGGCCTTTTCGTATACAATTTTATCCGGCGGCCGGCTCAATCCTTGAAACGATAGCCGGTTCCCCAAACCGTCTCAATATAGCTGACCGGGCTAACTAACGCTAACTTTTCCCGAATCCGGTTAACATGTACGGTAACAGTTGCAGTATCGCTCATCGCATCAACTCCCCAGACCTGCTCAAACAGCTGCGTCTTGGTCAGCACCTTTCCCGGATGTGCTGCCATATAGGCCAGCAGATCAAATTCTTTTGGTGGCAGGGGTATTTCCTCACCATTGACCGAAGCCCGGCGTGTATCCAGCTCAATTTTCAGCCCATCCGACTCAATCGTCACCGGTTTCTGTTCCTCCCGCACGCTCATGACCCGTTCATAGCGGGCGATATTCCCTTTCACCCGGGCCACCAGTTCGCCAGGACTGAATGGCTTTACCACATAATCATTTGCGCCCAAACCCAGCCCGCGGATCTTGTCGATATCAGCCTGCCGCGCGGTCACCATGATAATAGGCGTTTCTTTGGACTTACGTACCATGCGGCAGATCTCAAAGCCATCAATATAGGGCAACATAACATCCAGCAATATAAGCGAATAGGTCTCCTGCAAGGCCTTATCCCGTCCGGTCCGGCCATCAGCTGCCCATTCCACTTCAAAGCCTTCCATCTCCAGATAATCCCGTTCCAAATCAGCAATTTCTTTCGTATCTTCTACGATCAGGATACGTTTCATTCCTGTCGCCCCTCCTTCTTACACGGCACCCGCGGAAATTCCAGCAGGATAGTCAATCCACCACCTGCGGTCGTCTCTGCTCTGGCCGTCCCCTCCATGGCTTCCATCAGCTGACAAACCACAGCCAGGCCAATCCCGCTGCCAGGGGCCTTGCTTCTGGATTTGTCCACACGATAAAACGTCTCAAAAAGATGTGGTAATGCTTCAGGCGCTACACCTTTCCCATGATCGGCAAACGCAATCTGAAGGTTCCGCCCCTGTTCCCGATAAATAACCTCCAGATCCATTTCCGGCCGGTCCTTATATTTTATGACATTATCGAAAATATTATCCATGATTCGTGGAAATTCCGTTACATCGATCACGGCCAGACCTGTTCCCGCCCCCTCAAGCGTCACATGCAAGCCTTGCGCCCTGAGCCGCGGCAGCCGCTCCCCCACTGCATCCATCAGGAACTCATGAAGTGGCACCCCCTGAAGCTTCATTGGCAGTTTCCCCAGTTCCATCCGGGAATACAGAAACAAATCCTGTACCATATGCTCCATCTCCGTCGCGGTATCATAGATAAGCCGCACATATTCCTGCTGTTTCTCCGGCGTATTCGCCACACCATCACGTATACCAGCGGCATAACCTTTTAGCGTGGTCAACGGCGTACGGATATCATGGGATATACCCGCAATCAGTTCCCGGCGATTTTTTGCATACCGTTCAATCTGCTGTGCCGTCAGCCTTGACAGGTAGCCACCCAGCAACAGGATCAGCAGGATGATGCCCAACAGACCACAGGCCGCCAATGCCTCGGTCCAGTCCCGAACCGACCCTTCAGGAACATTTCCTTTCACCATAAAGGGTGTTGCACCAATTGCTAAAATCAAAGTATCACGATTGGAGGAATAATACCGAAAAGCAAAACCTTCATCATCCCAAATCTGCATCGAATCACTTTCCCCACAACGTTCCAATGCCTTCCGGCGAAGTTCCTCCCAATCTGCCGATGCGGTAATATAGCACACTTCACCATGCTGCAGCACCGCCACATCGATTCCCTGAGCCTCCAGCACATGGCATTCACGGATCGTCTTTTCCAGCCGCGTATCCTGCATGCGATGAATCTTTTCCGCCTTAACTCGCAAATCGCTGACCGCGTACTGTACCGATAAAGCCGGCCCACGTTCCGGCCAAAGCACAGCCAGACCGCTCTGCAGCGGATTGGATGACACCTGTACACTGACAAGCAGCACCCATACTATAATCAGGACCGTAACCGGTATGAGCACCATCAGGTAGTTCGTCAACAATAACCTTTGCCGCAATGTCCATCGTTTCCTCATCTCGAATCCTCCGTCCAAAGCCCCCTCATCTTTCCAGCACCATTTGTTTATCATTTCGCCAAAAAGTTTTCGAAAACCTTTTTAATTTGTTTAGAATTTGTTTCGAAACGGCCATTATACTAAGAAATACATCAAACGATGCATGTAAGGTGAATGTAAGGGATTTACGGGAATTTAGGAGGAGTTTATTATGAAGAAGATCGTTTTATTGACAATGGCTCTCATGATGGTCAGCTCGGTCAGCTTTGCCTGCAGTTCAGGCGGAGAAGATGCTGCCGGTGAGGAAATCATCCAGGCTCATATCGCAGCCCGCGAAGCAGAGGGTGGCCCGGTCATTTATATGGTCGGCGGAACTGTTGACTATTCGGACTCGCAAGCTGATTAATTGAACAATCTCATCAATCGCGTTCAAACTATTCCTAAATAGAATCGTTTGAATGCGATTTTTCTATTGAAAAAATACTGAATATTAATTATGATAAGAATATAGCAGGTCACTAAAACAATTTATACAATAAATTATACTATGGGCCTGACATAAAGGAGGCGTATTATTTTGGACAAGATGAGTAAGGAAGCGACGGCTGTCAAACGTGCCGAACAGGCCTTTGACCGCAAGCGCCGTACAATCGGACTTTTTGGTGGCCCATTGCTGGCCATCCTCGTATTCATGACCCCAATTGCAGGGCTCACCCTTGCCGCACATAAGCTGCTGGCCATCATGGTTCTCGTTGCTTTGTGGTGGATCACAGAGCCGGTACCAATACCGGTAACTTCGCTGATTGGCCCGACCCTGGCCGTTATCACCGGCGTCGTCCCAGTCGGCACAGCTTTCGCCGCGTTTGCCAACCCGATGATCTTCCTGTTCATGGGTGGCTTCATCCTGGCCAAGGCCATGATGACCCACGGCCTCGATAAGCGCTTTGCCTACTGGCTGCTCTCGCGTTCCTGGGTTGGTTCGAACCCGAAGCGTATCTTTCTGGCAGTCGGTTTGGCCGCCTCGCTATGTTCAGGCTGGGTCAGCAACACGGCTACTGCTGCCATGATGTTCCCGATCTGTCTTGGCCTGCTGACTTCCATCAAGGAAATGTTCGCAGCCAATGGCCGTGAGATCGATCTGCATGAATACAAATATGCAACCGGGCTCATGCTCATGACGGCTTACGCCTGCTCAATTGGCGGTGTCCTGACGCCTATCGGCACGCCGCCAAACCTGATTATGCTCGGTTTCCTGGATCAGATGTGCGATATCCATGTCTCCTTCTTCGAATGGATGACCTGGGGCTTTATCGCCATGGTATTTTATTTCATCATTGCATACGCCGTCCTGTCCCATATGTTCCCGGCTGACGTCGAAAGCATCGACGGCGCTGAGCAGTTCATCCAGAATAAGCTGAAAGAACTCGGTGGCTGGACGCGGGCTCAAAAAAACACGCTGGTCTGCTTCCTGATTGCAGTAGTACTCTGGATCACACCGGGTTTCCTGTCTATGGGCCTTGGTGAAGCCAGCCCGGTCCTCAAGATGTACAACCTGCTGTTCCCGGAGGCCATCGCCGCAATGGCCGGTGCCCTGATCCTGTTCATCCTGCCGGTTGACTTCGCAAAGCGGCAGTTCACCCTGAAATGGTCTGAAGCCATGGAAGGTATCGAATGGGGCACCCTGATCCTGTTTGGTGGCGGTCTTGCCATGGGTGGCATGATGTATAAGACTGGTCTCTCGCAGTGGGTTGGCGATCTCATCGTCAGTTCCATGGGGGGTGCCCCCAGTCAGGTCGGCATGGTCGCAATCTTCTCCGTCATGGCATTACTGCTCTCAGAGCTCACAAGTCATACGGCTGCAACCAATATGATTGGACCTTTGGCTATCACAGCAGCGGTTTCCGCCGGCATCAGCCCGATCCCGGTCGCCGTCGGCATCGCCCTTTCGGCATCGCTCGGCTTCATGCTGCCAGTATCAACACCGCCGAATGCCATCGTCTATGCTTCCGGCTATATTCCGATCACGAAGATGATCCATACCGGTGTTGTCATCGATTTCGTGGGCATTGCCTGCATCACGATCCCATTGGTTATCTATTTCGTCAGCTGGATGGTTGGCTGACAATTTTCACCCCAAAATCAAAACAGCGTCAGCCGGAAAGCAATGCTTTCCGGCTGACGCCATTTTGATTGATGAGAATCACTGACGGACTTCTGTCACGATTCCATTCTTGGTATAGACATAGATTGACTTGCTGTTATGACGGAACACATACTGCTTCAGGTCGCCCTCACTGGTTTGGCTGGCATTCACATGATCCGGCTGCCCCATGGCTGCCGTAACCTTGTCCTCTGAGTCGCCCGGACACAGATTGCCATATTTCCCCTGTGACAGATTCTGTTCATGCTTGGCTTCATTGTCAGCATCGAGCTTGGCCTGCTTTTCCGCCTCGGCATTCATCGCAATGATCAACCGACGAAAGGCCACAATCTTATCCGCCAGTTTGCCCTGATACTGTTCCGGCAGATCCTGTACCAAACTTAGCAGCTGTTGATCCTTATTTACATCCTGGTTCGTGATATGTCCATTGTATGATGCGACCTGACGCATAGCTTTTGCATACTGCAACAGGACTGGCGCATCCGGGCAATCGGACTGCATCTTCTCTACTATTGTTTCATCTTCAAACACAGTCAGAAATTTAACCGCATCAGCGAGTTTCTGTCCATCCGGATGCGAAAATTCCTGTGTCTGCAGGATCTCAACTGCCTGCTGGTAACGATGTGCCAGGGCCTCCCGCTGAGTCGTATCAAACGACGACTCCGTTGCCTGCTTGGCCTGTGCATCCATCTCGCGATACCCATTGAGTCCGCCCACAGCCGCAGTCACAACGGCCATACCGATCAGCAGCATCGCTACATGGTACCGATGTTGGAACATCATCCACAAACTGATTGCCAACAATATTGCCGGACAAACGCCGAGCAATACAAGACTCATCATCGACATAACTGCACTCCTTCCAACTTACACGTTACAAACCTTTTCCAATTATAGCATTGAATGACCGTCCCGTAAAATCAACATCTTCAGATAAATACGAAAAAACAAGGGACCATTGACTCAACGATCAACAATCCCTTGTCTTTCATTTTATACGGTTCAGCCTACCGGACGATAATCCCGAAACGATTTTATCACGCCGGACCGAATACCCTCGATCAGTTCACGAATCACCCGTGGGTCCGAATAATCCAGCGGCAGGAAGCAGCAGTCCGCCTGATTATACCAGGCGCGCACTTCGTTTTCGACATCGCGGATATCAGCGTCCAGCTTAACTTTGCGGCGTTCATAACGCTTACCGGAGCGAACATAGCCCGCTGTCGTGATCACCAGCCACAACACAAAGAAAAACGTCCATACCAGCCCTGCATCCATACCACTGAGCAGCAGATAGAGCAGCAAAGTCAGGAGGCCTCCCCCCCAGATCCAATGCTCGAGCGAGGGTTCCTGATACTGCGTTTGCATGAGCCAAAGGTCCCCTAAAACACCATATTTTCCTTTAATTTGTTCAAAATAAGCATAAAGACGATGCAGCTCATCGAGCAGCTGCGTCTGTTCAACCGGAACAGCGGACAGAGCATTCAGTTTGACCAATGGCGGCATCCCCGAACGGATTGCCCCGGAACCATCATCACCAACGACACGCGTCATCAGATCCTCGCTCCCTGGTTCAGCCGGTTCCTCGCAGAACGGGCATACTTTGGTCCCCTTATCCAATATACAACCGCATTTTCTGCAAATCATCCTTCTCCCTCCCTTCAATTCATCATTTATTTCCTATACATTTTCCATCTATATAAGCGATGATTCGCTTTAATCTGAATTTATAGGTTATCTTTTTACGATTCTCCATAGAAACAAAAATCCCTGCTTTTGCAGGGATTTTTTTACACTTTTAAGCATTTTTTTATCATTCGACCTATTTTCTGTTTCTTTCTGGCTAAACAAAACACCTGTGGGGATAAGCTTGATGCTTCTCTCACAGGTGTCTCTCTATTCAAAAGGAGTCGAATAGCAATTTAGTTATTTGCCCGCATAATCATAGGTCACATGATCGAATACGCCATCTTCAAAATTCTTGATCTGATTCTCATGTGTACGGGTAAAATGCACATTTCGGAATGTGATTGCCTTATGTGGCATCTCCGGCAGGCCTTCAATTTCAATTGCCGCCTTGCCTGTACCATCGATATTGCAATCTTCCACCAGAATATCATGGAATTGCCCTGGCTGCGCCGCTTCGAATGAACCTACCGCATTGACGTCCGTATAGGCCGTCGTGAAGATAATTCCCTGACGTTTCATATCTTTGGCCACGTTATGACGGAAAATAACATTACGTCCGCCGCCGCCAACACCCTGCCCAGTCTTACAGCGCAGGCTGATGTCGGTCTTGTTGAAGATATTATCTTCTCCTGTGAGATTCTGGATCCAGGATCCAGTATGGCTGCCCAGGACAATGCCACCATGACCATGTGCAATATAGTTATTGAAGAGCCAGATGTCACTGACTGGTGGTTCTTCAGCTGCTTTCGCGCCCATACCGGCACTGAAGTTGATGGCATCATCCCCAGTATCGAATACCGAATTGACCACCACCAGGCCCTGACCGGAATAATCGATACCATCACCATTATTGGCATCATAGGTACGGACATTGACATTATTGAGCGTAACGTTGTTGCTGGCATCGACTGACAACATATGCATGGCGGGGTTGCACATCGTGATTCCCTCGATATAGAGATTATTGATATGTTTCAGTATCATCGTCGTCGAACGCGCGTTATACGCCTTCTTCAGATCCAATCCGGCATCAAGCTGCGCCTGTGTCTGCGTCCTGGCAGCAATACCGATATTCAGGACATGATTATCATCCCGCAGGCCCTTGTTTTCCTTATTCTTAGCCTTCAGATACTTGGTATGATTGGCATCCATCTTCCAGCCGTTACCATCAATCGTACCTTTACCAACGATACGGACATTCTCCATCCCATTTGCGTTCAGCATACCAACATAACGACCGTTGCTGCCAAACGGCAGATCCGATGGATTGGAAGATTCCATCAGGACAGCCCCCTCATCGAGCTGCAGTGTCATATTGCTCTTGAGATTGATTGCACCACTCATGAAGGTTCCCTTGGGGATTTCCAGCACGCCACCAGCCGGTACCGCATCAATCGCCTTCTGCAGCGCTGCTGTATTGACTGTACGCCCATCGCCTACAGCACCATAGTCAACAGCCTTTATGACCGCAGGTGCTGCATTCGTCTGCTGCGTCACGGCGGTACTGTCACCAGATTCCGTACCATCCTTGCCGACAGCCCGGACCGTGAAGGCATAGCTGGTCCCCGGCTGCAAGCCACTCACTTCATAGCTATGGATACGCAGCAGATCACCACAAAGGGCACTGTTCTCCGCCTGGAACTGTTTCATTTCCCGGCCCGCATAAGTATCCTGCGCTTCTTTCGTGCTGCCGACCAGCTTGCCATTGGCGTAGATATTGTAATAGGCTGCATCATCATCTTTAGCCGGCCGCTGCCAAAGCAGAAACACGCTGTCGCTGTCATACGCGAGCGCCGGTACCTTGACCCCGACCGGCACAGCTGGCGCTGCCAGACCATTGCAGCTGGTCATGGTCATTGCCATGCAGCTGACTGCCAATAATGCAGCTTTCCACTTCTTACCCTTCATAAATGATTCCTTCTTTCCATGATTGCCTACGATTCGTCGATCACCGTACCAGCACACTTTCCGGCTGCCAGCCGCTAAAGAACGCTTTCGCTTCATATTTTGCTGCATCCGCATCTTTGAGCTGCGGACGATCTTTACTTATTTTAGCACCATCACCGGTATTATGATACTCATACATCCGATTGTCTTTTGGTTCGGCGATGCCACCTTTATTGGGCATCGGCGACCAGCCATCCTCAGCAATGAATCCCTCGATCAGGCAATCACGGAAGGTGACTGCTGAACTGACCGGAGTCTGAGCCGAAGACGGGTGCCAGGGGCGCCCAAGATAAGCCTCGCCATCGGTAAAGCCACAGGTCAGATGGCAGCGGTTGAACAGGAAACCATCTTTTCCTGCCGGCGTACTTGGAGCTGTGACAAAGCCCTTGACATCACCATCACGATCGACAGAATGGATCTCACAATCTTCAAAGGCGGCAGTACTGGCGCCAAAGATGAAGTCGACATCCCCTTCCACATAGCAGTTCTTATAATACTGACGGCCGGCATCCGCATAGAGCGTATCCTGACGCCCCAGGAAGCGGCAGTTCCAGAAGCTGCTGCCATCTGAACTGTTCTTGATCGCCAGGGCCTGCCGATTCTTCATTTCCGGATGATTCTCCGGTACGAAATCATTGGAGAAGGTCAGGTTGACTGCCTGGAAATTGACCGCATCTTCTTTGATGGTTACCGACGGGCAGCCGGAAAGGCCATACAAGGATTTCCCGGTCGAACCCGCATCCTCCGGGCGCACCGCAGTCCCCTCGGCATCATCGAATACGATCATCGTATACTCAGGCGAAGTCGTACCGGCCAGGGTCAGGTTCGGCTGCCTGATCTTCAGTTTCTCCCGATAGATCCCCGGTTCAATGATGACTGTTGCTGACTCGAGGTTCATATTCTTGACCTTTTCCAAAGCCTGCCTGATGGTCGGACAGACCCATTGCCCCTCTGCATTCTTAGCAGCAGCCGTAGCCTTCTGATCCACGATTGCCTGTACTTTCAGGACCTTGCTGCCTTGCACGACCGTCTTCTGGGCAGCTGCTTCGCAGGATATCCCGCCTGCAAGCCCTACCGGCTGACTGATGCTGACTGATCCATATAGGGCCGGCCCAGTCAGCATGATCCCTGCCAGGGCCACGATCGATCCGATACGTTGTTTGCGTTTCATCTGTTATCCTGCCTTTCGTCTTATCAGAAATACCAATCCACTTCCGCCCGGTACTCCGTCTGCAGATAATCATGTGTCGAATCGGCCGGCGCAATCGGCCGAACCTGCAGATACCGCAGCGTTGCCAGGATATTCTTGCGCGGTACATAGTAGAAGAACCACTCGAGGCCCTTGCCGCCATAATTGTCGCTCTTGATATCGTAGCCACTCTTGATATAAGACTCGCGGCCCTCACGGCCATAAAGCAGCTGGGTGGCCCAGGTATGTGGCTGGCTGACATTATACTTGCCATACGTCGCGCCTAATACATAAGCGGTATTCTGTTCATCACGATCCGATTTCGCCAGATTCGTGGTAAACCGCCATTTATAGCTTGGCGCATAGGTGAACATGACTTCGCCCAAATGCGTATTCTGATAATCCGCCCGTCCACTGTGGGTCTGCCACCAGCCAAGATCCATATGAAGCTTGTTGCTGAAATTATAGTTTGCCTCCACAGCCTCAAAGATGATCGGATGATCACCCGGATTTACATAAGTCGTTGCTACACTGTTCGGATCCGTATAATTGTAGGTTACACCATTGGAGTCTGCAACATATGAATATTTATATGTTGCCCCGTTCTTCGTAAATGATGCATCCTCATAGCTATCCGGTAAAGAAGTTGATGTGCTGGAAGCCGATACCGTCTTCGATACAGTTGCTGTCGTACTCGATCCGGACACCCAACTATTGGTTGACGTATCATATTTCAACAGACTACGCGTATAGCTGCGCGATATCGAGTCCAGGGTCGTCTTCTTTGAATAATCCGGTTTTGCAACTGTATAATTCATCGTCAGATGCTTATTGATGCGTTGCGTCCAAAGACCGCCGGTCCAATACTCGCCCATGACGATACTCTTGAAGGTCGAACTCTTATCGCGGCCAACCTGAATACTGGCACGCTTATTGATCGGTCCTGCAAAATAAGCTCGTGTCATGTCGAAATGGCCATCGATGTTCTCATTGGCCCGGACGATTCCTGACCGATCTTTGGCGCCGAAAAAGCCCAGGTTGCCTGTCCAGCCGCCGCCAAGATTCGCCTTGGCATTCAGGAATACCTCAATATCGAAATACTTATCCGCATTGGTATTGCTGTAGCGATAGCTGTCACTGCGATTGACATAGGTCTTATGCTCAACGTTCCACAAGTGCTCGACATAACCGCTAATCTCCACGTTACCGATCTTGCCTTTGCTTGTGCCGGTATCACTGTCTGTCTTTTTCTTAGCCGTCTTCTGCGTTCCTGGCAGCTGCGCCCCCATACTGGTGAGTTCCCCCTGGAACTGTGTCACCAGCTTACTGATGCGGGCCTGATCGGCCGGACTGGCTTTCTTATAACCGGACAGCGCCTTACCTGTAAACATCGCCATCTCGTACCGGCTGATCGGATGTTTCGCATCAAATGTGCTGTCCGTATACCCATAGATCAGATTATCATGTACCAGGGCTGCGACATCATCATACAATCCGCTCTCAAACGGTACACAGGCAAATGGATCGGCATTGGCATAAGCAATCGTTCCGGCATTCATCGCGGTCAGGCAGGCAATACCTGCCAAAAGCTTCTTCGTATTCAAAATGCTCTCCTCTTCTCTCTAAAAGAAAATTACCTTCCATGGAGAACTCTTCCTGTGCGCTCTTTCATGTAAGAACGCGATGTACGGAAAGATACCCGAACATCAAAGTTTGAAATCAGCATCAAGGCCGTGGACGAATTCCGGATTCCGTTCACTGCATGTTCATGCAATTTATTTGATTCGCATGATTTTTACGAAACTTATTATACAGCGGTACGAAACAATAAAAAAGTCAATATCTTTAGATTAGACTACAGAATTTCAAGCTGTTTTTTACGAAACCGATAAACATTACTATATAAATACATCAAAATCAATAAAAAGTTTTTATTGTCAACTGCTATTCTTTTCGAGTTTCCTTGTTTTTTTTACGAAAAAATAACAAACAATTCGATAAAAGAAATAGTTAAAATATTATATACTTCTCTAAAAATCCCCTATACTCCTAGTCAAATCAATGATGCTATAATAAACTCCACAAGGATGTATTACGAAACAATTTGAAATCAGTGCGAAACAGGACCACATTAAAGCCTATAGAATGATGCCAGACCGGAATGGTGTCAGCCAATAACCTACTAAGAAAAGAGGGCTCATATTCATGATTGGTTTCAAGACAAAAGCGCTTGCAGGCGCATTAGTAATTTCATCCATCGGTCTCAGCACAACCGCCTGGGCTGCCCAATCCATGTCCAATGACTCAGAACGGGTCAAGAAAGCAACGACGACCCAGCCGAACGTGAAGGTACAGATCGATCAGCCCGCTCCGGCCAATGCCGCCAGCGGATTGCAATTCAAGCTGACCCATATAGCCGTCAACACCGACGGGCTGAATATCAGCCAGCATGCGCTAGACCACATCACAGCCAAATATATCGGGCACAAGATCAGCATGACCGATCTCAACACCATGACGCGCGAGCTTACCACCTATCTCCGCAGCCATGGCTATCCGGCTGCAGCAGCCTATTCCCCATCCCAGCGCATCAGCAACGGTACGCTTGAAGTAAACGTACTGCGCGGGGTATATGGCAATATCACGATTGATAACAAAAGCAAGCTTCAGGACAGCATCATCGAACGCATCACCCGCAGCCTGAAGTCCAATACCAATATTACGACCGCCGGACTGGAAAGCGTCCTCTATCGGCTCAACGATATCGGCGGCGTCAAAGCTACCGGCCTGCTGAGTCCTGGCAGCAAGACCGGGACCAGCGATTTCACCCTGCACCTGGAAGATACGAAGAATGTCCGTACCATCCTCTATGCCGAAAACTATGGCACCAAGGCTGCAGGCCGCTACCGTTATGGCCTGATCGATGATATCTATAATGTCGATCACCACGGCGAGCATCTATCAGTCAACGGCCTGATTTCCAACGATCATATGCATAACTACGGCGCGAGCTGGGAGCTGCCGTATGGCACAAGCGGAACCAAGGCTGGCATCAGCCTCAGCCGGACCGATTATGCTTTGGGCGGTTCATTCCGCGATATGGATGCAGTCGGCCAGTCCGATAATATCAGTCTCTTTGCCTCCACACCGCTGCTGCGCACCAGCAACCGGAGCCGGTTGCTGAAATACGGCATCGATTATCACCGCCTGACCGACGAGCTGCGCACCTACAGCTATGATGTCAAGCGTCGGTCCCAGGGCGCCCATATCGGCTATGAAGAGATCGCTCATAATGCCAAGAATGTCACCGATTACGAAGCAACCGTCAGCAGCGGCCTGATGACCATGGTATCTGATTATGCCAAGACCAATGCCGCCTATAACCATGCCGATGGCCGTTTCACGAAAGGCTTCTTCAATGTCAACAGCATCCAGGCCTTCGACAAGCACTGGGATCTGCTCGTCAAGGCACAGGGACAGCTGGCCAGCCAGAACCTCGATAGTTCCGAGCAGTTCTATCTGGGTGGTGCCTCCGGCGTACGTGCCTATCCGCAAGGAGAAGCTTCCGGCGACCTTGGCTATCTGACGTCAGCCGAGTTGCGCTACCATACCAAGCTGCCGAATCTCATGCTCAGCACCTATTATGATGGCGGTTATGTCCGTGAAAGCAAAGATGGCCTATCCGGCAACACGCATCTGCGTGGCTGGGGCGTTGGCCTGACCTATGCCTGCCCGGACGACTATTTCTTCCGCTTCGATTATGCCCGCCGCATCGGCCTGGGCGATAAGCTATCGACCGATGCCCAGAGCCGCCAGCGGATGTGGTTCATGGCCGGCAAGATTTGGTAAGCATACAGTATGACAGGAGGAAAACTATGGCCAACCAGAAAAAATACCAACGGTTATCCCGGAATATTCTCCTTACGCTATCGCTCGGGATGTTCAGTCTCATCCCGTCAGCTCTTGCCCTGCCAAGCCAGGGCAGCTATGACAACTCATCGACAGCCGCGATAACGACCGCTGACAGCACGATGTCCATCACGGGCAAAAGTACGAACAACGTACTGAACTGGCAGTCATTCTCTATCGCCAAAGGCGAAACCGTTGCTTTTGATTCAAACAACTACCTGAACCTCGTGAACGGTTCTACGAAATCGACGATCTATGGCACCCTGACTGGCGGCGGCACTATCTACCTGGTCAATCCGAATGGTATCCTGTTCGGTTCGACCGCTCAGGTCAATGTCGGCCACCTCGTTGCTTCAACCCGTCCGATCAGCGAAGTCGACAGCACAGATTTCACCAGCAGCGGCGCTGATCCACTCTCATCCACTGCCAGCAGTGCTGCCGGCGATATCATCAACCAGGGATCCCTGCAGGCCAACAGCGTCACCCTCGAGGGCAATGACATCGTGCTGACCAATACGGCCAATATCACCAGTGATGGCAGCACGCCGTTGACAGCCGTATCCATCAAGGCGTCCGGAGCCATCGATATCGGCTATTCTGCCGGTACAGAGGCCACTGGTGTGAACAGTACGGAGTATACCACAGGCAATATCGACACGACCCAGTCTGCCACTAAGCTCGGCTATACGGCCACAAGTCTCAGCGGAAAAACAGCCACAATCAATGACTGCATGCTGGTCCGCAATAAATATGAGCTGCAGAATATGCAGAACAACCTGGCCGGGAACTATATGCTGGCGAATGATATCGACACTTCCGGCTTCAGCTTCACATCGATTGGTGGTTCCAGCGCCTACAGTGGCGTTTTCGATGGCGGCTGCTTCACGATCAGTGGTCTAACGGTCAATAGTTCTTCAGCCAACGCAGGCTTGTTCGGCTACGCCAAAAAAGCCACACTGCGCAACGTGACACTGAGCAGCGCCAGTATTTCTGGAGCATCTGCTGTTGGTGCTCTCGTCGGCTATAGTGACAGCAATACCATCGATAATGTATCTGTCTCAGGAACCATCACTAGCACAGGCAACAAAGTTGGCGGTATTGCCGGCTATAGCACCAACTCTACGATCACCAACAGCAGTGTGACCAGCGGCTCTGTTACCGGTGCTCAATATGTCGGTGGCATCGTCGGCTATGATGTCGCCAATACCATCAAGAAAAGCTATAACCTGGCTTCGGTCACAGCTGCCAAACTAGTTGGTGGCATTACCGGTGAAAGCGATGGATCGACTATCAGTGAAGTCTACAATTGGGGAACCGTGCTCGGTAATTCAACCAGTTCACAGTATGTTGGCGGCATATCCGGTCGCCTGGCTAGTGCCAGCACCATCACCAATGCACTGAATTCCGGTACCGTGACCACCGGTGGGAAAAACGCTGGCGGTATCGTCGGCGTCATGGAAAGTGGGACGACATTATCTTATGCTGGCAATACCGGCACCGTATCCGGGCTTTCCAACACGGCCGGCATCGTCGGCAACAATGCCGGCACGATTTCCTATGTCTATGACGCACCAAGTTCCAACGATGCCACGACCGTCTCTGCCATCATCGGCTCAGGCAGTACCACATCTGTCACAAATGCCTACTATGCAACAACAGATTCCTCAGGCAACACGATCAGCTACAAATGGGCCGGTGGCGGTGACGGAAAAACCTATGCCGAACTGACTGCGGCCAGTCTCTACAGCGATTGGGATATCGCAACGACCGGTGGACAAAGCAATGTCTGGCGCATGTATGACGGCTATTCCCTGCCACTCCTGAAGACCTTCCTGACGACAGTCGATACGCCGACCATCACGAAAACATACAACGGCTCGACCCAGTCCATCATCGCCAGCGACTACAGTTCAACAGATTCGTCACTGGACAGCAGCAAGATTGGCGTCAGCAGCGATATCGCTTCCGGCAAGGACTCGGACACCTATACCGGTGGCACGGTCTATTCCAATAATCCTCTCGGCTATGATTTCGTTGGCACACCAACGCTCAAGATCAACAAAGCGGCCCTGCTGGTCAACGTCAACAATGCCACGATGACCTATGGCAACAGTGATGTCTACTATACCGATTCCAGCGGCAGCAGCACCAGTTCTGCCTACACCGTCGATACGAGCAGCCTCAAAGGCAGCGACACCATCGACAGCATCCAGGACAGCGACCATCAGCTTGCAGTCACGATCAACAACGGAGCACTGTCCAGCGAATCCGGCAAGACGACCAAAAACGCGGGTACTTATGCCATCACCGCTACCGATGGCGGATCTACTCTAAAGAACTACTATGTAACCACCGGTTCAGCTGGTACCGTAACCGTCAACAAAGCCAATCTCACGGCAACCGTCAATGATATCAGTACGACCTACGGCACCGCTTTCAACAATTCCGACAGTCTCTCGCTGACCGGCCTGGTCAACGGCGATACGGCCAAAGACGTCGATGTCACTTATGTCAATACCGGTTCTGCGGACGGAACCAATGGCAAAGTAACGAAGGATGTAGGTACTTATACGGTCACCGTTGATTTCGGTTCTTCTACGAACTATAACATCAACTATACCAACAATTCAGCCGCAGCAACAGTCAACAAAGCCATCCTCGATCTCAATTCGGTCAAGCTGGCTGATGTCAGCACGACCTATGGCACCGCTTTCGATACCTCAAAATATACGATTGTCTCGACCAGCGGCTCTGGTACCGGCCTGGTCAATGGCGACACACTGGACAGCCTGGGCCTGTCTTACACCAATACCGGTGACGGCACCAACGGCAAAGCAACACAGAACGTTGGCACCTATACGCTGTCGACTACCCTGTCCGACCTCACAAACTACACGATCACTGGCACGAATTCAACGCTTACCTCCACTGCCACCGTCAACCGTGCCCCGCTTACACTGACGGCGGACAGCACGAGCGTAGAAAGCGGCTGGGCAACGACATCCGGTTATACCGGCACTGCATCCGGTTTCGTCAATGGGGATACCAGCTCCCTGCTCACAGGCAGTACGCTGACCTTCTCCAGTACCGACGGCAGCGAACCGACCAGCGTGGGGACCCACAGCCTGACTGGCAGCATCAATGGCGATACCACGAATTTTGGACAGAACTACTACCTCGTCCAGGACAGCAGCAACAGCTCAGCCCTGACAATCACAGCCAAGACCGGACTCAGCCGTCGGGAAACACCTGTCTATGCAAGCGCGCTCTCCAGCCTGTCCAGCACCTCTGATACATCGGACACCGATACAGACAGTAATACTAAGAAGCTGTCTGCCCAGACGACTGCCAAAATCAGCGTGGATGGTGGCAGCACGATCACCGTCACGACAGTTGATGTACCGAATGGGACCATCACACCAGCTGCCGACAGCAGCACATCCACAGCAACCAAAAGCAAAGCAACTACAAAATGACAAGATCATAATCGGTTTGAATCCATTCGGATAAAAAGGAGTGACTCTATTATGTGGCAGTTCCTGGCGGGTTTATTTATCGGTGCATTCTTCGGTGTACTCATTATTTCGCTCTGCAATATCGCTGCCTATGACCGATAACCACTAGCGTACAAACTTATACACCAAAAGGAGGTATGCACATCTGTGCATACCTCCTTTTGGTTCTTTGATATAGTAGCCAGGTCCGCCTTATTTCTTTGCAGCCTGTTTGATTTCTTCGCGGGTGACCTTGCCCTCAGCCACCAGTTCATCAACCCACTTGCCATGATGCTTCTGCGCATAGCTGGCCTTGACCGTGCCATCCCGCATGCCATGGAAGGAATCCGGATTAACGCCGATAGCCAGATAGATATGTCCGATGGCAGCAGCCATGCCGAAGCCGGCACAGATGCTGTGCAGCGGAATCATCCAGGCACGGATACTGTTATCGATATGACCGGCACCAAGCCAGAGGACAGCACCTGAGATGACGAGCAACGCCCAGAGTCCTGTCTGCAGGGCAATGTTCATCTTCTCGCCGCCATTGTAGAAACTCTGGGGCGGGATACCCTTGGGCTCTTTGCCGATGAGTTCTGCCGGGAACTTCTGGTTGAACACGATATCATCATGCCCAAAGCTCAGGACTTCCCTGAACAGCCGGCAGACCCCGTCGTTGGCCGTAACGAGGCCCACAATCGGATTCAGTACAAAGATGACCGCAAAGACACGATGCGCATTCTGCAGCGTCTCCGCTCCGAATACATCATACAGAAACCGGAAGGTATCCGTATAGAGCGGCAATGCCGTCAGGAAGAGCATGAAGAAGCATATGGCGTTGATCCAATGGAAGTAAACGAATCCCATTTTATGACGCTTGATATAGTTCTTGTTCACCAGCATCTTATTCATCTCCCTTCTTATTGCCGGCCAGGCCTTTGACCGCAGCCATGCCCAGGACACCGACAAGTGCACCGGCACCTGCAATCTTGCCGAGCGGACGGACGACATCCTTCCAAAGATCGATGGAGTCCGGCGTCTTCGGTGTTTCCGGCAGGTCATAAGTGGACGGTTTCTCTGGCAGGATATAGATCATGTGGATGCCGCCGACGCCAGCCGGGTTATAGATTGTGGCATTCGGATGATCTTCCTTGATGACCGCCAGGCGCTTCTGCGCCAGCGCATCAATCTCATCCTTCGTGCCAAAGGTCAGCGCATCAGCCGTGCAGGTCTTGGCGCAGGCCGGAGCCATGCCTTCCTGGATGCGATCAAAGCACAGATCGCACTTCGTCGATTTATGCGTCTCGGTATTGATCTTGGGAACGCCGAACGGGCAGTTCGCCACGCAGTAACCGCAGCCCACGCATTTATCCGGATTGATGACCACGGCGCCGCTCTCAAGCTGGTCGATTGCCTGCTCCGGGCAGCCTTTGGCGCAGGCCGGATCGCCACAGTGCATGCACTGGAATTTGAGAAAATCCCAGTGAAATTTACCATTCGGATCTACGCGCTCCTTCATTTTGATGAGATTCAATGTCGATGGTGTCAGGTCTTTATGGGACTGATACTGTCCCTCAAACGGCGTGGACATGTCTGCGGGCAGGTCGTGCCACTGTTTGCAGGCAACCATGCAGGCCCGGCAGGCACTGCAGTGGGAAATATCGTGCAGCATAGCCATTTCTTGTGCCATTGTTGTTCTCCTTTCGCTTTCACACATGCGCTTGCTCATTCACTGGCAAGCAGCACGCTTCCTTTTTTACGGAGACCCTGCTCTTCTCCCAGAAGATCCAGATGGATTGTCGCCCAATCCCTGAGATAGACATCTTCTGCCCCTTCCTCATTATAGGTCTTGAGGTACGTATGGCATTCATCGCAGACATCCAGGCGCATTTCCGGTTCCCCTTCAGGCTCCAGGATGTGCATTTTCTTCAGATCGATATTCTGGCAATAGACACAGCCTATCCGCTTATGCGGCCAGACCGTATGACAGCCATCACAGCTCAGATAGCGGGCACGCCCCTGCTGCTCTTTGCGCAGCTGAGCCAGCGCAGCCTGCCGGCCACAGACCGGGCAGTAATTGCGCTTCCACTTCGCCTCATGCTCCCAGAACGATGAATCCTTGACGCGGGCCGGGACCAGCGCATCGATAAGCGCCCAGCCCAGGAACCGGATCATGGTTTCATTGAGCTGATTCGTCTCTGCCAGCTCATGGATTTCTCCATCTTCCTGACGCATCAGGAAGCCGAAAAAGTGCTGGATGGTCTCAGGCTCTGCCTGTACAGCCCATTCCTGCCATTTTTCGATGGCCGCTTTCATCATTGCCGGTGCCATAAGATCATACAGTCCGGCCAGCATGCTGCCTAATCCGGCAGCAGCGGCTTCGGCCATCCGTTTCTGAAGTCCGGCCTGCTGCAGCAGCGGCAGGCCTTCTTTCGTATAGGCAATCAGATCTGCTTTCTCAGGGAAGGAAACCGGCTTCACCAGCTGCGACAGGATTTTCTCCAGTCCGAGATGCAGTCCGGCCGTTTCCTTCAGGAACGGGTGCTTCTTCAGATATTCATCCATCGTAGATTTCTTCGCAGGTTTCATAAAAGTCTCCTATATATTCGTTGTTATGCTTTCACGATATTGACCAGACAGGCTTTAAACTCCTGTTCCTGGACATTCGGATCAAGTGCATCGATGGTCAGATAGTTCGTGCTCGGGCCGGTCGAAAGACCTTTGAAGCCAAAACTGTACGGCATCCAGACCATATGCGTCTCTTCCCCGTTGATGGTAAGCGGCTGCTGACGCTCCGTGACCATGGCCTTGACGGCTATTTCGCCACGAGCTGAGCTGACCTTGACTTTATCGCCGGATTTCACGCCGATCTTCCTGGCCAGTTTCTGTCCAATCTCCACGAAGTTCTCCTTGACCAGCTCATTGAGCCACGGGATATTACGGGTGACCGTACCAGAGCACCAATGCTCGGCAATCCCCGAGCTCGTGAGCACGTACGGGAATTCATCCTTCGTGCCGATGCGCTGACGCTCCGGCATGCGCGGATAGATAACGCAAGGGTTGAACTGTGCCCGGCTGTCTTCATGCAGTGAGTTCTTCGTCGGGCTCTCGACCGGCTCGTAAAATTCCGGCAGCGGTCCATCAACCGGCGTATAGGAATGATCACGCGTCATGCCATCCGGATTGAGGTCGCTGTACTCGGCTGCAAACAGACGGCCAACGCCTTCACCGGTCATACGGAACGGCTTCTGTCCGTCCGGCGTGTCCGGCCCCTTGCTGCGGTTGCCGACATCCGGAACATCATAGCCATCCCAGCGTCCTTTGGCCGCATCCCACCAGACGATCTTGTGATCCGGATCGACCGGCTGCCCGTTCGCATCGCAGGATGCGCGGTTGTAGAGCAGGTGGATATTGTCCGGCCAGGCCCAGCCGAAGTTTGGATAGATGCCCATGTCGCCATTGTCTTCCTGTCCACGGCGCTGTGCCTTATGCTGTCCATCGCCATAGACACCGGCGTAGATCCACATACCGGAGCTCGTCGTGCCATCGTCCTTGAGCTGGCCGATGCCCGTCACCAGCTTGCCCGTCGTCAGATCATAGCCATTGATTTCCTTGAGGATATCCTCGACCGTCTGATCATCCGAATAGTTCCAGGTCATGCGCTTGATGATCTCATCCCTCGCCTCGGTCGAATCCTTGTACAGATCCTGCAGACGATGCCAGATCCTGTTATTGATCTCGTAGTCCGGCTTCGAATCCCCGAGCGGTTTCGGACCTTCCATACGCCACTGAATCAGGCGCATGGAGTTGGTGATGGTCCCGCGGCGCTCCAGATAGGAGCAGGCCGGCAGGAAAACGACTTCCGTCTGGATGTCGGCCGGATTATCGCCCGGGCGCTTCCAGAACTCAGCCGTCTCATTGACGAAGATATCCTGCACGATGACCGAATCCATCTTGCACATACCGTCATGGACCATGCTGAGGTTCGCATTCGTGACATGCGGATTCTGACCGCAGATATAGGCACATTTGACCGTACCGCGGACCGCATCCTCGAACAGGCCATAGATGGAATCGTTATGGGAACCATTGCGGACCCCAAGCAGATTGAAGCCATAGTCATTGGCCGGCGTCGCATAGTCGCCGAACCAGGCTTTGAGCATATTCTTGAGCCATTTGGCGCGGAACGTGCCGCTGGCCTTGGTCCATTTTTCCAGCGTATTGGTCTTTTCTGTCGGATAGGACAGGTAGCCCGGGAAATACTGGAACATGATGCCGAAGTCGGTCGATGCCTGCACATTCGGCTGACCGCGCATGGCGTCGATGCCGCCGCCCGGTACACCGATATTGCCCCGCAGCAGCTGCAGGACCGTAAAGCAGCGGATATTCTCAACGCCGACCGTATGCTGGGTCATGCCCAGTGCATACATCATGACCGTCGGATTGGCCGAGGTGAAGATCTCAGCAGCGAGCTGGATATCAGCGGCCTTCATGCCGGTGATCTGTTCGACCCGTTCCACCGTATAGCGGCTGAAATGTTCCTTCATGCGGCTCATGACCGTATTCGGAGCAAAGAGATCCTGTGCCTTGACCGGCTTCTTATCCGCACCAAGTGCGTAGCCCCAGGTCGACATGTTGTAGTTATGCTTGTCGCCATTATAGCCGGAGAAGATACCTCTTCGAACTTATAATCGTCGCGCAGGATATACCAGGCATTCGTATTGCGGCGCAGATAGTCCTCGTCATATTTCTTATTCGTAATAATATAATTGATGATAGCTCCGAGGAAAGCGATATCTGTGCCCTGGACGCAGCTGGAAGAAATGGTCGGCGATCTTAGAGGTACGCGTATAACGGACATCCACATGCACGATCTTGGCTCCCTGCTCTTTGGCCTTCATGACGTTCTTGAGTCCCATCGGATGGCACTCCGCCAGGTTCGAACCTTCGATCCAGATCAGCTTCGTATTCTTGAGGTCCCCCCACGGGTTCGTCATGGCACCACGGCCGAACGCGGCATTCATAGCTGGTGGGGTCGTCGCATGGCAGACACGCGTCTGGTTGTCGATGTAGATTACACCGAGCGCACGCGCCATCTTGATATTCTGGTAGCATTCCTCATTGTTGATCTGCGAACCGCCAATAAAGCCGATCGCGTCTGTGCGATGCACGTCCACGGTCTGGCCATCAATGACTTCCGTCTGCTTCCAGTTTTCATCACGGGCCTTCTTCAGGGCTTTGGCGCTCTTGTCGATGGCCTCATCCCAGCCGATTTCCTCCCAGTGATCGCTGCCCGGTGCACGGTAGAGCGGCTTCGTCGGACGCTCCTTCGAGTTCGGGATCTGACCATAGCCCAGTCCCTTGCTGCAAAGTGCACCACGGTTGATTGGGCTGTCTGATGCCCCTTCGAGGTTGATGAGTTTGTCATCCTTCACATAGCCGATGACACCACAGCCGCAGGCGCAGAAGTGGCAGATCGAAGTAAACTCCCTGGCCCCCTTCAGCTTGAATTCCCTGGCTGCAGCCTTGACGGTCGGCATGTCCAGTCCCAGACCGGCCAAAGCAAGGCCGACGCTGGTGAGACCAGTGGCTTTCAGAAAGTCACGTCTGCTCAAATCCATCAAAAATTCCTCCTTCTCACAATTCATTTTATGGAACCATAGTTCCTCTATTTATCTAAAATCACAGCGCTTCATCCGCCGCTGCCATACGAAAAAGCTATGAATCATAACTAATACTTATGGTCTGCGATATGAATTGTTTATGATTTTATGCAAAAATAATATTGGGTCCGTACCCGAACCAATCCATTAATCCAGGATAATCCGTTCCGGATTCGTATAGATGCAGAAACTGCCTGGCGCCATCCTTGCCACCAATGTGATGCCAAGTTTCTGTGCCAGTTTCAGTGAAAGTGACGTTGGCACGGACTTTGCCGCCACCGCTGCAATCCCCATCCGACCCAGTTTCATCATCATTTCGGAGGAGCAGCGGCCACTGTAGATGATGATCTTATCCGTGATGTCCACGCCAGTCCGCAAGGACCATCCGTAGAGCTTGTCAAATACATTATGGCGGCCGATATCCTCGCGGAACGCCAGGATCTTCGACTGCTTCTGATCATAGATGATCCCGCTGTGAACGCCATTCGTCTTTTCATGCGTAGCCGCCAGTTCCCGCAGCAGCTTGTCAGCGCAGGCCAGGATATCATGAGCCCGGAAACGAACCTCACGAGGGCGTTTAACGAGCTGTTCCGGCTTGCAGCGAAGCAGCTGGCGGGCCCCATAATACCGCGGATCCATGACTGCCGCCCTGGCCCAGGACTGCGCCTCATCCGTAGTCCAGACCCGGGCTGTCCCCGTCTCCTCATCGAGCTCCAGCCGGAGGATATCCGCCGCTGTACGAATCTGCCCCATCTGTGCCAGCATGCCGGTCACCAGGTCCCGATGATCGCCCGGCGAACAAAAAGAGGTCATGAGATGCTGTCCGTTGAGATAAATGTCCAGATCACATTCAATTGATGTGTACCTGTGGTCTTCGATAAACGTATCCCGCACGGAATCGTAACGAGTTACCGGAAAATCGACCAGTTCATTTTCTCGTGGCTGCATGCTCATGCCCTCCATCTTTCATCTATTCTGTTTCCGATTATATCCTGGTGTGCTGTTGTTTATGCTGATGACATTTCTCACACTGACCGATTATCCTATCGGTAACAGTTTCATACTAACAAAGAACGCAGCTTTTAGCAAACGACAAAAAAGCCGGCCAAGGGCCGGCTATAAACACACATTATGTTATGATTTATCATTTATGCAACAAATATCATAGCCCACTCAAAAAGCAGACTAGTGCTGTTGCCTGCGAAATCTCATCGATTCCATACTGATGGATCGATGTATCGGACTGCGGATTGCTGGTAAACAACGCGGCCGTGTCCTCGTCGATGATCGGCGCTCCCAGCCCGCGCCAAAGCGACAGCTTGGGGATCGTGCCATGATTGCGGCTCTCGATGATCACCATATCCACACCTTCCAGCTGATTGGCTACATCCAGCAGGGAGGCCCGCCGCTGGGTCTGCCGCTGGATGAAATAGCCGCCCGGCGAGACCACCGCCACGCTCGGAGCGCCAGCCTGCTGGAACCGCCAGCTGTCCTTGCCGACCGTATCCACATCAAAACCATGACAGTCTCCCTTCACGACACCGGTCCGGATTCCCACCGCCCGCAGCTGCGGAATCAAGCGCTCGATGAACGTCGTCTTGCCGGTATTCGATACCGGTGCGGATACCGTGATGAGCGGTACTGGCCGGCTGATATTGGCGAACCGCCCCCGGACCAGCCGCAGGTCAGCCGGCGTATTCACATTGAAAAATGCCTCAGCCGGTGTCAGTTCCACCAGCCGGTGCGGCACTTCTGCCAATACCGCACCAATCTTCCGCTGCCCGCCGGCAAGTGCTGTCGCAAAAGCCCCTGCCATATCCCGATGATAAAGCGAGACCAGTGGCTGACGCCGTCCGGTGGACTGAGCCACGATAGCCATAGTCCCGTCCGCAGCTGCCAGCAGGGGCGCTGACACGGGGAACGTGAATAGCGGCATATCACAGGAAACCGCCAGTGCATAGACCGTCGGCATCACCTGCAGCCCATGCCGCAGCCCCTCCATCGGGCCAGCCCCGGCTGTCTCATCCACCAGTAATTCCAGCTCATATTGCTGTGCGAGTGCCTGCAGCCTTTCACTGACTGCCTCGACACACAGATAGCGTTTCCGGAACGGCTCGCGCTGCGCTTTGCGCAGCAGCCATTCCAGCATGCTCACGCCATCCAGTTCGAGCCAGCGCTTATCCTCCCCCATGCGGGAGCTTCGCCCGCCGGCAATCACCAGCAGACTGATCTCTGAACTGTCCATCTCAATCAGTCCTTATGGGCATGATGATTGCCGCACTCGCTGGCATCGCCGCGCAGGATCTCGATTCCATGCTGCAAAGTCGGCAATACAAAGCCCAGGCATTCCTCCACAGCCTTGACGCTGCCCGGCAGATTGACGATCAGCGTGCGCTTGTGGATACCGGCCTGCGCCCGGCTCAGCATGGCACGGTCCGTGACTTTCATGGAAAGCGCGCGCATTGCCTCGGGGATACCGGGAGCCAGCCGCTCGCATACCGCCAGCGTAGCCTCCGGCGTCACATCGCGGATGGAAAAGCCCGTGCCGCCCGTCGTCACAACGAGTCCGAGCCCCATATCCGCATAGTCTTTCATCTTCTGCTCGATGCCAGACTGCTCATCCGGCAGAATGACTTTCTCCGCCACCGTATAGCCGGCAGCCTCCAGCATTTCCTGCACCTTCGCACCGCTCTTGTCTACCCGCTCCCCGCGGCTGCCCTTGTCACTGGCCGTAATGACCGCCGCATCGAGCGGCATCTTCTCTCCCGGAGCCACGAGTTCCAGCGTATCGCCCGTACGGACCCAGCCGCCATGAAGCACACGGCCGAATATGCCCTCGCGCGGCATGATGCAGTCACCGACCTGCTCCCGGATGGCACAGCCCTTGTGGCACTCCTTGCCGATCTGCGTGATCTCAAACCAGGCCTCGCCCGCCCGCAGACGCGTACCGACCGGCAGTTCCTTGAAACGGAACCCCTCCGCTACGATATTCTCGCCAAAAGCCCCGAAACGCACATCGACGCCCAGCTTGCGGAAATCCTCGATTTCCTTCAGGCCAAGGAAACTGACCTGACGATGCCAGCTGCCCGCATGCGCATCCCCGGCAATGCCCCATTCCGTCCGGAACAGCACCTTATCTACCGGTTGCTTGAGCGTCCCCTTCTTCTCACTGACACACAGTGCATGGATCTTTCCCATTCCTTCAGCCTCCTACCTGATACATGGCCCGGCCATCCCGGACGTCATTATTCTTATCCTCAAAGCGGTGTTCCGCCGGTTTATGATAGATTGCCTGGCGCACCGCCAGCTGCAGGTTCTCATCGGTAATGCCGCTGCGCAGCAATGCCCGCAGGTCCAGCCCGGTCTTCGCATTGAGACAGAGCTTCAGGAACCCTTCCGCGGTCAGCCGGACACGGTTGCAGGATGTGCAGAATTTATGCTCCATCGCATCGATGAAACCGACCTGCCCCGCAAATCCCGGCAGCCGGTAATAGACCGCCGGCCCGGCCAGCGTACCAGGCCGGGCTGCTCACCTGTCTGAGCGGTCCGTAGGCCTGCTCAAGCTGCTGCCGCACGGCCGCCATCGCCACACCGTGGTAACCCACTTCATAGGCGCAGCCGATCGGCATCAGCTCAATGAAGCGCACCTTGACCGCCTGCTCCCGGGCCAGTCCGGCCAACGCCGGGATATCAGCCTCATTGACCGACTCGATCGGCACGCAATTGAACTTGATATCCTGCAGCCCCTGTGCCTGTAGGGCCTGGATGCCCTCACGAACCTGATCCAGCATCGGGCGCCGGGTGATGCCTGCAAAGACCTCCGGCCGCAGCGTATCCAGACTGATATTGACCCCATCCAGCCCGGCCGCAAGAAGAGGCGCCGCCAGCTCACTGAGCAGAACGCCATTCGTGGTCATGACCACGCGCTCGATCCCAGGCACCTCATGGATGGCCTGCACCAGCTCCACGATTCCCCGCCGGACCAGCGGTTCCCCGCCAGTCAGCCGGACCTTGCGCACACCGAGCGCAGCCATGGCGCGTACGATGCGCAGGATCTCCGCAAACGTCAGGATCTCCTCATGCCGCAGCTTCTCTACACCGGTCTCCGGCATACAGTAACGGCAGCGCAGATTGCAGCGATCCGTCAGTGAAATGCGCACATATTCGATTTTCCGCTCAAACTGGTCAATCATAAAACCATCTCAATCCCTTATAACAGAACAATATCGACCTCAGTTCCCGGTTCCAGCGCCCCGGTGCCTGCCGGAATATCCACGAAAGCATTACAGCCGACCACCGAAGCCAGACTGCCCGAAGCATGCTGCTCCGGCAGCCGTACCTTGCCATTCTCATGATACGCCCGGATAAAACGGCGTCCCCGGCTGGCTTTCGGGAAGCGGTCGGTCAATACCGCCTGTGCCCTGGTCAGCTCGATGGCCGCATTGCCACTGAACTTCGCCAGCACCGGCCGCGCCATGAGTTCAAACGTAGCATAGGATGCAAATGGATTGCCCGACAACGCAATCCCGAGCGTGTGACCGAACGTATAGGTAATGGCCGGACCGCCCGGTTTCATGCAGACCCGCCAGAACAGGCGCTCACCGATTGCTTCGACCACACCATGCATGATATCTTTCTTGCCAACCGATACCCCGCCGGTCGTCAGGAACAAATCCACCTTATCCTGCCAGCCCCGGATGACCTCAGCGCAGGCCTGCACGTCATCCGGCAGGATGCCGAGGATCTCCGGCTCAAAGCCCATTTCCCGGAGCCGGCCGGCCAGGATATAGAGATTGCTGTTATAGATCTTGCCAGGCGAGAGCGGCGTGCCCGGCAGCACAAGCTCATCGCCGGTGCTCGCGATTGCCACCCGCACCTTGCGGATGACCCGGGCCTCACCATAACCCATGCTGGCCAGCACCCCCAGATGGGCAGCTGTCAGCCGGGTACCTTTCCGTGCAAGCACGGTGCCCTTTTTGACATCTTCTCCCGCAAAGCAGTAATTCTCATGCGCCTTCATGACGAAAGGAACCTGCAGCACATCATCCTGAACGGTGACGCTCTCCTGGCGCACGACGCAGTCACAGCCGGCCGGAATAGCACCGCCCGTCATGATGCGAATGGCGCAGCCGGCCGGTACGGCCTGACCGTAATAATCGCCGGCACATTCCTCGCCGATGATCCGGAATACAGCCGGCTTGTCAGTCGATGCCCCGACCGTACCCGCCGCTGCAAAGGTATAGCCATCGAGCGGTGATCGGTCAAATGGCGGATTGTTGAATGATGCCGTACAGTCCTCTGCGAGCGTCCGCCCCAGTGCATCCATGATCCCCACAGACTCCGCTTCCGTTACCTTTTCCGTATGAGCCAGCAGCACATCGACTGCCTGCTCCAAAGAAATATCCTGCATACTGATCCCCCTCAATGCTGAAACCCACAAACGGGATAATGACAAACCTTACAGTTCATGCAAAGGCCACCGATACCGAAGTGACGGATATCGCGGCGAAGCACCTTTTCGCCTGTAAGAATACGTGGCAGAACCATGTCGAAGATCGTGCGCGCACTGTACATGACGCAGCCCGGCAGTCCCATGACCGGAATCCGCCGGCCCTCCCGCTCGAAATACCCCAGCAGGAACATCGCGCCCGGCAATACCGGTGCGCCATAGGTCTCGATCTTCGCCCCCGCATCACGGATGGCAGCCGGCGTCCGGTCATCCGGATCGACACTCATGCCGCCCGTACAGAGGATCATATCCATGCCCAGATTCAGCAGTTCCTCGATGTTCCGCTTCGTATGCTCCATGACATCATCCGACAGCCGGTGTTCATTGATGGTCAGCCCGTACTCGCGCAGCTTTGCCTCGATGACCGGCGTGAACGTATCCTTGATCCGGCCTTCAAACACCTCAGTGCCCGTCGTGACTACACCGACTTTCCAGTCCTTCCGGTACGGGTTCAGACGCATGAGCGGCTTGTCGCCAGCCACCCTGCCGGACCTGCTCCATCTTATCCTTCTTGATGACCAGCGGAATCACCCGCATACCGGCCAGCTTCGTGCCGGCCTTGACCGGCATGTTCTGCGGCAAAGTTGCGATGGTCACATCATCCAGCCCGTTGACCTCATCGAAACGGCTCTCATCAACCTGGAACACCCCATCAACCGTAGCCTTGAGCTCGATCTTTCCCTTCTTTGGGTTCCGTTGCCTCCATGTACGTATTCTGGCACAGCTGACGCAGGATCTCGGCTGCATCATTCTCATGCAGCATCGTCTCATCATTCTCCCAGACATAGATGTTGTCCTTCCCGACCGAAAGCAGCACCGGGATATCCTCTTCCCGGATCACATGTCCCTTGCGGAACACGGCATCCTTCGTCACCCCACGGATAATCTGCGTGATATCATGGCAGAGGATCTGCCCTACCGCATCCACCGTATTCATTTCCTTCATCAGCCATCGCACCCCTATCGCACGTACAACAAAAAGACTATCCATCCGCAGTCTGTAACCGAAAAAGGATAGTCTTTAACTATCTTAATTGTTACCCCTTTTCAACTACGGAAGGTTCCGGCGTTTCCCCCGGAGCCCCGGCGCAATACCATAGCATCCACAAAGGCGCGATTCATCGTGCCCGGATGCCTTAGACATTTTTGCTCGGAGTTTCCTATTCATTTAGTATTCACAGTTCTATTCTACACGAAAATCATTGTTTTGGGTATAACATTTCTCACAGAGTCATCCTGCTTTATCTCCGTTGAACCGTCGATAAGCCCAACGGTCAAGCCGCTGCGCCTGCCGGCGCCCCAGGGTGAAACCGTACAGCAGGAGCAGTACCAGCACCAGCGTGAATACATCTACCGTCCCCACCGCCATGAAATTCAAAATTCCAAGCGATACCTGGGGAATCACTCCGGTCATGAAGAACAGTATTGATGCAATCCGGAACCAGCGCTGCGAGCGCAGCTTATAGCGCGCATACAGCATAAAGAACGTCACAGGACCAGGCCACGACTTCCATCGCTCCCAGCAGCAGCCATCTATAAACCAGGATATCATCCAGCATCTGGTCTCACCTCTGCTCCCGCTGGCGCACAAGCTCGATGGCTTCTTTGCCAGTCATATGCTCGATCCGGATCGCGATGACACAGGTCCGCTGGATCTGGCTGGCAATCTCCTGCTTTGCCTCCTGCGGCAGCTCCGGTGCATATTTGGCTCCCAGCACAGTCAGGATCTCTTTCTTTTCCGCTTCTTCCTCGATGATTCTGGCCTGACCGAATATGATGACACTCCGGAAGTAGGTCGTGAAGGTCTCCGGGATAACCTGATCCTGATCGATCACACAGAATGATACCTTCGGTTCACGCCTTATTGCATCGATCTTATGTCCGTTCAGTGCCGAATGCAGATAGATCCACTCATCCTGACAGACATAGCTGACCGGCACCGCATACGGATAACCATCATCACCAGACACTGCCAGCACACCAGCTGTCTGCCGCTGCAGGATGGCCCTGCTTTCCGTCTCCTCCAGCAGCTGCCGTCTGCGTCTCATTTCACGAAATTCCATGTTCACACCATACCTTCCTATATAAAGACAAAACGCCTCATCCCCATTCCTGCATTGGCCTGACGGAATGGAAACAAGACGTTACCCGGCGGTAATTCCTATATGTTGTCAGTATACCCAATCCACTGGCCGCTGTCAAACCATTACTTCGATAATAGTAGTTATATTTTTCACTTTATTTACAAAATAGGGAAATTTTGATAAACTAACAGAAAGAAAAGGTATGATGAATTTTTCTAAATACGTATTCTGTTTTTCACCAATAAGTACCCGATCATCAGGAGGGATAGTCATGGAAATTCTTGTATGTATCAAACAAGTTCCAGGTTCAAGCAAGGTGGAAGTCGATCCGGACACGGGCGTCCTAAAACGAAATGGTGCCGATAGTAAGATGAATCCCTATGACCTTTACGCATTGGAAACCGGTCTGTGGCTCAGGGAAACCTATGGCGGCCGCTTGAGTGTCATTACGATGGGACCGCCACAGGCAAAAGCGGTCATCCAGGAGGCATTTTCCATGGGCGCAGATGCCGGTGCCATCATTTCTGACCGAAAATTTGGCGGCGCCGATGTCCTTGCCACCAGCTATACGATTTCCCAGGGCATCCGCAAATTCGGCAACTTCGACCTCATCCTCTGCGGACTGCAGACGACCGATGGCGATACCGCCCAGGTCGGGCCGGAGCTGGCCGAAGAGCTCGATATCCCCAGCGTCTGCAATGTACGTCACATCGAGGATGTCACTGCTGATCACATTCTGGTTGATATGGAAATGTCGACTGACATCGAACGGCTCCGCGTATCGTTCCCCTGCCTGCTGACCGTCCAGAAAGATATCATGCAGCCACGCCTCCCTTCCTATTTGCAGAAAAAGGCGACCCATGATCGGCCAATTTCCCTGTTTTCCTTTGCGGATATGGAGGATCAGGACGAGCACCACTACGGTCTCACCGGTTCTGCGACCCAGGTCCAGCGCATCTTCCCACCGGTTTCCGACAAAGTGCAGGAACACTGGACTGGTAATTCCGAGGAACTTGCTGACAAACTCTTCCACAAGCTGCAGCAGAAAAAGTTCCTGTCCTGAATAGAATATAAACTGGAGGCAATTGTATGGGTAAGCTTATTGTTCATCAAGAAAAGATCACCGACATCCAGGCACTCCTTGATATTTGTCCATTCGGTGCCATCGAAGAAAACAATGGCGTGGTCGAAATCTCTGCCGCCTGCCGTCTCTGCCGTCTCTGCATACGCAAGGGCCCAGCCGGTGCCATGGAATACGTCGAGGATGAAAAACCTGTCGCCATCGATAAAAGTCTGTGGCAGGGCATCACCGTCTATGTCGATCATGTAAACGGAAAGATCCACCCGGTAACCTACGAACTGCTGGGCAAGGCACGTGAACTGGCCGACAAGATCCATCAACCGGTCTATGCACTGTTCATGGGCAGCCAGATCACGCCGGAAGCGCAGGAATTGCGCCATTACGGTGCCGATAAGATCTTCGTCTGCGACGATGCCGACCTGAAATACTTTGATATCGAACGCTACACCAGTGTCTTTGAAACATTCATCAGACAGATCCGGCCGTCTGCTATCCTGGTGGGCGCAACGCCTGTCGGACGTCAGCTGGCTCCGCGTGTTGCGGCCCGCTTCCGGACCGGACTCACGGCCGACTGCACGATTCTCGACATCCATGAGAATACGGATCTGGTCCAGATCCGGCCTGCCTTCGGCGGCAATATCATGGCAGAGATCCTGACCCCGAATACCCGGCCGCAGCTGGCAACGGTACGCTATAAGATCATGAATGCACCACAGCGAAGCGCTGACGCCGCTGGTGAGATCATCACACTCACCCCGCCCGCAGCAATCCGCCACAGCCGCGTTGAGGTCCTTGATATCACGCCGAAGCCAAAGGAAAGCAGTATCGAAAATGCGGACATACTCGTCGTTGCCGGCCGTGGCCTGAAGAAAAAATCCGATCTTGCCCTGATCCAGGAACTGGCTGATTGCCTCGGCGGCGAGATTGCCTGTACCCGTCCGCTGGTAGAAGCCGGCTGGCTGGATGCCAAGCATCAGATTGGCCTTTCCGGCCGTACAGTACGGCCAAAACTCATCATCACCTGCGGCGTATCCGGTGCCATACAGTTCACAGCCGGCATGAACCATGCCGAGAATATCTTTGCCATCAATCAGGATCCGAATGCCCAGATATTCAAGACGGCCAATTATGCCCTCACCGGTGACCTCTACGAGATCGTGCCAAAACTCATTGAGAAAATCAAAAACGGAGAGAAGGTCTCAGCATGACAGCATATAAGAAATTAGAAGAAACGGACCTGCAGGCCGTAGCCAGCTTTATCGCCAGGGACCGCATCCTCTGGAATCAGGAAATCAACGAGGAATACAGCCATGACGAGCTCAGCAGTGAGCAGTCCTATCCGGATATGGTTGTCCGCGTCACCTCGGCCGAGGAAGTCTCCCGGCTCATGGCCTATGCCAATCAGCATCATATCGCGGTCACACCGCGGGGAGCCGGTACAGGGGCTGGTCGGTGCCTCAGTCGCAGTTGAGCATGGCATCATGCTCGATACCACACTCATGAACCATTTCCTTGAACTCGATGAGAAAAATCTCACGCTGACGCTGGAACCTGGCGTCCTGCTCATGGAAATCAGTGCCTATGTCGAAGAGCGCGGCTTCTTCTACCCGCCGGATCCGGGCGAGAAATCTGCCACCATCGGCGGCAACGTCAGCACCAATGCCGGCGGTATGCGCGCCGTGAAGTACGGTGTCACCCGGGATTATGTCCGCGGGCTCGAGCTGGTCCTGGCCGATGGCACGATATTGGAAGTCGGCGGCAAGGTCGTCAAAAACAGCTCCGGCTATGACCTCAAGGATATGGTGATTGGCTCGGAAGGCACGCTGGCTGTCGTGACAAAAATCACCCTCAAGCTGCTGCCATTGCCACAGAAGAATGTCAGCCTGCTGGTTCCTTTTCCGACACTGGCGCAGGCCATCGGCACGGTCCCACTGATCGTAAAATCCAAAGCCATCCCAACGGCTATCGAGTTCATGGAACGCGAAGTTATCATGGATGCCGAGGAATATCTGGGCCGCAAATTCCCGGATAATCAGGCCGATGCCTACCTGCTGCTGAAGTTTGACGGCAATACGATGGAAGAGATTGCTTCCTATTATGACGGCGTAGCCCAGATCTGTCTCGACCAGGGTGCTGTCGATCTGCTCATTGCCGATACCGACGAACGCAGTGACTCCATCTGGAAAGCGCGTAGCGCCTTCCTCGAAGCCATAAAGAGCTCGACCAGTGCCATGGATGAAGTCGACGTGGTCGTACCACGCAGCCATGTCAATGAGTTCGTTGAATATATCCACGGGCTTCAGCATGAGCTTGGCCTGCGCATCAAATGCTTTGGACATGCCGGTGACGGCAATCTGCACGTCTATCTCCTGAAAGACAACCTGTCCGATGACGACTGGCACCGCGTCCTGGAAACCGGTATGGAAAAGATGTATGCCCGGGCAAAAACGATGGATGGACAGGTATCCGGCGAACATGGCATCGGCCTAGCCAAACGCCCCTATCTCAAAGAGTCCCTGGATGCGCCGACGATCCGCCTTATGCAGCATATCAAAGATGCATTCGATCCGAATCACATCCTGAATCCACATAAAGTCTGCTTTGAATAATAGCACGCACGAAAACGAGGCTGCTGCAGGTAAGATTTCTCTTCCCCGCAGCAGCCTCGTCTTTTCATGCCCTATTAATCCCCAGCGATTACCTGATCAGTTTAGCCTTGGTGATCCCCTTTTCACCAAAGCGCTGCTTGATCTTATCGATCGCCTCATACAGATTCTCTTTCTTTTCCTCATCGCAGAACAAAGAGATACTGCCGGGATCATCAAAATTGGATGCCGACACACCGAGCAGACGGATTCCACGGGAAAGTCTCAGTTCCCGGAACAGTTCGCGGACCGTATGGTAGATTTCCTCATCGTAACAGGTGGCATCAGGCAAAGTCCGGCTGCGGGTATAGGTCTTGAAATCTCCCCGACGCAGCTTCAGCTGGATAGTACGCCCCTTCATCCCTGCCTTGCGCAGGCGCCAGCCTACCTTTTCCGATAGTTCCAGCAGCACCTGTTCCGCTGCAGCTGCCGACTGCAGATCTTCCGGAAAGGTTGTCTCCTTGCCGATCGATTTTGCCCGCCCACGCGGCGCTACCGGCCGGTCATCAATGCCATGCGCCAATGCCAGCAGATGGCTGGCCATACGCTCCCCCATCCGCGCGGCCAGCCGGGCATGATCAAACCGGCGCAACTCGCCGATCGTACGGACATGCATCGCCGACAGCTCCGCTGCCGCTTTCCTGCCAACACCCCAGATCCGTCCGACCGACAGCGGTTCAAGCGTCGCTGCCATATTCTCTTTGGTGATAATGACCAGCCCATCCGGCTTATCAAGGTCCGAGGCCAGTTTCGCCAGGAACTTGTTGGGAGCGATACCGACCGATGCTACGATACCGGTCTGCTCACGAATCTCAGCTTTGAGCGCCTGCGCATACTGCTGTGGTGACTCCATGAGCCGTTCCATCCCGGTAAGATCAAGGAATGCCTCATCAATTGAGAGCGGCTCGATCACCGGCGAATACCGCGCAAAGATGGCAAAGATCTGCGCGGACACTGCTGCATAGCGCGGATAATTCCCTTCAATGAAGATTCCCTGCGGACAAAGCTGCTGTGCCCTGCCCATTGGCATTGCCGAGTGAACGCCGAAACGACGCGCCTCATAGGAACAGGTTGATACCACACCACGACCGCCGAGTCCACCCACGATCAGTGGTTTGCCACGATATTCTTCATGATCCAGTTGCTCCACTGATGCAAAGAAGGCATCCATATCCACATGCATGACCAGCCGTTCCATCGTATCTTCCCCCTACACCGCAACGAGCCGGAGCAACAATGCTCCGGCTCGCCTTTCTATCTGCCAGAATCAATAATTCTCGGCATGAACCTCGAAATAGCTCTGTGGATGAGCGCAGACCGGGCAAACATCCGGTGCTTTCGTTCCCACAATGATATGTCCGCAGTTGCGGCATTCCCAGACCTTGACTTCGCTCTTAGCGAATACTTCTTTGGTCTCGACATTCTTCAGCAACGCACGATAGCGTTCCTCATGATGTTTCTCGATCTCTGCGACCATACGGAACTTGGCAGCCAGCTCTTTGAAGCCCTCGGCCTCTGCCGTCTTGGCAAACCCTTCATACATGTCCGTCCACTCGTAGTTCTCGCCATCCGCAGCGTCTTTCAGATTGGAGGCTGTATCATTGATGCCCTCAAGCTCCTTGAACCACATCTTGGCATGCTCTTTCTCGTTGTCTGCCGTTTTCAGGAACAGAGCCGATATCTGTTCAAATCCGTCCTTCTTAGCTCGGGATGCAAAATACGTGTATTTATTCCGGGCCTGACTCTCACCAGCAAAAGCCGCTGCCAAATTCTTCTCAGTCTGTGTACCAGTATACTTGCTCATTATTGAACTCCTCCTAACCCAAACTTAACACATCTATTACATGATATATATTCGTGCTTCTAGTAGTTTTCTCCTGTCATCTTAGTTAAAAAACTTTTATTTTACGCCGAACAGCCCGGAAACATCAACAGATGTCTCCGGGCTGTTCTATGGAGGTATTGGTTATAACATACTTAGAACACATGGGGATGTCTTCTAAGGGGGAAAGCTTATTTATTCATATCTTCCCATTTCTCTTCGAGCTCTTCGAGAATACGGGCATGCTCAGCTTCATTCAACGTAACTTTCGCTTTGTAGACCAACGAAGCGATGACAATCAGGACAATTGGCAGAGCAAACATAATGAGCTGGAATTTCAGGAGATTCGGCACCGTGATATCAGCAGCCGTAGCACCACCAGTCATGCCGACCCATACAGCCGTCAGACCAATGATACCACTCGTGATTGCACCAGACAGTTTATCAACCAGCGGACGTACGCAGAGGCAGACAGCCTCATCACGATGACCAAGCTTGAGCTGGCCATACTCGACCGAGTCGGTAATCGTCATGAGAACGACCAAGAAGATCAGCGGCTGCGGCAGATTGAAGAGACCAGCAGCAACCAGGGCAATTGCTACACTTGTACCAGACATTGCATAGAGTACGAGCGCTACGATCATGATCGCCAGCGAAGCAAAGAACAACTTACGACGGCTGAATTTCGTCGTCAGAGCCGGGAACAGAGCAACAGCCATGAGGCCGATAATTACATTGATAACACCAAGATAAGAGAACTGCGTTGCATCACCGATAACATAGATGAAGTAATACAAGTTGAAGTTGTTGACCAGATTCTGGCCCAGACCAAAGATAAGATATGCACAGGCAATCCACAGCAGCTGGTCGTTCTGAGTCAAAACTTTGAATACATCCTTGAAGGACGTATCTTTTTTGTTTTCACGCAGAGCAGATTCCTGCTCCTTCGTACCGATACCGAGGATGATTGCACCCAGCGTAGCGATACCACCGCCAATGCAGGCAAAAGCGAACCAACCAGTCGGGTCACCAGCTCCGCCGTTCTGATTCACAGAGAAATACAGGACGATCGGCATAACCATGATGGTAACCAGCTGGCCACCGAAAACGGAACCGATACGGGCAACAGTAGCCGTGATCTCACGCTCGTGAGAATCAAAGGACAGTGCCGGAATCATCGACCAGATAGCAACATCCTTGGCCGAATAGAATACATCCATGATGAAATAGACGATAGCGAAAAGGATCAGATACATGGTTGAATTGGAAACTGCCATACCACCAAAGTCAGTGAAGAGCAGTGCCAGCGTAATCGCTGCAACAAACGCGCCAACAATGACCCATGGTTTAAAACGGCCCCAACGGGTTTTCGTCTTATCGATGATATTGCCCATGAACGGGTCAATGAAGAGTTCGGCAATACGCAGGACCAGGATGATCGTCGTAACAACACCGATCATATACGCATCATGCGTTGGGTTATCCGAATGGAACAAATTACTGGTAACGAAGATCATGAAGTACGTGGCCAGCATCGCGTAGAACACGTCATGACCAAAGGTGCCGCATGCATAAGCTATCCGCGGCCAAACACTGCTTTTTCCATTTGACATAGTATAATGCCTCCTAATTTGATAATATCCGGCAGCTGGTCAGCTCAGCCCTTGAGGGCCTGGATATAAGCAATAATTGCATCAGCAATCTTATCCAGGGAATCATGGCCTGTATTCACTACGATATCATAGTTCTGGCCCTCGCCCCAGGTACGTCCCGTGTAGTAATTATAATAGCGGGCACGTTTCTCATCCTCACGGTTCAGCTCTTTGAGCGTCTTGCCGCCATAGACTTCACGGCCGCGTGCTTCACGATACTCATCATCCGCACAAACGAAGATTGAAAAGGCATTATCGAACTTGCGCAGTGCATAATCAGCGCTGCGGCCCAGGATGATGCACGGACCATCTTTGGCCAGCTTGCGGATAGCAGCTGACTCCGACATGAACATTCCCTGACTGGACTCGCCCATATGCGTACCAAAGGAATGGAACGGAATGAAGCTCATCGACAAAGGCTTGACCTGATTCTCCATCTCCAGCAGGTCTTCCTCGCTCAGATCATCGATACCGAGCTTGGCTGCTGCAATGTGGACAATCTGACGGTCATACAGTTTGATGTCCAGTTTCTTGGACAGGATCTCAGCCAGTTCACGGCCACCTGCACCATACTGACGGCTGATTGTGATTACCGGATTTTCACTCATGATATTTCCCCCTTGTGTATGTAAACGTTTTCTAGGCTGCTAAAAAATAAAAGGTCCATCCACGGGATATATGCCTTTCAATTCTCAGCACTCAGAAATCATTTTTCGCATGAATCAATAGTAAACGATTTCTTTATCTATTATTATAACGTGTTTCATAAAAAATGCAATATGTTTTATAAAAGTAGTAATTTTCAGTTTATTCATATTACAAAGAGAAGAGACAGCAAAAAGATCCAGTCAGCCTGACTCTTTCTCTGTCTCTTATCAGTAGACAATCATTCAGTAATATACAAAAATCACAGTTGATATCCGAGCTTATTCGAGGGTTCCGGCATCAGCCAGGCTCTTTTCCATATTCGTCAGGACTTCCGGCGTGACGCTGCCCTGTCCGGCCCGCTTGAGGATCTGTGCGTGATGCATCAGGTCGTCAATCGTCCGGATATAATCCTGTTCAACTGCATAGAGCTTGGCAAATAATGGCTCTTTTCCATTGCCCAGCGCCGAATCAGCCAGCTTCTTCAGTTCTTTCAGCGTCTTCTTCTGCGTAAGGATATAGCCGACATTCTGCTGATCCACTTTAGCCAGCACTGCGTCAATCTTATCATGCAGTGCCTGGATCTTGCGCATATTGGCCTGCAGTGTCCCCAGTGATTTCTGCTGTTGGCGCAGGCCGGCCAGTTCTACCGGGGTATGGGTATGATGCTCATGCCCGTGTTCATGATGATGCCCACAGGCGCAATGTTCTTCTGTCATGGAGATTCCCCTTTCGCTTGTCTATGGATTACATACTACCTTAATGATCCGGAAAGCACAAGCCACAATATAAAATGACTGCCGGACACCAGGGCCGGCAGTCATCACTAAGGGGATATCTTGTAAGAACTTACTTTTTCCGGTAGATAATATTACTCCGGAACAGGTACTCAAACGGCAGGCTCAGGCAATGGACCAGCCGCGTGAAGGGAAACAGGATCGCCAGCAGCATCCACATCATCATGTGAAACTGGAATACAGCCGGCACGCCTGACATATAGCTCACATTGGGCTGCATCATGAGCAGCGACCGGAACCACGGCGCAATGGACTCACGATAGTCGAAAGTCCCCGGAATATTGCTGAGTGTCCCTATGCAGCCGGAAACGATCGTCAGGAACAGCACGAGATACAACCACCTGTCCATCGGACTGGTATTGACTTTCATATAGTCCGAGCCGGCAAAGCGACGCCTCAGCAGCAGCAGAAAGCCCAGCAGGAACAAAGCTCCCGCCGGAAGCCCGCCGCCCAGTGACATCATATGATAGGCTGCCTCATCGGTGCCAGCCGCCTCGGTCACGAACTTCGGCACCAGGATGCCGACGAAATGCCCGCCAAATGCCATGAGCAAACCCAGATGAAAGATCGGATTAGCCCATTTGAGGTCTTTCTTCGACAGGAACTCACTGGATTTCGTCGTCCAGCCCCGTTCAAAAAACGTATAGCGGACGATCGTGCCGCCAACGAAAATCGTCAGGGCAATATATGGCAGCACCCCATAGAAGAATGTATTCATGCGGTCACCCCCTTCAATTCATCAGACTCGGTCAGTATGACATCAAGCAGGAAGGTATGCGCAAGCTTCGCTTCCACGAAGCGGTCCCGCAGCAGTTCAATCTTCGGCCGGGCCGCAGTCAGGACCTTGCTGGCCTGCACACGCGAAATCGAAGCCGTCAGCTCAAGGACAGCCGGCAGATAATCCGGCAGTTCCTTGTTGAGATCATAACCGTTGTCCAGGAACAGGGTCTTGAACGCCTGCATTTCCTGCGCCTGCTTGCCAAAATCCGTCCGGTCATGCATCGTCAGATAAAGATTCGTGTTGGATGAAAACTCGAATACGCGGACATACAGTTCCTCATATTCTTTCTGTCCCAATCCCTGGACATAGTCCAGAAATTCCAGGATGACCTGCCGGTTCTGAAGCGGCTCGATCTTCTCCGCTTCCGCCCGGCAGTCCCCCATTGCGGACCACCAATCAGTGTCGGGATAGCCGAACAGATACGCCACCAGCGATAAGGTGTCTTTATACTCCTGTTTTTCTCCGGCCATCATCAGCACCCCCCCGGACAAGTATAGCCACAGCTGCCCTGCAGCTGATTGAGTTTTTCCCGCGACTTCTCCTGCGTACCCGCCGGGATATTGAAGCGGTCCTTGTACTTGGCGATACCCATGAGACGATACATCGCCTTATAGGTATCCACATCGTATTCCAGCCGTCGTGGCAGCGGATCGCCCGTCTCCTGGGCACGCATGACCAGCCGCATATCCAGCAGCCGCTGCAGGGTCTTCGTGATGACCGGCACGTTGCCGGCTGAAAAGAGCTCCGCCAGATAGGCCAGTGGGATGCGCATATCCTCGACCTCCGGCAGGAACACATCCGCCTCCACCCGACGGGTAATCGGCGAAAGTGGCGGTACATACCAGACCATCGGCAGGGTGCGGTATTCCGCATGAAGCGGCAAAGCAACCTTCCATTCCTTGACCATGCGATAGACCGGCGAATCCTGTGCGGCCTTGATCCAGTTCTCCGGAATGCCGGCTTTACGGGCCGCCCGAATGACTGCCGGATCATTCGGATCCTGCAGGATATCGAGGACACTGCCGTAGATCTGCCCCTTATCCGGCGTCGAAGCCGCATCCTTGACCTGATCCATGTCATAAAGCAGCACGCCCATATAGCGCAGCCGGCCGACACAGGTATCCGCGCAGACCGTCGGCAGTCCATTTTCCAGCCGTGGGAAACAGAAGATGCATTTCTCTGCCTTATTGGTTTTCCAGTTGAAATAGACTTTCTTGTACGGGCAGGCCGGCACACAATGACGCCAGCCGCGGCAGCCGTCCTGAGAGACCAGGACTACGCCGTCTTCATCCCGCTTATAGATGGCTCCGGACGGACAGGCCGCCACGCAGGCCGGGTTCAGGCAGTGGTTGCAGACACGCGGCAGGTACTTCATGAACAGGTCATGGAACTCCAGCGTAATGTCACTAGCCATCTGCTTGAGATTGTAATCCTGACGGGCAGACTCGCCATCCGCCAGATCATCTTCCCAGTTCGGCCCCCATTTGATATCCATGCGCTTCTGGGTAATCAGCGAACGCGGACGCGCGATTGGCTGATGGTTCTTCCGCTTGGAGCTGATGAGCGTCTCATAGTCATAGGTCCAGGGCTCATAGTAATCATCGAGCTCCGGCTGATCCGGATGATAGAAGAGCTTCAACAGACGCTCCGGCTTCGAGCCGGAGCGCAGCTGCAGCTGGCCATCCTTGAGTTCCCAGCCGCCTTTCCACTTCGCCTGATCCTCCCAGTGCTTCGGGTAGCCAATCCCCGGTTTGGTCTCGACATTGTTGAAATACATATATTCCGCGCCCTGACGATTGGTCCAGACATTCTTACAGGTGATGGAGCACGTATGGCAGCCAATGCACTTGTCAAGATTCATGACCATCGAAATCTGTGCTTTAATCTTCAAGCCAATCTACCTCCTGCATCTTGCGGGCCACCACGTACATATCACGCTGGTTGCCCGTCGGGCCGTAATAATTGAATCCATAGCTCAGCTGGCCGTAGCCGCCGATCATATGGGTCGGCTTCATGTGGATACGCGTCGGCGTATTGTGCGTGCCGGCACGGGTGCCGGAGATCTTCGAGCCCGGCACGTTGATATGGTTGTCCTGTGCATGGTGCATATAGACTACGCCACGTGGCAGGCGCGGGGACACAACCGCCCGCGAAGCCACAACGCCATTATGGTTGTAGAGCTCGACCCAGTCATTATCCTTGACGCCGATCTCCGCGGCATCCTTCTCATTGAACCAGACCGTCTGCCCGCCACGGAACAGCGTCAGCAGCTGCTGGCTGTCGAAGTACATGGAATGGGTACTCCACTTGTTATGCGGGGTCAGATACTTGAGCGTGATCTCCTTCGTCCCGCCGATCTTGTTCTTGATCGGCAGATAATCGAGGATTGGCTTATAGGTCGCCATCGTCTCGCCGGCTTCCCGGATCATCTCATGATCGAGGAAAAATGACTGTCGGCCCGTGATCGTACGGAACGGCACGAGCTCCTCGATATTCGTCGTAAACGGCGTATACCGGCGGTTCTGGTTGCTGCCCGTAAAGGTCGGCGACGTGATCGTTGCCTGTGGCTGAACCGCTACCTGCTCGAACGTGAACCGCTCATTTTCGCGGTCCTTGGCCAGCCGGGTCAGATTGCCAACACCGGTCTCCTTTTCCAGCGACTGCCAGGCCTTTACGGCCACCTTGCCATTCGTGGTCGTGGACAGCCCCATGACGGCATCCGCCGCCTGCTTCGCATCGAAAATTGACGGCATGCCATAGGAAATATAATCCTTATTCTGGATCGTGCCATTGCGCTGTGCGATTTCCTGGTACTCCTCCTGGGAATCCCAGGTCATGCTCAGTGAGCCCATCTTCTGCGAGACGCCCGGACCAAGCGCGATCCACTTCTCATAGATCTTCGTAAAGTCCAGCTCGGTCGGAATGAGCCCCGGCATCGTCTTGCCCGGAACCGGCTCACACTCGCCCTTGCTCCAGTCACGGACCTTGCCCTCGGGCTGTGCGACCTCACCCTCGCTGTCATGCTGCACCGGCATCGCCACTACATCATGATACGGTTTGAGATTGGCTTCCTTCGCGACTTCCGAGACTTTCTTTGCCAATGTCTTAAAGATCTCCCAGTCCGTCCTGGCCTCCCAGAGCGGATCTACCGCTGCCTGGAAGGGGTGCACGAACGGATGCATATCGGTCGAAGACAGATCGTCCTTCTCATACCAGGTCGCCGTTGGCAGGACGACATCCGCATAGAGGGCAGAGCTTGCCATACGAAAATCGAGATCGATCAGAAGATCCAGCTTGCCGCTGGCTGCCCCATCCGGCTTGTCCAGTTCGGCGGCCTCACGCCATTTGATCTCCTCCGGCCGGTTCGGGCAGTCCTCCTCTGCAAAGAGCCCATTCTTGGTTCCCAGCAGATATTTGAGGAAATACTCATGCCCCTTGGCCGAGGAACCAATGAGATTATTGCGCCAGATGAAGAGATTGCGCGGGAAATTCTGCGGATTATCCGGATCTTCTACCGAGAACTGCAGGCTCTTGTCCTTCAGGCTGTTCACGATATACTTCTTGACATCCAGCCCGGCCGCAGCCGCTTCATCATGCAGCTGCTGGCCCCCCCTTGTTGAACGTCGGGTAGGACGGCAGCCAGCCCATACGGGCTGCGAGGACATTATAGTCTCCCGGATGACGATAGCGCGGCGCTGCCAGCGGCGAAGCAAGGTCACCCATATCGACCTCGTCACTGCGCCACTGATCCGTCGCGAAATAATAGAAGGACGTACTGTTCTGCAGACGCGGCGGCTTCTTCCAGTCGAGCCCCGTCATGATTCGCTGCCAGCCTTCAGCCGGGCGCAGTTTCTCCTGCCCGACGTAGTGTGCCCAGCCACCGCCATTGCGGCCCTCAGACCCCACGAAAAGCAGCAGGTTCAGGATCGTACGATAGATGATATCGGCATTGAACCAATGGTTGATGCCACCGCCCATGATGACCATGGTCTTACCATTGGTCTTGAGGGAATTATCGGCAAACTCACGGGCCGTATGGATAACCGTCTCCATTGGTACGCCCGTGTATTTCTCCTGCCATTTCGGCGTATAGGGCACATCATCCTCATAATCATGTGCCACTTCACCGCCGATGCCCCGGTCAATGGCATAGTTGGCCAATGTGAGATCATAAACGGTCGTAACGAGCACGTCGCCCGCAGCCGTCCGGACACGCCTAGCCGGAACGGTACGGGTCAGCACACGCTGCTCGCGCTCATTGCCAAAATACGGCAGCTCAATCTCCACGATCTCATCCATGCCCCCCAGCACAGACAGCTGCGGAACAATCTTCTCGCCCGTATCGCTGTCCTCTTCGCGCAGGTTCCATTTCTCCTTGCGATCCCAGCGATCGCCCATCGTGCCATTCGGGATGACCAGCTTCCCGGTCTTCTCATCGATGACATAGTGCTTGAACTCGGCATGCTTGTCCGTGCGGCCCAGATCCTTCGCATTGAGGAACCGATCCGTATCGTATTTGCCGTCCTCACGCTGCGTGAGTCGGACCAGGAACGGGAAATCGGTGAAATGACGCGTGTATTCGATGAAGAACTTCGCCGGTTCCCCCCAGTAATACTCATTGAGGATGACATGGCCCATCGCCATTGCCATTGCCGCATCACTGCCGACCTTAAGCGAGATCCAGGTATCGGCAACTGTCGTCGACTCCGCATAGTCCGGTGCAATCGAGACGACCTTCGTTCCCTTATAGCGCGATTCCACGAGGAAATGCGCATCCGGCGTACGCGTAAGCGGCACATTCGAGCCCCAGGTGATGATGTAGTCGGCATTGTACCAGTCCGAAGACTCCGGCACATCCGTCTGATCCCCCCAGACCTGCGGGCTCGCTGGCGGCAGATCCGCATACCAGTCATAGAAAGAGAGTCCTGCACCGCCCATGAGCTGCATGAACCGCAGGCCGCCCGCATAGGACAGCATCGATTTGGCGGGGATGACCGAGAAGCCGAAATTGCGGTCCGGTCCATAAGTCACTGCCGTATGCAGGCAGGACGCGGCCACGATCTCGGACGCTTCCTCCCAGGTTGAACGCACAAAGCCGCCCATGCCACGCGCTTCCTTGTACCTCTTCATCTTCGCCGGATCACGGGCTATGCTCTGCCAGGTCTCAAGCACCGTCTTGTGATCCTTGCGGGCCTCCCGCCAGAGCGTTGCCAGTTCGCCACGCAGATAAGGATATTTGATACGATGCGGACTGTATAGATACCAGGAAAACGATGCCCCACGCGGGCAGCCACGCGGCTCAAAGTCCGGCATATCCGGACTTGTCTCCGGATAGTCATGGATCTGATTTTCCCAGGCTACCAGGCCATTCTTGACATAGATATTCCAGCTGCAGGACCCCGTACAATTCACGCCATGCGTAGAGTGCACACATTTATCAAAAGACCAGCGATCACGATACATATTTTCCCAGTCGCGACCACCTTCATTCAGCTGTTGATGCCCATTGTCAGAATGTGCTTTGGGAACAAGATACTTGAACTTCTTGAAAATATTGCTCACGTTGACATCCCTCCTAAAAAATCATTCATTATATTAATTATTATTTTATCCGAATCAGTCTGTCTTTCATGTGATAAACATCACTCCGAATTGATTAAAAAGTTGCTGATTGTGAGGATTGTCCACTTTAAGCTGTCAATAACTTCAAAGATTCGGCTAACTGTAATAATTGAGGTGGACAATCCCCCCCAATCCTGCTAGAATCCTCCTTATAGGTTAAGCGTATTACTGGTTAGATTTTAGGAGCAACCCCTATGAAATTAGATAAAGCACTGGCTGATTTACTGAAAAAAGAACATGTCTTCCACCAAATGTTTGATGTCATCCGTCTCGTTGAGCCCGACTGTCATTACGTCTGCGAAGTACAGGGGGAAGGCGGTTGTCACATGACGAACGAAACCTGCTTCTCCATTTGGGGCAAGAAACAGACCTGTTCAAACTGCGTATCCAAGCGCGCTTACGAAGAAAACCGGCAACTGGTCAAATTCGAATACGTCAACGATCATTATTATCTGGTCATTGCACGCCCGGTCAAACTGGAGACGCGACGATATGTACTGGAATTCGTCATGGATGTGAGCAAACAGTTTACCCCCAACATTCCTGATGAAGACAACTTCGTGATGAACCTCATTCACGAACTCGAAAATGTCTCCTCCCGCGATCCATTCTCCGGTCTTTACAATAAGAAGCATCTGCAGAAAGAACTGCAGGAAGCATTGGATCAATGCCACAAATCCCCAGACCACCAGGATGAACCGCTGTACCTGGCCATCTGGGACATCGACCATTTCAAACTGGTCAACGATACCTACGGACATGATGCCGGCGACCAGGTACTGCTCAGCGTTGCCCACGCTCTGAAGAAGGGCGTACCAAAACAGGCCGGCATCACCGCGCGCTTCGGCGGTGATGAGTTCGCGATCCTTTTCCATGAAAAGGATCGCCAAAAATGTGAAGACATACTGGCCCATGTAAAAACAGTCATCGATGATCAAAAATACAATCTCCAGATCTGCAACGAAACTTCCTGTATTCATGTCTCCATCAGTTATGGTCTGGCCGATATCCATACCGCCGCTGATCCATCCGCTGCCATTCATTTGGCCGACATGCGGCTTTACGAACAAAAGCATAAAATACATAATAAGGAATAATAAAATTACGGATCCTGCCTTGTCTGGCAGGATTTCTTTATTTTTTCACGAATTAATAAAGAACAATCAAGAATGGAGGGGATCCCTATGGACAAGCAACTGGCCATCTGGCTCATGCAGCGCGGCTATGCCGATGATCTGGAGCAGGGCGTGCGCTTTGCCAGGGCATTGGCCGAAAATGAATGTACCGAAGAAATGCTGGACACCCTTGGACATAATATTGATATATTCATGACGGTTGGCGGGCCGGTAACCGCTGAAAAGCTCCTGCCTTTCATGCAGGAAAAATATGCCATGGCCATAAAACTCATCAAATTCTGGTCTGAAAATCCGAAAGACACCAACGCTGTATTCTTCTTCAATGAATGCCGCAAACATGGCATTACCGGATAAGAACCAATCAAACCGCAGCCAGCCGCTGCGGTTCTTTCATGCCTTCCAGCAAAACATTTTAATGAAGAAATTGTCACCATCCGTGACCTGCGGTATAATAGAACCACTTTCAACAGACAACGTTTTAAGAAATGAGGAAAACATCGTGGATAAGAATTGTCATACCTACCAGGCCTATGTCGGGATCCTGCGGCGGGAACTGGTGCCAGCCATGGGCTGTACAGAACCGATTGCCATCGCCTACTGCGCAGCCAAAGCCCGGGCTGCTCTCGGTGCACTGCCAGGCCAGATCACGATCACTGCCAGTGGCAACATCATCAAGAATGTCAAAAGCGTCATTGTACCAAATACCGAGGGACGCAAGGGCATTGAAGCTGCCGCCGCAATCGGTGTACTGGCCGGCGATGAGACTGCGGGACTGGAAGTCATCGCTCACGCCCGCCCGGAATCCAGACAGCAGCTCGGCGACTACCTGGCCAACACCGAAATAACCGTCCAGGCTGCCCACTCGCCCCATGTACTGGACATCACCGTGACCGTTCGCAAAGATGACGATCAGGCTCAGGTCCAGGTCGTCAACCAGCACACCAACATCGTCCGCATCACACGCAACGATACGGTTCTGTTCGAAAAGGAAATCGTTGACGCCGTTGACACGGGCAAACCAGATTATGACTGCATGACCATTGAGGATATCTATGACTTTGCCATGACAGCAGATCTCGCCGATGTACAGGACCTGCTCGACCGGCAGATTGCCTATAATAGCGCGATTGCCGATGAGGGCCTGAAAAACAACTACGGTGCCAATATCGGCCAGACCTTGCTCAAAGCCTATGGTACAGATATCCATATACGCGCCCGGGCCCGTGCCGCAGCCGGCTCCGATGTTCGCATGAACGGCTGTGAACTGCCGGTTGTCATCAATTCCGGCAGTGGCAATCAGGGTATGGCCGTCTCCCTTCCAGTCATTGAGTACGCCAAAGAGCTCCATTCCACCCAGGAACAGCTCTACCGGGCGCTGCTGCTCTCCAACCTCGTGACCCTGCATGAAAAAGAAGGCATCGGCCGTCTGTCCGCTTACTGTGGCGCAGTCAGTGCCGGTGCTGGTGCCGGAGCCGGCATTGCCTGGCTCTGTGGCGGTGACTACAAAGCAGTCATCCACACCATCGTCAATGCACTGGCCATCACCTCCGGCATCATCTGTGACGGTGCAAAAGCCTCCTGCGCGGCCAAAATCTCCGCTGCCGTCGATGCCGGCATCATGGGATTTGAGATGTACCGAAATGGCCAGCAGTTCTACGGCGGTGACGGCCTCGTCCTCAAAGGCGTCGAGAACACGATCCGCAACATCAGCCGCCTCGGCCGCATCGGCATGAAAGAAACAGACAAGGAAATCATCAACATGATGATTGGGCAATAAACAGCACGCCAGCAATCACTTTCGATTGCTTTTCAAACCAGGAAATAGTATACTATACATAAATGGAGCCCGGTGTTTAGCGGCGTCGGCACTCCCACATCAAAATGAGACGGAAAAAGCCGCGACTTTACCAAAAAGTCAGCGGCTTTTTCCGTCTCTAAATTACTTTAGATACGTAAGGACATCAACCTCAACATTTACGATACTTATCGCAAATGCAACGTAACCGTCAAATAATAGATAGTGTAAAATCATTTGTGTAAACTCAAGTGGGGATAGAAAAAGGAACCACTTTTCTTTATAGTGTTAAGTGACCAAACAAAACACAAAGAAAGAAGGTTCCTTTATGTCTTATCTTACCACAGAACTTCTCACATCTCTACTCCAAGGCGGTGCTGCCGCCAATGAATTCCTTCGCAGCAAAATCGAAGAAGGTGTCAATGCCGTCCTCAAAGCTGAACTGGCAGGATTTCTCGGCTACGAGAAGCACAGTTCCGCCGGGTGGAATACAGGCAACAGCCGCAACGGTTCATATCAGCGCACCATCGTGACTTCGTATGGCAAAATCACGGTGGATGTGCCGCGCGACCGCAATGGCGAATTTCAATCGCCATTATTGCCGACGCGAAAACAACGTGTCGATTCGTTGGAGACTACAATCATTCAACTGTACCAACGCGGTGTCACGACGCGTCAAATCGCAGAACTTATCGAGCAGATGTATGGCCATTGCTACACGCCAGCTACCATATCCAAGATTGCAGCTGATGTGTCGGATCAGGTTGAACAGTTTCATAAACGACCAGTTGCCAAGCGATATGCCGTTATCTTTTGTGATGCAATGTATGTCAATCTCCGTCGCGACAGTGTAGCCAAGGAGTCTATCCATGTCCTGCTCGGCATTACGCCGGAAGGATACAAGGAAATTCTTGACTATGCCATTCTGCCTTCTGAGTCAGCGCTGAACTACGCCGATATGCTAAAGAGCTTGAAAATGCGGGGGCTGGAACAGGTACTGCTCTTCGTCTCGGATGGCCTTGTTGGTCTCCCAGACGCAGTACAGAATGAGTTTCCGCGTGCCAAGCACCAGAGTTGCTGGGTTCATCTCATGCGTGCTGTAAGCCGCCTGGTGCGGCCTTCTGACCGGAAGATCGTCCTGGATGCGCTTAAGCGTGTGTACCGGCAGGAGAATGCCGCACTCGCAAAACAAGAACTGTCAGCCTTTCTCGACTCGTATGGAACAAAGTACAAGCGACTTCATAAGCTTTTTCAGAATGAGTCCAGCCTCTTCTCGTTTTACGAATTTCCGAAGAGCATCCAGCAGACAATTTACACGTCAAACCTCATTGAGAACAACAACAAAGGATTTCGTCACAAGGCAAAGCTCAAGGAGCAATTCCCCAACGAGGATTCACTGGAACGATTCGCCTGCACGGTCTACTGTGATTATAACGTAACCGTAAATAATACGGTGTATTTAATATTGACCTCCCATATGAGATAATGTGTTTGTCAAAAACATAAAAAACACAACACAAAAAACGCAAAAAACCAAGCACTTGTTTTTGGGGGAGGACTTGTATTGAATCAGATCCAACAAATCAAAACGCAGCACAGCATCGAGCAATGGAAGAAGGTCATCATAGACCAACAGGCTAGTGGCCTTTCTGGTCGGGCATACTGCCAGCTGCATGCCATCCGAGAAAATCGTTTCTACTACTGGATCCGCAAGATACGCGAATCCATCGTGGCGATGCAGCCTGTAGTTACCAGCACTAGCCAGGAGCCTGTTACTGAGACACAGTTTGCTGTAGTTTCAGCAGCAACCGTCACCGTCAAGAATCGCCAGGAGAATGTCCCAAAACTGCTCCTTCATTATGGTCCAATCAAGTTTGAGCTTACAGATCAGACGTCTCCGGAACTTCTGCGACAGACGCTTCAAGTTCTTCAGGATGTGCTTCCACCATGTTAGCTCGTGAGATATCTGCCGACCATATCTATCTGGCTTGTGGGCATACAGACATGCGCAAGTCCATCGACGGACTTGCCAGTATCGTGTCATCCCATTTCAAGATGGACCCGCATCAGCCGTCGTTGTTCCTGTTCTGCGGTCGGCGCAAAGATCGCATCAAGGCACTGCTCTGGGACGAGACCGGCTTCCTCCTGCTGTATAAGCGCCTGGAAAATGGTCAGTATCAGTGGCCGAGCAAGCCGGAGGATATCCTGGAGCTTTCCGAGCAGCAGCTTCGCTGGCTTACAGATGGCTTATCTATCGATCAGCCCCGTGCCGTCCAGAAAGTGCATCCTACCCGTACAATCTAAGCTGCAGATGTGCATAACTACGTAAATCTGTGGATAGCTGAGCCCCCGCCACTACTGGCGTTGCGGGGCTTTTTGCGGTACAATAGAAGGAGCAAAAACAAGGAGGCTTCCCATGACTGACCTGCGCGAGCAAGAGATGCAAAACCGGATAGATGCCCTGGCAAATGAGAAACGGAACCTGAAAGAGGAAAACCAGTATCTCAAGGAACAGATTGCCCAGCTGAAGAAGATGGCATTCGGCTCAAAAACCGAAAAGACGAAACGCGTCCTCGGCGACAACGAGGAAATCAATCTCTTCAACGAGGCGGAAGTTGAGGCCAAAGCAAGTGCTCCGGAGCCCACCATTGAAGTACCAGCACATCAGCGCCGGAAAAAGCAAAGTGGACGCACGGAGGAAATCCTGAACTCTTTCCCTCATGAAGAGCAGGTCATCACCCTGCCAGAAGATCAGCGGGTCTGCAAGCGCTGCGGAGCGCCGCTCACTTCCATGGGCAAGGAGAAAATCCGCACGGAAGTCCAGTTTATCCCAGCGACTATCAAGGTCATCGACTTCTACCGGGAAACCTTCCAGTGCCTGGAGTGCCGGAAGCAGGACCATTTCTCGATTGAGAAACCAGTAATGCCGCAGCCGGTCCTGGCAAAATCCATTGCTTCACCATCCAGCGTATCCCATGTCATCTGCCAGAAATATCTGTTATCCCTGCCACTTTACCGACAGGAACAGGAGTGGAAGGGCATCGGCCTCATGCTTTCACGGGCTACCCTGTCGAACTGGGTCATCCGGCCGACAGAAGACTGGCTCATGCCCGTAGTGGAGCGGATGCATATGCACCTGCTGCAGCTGCCGGTCATCCATGCGGATGAAACGCCAGTCCAGGTGCTCAACGAGAAGAACCGGAAGAACACTACGAAGTCTTTCATGTGGGTGTACACTAACGGAGAGTATGAGGTGAACTGGCAGATTCGTATCTATGAATACCATTCGGGCCGGAGTGGCAACTTCGCTGCGGATTTTCTGGAAGGATTCCATG
>JAKVOG010000007.1 GCA_022482925.1 Selenomonas sp. | reverse complement strand
GCTGTATGGGAAAAGGCATATCTCGGAGGATCAGTGAGGGATAAAGTATGGATATCGATTTTCATTTTAGTACGGTTTATGTGCTGGCACGGTGGGCTGGATTCGGGAGTGACAATGCCCGACTGCTGGCGACGTGTTCGCAGCTGGTGGATGACAACATAGATGACAAGATGCCGCATTTTTCGGCGTTTCCCCAGCGCTTCTCGGGGCATGAAATTTGGGAGAATGTGCGGGAAGTGGAGAATGCAGAGGTTTGGGTACCATTCCATTTCCTGCCGGCATTGGATGGGGATACGCTGGATCAGCAGTTGGTGTGCCGGAAGAACAGCGTACTGGCTCAGGCGCTGGCTGCAGATATGCGGACTTATTCCGGTAAGGACCGGCTATTCCGGCTGGGGATTGCACTGCATGTCTATGCGGATACCTGGGCACATCAGGAGTTTTCCGGGATCACGAGTGCCGGGAATACGCTGCTGGGGCTGGAGTCGCAGCCGGAGCAGAAGATCAGTTTGGAGTGGCTGGAGTACAAGGCGGCGCTGTTTGCGAATCTGAAGCCTTTGGGGCATGCCGCTGCAGTGCATTTCCCGGATCAGCCGTATCTTTACTGGCATAGTGAGCAGAAGTTCCCTGAGGGCCGGAGTAACTGGGTGGAGTTTCTGGAGGCAGCGCGGGCGCTCTACCAGATCCTGTGTGTGGTCGGTGAGAGTCCGGTGCAGGAGCTGTCAGCCAGGCAGGCGCTGTTCTTGTCGGAGTCGTTTCAGGAGATTCAGGATGAGGATTGCAATGACCGGAACGAGACCTGGCTGCAGCGGATTCAGATGAACTATTTTGAGTTCGCTGAACTGACGGAGCTGGATCAGTGCCTTGAGTATCAACCAGGCCTGATTATGGCTGATGCAGATTATCCGAAGCTGTTCTATCAGGGGATTGAGGAGCACTATGCGTGGGTGAAGTCGCAGCTGGAGACGGCGGGGCTGGAAGATGTGATATAATGATAGATGCAGGTGCGTATGATTCATGAAGACCTGTGGACAGCTTAGCCCTTCGCCATTGCTGGCTTTGTGGGGCTTTTTGCGGTACAATAGAGGGAATGATAATCATAAGAATTCTCAGACGTGGTTGAGCTGTGCTTCAGGAGGGGAAACAATGCGACTAAAGGTTCTGCAGCTAAAGAATTTCCGTTGCTTTGAAGATATGAAAATTGATTTTGATCCAGCGTACACGGTATTGATTGGTATCAATGGTGCAGGAAAATCATCGATACTTGATGGCGTTTCTATTGCGCTGGGAAGTTTCCTGGCAGCATTGGATGGTGTAGCCTCAAATGCACTTCATCAGGATGACGTTCGGTTTCGCATGTATGAGCAAGGCAGTATACCAAATCGTGAGCCGCAATATCCTGCACAGTTGGAGGCATGTGTGGTTTTGGCGGATGGAACAGAAGTGTCCTGGGGGCGTGCGCTGAATGGCGCAAATGGCAGAACTACTGTCCGTGAGTCCAGGCCGATAGCAGATTACGCTGCGAATCTGCAGAAAGCTGTAAGAAAAGGCAGGACGGAGAGTATTCTTCCTTTGGTTGCATATTATGGAACAGGCCGACTGTGGGCACAGAAACAGACACGCCGGGCTCGTAACGTGAAACGTCAGATTTTATCCTCCAGGTTGAAGGGCTATAAAGATTGTTTGTCAGCCGTCTCCAATGAAAAGATGATGCTGGCATGGTTTGCAGATATGACCTACCTGCAACTTCAGGAAGGCCGACCAATTCCAGAACTCATAGCAGTACAGCAGGCAGTAGCAGATTGCTATATCGGAATCGATTCTACAGCAGAATCTGTGCAGGTACGTTTCAGTGTGAAGTATGCGGAATTGGAAATCGTCGTGCATCATCCTGGTGGAGAACTGGAGTATCTTCCTTTGCATCTGTTAAGCGATGGAATCCGGACTATCCTTAGTATGGTAGCAGATATTGCCTATCGTATGGCTGTGTTGAACCCGCAGTTGCTGGGAAATGTATTGAAGGAGACGGATGGGATTGTCTTAATTGATGAAATCGATATGCATTTGCACCCCGCCTGGCAGCGGCGTATTATACAGGACTTATTGCGTATTTTCCCGAAAGTACAGTTCATATTTACGACACATGCACCGACGGTATTGACCAATACGGGAAATGAGAACCTTCGCATATTGGAACAAGGACAGGTGCATCGTCCGGCAGCCAAAAGCTATGGTCGCAATTTAGCTGCAATCATGGGAGAGATCATGGGGACAGAGGCACGTCCTGGTGAGGTGCTGGCCAAGATTGCACAATTTAATGATGCGCTGGATCAAGGCAATCTTGACAAGGCTAAAACATTGCTTCGATGGCTTGAGCGGAAACTTGGACCTGATGACCAGGATGTAGTGAATGCACAGATTGCTTTGGATCTGGAAGGAATTTGATGGTGGTAGGATGCTGTACATAAAGAAAGGGAAAATACCTCATGAGTTCAAGGTATATGCCGCATTACCGGGGAGTCACTTTGACGATATGCCAACTGCTGTTAAGAACTCTTTACGCGCAGCATTGCTGGAAGAGCAGGGATTCTTGTGTGCTTATTGTATGAGCGGGCTGGATGAGGCGGGGACAAAAGTCAAGATTGAACATTATGAAGCTCGTAATGATGACAATGAACTGGACTATCAAAATCTGCTGGCAGTCTGTAATGGCGGCGAGGGCAGGGCAGAGAAGCACCAGACCTGCGACACGCATAAAGGAGATAAGGTGTTGCATCTCAGTCCGTTAAGAAGAGAAATGATTGATACAATATACTATACAAGAAATGGCAGGATATGCTCGACCATTCCAGACTATCAAACGGATTTGGATGTAATTCTGAATTTGAATGATGAAGATGGTTATCTTGTCAATAATCGCCGTAATACCTTGCAAGCTTTTCAGAAACAAGTTTACAAACGATATGGGAAACAGGCTGTAAGTTTGGAGTATCTACAGAGATACAGGCATATGTATGAAAAAAAACGAGAAGGGAAATATCGTCCATATGCAGGAATCATCTTGTGGTATATTGACCAGCGATTAAGACGGATCGGCTGCTGACGGGCAACACCCTTATGAGCTGCAGGATGATTTGACCAGCCGGGCCTAATCATGGCCGATGCGGATTATCCGAAGCTATTCTATCAGGGGATTGAGGAGCACTATGCGTGGGTGAAGTCCCAGCTGGAGACGGCGGAGATTGATATACTGTGAAGGGATTTGACGTACTGGGTCAGCCAAGATGGGCTGACCTTTTTGTTTGACTTGTACTTACAACTGAGAAAAATATCGGCATAATACACTCTGGCGGCGTATAATGTCGATGGAAGGATGGATGTTAAAAGAATGGAGTGATATAATGTGGATATGGATGCCGAGGGAGATTCGTGAATTTATTTCAGCAATGCCTTGAGTATTTTGTACCAGATAATGATCACTTGATTTTGAGGGGATTTATCATTGCTTGTACAGTAGGATGTCCTCGCGCAATATCATGGGTGCGGAAAAATATTCATGCATGTTATATCGCGTATTTTTGTATAATAATTATTATAGCGGGTACTATATCTATATGGCTGATTGGGTTTTCTATGCAGTTTTATCTGTATTTTGTATGGGGATTAGCAGCGTTATGCGGTTTGCCATGTTTATATAAATATTGGAGTATTTATTGTCTTTATAGTGGCACGCATGTCAAGACAAAAATCGATAAATTTCTTAATGAATCAAGCAGCAGCCTTTGCCGCATCTAGCAGCATGGCTGGATAATAAACTTCAGCTGGTGGAACGTTGCCAATAGCTGAGTGACAACGTTGGTAGTTATACACCTTGACATATTTGCGAATGGCATGTCGGGCTTCACGGATATTACTATATTGTGTGAGATAGGCCTCTTCATACTTAAAGGTGCGAAACCAACGTTCAATCATGACATTATCGGCCCAGCGGCTTTTGCCATCCATGCTTTGGCGGATATGTTTTTCACGGAGGAATGATTTATATTCCCGGCTGGTGAACTGACAACCCTGATCTGAATTGATAATATCTGGCTGAGCTGTCTTGAAAGCCTTATTAAGTGCCGCCACAACCATACGAGTATCCAAGGTATCGTCTACTTCCCAGCCCACGATACAGCGGCTGTACCAGTCAATAACAGCTGTCAGATATAGGAATCCATGTTTGGTCGGAATATATGTGATATCCACAGACTATGTCTGATTTGGGCGGGTAATGACTGCATTTTTCAATAAGTACGGCATAACCTGAGCATGCTGTTGACGCTTGGAAAGATTCATCCTGGGATAGATGGCATCAATTCCCATTTCACGCATATAACGTGCAGTTTTACGTCGACCAACAGGATATCCAGCTCTTTGACGCTGTGTGGCAAGCTGACGGGCTCCCCAGGCAGGATTATCCGTATGAACATGATCGATTATACGCTTACATGTGAGTTCATCTTCAGACGGCTCATAAACCTTATGTGCATAATACACACTTGTCCGATTGATTCCCAGCAGATGAGCTGCATCATGGATTGAGGGCAGCTCTATAGGCCTATCTCTGCAGGTATTGGATTTAGTCGTCAAAAGGCTTCGGAGTAAATTTACTCTCGTAGTCAGGTCCAAGCATTTCTTCAGATTTTTTTTTCAACCAGTCCACCTGCATGGTGAGCTGGCCAACCTTTCGAGCATAGGAGGCTTTTTCCTTACGTTCAGCTGCGAGTTTATCTTTCAGATTGTCTTCACGAGAATCATCAAAAACCACGCTGGCCTTATCCAGAAATTCCTTCTTCCAGTTGCGAAGAAGATTGGGTTGGATACTATTCTCTGAAGCCAGGGTGTTGAGATCCTTTTCGCCTTTAAGAAGCTCTAAAACAAGGTCGGATTTGAACTTTGCATTGAAATTACGACGTGTACGTGACATAATGATGACTCCCTTTCTCTTGGTAGGTTTAGTATACCACGAGATTCATTAAGAGAGCTGTCTGACAATGTCTTAATTTATAGTTCCATTATAGTTCCCTGAGGGCCGGAGAAACTGGACGGAGTTCATGGAGGCCGCGCGGGCGCTTTACCAGATCCTGTGCGTGGCTGGTGAGAATCCGGAGACAGAGCTGTCACCCAGGCAGGAGCTGTTCTTGTCGAAGTCGTTTCAGGAGATTCAGGATGAGGATTGCAATGCCCGAAATGAGACCTGGCTGCAGCGGATTCAGATGAACTATTTTGAGTTCGCTGAACTGACGGAGCTGGATCAGTGCCTTGAGTATCAACCAGGCCTGATCATGGCCGATGCAGATTATCCGGCACTTTTTTATCAGGGGATTGAGGAGCACTATGCGTGGGTGAAGTCACAGCTGGAGACAGCGGGACTGGAAGATGTGATATAATGAGGACGATAGATGCAACGGAGGTGGTACGATATGGGCATGACATTGCGGGAGGATATACGGACAGGGATCATTGCGCTGGCACGGGAGTATGGGATTGAGCGGGTGATCTTGTTTGGCTCCCGGGCGCGTGGGGATAATTGGGAACGGAGCGATATTGATCTGGCGGTTTGTGGTGGCGATATCGTGCGGTTTTCGCTGGATCTGGATGACCGGATACCGACGTTGCTGATGTTTGATGTGGTTGATCTGGATGGCCCGGTGGATTCAGACCTGCTGGATTCCATCCAAAGAGAAGGGGTAGTGCTTTATGAAGAAGGTCGAGAACTTTCGGCGGGCATTGAAGAATCTGAAGGAAATTGAGACGCGGCAGCCACCATACGATACGATTACCCAGACGGGAATGGTATCGCTTTTTGAGATCTGCTTTGAGCAGGCATGGAAAGCGATGAAGGAGCAGTTGGAAATCAGTGGGTACAGTGAGCATAAGGTCGGTTCACCACGTGTGATCATCAAGCAGGCTTATCAGGCAGAGATGATTCAGGATGAGTCTTTATGGCTACGGGCACTGACGGCACGGAATAATGTGGCCCATTCTTATAATGAAGCAATTGCGTTGGGGATTATCAAGGATAGTAAGGCAAACTTTATTGCGATGTTTGAAGCATTGGAAACAGAACTGCTGGCAAATTGGGTCGTTATGAAGGAATGAATTTGATTGAATAGCGCTTCCATAACTAGTCTCATTTTGAGGCTGGGGGCTTCTTTGGGATAAACTATACCCATAAATATTATATTTTAAAGTATAATATTTATGGGTATAGTTTTTTTTTAGGGGGGATGACAGTAACCGTCAAATAATACGGTGTATTTAATTTCGACCTCCCATGTGAGATAATGTGTTTGTTGAAAACATAAAAAACACAACACAAAAAACGTAAAAAACCAAGCACTTGGTTTTTGGGGAGGTCTTTCCTTGAATCAGGTCCAACAAATCAAGACACAGCATAGCATTGAGCAATGGAAGAAGGTCATCATGGACCAACAGGCCAGTGGTCTTTCTGGTCGGGCATACTGCCAACTGCATGCTATCCGAGAAAATCGTTTCTACTACTGGATTCGCAAGATACGCGAATCCATCGTGGCGACTCAGCCTGTAGTCAACAGCACGAGCCAGGAGCCTGTTGCTGAGACACAGTTTGCTGTGGTTTCGGCAGCAACTGTCACCGTCAGGAAACATCAGGAAAATGTCCCAAAGCTCGTTCTCCATTACGGTCCGGTCAAGCTTGAGCTTGCAGATCGGACTTCGCCTGAGCTATTGCGACAGACACTTCAGGTCCTTCAGGATGTGCTTCCACCATGTTAGCTCGTGAGATCTCTGCCGACCATATCTATCTGGCCTGCGGGCAAACGGATATGCGTAAGTCCATCGACGGTCTTGCCAGTATCGTGTCTTCCCATTTCAAGATGGATCCGCATCAGCCATCGTTGTTCCTGTTCTGTGGTCGGCGCAAAGATCGCATCAAGGCGCTACTCTGGGACGAGACCGGCTTCCTCCTGCTGTATAAGCGTCTGGAAAACGGTCAGTACCAATGGCCAAGCAAGCCGGAGGATATCCTTGAGCTTTCCGAGCAGCAGCTTCGCTGGCTCACAGATGGCTTATCCATCGATCAGCCTCGTGCCGTCCAGAAAGTGCATCCTACCCATACAATCTAAACTGCAGATGTGCATAACTACGTAAATCTGTGGATAGCTGAGCCCCCGCCACTACTGGCTTTGTGGGGCTTTTTGCGGTACAATAGAGAAAGCAAAAATGAGGAGGCTTTCCATGACTGACCTGCGTGAGCAAGAGATGCAAAACCGGATAGATGCCCTGGCAAATGAGAAACGGAACCTGAAAGAGGAAAACCAGTATCTCAAGGAACAGATTGCTCAGCTGAAGAAGATGGCCTTCGGTTCCAGAACCGAAAAGTCGAAACGTGTCCTTGGCGACAATGAAGAAATCAATCTCTTCAATGAGGCTGAAGTCGAGGCCAAAGCAAGTGCTCCGGAGCCCACCATTGAAGTACCCGCTCATCAGCGCAGGAAAAAGCAAAGTGGACGCAGGGAGGAAATCCTGAGATCTTTCCCTCATGAAGAACGGGTCACCACATTGCCAGAAGATCAGCGGATCTGCAAACGCTGCGGATCTCCGCTCATATCTATGGGCAGGGAGAAGGTCCGCACGTCAGTCAAGTTTATCCCGGCGACTATCAAGGTCATCGACTTTTACCGGGAAACCTTCCAGTGCCTGGAGTGCCGGAAACAGAACCATTTCTCGATTGAGAAACCAGTAATGCCGCAGCCGGTCCTGGCAAAATCCATTGCTTCACCATCCAGCGTAGCCCATGTCATCTGCCAGAAATATCTGTTATCCCTGCCACTTTACCGACAGGAACAGGAGTGGAAGGGCATCGGCCTCATGCTTTCACGGGCTACCCTGTCGAACTGGGTCATCCGGCCGACAGAAGACTGGCTCATGCCCGTAGTGGAGCGGATGCATATGCACCTGCTGCAGCTGCCGGTCATCCATGCGGATGAAACGCCAGTCCAGGTGCTCAATGAGAAGAACCGGAAGAACACTACGAAGTCTTTCATGTGGGTGTACACTAATGGCGAGTATGAAGGTAAGATGGCAGATTCGTATCTATGAGTACCATTCGGGCCGGAGCGGCAGCTTCGCTGCAGATTTCCTGGCAGGATTTCATGGGATCCTGCAGACGGATGGCTATAGTGGATACGAGAAGATTTCCTGTGAGGCACATGCGCTCTGCTGGGTCCATGCCCGCCGGTACTTTGTAGAGGCAATTCCGCCGGGATTGAGTAAAGATGAGATTGCCGACACCATCAGTGGGCAGGCACTCATTCGGATCAATGAATTGTTTGCGCTGGACAAGGAACTGGCAGAGCTGCCCGTCGCTGAACGGCAGCAAGAACGTCTGCGGCTTGAAAAGGACAAGCTGGAGGCTCTGTTCGTGTGGCTGAAAACAGTTCAGCCGGAAACAGCGCCGAAGTCTGCCTTAGGCAAAGCCGTAAACTATGTCCTGAATCATCAGGAGGGCTTATCTGTCTATCTGCTCCATGGCGCAGCAGCCATGTCCAATAATATCTGTGAACGAGCCATCCGGAACTTCACCATAGGTCGGAAGAACTGGTTGTTCAGCGGATCCCCGAAGGGAGCCGCAGCCAGCGCTGCGGCCTACAGCATGATTGAGACCAGCAAGGCGAACGGACTGGATCCATTCAAGTATCTAACCTATCTATTCACGAAGCTTCCGAATATGGATTTCAAGATTCATCCAGAGTTCCTGGATAGCGTCCTTCCTTGGGCCGATGAAATCCAGCAAAACTGCAAATAACCGATCTAGTGGTCAGCCAAACTTGGCTGGCCTTTTTGTTTGGAAGGACTGACACCTGATGATTTAACGCTTACGGTATATTGATTATGGGAATGGTGGAGGACATTCACTGATTGTTGGTATTCAGGATGATAAAGTGGTATCGATTTGTTGCAGCTTATATGACTAAATACTTGTCGGTCTAGCGGAAGCAGATCCGCAGCTCAAGTGGCTTTGCGGGGTATTTTGTGCTTACGGTAGTGACATCCTTAATTATGAGAGATATCAGTCCGTGGCATACACTGCCTTTCTAGATGAATTTAATGCTATTCGCTGGAGGTGCACATCTTTATGCGGACTTGCTGGATCAATATACTGTGAAAAAGATATGACGTACTGGGGCAGCCGAATTTGGCTGCCCTTTTCTGATGAGTGATTCCGACCTTTGATGCAGGATTCGATCTGAACGATAATGAAATCAAATTGATATATTTGTGTAAAAGCTACAAAAATCAAAGTTTAATTGCAAAACCAGTTGGGGCTAGCGTATAATTGAGCTAAGGAGGAGGGGGTTAAATGTTACTGGAGTTTAAGGTGAGCAACTACAAATCCATACGAGAACAAATCGTTTTTTCTATGCTGGCAGGTAAGGATGACTCTCATGAAGCGGAACTCTATTCATTGGGAAACTATCGGGTATTGCGGATGGCATCTGTATATGGTGCAAATGCATCAGGAAAGACTACGCTGATCGATGCAATGGGATATATGGCTTTTTTAGTCTGTGAGTGTACTAAGTTTCAGGAAGGTGATGCAATCCCACGCTGGCCACATAAATTATCTTTATCAGAACCGTCAGAACTGTCGGTTCAGTTTGAGATGGATAGCATACGATATGTATACGGATTTTCTGTGATGGATCATGAAGTACAGGAGGAATATCTGTATCATTTTCCAGCTGGACGCCCTGCGAAAATATTTGATCGAGATCGGGGGAATTTTTCTTTTGGTGCGGCATATAAGCGTGAACTAACGGATATCATTGAAAAGAGCAAGGGGAATAAGCTATTCTTGTCGACGGCAGAGGCTTGGTGTAGATTACCGCAAATCGTCCAGCCATTTCGGTTCTTCAAGGAACAAGTGATGGTACATACATCGGAAATGGATAATTGGTTGCCATATTCGACAAATGAGATTCAACAGAATGGTAAAGCAAAGAAGATGATGGTGGAGTTCTTTCGGAAGATAGGTGTGCCAATCAGGGATATTCTTGTGAAGACAGAAGCGAAAGAGATATCTTTGGCGAATGTTCCTCCGCAGGTACGAGAGATATTGCGTGCAGTGCCGGGGATGGCAAAGTCGAACTTTATCGAAGTGAAATTCGTTTATGATTCGTATGTTTTGGACCTGCAGGAAGAATCTGTAGGGACGCAAAAGCTGTTTAAGATGATTTGCCCTTTAATGGATGTGCTGTCTAAGGGGAAGATATTGTTATATGATGAGCTTGAGCGTAGCCTGCATCCAGCAATCGTGTCGAATCTGCTGGCCGTTGTCAAGAAATGGCGCGGGGACACGCAGCCTCAATTGATTTTTACAACTCATGATACGAGCCTTCTGGATCTGGATTTGTTTCGACGTGATCAAATTTGGTTTGCTGAGCGTAATCCTGAAACGAAGTCGTCGGAGTATTATTCACTGGTTGAACTGAAGAATGTTCGTAAAGACGAGAATATCCGAAAAGGCTATGTGATGGGGCGGTATGCACCGATTCCTCTGAAGGGAAGCAGCCTTATGGAAGTGCTGGATGGTGAGCATTATGGCGCGTAAATTGGTACTTTCAGCTAGAGCTGAGTCCGTTCGCTCCAAAACAGATATTGCTTTTGCGGATACTGGTTGGGCCAAAGTTTTTACTGAGTTCCATACGAATGTTGAGGCGATAAAGGCAAAATCCTGCTTGATAGATGATACGTCTGAGTCAGTTCCGACAAACTTAGCGGAAGATATATATCGTTCCCAGATTGTATTTTTAGAGAGTGCTTTGGATTATTTCATGCATAGGTTGTGTATCTTTGCGATGCGACAGATGTATGAAGGGGACTTAGACCAATCAGATGCATATCGGAACTTAATGATTCCTGTAGCGCAGGTCGTAGAGGCATTGAAACATCCCGAGGATCAAGCGTGGGTCGGAACAGCGATAATCGGGTATCATTCGACGAAGACATATATGAGTTCGAAAGATATCAAAGGCCAGCTTCGCATGATATTTAACACGAAAGGCGTTTTTGATAAGGTTGCTTGTAAAATGTATGCAAGAGAAGACCTGGATAGAAAGCCGGAAGAAGAACTTTCGTCAAGATTGGATGAATATTTTTCTCGGCGAAATAAGATTGCACATCAAGCGGATTGTAATCATGAAACTGGAGAACAATACCCTATTGACCGCTCGTATGTAGAAACGGCAATCAGGGATGTAGACTGTTTCGTTCAGGCACTGCAAGAGATTATAAAAGATAGTTTTTCGGAGTGATATGATCAAGAGGCATAAAGTATGGATATCGATTTTCATTTTAGTACGGTTTATGTGCTGGCACGATGGGCTGGGTTCGGTAGTGACAATGCCCGGCTGCTGGCGACGTGTTCGTAGCTGGTGGATGACAATATAGATGACAAGATGCCGCATTTTTCGGCGTTTCCCCAGCGCTTCTCGGGGCATGAAATTTGGGAGAATGTGCGGGAAGTGGAGAATGCAGAGGTTTGGGTACCATTCCATTTCCTGCCGGCATTGGATGGGGATACGCTGGATCAGCAGTTGGTGTGCCGGAAGAACAGCGTACTGGCTCAGGCGCTGGCTGCAGATATGCGGACTTATTCCGGTAAGGACCGGCTATTCCGGCTGGGGATTGCACTGCATGTCTATGCGGATACCTGGGCACACCAGGAATTTTCCGGGATCACGAGTGTCGGGAATACGTTGCTGGGGCTGGAGTCGCAGCCGGAGCAGAAGATCGGCCTGGAATGGCTGAAGTATGAGGTGTCACCGTTGATAAATTTGAAGCCTTTGGGGCATGCGGCGGCATTGCATTTCCCTGATCAGCCGTATCTTTACTGGCATAGTGAGCAGAAGTTTACTGAGGGCCGGAGAAACTGGGTGGAGTTCATGGAGGCCGCGCGGGCGCTTTATCAGATTCTGTGCGTGGCTGGTGAGAACCTGGAGACAGAACTGTCACCCAGGCAGGAGCTGTTCTTGTCGAAGTCGTTTCAGGAGATTCAGGATGAGGATTGCAATGCCCGGAATGAGACCTGGCTGCAGCGGATTCAGATGAATTATTTTGAGTTCGCTGAACTGACGGAGCTGGATCAGTGCCTTGAGTATCAACCAGGCCTGATCATGGCTGATGCAGATTATCCGAAGCTGTTCTATCAGGGGATTGAGGAGCACTATGCGTGGGTGAAGTCGCAGCTGGAGACGGCGGGACTGGAAGATGTGATATAATATGATATATATAATGCAAGAAAATCTAATTTTGTTGTTAAGTTAGATTTTGGGACTTTTTTTAAATACTATATCCACAAATATTATATTTTGAAGTATAATATTTGTGGATATAGTATTTTTATGGGGGTGACGGTATGCAGTTTGTGGATCGTAAGCAGGAGATGACTTTGCTGGAGCGGGAATATGCTTCAGATGCGGCGTCGTTGGTTGTGGTTTATGGCCGCCGCCGGGTGGGGAAGACTACGTTGCTGACTCATTTTATCGAAGGGAAGCCGGCAATCTATTTTTTGGCAACCGAAGAGTCAGAGGCGATGAATCGGCAGGTGTTCCAGTCCCTGGCGGCGGAGTATCTGGGTGATGATTTGCTGCGGGAGGCGGTGCTGTCCCGCTGGGAGCCAATCTTTGAGCGATTGGTTCAGTCGGCTCAGCAGGAGCGGCTGGTCATTGTGCTGGATGAGTTCCAGTACATTGGCAAGAGCAGTCCAGCGTTTTTGTCTGTTTTTCAGCGGATCTGGGATCAGTGCTTGTGCAAGGCGAATGTGATGGTCGTGCTTTGTGGTTCGTTGATTTCCATGATGATGTCGCAGACACTGAGTTATGAGAGTCCGATTTACGGGCGCAGGACGGCGCAGCTTCGGTTACGGCCGGTTTGTTTTGAGTATTATGCGGATTTCTTTGCGGAGGATATGTCAAAGGACCGGCTGGTGCAGTACTATAGTGTGACTGGCGGTGTTCCCAAGTATATTGAGGTGTTCCGTCAGGCTGGGACATTGGAGCAGGGGATTCAGGACTGTGTTTTAGATCCCGGCAGCTTCTTGTATGATGAGCCGAACTTCCTGCTGCAGCGCGAAGTTTCTGATGTGGGCAGTTATTTTTCGATTATGCGGGCCATTGCTGCGGGCAATCATAAGCTGTCGAAGATTGCAACGGTGCTGCAACAGAAGCAGACGAGCATCCCCCGCTACTTACGGGTCTTGATCGAGCTGGATTTGCTTGAGCGCGAGGTTCCGATTACGGAAAGCAACCCAGAGAAAAGTAAGCGGGGCATTTACAAGATCCAGGACCCATTCCTGGCGTTTTGGTTTCAGTTTGTTTATCCGAACCGCAGTTATCTGGAGTCCGGGCATCAGGAACTGGTGCTTCGGCGTATCAAACAGAATTTTATCGATAATCGGGTCAGTTTTATCTATGAAGACATCTGTCGGGAGCAGCTATGGAAGATGTCAGCTGATGGTGATTTGCCTTATCTGTTGGATAAGGTGGGGCGTTGGTGGGATAATGCCGGCAATGAGATTGATGTGGTAGGGGTGTCAGAGGATGAAGGCATACTGGTTCTTGGAGAATGTAAATTCTGGCAGGGAGTAGTGGGCGTGAATGTATTGCAGGCACTGGAACGCAAGGCGGCACTGGTCCACTGGCGGGATGGGCAGCGCAAGGTGGTTTATATTCTGTTTAGTATCCATGGATTCTCGGAGGATTTGCATCAGTCGGTGAAGTTTCGTCAAGATGTGATCCTGATGTCGTAACTATGGTATAATGTACGGGAATGTTTAAAGATCGTGGTATATGAGGTGACGGGATGTTTTTGTCTTTTTTTATAGGGCTTCAACAGGATCTCAAGCTGGTGCTGGTTGCACCGGTGGTTTGTGCGTTGTTTCGTTTGTCCTTTATCATGGTGTATCGCCCCGGAAGGAGTCCTCGTGGTGAGTGGCGGAAAAGGTGGGCTTGCTTCCGGTATGCATTTTGGTGGGGCCTGGATTTTAATGCGTATGTGTTCTTGTATTCGCTGGTGCTGGTGAGCTTGCCGGGGGCATTCCTGCCGGAATATTTTTCGGCGGGAGATATGGTTCGGACCGCTGGTCTGACGGTTTATCTGTTGGTTTTATATACGGCCTTCATGGGGAAGATGATTTTCTATTATCATTTTCATGATACGTTCAATCAGACGATGCGGCTGGCCGGGCATGCGGACAAGAAGAATTTTGTCGATATATTCTTCAACCAGAATCATGGTGCGTGGATCTTGCTGGGCTATATTCCCTATGCACTGCTCTGCTATCATGGTATCCAGTATTTGCTGGCAACGCCGGTGCTGCCCTATGTGGAGCTGTCGTCTCCATGGCTCCAGTATGGGCTGAACACGGTAGTGTTCCTGACGTCGGTGCTTTGGTTCTATTGGATGCGTTATGGCGGGACACTGGACCATCGGAAAAAACCGGAGTGGGATGAACTGCCGGCCATAGTCAAAGAGGATACTTTACTGTCGAAGGCTGCTATGGATGATCTGATCGCGCTGGAACTGGTGCTGAGGGCACCGCTGGATGAGATGCTGCTGCACGATGATGCTGAGTCTGAGCATGTCATCCAGCCGGTGCTGCCGGCTGGGGCTGCTTTGACGGATGATCCGTTGCGTTTATTCAGGCATGAAGCTGGAGGACCGCGGATACACGCGCCAAAGCATATTTTCTTTTTGCTGGGCGAAGGCCATGCACAAGCACCGTTCGATCCAATCTATGATGAGCTGAATCTGATGGAGGCCAGCCAGCGGTTCCGGCAGGATCAGCATACGGTGGCCATCAATAATTTCCTGCCTGCTGGTATGCGCTCCCGGCCTTCAGTGGTGGGGCTGACAGCCGGTGTCTATGATGCGGATCTGGAGCTGAATGAAAAGATGCCGTTCTGGCAGGGGCGTGCCTTGACGTCATGGCCGGAGCAGCTGCGGCGGCTGGGCTATCGGACGGAGTTCTGGTATGGTGGCGGGCTGGGGCATGGCAGCCTGGAGCATTTCCTGCCGGCGGCTGGCTTTGATGCCTGTCATAGTGGATTCGATATTTGCCCGGCAGACGCCCCGCGGACCTGGCTCGGCATCTATGACCACGTATTCCTGAATCGCGCGGCTGAGCTGATCCGGGAGCAGGATGCGGACCAGCCGGTGTTCCACTTCCTGTATACGACGTCGAACCATGGACCATATCATATGCCGATGGATAAGCTGGGCTTTGATATGGACCGGGTGATGCCGGCGTGGTCGGGGCAGTTGAAGCATGATAAGATGGCCTGGCGAAAGCTGGGAGGCTGCTGGTATGCAGACCAGTCACTGATGCATTTTGTTGAGGAAATGAGGGCAGCGTATCCGGATAGTCTGTTCATCGTTACGGGCGACCATTCGACGGGGCTGATCCCGTTCGAGCATGGAGTGATCGATCGGCGGGAGCCATCGCTGCGTGATGGCTTGCTGACATCGTTTGCGATGCATCATCCGGAGCTGACAGCCGGAGATGCTGGCTGGCAATACGATCGGCGGGCATATGAATATCCTGCCGACGCTGATGGAGCTCATTGCACCGAAGGGCTTCGAGTATTATTCGCTGTTTCCGTCATTGACGGAGAAGCTGGATCATGTGGTGACGCCGTATTGCTGGATGACGGAGGATATGCTGGGCGATTACCGGAATCAGACGGCGCAGTCCCTGCAGGTGTCGGCCAAGGAGCTGCCGCTGCTGCGGGATACGGTACAGTTCAAGGCTGAGCGCGATGCCTGGTGCGAGATCACCGGCTGGCTCGTGCGTCATCCGGAGCTGCTGAATGATGCAGGAATCGGGCCAAGGGTGTGAGTATGCTACGTGAGTGAATACGATATGTAAAGTTTAACAAGCTATTTAACGGGTAAATATTGAAATTAAGTGTTTTACGTGCTACGATAAGGGGGATCGTTTGTTTGGGCATGTTTAATGAGTAATTTGGAGATGGCTAAAATGAAGACGAGATTGAAAGAGCTGAGAAAATCTAAAAAGATGAGGCAGGAGGATATAGCTGTACAACTTGGCATATCCAGGGGGCAGTATGCTTCTGTAGAACGTGGAAAATATGATTTGACACAAAAGAACATGCTTATGCTGGCATCTATCTATGATGTTACGTTGGATTATATGATGGGACTAACGGATGTGAGGGAGAAGATGCCAATAAAGCTGAGTGCTGTCGAAGTTGAACTCATAAAGACGTTGCATGAGATCAACCAGGAAAAATTGACATGTAGCATACTTGAATTCTTGAAAAACGGAATACTAGCACAAGCTAAGGGAACGCAGAGCGCTGAGGCGAGCACCGCCGAGCGGATTGGCAATAAAATCCTTGGTGCTAGCCCCCAGGCACAGGTTGAAGTCAACAATATCATCCGACAGGATAATATATAAGGGAAACATGTCAAAAGATAGTTGGTTGCTAGGCGTTTTAGGCAAAGTCAATTAGTCAAAACCAATCGAATTCGATAGGTTTTTGAAATGAAATCGGAAGGATTATGGTTATGAAAAAAGTAAATGGAACTATTGAAGCCAAGGGGTTAAGCATTCGTGCTACACTCTCTGGTGACGGTATAGATTACATTTCGCTTACTGATATCGCAAAGTACAAGTCCGACAATCCATCTATTGTAATAAATAACTGGATGCGTTTACGCAATACCGTTGAGTATTTAGGCGTTTGGGAGCAACTTCACAATCCGAATTTCATACTTGCTCAATTAGATCACTTTAGAAGTGAAGCGGGAGAAAACTCTTTTACGTTGCCACCACAAAAATGGATTAAAGAAACGAATGCCGTTGGAATTACATCAAAATCTGGTCGTAATGGTGGTACTTATGCTCATAGCGATATTGCTTTCAAGTTTGCCGCATGGATTTCTCCGGAATTTGAACTTTACATTATCAAAGACTATCAACGGCTCAAACAGGCCGAAAGCGATCATCTTTCTCTTGACTGGTCAGCTCGTCGCGAGATTGCGAAGACCAACTATCGTATCCACACTGACGCGATTAAGGAACATCTTGTCGATGAAAAACTTCCTGCGCGATATATTAATAGCACTTATGCCAACGAAGCTGACATAATTAACGTGGCACTTTTTGGCATGACTGCAAAAGAATGGCGTGATCAGAATCCAGCGGCTAAGGGAAATATTCGCGATACTGCTGATCTTGGGCAGCTTATCGTTCTTTCTAACCTTGAGACACTTAATGCTGAATTCATCAAGAACAGTATCTCGCAATCTGACCGTCTGCAACGGCTGCGAGAAGCTGCCATATCTCAGTTGAAATCTGTTACAGCTGCTGCTAGTACAGAACGATTAGCTCAACGTTTCGATAAGAAGTAACTACTGCCTGATGGGGGGGCTCACTTAACTTGCTGGCAACTTGCAGAAGCGATAACTGTTCTTATTAAAGGGTGTAAAACTTCATGGATTTCCTTGCATACGGGGAAATGCCGTGCTATACTAGGAAGGTACTGAACGTATTGACGTTTGGTTCCAGTTGAAATTGACTGGCTTTACCCGACGGGGAGCTAGGTCTAAACCAAGTCTGCGCATAGTGGATTTGTATCAATTCCCAGTTTCTTGGGGTGAAAGCGAGGTGTATAGAATGAAACCAGGTATCCATCCGGAATATCATGAGGCTACGGTTATCTGCGGTTGCGGCAACACGTTCAAGACGGGGTCCACGCAGAAGGAGCTTCGCGTCGATGTCTGCTCCAAATGCCATCCGTTCTTCACGGGGCGTCAGCGTGACGTCCAGGCAGGCGGCCGTATCGAAAAGTTCAACAAGCGTTTTGCAAAGAAATAATTTGGACTTTGGTAAAGCAGAGCAGATTCGTCTGTTCTGCTTTATTTGCTATATAAGGCAATTCATAATATTGATGCAATCGGTATTTCCATGTAAGGAGGAATTCCGTTGAGTAATAGATTGATGGTTGGCGGCCAGGCCGTCATTGAAGGGGTCATGATGCGTGGACCGGGGCTGACAGCCACGGCAGTGCGCGACCCGGGCAAGAAGATCCAGGTGGAGACGAAGCCGGTGAATTCCATCAGCGACCGGTATCCCATTCTCAAGAAGCCGATGCTGCGTGGTACGGTTTCGCTGATTGAGTCGCTGGTCATCGGCATGAAATCGCTGTCGTATTCGGCAAAGATGGCCGGTGAGGAAGATGAGCAGCTGTCTGACCGTGAGATGGCGGGCACGATTGTCTTTGCCTTGGTGCTGGCCAGCGTGCTGTTTATTGCGATTCCGACTGGTGCGGCGAAGTTCTTCCATTTTGTGACAGAGGATCCGGTATTCCTGAATCTGATGGAAGGTTTTCTGCGGCTGGCGATTTTCCTCGGGTATATCTGGGGAATTTCCCGTATGAAGGATATCCGCCGGGTATTCCAGTATCATGGGGCAGAGCACAAGACAATCCATTGCTATGAGGCAGGACTGCCGCTGACGGTGGAGAATGTGCAGAAGTTCTCGCGGCTGCATCCGCGTTGCGGTACGAATTTCCTGTTGATCGTCATGCTGGTGTCGATTTTCGTCTTTGCGTTTCTCGGCTGGCCGACGCTTTGGGAGCGTATTGCAAGCCGTATCCTGCTGCTGCCGGTGGTGGCGGGCATCTCGTATGAGATCATTCGTCTGGCCGGGCGCAGTGAGAATCCGGTGATCCAGACGGCAATCAAGCCGGGGCTCTGGCTGCAGTATCTGACGACCCGTCCGCCTGAGGATGATATGGTCGAGGTGGCTATTGAGTCCCTGAAGGCGGTACTGCCGGCTGAGGAGATCGTTGAGGGAACAGGTGAGTATATCAAGGTCGGGACGGAGCCGGTTCAGGTCCCCTGATCTTTTAGGAAAAGGTTGAGGTGAATCTTGTGCTCGAAAAGCTTCAGGCTGTTGAGGATAAATATATGGAGCTGGAGTCGCTGATCAGTGACCCGGATACCATTCAGGATATTGAGCGCTGGCAGCGCTATAGCAAGGAGCATGCCAGTCTGACGCCAGTCGTGGAGAAGTTTCGCGTCTATAAGAAGGTGGTTCAGGGAATCGCCGATGATCGGGCGATGTTCGATGAGCCGCTGGATGATGAGATGCGCAAGCTTGTAGAGGAAGAACTGGCCGATTTCCAGCAGCAGAAGGCTGTACTGGATCAGGAGCTGCCAATCCTGCTGCTGCCGAAGGACCCAAATGATGATAAGAATGTCATCGTGGAGATCCGCGGCGGCGTGGGCGGCGATGAGGCAGCTTTGTTTGCCGGCGATCTGTTCCGGATGTATTCGCGTTTTGCTGAGCGTCAGGGGTGGCGCACGGAGCTTATCGATGCGAATGCGACGGAGATCGGCGGTTTCAAGGAAGTCTCGTTCATGGTAACTGGCTTTGGCGCGTACAGCAAGCTGAAATACGAGAGCGGTACGCATCGGGTTCAGCGGGTGCCGGTCACGGAGTCGGGCGGGCGTATCCATACGTCTGCGGTTACGGTAGCAGTGCTGCCGGAGGTCGAGGATGTTGAGGTCGAGATCAATCCGAATGATCTGCGCATCGACACCTACTGTGCATCCGGTGCGGGCGGGCAGTACGTCAACCGTACGGAGACGGCTATCCGCATCACGCATCTGCCGACGGGCATCGTGGTGCAGTGCCAGGATGAGAAATCCCAGCTCAAGAATAAGGAAAAGGCAATGAAGGTGCTGCGGGCCCGTGTGCTCGACCAGGCCCGTCAGGCACAGGAACATGCGGTGGCGGCGGATCGCCGGAGCCAGGTGGGTTCCGGTGACCGCAGCGAGCGCATCCGTACCTATAATTTCCCGCAGGGGCGGGTGACGGACCACCGGATTGGTCTGACACTGCATCGGATCGATGCGGTCATGAACGGGGAGCTCGATGAGATCCTGAATGCGCTGATTACGGCGGATCAGGCCGAGCGATTGAAGCAGGTGAAGTAATGGCAGAAAACAATCAGATCTGGACGATTGGCCGCATCCTGAAATGGACGGAAGATTATTTCGGGCAGAAGGGTGTGGAGTCTCCACGGCTGGATGCCGAGGTGCTGCTGTCACACGTACTGGGCAAGCAGCGCATCTATCTGTATGTCCATTTCGATGAACCGCTGCAGGCAGAGGAATTGGCGTGTTATCGGGCGATGATCAAGCAGCGTATCGATCGTGTGCCGGTGGCTTATATCCTTGGCGAAAAGGAGTTCATGGGCCTGACGTTCAAGGTCACGCCGGATACGCTGGTACCGCGTCCGGATACGGAGATTCTGGTGCAGGCGGCTGTGGACCGGCTGAAGCAGTGGACAGATGGTACAGTCCGGCTGGCTGATATCGGGACGGGTTCGGGGGCAATCTGCCTGAGCGTCCTGAGTATGCTGGATGGGGTGACCGCTGATACAGTGGATATCTCACCGGCAGCGCGGGCGGTAGCTGAGGAAAATGCGGCTACACTCGGGCTGAGCGAGCGGGTCACGTTCCATACCGGGGATCTCCTTACCCCGATCAGGGAGCAGCAGTTTACGGCTATCCTGTCCAATCCGCCGTATATTCCTGAGGCAGATATTCAGGAGCTGGCACCGGAGGTGCGCTGCAAGGAGCCGATGACGGCTCTGTCCGGGGGCCGGGATGGACTGGATTTCTATCGCCGTCTCTGTGACGAGGCACCGCCTATGCTGTCCGATGATGGTTTCATGGCTTTTGAGGTGGGGATCCATCAGGCCGAGGATGTGGCGCGGCTGGCTGAGGCAAGTCCGCTTATCGTCCGTACCGAGATTCTCAAGGATTATGCGGGTATCGATCGTGTGGTAGTCGCTTGGAGAAAATGATATGATAACGAAAATCGTTAAGATAGAAAATGTGAAGGAGCAGAAGGAAGCGCTCCATGAGGCCGGTGAGATCCTGCGGTCTGGCGGGCTGGTGGCCTTTCCAACGGAAACGGTATATGGATTGGGCGCAAATGGGCTCGATGCTGAGGCCTGTGCTGGTATCTATGCGGCGAAGGGACGTCCTTCGGACAACCCATTGATCCTGCATGTGGCTAACCGTTCGATGGTGGAGCAGATCGCGGCGGTGATCCCGCCACTGGCTGAGAAGCTCATGGCGGCGTTCTGCCCGGGACCAATCACGCTCATCATGCAGCGTCGGAGCATCGTGCCTGACCGCATTACGGGAGGCCTGTCTACGGTCGGGATCCGCATGCCGGAGAACGATGTGGCCCGTGCACTGATCCAGGCTGCCGGGGTGCCGATTGCGGCGCCGTCGGCTAATATTTCCGGACGGCCGAGCCCGACATCAGCTGAGCTGACGGCCCGGGATCTGGATGGCCGGATTCCCTTGATCCTGGATGGCGGTCCGTGCCATTTTGGGGTGGAGTCGACTATCGTAGACTGTACCGGGGAGAAGGCAGTTATCCTGCGCCCGGTGCGATTACGCGGGAGATGCTGACGAACTGCTGGGCGAAGAGATGGTTGCTTTGGATCCCGCACTGGTCGGTGCGGATGTGGTGCCGAGGGCACCGGGCATGAAGTATACGCATTATGCACCCAAGGCACCGCTTACGCTGATCGAGGGGATGCCGACCCGCATGGTGCGCGCGTTCCAGCGGGAAGTTGCCCGGCTGCAGGGAGAGGGACAGGTGGTCGGTGTCATGGCCAGCCATGAGTCCTGGCCGGACTGAGGGAAATCTGCCAGCTGAGCTGATGGCGGATTATGGTCATCAGGGTAATCTTCCGTCCATCGCTGCGAATATCTATGAGGCGCTGCGCAGCTTTGATGATAAGCCAGCGGATATGCTGCTGGGCGAGGGCACGACGGATCAGGGGCTGGGACTTGCCATCATGAATCGTCTGCATAAGGCCAGTGGTTTTCGGACCATTCGGGCATAATAATTACATATGTGATCGAAATGCCGTCGCTTGACGGTATTTTTTCTTGCCTGAATATGATACAATGTAGGGTAGTATTTTGCATCAGGTTAGTTAGGAAAGGTGGCAGATAAGCATGAAAATCACCATTGGCAGCGATCATGGTGCGGTTCAGCTCAAAGAAGAAGTCAAGATGGTCCTGAAGGAGTACGGTGACATCGAGGTTGTCGATGTCGGTACGTTCGGTACGGATGCCATCGATTATCCGGATGTTGCTGAGAAGGTCTGCGCGGATGTAGTCTCCGGCAAGTCTGATCGCGGCATTGCGCTTTGTGGTACTGGCATCGGCATTTCGATTGCCTGCAATAAGGTAAAGGGCATCCGTTGCGCGCTCTGCAATGATGTCTATTCCGCGAAGATGTCCCGCCATCATAACAATGCCAACGTCCTGGCTATGGGCGGCCGCGTCATGGGCTTTGGCCCTGCTGGCGAGATTGTCCGTGCCTGGGTTGAGACCGGGTTCGACGGCGGTCGTCATGAGCGCCGCGTGAACAAGATCATGGCGCTGGAGCAGAAATAATCCAGCTTTGATAATCTTATATTGTTAGTGTTTGTATCATCTGTCTAGTCCACTGTATTGATAGGAGGTTCTCCCAATGAGTCTTATGGAAACACTGAAACAGTCTGATCCCGAAATCGCCGCACAGCTTGATAACGAGCTGAACCGCCAGCGTACGAAGCTGGAGCTTATCGCGTCGGAAAACATTGTCAGCAAGGCCGTACTGGAAGCGCAGGGCAGCGTACTTACGAACAAGTATGCGGAAGGCTATCCTGGCAAGCGCTACTATGGCGGCTGCGAGTTTGTCGATCAGGTGGAGCAGCTGGCCATCGATCGCGCCAAGAAGCTGTTTGGTGCTGAGTATGCCAATGTCCAGCCGCATTCCGGTGCACAGGCCAATATGGCGGTATTCTTTGCCCTGCTGCAGCCGGGTGATACGGTCATGGGGATGAACCTCAATGATGGTGGTCATCTGACTCATGGTTCGCCGGTCAATATGTCCGGCAAATACTTCAAGATCGTTCCGTATGGTGTCACGAAAGAGACGGAGACCATCGACTATGATGCGCTGGAGAAAAAGGCACAGGAGTGCCAGCCGAAACTGATCGTTGCTGGTGCTTCGGCGTATGCCCGCATCATCGATTTCCCGCGCCTGGCCGAGATCGCGCATGGCGTAGGAGCCTATCTCATGGTTGATATTGCCCATATTGCTGGTCTGGTGGCTGCTGGTGAGCATCCAAGCCCGGTACCATATGCAGATGTCGTTACGACGACGACGCATAAGACCCTGCGCGGTCCGCGCGGCGGCATGATCCTCTGCAAGGACGCCGAGTTTGGCAAGCAGTTCAACAAGGCCGTATTCCCTGGCATCCAGGGCGGTCCGCTCATGCATGTCATTGCCGGCAAGGCTGTGGCGCTTGGCGAAGCGCTCAAGCCGGAGTTCAAGGACTATGCCAAGCAGGTCAAGAAGAATGCGGCAGCTTTGGCTGATACGCTGATGAAGGACGGTTTCCGCATCGTTTCCGGTGGTACGGATAATCATCTGATGCTGGTTGATCTTACGAGCAAAGGGCATCACAGGCAAGATCGCTCAGAATGTCCTCGACGAGGTCAATATCACGGCCAACCGTAATACGATTCCGTTTGAGCCGCTGTCTCCGTTCGTTACGAGCGGTCTGCGTCTGGGATCGCCGGCGCTGACGACCCGCGGGTTCAAAGAGGAAGATATGGTCGAGGTTGGCAATATCATCGCTCTGGCCCTGAACAGCCCGGAAGACGAGAAAGTAAAAGAGAAGCCAGACGCCGTGTAGCGGTGCTCTGCAAAAAATATCCATTGTACGAATAAGGAGAAGGAAAATGTCTGAAGAACTGAAAGTCAATGTCATCGATCATCCACTGATCCAGCACAAGCTGACGCTGATGCGCCAGAAGGATACGGGAACGAAAGATTTCCGCGAGCTGCTGGAAGAGATTGCTATGCTCATGGCTTATGAGATCACGCGCGATTTCCCGTTGAAGGAAATCGAGATCGAGACGCCGGTAGCAAAGTGCAAGGCAAAGGTTCTGGCGGGCAAGAAGGTCGGCGTGGTGCCAATCCTGCGCGCAGGACTCGGCATGCTCAATGGTGTCGTAAACATGATTCCGGCAGCCCGTGTCGGTCATGTCGGCATGTACCGCGATCCGAAGACATTGAAGCCGGTAGAGTACTACTGCAAGCTGCCAAGTGATGTTGCGGAGCGTACGCTCATCGTTGTCGATCCGATGCTGGCTACGGGCGGCAGTGCTTCGGCTGCGCTGACGCTGCTGAAGGAGAAGGGCGCAAAATCCATGATCTGATGTGCCTCGTCGCTGCACCGGAAGGCATTAAAGTCATCAATAAAGAGCATCCGGAGGTCCCACTTTATGTGGCGGCTATCGATGAGAAGCTCAACGATAAAGGCTATATCATTCCGGGCCTCGGCGATGCCGGCGACCGTATCTTTGGTACGCTGTAATTAAGATTTGGAAGGAAGATTCTCTTGAGTAACTTAGAAGTAGGTATTGTCGGTCTGCCGAATGTCGGCAAAAGTACCTTGTTCAATGCCATCACCAAGGCTGGTGCAGAGGCAGCAAATTTCCCGTTCTGTACGATTGAGCCGAATGTCGGTGTCGTAGCCGTTCCGGACGCGCGATTGAATGTGCTGCACGAGATGTATAGTTCCAAGAAGACGACGCCGGCTTCGGTGCGTTTCGTTGATATTGCCGGACTGGTCAAAGGCGCTTCCAAGGGCGAGGGCCTGGGCAATAAATTCCTGGAACATATTCGTCAGGTTGATGCGGTGGCCCATGTGGTCCGCTGCTTCGTCGATGAGAATATCACGCATGTCGAGGGCGGTATCGACCCGTTGCGCGATATCGATATCATTCAGACCGAGCTGTGCCTTGCGGACCTTGAGGTCCTCGAGAAGCGCATCATGAAGCTGGCCAAGATCGCGAAATCGGGCAGCAAGGAAGCCCGTGTCGAAGATGAGGTCCTGCGCCGCATCAAGGCTTCGCTGGATGAGGGCAAGCCGGCCCGCCAGGTCGAACTGACGGATGATGAGCTCGAGCTGATCAAAGAGATGAACCTGCTGACGCTTAAGCCGACTCTTTATGTCGCCAACGTAGCCGAGGATGAGATCGCTACCGCTTTTGACGAGAATCCCTATGTGCAGAAGGTCAAGGAATTCGCGGCGAAAGAGGGCGCTGAGGTCGTTGCGATCTCGGCCCGTGTCGAGTCGGAGATTGCTGAGCTTGATGCGGACGAGGCCAAAGCCTTCCTGGAAGATCTTGGCGAGACCGAGAGCGGCCTGGACCGCCTGATCAAGGGGGCTTTCGATCTCCTGGGGCTGCAGACGTTCCTGACGGCTGGCCCGGATGAATGCCGCGCCTGGACCATCGTCAAGGGCACGACGGCACCGAAAGCTGCCGGCAAGATCCATACGGATTTTGAGCGTGGCTTTATCCGTGCGGAGATCGTCAACTATGATGATCTGGTTGCGAATGGCAGCATTGCGGCTGCCCGCGAAAAAGGACAGGTCCGTGTCGAAGGCAAGGACTATGTCATGCAGGATGGCGATGTCGTTAATTTCCGCTTCAACGTTTAAGCAATAAAAAAGGCCTGCCCCGTAAAGGGGCAGGCCTGTGTTGACTTATTTTTTCTTTTTGAGCAGGTAGAGCTTTTCGCGGCGGTCGGCGAATACATCCATGCTGTCCTTGATCTGGCTGCGGATGATGAGGCGAAGATTTCCCTGCAGGATTTCCTCGCCTTCACCGGCTTTGGCCAGCAGCTCCCCCCAGGGATCGATGATGGCGGAATGTCCGGCCATCTGCTCGTCGTTATCGGTAATACCGGACTCATTGCAGGCAACGACGAAGATCTGGTTCTCGATGGCGCGGGCGCGGATGAGCGTCTGCCAGTGAATCAGACGGCTCAGCGGCCAGGCGGCCGGCACGAATAAGACGCTGATATCTTCCAGGGCCAGCCGTCTGGTGAGCTCCGGGAACCGGAGATCGTAGCAGACGGCGAGGCCGCAGCAGACACCATCCAACTGGAACGTTACGACGCTGTCGCCGGGGGTGAAGTCCGCTGCCTCGCCGCTGGGCGAGAACAGGTGGGTCTTGTGGTAGGTTGTCAGCAGCCGGCCGGTGCGGTCGAAGACGTAACAGGTATTGAATACCTGCGTGCCGATGGCATTGGCTACGGTGCCGCCGACGATGTTGACCTGGTAGCGTTTGGCGATATCGGCCAGTATCTTGCGGGTCTGTTCACCATCGTCATCGGCATAGTCGAGGATTGGCTTGGGATAGAAGCCAAGATGCCAGAGCTCCGGCAGGAGCAGCACATCCGGTCTTTGTTCCATGGCTTCCATGACCATCCGGTACAGGGTGGCGATATTCCGCTCTGGTTCACCAAAAGCGATATTCATCTGTAAGACGGCGACTTTCATAATATAAGCACCTCGAAATCTCAGTCTGTATAGAGAGAGGAGTAGTGACATGGAGAAACAACAATATAATCTTGGCGATATCGTCCGGATGAAGAAAGCACATCCCTGCGGCAGCAGTGAATGGGAAATCCTGCGCGTTGGCATGGATTTTCGCCTGAAATGTCAGGGCTGCGGTCATCTGGTCATGCTGCCACGGGCGAAATTCGAGAAAATGGTCCGGGCAGTCATCCGGCCGACTGGCGACGAATCGTAAGTGTTATCTAAAATTATACCATAAAAAGCCCTCCACGGGAAAATGGAGGGCTTTTTACATGCCTGTCTGGGCATGTATACAGAATAAATTCATATAAACACTTGTCAACCTGTAAACATTATGTTATGATTAGAAACATGTTCGTAAAGGATGGACAGAAGCGGAGGAAACATGGAAACTCGTTGCGTTTGTCTACCGAAGGCGAATAGTAAACTATTACTGTTCTATTTTTGGAGGGAGATTCCACTATGAAAAAGACTCTTGTATCTGCTCTGACGGCAGCTCTTGTTGTTGGTGCAGCTTCTACGACGTTTGCAGCGGCAAACCCGTTCTCGGATGTTCCGGCTGACCATTGGGCTTATGATGCAGTATCCACGCTGGCTGCTGATGGTGTCATCGAAGGCTATGGCGATGCGAATTTCAAGGGCGATAAGAACATCACGCGTTATGAGATGGCACAGATGGTTGCCAAAGCAATGGCTAAGACCAATGTTGGTGGCAATGATAAAGCATTGCTCGACAAACTGTCGGCTGAGTTCGCGGATGAGCTCAACAATCTCGGCGTTCGCGTAGCAAAGCTCGAGCGTAATGCCGATAAGGTGAAGTGGACGGGCGAGGCTCGTTATCGCTATTGGAGCTATCGTGATGAGCAGGCTGACGGCAGCAAAAAGAAAGCTAATGTAGATTCTCTGCAGTATCGTATCTTTCCAACTGCCGAGATTAATGATAACTGGCACGTTAATGCTCGTTTGACAGGGAAGACGGAGCTTTCGAAGGATAAGGATACGAGCCGAGATGATGGTAATATGAAGCTGACTTATATCTATGCTGATGGCAAGTATAAGAACTTCGAAGTAAAGCTTGGCAGACAGAATCTTTATTCTGCAGCAGATGAAGGTATGGTTACGGATGACTATTTCTCTGGTGCACAGGTAACTTTCGGTAATAAACTGAAGGCTGCATTGGAAGCTGGTCGTTGGAATATCAATGACTATGGAAACGAGACTGTTACGAAAGGCGCAGTAAGAGACGCAGCTAACTATCAGGGCATTGATCTCGGCTATACGCTTGGCAAGATGACTATGGGAGCAGCATATCGTCACTTCAATAGTGATGTATTCAAGACTGCTATTGGTTATGATGGCAAGACGGATGACGCGAATATCTGGTCTGTTGGCGGCAGATATTCGTTTAGCAAAAATGTTGCTTTGGCTGGAGCCTATGCAGAAAATACCAAAGCAGATGCCTATAAGAAGTCTGGCAACGTAGAAGTAGACTATAAGGACGCAAATAAAGCCAACAAGGGATCCTGGGGAGCATTTGTTGCCTATCGTCATCTTGGATCCAATGTATCTTTGATGCCGACCTATGATACGATTCGCAGTGCAAACAACGAAAAAGGCTGGGATTTTGGTGCCAGCTACATTCCTTATACGAATGTATTGACTACTCTTGGCTATTTCACTGGTAAGGATCTGGCTACGGACAAAGATGCTGAGACGCTTTATGCTCGTGTAAGCTTCTTCTTCTGATTGAATCTGGATCGAAAATCAGATAACAAGCATATGGGGAGCCTTCTCAATTTTGAGGAGGCTCTTTTTATTTAACCGAATTTTAACAATAGGATATAATAGAAGGAAATAATTTTAAAGAATATTGATGTAACCGGTTAATACCGCATGAATATAAGCTTTCAGACACTTTACATATATTAGATATAACTAAAAATACTTTTATGAAAGTGTTAAAATATGCTTGCGAGCGTCAAATAAACGTGTTAAGATGGAGGCAATCGAGGGGACTTGATAGGGATGAGACTGAGGAAACATGGCCACTCATGAGGAATCCATATTATAGTACCTCCGAGAAAATAACAGGTTTTATTTTTTAAGGAGGAGTTTATCATGAAAAAGACTCTTGTATCTGCTCTGACGGCTGCACTGGTTGTTGGCGCTGCCAGCACGACGTTTGCAGCAGCAAATCCGTTCTCTGATGTTCCGTCTGACCATTGGGCATATGATGCAGTCAGCCAGCTGGCTGCTGATGGTGTCATCGAGGGCTATGGCGACACGACCTTCAAGGGCGACAAGAACATCACGCGTTATGAGATGGCACAGATGGTTGCTAAGGCTATGGCTAAGACCAATGTCGGCGGCAACGATAAAGCCCTGATCGACAAACTCGCTGCTGAGTTTGCTGATGAGCTGAACAATCTGGGTGTCCGTGTATCCAACCTTGAGCGCAATGCTGATATGGTGAAATGGAACGGCGAGGCTCGTTACACGTATACCAGCGGACGCCTCGAAGATACGACTGGAAAGACGGCTAAGACGAATAAAGATGAGATGCTGCTCCGTCTTGAGCCAACAGCTGAGGTCAACAGCAACTGGCATGTAAAAGCTCGTCTGGATGCTGGCACGAACATGGCAAAGGATACTGGTTTTGACGATTCGGATCAGGTGAAGTTGCAGCGTATCTGGGCGCAGGGCGATTATAAGAACTTCAGCGTTCAGCTCGGTAAATTCCCGGATGTAACGAACTATGATAAGGCACTCATGCTCAACGATCAGATGTCCGGTGCAGCCGTGACCTTTGGTAATAAGCTGCAGGCAACGGTGATGGCTGGCCGTATTGATATTACAAAAGATACCGGCCTGGGTATTGCGGCAAACGGTGATGATGACGCAGCTAATCTGCAGAGTCTTGCTTTGACCTATAATCTTGGCAAAGCTACCGGTACGGCAGCATATTATCATATGAACACTGCTAATTTTAAGACTACGGCAGATTATAGCAAGAATGCAGCGGAAGATACGTTTGGAGCATGGGAAGTAGCTGGTAACTATCGTTTCAGCAAGAATGTAGCACTTGGCGGCGCTTATATTGATAACAACAAGGCCGATGCCTATAACAAATCCGGCATGGTTCAGTTGGACTATAAGGGCGCAAGCAAAGCGAATGTAGGTTCCTGGGGCGCTTATGTTGCTTATCGTCATATCGGTAAGTATGCATCCATCGATCCGAACACGGATGGTGTTCAGAATAATACCAAGGGCTGGGAGATCGGCACGCAGTACACGCTGTTCAAGAATGTACAGGCGAAAGCGATCTATTTCAAGGGAAAACAGCTGGCTAACGACAAAGATGCGTCGAAGATCTTCGGTCGCGTTGAGTTCTTCTTCTAATCCACAACTAATCGTATATCGTACGAATTTTACTGGGAACCCCCGTATCATACGGGGGTTCCTTTATTTTATTATAGTTGACTTAGAAAAGTATTTAATCAAAACTTAACGTAAGAATAATGCTCCTTTTATTGTAATTGATTAGGTCAAGTAATACAATGAAGATGTTCCAAGGGAGCGAGGGACCGGCAGTGAGGCACTGAGGAAACAAGGCAACTCATGAATCTCCACCGGTGAAGTTCGACGGAACAGTAATATGTTTTATTTTTTATTTCGTACCATACGAAATGGAGGAGATTATCATGAAAAAGACTATTGTATCTGCATTGACGACGGCACTGGTTGTAGGTGCTGCTTCCACTACGTTCGCTGCTACCAACCCGTTCAGCGATGTTCCTTCTGATCATTGGGCTTATGATGCAGTATCTCAGCTGGCTGCTGATGGCGTTATCGATGGTTATGGCGACAGCACCTTCAAGGGTGACAAGAACATCACGCGTTATGAGATGGCACAGATGGTTGCTAAGGCTATGGCCAAGACGAATGTCAGCGGCACAGATAAGGCCCTCATCGACAAACTGTCAGCTGAGTTCGCTGATGAACTGAATACACTGGGTGTCCGCGTATCCAACCTCGAGCGCAATGCGGATCAGGTAAAATGGAACGGCGAGGCTCGTTATACGTATACGAGCAAACGTGACGAGAGTGCAACGAAGGAAAAGAAGAACGACGATGAGCTGCTGTTCCGTCTCGAGCCGAGCGCTGAAGTCAACAACAACTGGCATGTGAATGCCCGCCTGGATGCTTCGACGAACATGTCGAAGGACGGCACTGACTCAACTACGAGTGAAGACAGCAATGTTTCTCTGAAGCGCATCTGGGCCGATGGCCAGTATGGCAATACCAACATCAAACTTGGTAAGCTCCCGATGCAGATCGATAGCGACCTGCTCTTCGATGATGAGATCTCGGGTGCATCCATTACCACTGGTAAAGACCTGAAGCTTACGCTGCAGGCTGGCCGCTGGGATATGAACGGCGATACGAACAATGAGAGCATCAATAAGACGACCGCTGATGATGCAGCCAACATGCAGAGTGTAGGCCTGCAGTATGGTAAGAATAAGCTGAGTGTTGGTGCTGCATACCATCATCTCAACAGCGATGCCATCGGTAATCTGCAGACGATCTCGAACTATCGCAACGGTAATGCCAGCGATGATGCGGATATCTGGAGTGCAAACCTCGGCTACAGCTTCGACAATAATGTAACGCTGAAGGGCAAATATGCTGAGAATGCCAAAGCCGACAACTATAAGAAGGCTGGTACGGTAGAGCTGGACTATAAGGGTGCACAGGCTGCTAACCGCGGTTCCTGGGGTGTCTACACGGCATATCGTCATCTTGGCCAGAACGTAGCCTTCGATCCGTCTTATGATGGTGCATGGGCTGGTACGAAAGGCTGGGAGATTGGCACGAACTATACGGTAGCCAAGAACACGATTGCCAGCCTGAAGTATTTCAACGGTGAAAAACTCGACAATGGTAAAGATGCTTCGAAGCTCTTTGGCCGGGTAGAGTTCCAGTTCTGATCCAATTGGCAAGTAACTAAATTTTCATAAATGGGCTGCCCCGATGAATTGATTTTCATCGGGGCAGCCTTATATTTGTGCATGAAACTGGAAAAAACAGGAAAAATCGAGAAAAAATTATGTGGAACCGTTGTCAATTGCCGGAACTTATGGTATGATAAGAATTGTTCAGCAGAGGGGAGCATGAGAATCTGCCGAGGAAACAAGGTAACTCGTGTGGAATTGATTCCTTGTGTAACTTGTCAGCTGAACGTAGAGTTCATACTTTTATTTATAGGGGGATAAAGACTATGAAAAAGACTCTTGTATCTGCACTGACGGCTGCACTGGTGGTAGGCGCTGCTTCCACGACGTTTGCTGCTGCAAATCCGTTCAGCGATGTTCCGGCTGATCATTGGGCCTATGATGCGGTAACGCAGCTGGCTAATGATGGTGTCATTGAAGGCTATGGGGATACGTCCTTCAAGGGTGACAAGAACATCACGCGTTATGAGATGGCACAGATGGTCGCCAAGGCTATGGCTAAGACGAACGTCGGTGGCAACGACAAAGCACTCATCGACAAACTCGCTGCTGAGTTCGCTGATGAACTGAACAACCTGGGCGTTCGTGTTTCCAACCTGGAGCGCAATGCGGATAAGGTTGCCTGGCATGGCACGGCTGAGTACACCTTCCAGCACTACATGACGGAAGGCAATGCCGTTGATTCCAAGGACAGCCGCAACAACCTGTTGATCCGTCTGCAGCCGAATGCGGAGATCAACAATCACTGGCATGTAAGAGCTCGTCTTGATGCCAATACGTTCCTTGATGAAGACAGCAGCAAGAATGCTGAAGACAGCGGCAACGTTGCTCTGAAACGTGTATGGGCTGAGGGTGCCTATGGTGCCTGGAACTATAAAGTTGGTAAATTCGGTGCGCCGGATGATGATACCATCACCGATACGCCGTTCTCTGGTGCCGAGGCCAGCTACAATCCTGCAAGCGGACTGAACTTTGTTGTTGGTGCTGGTCGTGTTAATAGCCCGGCTGCATTGATGCATGAGTCTACGCTGAAATCGGATGGTTCCTATGCGAATAATTCTAGTGATACGACAACTACTGCTAGTGGGACTACTGAAAATGATGCTACGGCCAACTATCAGTATATCGGCGCTGGTTTCCAGAAGAGCAAGATCTGGGGCGCAGCCCGCTGGCATCATCTGAATGCGAATGGGTTCAATAATACGACCACCAAGAATTCTTACTCCGACAGCAAGACGGATGAAGCTAACATCTGGCTGCTCAAGGGCGGCTATACGTTCACTAAGAATGTAGCATTCAAGGGCTTCTATGCACAGAACCACGATGCTGACTACTACAACAAAGCCGGCAGCGCAGAGCTCGATTATAAAGGTGCACAGGCTGAGAACCAGGGTTCCTATGGCCTGTGGGTTGCCTATCGTCACTTTGGCCGCAATGCATTTGTTGCCAGCCCATGGGATGTCATCAATATCGACAACCATGGTGAAAAAGGCTGGGAAATCGGCGGCAACTATGCAATGTTCAAGAACACGATTCTTACGCTGCGCTACGGCGATGGCAAGGACCTTGCTACCGACAAGAACGTCAAGAATCTCTTTGGCCGCGTAAACTTCCTGTTCTGATCTCCTGAATACGAATAAGAACATTAAAGTCTCCTCACGAAAGTGAGGGGACTTTTGTTGCCTTAATCAAACTTTAATGGGTTATTTGATAAATGCTATCAGTAACGGCTTGATTTTTCGATTTTTTTATGATAGCATTAACCTTGTCTTGAGAAGGGATTAGAAGTGAGACTGAGGAAACATGGACACTCATGAGGAACTTTTAGTTGATTCTCCGGACGAAAAGTTAATTTATCGTTTTATTAAGGAGGAGTTCTTCATGAAAAAGACTCTCGTATCTGCTCTGACGGCCGCTCTGGTTGTTGGCGCTGCCAGCACGACTTTCGCTGCTGCAAACCCGTTCTCCGATGTTCCGGCTGACCATTGGGCTTATGACGCTGTAACGCAGCTGGCTGCTGATGGCGTTATCGATGGTTATGGCGACACGACCTTCAAGGGCGACAAGAACATCACCCGTTATGAGATGGCACAGATGGTTGCTAAGGCTATGGCTAAGACCAATGTCGGCGGCAACGACAAAGCTCTCATCGACAAACTCGCTGCTGAGTTCGCTGATGAGCTGAACAACCTGGGTGTTCGCGTAGCCAATCTGGAGCGCAACGCTGACATGGTTAAATGGAACGGCACTGCCGAGTACACGATTGCCCGCAATCGCATGGAAAAACAGTCCGATGCCAAAGATGTACATACGAACAACGTACTGTTCCGTCTCGAGCCGTCTGCTGAAGTAAACAGCAACTGGCATGTAAAGGCTCGTCTCGATGCAAACTCCGATCTTGCTGGAGATAAGGGCGGCAATAAAGATGAAACCAGCAATGTTCAGCTTAAGCGTGTATGGGCACAGGGCGACTACAAGAACTTCCAGCTGAAGTTCGGTAAGTTTGCACAGATCGATGATGACAGCATCTTCGATACGACGTTCTCCGGTGCTGAGGCTTCCTTCGGCAGCGCTACGAAGCTGACGCTGGGTGCTGGCCGTTTGAACAATGCTAATACGGATGCTGCAGATGTAGCTAACTATCAGTATGCTGGCCTGGCTCACACGTTCGGCAAGCTGTCTGTTGGTGCTGACTACCATCATCTGAACAGCATGGATGTTAAGAGCTATGGTGATGCCACGACTTACAAGAATGGCACGACGGATGAAGCTAACATCTGGCTCCTGAAGGGCGCTTACACGTTCAGCAAGAATGTTGCTATGAATGGCTTCTATGCTGAGAACCATGATGCTGACAGCTTATGAGAAGGCTGGCAGCGCTCAGGTTTCCTACAAGGGCGCACAGGCTGAGAACAAGGGCACCTGGGGTGCGTGGGTTGCTTACCGTCACCTCGGCCAGAACGCTGACTTCTTCAACACGTTCGATGTTGTAAAGGAAGGCCAGAAGGCTTGGGAGATCGGTGCTAACTACGCTCCGTTCAAGAACGTTGTTGCTCAGGTTCGTTATGGCAACGGCAAGGATCTGGCTACTGACAACAAGGTATCCAACATCTTCGGTCGTGTCAACTTCTTCTTCTGATTTAACCATCGGAAACAGAATAAGACTACAAAAGACCTCCGCAAATGCGGAGGTCTTTTTTTAAACTCTGGGGAAATAATCCGGGGGAAGTTTTTTCAGTACCAGTCCGGCGCAGGTGCCGAGCAGCAGTCCGGTGAGGATGCCGCAGGGGCCAAGGATGGGCAGATAGAGCAGCAGGTCAGGATTGCCAATCACGAGGCTGGCAATCAGGAGCTGACCAAGGTTGTGGGCAAAGCCGCCGGCAGCGCTGACTCCGAGAATGGAGAAGCGTCCACTGTGTCGCAGCATCAGCATAACGGCAAAGCTCAGCAGTCCGCCGGCCAGGCTGTACATCAGGATGGTTGGACCGCCACCGAACATTGTAGCAAGTGCGATGCGGACCAGGATGACCAGCAGGGCATCCTGCCAACGGGGGAGTGTGTAGAGGGCCAGCAGGGTAATCAGGTTTGCGAGCCCCAGTTTGGCTCCCGGTGCCAGAAAAGGCAGAGGAAGCATTCCTTCGAAGAGGAACAGCGCCAGTGACTGGGCAATCAGCAGCGCCAGGTAAACGGTTTTGAAGGTTTTTGTCATCGTGTATGGATCAACTCCTCATCGGCATCCTGGCTGGCAGTCCTGCCTTTTACTTCAATAACCAGGTGGTGCGGGAGACAGGCGATGATATCGCCTGTCCGCGTGGCCTTGCCGGTGTTGATACAGACGGTGTCGGCGCAGTCGGCAGCAATGACGGCGATCGAGGCATCCTCTACGCAGATTGTATTGTAGCCTTCATTTGTTTGGATCGTGAAGGTGTCCCGACCCTGATGGGCCGAGAGGGGGATGCGGCGTTCCAGCTTACCGTCAACGGTGATATCGGCGTAGAGATTGTCTGGTCTTTGATCGGCCAGGCTGACCAGTGGAGCCATGGACAGGACCAGCAACGTGAGGATAAGCAGGATATCCGCTTTTTTCAGCATTTTCATCATAGTTACCTTTATGGACTTTGTCCGATACTTTTGCTATACTTAAATCTCGAGGATAAGCCTTGTATAGAGAAGGAGTGCGACCGAACGATGTCAATTCGTGCAGCCTGGGCAGAAATCGACCTTGGCGCTTTAAACCATAATTATCAGGAAATCAGGAAACAGTTGAATCCGGCTGTGAAACTTTGTGCCGTAGTGAAAGCCAACGCCTATGGGCATGGGGCAATCCCGGTAGCGAGAGCTGCTGTGGAAGCCGGTGCTGCTTATCTGGCCGTAGCTACGCTGTCGGAAGGCATCGAGCTGCGTCAGGCAGGGTTTACAACACCAATTCTGCTGCTGGGGCTGGTTTTGCCAGAAGAGGCTGCCGATGTCGTTGCCTATGAGATCACGCAGGTTGTCTGCGATGACGCCTTGCCACGGGCGCTGTCGGCAGCGGCAGTCGCCCAGCATAAGACGGTGCGTGTCCATCTGAAAGTGGACACGGGCATGGGACGCATTGGTGTTCGGCCTGAAGAGATTGGTGCGCTCGCGGCGAAGGTTGCGGCACTGCCCGGAATCGAGATCGAAGGAATGTTCTCCCATTTTGCGATGGCAGACTGCCGGGACAAGGCCTATACACGGATGCAGCTGGCTAAGTTTCAGCAGGCGATTGCTGCAGTAAAAGAGCAGGGGATTGCGCTGCCTCTCTGCCATATTGCCGAGTCGGCGGCTATCCTTGAGATTCCTGAGGCTCACTTTAATATGGTACGGGCAGGGGTTATCCAGTATGGCATGTGGCCGTCCGATGAGGTATCACATCCGATTGAGCTGTGTCCGCTCATGAAGCTGCAGGCCAGGGTCGTATGGCTGAAGACGCTGCACCCGGGCGAAAGCATCGGCTATGGCCGTAAGTTCATAGCCGAAAAGGAATGCCGCATTGCGACCTTGCCAATCGGTTATGCTGATGGATACATCCGCGCTTATGCGGAGAAAGGCTGCGTCGAGATCCATGGCCGCCGCGCACCGATTGCGGGCCGGGTCTGCATGGATCAGGTCATGATCGATGTGACCGATATCCCCGAGGTCAGCATTGGCGATACCGCTACACTGTTTGGCAGTGAGACGCTGACCATCGACGAAGCCGCCGACTGGCTGGGAACGATCAACTATGAGATTCCCTGCCTGATTGCTCCGAGGGTGCCGCGTATTTATAAGAAATAATATTCGACCTGCCGTTTCCAGTATTCCAGATCGGGATCATTGAGCGGCAGGTCGATGGTCTGTCCATTATCATAATAGAAGCGGAAGCGTACGCTGTCCGCTTTTTTTATTGCCGCGAGGCTGGAATGAGGCAGCTCGACAAAGAGTTTGTTCTCGTTCTGATATTTATGCGTTTTTGCTGTCCTGGGGCGGGGCTGTCTGTTTGACAGCTGCTTTCATTTCCCAGGCAGCGCCATCGGTGTAGAGGATGGCTTCCGGTTTCAGCCTGGCGTTATCATAGCGCCAATCCCAAAGCGTCAGTACCGCACCCTCAAGGGCACCGGCTTCATTATGGGAACTCTGGAAGTCGATGCGGCAGTAAGCCGACAGGTTTTCGGCATTGCGGTGATCGATATGCCAGGTATAGGAGAGCCCAAATATACCGACCAGCATCAGGGCAAGTCCGATGAGCAGAATTGATTTTTTCCAGGTGTAATGCATGAGTATTCCTTTCATTATGGTTAGTCGTCGGTAATCGGCATTGTTTCGCGTAATGCCCGCTGCTGCTCCGGATTGATGGTGATCTTGCCGTGATGCAGGCTGATCAGTCCGGCTTCTTTTAGCTTGGTGACTCCGCGGTTGACTGTTTTGACGCTGGTGCCGATGTCGTCGGCAATCTGCTGACGACTGGTATGCAGGATAAAAAGATCGGTCTGGATATCGCCCAGGCGTTTGACAAGATAGGTGTGCAGCCGTTCCAGGCTGGGCAGAAACTTAACGCGGCCGGCTTCGTTGGAGGTCGGATACATCTTGGCTGCCAGGAGCTGGGCTACAGCCAGTGCGAAGTCGTTGTCGGCCCGCATCCATTGCAGGAAGGTAGCAGCGCTCATCGTCAGCACGTCACAGGTAGTGACGGCTTCGTTGGAAGCAGAGAAGGCCGGCTGGCCGGCCAGAACCTCCAGGTCGCCAATCAGGTCGGGAACTTCCAATGAACCGAAGGTGAAGCGCTGGCCACTGGCAAATTCGTTGCTGACACGGGTGCTGCCTTTTAGGATCAGGAAGACGTGATCTGCCCGCTCGCCCTTGCGGACGACGGATTCACCTGGCAGAAAAAACCGGTGGGTGGTCTGGCGTTTGATTTCTTCAGGCATATGAGCCAGCATATAATCTAGTTTCATATCGATATCCTTTCTGATGCCATCTGACATGATAGTTGTTTCTATTATATAATATTTCCTGCAGATAGTGAAACCCCGATTGTAAGCGAAAATGCAATCGGATAAAAAGAAGATTCAGAATAAAAATAACTGAGGAAAATTAGGACATTATAGACAGATGTCCTTTTTTTAGAACGCACAAGCGTGTAAACTAGGTTATGCAATACGGAATGAGCAGAAAGAAGGGAGAACGCAGTTCATGAAAACTTTATTTGGCGGTGCGCTTAAAGACCGCAAAGTCTGGCAGCGGGAATTGATTGCGGGTGTTACAGCATTTTTCGCCATCTCGTACATCATTATCGTCAATCCGTTGATCCTGGCAGATGCTGGTATTCCGGCTGAGTTGTCAGTTTTTGCGACGATATTCTCGTCGATAATCGGTTGCCTGCTGATGGCCTTTGTGGCTGATGCACCAATCGTGCTGACGCCGGGGATGGGCATCAATGCGTTCTTCACTTATACGATCTGTGTTCATATGGGGCTGCACTGGCATGAGGCTATCGCAATTTCACTGGTTTCGGGCCTGATCTTTGCGTTTGTTGCCTGTACGCATTGGTGTATCCGATTGAGTCAGGCCGTGCCTTCTTCATTGAAGTGTGCGATTACAGCCGGTATTGGTTTGTATCTGGTTGAGATTGGTCTTGAGAAAGCCCAGCTGATCCAGAAGGGAACCAGCTCCATGATTGAGCTTGGCTCTTTGACGAATCCGGTGGCCTTGCTGGCACTCTTCGGCTTGCTGCTGAGCCTGGGACTTTATCTGCGTGGCGTGGTAGGCAGCTTCTTTATTGCCATTATCGTGACCAGTCTGGTCGGGTATTTTGTTGGCGTTCGCGACGCGGTGCCGCTTGATCTGAATCTCAGTAATCTGAGTCTGTATCCGGAGCTTATGTTCCAGGCGGACTTTTCCCATATGTTGAGTATCCCATTTCTCCTGTCGGTGTTCTCGATGTCTATGATCATGATTTTCGAGACGATGGGACTGCTGGAGGGAATTCTTCCTGACCAGCGGCGATTTAAGAAAACCTTCGAGGGCTCGGCCATTACGACCATGTTCTCGGGTTTGCTGGGCACCAGCCCGACGGTAGCAGCTGCTGAAAGTGCAGCTGGTATCGCGAGCGGCGGCCGCACAGGGCTTATGGCTCTGGTGGCAGCTGTGCTGTTTGCCCTCTCTCTTTTCTTTATCCCTCTTCTTTCTTTTGTACCCCAGGCTGCCATCGCACCGGTTATCATCATTACCGGCGCGATGATGATGCAGCAGCTTCAGTACATGGATTTCAACGACTTTTCGGAATGGTTCCCCGCCTTTCTGGTCGTAGTGCTGATCCCTTGGTCGGGCAGCATCTCTACGGGTCTCGCGTTCGGGTTCACAGCATATCCCCTGCTGAAACTCATGAATGGGCGCGTCCGTGAAGTCCATGCGCTGGGGTATGGGATAGGCTTTCTTTTCCTCTTGAATCTTGTTTTCCAGGCAAGGTTCTGAGTGCGCCAATCGGCGTATAGAATTCACATAAAGCTTTTTTTAGTAATGACCCTGGCTGATTTCCTACAAGATCAGTCAGGGTCATTACTATTTATTTTTGCGGGTATGAATTAGAGGATTTTTTGCCGTCTTTGTCGTATAATAGATATTATATAGCTGTGTGCATCCTCTAAGTAAAGAAGGCGATATTATGGATGAAAAAACTGTGATGCTGATAGTCGACGATGTGGAGATCAACCGGGCAGTTCTGACCCAGTTCTTCCAGGATGAATATACGATCGTTGAGGCCGTGAACGGACAAGAGGCTTTGAAGGTCATCGAGAACCAGCACGTGGGCATCGTGCTGGCTGATTTGGTCATGCCTGTGATGGACGGGTATGAACTCCTGGGCATCATGAAGCGGAAGGACCAGTATGCAGGGATTCCGGTCATTGTCATGACGGCGCGCAGTGATGCTGACAGTGAGGCTCGGGCAATGGAGATGGGAGCGGCGGATTTCATCACGAAGCCGTATAATCCGACAATCGTGCGCTGTCGTGTGAAGAATGTCATGGCGCGTCTGGAGAATGAGTGGCGTAAAGTAGAACAGCTGGCCAAGGATCGGCAGCTGGTAGAGATGCATCGGTATATCGAGAAAGATCCGCTGACGAATATCTATACTCGGGAGACCTTCTATCGGAAATCAGCGGAGCTTATGCAGTTAAATGCTGATACGGCTTATGATATCGTCTATCTGGATATCAGCTGTTTCAAGGCAATCAATGACCTGTTCCGCATTGAGATGGGCAACCTGATCCTGAAGACCGCCGCCTATTATTTCAAGGTAATCATGGGGGAAAAGGGGCTTTGTGCCCGTATCGAGGCAGATCATTTTGCACTTTGCCTGCCAGCATCACAGCTTAACATCGACAAATTACTGGCCGGACTGGATAATACGGTTCAGTCATTGGGCATCAGCCATAATATCCTGTTCTATGCGGGAATCTATCCGGTAGATAACGCCTTCCTGCCGGTTGATCAGATGTGCGACCGTGCACATATGGCCCTGAACCGTGTCAAGGGAAACTATATGACCCGCTATGCCTATTATGATAAGAGCATGCGCGATCAGATGCTTGAGGAGCAGATGATCGTCCGAGATATGGAATTTGCCCTGCAGGAGGGGCAGTTCTGCATCTATATGCAGCCGGTCTATAATCTGCGCACGAACCGGATTGTAAGTGCAGAGGCGCTGGTGCGCTGGAATCATCCGACGAACGGGACAATCTCGCCAGGTAAATTCATTCCGGTATTCGAGCGCAATGGCTTTATTGTACGGCTGGATCGCTTCGTCTGGGAAGAGGCCTGCCGGTTCCTGCGGGCACAGAAGGACCGGGGCGATAAGGTGATTCCGGTTTCTGTGAATGTATCCCGGCTGAATTTCTATAATCTGGATTTGATCGAATACCTGATGCAGCTGGTGAAGAAGTATGAGCTGGAGACGTGGATGCTCAAGCTGGAGGTTACCGAGAGTGCCTACACGGATAATCCGCATCAGCTTATGATGGTAGTACGCGAGCTGCGTCTGCATGGATTCCCGGTTTTGATGGATGATTTTGGCAGCGGTTATTCTTCGTTGAATATGCTGAAGGATCTGCCGGTGGATGTGCTGAAGATCGATATGGGTTTTGTGAGGGAAATTGAGCGTTCTGGCCGTGCCAGTGCAATTATCCGCTCGATTGTGAGCATGGCTCAGAACCTGGATATGGGCATCGTCGTAGAAGGCGTAGAAACGAAACCGCAGGTGGATTTCCTGGGCAGCATTGGCTGTGAGAAGATTCAGGGCTATTATTTCTCCCGGCCACTGCCAGAGAAAGAATTTGATGGACTGCTGGTCCGTGATCAGCAGCGGACAAAGAGTGAGGAATGATAAAGCCTTCCCTGGCTGAAGGGGAGGCTTTCGTATGGAAAAGGAGCAGGCAGGCTTGAGACATAAGGCTGGAGCATTTATTTTTGATATGGATGGGGTTATCATTGACAGTGAGCCAATCCATTCGCGAGTCAAGATGGATACATTCCATCATTTCGGATTGTCGTTCAATGAAGCGGATCTGGTGAACTATATGGGGCGGACCAGTGAGGCGATATTTGGCGAAGTACTGGCCAAGGAGCAGCGAACGGATATCTGTCCGGCTGATATGGTGCAGTATAAGCACGATCATTATCTGGACGTGCTGAGAAGCGGCACAATCGGGCCAGTCGCCGGGGCGGTCGAGCTTATTCATGCGTTGCAGGCTGAGGGAATTCCATTGGCATTGGCGACGTCTTCCTGGCCGGTTGTTATGCGCACCGTGCTGGAGCAGTTCGGAATCCGTGATTGTTTCCAGTCGGTGCTTTCCGGCGGTGAACTTCCGGCCGGCAAGCCGGATCCGGCTATCTACCGGATCTCGGCCGAACGGTTGGGGGTAGAGCCAGGACAGTGCATGGTGCTGGAGGATACGAAGAATGGCATTCTGGCAGCAAAGAATGCGGGTATGTACTGTATTGCGTTCCGCAATCCGAACTCCGGGCAGCAGGATTTGTCGTTGGCGGACCGGGTAGTTGATCGAATCGGCGAGATCGATGTAACCGAATTATGAGCAGGAGAGGGATCGGCGTGCAGCTGATTCCTTTTTGTGTTTATCGGTGCTTTTGCTGGCTTGGATAGAAAATCCCATAGAAAATAGAAATCGGTTGACAAACAAAACTGGATAGAGTAAAGTGAAGCTGTATAGAATTGTTTGAAATCAGCATCAATTCCAAATTGAAATCCTTGGAGGGATATTTCATGGCTATTATCAGAAAAGAAGCATTTGGAACGCTCAGCGATGGCCGCAGCGTGGAGCTGTATACGCTCCGTAACACGAAAGGTACCGAGGCGAAGATCACGACCTATGGGGCGCGACTGACCAGCTGGCGCATCATGGGTAAAGACGCGAAATTCGTAGATGTCGTGCTCGGCTATGCGGATGCAGCAGCATATGAGAAAGATGATACGAGCATGGGTGGCGTTGTCGGACGTCATGCCAATCGGATCGAGGGCGGCAAGGCTGTCATCAATGGCAAGGAATATCAGCTGGATCTCAATACGGGATCGAAGATGCAGAATCATATCCATGGCGGCTTCCATGGCTTCCATGATCAGTTGTGGACGGCTGAGGAGACATATGAGGGCGTCAAGCTTACCTATCATAGCAAAGATGGCGAAGGCGGCTATCCAGGCAACATGACCGTGTCTGTGCTGTACTCGCTGTCCAATGACAATGAGCTGTCCATTCGGTATGAAGCAGTCAGTGATCAGGATACGATCTGCAATCTGACAAACCATACCTTATTTCAACCTGGATGGGTTCAAGGCGGCACCGGTTCTGGACCAGAAGGTACAGATCCTTGCGGATCAGTATACCTGGGCGGATGCGGAGTCCGTTGCCGGATGGCCGTATCCTGCCGGTTGAAGGAACGCCGATGGATCTGCGGAAGCTGACGCGAATCGGGGACCATATCGATGATGATTTCGATGAACTGCAGATGGGTCAGGGCTATGACCATAACTGGATCATCCGTGACGAGCCGGTCCATATCGAGAGTGAAAAAGGGTATGTTTGGCTATGATCCACATTGCCCAATCGATTATCTCAAGGGGGTCCTGAAGAAGGCGGCCTATGCAGAGTCTGAGGAGAGTGGCCTGACGCTGTCCTGCTATACGACTCAGCCGGGCGTGCAGTTCTACACGGGCAATTTCCTGTGTGGCGGCATCAAAGGCAAGGATGGTCGTGGAGTTCCAGCGTCGCACGGGATTCTGCCTTGAGACGCAGTACTATCCGAATGCTTTGGCGCATTCGGAGTTCCCGCAGCCGATATTGAAGAAGGGTGAGACCTGGAAATCACAGACGGTTTATGTTTTGTGGCCGAAAGACTAAGGAGGCAGCCCAAGTGGAAGGTAGATATACAATGACGTTCCCTGACTATACGGTCGGGGTGGAAGCATACGAGAAGATCCGCGAGGTCTGTCCGCGCTACGGCAAGACCGTAGTAGTAATCGGCGGCCGCCGTGGCATTGAGGCTGCACAGGAGAAGATGACGAAAGCCGTCGAGGGTGTTGGTCTCGAGTTCACCGGGTTCCTGCTGGCTGGTGGTGAGTCATCCTATGAGAACATTGCCAAGATCAGCCGGGATCGTGCGGTTGAAGAAGCGGATATGGTTTTTGCCGTAGGCGGCGGCAAGGTAATCGATACGGCGAAACAGGTAGCACATACCCTGCGGAAGCCCCTCTTTACCTTCCCTACTGTGGCTGGCAGCTGTGCTGGTACGGCCAGTATCGCTACGATCTATCATCAGGACGGGACGTTCCAGGAGTACGCATACTCGGATGTGCCACCAATCCATGTGTTCCTTTGCACGCGTATGCTGGCGCAGGCACCAGTGGAGTTCCTGCTGCGCGGCATTGGTGATACGATGGCAAAATACTATGAGGCGCAGATTGCTTCCCGGGGCAAGAAACTCTGTCATCGGGACGGGCTGGGCATCGCACTTTCGCGTATGTGTTCAGAGCCGCTTTATGCTTATGGTGTACAGGCTGTGGAAGATAATCGCAACCATGTTGCCAGTGAGGCATTTGAGGAAGCCGTACTGGCGGTTGTCATGACCAGTGGCATGGTGTCGAATCTGGCTGCACCGAAATACAACGGGCATATGGCGCATACGCTCTTCACAGAGCTCAATAATCTTTCTGCCGGCGAGCAGTGCCAGCAGCATAGCGGTCTGGTCGCTTATGGTACTTTGCTGCTGCTGTTATGTGACGGGCAGAAGGAAGAGTTCAAGCGTTACTATGAATTCTGCCGGAAGATTGGTCTGCCAACTACCCGCAAAGAGACCGGCGCCAGTGAGAACGAGATCCATCGGGTGTTCCAGGCGACTGAGAAACATCAGGATGTCCGGATCATGCCATATAAGATTACGCAGGATATGCTTCACAAGGCTGCTGACGAGTTGGAAGCCTATGTAAAAAAATAATTTGAGGCAGAAAATAGTTTAACGGTTTACTGAAAAAGATAGAAAATAATCCGCATTTATCGATTTGATAAATACGGATTATTTATTTCAGCTGAAAGGGCCGATATTTGCCTGATTTTGCCTAATTTGTGATAATTTATGACAATAATAATATCAATCGAAAATAGTAGACAAAAAACCGAAAACAGTATACAATGTACTTGTTGAACGGGAACAAACAAGTACAAATGATAGTATTCCCAACGATTCATACCAAATAGGGAGGCAAGACCATGAACATTCATGAGTATCAAAGTAAGGCAATCCTGAAATCCTACGGTGTAAACGTACCAAACGGACTGCCGGCCTTCAGCGTTGATGAAGCTGTAAAAAACGCGAAGGAAATCGGTTCCCCTGTCGTCGTAGTCAAGGCACAGATTCATGCCGGCGGCCGTGGTAAGGCTGGTGGTGTCAAGCTCGCCAAGAACATCGATGAAGTAAAGAAGTATGCAACAGAGATCCTCGGCAAGACGCTGGTAACGAAACAGACCGGCCCGGCTGGCAAAAAAGTCAACCGTCTGCTCATTGAGGAAGGTTCAAATATCAAGAAGGAATATTACCTTTCCTTCGTTATCGATCGTCAGACGGCTCGCGTCGTTATGATGGGTTCGGAAGAAGGCGGCATGGAGATTGAGAAGGTCGCTGCCGAGATGCCGGACAAGATCGTCAAAGAGTACATCGATCCGGCGGTTGGTCTGGCTCCGTTCCAGGCAAGCCGTATGGCTTATGCGATGCATTTCCCGCAGCCAGCTATCCGCAAGGTAACGAAACTCATGGGCTGCCTCTATAATGCCTTTGTCGGTAAGGACTGCTCGCTGGCTGAGATCAATCCGCTGGTTGTGACGGTTGATGATGATGTCATTGCACTGGATGCCAAGCTGAACTTCGATGACAGTGCACTGTTCCGTCATCCGGATGTTGAGGCGCTGCGCGATGAGAGCGAAGAAGATCCGAAAGAGCGTACGGCTTCCAAAGCTGGCCTCAACTATGTAAACCTTGGCGGCGACGTTGCCTGTATGGTCAATGGTGCTGGTCTGGCAATGGCTACGGTCGATATCATCAAATACTTCGGCGGTGAGCCGGCAAACTTCCTGGATGTCGGTGGTGATTCCACGCCGGAGAAGATTGCCGAAGCATTCGACATCATGCTGGATGGCGGCCAGGCGAAAGGTATTTTCGTCAACATCTTCGGTGGCATCAACAAATGTGACCTGGTTGCTCAGGGCATCGTCGATGCAGCAAAGATCATCTCCAAAGACGGCAAATCCCTGCCGGTTCCGGTTGTGGTACGTCTTGAAGGCACCAACGTTGAACGTGGCCGCGAGATCCTCAAGAATACGCCGATCAAGAACGTCTTCATGGCTCCGACCATGGAGGGTGGCGCTGAGGATATCGTGAAACGCGTCAAAGAATTGGAGAATGCGTAATCTGCCTAAGGAGGCCTGAATCATGGGAATTTTAGTCAATAAAGATACAAAAGTCATTGTCCAGGGCATTACGGGCAAGGCTGCAACGTTCCATACGAAACAGATGCTGGACTACGGTACGAAAATCGTAGCTGGTGTTACGCCGGGCAAAGCCGGCCAGATGGTAGAAGGTGTACCAGTATTCAATACGGTCCAGGACGCAGTTGACGCAACCGGGGCTACGGCATCAGTCGTTTATGTGCCGGCCCGCTTCGCAGCTGACTCCATTATGGAAGGCGTAGACGCTGGTCTGGACCTCGTGGTCTGCATCACGGAGCATATCCCGGTACAGGATATGGTCAAGGTCCGTCGTTACATGGAGGGCAAAAAGACCCGCCTGATCGGACCAAACTGCCCGGGCATCCTCACGACGGATGAATGCAAACTCGGTATCATTCCGGGCTATATCCACAAGAAAGGTCATGTCGGTGTCATTTCCCGCTCCGGTACACTGACGTATGAGGCTACATTCCAGCTGTCTGCTGCTGGCATTGGCCAGACGACGGCTATCGGCATTGGCGGTGACCCGGTCAAGGGTACGGACTTTATCGATGCCCTGGAACTCTTCAAGAACGATCCGGATACGAAAGCTGTCCTGATGATCGGCGAGATCGGCGGCAACGCTGAGGAAGATGCTGCAGCCTGGATCAAAGCGAACATGCCGGAAAAACCGGTAGCAGCCTTCATCTCTGGCCGTCAGGCGCCTCCGGGCAAACGCATGGGCCATGCTGGTGCTATCATCTCTGGTGGCAAAGGCACGGCAGCAGACAAGATCAAAGCGCTCAATGGTGTTGGCATCGAGGTTGCTGATACGGTTGCTCATATCGGTGAGACCGTCGTCAAGACACTGAAGAAAGCCGGTATCTACGACGAGTGCCATACCTGTTGAGTTCTTACCCCCTAAGTCCTTAAGTCATAGGTATATTGAATAACAAGAAGAGCCTCTCGCACGAGAGGCTCTTTTCGAGTGTACAAAAAAGCGCGCAAAAAAAGGACTTCCCGAAAGAAGTCCTTTTTGCATTCTGAATTGATCTGATTATTTGATGCCAGCGCCATCAAGAGCACTACGAACGCTCTGAGCTGCTGCATGCATCTTCTCGAGCTCATCATCCGTAAGATGAACTTCAAAGGAACGCATGATACCATCAGCGCAGACCATGCGCGGAATGGAGAGGGCAACGTCTTTGATGCCATACTCGCCATCGAGAACTGCGGAGCACGGGAGAATCGTGTGCTCATCATACAGGACCGATTTGATGTAACGGCAGGCAGCCATGGCGATACCAGTGTTGGTGCAGCCCTTCTTGTTGATTACATCGTAAGCAACCTGTACGAGCTCGTCTTCAATAGCCTTGTGGCTCAGTTTGTCCGTGCGGTGGAAATATTCATCGAGGTCATCGATCGGGAATCCAGCGCAGCCAGTCGTGGACCAGGCAACGAATGCAGAGTTGCCGTGCTCACCGAGAACATAACCGCTGATGTTCTTCGGGTCCACCTGGTACTTGTCAGCCAGGATACGACGGAAACGATACGTCTCGAGCATCGTACCAGTGCCAAGGATGAGGTTGCGCGGATAATCGAACTGGGTAGAAACAACATAGGTAGCAACGTCGAGCGGATTCGTGATCATGATGATCATGGCTTCCTTCGTGCGCTTTACGATCTCGCTCATGACAGAGCTCATGATCTTGGCGTTCGTGCCAGCCAGTTTCAGGCGGTCCGGCGTCTCACCCGGGCGGATGGACGGGCCAGCCGTGATAACGATGATGTTAGCATCTTTGCAGTCATCATAGTCGCCGAGATGGAACTTGATGTTCGTGCTGTAAACGCAGGAAGTAGCATGGCTGGAGTCTTTGGCTTCACCCCAGGCTTTGTCCTCATTCAGATCGATGAGAGCAACTTCCGTAGCAAGCTGGAAGTCCGCGATCTTGTTAGCGACTGCGGAACCAACGTTGCTGGCACCAATAACGACGATTTTTCTTCTGTTGTTCATGTTGTAAAAACCCCCTGTTAGTAATGTGAAAAATATCCCTAAGTCGAGTTAATCGTAGCACTCCGAGTGAGTGGTGTCAATGCAGAACCTTAAAGAAATAAAAGCGATATTTTTCACAAAATTATAGAAAATGTCGAAAATGACGTGAAAATGAGTTAATTCTTTCACGATAGCGCTGACATGATGATTTTTCCATTATAATTGTTGTGTTTCACTGTTTTTTATTATATATTATAAGTTGTAACTTTGTGGGAGTTTCTTGAATGATTCCATGGAGTTTTCAGTGCAATCTGTATAATATAGACTAGGTGGTAACCGGTCTTTTGGTATTGGAAGGGGAAAACGAACAAAAATGTTTGGAATGTCAATGGATATTGGTATTGATCTGGGCACTGCGAATGTGCTCGTTTATGTAAAAGGCAAGGGAATTGTGCTGCGTGAGCCGTCGGTCGTGGCTGTTGACCGTGATACGAACCGGGTTCTGGCAATCGGCGAGGAAGCCCGTCAGATGATCGGACGTACGCCGGGCAACATCGTGGCCATTCGTCCGCTGCGCGAAGGTGTTATTGCGGACTATGATATCACGGAAAGCATGCTGCGCCACTTTATCGAGAAGGTAGTGGGGCACAGCTTCGTATTCCGTCCACGGATCATGATCTGTATTCCGTCCGGCGTAACGATGGTGGAGCAGCGTGCGGTTCAGGAAGCTGCTGAGCAGGCTGGTGCCCGTCATACGCAGCTGATCGAGGAGCCGCTGGCTGCTGCGCTGGGCGCTGGTCTTGATATTGTTGAGCCGCGTGGATCGATGGTGGTTGATATCGGCGGTGGTACGACGGATATCGCGGTTATCTCACTGGGCGGTATCGTCAACAGCGCATCTCTGCGCATTGCCGGTGATAAGTTCGATGAGGATATCATCGCGTATGTGAAACGCGAGTTCAATATGATGATCGGTGAGCGTACAGCTGAGGACATCAAGGTTCGTGTGGCTGCTGCCTATGCGACGGCACGTAATGAGGTCATGGATATCCGTGGCCGCGATATGCTTTCTGGTCTGCCAAAGAATGTGCAGATCGCGACGGCGCAGGCTGCTGAGGCTATCATGGCTCCGTGTCACGAATCGTCGAGTGTGTCAAGAAGGTGCTGGAGGATACGCCGCCAGAGCTTTCGGCTGATATCATGGACTGTGGAATCGTGCTGACCGGTGGCGGGGCTATGCTGTACGGTCTGGATGAGCTGATCCGCAAGGAGACGGATATCCCGACAGCACTGGCTGAAGATGCGCTGTCCTGTGTGGCACTGGGCTGCGGCAAGGCGCTGGATACGTTCTCGAAGTTCGATGGCAAGGCCATGAATATGAAGACAGGAAAATAATTTCGATAAAAAAGCGGAACAGCAAGGAGTTTCGCTTTTTATCGCGAAATAAAGAAGTAAGGCGTTTTGGGGCAAGAGGCATCCAAAGCGGGAATGAAACGGTAAGACAAGGGAGTGAAACGGCATGTGGCGTGGACTTTACACGGCGGGCGCAGGTATGATCACAGAGACCAAGCGTACGGATACCATTGCCAATAATCTGGCAAATGCCAATACATCGGGCTATAAACGGGATGATGCGATCAATCGGGAATTTGCTCCGATGCTCATCCGGCGCATTAACGATGGCAAGATGCAGAATGACGTGACGTCTATCAAGGGATTTTCGCTTGGCGGCGTGGCACCGGTCGTTGGTACGTTGGGGCTTGGTTCATATATCGATGAGATCGCAACGGATCATACGCAAGGGGGATTCCAGACTACGGGGAATCCGCTTGATCTGGCGATTTCCGGTGATGGGTATTTTGCGGTACAGACACCGCAAGGCGTGCGTTATACCCGTGATGGCAATTTCTATAAATCGGCTGCCGGACAGTTGCAGACGGTAAATGGTCAGGCTGTGCTGGATAATCAGGGACGGCCAATCACGATCCCCGCTGGTGCGACCCGGATTTCCGTTGATGAGAAAGGGCAGATTCAGGCGGATAACCAGACGATTGCTACGCTGCAGTTCGTCCAGTTCGGTCCCAATCGCCGGGCACTGCTCAAGCAGGGCAACAGCCTCTATTATCCGCAGGCTGGCGCACAGCCACAGGCGGCAACAGGCGCAATCCAGCAGGGGATGCTGGAAAATTCCAATACGAATGTCGTATCGGAAATGGTCGAGCTCATCAATAATTATCGCATTTATGAGGCGGGATCCAAGGCTGTGACCACGCAGGATACGATGCTGGACAAGTCTGTCAATGAGGTCGGTAAGCTTTGATCGAAAGAAAAATTTAAGTAAAATGTGATTTTAGCCGATATACATAAATGGATAATGAGATATACGCCTCTATATCTTTAGAATGAGGGAGGAATCCGAGCTATGATGAGAGCACTTTGGTCCGCAGCTTCAGGCATGAAGGGCCAGCAGACGAATATGGATGTGATTGCGAATAATATCGCAAATGTAAATACCTATGGTGGAAAGAAGGTCCGGGCTGAGTTCCAGGATCTGGTCTATCAGACGCTGCGTGATGCTGGCGCTCAGAGCGGTCAGGATTCACAGTATCCGACTGGCTTACAGATCGGCCTGGGCACGAAAGTTGCGGCAACCAATCGTGTCATGACACAGGGATCGTTGCAGACGACGGATAATCCGACGGATGTCGGCATCCAGGGCGAGGGATTCTTCCGCATCACGATGCCGGATGGCACGACGGGCTATACGCGTGATGGTTCGTTTAAGCTGGATTCCAACCGCCGGCTTGTGACGACGGATGGCTATCCGCTGGCGGATGGAATCACGATTGATGCGACGGCACCGAGTGATTCTATCGTCATTGCACCTGACGGCACGGTTTCCTGTACTCCGCAGGGAGCGTCACAGCAGCAGGTTGGGCAGATTACGTTGGCCCGGTTTGTCAATCCCGCAGGACTTACCGCTGTGGGCAAGAATTTGTATGTTGTATCGGCAGCCTCCGGTGATGCTATTGAGAGCAACCCAAATTCTGAAGGAGCGGGCTCACTGACGCAGAGCACGCTTGAAATGAGCAATGTGCAGATCGTAGAGGAAATGGTCAATATGATTATTTCCCAGCGCGCCTATGAGTCAAATTCCAAGGCGATCACGACATCGGATTCGATGCTCGAGATTGCGAACGGGCTCAAGCGTTGATTATGAAATTGAAGAAGAGTTCTTTAGCCATTCTGTGTTTCTTATGGAGTGGCTTCTTCTGTCTTTTTTGGCTGCCGTCAGCGGAAGCTTATGTCGGCAATACTCAGGCACAGAAATTTCCTCAGCTGATATCTTCGGCTCGTTTTGCGGAACTGGCAGAGGCCCGGATCCGGGATGAGCTGAAAAAGACCGGCGAGACGCGTCGCTGTGAGGTCAGAACCACGCGGTCGGCACCAAATATGCGGCTGCCAGCTGGCAATGTGATCTGTGAGGTTGATTTGCCACAGCAGCTGCGTTATGGCGGGGTTATGCCGGTTTATGTTTCCGTTTATCTGAATGGTACGTTTTATCGCCGCGGGATCTGCTACTGTCAGTTGAAGGTCTATCAGTCGGTACTGGTAGCTGTCCATGATTTAATGCTGGAGAAAAGCCTTTCGGCGGCAGACGTGCGCAGTGAAGAGCATGAGGTCAGGGAGAATGCTAGCTTTTATCTGAACCGGGTCGCGGATATTGAGGGCAAAGTACCATCACGGATCATCCGTACGGGACAGCCGATTACCAAAGAAATGCTGCAGAATCCGCTGGTGCTTGAGGTGGGGATGCCCGTGACGATTGTTACGAATTATCGGGGGGTCCAGGTGAAGACTGAAGGCATTGCAATGCAGCGTGGGCGTGTCGGGAAACGTATCCGGGTTCGCAATGCGAAGTCCTCTAAGGTACTGATTGGTATGGTCCGGGATGCTTCTACGGTAGAGGTTGCGGGCGAAGATTGATTGCACTTACAGGATTGCCTGAAAGGAAAGCAGGTGTAAAGTATGAAACGTTATAAGAAACTGTCAGCCGCATTGGCGTTGTCGCTGGCATTATCTGCTGGTATGGCTCCTTTTGCAGCAGCGGAATCGCTGTGGTCTGATGCTGGCCATGCCCATAATATTTTTGCTGACCGCAAGGCCCGTGAAGTTGGTGATATCCTGACGATTGTCATCAGCGAGACAACGACAACGTCGATTTCGAAAAGCAATTCGAACAGCAAGAGCGGCAGTAATACATTGGCGGCTGGCGTTGGAATCTTTGATTTCCTGAAGGCAGCTTCGGCCAGCGGCTCGGACTCTTTCTCGGCAAAAGGAGCATCGGCGGATACCAATAAAGTAACGGGTAATGTTACGGTCACGGTCGTGGATGTTCAGCCAAATGGCAATATGACGGTGGAAGGTACGCAGTCCATCTGGCAGAATCGCGATGAGCATAAGATTACGTTCCGCGGAGTTTGTCGCCAGGATGACGTGACCAGCTCAAATACAATTCCTTCGACCAAGATTGCGGATGCAACTGTGAAATTTGATGGCAAGGGACCACTCAATGCGAAGCAGCGTCAGGGAATCCTGACACAGGTATTCAATTTCCTGTTCTGATACTAGTCGGGAGTGGAACGGAAACTCTCGGGGAGGAAAGCAATGAAACGATTACTAACGTTATTGATGACCGGTGTATTCGCGCTGAGTCTGGTACCTGGTATTGCCTCGGCTGATTCAGCAGTAACCCGGATCAAGGATATATCGAAAGTTCAGGGGGTCCGTTCCAATCAGCTGATTGGTTATGGACTGGTGGTTGGCCTCAATGGTACTGGTGACTCGACACAGTCAATCGATACGCTGCAGTCGGTGGCAAATATGCTCAAAAATTTTGGCGTATCGGTGGCTCAGGGTTCGCTGAAGCCAAAGAATGTGGCTGCTGTCATGGTCACGGCTACATTGCCGCCGTTTACGCGTGAAGGCGATAACATCGATGTTACGGTATCTTCAATCAGTGATGCCAAGAGCATTCAGGGTGGCACATTGCTGCAGACACCGCTTCAGGCTGGTAATGGTACGGTCTATGCGGTGGCGCAGGGGGCGGTATCGACTGGTGGATTCACGGCTGGCCGCGGAGGAAATACCGCGCAGAAGAACTTCCCAACGGTTGGTACGACTCCAAACGGTGCTATCGTAGAACGCAGCGTGGAGGGGGGCCTGGGGACCGATGGCAAGTTATCTTTGTCGCTGTCACAGCCGGATTTCACGACAGCTTCCCGGATCGCTTCGGCGATTAATGCCCAGTATGGCGGGATTGCACAGGCTTCGAATCCTGGCCGCATTGACATCAGTGTTCCCGCTTATTATCGGAATAATGTGGTTGGTTTCGTATCCTCTATTGAGGAACTGCCGGTAATGCCGGATAATGTTGCCCGTATTGTGGTCAATGAACGCACTGGCACCATTGTTATGGGCGGTGATGTGTCGGTTGATGAGATCGCAATTACGCAGGGAGGTCTGTCAATCACAGTACAGAAGAATGCCAATGCCAATCAGCCGGATCCATTCAGCTATGGAACGACTATTGTCACGAAGAACACGAATGTCAAAGTGAACGAAGACAAGGCCAGCAGTATTGTTCTGCCGGCTACAGCAAATGTCAGTGACATTGTTGGTGCACTGAATGCTGTTGGCGCGACGCCGCGTGATACGATTTCAATCCTGCAGGCAATGAAAGCTTCCGGAGCGCTTCATGCAGAACTGCAGATTATCTGATAACAGGAGGGATGCAGAATGCAGATTGCTCCTTTGACCGCGATGACAATGAACAATCAGATCTCGCACAATACAACCTATGATTCGGCGCAGACAGCAGCGGATTCGGTACAGTTCAAACAGAAGCTGAAAGCACTGACCGATAAGACGGCAGCAGCAGAAAAATCCAGCAGTGTGGAGGCTGGTGTGGAGAAGAAAGATAAGGAACTGAAGGAAGCCTGCAAGGGGTTTGAGGCGATGTTCTTGTCCATGATGTATAAGGAAATGCGGGCTACTGTCCCGGAAGACAAGCTGTTTGGTGAGTCAAATGGTCAGAAGATATTTCAGGATATGCAGGACACTGAGCTGATGAAGAATGTGGCAGATTCTGGTGGTGTCGGTCTGGCTGATATGATGTATCGGCAGTTGTCGCCGCAGGTGACGGCACAGGAGAAAGCAGTCGAACTGGGGGCGCTCAAGGCGCAGCAGGCTGCTGCCAGAATCAAGAAATAGGGAATCAATCGTAGACTTTAGGGAATGCTTCCCCTGAAAGGGTGGAAGCATTTCTTTGCGTATCGGGAGGTAGTTCCAATATGAATCATTTTATCCGCAAATCATTGCCATTGGCTCTGGGAATTTTACTGGCGTTGCAGTCTGTGACGTTTGCTGCAAGTGCAAATCTGGATGCTGTCCGCTATCATAGCGGCAGCGAACATGACCGGGTGGTGTTCGATTTATCGGCTATGCCTGACTATAGCATCAGAACTTCTGATGATGGGAAGGACCTTATTGTTGATTTTCAGGATGTAGCAGGGGGGACTTTTAAACGTACTCCGTTCCATAGCAGCCGCATTGAGTCGGTCAAATATTCACAGGATAAGGATCATATGATCGTGACGCTGCGGTTGAAGGCGGGGCTGACTTATCGGGTGAATAAGCTGAATGGTCCGGCACGCGTCTTTGTGGATATATTGCCAAAGGAAGCTGTAGAATCATCAAATGCTAATCAGTCGGTTCAATCCACGCAGACGGTTTCGGCTGGTACTGGCAGTGTTATGGCGCTGAATCTGGATGGGATGTATACAGAGATGGCGGCACCAGGAATTGCCAAGCGGACGTATGTTTATTGGGATGATGATGGCAAGGTCACGGCGTATTTTCTTGAAGCGGATAAAAATCTTTATAAGGTAAAGCCTGTTCTGGCCCAAAATCATGTACCGGGTCTGCAGACGACCAGCGGCATGTCTGATGCCAATGATGCGGTTGCCGCTATTAATGCGACGTACTTTGCGGGCGGCGGAGATATGATCGGTATGGTAAAGATCGACGGGCAGATGGCTGGTACTACGTATTATAATCGCACGGCCTTTGGCATTATGCCGGATGGACGTCCGATATTTGGACGGGTGTCCTATAGTGGTACGGTGACGCTTGGCAGTGTCAGCCAGCCTGTAGGCGGTGTGGATTGTGAGCGCGGAGAGAATAGTCTGGTCATCTATAATAAATGGTATGGAAGTCGTACTCGTACGAATGAGTATGGTATGGAATATGTTGTGCGTAATGGCCGGGTTACGGCAATCAATACCGGTAATTCCGATATTCCGGCAGATGGCTGTGTCATTTCCGTACATGGTACGGCAGCCGATGCGTATTCTGGCATCAAGGTAGGAGACCGGGCCAATGTCCAGCAGGATATCGGATCACCATGGAATGAAGCGGTAGACATCATGGGCGCTGGTCCATGCCTGGTTCATAATGGACAGATCAGTGTGACGGCGGCTGATGAAGAATTTCCCAGCGATATCCGTTATGGCCGGGCTCCACGCAGTGCGGTTGCCGTGCTCAGGAATGGCAATTACCTGTTTGCAGTAGTTGATGGACGTCAGGAGTGCAGTCATGGTTTGACGCTGACCGAGTGGGCGGTGCTGCTGAAGAAAGTCGGTGCGCAGGAAGCGATGAATCTGGATGGTGGTGGTTCCAGTGATCTCGTGGTTGGCGGGCAGGTACAAAACTCTCCTTCGGATGGTACAGAACGTTACGTGGGGAGCGCGTTAATTGTCGTGAAAAAGTGACAGTAACAACTACTTTTATTGTTGGTTTATGTTATAATGAAAGCGTAATAGGTGTTTGTGCACCCGTTGGACGGGGTAACGGGCATGATACTATACATAATGAGGTGAAATTTTTGCGTAATTATATAAAACGGCTGGCAGCTGCAGGGATGGCAGTAATGTTCTTGTCCGTACAGTCGGTTCCTGCAATGGCGATGGACCCGATCCTGCCTCATGACCAGGTTAAAGAAGGCATGACAGGAACAGCATATACCGTGGTAGACAGCTCAGGCGAGCTGAAGGATTTTCAGGTGGATGTTGTCGGTAATCTGGACAATGGCAAGGGATCAGAGCCTATGATCATGGCGCGTGCATCCGGACCGGTTATCCAGCAGACTGGCGGCATATTGCAGGGGATGAGTGGCAGTCCGGTTTATGTCGATGGCTATCTTATCGGTGCCGTGGCTGCCGGGATCAAGGAGATGTCACCATACACGTTCTTTATCACACCGATTGATGCCATGATACCGCTTTGGAAGATGCCGGATCTGAAAAACCGGACGCATATCCATACAATCAACCTGAAGCGGGCCGCGGAATCGCAGGCGAATCAGGAAAATAAGGAAAAGAAAGATGCGGAGCAGGCAGCCAAGAGCAATGACGGCAAAGTCCATGGAGCGACGCTCCTGGAACGGGCCAAAGCAGCTTTGAAATCAGATGCAGCTAAAGCAGATGATACTGCCAAGGCGGATGCAGCCAAGAATGCGTCATCGGCTAAGGACGATAAAGCATCAGCGGATAAAAAAACAGCAGCGACGACTGCTGAGGCAGCGGCATCAGCTGCTGCTAAACCGGCTGAGGCTTCGGGCAAGGCGGTACCTAAGTCGGTTATGTATTTTTCAGGGTTCAATCAGGCAGGATTGAATTTCCTGAAACAGCAGATTGACCCGAAGGGAATCATGCAGTTCATGCCGATGGGAGCACCAAGCCTGGCTGACATGCAGCAGACCGATTACAACGCGAAGCTGGTACCTGGTTCGGCTGTCGGTGTTGCAGTCACTTATGGTGATTTCGCGGTAGGTGCGACCGGGACTGTTACTGCTGTGGATGGTAAGAATATCCTGGCATTTGGGCATCCGTTCCTGCATCGTGGCAATGTCAATTATTTCATGACCGACGCTAAAGTCGTTGGTACAATCAGCGGTCAGAGTAACGGCATGAAAATCGCGAATATCGGAAATATCATCGGCCGGATCAGTCAGGATCGTGCAACTGGTATCGCGGGGACGCTGGGGACATTCCCTTCGGTTGTTCCGGTGAAGGTTCGGGTGCAGGATAATTCTTTAGGCCGTACCGATAACTATGGTGCACGTATTGCCTATGATGAAGATTTTCTGGCGCAGCTCAGCGGTGGAATCGCCTATGCTGCTCTGAGCAAGACCGCCGATGATCTTAGCGGCAGTACAGCGAAGGTCGGGTTCAGAATCCGGACGAATGCCGTCAAGGATGGCGTTGTGTCGCGCAGTAATATGTTCTATAATACGGCAGATGTCGGGCAGATCTCCATGGCAGAGCTGATGCAGGCTATGAGCATCATTTGTCAGAATACCGAAAAAGAGTCAGATATCATTGATGTCCAGGTCGATATAACGGTCGATAATGATCGCAAGACCGCATCCCTGGTATCTGCTGTACCGGATAAGAAAAAGGTAAAACCAGGTGAAACGGTCAAGTTCACGACGACGCTCAAGCCTTATCGGCGGGCCAAGGAAACGATGATTATCCCATTCACGGTTCCGGAGAATCAGCCAGAAGGCACTTTGAATCTGGATATCCGTGGTGGCGGTCTGGTCCCCGCTACGGCACTGATGCTGCTGCAGCAGTCGGGTGTTGATGTGACGAATGAGAATGATGCAAAGCAGACGACGGCGGATAAGCTGAAGAAACTGCAGGAGAATGGCCGTAACAATGAGATCATCATTGCACCGGGACCGGTTCAGAAGCAACTGTCGGCACATGAGCAGCGTAAACTGATGCGCGAAGCGGCCGAGGCACAGGGCAGTGATGCGCCAAGGGAGATTACCCTGCTGGACAGCAAAGCTGCAAAACCCAAAGCCGGCGAAACAAAATTTGAAACGAACTACATCATCGATAATGTGATACATTCCGCTTTGCAGATTGAGAGAAAGTAAGGGACCCTATTGTCATGAAGCGGAGATGATGATAAACTATTGGTTAGTGCTTTTTGAAGAGGCGCAACTATAGGAGGATAACAAACTTAATGGAAAAGTTGATTATACATGGGGGACGCCGGCTGGAGGGCCGGGTGAAAATCAGCGGTGCCAAGAATGCAGTGCTGCCAATCATTGCTGCGACGCTTTTGGGTCAGGATGCTTCGAGCCTGCTGGATGAAGTGCCAGCATTGGAAGATGTACATACGATCACAGAAGTGCTCAAGAAGCTCGGCGTCAAGGCAGAATTTGATGAGGCGAAGCATCAACTGCATGTGGACAGCACGATAATTGGCAGCTGCGAAGCTCCGTATGATCTGGTGCGTAAGATGCGTGCTTCTTTCCTGATCATGGGTCCGTTGCTGGCCCGTTGCGGTCAGGCCAAGATCTCGCTGCCGGGCGGCTGCGCCATCGGTACGCGGCCAATCGATCTGCATCTTAAGGGATTCGAGGCTTTGGGTGCTGAGATCAAGATTGGTCATGGTTTCATTGAAGCAACGGCACCAAATGGTTTGAAGGGAACCCGTATCTATCTGGATTTCCCAAGTGTTGGTGCTACGGAAAATATCATCATGGCAGCGTCGATGGCAGAGGGCCAGACGGTGCTTGAGAATCCTGCCCAGGAACCGGAAATTGTCGATCTGGCGAACTATCTCAATGTCATGGGCGCAAAGATTCGTGGTGCCGGTACGAATGTCATCAAGATTGAGGGTGTGCAGAAACTGGTCGGTCGCGATTATACGATCATTCCTGACCGCATCGAGGCTGGTACCTACATGGTAGCTGCTGCTATGACGCGTGGCAATGTCTATATCGAGAATGCGATCAGCGAGCATCTGAAGCCGGTCATTGCCAAGCTTAAAGAAGCTGGCGTGACGATCGAAGAAGATGTCAATGGTATCCGGGTGTCCTGTGACAAGAGAACGCAGGCAGTTGATGTCAAGACGATGCCTTATCCAGGATTCCCGACGGATATGCAGGCGCAGTTTATGGCAATGCTGGCGGTCTCAGAGGGCACAGGCCTGGTAACTGAGACGGTTTTCGAGAACCGCTTCATGCATGTCGATGAACTCAAGCGCATGGGGGCAAACATCAAGATTGATGGACGTACGTCTGTAGTCGAAGGGGTGGATACCCTGATGGGCTGTCAGGTCAAGGCAACAGATCTGCGCGCAGGTGCCGCTATGGTATTGGCCGGCCTGGTTGCTGATGGTGAGACACAGGTAGGGTATATCCATCATATCGATCGTGGCTATGACAACCTGGTGGTCAAGCTGGTGGCTTTAGGGGCAGATATCTGCCGGGTAGACCAGTAATCTTTTCCATTTGTGAATGTATAGTGTTGGGTGTAACTACCCAGCACTATTTTTATGTATAGGGATACGTTACGAAAATAACGTAGGTATTCTTTTGGGAGGTAATGATGAGTAACAAGATTGAAGTTCCGCTTGAACTTGCTCATATCACATTGAAGAACCGGGTAATCCGCTCTGCGGTCCACAGTTTCCTGGCCGATAAAGACGGCTATATGACAGAAGCCGAGTATCAGATGTATGAGACACTGGCAAAGAATGGTGTCGGGACGATCATTACGGGGCATTGCTGTGTAGATCCGCGGGGCCGGGCGAATCCGGAGCAGGTCAATATCTATGAGGATTCGTTCGCGGAACAGTTCCGCCGGGCGGCGGCAATCGCACATGCGGCTGATGTGCGGTTTATTCCTCAGTTATCGCATGCCGGCCCGCGAGCCATCGATCAGGATGATCTCGCAGATGTCGTGGCCAGACCGTTGAAAAAGGACCGGGAGGCTCGTATGCTGACTTTGGAGGAGATCCAGGCCATCGAGCAGCGATTCATTGCGGCGGCTGTACGTCTGCAGGCAACCGGCGTGGATGGTGTCCAGCTTCATGCTGCGCACTCGTATCTGTTATCCCGTTTCATCGATCCGACCTTCAACCAGCGGACGGACATCTATGGTGGCTGTGTCGAAAATCGTTTCCGCATGACGGAACGGATCATCTGTGGGATAAAAGAAGCTTGTGGAGAGACATTCCCTGTATTGATTAAGATCAATCTTGATACCAAGGCAGAGGATCATGCCAGCTATCATGAGGATATGGTCTGGATCCTTCAGCGTTGCCGGGCATTAGGTGTCGAGCTGGTGGAACTGTCCGGTGTAGATTTCATCAATCAGCCGCGGACGGATACGCTCTATTATCTGGACGAGGCGAAAATACTCAAGGCAGCCGTGCCGGAGCAGCCGATGAGCCTGGTAGGCGGTGTCCGTTCGCTGGACGATATGGACAACGTCCTGGGCGCTGGACTGGATGCGGTCTCACTGGGGCGGGCCTTGATTGCTGAGCCGGATTTTGTAGTGAAGCAGCTGTCCGGTGGTGAACCATCGGTCTGTGTCTCCTGCAGCCGCTGTTTCGTTCTTCCGCATATGCATCCGGGAATACGCTGCGTCTGGGCCTGGAAAGCTGAGAAAGCGCGGCAGAAGGCAGCCCGGACGACAGAAGCCTGACAGGAGCAGTAACTATTCTGAAGATTACTTCTTTTATGTTTACAAGTTGACACATAGTCTACATGGTGATAAGATACAGTTCATAAGAAATGTCCAATCGCAACGGCGCGGTGTACATGAACTGTAGAAATGTACATGGTCTAAAGTGGAATGTATCACGCCCTGCGCACTGCGATGCGGGCGTGTTTTTTATCTGTAATTATTTATAATCATAGAAAGAAGGATTCATGATGAATGGTTTGATGCTTGTAGGGCTGGCCATCGTCGTATTTGTGGCCGCTTATCTCGGTTATGGCCGCTGGCTGGTGAAGACCTGGGGAATTGATCCAAAGGCCAAAACACCAGCAGTAGCGCTCGAGGACGGACAGGATTACGCGCCGGCTTCCCGATTTACGGTATTTTCGCATCAGTTTTCGTCGATTACTGGCGCAGGCCCTGTTACTGGACCAATTATTGCTGCCATGTTCGGTTGGGCTCCGGCGCTGCTCTGGCTGCTGATCGGCGGCGTGTTCTTTGGTGCGGTTCAGGATTTTACAGCACTTTATGCCTCGGTAAAGAACCAGGGCAAATCGATGGGCATGCTTATCGAACAGTATGTAGGTAAGACGGGTCGCCGCTTGTTCCTGCTGTTCTGCTGGCTGTTTACGCTGCTGGTCCTGGCAGCATTTGCGGATATTATTGCCAATACGTTTAATGGCATGACTAAAGACGGGGCCTTGAATGTTCCGGGGGCACAGGCTGCTTCTATCTCCATGCTGTACATTTTTGTTGCCATGGGATTTGGTGAGTACATCCGTCGGTTCAATCCGTCCGGTGTCGTGAAGTTCCTGGTAGCGGTTGTTCTCGTTATTGCGATGTTTGCTGTCGGTATGCAGTTCCCGTTGTTCTTCGATGCACAGACCTGGCGGTATGTGACCTTTGGTTACTGCTTTATCGCATCGGTACTGCCGATGTGGCTGCTGATGGAACCACGTGATTATTTGAGTGCGTTCCTGCTGTTGGGGATGGTCTTTGGCGGTGTGGTCGGTGTTGTCGTAGCAAATCCGACTATCAATATGCCGGCTTTTGTTGGTTTTACCGTCAACGGGCAGTCACTGTTCCCAATCCTCTTTATCACTATTGCCTGTGGAGCTGTATCTGGTTTTCACAGTCTGGTCTCGTCAGGGACTTCGTCCAAGGCGGTTGCGAATGAGACAGATATGCTGCCGGTTGGCTATGGTGCTATGCTGGTAGAGTCGATGCTTGGTGTAGTGGCACTGGTCATTGCCTGCGCTGCTGCCTCGAATGGTGTTATGCCGAAAGGCACGCCGTTCCAGATCTTTGCCGGCTCGATCGGTGGGTTCTTCAAGATGTTCGGACTGCCGGCAGGGGTATCTGCCTGCGTAATCACAATGTGTGTATCGGCACTGGCTATGACGACTATCGACTCCGTGGCGCGTATCGGCCGCATGTCGTTCCAGGAATTGTTCACGCCGAGCGAGGGCGAGGAGCCGGGATCGGTTGCCAGTCTTTGTATGAATAAATATTTCTCGACGGTTATCACCTTGTTCCTGGCTTATTTCCTCTGTCTGGCAGGTTATATGAATATCTGGCCGCTATTTGGCGCTGCAAATCAGCTGCTGTCGGCTCTGGTGCTGATTTCGCTGGCGGTATTCCTGCGGACGACTGGCCGTAAAGGCTGGATGCTCTATGTGCCGATGACGTTCATGTTCTTTGTCACGATGACAGCCCTGGTCATGAGCGTTTATGGTATTGTCACGAAGCTTTCGGCGGGCAGTTTCGTTTTCATGGTGGACGGTCTGCAGCTTATCCTGGCACTGGCGCTCATGACACTTGCTATCCTGGTTGTGAAGCACTGCGGGAAAGAACTCCTTGGTCAAAAGAAGGACGTTCCGGAACCGGCAGAATAACGAAATAAATCCAAACGCCCCCTTGGATAGGCAGAAGAACAAATCCTGCCTATCCAAGGGGGCGTTTTTATGTTTTTTTCGTGTGATCGATATTGGGCATGCGCAGCCCTTTTCGCAGATATTTTCGTTGGAGCTCAAAGATGCATTGGATGAGCTGTTCCTGTTCCTTTTTACTCAGGCTGTTTTCCAAAGAGGCACCAATGTGGTATATTTTGCCATTGAATACCTCGATGGCGGTACAGCGTTCCACCTGGGCAAATGTTCTGAGCGTGCCGAAAAGAGGCAGGTTGGGAATATCAACGGCAATCCGCGCTTTGAGCGGAACTTCATCTGTGTGAGCAAAGCAGAGGCCGCCGCCGCTGATATCTACGAGTGTGGCTTCGGCCGCATTGTGCAGGCCCCCATGTTCTCCGGGGAGTCTGACAGTCAGAGGCAAAGCCATGGGAACCCGGACAAAGCGACGCATCTGGACGCGGCGAACGGTTACTGGTTTCTCCAAATACCAGATCATTGCCGGTAATGCCGAGCTGCTGCGGAAGCCCGCCTGGAAACGGAATACACAGCCATCTCCGGTGACTGCGCATTGGATGAGGCGGCCAACTGACGGGGCATCCAGAAAAGCTCTCGTGTCTATGTCGAGGTTGACGGCCAGATAGCGCTCCGCCAATTCGAGGATGGTTCCCTGATAGTCAATAGACTCGTCGTCCGTGGTGATGTGAACCGGCTGTCCTTCGTGAAGGACTTGAGAAGCATCCTTGGTCTCATCGGTCATAGCAGCGGCTCCTTTCTTGTTGCATTGATATAATCGTAACAAAGCTGTATCCAGCTGTCAATGAAGTTTTGCAGTGTGGTAGAAGGAAGCGGGGGATAAAAACATAGATAATGATGTGTAAACTTGTAACATAAAGCGGACTGTTGTACAATAAGAAGATAATATTGAAGGAGGAATCATCCCATGAAGATCATCCATACTGATAAAGCCCCGGCTGCTGTAGGTCCATACAGTCAGGCCATCGCAGCGGGAAATACCCTGTACCTATCCGGACAGATTGCCATCAACCCGGCTGAAGGCAGGATTGTTGCTACAACTATTGAAGCCCAGGCTGAGCAGTGCTGCTGTAATATAGAGGAAGTGCTGGCTGCAGCTGGTACGGATATGAGCCATGTCCTCAAGACAACCTGCTTCCTGGCCGATATAGCCGATTTTAAGGCATTTAACGAAGTCTATGCCAAACATTTCATCAGTAAGCCGGCCCGCAGCTGTGTGGCCGTGAAAGCCCTGCCGGCCGGAGCACTCTGTGAGGTAGAAGCTGTCGCTGAACTTTGATAGGAAAGCTGCAGATCTGGTTTTAGTTAATACTGGGAAAGACTATCGTACGATTTGGTATGATAGTCTTTTTTCGTGCAAACTATCTGACAAAAATCATCGTATCGCTGAGGTATTATGTATACAGACATACATTACAATGTGTAGCTTATTTATGCTTATTATCTTGAAAGTATACATGAAGTATGTTATAGTTTTATATATAGTATAAAGAATAGGTCATTAAAGGGACATATGGGAGGCGTTTGTAATGAAATTTGACAAATTCAAGAAACTATTGGCAGTCGGATTGGCTGCTGTGTTTACGGCAGCCCTGATTACGGGCTGTGGTGGCAGCTCAGAAAAGAAATTCCTGAATATCGCAACCGGTGGTACGGCCGGAACCTATTACCCAATCGGCGGAGCTATGGCAGAGATCCTGAACAAGGACATCAAGGGGATGAATGCCAGTGCTCAGAGTACCGGTGCTACAGTGGCCAATATCAATATGCTGAAGGATGGCTCGGTGGATCTGGCTATCGTTCAGAATGATATTACCTATTATGCGGTCAACGGAACCGAGATGTTTACTGATAAGAAGGTAGACAATATTCGTGGCATCGCGACCCTTTATCCTGAGACCTGTCAGTTCGTTACGCTGGACAGTGCCAATATCAAGACCGTTGCAGACCTGAAAGGGAAGCGTGTGGCCGTTGGTGCAGCCGGCTCCGGTGCTGAGGCCAATGCGCGTCAGATTCTTGAAGCTTATGGTATTACCTATAATGATATCGATGTACAGTATCTTTCCTTTGCTGAAGGTGCCAGTGCACTGAAGGATGGCAACGTTGATGCAGCCTTCCTGACGGCTGGCTATCCGACTGCATCGGTACAGGATATCTGCTCACAGAATAAGATCCGTCTGCTGGCCGTTGATGCGGATAAGGCGGATGCGTTGATTGCAAAGTATCCGTTCTATACGAAGACAACAATCCCGGCTGGTACTTATGCTGGCTTTGACCAGGATGTGCAGACCGTATCCGTCATGGCTATGCTGGTTGCTACGGATAAGGTAGATGATAAGTTAGGTTATGATATTGCTAAAGCATTGTTCTCGAACCTTGATCGTCTGCAGGCAGCGCATTCTGTCGGTAAGCTGATCACGAAAGAGGGCGCTCTGAAGGGAATGTCCTTGCCAATGAATGCTGGTGCCGAGAAGTTCTTCAAAGAATAAGTTGCTTGCTGGATAAAGTATTAAGCAAAAGCCTCCAGTTCTGGAGGCTTTTGCTAGTATTGGGAAGTGGTGGTCTTGTTGAGCGTAAATCGTCCAATTGTATGGCTTTGTGTGCTTGGTATCCTGCTGGGAGCAGTGGATATCCTGTTGCAGCCCTGCCTGTTTGTCCGGGCTGCCGGTGATACTACCGTAGCTATCGTACCCGCACAGCCTGGTACCCCATTTTCCATCCATTTCATTCATTCGGTACAGAAGACACCGGTATTGGAGAATCTGGCTGTTGATGTGGATGGGCATAGTTTTATCCTGCATTCGACGAAGTATCAGTCTTTTGGCGTAGGCCTGCCGTTCCTGGCGGAAGAAGGACATTTCTATCAGGAGGGGGATTATTATATCCTTGACGGGATGGAACGCCATTTTCCTCAGCTTACCCTGCGTACAGGCGTTGGTACGCAGTTGACACTATACCTTGGCGGGCGGACCTATCGCCTGTTTGAAACCTATCCACCGGGGACTCCGGTTGATCTATTTGTCGATTCGTTAGGGAAAGGGATGTTACGATGAAAGAAAAGTCCGAGGCAAAATTAGCGGAAGACGTCCTGAAACAATATGACAGGGAATCCGATACGATGGAGTATACGGGCTTCATGGCTAAAATCGTTTCAGCAATTGCGATTGCGTTTTCTGTATTTCAGCTTTATACGGCGACCTTCGGGGTATTGGATGCTCAGCTGCAGCGTGGAGTCCATTTGGGGTTCGGTCTGGCGCTGGCCTTCCTGCTTTATCCGACGTGTCGTTCATGGTCCAGAAATAAGATTCATCCATTGGATCTTATCCTGGCTGTCCTGGGAGCAGCGGCTCCGGCGTATATCATCTATGAGTATCAGCATCTGGTCTTGAGAGCGGGGACGGTATCAAGTGTTGATCTGATAGTCGGTGTGATTGGCATTTTGTTGGTTATCGAGGCTACGCGCCGCGTGGTCGGCATTCCGATGGTCTGTGTAGTGCTGGCCTTCCTGGCTTATGCCTTTGCTGGGCCATATATGCCGGGGATTCTGGCACATCGTGGGCTGACATTGCCGCAGTTGGTTGGTCATCTGTATTTCACGACAGAGGGCATCTTCGGTATTCCACTGGGGGTATCTTCGACCTTTATCTTTCTGTTCATCCTGTTCGGAGCCTATCTGGAATCGACTGGATTGGGCAAATTCTTTATAGACCTGGCCAATTCGATTGCGGGCTGGGCCAGTGGTGGTCCGGCAAAGGTGGCTGTATTGTCATCTGGTTTGATGGGGACTGTGTCGGGCAGTTCTGTGGCTAATGTAGTCGGTACAGGATCACTGACAATCCCGATGATGAAGAAGCTGGGCTATCATAAAGATTTTGCTGGCGCAGTTGAGGCAGCAGCCTCGACTGGTGGGCAGCTGATGCCGCCGGTCATGGGGGCTGCAGCCTTCCTTATGGCGGAGTTCGTCGGTGTTCCTTATATCGAGATAGTCAAGGCAGCAGTGGTACCGGCGTTGCTGTATTTTGCCGGTATTTGGCTTGGTGTGCATTTTGAAGCGAAGCGGAATAACCTCAAGGGGATTCCACGTGATCAGCTGCCGAAAATGGGCAGGCTGCTTACGGAACGGGGACATCTGGCTTTGCCGCTGGTCGTCATCGTTTACCTGCTGGTATCTGGCTATACGCCGATGCGGGCGGCATTGGTGGCTATCGTATTGGCAATCCTTTGCTCGGCACTCAGAAAATCTACGCGTATGAAACCCATTGAGATTGTCCGCGGACTGGAGAATGGTGCGCGTAATGTACTGGGCGTATTGGTGGCATGCGCATCGGCTGGTATCATCATTGGCGTTGTTACGAAGACTGGTGTTGGCTTGAAGTTGGCTTCGGGGCTTCTGGACCTGTCTGGTGGTCTGCTGCTGCCAACAATGTTCTTCACGATGATTACGGCTATTATCCTGGGGATGGGTGTGCCGACGACTGCGAACTATGTCATCACCTCGACTATTGCCGCTCCGGCACTGGTTCAGATGGGGGTACCAATCCTGGCTGCGCATATGTTTGTTTTCTACTTTGGCATTATCGCCGATATTACACCACCAGTGGCACTGGCTGCATATGCCGGTGCAGGTATCAGTGGAGGTGACCCGTTGAAGACGGGAGTCAATGCGTCGAAACTGGCTATTGCCGCGTTTATCATCCCATATATGTTCGTTCTGTCACCGGTACTGCTGATGGTCAGCGGTACGATGATCGACCTGCTGCTGGCAACAATTACAGCGTTGCTGGGCATGGTTGCTTTGAGCTCGGCACTCATTGGCTTCCTGGCCGACAAATGCATCCTGGCAGAGCGTCTGCTGCTTGCAGTCGGCGGTCTGATGCTGATCAAACCGGGCTGGATCACCGATGTCATTGGTGTGGTCATCTTTGCGGTGATCCTGGCATTGCAGCTTAAACGCCGTAAACAGGCGGTATGATCCTGAAACTCCTAATGTATGTATAGAGAAAGCCCCACAGCTTCATTGAAGCTGTGGGGCTTTTCGCGTCAGGGTATCATCTCTTGGGCTGTAGTGCCTTCCACAACACTGACGAGCTCATCCCTTCACCGTGGCGCTCAAACGCTTCCTGCATTTTTCTACCTAGTCCTACGGTGTCCAGGAGGACATCTTCAGCTTTGGTCTGCAGAAGAAAGAAATCTTCATCCAGCAGTGCAAAGCTGTTAGCGGACTGGTCGGATCTGACTTTATCCAAAGCCTTCAACCTCCCATTTATATAGTCGGTCTGCAGGACCGCAAGGTTAATTATAAGGTAAGGCTTTCGTTTTGACAATAAGATTAATAAATTATTATAAAAATATGGTGAAATTCTTTAGATTTGTTAATAATGAATTGAATTGTAGAAGAAAACACAAAAACTCCCATGACAAAACTGTCATGGGAGTTACGCTTTCAATGGCAGAGAGGGTGGGATTCGAACCCACGGTGGCTATTCACCACACTTGATTTCGAGTCATCCTTTTGACTTTTGACGGGTCAAGTTCGAGAATGTCCATGAACCGAGGACTGGCGCGGGCTCGGGAGACCTTGATTTTATTGGGATTGCGGGATGTTGCTTTGTAAAGCTGGTTGTTTGATGATTTTTCGGGGTATGAGCTGGCATGGGATTTCTTTACGGAAACCCGCAGTCAGCCCGCAGGTTTTAGGCGGAATTGTGTGGACGAAGAAGGGAACGGAGGGAGATCTTCAGGAGTTTACTGTGTCCATAGGATGAGGACAGAAGAAGTTTTATCGTCAGGAAAAGGTGTGTTTTATTTGTGGATTGACCGGTCAGGCAGCTGGCCGGTTTTTTGTTTGTCGATTTTGTGCAAAAAAAAGCCCCGCATCAGCTGCAGGGCTTAATTTCATAATGGCAGAGAGGGTGGGATTCGAACCCACGAGGGCTATTAACCCTACCGCATTTCGAGTGCGGCACCTTCGACCACTCGGACACCTCTCCGTGTTCTCGCGAACAGAAATATTATAGCACAAGGTGGCCTAACTTGTAAAGGAAAAGCGTTAATATTGCATAATGATGTTTGTAGCTTTACAATTGATGTGAGACCACCCCTATAAAAAAACGGTTAAATCCTGTAGAATTTAATTTGCACACCAAATTCAGAAAGGATGTTAACCGTTTTGACTAGTATACCACATTCCAATCGTTATTTGCCACATGAAGTTTCTACTCGATTCTATGCCGTCAAGCTCTACCGCTCTGGCGTCGGCGTCAAGTTCGTCTGTCGTCGCTACCATATCTCTAAAGCTTCTCTGATGCGCTGGAATAAACGCTTCGATGAGACGCGGGAATCTTTGCTGGATCATTCACATCGACCGCATTCTCCTCACCCAAACTCACATACCGAGCAGGAACTTAAATGGATTCATGATCTGCATCGCAGGAATCCTCATATATCCTTATTGGAGATGTTCGGCAAGCTCAAGTCCCAGAAAGGTTATTCCCGCCATCCGCTCTCCCTATACCGTGTCTTCCGCCAGCTTAGATACTCATCCAAGGCCTCTTCTACCAAGAAGGCTTATGTGCCGAAGCCCTATGATACCCCTGATCAGATTGGTGTTAAATGGCAGATGGACGTCAAATATGTCCCTACCGCTTGTTATACAGGCGATATGCCTCAGAAATTCTACCAATATACCGTGATTGATGAAGCTTCGAGGGAGAGATTCCTCTATCCATACCTTGAACAGACCAGCTTTTCAACAGTAGATTTTCTCCAGCGTGCCATCCGTTATTTCGGTTACCAGCCCCAAATTCTGCAAACGGACAATGGGGCAGAGTTTACTCATATTGCCAAAACGGACCGAACTCATCCGCTGGATGTCCTTTGCCAGAAGTTAGGCATAAACCACAAGCGCATCCGGCCTCGGACGCCTAGACATAACGGTAAAGTCGAACGCAGCCATAGGAGCGATCAAGAGCGTTTCTATAACCATCTGAAGTTCTACTCCTTTGATGACTTGAATCTACAGATGGCCCGTTATCGCCGCAGAGCCAATCAGATCCCCATGCAATCACTGAATTGGCTTTCTCCAATTCAAAAGCGAAAGCAGCTGGTGTAGACCACTTGAATTTTCTCTAGGATTTTGTCATTTTTTAGGTCTCACATCATTGACAAATCTACAAAGCGTAATAGAAATAAATAGGAGTGTAACTTTGGGTAGAGTGTATAATAAATATATTATATGTATGTAGAAGAAGGAGTATGTTGAGTTTATGAACTACGTAAATAGAATGGCAAAGTCAATTGATAGTAAGATTCATAGACACCCTTATAAATTTTTGATTGGAGGTTGTATCGGTAGCATCTTTGTTGCAGCCGGAAGTGTAATGTATTTTGTTCCGGCTATTCCTGATAAGGTAGTATCGTTACTGGTATTTCCATTTTCAGCAGGTAGTTTTGCTGCTATTGCAAACTATTTGTTTAATGAGCATAAGGAGCGATGGAATTTACATGTAGAAATTCTTCCGTCACCAATTTATTTTCCCTATGATAGGAGTGACCATTTTACTGCAGATAATCGGTTACTTATTTATCTTCGCATTGAAAATCGATCACAACTCCCAATCGGAATTGCACAATTTAAATTAGTGATGCCTAATAAAGCAGTCTTGAATTCCAGCCAGGCAAATGCAAGGCCTGCGGATAGTTATGATATGGAACCTTATGATGGTACTAAGCATGATGTAATACTTCTGAAAGATAATTTTTTAAAGCCTGTAATTAATATGCGGGCTTATGAAGTGGTGGAAGGATTTGTGTTTTTCCCAGGTTGTCCACATATAGAAAATGATGTGTCATTCAAAGCGGTTTTAGATATAGAGACAACGAGAGGTAATATTGAAAAGGAAACTACTGTTTCACGATATTCTCATGATTTATTTAAAGGTCAGTTTCATAATATTTGACATATTTTGGTGAAAGAAAAGTGCGTTTTTGAAATGAGGAGATGGTTTTACTTAAGGCGAGCTGGATGCGAGCCCGGTCCCCCGGCTCCCGGATGGAGCGGTGTCGTTGCCGACGTGGATGCCTGGAGGTGGGCGGCAGCCGACCGGAGGGTGTCCACCAAAGGCAAAGGACACCCGTGCCGGTGACGAGCATGCACAGGGACGGTCTGCCTGACTGGCAGAGCTGCGGCTGAGTGGCCGGAGGGCTCCTACCGGTGCGGAAGGAGGGCGAAGACCTGAGCCCCCGCACTGGCAGGAGATCGCAGGTCCGAACGCCGAGGCGGCGCCAGGCTGGCAGTCCGTCCCTGATGAGCTGGGCTGCTGGTATGATGAGCTGCGCCCCCGGTCATCGCTGGCGACGTGGACAGGAACCTGTCCACCAAAGCCATGGATGACGCGAACCCTGCTGGGCGGGCTGATATGTCCATTCCCTAATATGCGGTCAGGATTTCTTGCAGGGCTGGGCAACGGACGCTGCTTCCGGTCCGGAGCGCAGCAGCTGAGTGTCCCGTGTCCTGATCCGGCCGCTTCCCTGCTCACGGGAAAGCGGCCTCCAGCTGATGAGGTCGGCGTGTCGGCCCGCCGGGCGGCTGGTGGGCGGACGCAGGGATGCGGCCGATGCAGGAGCTGGATGCGGCCACCATGAAGAGCTGCAGTCCGCGTATGCGTTTCGATAACTGTGCCTATCGATGGCGTGAGGGGCCGCCCGCAGGGTGCTCGCTGGCGATAGGCGAAAGGCAGTTATCGGAATGCATGCAAGGCGGCTTTCCTTGAGCGGAGGACCGCGCCCCCGCAGGCAGGGAAAGCGCGAAACCGGCAGGCTGCTGCCAGGGCGCTCGCGGAAAAATCACCAGCCAGGGCGCAAAGACCACCCAAGGTGAGCGCGACTGGCGAGGAGGATGCGGTCCGGAGCGAGCTTTGCCCACGAGCCCCAGAGCGCAAAAAGCCGCCCCATCCCGCGGGGGCGGCGTATAGCAAGGCGGGGCGCAGCCATCCGCCGGATGGTGTCCGGACGAAGTGGACGGGTACGCTGTGCGGGCAGGCGTGGGGCTTTGCGCTATGATGGTGGGCTGTGCCTGACGTTTTCCTATCTTCTGCTGGCAGGAAGCCCATCATCTGCCGAGTGGGCTAATTCCTGACGGGGGCTTGCTGACTCACAGTGTCCCTGTCCACCCAAGGAAGGACGCCCGTGCCTGTAGCAGCATTCAGAGAAAGGATCTCAAGGCAGGAGCCCCTGAGCTGCGCCCACGGCGTACGACTGCGACGTGGACGGCCCGGAGCAGGCGGCGCAGGAAACGCCCTGACAGGCGGGAATGGACTGGGCTATAAGAGAAGCGCATGCATTGCGGAGAGAAAGCTCGCCAGCGCGGCCTGAGGAGGGCTGTCCACCAAAGCTGTGGTACGCGAGGCATTTCTCGGGATAGTAAAAGGCTCCGCCGATAACCGACGGAGCTTTTATAAACTATTGCTTGCATAGGATAACCGCTGCATTAAATATCCGTTCTTCAATACTGTCAGGGACAATAAACTTTTGATCATTGTTCGATTCATCAAGTGATGTCGTTAGCGTGTTTTCTTTTAAATTACAAACATAAGCCTGTGTCCAATGTCTTCCGTTCAAATAAGTCTTCTTTATATAGATCAGTGCTCTGCCGGTTGCCGGATTGTACTCTTTCTGATCTACACAGATGGAGTAGGAAGTCTTGTCTGTAGAATGGATCCATTTCCATCGATGTGTCGATACGCCAAGAACAGGAGCTAAACCGATGGTACTGCAAGCAGTATTGACCTCATGCTCTGCAGGGGAATCCGGAGTAATGCGAATAACATATGAATGTGGGGTATTGGTAGATCTTTGTAGGATTTCCTGTTTATAAGTTATGGATTTCAAGATGTCGATCTTTTTCTCTGTCAAGTTACAGCTATGCTGTTCCATGAATGTATAGCCATAAGCTGGAGGACTAGTTCTCTTTATCCAATACGTGATATTATTGTCGTCTTTATTATACGATACTGTTTGTGAATCAACATAGGTATTGCAATCTGGTGTAGATTCTGCATTGACCCAACGCGCTGATGCAAAAGAAAAGTTACTTGGCAGCATCAGTGTTATGAGCAATAGTGATGCACTAATGATCTGTTTCATGAATATGCCCCCTCTTAAAACATATTATGATATAATGAAAATAGAATGTCAATCAAGTGGGAGGGGATTGGATGAGACTTATAAAAAGTATCTGTATTTGCTTGTTGCTGCTCCTTCAGTTCAGCAATGTGAGCCAGGCACTGCAGCATCAGTGGCAATGGATTGAATCGAATGATTACTATGGATTTTTCTTGGATACGCAGACAATAAGTCCACATTATGTGTATGGGGATAATGCGGATTATGCAGATGTATGGATGATGGTCAAGTATTCCTACAAGGGGGCTAAGACTGAACTTGATAGTTATGACAATACCTATGTGAAGCCTGAAAAATTACAGGACGGCTATGGGATATACCGATTAAGATTATATTTTTGGACGGGAGACGTTCAACGAAATTTTACAGGTTTTTATATGAAAGACGGTACATTGCTAACGCAATACATGAAGGTCTATGAGACAAATGTAGAAAAGCAAGATTTTTACCAACCAATTATGTATTACACAATTGAGCATTTAACGGAGAATCATGAGTATGCTGTATATAATCATGGCAAAAGTTATCATATCCATTATGGTACTAAAAGAATTACAGGTATGAATAAATTTTATATTTCGACAAACTCAATAAAATCAGACGGTGATGACATTTATTTTACATATACGATATATCATTATAACAGTAATGATGAAATTCAAAAAGCGGAGATATGTAAACTGAAATATAATATGACTCAAACTTCGCACATCCCAAACAAGCCTGCAATAATGCATAGCAAGGGAATGTGACTCCTTAAATGCCAACATCATGCACAGTGTTTCAAACAGTTGTGCCATAAGAATGGCAGTTTTTCTAAGAAAGAATTAAGCATCTCATCCAGTTCTTTTTCCATGAAAAGCATTCGTTCCTTTATCCTGTCAATGAATTTTTTCAAAATCAATAGCAACGCGTCCATATAACGTAAATCTTGCAGCTCATCATACGAGGCAAAAAACAGATCACCAATGCTGCGTTTATCTGCATTTCGGCGCTGCTCCAGCGACAACATCGTGTAACGAGCAAAGACAATGGAGACATGAGCCGTCATGGCATCATAAGACATTGTCCGGTTTTCTTTCCCCAGCTTCAGGAACGATTTGCACATCTTGAAAAAGACTTCAATATTCCAGCGCTTACCATAAGTCTGAATGATTTCTTCTTCTGACAGATTGACATCAGTCGAAGCTAGGATGAGATACTCCTGACGGTTATTCTTGTTCCTTACGAAGACTAATTTCACCGGTGTTGACATTGAGTCTTTTACTGCTTCAACTTCTACAGAAAGCAGGAACTTGGCACGCCCACGACGTTTCGTAGCAGCACGGAAGATAGCTGGCGCGCTTTGCATTCGGCCATTGTAACGGAAATGGATGGTCTCCGATTTCTTGACCATGGCAATAACGTCGTAGCCGATTTCCTTGATTTGAATCAGCGAAATCGGCGAACAGAACCAGGTGTCAAAGAGAACATACTTAGCTGGAATTTCGACTGCTTTCGCCTCTTTCAGAAGCGTCTGGAGTACGCTGGTTGCTTTAGTCTGTGCCAGCTTACGTTGCTTACCGCCATTACTCCTGGCATCAACGCCAACGGACGCTTCCTGCAGACGGTTTTCACGGTTGGCAGAGGAAAGCAGGCAATGACTGAGCGGAAGGAATGAATTACCATCACTCCATCCAAGCGTCAGCATGCGGAAACCTTTGGTATATTTGTGCTCCACATGGTCATAGACCTTTGCCAGCAGCTCAACCTTCTTGGAACGAGATCTGCTGAAAAGAGAATCATCGATTATGAGCACATTGCGACGACTCTCATCCGTAAGCGGAGCAATTTTATGGATAACAGCAAAGCCCAGCTGAAGCGTAAACTTACGCCAGTTGACACTGCAGGAGTTCATGAAACGGTAAAACGTATCTTTGGCAAAGGGGAGAGAGGGCAAAGTCTCTTTCTCCTTCTGAAAAAACGATTTGTTGCTGAATGCATTTTCAAAGGCAACCTGAAATACCGTTTTTGCTGAAAATCCGCGTACTTTATATGCATTACAAGATCTGAGAATCTTGCTGACATGGAATTCTTCAAGAAAATGCGAGATTTTTGAAGAAAGGAGTTCACTGGAACGATGATGATGTGCTACAATATTCATGGCATAAGCCCTCCGTTTGTGTTATGGATTTTTGTCACTTTCATTATACAAAGCGGAGATGACTTATGCTATTTTATTTTGAAAAAGTTGATTTAAGAATTAATGGACCGTTTCACAACTGCGAAGTTTGAGTAATATGATAAGCAACTCCATGACCTATCTATCACAAGATACAGATGAAGATTATAGCGGATCTTGGAAACATGATGATTTTTCGGCTGTACCAGAAGCCAAGCGAACGACACAGTTAATTCCGGATTCTATTGGTGAAGGATTAGTCAATGATGTAAAGAAATTCTACCAGACAAATAAGGCATTCGTAGATCGGTACAATCATAAACTGTTGGAAGTCAAAAAAAAATAAGAATCACAAGAAAGCGGAAAATCACAGCTCAATGATTTTCTGCTTTTGTATTTCTGCATCCGGCGCAGACGTGAGCAGCTCGTCTTCCAGCGGGGCTCTGCCACCGACCTGCGACCGGCAGGCTCCGCTCCGCTTCCATAGACTGCCCACCTCTGCTTGGGGCCTTTGCGTACCACAGCTTTGGTGGACCGCTCTCCACTGGCCGCGCAGGTGGGATTCATACCCGCAGCGCATGATCACCATAGCCCAAGGCATTCCCGCCCGTCCATACCGTCAGCGCCGCCAGCTCCGGGCCGTCCACGTCGCAGGAGTACGCCGGAGAGCAGGAAGCCCGGCTCAAAGCGTGACCGCCAGGACTTGGCATCCCGTCCCTGGCACGAGGCAGCTCCTTCCTTTGGTGGACAGCGCAGCCCGTGCGGGCCAGCCCGCCTGCGGCTGGCTCTGCCTGACCCGCGCGGTCCGCACCATCCACGTCGTCAGGACCGCCACGTACTCGCCTTTATGGTCATAAAAGCAAGTCCCAGCTTCTCGCTCATCCGTGGCGCCCAAACCTGCGGGAATAGTTCCGATAACCCGCGGCATATCGGAAAGTGGGGCCCCTAACGGCTGGAGGGCCGTCTTGTATGGGAACGTTCGAGGAAAGCAAGGGAAGTGCGCACATCCGCTGGAGCGATAAGACCGGCCAGCCGCCCTGCCTGGTAGGGCTCATCCGATAGGCTGGATAAGGCCGCCAGCCAGTACCAGCCCCCGGCAGCAATCTGTCCGGGCTGGCACTTCTCCCTTGTCCGGGACTGGTCCTTGCAAACTCGATAGGGAATGCTCATCCGACAACTCGATAAACCTGTCAGCCGCGAAGCATCCACCGGATGCTTCGCCCCCCTTCATCCGATATACAGTCGCTAGCATTATCGGAACTATTCCATGGCGCATCCGGCTTACGTCCAGCCCGCGCCCGCACCGCCCCGTCCATGGGGCGGGAGTCTCCCGTCACTCCGCGCAGGTCCGGCAGCGGGCGGCTGAGCCGCCGCCGAACAATGGCCATGATGCGAAAGAGCACCAGTTCGCCAGCGTCCAGCTGCTTGAGTGGACCCGAAGGGCCCACGTCGCAGACGACGCCGAGAGTGCGGCGAGATCAGACAGCATCGCCGATCAGTGGGGAGAGACTGACGGCTGCCCTCCGACCGCCGCTCAGGATTCCAGTCTCCTGCCAGCGCGGGGGCTCAGGTCTTCGCCCTCTTTCCCCACTGGTAGGAGCCCTCCATCCATTCGGACATGCTCCAGTCCGCCGTCAGACTCTCCCCACGCAATCCACGTCACAGGCCCGGGTGTCCGTTCCTTTGGTGGACACCTCCGGCAGTCTTCGCCCGCCTCCGGTCTCCACGTCGTTACCGACACCGCCACATCACATGGCCGGAACGGGCTCGCATCCAGCTCGCCACCACACCTCCGTTAATCCCTATGACAGCAGTCTGGCAGTCTGCTATAATTAAAAAGATGGAATCAATGACGATATATGGAGGGGATATCATGAAGAAGTTGTTCCTGTTAAGCTTTATGCTCCTGGCTGTCTGTATGTTCCCAGTAAATGCCCAGGCATATTCTTCGACGGCAAGAGTAGATGGGGTAGAATGCTGGCATGGTGATATAAATTATCCTGTATGGAGTCGGGGAACCGGCGCGGGCAATATCTGGGATGTCAGTTCCGCCTATCTTTCGGAAAATACGGCAAACCGTATAAAGATTGCGATTATCTCATATGATGTCTGCTTTGAGCGGCATATGGGACAAAATAATACATCAGAAAGTATGGGCGGCCAGCAGACGATGTATCTGTCCGAAAACAGGCAGACTGGTAAAACCTATTACTCATTTGATGGAAGAAAATGGAATGATACCAAAAAGCTGTTCAGTGTGGGCTATTTTGATCGCGCCTATCGTCTCGTGAAAGGGGCATCTGGGGTTGAATTAAGAAATCATTGGCCGATCTGATTTATGGCAGCAAAAGAGCGAAGCCGCTGACCAGTCAATTTTGACTGACTAGCGGCTCCGCTCTTTTCAGCTCCGGCTGTGCTGCAGCTCTTTCACCAGTTCGCCCAGCTGCTCGGTGAAGCGGTCCATGGAATTCTGGAACCGGGTCAGCAGGTAGAAGGTCACGACGATGGGAAAGCCGACGGCCGAGATCGCGGTCAGGATAGTCTGTTCCATGATGGGTCCTTTCTACAAATAAAGCCCCGGCATCTGTGCCGGGGCTCTTCTGCGTGTCGGGCACGCGGGGAACGGGTTAGGCGAGGCTGACCTTCATCCACTTTGCGGACAAAGGCATTCTTCACGGCTGCAAGGTTCAGACCGCTAATCTGGAGTGCCTTCTTCTCGATCATGTTATTGGCCACAGCCACAACCTCTGCTTTCGTGAGATCTGTGCGTGGGTTCTCCAGCTCAAAGGTGGTCGATTTGCCATCCTCCAGCAGGAAGATTACTTCGAGTGTGGTTTTCATACTGCGCTACCTCCTTATTCTGCCGTCAGGTCGGCCGAATCCGTACGGCCTACGAACAGAACCGGTAAGGTCTGCAGTTTGCCGATGGCGTTGCCGAGAGCGAGATAATCGTCATCGGCCATGGCTGGATTGAAGTGACTGAACGTATGGATGGCCACCTTCGGCTCACCCTTTGCGTTCATGCCAGTCTGAAGCTTCAGCTTCAGTGTACTGGTCTGGCTGTTTCGTACTGCCATAAGAATCCCTCCTTAGAATGTATGGCAATGGTCATGTGTATAGATGCAACAGAGCCGCACGGCTGTCATACCGTTCGGCTCTGCTGCGGAATGACAACCTTTATATCAACCGCTCAGGGAAAGCGGCCGACAGCGTAAACAGGGAACAGCGGACGCAGTCATTCCGTGCCTGCGTTCCATGAATCAGGAGCATATATGCTTCTATGGTTCCATCATACCGAGTTGACCAGTCAAAGACAACAAAAAAGATGTCCGACCTATGCGGACATCCGAATTTATGCTATACTAATCGAAGGGCAGTTGACGGCGTGGGCTTTTTCACGTTCCCGCAAGGGAGGTGGCGCCTATGACTACATACGAGTCATTGATGCTCATGCTGACTTTCGGCATGCTGATCATCGCCATTCTTTCGTTTCGTAAATAAACGCTAACGATAGCATGAAAAAAAGCCGCTTCGCGGCGGCTGGACGGCTTTCCTTCAAACTCAAAATTTCTGGAGAGAGCCGACGGTTGCAACGTCAACTGCTCTATTACTTATAATTATAACCAAACCACGGATTTTGTCAACGGGCAGGATTCGTGGTTTTTAATTTACTAAATCGATTCAAGAAAATACTACTCCGAACGCAACTTTCCAGCCTTCTCGGCAACCAGCCGCTACAGCACCGTACGCATCAGAAGTATCAAAAGGATCAAATTGCCGCCAATTTTGACCATTTGAAGATACATACATCGTTCCATTATAATCACGGAACCAATAGGTAGAGACTTCTTTGACCTGATTATCCGATACTTTGAGATGGTTTTGAGCCCATATGATATCAATGTGATGATCATGGGATTCATCTTTCTTAACTACAACAGAAGAGCTATCCAGATACGTATAATAATCCTTCCAATTCCGTTGAAGATGCTGCAATAGCGGATAGTTCCTGTCACCGTTCCAATAACTGCTTGCTGCATAGACATGAGGCATCATATTGGATGGAATAATTCCGCCCCCTAACCATATAGAAAATGCCGTCAATAATATTACGCTTATTTTTCTCATGCAAATTCCTCCGTTATATAGCATATTACTAACATATAGATACTTACTTCTAGCCTAACATATAAAATCCTGCCTTATATGTAAAAATATTGACAGGATTAAGGCAAGTGCTAAAATAAAAATGGGATTAAATTTGGACGGTAAAATAGAGGAATCGATATGAAAAAGCTATATTTAAAATATGCTGCATGGGCAGCATTTACATTGTTTGCTTATAGTACAGCAGCATCAACGGCAGAATTCTTTGAATGCATATCATGCGTTATATTTCTTTACATTCTATATCAAGCAGTCACTTTATTGTGGTCTTTGATACGAAGAAAACATACCTGGAAAACTAAGCTCAAACACAGCGGCATTGCAGCGGTTCTGCTGTTTATTACTTTGTCAGGCTACGCGGTGACGGAATCGCCGGAAGATAAACAGGCCTATCAAGACCGCAAGGCACAGGAAAACTATGACAAGCAGGCAAAATATGAAGCCTGGATGGCACAGAAGAAGGAGCAGGAACAAGCGGATGCAAATCAGGCTCAGCAAACTGTTGCCGAGCAAGTCCAGCCTACTGATAATGTGCCAGTTGCATCAGAAGTAGCCTCTGCGCCAGATACTCCGACTGATTCATCGCCTACGCAGGAAGATTATGATAAACAAGCTCAATATGAAGAGTGGCAAAACTATATGGCCCAGAAAGCTTATGATGATCAGGCCCAGTATGAGGAATGGCAGAACTATCTCGCCCAGCAAGCCTATGACCAACAGGCCCAGTATGAAGAATGGCAAAACTATATGGCCCAGCAGGCTTATGATGAGCAGGCTCAGTATGAGGAATGGGTACGTTATTCATTAAATCAGATAAAGGAGCGTCTTGCTAAGATAGAGCCGGATGCGGATCTAAAGGTATCTGATGATGCAGATGGTGGGAAGATTCTCGATGTTACGTATGAGATTGCCGTTGATCCCCAAAAAGATAAGGAAAGTGAAATACATGACCAGCTCTATCGTGTCTTACGCGCAACGCATCCTTCTTCCGCAAATCCAGTATCGAAAGTGATTGTTCATGGTAAGACTATGCTCGCTCATGGAGATGGTGTCTACCATGAAGCTGAGGGGCTGCGTTGTATATTTACGGCAGCAAATGCCGCAAATGTTGATTTTGGATCAACGGGAAATGCCTATTCCTGCATAAAAAATGCCACCCATTATTATGAGGTACCCACTAGTCGTTGATTATTGTAATGCAAATTTCCGAGTCTATGATTTTAGAGTTATTCATTGATAAAAGGGACATGAAAAGACCTGTCGTATCCCGTACGACAGGTCTTTTCTATATCCCTTTTTCTATGTCTCAGCAGCTCTGCTGCCAGTAGTCCGTGACTCCTCTGGCAATCGCCCGGGCGATGTCATCCCCGTGACCGGTCAGGAGGTTCACGTCGTCGCTGTCGATGAAGCCGGTCTCGATGAGGATGGCGGGCATGGTGGTCTGGCGCAGGACGCAGAGGTCGTGGCGCTGCTTGACGCCTCGGTCATAATAGCAGTGGTCGATGCCCTGCAGACTGGTGACGAGCTGGTGCTGGACGCAGGTCGCGAGTGTCCCGGCTTCGCTCGGGATCTGGTAGCAGTAGGTCTCGGGGCCTCGTCCGCCGCCCGCGTTGACGTGGATGCTGAGGAATACATCGGCAGGCCAGCCATTGGCTGTGTCAACGACGCAGGGCCAGCCAGGTGATTCGCCCGCGAGATTCTGGCTCTGCAGGAGCTTGACAGCGCAGCCTGCCTTTTCAAGATAGCTGGCGGTAAGGCTGCCATAGGTGATGGCCAGGTCGCATTCGCGCAGACCCAGGGCAGTATTGACACAGCCGGGGTCAGGATTCCCGCCCAGCGCATGCCCGGGATTGATGAATATGTTCATAAGCCCTCCTTCATTCGACGAGGATGCCGTCATCGGTCGCCGTGACCTGATAGCAATCGTCGCAACCGTGATCATAGGAATGAATCTGGTAGGCATCGTCCTCGACCAGCGATTCGGTGATATCGACGTTGCCGCCCAGCGTGTCGATGAGGACGTCGGTCCATTCATCCAGACTGGAAAAGTGTCCGGTGACATGCTCCATGGGCTCGATGAGCCGGGCAAAGCCGGTATCTTCTTCCACGGATGGCGGTGACGGGGGAGCCGAATGGGGTCCTGCAGCCTTGGCGGGCGGCCATGGCACGGCGCAGCTGCTTGCGGCGGCATCGGCTGCTGTCACATTTGACGGATCAGCTTGAACCAAGGCGATAGCAGAAGGGGGAGGGGCGGACATAGCAGGCAGCTGTTCGTCTGTTTGGCCTTGACCAGTCAAGATGTAGACGAGCTTCCGCTCCTTCTTGCCAAGCCTCAGCCAGCCGCCCTCGACGAGCTCTCGGCGGGCGGCGACGATACTGCCGTGGCTGAGGCCGGTTCCGTCGCGCAGCAGATACTCGTCTACTATGCCGCCGCTACGCCGGATGAGCACGGCCAGCAGGAGCTCCGCCTTGCGCGAGAGCCCAGCTGCCATTGCCACCGGCCGGCTTTCCTCACCCTGCATAGCTCGTCACCACACAGGCCGCCGGACCGCCTGCCAGCGCAACACGAACCGCCGCCCCCGCGACAGTGATGGTCACCGCGCCATCCCCATGATCTGGCAGAGGGCTGGCGCAGCTGGCCGTCTGACCAGTCAATACCGTCCGGACCGCATAGCCCGCCTTGTCCTCACGGACTGTTGCGGCAGAAACAGCGGCCTGCCGACCATCCATCCGACTGTTTTCCTGTCCGCCGTCCGGTTTTCTTTTGCTGTCAGCCAGCCCGGCTGGATGGGCAGATCCCTTAACCCGCTTTCTTCCATGGGACCGCGCCCCAAGCGCTGCCTTCAGCTCCGCCCGTGCCGCTTCCTCGTCCTGGACTGCAAGTTTTGCCGCCCCGTGCAGCTGCGTCTGCTTTTCCATCAGGCGGATGAACCCTTTGCGCCCGGCAATCGTTGAGAGGTCGATGCACGCCCCCTGATCCGCCAGCTCCTGCGCCGTCCCCCACGACAGCGCCGCATACACCAGATTCCAGAGGCGGCACACCTGAGGCCGGACCGTCCCAGTTCCATAGCGCCTGCATGATTTCCAGCACCTCATCCGCCGTCAAATCGCAGTCCGCGGACGGCGTTCCCTGCGGGCGGTCTCCGGCACATGTCGGCACCCAGAGCCTCAGCGGCTCACCCTTCTGCAGCTCCGGATGGTATTTCAGCAGGATGGGCCAGTCAACCGGCAGATATCGGTCCTGCAGCCACGCCCTCGACCCCGACAGCTGTGCATCCACATCCTGCCGATGCAGGCACTGCGTGATCTCCAGCACCTGCACCACATCCACCTTTACCGCAATCCTCATCTCCATGATTCATTACCCCCTTCATCCTCAGCCAGCGCGACCCGCGCCACCGGCACATCCTCAACCATGGCCACCAGCAGCCCCTCATCTACCCGTGGCAGGATTCCTGCCTCCAGATAGACCTGCAGCACCCGGCAGTCCATCGGACTGACTCCATAAAAATCTCCAATATCTCTGCTCATTCCGAGCTCCCCCTAGTAATTTATCGTCTTGCTTGGCCTTGCAGATCCTCCTTTCCTATACGCTTTCCCCATACCTCCAAAAATCTGAAACGCAGCCCCAACACACAGCATCCCCCAATGCTATGCCTGCCTAATGCACCGGCGGCCCTGCTCCCGAAAGAGCAGGCTCCGTCTGCGCGGGCATCTTCAAAGGCTTCGGCGCCATCGGCGTCCCTGGGCGCAGGCATGACAGCATGTAGTAGCCTGCCGGCTTATTGCCCCCGTACACCTCATGCAGCAGATACCCCTGCCGCTCCAGCTCCTCCCGCGCCCGCTTCACCATCGTCGCTGACATCTTCGTCGCGCCCGCCAGCTCATACACCGACAGCCGGATCGGGAAATGCCAGAAATTCTCATTGCCCCGGTACATCAGATACGCCCACAACGCCTGCGCATGCACCGAAAGCGGATACGAAGCCTGCCGCCGGTAAAAGTAGCGGATCTCCTGCATCCAGCCTCCTAGCGTATCCATCAGCCAATCGTCGGCAGGCAGCTGTCCAGGTGCTGTGCGTAATCAGCCAGCCACGCATCCGCCGCCTGCCGGTGGATCATAATCCGCACCCCGTTCCGGAGCGCCGGGAATCCCTGCACATGACTCAGTCGCCGGATTGACTTTTCACCCAGTCCCGAAAGTTCCGAAAACTCCTTGACTGACAGCATGATCTTCCTTGACTCTTCCACAATAATGACACACCTTTCCAAATATTTAAGATGAAATAGTTCGTACTAGTACATTCCATACGAACAAAATACGGTTATTTACTTAAAATGTTCGTATTTAATCCCATCTGTTAGTTTTATTATAAACGTTTTAATTCTGCCTGTCTACCCCTAGATGCGTATTTTTACGTTATATCCTAGCATGTTTTAGTTTTATATGCTAAAATAGGGGGTGAAAGGAGGTAGATCTATTTGACCAGAAAATCCGCAAACAGTGAGACCAAGGAACAGACCAGACCGGCCATTATCGTCAACGTTCGACCGGATCTCAAAGACCGGCTCGAAGCCCTCTCCGCTCAGGACGCACGTGATCAGGAAAACATCTTTCCGGCAAGACTCAAGCAGCTCCGCAGTGAGCTGTCCATTCGCCAGAGCGAAATGGCCGAGATCCTTGGCGTACCACCAACCACTTACTCCAACTGGGAGCAGGGACGCTCATTTCCGAGCGTCGAACGGCTGCCAAGGATTGCCGCATTCTTTGACGTCACCGTTGACTATCTCTTAGGCACCAACCCCGACACCGTGAACCGCCGCATCATCGAACAGCTCAGCGCTCTCTCCGATGAGAAGCGTCAGGCCGTCGAAGTCGTCCTGCAAAGCATGGTCAGGAAATGACCCGTCAAAACGTTTCCTACTATTATAAAGGCTTTATCTTCGAAATTAAGGTTACGTCTTAGAGAGCCCCGCAGCCCTTGCCCCACAAGCCCTGCGAGACTTCCATCGGTCACAATAGACCCGCAGTAGTACCCGCAGTAGTACCCGCAAGCGTACCCGCACAAGTACCCGCAACTGTACCCAGCCGGGCACTTATTCACACAACATCCACAGGAAACGAACAGGATATCCACAAACTTATCCACAAGATAGGAACCACTCGGCCGCCCGCTGGCCGTTCAATCCCTGCAGCCTGATCGGGTGCGTGGATTGAAACGATACCCAGCTGGCAGCATCACCCACAACAAGGACTTTCACAAACACACCTTTCCTGACACAAGCATATTGGCCGTATGGCCATAAAGGAGTGACAGGAAATGACAACCAACCCAAAACACCACCGTCCGGCAGGGGACGGATCCATCTACAAAGACGAGAAGCGTGGCCGCTGGATCGCCCAGCTCCGCGTCGGCTACGACGGACGTACCGGCCGCAGCATCAAAAGGACGCGAGCCTGCCTCACCCAGAAAGAAGCTCGTCAGGCCCTTGACGACCTGCGCGAGAAATACGCCAACCAGGCCGCCGTCCTCGCCGACCACATGACCGTCAAAGACTGGCTTCTACGCTGGTTCGAGACCTACTCCAAACCCAAGATCCGGCCCAGCACCGCAGCCGGCTATGACAATATGCTGCAGATCGCCATCGACGCACTTGGGCGGCGCCCGCTCGACGAACTCACCAGCTATGAGCTTCAGACCCTCATCAACACACGGATGCGCAGCCACTTCCGGACGGCCCAATTCTTTCGTGCCGTCATCCGCATGGCCTTCCAGCGTGCCGTCCGCCTCAAGCTCATTCGCGAGAATCCCGCCGATGACCTTGAACTGCCCCGGAAGCCACCCCGGAAACCCTTCGTCCGGCCGACAAAAAAAGACCGCGAGACACTGCTCGCGGCCGACACCATCTATTACTGCTGGCGGCAGATCCTGCTCACCGAATTCATGACCGGCCTGCGCCGCGGCGAACTGCTCGGCCTGCACTGGACCGACATCAACCTCGACGAAGGCTGGCTCCGCGTCCGGTACTCCCTGACCAACGGCAAACGCGAGCCGGACATGGCAGAAAAACCCATCTTCCTCTCCGAGCCGAAGACCGCCACCAGCAAACGGCAGATCTTCATCCCGCCAGCCCTCTGCAAAGAACTGGCCGCCTACAAAGCCCGCCAGTCCGCCATGCGGCTGCGCGCCGAAGACTGGCAGCATCCGGACCTCGTCTTCACCTTCAAGAACGGCCGGTACATCAACCCCAGCGTATTCTCCTCCCAGTATTGCAAGATCCGCCGGAAACTCGGCATCAAGACCACCTTCCACATGCTGCGCCACGACATGGCCAGCCGCATGAAAGCATCCCATAAATTCGACTTCAAGGACATTCAGGAACAGCTCGGCCACTCGACCATCCAGATCACCATGGACATCTACACCCACATCGATGAACAGCAGAAAACCGCCGTCAGCAGCTGGCTCGAAGACGACGTCAGCAACATTATCGACATGGGGGAGAAACGAAAAAGACTGGAAACGAAATAACATGTTCAAAGGTGGAAGTTTTATTCGTAAAAATTAAAGACAGGGATGACAATAATATGTACAAGCACCCAAAAACCTATATAGAATGCATGAATGAGATTAGTGCAGATGAACTATATGAAGGATTGCTAGGATATGGAATGTTTACTGAAAAACTTCCACCGATATTCACATCGGAACCATTTTATAAATTCTGCAAAAGGAAAAAAATGAATCCTAGTTTTCAAAAGGGAGTGCACAAATGGATTAGTTTTGATGTGATGAGAAATAACAGCGTACCAAGAACAATGGGAATTCCCAATCCCTTTGGATACCACTACTTATGCAGGGAGTTAATGGATAACTGGTGGGATATACAAGCTCATTTCTTTTATAAAACATGGTATTTGTAGCTTTACAATTGATGTGAGACTACCCCTTATAAAAAACGGTTAATTTGTCTTTAAAATATCTATAATTCGTTTCCGAATTTTTGTTGATAATTCTTTTATTCCAAAAGATGATCTATATATAATGCAGCGTGTGACTATTAACTTCCAGTTATATTCCTTTTAAAATTCATATTAGACGGATGGATTTACAATCTAAGTACAACAGTTCATAATGCACAAAATAAAAATTACCACATAGGCCGTTGGTATAATGGTGTTTGAAGTGGAAACGTGGGACCAATGAGAACATCAACGGTTCTCAGAGGGGCTTCATTGTGTTGTCTGAATATAATTTGTGAAAAAAATATCATTTTATCGAAATACTACGCATATTTTTGTCATAACGTGTTATAATAATAACGTAAGAAAATTCGAAAAGGAGGAATTGTTATGAACAGGTTTACGTTGCCGCGCGATATCTATTGGGGAGAGGGCGCTATTGAGGAGCTTAAGAAGTTGGATGGCCGAAAGGCAGTGCTCGTTTTGGGTGGCGGCTCGATGCGCCGTTTTGGCTTTGTGGATAAAGTCCTGGCTTATCTGAAAGAAGCAGGAATAGAAACGGAACTCATCGAAAATGTTGAGCCGGATCCTTCGGTTGAAACGGTTATGAAGGGCGCGGCGAAGATGCGTGAGTTCCAGCCGGACTGGATCATTGCGATGGGCGGTGGCTCTCCTATTGATGCAGCCAAAGCGATGTGGGTGTTCTATGAATACCCGGATACGGATTTCGAGTCAATTATTCAGCCATTTTCATTCCCAACGCTGCGGAAGAAGGCTCGTTTTCTGGCAATTCCTTCTACATCAGGGACGGGACTGAGGTAACGGCGTTTTCGGTCATTACGGATCCGGAGAAGGGGACAAAATATCCACTGGCCGATTTCAATATTACGCCGGATATCGCATTGGTTGACCCGGCACTGGCTGAAACCATGCCGCCTAAGCTTACGGCTCATACGGGGATGGATGCGCTTACGCATGCCATTGAAGCCTATGTGTCAACTTTGCATTGTCCGTTCACTGATCCATTGGCAACGCAGGCCATCATGATGGTGGATCAGTATCTGCTGGCTTCTTTTGGCGGGGATAAATCAGCCCGCGAGCAGATGCATTATGCGCAGTGTCTGGCTGGAATGGCATTCAGTAATGCGTTGCTGGGAATCACCCACTCGATGGCACACAAGACAGGGCCGGCTTATAGTACCGGACATATCCCGCATGGTTGTGCGAATGCAATTTATCTGCCGTTTGTCATTCGATTCAACGCAAAGGATGAGGCGACAACGGCGCGTTATGCGTTGATTGCCCGTCACCTTGGGCTGGAGGGTGATTCTGATGCTGCACTGGTTGAGGCACTTTGTATGAAGATCGATCAGTATAATACGGCCCTGAATATCCCGCATACGCTGCAGGAATTTGGTATTGTGGAGTCGGAGTTCCTGGAGAAGCTGGATCGTGTAGCGGAACTGGCTGTTGGGGATGCCTGTACGCTGGCAAACCCGCGCAAGATTACACCGGCTGAGATGGCGAAGCTGTTGAAAGCGGCTTATTATGGCAGTCCGGTAGATTTCTGATGATCCTATCGTTATTGTTCCGTCAGCAGATTCATAGTTGATCTGCTGGCGGGATTTTTTTGTTGGTGTCATAGGCACTGCAAATATTGGAAGATATAGAAAATTATGTAGATAGATTGACAAGCCGGGAAATTCATAGTATGTTGATAATAGTATATAGGCAGGGGAGGTGCAGCGGTAATGGATGAAATGGTATATAGGGAAGAATATGTCAAGGATCTGTACCAGCGGCTGGCTACTGGGATTGGTGTATTCGATGTAAAGGGCGATACGCTTGAGCTGCGATTCCTGAATGATGGATATTATAAGATGCTGGGATCCGATCGCAGCCGACGTGAGCAATACTTTGGGAAAGGTACATTACTGGCGATTCATCCGGAGGACAGGGAAGAACTGTGGAAGGAGGTCCGTGCGTCTATTGCGGAGCATCGGATCTGTCGTCTGACGTGTCGGATCTGCAGGGATGATGGCAGTTATAGCTGGATGGGGATACAGGCAAATCATATGCCGGTGGGGAATGGGATCGAACGGTTCTATGCATCCTATGTGGATCTGGATGCGCAGAAGGCTGCAGAACGGGCCAGGGAAGAGGCCCGACAGAATGTATGAAGCGGCGGTAGAGGAAGGGAAACTGGTGGTTTGGGAATATGATATTCCCAATCGACGGATTGTTATGGCGGCAGAACGAGTTCACAGGCGTATGATTATCGAAAGTTTGGTTTGCCGCGGAATATTGAGGATGTACCACAATCGCTGCTGCGTTATATTGATAAGGATTACCAGGCGGCTTTTTTGAATATGTATCGTGAGGTTCAGGCGGGAAAGCCCAATAGCTTCTTGTGAGGTGTGGTATGAACTCCAGGCTGGGAGGCGAACCTCGCTGCGAGCGGATTTCGTATACAACGGTTCTGGATGCAGAAGGGCAGGCCAATCAAGGCCTATGGAATCGGACAGAACATCACGGCTCAGCGTCAGGCTGAGCGTGGCTATCATCGGGCGAGGACACAACTGGAGCACAATCTACTGGAATATGTGGGTAGTTTTGATCTGAACTTATCACGAAATCGTTGCCTGAATGTATATAGTGCCCATCCTACGGTGCGAAACCAGGTCGAGCCCTCGCAGGATGCTAACAAGCATTTTCGAATTATGGCTCAGCGTATTGTGGAGAAAAAAGAACGGGAAAGGGCATTCCGTCTGTATACCTGTGAAAATCTGGTACGGTTATACCAGAGTGGGCAGGATCATCTGTGTGACGAATATCAGGTTCGTACGTCATTTGGCGGTGTACGATGGCTCAGAATTACAATATACATGCTTCGGAATCCCTATTCGGGAGAGGTAGAGGGGGTCTCCCTGGCTAAAGATATCACCAGAGAGAAGCGTCGTCAGGAGATCATCCGGCAGATCGCAAGCCGGACGAGTGATTATATTGGTGTTATCGATGTGGTGGATGAGACATTTGAGCTCTATGATGGATCCTGGAATGATCGGGGTGTAGCTGTGGGGGCGGTATTGCCTTATGACACTTCCCGTGAGCGGATCTTATCAAAATATGTCGAGCCGGCTGCGCGGGGAATGTTGCGCCAGCTGTCAGCGTTATCTAAGCTTTGCGATGAATTAGAGAAAAAAGGCACGGTAACGGTAGCATATAATGTTGAACCGACAGAAAAGCAGAATGAACAGCAGAAGCTGGTGCGGTTTGACTGGCTCAATGAGAACCATCGGGAGATCCTGATTGTGCAACAGGATGTGACGGAGGTCTATCACAAGGAGAAGCAGCAGATGGCTGTCCTGAACGAGGCTAAACAGCAGGCAGAGGCAGCGAATCTGGCAAAATCGGAATTCTTGTCTCGTATGAGTCATGATATCCGTACGCCGCTCAATGGGATTATCGGGATGACGTATCTGATGCAGAAGATGGAACTGCCAGAAGCTGCAAAGGCGAATTTAGCAAAGATCGATACGTCTTCAAAGTTTCTGCTGAGCTTGATCAATGATGTGCTGGACATGGCAAAGGTGGAAAGCGGCCATATTGAGCTGCATCCAGAGCCATATTCTTTTGCGGCTTTTGATGATTATATTCGGGCTGTCATACAGCCACTCTGCCAGGAAAAAGGCCAGCAGCTGATCGTGGATATCCTGCCGTATGAAGGTGTGATTCCACTTGTCGATATGCTGCGTATGAACCAGATCTATTTTAACTTGTTTTCGAATGCGGTGAAGTATACGCCGGAGCGTGGCAGGATATCGTTCCAGCTTCGCTGTAAACTGACGGATGATCACAAGCTGCTGTTGCTGACGGAGATCCGGGATACGGGTATTGGTATGAGCACGGGCTTTCAAAAAGTCCTGTTTGAGCCATTCTCACAGGAGAATCAGACGGTCCAGGCTGAGGCACATGGAACGGGGCTGGGGCTTTCTATCGTGAAGCAGCTGGTCGACATCATGGGGGGGACAATCCGGGTAGAGAGCAGGATCGGGCGAGGTACGGCGTTTTTCCTCTCATTGCAAGTGGATTATGTGGAGGATCATCGGGAGTGGGGGCGTAAAGCGCAGGTGGAGAGCAATGATTTCTCCTTGCTTAAAGGCAGACATGTGCTCGTGTGTGAGGATCATCCGTTGAATCAGGAAATCATGGCAGCAATCCTTGAGGAACAGGGGATACTGGTCAAGGTGGCAGATAACGGACTGCTGGGCGTGAATGAGTTCCGTTGTTCTGCGTTATCGTATTATGATGTGATCCTGATGGATATCCATATGCCGGTCATGGATGGCTATGCAGCGACCCGGGCAATCCGGGCTCTTGAGCGGCCGGATGCCACGACAGTACCAATCCTGGCAATGACAGCAGATGCCTTTGATGAAGACATCCAGCGTTGTCTGAAAGCTGGTATGAATGGGCATCTATCAAAACCTGTCGATGCGGGAAAGCTTTATAAGATGATGCTGGCGGCAGTAAAGCGTTCGTAATACAAAAAAATAGCAGGACATCGGATGATGTCCTGCTATTTTTATTGCAAGCATTATTCTGCTGCTTTTACGACCTCTTTGCCATCATAGTAGCCGCATTCCGGGCATACATGATGTGGCATTTTCGGTTCGTGGCACTGCGGGCAGGCTACGAAACCTGGTGCTTCCAGCTTCCAGTTGGCACGACGCTGATCGCGGCGGGCTTTGGACATTTTGCGCTTTGGTACTGCCATTTGATTTTCACCTCCGGAGCTATCCGTATTACTGTTAGTGAAATCCATGCAATGGGTTGATGCTGAATGGATTCATTTCACAAATTCGTATGTGTGTTGACACATGATATTATGATACCCTTTTTTTTCAGTGAATGCAAGCAAATTTTTCGGGCAGGATCAGTCGTGACGGATGAAGTCGGAAATTGATGGATGGACAGTTGATGACGGCTGCTTTGCAGCTGGTTCCTGCCTGGCTGGCACTGCATTGGTGTTGAGGCTGGACAAGGCTGGTACTGTCATCATTGGTGCCGGTACGGCCGCGTCGGCCTGGCTGTTGCTGTTATTGAGATCGGTCAGACGAACTTCCAGGGTATCCCCGTTTTTGATCGGATCGATAAAGTCTACCGGCTGACCGTTGAGCAGGATCGTAAAGGTCACATGGCTGGTAGCTGCCGGCGGCTGGAAGTTGATGGCCAGCAGTGCGTCACTGATGGTGGTTACTGCCCGTTCGGATTTCACGTAGGTGATGTCGCAGCCTTCGTTAATCAACGTGCCGGGGCTGGCTGAGCGGCCATTGACAGACAGCTCGATATTAGCCGACGGAATCGTGTATTCCCGATTCTCATAATAGAGGCTGATAGAGGTGTCCTTGTCCTGCAGGTTCAGGATGTCGCCAAGTTTTGGCGTTTCATCGGCAATGTATTCAATGTGGTCGCCTTCGTGGATTGGCAGGGAGATGCTGGCTGGCTGGTCATTCAGCAGGATTTCCGGGAGACTGTTGTAGACAGTCGGCTGCCCGTTGAGGGTATAGTGTATCTTCTGGCCCGTTGGCGAATAGCCGGCTGCGAGCAGTGCTTCACCAAGGCTTTTGAATTCACGGCTTTCAATGCTGTCACCATCAGCCAGCAGCTGGTCGGCAGCGGCTTCTTTGCCATTGACTGTAATGCGCTGGCGGATATGTTTTTCGCGGCCGTTCACATAGATCGTATATTCCTGGCCGGCGGCGATGATATCGCTCAGATGAACCGTCGGTGTAGCACCGTTCTTGCCCGGGATGACGGTGATATTAGCGTCGTCATGGATGACGCTATCCAGGTTCGCGTCCTCGCCATTCAGGGTGATGCTGGCAAAGGTTCCCAGGGTTCCAGGGAAGAATTTCTTCTCAGTGCCGAGATTGATCATGAGGCCGAGCCCCGGGTGCCCATTGTATTTGCGCATGTTGATGCCGGCGTTGAGGAGCGCATCGGATACGGTAAGCTCGCGGAAGTTGAACAGGCTGTATTCTTCGTTGTTCACATGGACCGACAGGAAGTGCAGGGTGTTCAGCGAGGCAATCTTCAGGATACCGAGCGGCGTGACGGCATCCGGTGAATGCAGTTCTTCCGGCAGGTCGTCGATGCCGTCGACATTATCCGGTTTGCGGACGGCTACACGGTTGTGCGGCATGCCCAGAGCTTCGGCAACGTATTCGCTCAGATGTGGTGTCAGCGAGCCACCGCCGACCAGCATGACTGCCTGCGGGGCCTCGCCGTTGAGATCCAGGATCTGCTTGGCGATAGAGCCCGCCAGATTTTCGATGTTTGGCAGGACCGGTTCAAGGATTTCCTGACTGGTCAGTTCGTATTCCGTTCCGAGTATATCGGTGAAATGGACGGTTTCGCCATTGGCTGCTTTCCGTTTGATATCTTCTGCGATATTAAAGTCCAGCAGGAAGCGCTGGCTGATTGCCTCGGTGACTTCATCGCCGGCCAGTGGGACCATGCCATAGGCAACGACGGAACCGTTCTTCGTGATGGCTACATCGGAGGTACCGGCGCCGATATCGACCAGGACCAGGTTCAGGTGGCGCATGGTCGGCGGAATCAGTACATTGATTGCCGCAATCGGCTCAAGGGTCAGAGCACGCATCTCCAGTTTTGAGGCGTGGAGCGCTGACTGCATGGAGTCGATGACCTGGCGTGGCAGGAAGGTGGCAATGACGACGGCTTTTGCTTTCTTGCCGCGTTGTCCGATCAGCATCTTGAGCTCGTTGTCATCCAGTACATAGCGGATTGTGCTGTAGCCGACGCAGTAGTAGCGGGTCGGATCGTCTACGGCATGTGAATTGGTCAGTGCGGTCTGGGCAGCCTGTACACCGGCAAAGTCCAGGTTGCGCTGCTGTTCCGCCGTGATGAGCCCGTTGACATCCATTTCTGCTTCGGCGGTCATAGTGTATAGGGCACGTCCGGCGGCAGCAACGGCAGCGTTGTGGATCGGGCCGGTTTTCTTGATCAGGGATTCCTTGACTTTTTCGATGATAGCGGCTACCTGGGGAACATCGTGGATCTGCCCGTCCAGCATGGCCCTGGTCTTATGTTCAAGGCGGTCCGTGGCAATGATGCGCAGGTTGCCGTTGTCATCGTGTTCGGCAATGATGCCGATGACGCTGCGGGTGCCGATATCAAGGGCAAAGATGCGTTCCCGTCTGGGCTTGCTTACCCTGGTTGTCTTGCGGCTTGTTTTTGACTTTGTGGTCCGGCTTTTGGTGCCTGAATTGCGTTTTCTGGTGGTTTTCTTTATTGTGGTTTGTTTGCCAGTGGCAGCTGAGTTGGTCGTGGCAGCTGGTTTTGTTATCGTTGGCATAAAAAAACTCCTTGCTTTGAAGAAAATAAAAAGGTTATTTCTCTTATTTCGAGAACTATATAGTATAATCCTGTTTTTTGATGAAAAATTCAAATCCTATAAGAAGAAACGGGTGTGATAGTTATGACAGGAAACAGAGAAGTAATTACGGGCAGTGATTTCAAACGTATGATAGCAGGTGCTTACAGCGAGTTCCTGCTGGACTATGAGGAGATAAATCAGCTACCGGGAGCGGGCAGTCTGCCGGGAACTCATGTGCTGCGGACAATCGGGGCAGCTGTTATGCCTCTGCGTGAGGTGAAAGATGATAGCATCGGCGGTCTGGCACAGCGGGTGGCCTCCGGGGCTTTGTTTGGTGCGCGCGGCAGTGCCGGGGTTGTTCTGTCGCAGATGTTCCGTGGCATCAGCAAGGGCCTTTCTGGCAAGTATGATGCCACGTCCTCGGAGTTCGGCAAAGCGTTCCAGTATGGCATCCTCTATGCACAGCGGGTAATTCCGGAGAATCCGGAGCGGCCAATCATTACGCTGGCCAAGGCGGTGGCCAAAGGGGCCTACCATGCAGTGCGTGCGAATGTGCCGATTTCGGAGATTCTTGCGGCGGCAATCGCTGCCGGGGAGAAATCGCTGGAGGATGTGGGCAGGGAAGATGCTGGTGCCCGTCTTATGGTCACATTCCTGAAAGGCTGCCTGAAGGGGCTGGACGGGAACTTTGTTTCGCCGGCCCTCAGTTTGTCGCTGGGGCTGGAGTCGCGTCAAACGAATATGCCAGATCCGCGTAAGGACATTGTTCGTCCTTATTGCGTGCGGTTTGCGGTAAAGAATACGAAAATCGATGGGATAGAACTGAAGAAACTGTTGAAGGATTATTCGCCGTTTGCGCTGGTTGAGCCGTATGCCCGCGGGGTGGAAGTCCATGTCCATACGGATCATCCCGGCACGGTACTGGAACAGGCTGTGGGCTGGGGCGCGTTGACGAATGTCCATATCACGAACATGAGTGAGCCGCATACGCTGGAGGCTCATGGCGCGCTGGTACGGGTGGCACTGCTGGCGGTAGCCGGGGACAAGGTGCAGGCGCGTACCCTGCAGGCAGCCGGTGCTCATGTCATTGTCGATGGCAGTGAACAGGTCAGCCCGTCCGTGTCCGAGCTGGTCACTGCCGCACACAGCGATTTTGCTGATTCGTATGTCATGCTGGCCTGGAACCGTGATTTCTGGCAGGCATTCTGGCAGGCAAAGCGTCTGCTTGGGAATCGTGTGGAACTGGTGCTTTGTGAGACGAAAGATCAGCAGGACGCAGCCGTTGGCGCTTTTGACAGCGAGAAATCTGCAGCGGAGAATGCAGCGGCGATGTGCAAGGCAGCCGGTGTAAAATAATAATCGGTTATGATATTGGCAAAAGAGCTGCTCATCCGAGCAGCTCTTTTAACTTTGCGGTTACAGCAGCTGGTTTGATCGCATGCATACAGGCATTGGTCTTATAGCGACAGTGCGTTTTGCAACAGGCCGTGCAGCCATGAGGGCTCAGAATGAAGTGATGCCCCGATGTCAGCGGACCGTAGATGTCCGGATGGGTCGGACCCCATAGGGATACGGTGGTTGTGCCGACAGCTTCGGCAATATACAGTGGTCCGGTGTCGCCCGTGAGCAGCAGGTCGGCTGTATGCAGCAGTGCAGCCAGCTCAAGGAGGCTGGTCTCGCCGGCGATGGAGAGGGCTGGCCGGCCGAGTGCCTGTTGGGCCTTCCTGATGTAGGCTTCATCGCCAGGCGCGCCACTGAAGACAATCTGGATGGATTCGGGCAGGCTGCGCAGTGCGTGGCCAAAATTTTCTGGTGCCCAGTTCTTGTCGGGCCAGGTGGTTCGAGTGTTGACCATGAGCAGGGGATGGGCGGGATCATGCAGCTTGATGCCGTGTGATTGCCAGAAGGTTTCAGCAAAGGCATGAAGCTTATCCGGCAGGGCCAGCACGAGTCCGGGTTGAAAGTCATCTGGCCCGATACCCAGTGGCTGCAGGGCAGTCGCATAGCGGCGGATCTTATGCCGGTCTGTGATGTCCGGGGCCATTTCGGTCATGAAGAGGAAATTGCCCTCATGGCGTTCATGGATGCCGATGCGCCAGGGGGCGCCGCTGAGGCGCGTGAGCAGACCGCTCAGAAACAGTCCCTGTATGTCAAGAGCAACATCGAAGTGGTACGGTGCCATCAGGGAACGGGCTTCCTTCAGACAGGCAATCACTTTTTTGAATTTTAAGCCGGCAAAGGCTTTGTCCATGCGGCGGCGATCCCAGACCAGCAGGTGGTCAATGTCAGGATTGCCCTGCAGCAGGCTATCGGCCGGTGGGCTGACCAGCCAGGTGATATGGCAGTCCGGGCGCAGGCGCTTGAGGTTGTGGATGACGGATGTCGCATGCAGAACATCACCGATTGCACTAAGCCGGACAATCAGGATTTTAGCGTCGTCCGGCAGGGACACTTTTTTTTCAAACATAAATTTCTCTTTTCTGGAGGTTGGTTTTCTTCTCAGTTCATAGTAAAATGAAAGGATAGACTTTTATAAACGAATTGATTCTTTTAAGCTATAAAATTGACTCTTCTAAGCGACCAACTGATTCCTTTATATTAGCATAGGAAAGATAGAAGATTCAAGCAGAGATACAGGAAAAGGAGCGAGTCATTTTGCTGAAGGATATGACAATCCGTTCGGTTGCCAGTGATCTGGCATATAGCCGCGGGGTACGCTATTTCAATAAGGGTGCGGTTATCCATTGTGAAGCGCTGAATGATGATTATACCAGGTTCCATGCCGAGGTACAGGGCAGTGAGCTGTATGCGGTTGATGTCCGGCTGTCCCGGGATGCCAATGGTATTGAGAGCTGTGACTGCAACTGCCCGGCTGCCCAGCAGTATCTGGGTGCCTGTAAGCATGCGGTAGCGGTACTCAAAGCCATTCAGGAGGAGCAGGAACAGAATGAAGAGGCGTCGGCACCTAAGAGCCGGCAGGATGTATTCAATCAGCTCAAGGCAGCTTTTGATGTGCGTGAGCAGGAGGATGGCGCTGGCTCGGCGGGCAGCCGCCGTATGTTCAAGTTCTTTGAGGATGCGGCACAGGCGGATCATCCGAAATATGCGGCAGCACCGCAGTTTGCCTATCTGGTTCCCCGTCTGTTTGTTGAGGAGAATTATGGCGATACGAAGCGCTGGCTGGAATTCCGCTTTGGGATGAGCCGGCTTTATGTCGTGAAGAATATCCTGCAGTTCATGCGGGATAAGGAATTGGGGAAAATCTGGCCGCTGGGGCAGCATGATGAGGTGGACCTCTCGCAGGTGCGCTGGGCTGATCCGGTATCTGAAAAGCTTTATCAGCTGCTGCAGGATGCCTACCGTACGGAGCAGGGAGTCCTGACTTATGAGCCGATGGGGTATTATTATGCCGGCAGCCGCAGCTATATCTTTGAGCAGAAACAGTTCAAGCTGTCGCCGGAGAATATGGGGCGTTTCCTCGAAATCATGGGGGATATGACCTTTGAGATGCGCATCAATGGCTCGGAGTCTGAGGAAGTGCGGGGCATTCATGGCGATCCGGAGCTGAAGGTGACGGTTTCGGAACGGGCCGGGCATGGGCAGGTCACGCTGCTGGCGGATGACCTGATTCCGCTGGATGACCAGTATCGCTATCTGTATCATCAGCAACAGATCTATATGGCGGCACCAAGGTTCTCGCGGGCATTGAAGCCGCTGTGGCAGTCTTTCCGGACAACGTCTCATATCGATATCGTCAAATCGGAGATGGGGCGGTTCTTTGCGGAGATTCTGCCGCGTCTCGAGAAGGCGGCTGAGGTCGAGGTAGACCCGAAGTTCCTGGAGCAGTATATGCTGCAGCCTCTGAGTGCGGAGCTGTATGTGGACTATGCGGGCGATGGGATTGCCGTGAAGCCCGTGCTGGCCTATGGGGATGCGCGGTTCAATCCGCTGGTGTCCAAGGAACCGCCATTGGGGGATGGCCGCCGTTTGGTCCGTGATCTCAATGGGGAGCAGGAGCTAATGACCCGGTTTTCGAACTATGGGTTCCGTCCGGAAAAGGATCAGCTGGTCCAGAAAGATGAGGAAAAGAGCTATGATTTCCTCACGGAGGAACTGCCGAACCTGCCGGAGTGGGTGGATGTGTTCTATGAAGACAGCTTCGTGAAGCGCCCAGTCCGGCCAATGCCAAAGGTTACGGCCGGGGTCAGTGTCAATGATATGGATCTGCTGGAAGTCACATTCAACATGAAGGACCTGGATTTCAATGAATTGATGGATATCCTGGATTCTTATCGGCAGAAGCGGCGGTATCACCGGTTGAAGGATAAGACCTTCGTGACACTGGGCGAGCAGCAGATGCAGGCATTGTCTGATTTCGTGGATAATGCGGGCATTACGCGGGCCAATGCTGCGGATGGCGGTACAGTCGAGCTGCCACTTTCGAATGCGATGTATCTCGATGAGCTGGTGCGGGCTGATGAAAGTCTGCGGCTTGAGCGCAGCAAGGAATTCCGGGCCATCGTGCGTGATATCCGCCATCCGGAGGATGTGGAGGCTGAGGTGCCGGTGAGTCTGAAGGGTGTCCTGCGTGATTATCAGGTGACGGGCTTCAACTGGCTCACGACCTTGTCATCCTATCATCTGGGCGGTATCCTGGCTGATGATATGGGCCTCGGCAAGACGCTGCAGGTGAATCGCCTTCCTGCTGTCCAAGCAGGACTATACGCAGCCGCCGTCGCTGGTCGTGGCACCGACGTCCCTGATGTATAACTGGCAGGACGAGATCGAGCGGTTTGCGCCGGAACTCAAGGCCTGCGTGGTGGCGGGCAGCAAGGAAGAACGTGAGGAAATCCTGAGCTGGGGCAGATGCGAGCTTCGATGTGCTGATCACGACCTTATAATATGCTTAAGCGGGATATCAGCCTTTATGAGAAGCGGCGGTTCCGCTACTGCTTCCTGGATGAGGCCCAGCATATCAAGAATCCGACGACACAGAATGCACGGGCAGTGAAGAAGATCAAGACGACCGGTTACTTTGCGCTGACGGGTACGCCAATCGAGAATACACTGACGGAGCTGTGGTCGATCTTTGATTTCCTGATGCCGGGGTATCTGCTGAATCAGAAGAAGTTCAAGGAGCGGTTTGAGACGCCAATCGTAAGAGAACAGGATGCCCGCTCTCTTACGGATCTCAAACGGCATGTCATGCCGTTCATCCTGCGCCGTATGAAGAAGGACGTATTGACCGAGCTGCCGGATAAGGTAGAGCGCAAGATGGTCAATGAGATGACTCCGAAGCAGGAGAAGATCTATCAGGGCTGGTTCATCAAGAGTCAGCGGGAGTTTGCTGCTGAGCTTAAGGCCAATGGCTTTGGCGAGAGCCGCATCAAGATCCTTGCCATCCTGACGCGCCTGCGCCAGATTGCCTGCGATCCATCGATGTTCCTGGAGGGCTATGATGGTGGATCGGGGAAACTGGATATGCTGGAAGAGGTCGTCAGCGAAGCGGTGGAAGGCGGGCATCGAATACTGGTGTTCTCGCAGTTCACGACGATGCTGGGACATATCGGCGAACGGCTCAAGACCCTCGGCATCACTTATTTCTATCTGGATGGCTCGACGCCGGCTTTGGAACGCATCCATCTGGTGAAATCGTTCAACGACGGGACAACGCCGGTATTCCTCATTTCCCTCAAGGCAGGAGGGACCGGGCTCAATCTCACCGGTGCGGATATGGTCATCCATTTCGATCCCTGGTGGAATCCGGCGGTTGAAGATCAGGCCACAGACCGTGCTTACCGGCTGGGGCAGAAGAACAATGTGCAGGTCCTGAAATTCATTACGAAGAATACCGTGGAAGAGAAGATATATAAGCTGCAGGAGAAGAAGAAATCCCTGATCGATCAGATGATCCAGCCGGGTGAGAATTTCCTTTCCAAGCTGTCAGAAGATGAGATCAAGGAATTGTTCCAGCGTTAAAATTGCAGAGCAAAAGAGCAGGCCGTCTGCTTTAACAGATGGCCTGCTCTTTTTGTGTGGATCAATAGTGTGGATGTGCTTTTACGTAGTCGATTGGACGGCTCCAGTCGACGTGGACCTGCGTGGCATTCCAAAGGCGCGTGAGCGCGGTCTGGAAGCTCTTGATATCAGCCAACGGCTCAACCGTCATTTTCGTGAAGTCCATGAGGGTCTCATGGGGAACGTTGATCTCATGAGATGCCGCAAGGTAATCCTCGGTGAGCTTCTTGCCCTCAGCCTGGTCAAGGTTGACCGTGGCTTTTTGGGCATCTGCATCGTAATCAATCCAACCCAGTGCGTTTTTGTAGCTGATCGCTACACTGAATGTATTTGCCATAAGTGAAAACTCCTTTTTAGATAAAGCATACAGCTTCATTATAAGCGATTTCATAGGGAAAGTTCAAGGTAGAATGATGGTTGTCGGATTTTTCAGCAACTGCAAACTATCCTGTATTGTCAAGTCTTGCGTGGCTTTTTTTTTTATGATATTATACATACAAAGAAGGACAAGCCTGGGATGTGCGCGGGCTTTGATTATGTCTAACCTACATTTTTTTGAGGGAGCCTGATTTGACTCTGGGGGATGTTCGCTTCGGCGGAAACTGAATCCAGACTTAGGGCACCCACCTGCTAGTCGCAGGTTTTAGGCATATAAAGCGAACGGCATTTTGGACCCCTGCTTTGAAAAGGGATTGCTGCCTTAAGGGCTGGCAGTCCCTTTTCACGTATATAGAATACAAAATCCGTGATCAACCTATTCAATGAAGCTGATGCTTCAGGGAAAATGAGACTTCGTTGATCCGTGTGATCTTAGGCTCGGTCTGCGGGGCATCGACTACTTCGATATTGTCGAGCATACCGGTGACCTGGGCTTTGATGCTGTCGAGATATTCACGGCGCAGCAGCTGCTGTTCCTGTGCCTCGTCATCAGACAGGCCGACGGAACGCTTCTTGCGCGAAAGTTCATTGATACGGGTGATGAGTTCCGGTGTGATCATAACATAAACCTCACATTCTTTTCACTACATTGCCTTCCTGCAATGCTACCTATTATAGCTGTTTCTGCAGGAATTGTACACAAGAGAAACAGGTAGTTTGCGATTTTTCTCGTGAAGGAGCTCCCCGCTATACAGGTGGGGAGTTTTTGCGTTATAATATGTGTAGTGAGCAGCATATTGGCAGAAGGGAGTTCCGGCTATGGCAGTAACAGCACCGACGCCGCCGACGCCACCAACACCGCCATCGGTTCCGGCAGTGACATTGGGTGGCGGTGGCAGCGTGACCGAATCGACAACACCTGTGAGCGGCTACCAGTCGGATGCGGATCGGCAGGAAGCACAGGCACGGCAGGCTGTGGCCCGCGGAGACGGGCCACTGGCCAAGACAACGCAGGAGCAGCCGGCAGCCAAGCCGGGAAAGCAATCCGGCGGGCAGCAGAATTCTGCCGCCAATAATGGCAAGGATGGGCAGACGGTAGTGCAGACCGATCAGCAGGCAGCCGCTGCTTCGCAGGGGAGCGGAGATCAGACGCAGCAGCAGACAGCGCCATCACCGTCTACACCATCTGCCCGCGGCCCGGTTTTCTGGGGCGTATTCTTTGTGCTGGTCTTTGTTATGGCCTATGCCTTGTTCCGTGTACTGATGAAGCGGAAGCATGGAAAGACGGGATTGTCATTCCGGGACATCAACGAGACAGAGGGAGAAGATACTGACCGTGAGATTCGCGGTGATGTGAATCTGCGTGGACTTACACCGGATGAGGCACTGCGCCAGCTTGAGGAAGCCGAGGCGGAGGAACTGCGTCAGGCGCGGGCAGAGGCCAGGGAACGGCTGCGGGAAGCCGGGAGGCTTCAGCCACAGCCGGATCCACCCAAGGCCGCTGTTCCGAAGCAGGCGGCCCGGCAGTATCGGGACCAGCTGACTACCATGCTGCCGGAACAGCCGAAGAAGGTGGTCCGCAAGCCTGTGCCTAAGAAAGATGAGGAGGGGCATTTTGAGGTCCGTGTCTGAATTATGGTTTATGTTTGACAGGGATTTCCTGCCTATATATAATATAAAGATGTAAAGTTGACGGAATCGTGAATGTATGTCTGTCTGTGAGACGATGGCAGGTATACTGAGATATGGAGAGTGAAGACTGTGTTAGATATCAAATTTGTCCGTGAACATCTTGATGATGTTCGTCAGATGCTTAAAAACCGCCACAATCCGCTGGAGCTTGATGATTTTGCAGAGCTGGAGAAGAAACGCCGTGAACTGCTGCAGGAGACGGAGTCGCTGAAGAGCCAGCGCAATGCGGTTTCCAAGGAAATCAGCGTCATGAAGAAGAACAAAGAGAATGCGGATGAACGCATCAAGGAAATGCGCGAAGTCGGCCAGAAGATATCTGCCCTGGATGATGAGCTGAAGACAATCGAAGAGAAGCTTCGCGATATCCTGCTGCATATCCCGAATATGCCGAAAGATGATGTGCCAATTGGCAAAGATGACACAGAGAATCCGGAAGTCCGTAAATGGGGCACGCCGAAAAACTTTGCCTATGAGCCGAAAGCTCATTGGGATATCGGTTCGGACCTGGATATCCTCGATGCAGATCGTGCGGCTAAGGTTACCGGTGCCCGCTTTACGTTTTATAAGGGCCTCGGTGCCCGTCTGGAGCGCGCCTGCATCAATTTCATGATGGATCTCCATGCCAATAAGCATGGGTATACGGAGATGCTGGCACCATATATTGCCAATAAGGACAGCATGATTGGCACTGGTCAGCTGCCGAAGTTTGCTGAGGATATGTTCAAGCTGGAAGGACTGGATTACTATCTGGTACCGACGGCTGAGGTTCCGACCACGAACTATCATCGTGACGAGATCCTCGATGGCGACAAACTGCCGGAATACTACAGTGCCTATACTGCCTGCTTCCGTGCGGAGGCAGGCAGTGCCGGACGCGATACGCGCGGCCTGATCCGCCAGCATCAGTTCAATAAGGTCGAGCTGATCAAGTTCGTCAAGCCGGAAACCAGCTGGGATGAGCTTGAGAGCATGGTCGATGCTGCAGAGGATGTACTGCGCATTCTGGAGCTGCCGTACCATGTCGTAAAGCTCTGCACCGGTGATATGAGCTTTACCTCGGCAACGACGTATGATCTGGAGGTCTGGTTCCCAAGCCAGCACAAGTATCGCGAGATTTCGTCCTGTTCGAACTGCCTCGATTATCAGGCTCGTCGTGCGAATATCAAATTCCGCCGGGATACGAAGTCCAAGCCGGAGTTCGTACACACGTTGAATGGTTCCGGTCTGGCTGTTGGACGTACGGTGGCAGCGATCCTGGAGAACTATCAGCAGGAAGATGGCTCGGTCATCATTCCGAAAGCCTTGGTTCCGTACATGGGTGGTGTGGAAGTTATCCGCAAACCGGAGTAAGAAGTAAATACTGGCCTCCCTGTCAGAGGGAGGCTTTTGTTATCTGCGTCGTGCAGATGCAGCAAGGAGTGTCTTTATGAAGATCGTTGTGGGGATTACCGGAGCCAGTGGCAGTATCTATGGGGTGCGGCTCATCGAGGTGCTCCGGCGGGCCGGGCACGAAGTGCATGCGGTGGTCACGCAGAGCGGCTGGCAGGTGCTGGACTATGAATGCGGCGTGAGTCGGGAAAGTCTGGCCAAACAGGTGAATGTGCTCTATGATGTGGAGAATATCAGCGCAGCGATTGCCAGCGGGATCATTCCGTATGGATGCCATGGTGGTGGTGCCCTGCTCGATGAAACGGCTGGGAGTATTGCCCATGGCATTTCGGATAATCTTCTGACCAGGGCGGCTGATGTGGCACTAAAGGAAGGCCGGCCGTTGATCCTGGTGCCAAGAGAGACGCCGATGCATGCCATACACCTGGAGAATCTGCTGAAACTGGCGCAGACCGGGGCCCGGATCATGCCTGCCTGTCCGGGATTCTATCATCGTCCGCAGACTCTGGACGATCTGGTGGATATGATGGTCGGGAAAATCTGTGATATGCTGGGGGTTGAGCATCAGCTGTTTGCCCGCTGGCAGGGCTGATCATTTATTTCGATGTGCCGATATTGTTTCTTTTTTGAAAAAATACTTATCAAAATGGAGAAATGATTCGATATAAACTAGAGAGATAGGAACGGATGCCTGCTTATGATTCATGTATAGATACAGAGGAGGGGTTCAGTGATGCAGATTTCATCGACATCAAGCGTTGCTCAGATGGCTGGGAAGCTTTCGGGAACGGGGAAAAATGTAGTGAATAATCCGGGGACGACTGCTTCAACTAAGTCGGGAACGACCAGCAGTACAAGCAGCTCAAGTAGTACGAGCAGCAGCTCGTCGGTCAGCAGTTCATCGTCGACTGATCCGAAAACGTTGGAGAAACAGATCCAGTCCTTGCAGAACGAGGTTACGCAGCTGTCATCTTCCAATGATAATGGACAGAATGATGATCAGATCACGAAACTGAAGAATGAGATTGCTGAGCTGCAGAAGCAGCTGGCCAAGGCGGAAGCTGCTGCAACGGATGAGACGGCTAAAGCCGATGCTGCACAGGCGTCGGCCGGGACAAAGCCGGAGGCGGCACAGCAGACAGCGGCGGAGAGCGCCGCAACTTTTGGACCTGCCTATCAGGTTGAGTTATCTTCGCAGCAGTCGGTGGGGACTGAGGCGGCGGATACATTGTCTGAGGAGCAGTGAGAGAATGCGCAGGCGTGTCAGGGAAGTGAAGGGGATTGTTTCCCTGGTGCTCATGCGTTGAGAGGTTTTAGCGAGTCATGACGGTATAGTCATGACTCGCTTGCGTTATAGATGGATTAAGCTGGTGACGGAAGGGGACGAATATGAAGAAGATCTATGCGGTGAGACAAGGCCGGCAGACGGGAATCTTCAATACCTGGGCAGACTGTGAAGCACAGGTGAAAGGATATGCAGGTGCAAGTTATAAGGGATTTCCGGATGCGGGTGAGGCAATGGCCTGGCTGCAGGGCGGAGCCGCACAGATGGAGCTTTTTGCTGCACCGCGTGCTGTGCGTACGACACGGCGAAACGCGACGACTGCAGCAGGACAGCGCCCGCTGCAACGGCTGCAGCAGCGGTGCCTGCTGATTATGTGATTTATACGGATGGTTCCTGCCTGCGGAATCCGGACGGCCCTGGCGGCTGGGCGGCTGTGATCATGGATGCCCGGCAGGAGAAACTGGCTGAGCTGCATGATGGCAACCCCTCAACAACCAATAACCGCATGGAACTTTCCGCGGCGATTGCTGCCCTGGACTTTGTTCAGCCGGGGAAACTGGTTGATCTTTATACGGACAGCCAGTATCTGAAGAATGCGTTCACCAAGCGCTGGCTGGAAAATTGGAAACGCCGGGGCTGGAAAACGGCAGCTGGCGGTGATGTCAAGAATCAGGATCTCTGGCAGCAGCTGGATCATCTTTTTTCGACCCGGCAGGTGCGGTTCCACTGGGTCAAGGGACATGTCGGCATTGAGCATAATGAGCGCTGCGATGAGCTGGCAAAGGGCGAAGCAATGAAATATCGATGAGTCGCTGCTGTTTCCATGAGCAGCGTATTATCGGTACTTGAAATTTGTTGCGAAAAATAGTACACTTATCTTTACTAATTGTCTATTAACTGCTACAATCGAGAGGTAAGGTCTGTATTGAGGAAAGGGGAATAGCATGCTGGTCCGGGCACTGGAAGTAATCGGCGCGTTTGTACTGCACCGTTTTGAAGAGTTCGGCACGATTGTTCTCTTGTATCGGGAAACGATGCGGGAACTGGGACGTCGGCCGCGGCCTAAGCATATCCTGGCTCAGATGTCTCATCTGGGCGTGGATTCCCTGCTCATCGTGAGCCTTACGTTGATGTTCACGGGCGTGGTATTTACGCTGCAGACGGCAGATATCCTGATCCGGTTCGGGGCACAGGGCACTATTGGTGGCATTATCTCGATTGCCATCGGTCGTGAGCTCGGTCCGGTCCTGGTTGGCGTGGTCTGTGCGGGTCGTGTAGGCGCAGCGATTACGGCTGAGGTATCGACCATGAAGGTCACAGAGCAGATCGATGCGTTGCGTGTCATGGCGGTCAATCCGGTCAATTATCTTATCGTGCCGCGGATGCTGGCCTGCATGGTAGTGGTACCAATCCTGACCGTATTTGGTGATGTGATCGGTGTCGTGGGCGGCTGGGTGATTGCGGTATATTATTCCGGAATCAGCTCATATACCTATATGAACTCGATCCATACATTCGTTGATCCATTCGATCTGACGGGTGGTGTTATCAAGGCGATATTCTTCGGCAATGTGATTGCTGTGCTGGGCTGTTACTATGGCCTGCATAGTCCGGATGGGGCCGAGGGGGTTGGTAAAGCTACGACGAAAACGGTCGTATCTTCTATTATCGTTATCTTTATACTGAATGCGGTTTTGACGTTTATCCTGTATTGAGTCAGGACGCTGAATCGTAGTTTTGTGAGGAATCATGATCCGACTTGTAGATGTGTGCAAGTCCTTTGGCAGCAAAGAGGCATTGCACCATATCAATCTGACAATCGAAGATGGGGAGACGCTTGCCATCATTGGGGGTTCCGGCTCAGGCAAGAGCACACTTCTGCGACTGCTGATCGGTTTGATCCGGCCTACGGCTGGTGAGATCTGGATCGGTGACCAGGAGATTTCCGGTATCAGCGAAAAGGAGCTCGACCGGGTGCGCCTGCATATGGGCATGGTATTCCAGTATTCGGCATTGTTTGATTCGATGACCGTTGGGGATAATGTCGCGTTCGGCCTGCGTGAGCATACGAAGCTCAGTGAGGACGATATCCAGCAGGTGGTACAGGATAAGCTGCATCTGGTTGGGCTGGACGATGTATCCGGTATGATGCCGGGGGAACTTTCCGGTGGTATGAAGAAACGTGTGAGCCTGGCGAGGGCTATCGCCTTTGAGCCGGAGATCATCTTCTATGATGAGCCGAGTTCCGGTCTGGATCCGATTATGAGCGGGAAGATTGATGAGCTCATTATTCACACACAGAAAACATTGAAGGTTACTTCAGTGGTGGTCACACATGATATGGCCAGTGCCTGCCGCATTGCGGATCGCATTGCGATGATTTATGGAGGCAGCCTTATTGCGGTAGACACCGTGGAAAATTTCAAGAAAATCAAGGATGTTAGAGTGCAGGCCTTTTTCCATAGTCTGCGTACGATAAAGGAGGAGTAGCAGAGATGACGACGGAAGCAAAGGTGGGAGCCTTTACTATGGCAGGGCTGCTGCTCCTGGCAGGAGTCCTGATCCTGCTCAGTGGTTATAAGCTGGGCGGAGACAAAGGGTATACCCTGTATGCCGGCTTCAAGCAGGTAATTGGCGTGGAGCCACAGTCGACGGTGCGCTTGTCCGGTGTGCCGGTTGGCACGGTCAAGACGGTACAGAATGATGGCCGTGGGGTTACCGTGACCTTGCAGATCAACAAGGATGCCAAGATTCCGAAGGGATCGCAGGTCGTTATTGGCTCTGCCGGGGTCATGGGCGATAAGTTCGTCAATATCCTGCCGTCAGACAGTTCAAAGGGGTGGGCCGAAGATGGCGACTATCTGATTGGACAGGATGAGGCGGGAATGGAAGACCTCATGGCTGGTGCCGGTAAGGTGATTGCCCAGGCACAGGAACTGCTGACCGGACTGAATAATATTGTCGGCAACCCGGAGTTCCAGGGCTCTATGGTGCAGGTGGCGGTGAATCTGCGTGATACTACCGCTCATATCAATGGCATGATGGCAGCATTTGAGTCGATGGCGCAGTCGAATCAGGGCAATGTCAATCAGATCCTGACGAACCTCAATACGATGGTGGGCAGTCTGAACCGTACAGCGAGTGCGGTTGAAGCTATGATGACGAATCTGGAGACCGTCGGGGCTGATCCGCAGACTGCGGAAAATCTGCGGCTGACACTGGACAATATTGCGCAGGCCAGTGACAAGATCAAGACAATCAGTGAAGGCGTGGCTAAGGTAACCGGCGATGACAAGGTCATCGAGGATACGAAAGCGATTATTCATAATACGCGTAAATTGACGGATAAAGCAGGAAAACTCAAAGAGAAGCTCGAAAATATCAAGGTGACTTCTGATGCGGACGTCCTGTACAGTGGCATGAAGAATGACTGGAGTACCAATTTTAATGTCAATGTTGGCACGGACAAGGGACCTTTCCTGAATTTCGGTGTCGATGATATCGGTAATGCCGATCGTGGAAATTTCCAGGCGGGGACAAGGTTCGGCAATATGGGGGCCCGGGCAGGCATCATCTATGGTGAAGCTGGTGTCGGGCTGGATGCCTATGCGGGCTCGAAGTTCCGGTTTTCTGCCGATGCCTATGATTTCAATGACCCGGCTTTGCGCCTGAGAGCCCAGTATCGCCTGGGCAATAATGGTACATGGCTCATGGGGCAGTGGAACGATGTGACGGACAGGGACCGTCGGGCAGCTTATGTCGGACTGCGGCAGAGCTTTTAACGTAGATAATTCATGCTGGTCCGTTTCGACGGCTGGCTGACATAGATAAAGTATGAATGATTCAAGGGAGGATACAATCTTGAAAAAGAATAATCGTGTGTATAACAAATTGACGGCTATGGTGATCAGTGGCCTGATGATGATGACGGTTTCGGGCACTGCTATGGCGGCTGATACCGTGCAGCTGGATCTCAAGGACAGCGTGCAAATGGCGCTGGAGAACAACCGCAATATCAAGTCGGCGCTGTCGGATGTCGATGCGGCCAGCTGGAACCTGTCGAGCTATCGCCGGAAGATGGGGCCGTCGCTGACCTGGAGTGCTTCGGGCACTACACTGGATGGTAAAGCATATGAGACAGCCCAGAATGCTGGTCATGGGCAACCAGCGTATGATTCGGCATTTTCTAATTCGGTTGCTTTGGGAATGCCACTCTATAATGGTTCCCTGCGGGCCGGTATCGATCAGGCGGGTTATGCCATCAATGCGGCCGATGTGACGCTGGAGAATACGAAGCAGACAATCCGTTATCAGGCAACGGCAGATTACTACCAGATCCTCCAGTACCGTAACCTGATCAACGTGCAGCAGGATGCAGTCAATACGCTGCAGGAACATCTGGATAACGTCAATGCGCAGTACCGGGTTGGTACGGTTGCGAAGTCGGATGTTCTTGCCTCGCAGGTACAGCTGGCCAATGCCCAGCAGTCCCTGGTCACGTATCAGAACAGTTACGATGTTGCGGTCTCTACCCTGAATAATGTCATCGGCCTGCCGACGGATACAGTTCTCGATATCCGCGACCAGCTCAAGTATACGAAGTATGATTCAAGCCTGCCGGATTGCACGAAGTTTGCCCTGGCTAACCGCGCCGATGGTGCTGCTGCCTATTATGCAATCAAGGAAGCGGAGGCTGGCATCAACAGTGCCAAGGCTGGCAAGTATCCGACCGTGAATGCGGCAGTTACCCGTGCATTTGCAGGTGAGAAGCCATTCGAGACAAATCATACGAACAGTGATTCTACTACCGCTGGCGTTTCGGCCAGCTGGGATATCTTCGATAATGGCGTGACAAACGCTGCGGTTCATTCCGCTGAGGCTACGCTTCTTAAAGCACAGGAAGCATCGGCAGCCAAGGATGAGTCCATCCAGCTTGAAGTCCGTACGGCTTATCTGAACCTGCAGGCAGCAGAGAAGAACATTCAGACGACGCAGACTGCTGTCGATCAGGCAGTAGAGGACTATAAGATTGCGCAGGTTCGCTATGCGGCCGGTGTTGGCACGAACCTTGATGTCATGGATGCAGAGGAAAAATTGACGCTGGCCCGTACAAACTATTTTACGGCATTGTATGATTTCAATACCTCAAAGGCTTCTCTGGACAAGGCTATGGGGCTGCCAATCGACATCGATGTTGTGAAGTATCAGGCCTCCCAGCAGTCGGGTAATGCTCTGAAGCAGGTTCGTAAGGATGCCCTGCTGCATGATAACGCGATTCTTGAAACGACGAAAGAAGCCAAGGCAGTTTCGAAGAAACAGGCCGCTGAGGATAAGAAAGCTGATCGGGCAGCCAAAGCTGCAGCTAAAGCCGCAGCCAAACATGACAAGCAGACAGCTAAAGCTGCCACTAAAACAGCGGGAAATACGGCTGTTAAATCAACGGCTGCTGAACCGGCTGCAACGGCAGCTGACACGAAAACAGTGGCCGCTGAGATGGCAAAGTAACGGTAAGTACAAAGGAAAAGCAGCCAGGGATTGGTTATTTCTAAGGGGAACATGATGAAGCGGAGAACATTAGGAATATTGGCCGCGGTCCTGGCTGTGATCCTGTTGGGACTGGGTGGCTTCCGATACTATATACAGACCAGTGCCTTCATGGAGATGGCGGGGCAGACGGTGAGTACTGCTGTTTCGGAGTCCCTGGGGGTGCAGGTGGATGTTGGCGACATTCAAGTGAAGTCTCTGCATGATCTGGAAATCCATAATCTGGCTATTTATGATAAACAGGCGGAACTGATTGCCCGGGCTGATAAAGCCCAGGTGACCTACCGCCTGTTTTCTGCGCTTTCCGCACCGGCTGACATGGTAAAAGAAGTTGTGGTGTCGGATGTTACGGCAACGATCAGGCAGCGGCAGGATGGCAGCTGGAACGTCCAGGACCTGATGTCCGGGACCAGCAGCGCGCAGAAGTTTCATGGGAAAGTCCGGGTGGAACGGGCGACAATTACGGGGCAGATGAAAGGTAAAGAAGTAACCCTGACGGATGCAGCCGGGACTCTGGACTGTGCGGATTATCCGGTCATGAGATTTGAGGCAACTGCCTCAAATCAGGAATCGGCAGTTGAAGCATCAGGAACAGTTTCCAGCGATCGTCAGATCGTGACGGCGAAGGTGGATGCGTTGGACCTGGCGGATTATCTGGGGTGGATTCCTGAGGGGACGATTCCGGATACGGTCACCGTGAAAGGCGGCAAGGTCCAGAATATGGTATTGCATGTATTCCGTGATGGCAGTACGCTGTCATTCAGCGGGGAAACGGACTTTTCTGATGGGGCCGTGAATGTGCTGGGGACTGATATTACCGCTATTCATGGGCATTCTGCCTTTACGGATAAGGAAGCTTTGGTTTTTGTGGATGCGGAAGCAGCTGGCCAGAAGGCCAATGCGCATGGCAAGATCCGTTTGGATACGGGGACCCCTTACCTGGATCTTACTGTGTCCTCATCAGCATTCGACCCGTCGAAGATCCTGAAGAATATTCCAGCTCAGGGATCCGTATCTTTTGAGGCCGCAGTCAAGGGACCCTTGACGGATCCCCAGGTGGACGGCAGTGTGAAGATGGATCAGGGGACGGTTGAGAATATTCCGGTTCAGAATGCTGCTGCGAAAGTGCGTTATCAGGATCAGCATGTATTTGTGCAGGATATGCGGGCAAGTGTATTAGGCGGTAAAATTGCCGGCGAGGCAGTTGTTTCAGCGGCTGATCTGAGTTACACCGCACACATTAAGGCGGATGGAATCGATCTGTCCCAGGCCGCTGTCTATGAGCCATCATTGGCAGCGGTTACCGGTCAGGTATCTGCGGATGTAGGTATTACCGGCAAGGGGCTGGATCGTAGCAGCCTTCAGGTTTATGGTAATGCCAGCCTGAATCGGGGAACCTATCGGGGCTTGTCAGTTGACTCGCTGACGACCTCTTTCTATGCGGCTGGTGATGATATTACGATTGATTATCTGAGTGCAAATCTGCCGAACCATACCAGTATTGGTCTGGAAGGATCGATAAAAGACGCTTTGGAAACGCCAAAACTGGATCTGGCTTTCTATGGCGGGCATGTGGATTTGTCACTGCTGCAGCAGCTGGACAGCCGGATCGACATGAGCGGTCTGGCGGACTTCAAGGGGACTGTCCATGGTGATGCGAGCAATCCGCAGGTGGCGGTAAGGTTCCTGGGACAGCATGGCGCGATCTTCAAGCAGCCATTTGACAGTCTGCTGTTTACGGCCAGTGGCAGTCTTGATGGTATCGGCATTGACAGCTTCCTGATGGAAAAAGATGGCAAGGAGACCTGGCGTGCGGTTGGTGCGGTTGGTTTCACTGGTGAAAAGAAAGTCAATCTGCAGCTCGACACCATGGGCGCGCGGATGGAAGATATTGCAGCGCTGCTGGCGCCTGATCAGCCAATCACTGGTAATGTGGATAACATCATCAAGGTAACCGGGACGCTGGATAATCCATCGGCTACCGGCTATATTCATTTCTATCAGGGCAGTTATCATGGGGTCCTGCTATCCGGTATGGATGGTGACTATTTCCTCGAGAATGGTCTGCTGCGTCTGCAGGATTTCCATGCGTATTCGCCGATGATCGATATGGTGCTTAATGGTACGATCAACCGGCAGATGCAACTGGACATGGTGGTGGCAGCGAAGGATATCGATCTCAAGCGGGTTGAGCATAAGCTGCCCTATGAGGTCAGCGGCCATGGCACGTTTAAGGGCAAGATCGGCGGGACGATTTCCGCACCGGATTTTCATGGTATTCTTGATGCGCCGAAGCTGGTCATGAATGATCAGACCATCACGAATGTTCATGGTCTGGTCCAGTACAGCCATGGTCTGCTGTCTGTTGATCAGTTCGGCTTCCAACAGAACGACGGCAGCTATGATCTGGCAGTGGCCGTGAATACCAATACGAAGGCTCTGTCAGGAAATGTCGTGGTACAGAAAGCCGATATCAATGCGATATCGGCTTTGATGAATCAGAAAAATGATTTGATACAGGGACGCTTAACCAGTGGGATTGAGCTCAGTGGTACTGCCGATAATCCGACGGCAACAGTAACTGGTGAGATTGCCAGTGGGACGATTGGTGGTTATGATATCCATCAGGTTGAACTGGACCTGCGGTTATTGAACCATGTGGTCTATGTGAATAAACTGTCTGGCTATCAGGGCGCTAATGGACAGTTCCAGGCCTCGGGTAATGTAGCCCTGGATGGTCCGATTCAGGCCAGGCTGACGGCGACCGGTTTAGCGGCCGGGATGTTTACGAAGATGGCCGGTGTCGATACAGCTGTAACCGGGACCGCCGATGTGACTGCTGATTTTGGCGGTTATACGAATAATCCATCCGCTGATGTTACCGTGACGGCGAAAAATGGCGGGGTACAGGGGTCGACCTTTGATACACTGAATGGAGTTTTCCATCTGAAGAATGGTCTGGTCAATGTAGAAACGTTCACGGTGCAGAAGCTGGTCGGGACGAATAATTGCTCTGCTACGGTCAAGGGGGTTGTGCCATGGCGGGCTGTTACCGCTGGCAGTGATGAGTGGCTGGATGATCAGGAACAGATTCAGCTGACTGTCAATCTGGATGACGCCGATCTTTCCCTGCTGCCGACACTTTCCAAGCAGGTGGATTGGGCTTTGGGAGCGACTGATGGCAGTCTGAAGATTCATGGAACACTGGCACATCCGCTGATTGATGGGAATGTGTCGATTCCGTCCGGGTCGATGAAGCTCAAGGAGTTGGAAAAGCCGGTTACCGATATGAAGGCACAGGTCGTTTTTTCGGGGAATAAAGTGACAGTAAAAGAGTTTTCTGGTAAAATGGGCAATGGTATGTATAGGCTGGATGGATCTTTGGAACTGGATGGGGTGAAACCGAATCATTATGATTTTAACCTGGTCCTGGACCATCTGGATATCCAGAGCAAGTTCTTCCGGGGGCCGTTGAATGCGCAGTTTCATTTGGCTGATACCGATTTTTACGGGCATCACTGGCCGAAGCTTTCAGGGCAGGTCGATTTCAAGGATTGCGTGGTTTCGGTGCCGGCGATTCCGGACAGCGATGGCTCGCTGCCGGATATCGTCCTTGATGTTCAGGTGAATGTCGGGAATAAGGTTCATTTCTATAGTCCTTATCTGTATGATCTGTATCTCACCGGGCAGTTCCATGCCGGTGGCATCACCAGTCATCCAAAGATGTCGGGCAGCCTGCAGGTAAAGCAGGGCGGTACAATCAATTATTTAAAGACGGTGTTCAAGGTACGTGAAGGTACGGCCTATTTTAACCAGGTCGGTTCGTTCCTGCCAAGTATTGATTTCCTGGCGGATACCCGTCTGACGCAGGCCAAGGTATTCCTGTCGGCTAAAGGGCCATTGGGCGGGAATATGGATCTGCAGCTGACCTCCAGTCCGGAGATGAGCCAGACTCAGATCATTCAGATGCTCACGCTGCGCAATGCGTATAAGAGCGGGCAGACGAACATGGATGTTGGTGATCTGTTATCCGTTGGCTTGCAGATGAGTTTCTTATCTGAGGTCGAGGGTGCTATGAAGGATTTCCTCTATCTGGATCAGTTTGCGATTTCCCGTGGCAACGGCTCGGCGTTCGATACGCATACGGCCGAAACGGATACGAACAAATATGATTTTAATGTTGAGATGGGAAAATATATCTCAGACAAGGTTATGCTGAAGTACACGCGTGGCCTTGGTGGAACAGAATATCAACCGTTATGGCGTTCAGTACGATGTGAATGACAGGCTCGGCCTTACCCTGGAACGAGAAGGCGGGGCGTATGTTGTCGGACTGGAAGCAAGAACGACTTTTTAACTGATTTTATTGAACTAAGGAGGTGAGCAGTTTGCGCTTGGAACAATATGTGGCCGAGCTCAGCCGGGTAAAGCTGTTGGAACCAGAGCAGGAACGCTGTCTCTGGCAGGCTTACAAGAAAGATGGCGATGAAGAGGCAAGGCGTCTGCTCATCGAATCGTACCAGCCATTGGTGTTCAAACAGGCCTTGCCTTATCGGGCACTTGAGAATATCATGGATGTGGTGCAGGAAGGGACAATCGGACTGATCGAAGCGGTGGAGCATTATGATCCGGACCGTGGGGTGGCGTTTAGTTTGTTCTCAGTGCATCGTATCCGGGGCAGGATGCTGAATTTTCTCAGGAAAGAGGGATCGATCGATATTGCCTGCATGGATGCGTCGGCAATTGATGGTGGTATGACACTCAAGGACAATTTAATGGATATGTCTCCATCGGTAGCTGAACAGGCTGAGGATCATGAGCTGATGTTCAAGGTTCAGCAGGCGATGGAGAGATTGCCCGTAAAAGAAAAAACAGTCCTTGAGAGCATATATATGCAAAGTGAGACGGCAAACGATGTAGCCGATGGGCTGCAACTGAGTACGTCACATATTTATCGGTTACAGAAAAGTGGGATCCGCCGGGTCCGGGGGATGTTGTCACGGTTTATGCAACATTGGTGAATATAAGAGAAAAACAGTGACAATATGATGTAAGTTGTAGGAAATTGCGAATAATTGATGTTCTTTTCTTATATTCGCGGAATATGGCGGGGGAAAAACAGGCAGGTCGTCTGGAATATAATTTCAAGAGAAATTGAGATTGGAAGACAGGAGGGGACTGCTGTGTCAGACCAGCGTAAGACGCAAAAGAATCATATCCGGGCAGCAAGAGACTGGCTGGGCCAGGCGGAACATTCTCTGGATCATGAAAATGATGTTCAGGGGGATCTGAAGCTTATGCTGGCTAAGGCTGAGCTGTCACGGGTCCAGGCATCATCGCGTGGGAACCGGCTGAAATGTTGGGGGCTTCGGTTTATACCGGCAGTCGTTGCTTTGGCAATAGCTGCTGGTGGCTGGCTGGCCTGGCAGGATGGTTCACATTCCGGGCCGTCAACGGTTACGGGAAGCGAGACTGTTCTGGCGGGGAGCAATGAGACGTTGAACAGCCGTGTTCCTGAGCAGACGGTCACGCGGCCGGCCGTTGATGAAGTTGTTCCAGAGCCGCATGCGGCCGGAGCGGAATCCCCTTCGCAAACGGCAGCTGCCGTTGCGGCACCTGTCCAGCAGCCAGCTGCTGTGTCAGAGACACCTCATCAGACTGTGAGTCAGCCGGATCGTTCCGCTGTGGGGACGACACCAACACCGGAAACGCAGAAACTAATGCAGTCCGCAGGAAAAGCTTTGCGGCAATAACAGATGCAATCAACTATTAGGAGGTTTGACCCTTGAAGAGAAAGAATGAACGATTCCTTGCCTATGCGGTAGCTTTGGCTGCCAGTTTTGCTGTAGTACCGGGAACATCTTATGCGGCTGCCGCCAGTGTGGATACGACGGCTGCTGCTGATGCTGCAAAATCTGATGCACCCGCAGCGGCAACCGCTCCGGTGACCACGGCAACAACTGCTGCCAGTGCAGCTGCTCCTGCAACTGATGCAGCAAAAAAAACGGCTGCAGCAGCATCCAAAGAAGATGAGCGGACGAAGGAGTGGGCAAAGAACCGTCCTGAGGATAAAGTCCTTGAGGATACCAGTAAGCAGTATGAGGGGCAGACCATCGTGGATACGGTGTTCGAAGGAACCACTCCGCTGACGGCATCTACGGCCAAGGCCGCTATTTCGATGCGTACGGGCGATATGTTCACGTACAAGGGACTGGCCAAAGACCGTGATGCGATCTATAATTCAGGTTATTTCTATGATCTCTATCCAACCTTCAAGAAAGTGCCTGAGGGTGTAATCATCACTTATCATGTACTGGAGAATCCGGTGCTGTCGAGTGTAAAGATTGAGGGCAATACGGTAGAGACGAGCGAGGTGCTGAATGCACTGCTGACGGTCAAGCAGGGAGAAATCCTTAACAGCCGGGTGCTGCAGCAGAATGTCCAGGCTATCCAGGATCAGTATCGCAAGGATGGTTATATCCTGGCGAAGGTTACCGATATGGATATTGACCGGGCGGGCAATCTGAAACTCAAGATCAATGAAGGCGTGCTGGAAGGCTATAAAGTCAAGGGCAACACTAAGACGAAGGATCATGTCATCCTGCGTGAGATGCGCCAGAAGCCGGGTGAGCCATTCAATTCCAAGAAGGCCCGTCGCAGCATGCAGCGTGTCTACAATCTGGGCTTCTTTGAAGATGTCAATATCAAGATGAATCCGGGCGTGAATCCGAATGCGGTAGTCATGGAACTCGATGTCAAAGAGAAACGTACGGGCTCGTTCGGCATTGGTGCAGGCTACAGCTCTGAAGATGGTGTTATCGGAATGGTCAGCATTGGCGATACGAACTTCCGTGGGACGGGTGATGCTGTAAGCCTGACGTATGAGACCAGCGGTGATGATACGGACGCACATGGTTATTCCCTGTCCTATCGCCATCCATGGATCGATAGCAAGGAAACGGTAGGAACAATCCGTGTCTATAACCGTACCTATGAGTATGATGATTATGATACCAATGGTGATCTGAAAGAGACTTATATGCGTAAGTATTCCGGCGGTGAGTTGACACTCGGCCGTCCAATCAGTGAGTACTCGACGAACTACATCACGCTGCGCAATCGTAAGGATGAGTATGTCAAGCATGAGAGCGATGGTAATTCCAACCCGACAGATCGCAGTACGGATACAGCCTGGCTCAATAAGAACTTTGGTACGACCCGCAGCATCACGCTCGAGCATGTCACGGATAGCCGCGACAATATCTATAATCCGACGCAGGGCGGCCGGGTCAGCTTATCTGGCGAGGTAGCCGGTGCCGGCGGCGATTTCAATTTCCAGAAACTGACGATCGAGGATCAGCGCTATCATAAGGTCGGTCATGCCCAGGTCCTCGCACTGCGCGGCCAGTATGGTGCCGGCTGGGGGGAGATCTCGGAGTTCAACCAGTATAAGGTCGGTGGTCAGAGCAGTCTGCGCGGCTACCGCGAGGATCAGTTCCGCGGCAACCGGATGGCATTGGCCACGTTAGAGTATCGCTTCCCAATCGTCAGCAAGGTACAGGGAGCGCTCTTTACCGATTGGGGTGCTGCCTGGTCCGATGGCTATAAGCCGAAGGATGTTCATGGCAGCATCGGTGTTGGCTTGTCCCTGACTACGCCAATCGGTCCGTTGCGTCTCGACTATGGTCGTGGCAGCGATGGCGGCCGTGTTCATTTCACTGTCGGCGGATCGTTCTGATCGCAGCTGGTGCTGAGAAAGGATGTGAGCGGTCGTATGAAACAGACGCTGGTCTGGCTCATGATGGCCGCTTTATTTCTGGGGCCGGTGCTTCCTGTTGAGGCAGGATCACGTATTGAGTCAGTCGATGCACAGGTGACAGGCGGATCATAGTCTGCCACCATTGGTGCGTGAGCGTATGAACCGGAGTGTCCAGACGATAGCCGATCAGCTGTTGTCCGGACAGGACGTGTCTTTGGTTACTGGAAGCTGCAGCGCCAAGGAACAGCTGATCCGCGAGGTGTTCGATAAGGTCCTGGTCGGCTATACGGTCCAGCAGGTAATCATCGTGCCAGGTCGAACAGACACAGGTAGATGTGCACCTGCTGCCATGGTCGGAAGTAATCCGGCAGGTAACGGTTGAGACTACTGTTGAGGGTATGCCGCCACGAATCGAGAAGCTGGTGCACAGGATCTTGCTGATGTGGATCGGGTTTTCGATGATGCACTGATTGGCTTGCCTACTGCAGCATCGGATTGGACGAATGGAGTGCTTAAGCACCATCTGAATGAGTATCTGGCCAGTCATCTGCCGGAGTTTCGTGGTGATTTTGAGCTTCAGCCGGAACCAATGGCCAAAGTGACATTGGTGGTTTATCCAAAGCTGCCGGTGGTCCGGACGGTTGATTTGTCGATGCGTTCCGATACGATTCCGAGCTTTACTCTGCTCGGGCACCGGGATCTGGCACAGTCCAAGGTTGATGAACTGGTAGGCGTGCCGGTGGCGTTTGTTCAGCGCCATCAGGCTGAGCTTGAGCAGGAATTCGGGCAGGAAATGGATACACTCGCCGATTTCCGGGTACTTCATATGAAGACCAATGTGGATATCGATGCGGCCGAGCGGCTGCGTATGATGAGTCGTTCCAATACCAGCCGTTACCGGCTCAGGCTGACGGGGTGGCAGGATATTGGCCGCAAGGATATTCTGCAGCATAATGCTGACGATAATCTGCTCTTCCGGGTTCATGCCGGCAGAATGCTGAGTCAGCAGGATGAATATTTTTTGTTGTTCGATCTTATGCCGCAGCAGATGAACTGGGATTGGCAGATGGGACTGGATCGGCGGCTGAATTCGCGTTTCATGGACAGGTCCGCTACGACATGCGTTCCAGCCGGTTTGTGCTCGGGCGTTTCGCAGCAGCTGGCACCGCGCTGGCAGCTGCGTTATGAGTACCGATTTGCCGATCATCTTGGTGAGGCAGGTCTGCGCTATAAGATGCATGATTTCCTGAGTCTGGAATATGTGCTGGATCGTCATCAGAACTGGCTTCGGGTGATTGGAGACTTTTAGTGCCCGGTTGCCTGGAATTTCACTGAATTTGCTTGAATAAGAAATAAGAGTTTGTTATAATTATGTTCGTGTATGGCAGTGTTGTGGCTGACCATTGCAGGAATAATTAACCATAAAGCCCGAGAGGGAAAAGGAGTAATTTAAAATGGTCAAATTACAGAAAAAGCAGGTTAAGATTATCAGCGTGCTGATTGCACTCGTATTTGTCGGCTCGGTGGTCGCTCTGGCTCTGACGCAGTCCGGCTCTGGCCTGGCCAATGCTGCCAGCTCCAGCGTAGGTGTTGTGGATTATAATCAGATCATGAGCCAGCATCCGCAGGTTCAGTCCGCCAGCTCCGAGATGCAGACGGCTGTTCAGGATGCACAGAAGGAGTTTGAGTCCAAGTCCGCAAACATGAACGATCAGGAGAAACGTGACTATTACACGCAGACGCAGCAGCGTCTCCAGCAGAAGAATCAGGAACTGATGGAACCAATCACGAAGAGTGTTGAGGCAGTCTGTCAAGAAGGTAGCTGAGCAGAAGGGCCTGTCGGTCGTTCTGGAGAAGGGTGCTGTCGTTTACGGTGGCACGGATATCACGCAGGATGTCGTTAAGCAGATCAGCAAATAATTCTGAGACAGAATGCACAGCGTTCCGATGCGGTTATATGAGCCTTATAGTACCGAGCCACTCGTTGCGCTCGGTATTACTTTTAACAGGAGAGGACAGCAGTGACAGAGCAGGAGAAGAATCAGCCCTGTTGCATCTTCGCCATCAGAGGCGAAGGGAGCAGCGCAGCGTAAAGCAAAAAAACGCAAGGAAATTCTGATTGGATCTGCCATCGCTGTCTGTCTTATTGCTGCGGGCGCTGGCTTATTTCATCATTTCATCGACAGCCATGGTCCGGTCGGTCCGTCCACTGTCGTGGAGGCAGATGCCGGTCTGATTGACTGGCAGCAGGTTATCGAGGCCCATCCGGATTATCAGCAGCTTCAAAGCCTGCAGGATGAATGCAAGACACTTGAGCTTCAGACGCAGTCGGTGGATGATCTGTTCAAGGTCAGTCCGCCGGACGGCAATCCCAAGCCGTTCGAGGATGCGGTCTGGCAGAAGAATGCCCATGATGTCATTGGCGGAAAAGTGGCATTGGAACGCAAGGCCAATAAGATTCGCGCGGAGTATACGAAAGCGACTGAGGAAGAGTTCCAGGCCCGGGTCAAGGCGATTGATGATGAATATCTCAATGCAATCCTGAACCTGAATCTCAGGCTGGATAACCAGGCGGCCATGCATAATCCGTTGGATTCCAAGCAGGATATCGCAGCGGAACAGGCCGGATGGGAGCAGCAACGCTGGCAGCTCCAGCAGGAGCGCGGCGCACGGCAGATGGAACTTTACCGTGCACGGCAGCAGGATATTGCTGCGCATGTCCAGTCGGCATTGGGACCGGATCTGGCGGCATGGCAGCAGAGCCTGCCACAGACCAAATCAGAGCAGGAATCGGATGCAGCCCGTAAGCAATCGGAGGCAGATGCCCGCAATACGGATATTGTTGCGCAGCAGCTGGAGCTGGCTCAAAAGGTCCAGCAACGATTGGAGAAGCGGCAGCAGCTGGCCGATAAGCGGTCGGCAATGCAGGCGCTTGAAGCGCATATCCTGAATGATGTAGCAGGCAAGGCGGCCAAGATTGCTATCCTGCATCATTTTACGCTGATCCTGGTCGATCATCCGCGTACCCTGTCCAGCTTCGATCAGAATCTGGAATCTATCGATCCGCTTCAGACGCAATCAAGCATTGCAGTGGGTGTGAAGACGATTGATGTCACGGATGAACTGGTACAGGAAATGGCATCCCTTTCGGGGACGGCGGAGAATAGTCCGTAACATTCATGAAAAACAAGAAGAATCTAAGGTATAGAAAGAAGCGAATCATAACATGAAATTACGAAAGAAATCAACAGTACTGCTTTTGGCAGCCCTGGCTTCAATGGTGCTTATGAGCGGTTGCGGCAAGGCAAAGATCGGTTATATCGATGGCAATCGTGTCTCGAAGGAAGCACCGCAGATTTCGGCTATTGTCGAAGAGGGCAACCAGAAGATGCAGGAAGAGCAGACGAAGTCTCAGCAGGAACTCCAGCAGAAGATGCAGGAGAATCCGAACATGAGTCAGGAAGATGCCCAGAAAGCACAAATGGAAGCACAGCGTAAGCTGCAGGGACTCAATCAGTCCTATGCGCTTCAGCTTCGTCAGAAACTGGATGTTGCACTCGGTTCTGTAGCCAAGAGCAAGAAACTTGATGCAGTTGTCAATAATTCTCAGGAACAGCCGGTTGCGATTACGGGAGCCGTTGATGTAACGGACGATGTAATCCAGCAGCTGCAGTAAGGATTGGAGCGTTGACATGAAAAAGACTTTGCAGGAAATCGCAGCATTTGTCGGTGGCCGCATTGTGGGCGATGCTTCGCTGGAGATACACGGACTGGATAACATTGATGGAGCTGGTCCGCAGGAGCTGACGTTTGCAGTTGAGCCGCATATTGATGAAGCACGAGGCTGCAAGGCTGCTGCTGTCATGCTGCCGGAGGGAATCGAAGATTTTCCGAAGACTGCGCTTTATGTGGAGGAGCCACGGGCGGCGTTTGCAAAGCTGCTGGAGTTCTTCACGCCGAAATTGGAGTTCCCGCAGGGCGTCAGTGATAAAGCCCATATCGGCAAGGATGTAAAACTTGGCGAGAATGTGACGATCATGCCATTTGCAGTGGTGGATGATCATTCTGTGATCGGCAGCAATGTTACGCTATATCCGCATACTTATATTGGCCAGTATGTGGAGGTCGGTGACGATACCGTGATCTATTCCAATGCAACCGTACGTGAACATTGCCGCGTCGGCAAACGCTGCGTGATCCATAGTTCCGCGGTCATCGGTTCGGATGGATTCGGCTTTACAACCAAAGATGGTGTTCATACCAAAGTGCCACAGGTCGGTAATGTGGTTCTGGAAGATGATGTCGAGATTGGGGCGCATGATGGCATCGACCGGGCGGCCATGGGGTCTACGGTTATTGGCCATGGCACGAAGATCGACAATCTGGTCCATATCGGTCATAACTGCAAGATCGGGCCGAATTGCCTGATTGTTGCACAGACGGGGATATCCGGTTCAACGATTGTCGACCATAATGTGACGTTCGGTGGACAGGTCGGTACGGTTGGGCATATTCATATCGGTGCGAACTCGGTTTATGCAGCCCGTTCCGGTATCATCGGCGATATGCCGGAAGGTGTTTTCTGCGCCGGGTTCCCGGTTCAGCCGCATACAGACTGGCTGCGGATGCAGGCCGCGATGAAGCATCTGCCAGAGATGAGCAAGAAGCTTAAGCGGTTGGAAAAGAAATTGGCACAATACGAAAAAGAGTAAATTCGTAAATCAAAAGCCTTCCCGTGCAGTGGAAGGCTTTTGATTTACAGGTATAGAGGAGGCAGAGCAAATGCTGTCGTATCATATTTTCAAGGCCATCAGCTGGCTGGCTTGCCTGTTGCCGCGTTTTGTCTGCGAGGCTGCTGGCACTGCTCTGGGAAATCTGGCCTGGCAGGTGGTTCCGGAAAAAAGAAAAGCCATGGCAATGAATCAGGTGCAGCAATGCCTGCAGGTGGATGAGCGTGAAGCAGAGCGGATCGTCAAGGCGAGCACGGTACGATTCGGACCTATGATTTTTGAGGTGCTGCGCTTTCCGCTGATCAAGCAGCGGATTGCGGATTATGTACGGATCGATGGTCTGGAAAAGCTGCAGCAATGCCTGAATGATGGCAAAGGCGCCATCATTGCTACCGCACACAGTGGCAATTGGGAACTTATGGGGGGGGCCTTTGCTATGGCCGGAATTCCGCTGGTTGGTGTAGCTATGAAGCAGAAATCATCTGGCGCCGACCGGTTCATCAATGAGTACCGGACGATGATCGGCATGCATATTACCTATAAGACCGGTGTCCGTGAGATGTTTGATATGCTCAAAAAGGGTTGGGTGATTGGCTTGCTTATGGATCAGGATACCAATCGGCATGATGGCATCATTCTGGATTTCTTCGGGCAGGCGACGAACTGTACCCCGGGGGCGGCATCGATGGCCCGTTTTCAGGATGTCCCCATTGTTACGGCCTTTATGCATCGGGACGAGCAGGGAAACCATACGTTGTTTGTCGATGGACCATTTCACGTAGAGAAAACAAAGGATAAGCGCGCGGACGTCCGTAAGACCACTCAGCTGCTGACGCATGCGATTGAAGCACATGTCCGTAAATATCCGGAGGAGTGGTTCTGGCTGCATGATCGCTGGAAGTCTGTGCGTGAGGAATGATACGCAGCTGGCACAGCGACCAATGCTTGCATTGCGGACGATTGTTGGTTAAAATATAATAAGGTATTAATCTGTCAGGAGGAGAAGTTTTTGCAGAACCAGATTACATTGGCAGCCGAGACAGCCTACACTGGTGTCGGCCTGCATTCGGGACAGGAAGTCCACATGGTGCTGAAACCGGCTCCGGTGGACACCGGGATCGTGTTTGTCCGTACGGACATTCCGGAGCGCCCGGAGATCCATGCGGTAGCGGAAAATGTCACATCGACATTGCGGGCAACGACTGTGGAAGAAGATGGACACCGGGTGTTCACGATTGAGCATCTAATGAGTGCGTTTCATGCGCTGGGCGTTGATAACTGCCTGGTAGAGATGGATGCAGAGGAGCCGCCAGTGGCGCAGGGCAATTCACTGGCATTCTTTGAGCTCATGCAGCAGGTTGGTTTCCGTGAACAGGAAAAAGAGCGGCATGAGATTGTCATCGATAAGGTATACCGCATTGATGACGACAAGCATGAGCGTTTTGTCATGGTTCTGCCTTATGATGGGTTCCGGGTCAGTTTCACGTCGTTGAATCCGCATAAGCTGATTGGTGTTCAGTATGAGAATTTTGATATTGATGCTGAAACCTATCACCGGGAGATTGCACCAGCCCGTACGATTGCTTATGAAAAAGAGATTGCTGCTTTGCAGCAGATGGGCCTTGGCCTTGGTGGAACGCTGGAAAGCGTTATTGTCTATAACGATGAAGGCTGGCTGAATCCGCTTCATTTCGAAGATGAGCTGGTTCGTCATAAGATATTGGATGTGATTGGCGATCTGCGCCTGGCCGGTAAGATCCGGGGACAGGTTATTGCCGTGGCTTCGGGCCATGCACTCAATACACAGTTGGCGAAGCTCATTGCAGAATCGTTAGGATGAGTAGCAAAACGGATGCAGTATGGCTGCATCGGCAGTGTATAGTAAACAGGAAGAGGGAATTACAATGGTTTTAGATATTAATGACATCATGAAGATCCTGCCGCATCGTCCACCAATGCTGTTGGTTGACCGTATCATCGAGCTGGAGCCGTTCAAGTCTGCTACCGGCATTAAGAACATTACGATGATGGAGCCGCAGTTCCGTGGTCATTTTCCGGGACATCCGATCATGCCTGGTGTGCTGATCCTTGAAGCGATGGCCCAGGTCGGTGGTGTAGCGATGCTTTATCCGGAGGAACACCGCGGCAAGATTGCGCTGTTTGGCGGGATGAACAATGTCAAATTCAAGCGCCCGGTTGTTCCTGGCGATCAGCTGGTCACGAAGGCGGAACTGGTTCGCATGCGGGGCGATTTCGGCCTGCTGCATTGCGATGGGTATGTAGATGATAAGCTGGTGGCATCTGCTGATTTCAAGTTTGCTTTTAAAAAGGATGAAAACCTTTGATTTTCACTGGTATTGACAAGATAAACGGTGTCAGTCTTTGCTCAGCTCAGGAAATACTCTGATTTGTGCTTTTGGGCGATACGGAAATACAGAGCTTTTTCGGGAGTATAAATAAAACCGGTTATAGCGAGGCTATATTCCGTGGTTAGAGATTGAAGAGCAAGGAAGTCTGCATGATATTGTGGGAGCAGGCATCAGAGGAAGGTTGAAGGAGTTGGAGCAGATGAGTGCTGATCATAATATCAGTGAAATTGCAAATATACATGAAACCGCTGTTATCGCCGACGGAGCGAAGATTGCTGATAATGTGGAAATCGGTCCATATTCAGTAATTGGTGAGAATGTAGAGATTGGCGAAGGGACGAAGATTGGTCCGCATGTCGTGATACATGGCTGGACCGAGATTGGCAGGGATTGCCGTATTTTTCAGGGAGCTTCGATTGGTGAAGAGCCGCAGGACCTGAAATTCAAAGGCGAAAAGAGCTATACCTTTGTCGGTGATCGCACGACCATCCGGGAAGGGGCAACGGTCCACCGGGCTACCGGCGAGGGCGAGGAGACCCGTATCGGCAATGACTGCCTGCTGATGGCACTCACGCATGTTGCGCACAACTGTGTGGTTGGCAACCGGGTTATCATGTCGAATCTGGCCAGTCTGGCCGGGCACGCTGTGGTCGAGGACCGGGCCGTTATCGGCGGTATGGCCGGTGTGCACCAGTTTGTGAAGATCGGGCGCAACGCTATGGTCGGCGGTATGTCCAAGCTCACGCAGGATGTTGTTCCGTTCACGATCGTGGATGGTCGTCCGGCAAAGGTCGTTGGCCTTAACAGCGTCGGGATTTCCCGGTCTGGCATTGCGGTTGACGCCCGGAGAAATATCAAACAGGCTTATAAGATCCTGTATCGTTCTGGTCTGAGTCTGCAGCAGGCAGTGGCGGTCATAGAGCAGGAAGTTGCAGCCTGCGATGAGGTAGACCATCTGCTGCGCTTCCTGCGCAATGCAGAACGCGGGATCTGCCGTGAGCGCCGCGACAATGACTGATTGGTTCGGAGGAGTGACATGGAGAGAGTAGGTTTGCTGGCTGGTATCGGTGCGCTTCCGGTGGAATGTGCCAGATCGGCCAGAGAACAGGGCTATGAGGTATACGTTGTGGCCCTGCTGCCGGAGACGGATCAATCGTTGAAGGACTATGCCACGGACTATCAGGAAATCAGCGTTTTCAAGGTCGGTAAGATCCTGAGTTACCTGAAAAAGAAACAGGTAGACAAGGTGACCATGATCGGCAAGGTTACGAAAGAACTGCTATATGCGCATAAAGCCATGCCGGATTTCAAGACGATGCAGATCCTGATGAGCCTGCATGACCGCAAAGATGATACGGTCATGCAGGCTCTGGTTGCGGCGGTAGAGAGCACCGGGGCAACGGTCGTGGATCAGACGGCGCTGATCCGGCCGCTGATGCCGGAAAAGGGCACGCTGACGAAGCGTGAGCCTACCGATGATGAGAAGCGGGACATGGAATTCGGTTTTCGGATGGCGAAGGAAATCGGTCGGCTGGATGTCGGGCAGACCGTCGTAGTAAAGGATCTGGCAGTCATGGCATTGGAAGCAATCGAAGGTACCGATGCCTGCATCCGTCGTGGCGGACAACTTGCCCGTGGCGGCGCAGTGGTTGCCAAGGTGGCCAAGCCGCAGCAGGATAAGCGGTTCGATGTCCCGGCTGTTGGCCGGACGACAATCGAATCAATGATCGAGGCCGGGGCCAAGGCACTGGTCATTGAAGCCGGGCAGACGCTGCTGGTGGAAAAGGCGCAGGTCTTGCAGCTGGCTGAAGCCAATGGTATTACGATTGTTGCGATGTAGCATTAGTCGCAGAGACGCAGTGGATACGTAAAAATTTGTGTCCACTGGCGTCTCTTTTCGTGTATAATAGAGAATGGACTATTATGAGATAGAAGGAGGTGAGCATCATGAAGATCATGTTTTCGGCGGGAGAGGTCTCAGGGTGATGTCCATGGCGAGAAGCCTGGCAAAATCGATCCTGCGATGGATCCATCGGTAGAACTTATTGGCTTTGGCGGCTCGCGGATGGATCAGGCCGGGGTCCGGCTATGCCGGAATTTCGCTGATTATAATGTAATGGGCGTCTGGGAGGTCCTGATTAATCTGCGGCGCTATCATGCGCCTGCTGGATGAACTGACGGCGTTCATGAAACAGGAAAGACCGGATCTGCTGGTGCTCATCGATTATCCGGACTTTAATTGGCGGTTGGCAAAACGGGCCAGAAAACTGGGAATTCCCGTGTTTTCCTATATTCCCGCCGTCGGCCTGGGCCTGGCGCAAAGGCCGGGCTAAGGACCTGTGCGAAAGCTGGCCGATGAATTCGTCGCGATTTTCCCGCATGAACTGCCGGTATATGAGGCTGCCGGGGCGAAGATCTCGTTTGTCGGCAATCCCCTGGTGGATGCCGTGCGGCCTGAGATGCCACGGGAACGTGCCCGCGAGTTTTTCCAGATCCCGGCGGACAAGACGGCCTATCCTGCTGCTGCCGGGCAGCCGCAAACAGGAAATCGAGTTACTGCTTCCGGCTATGCTGCAGGGGAGCCAGGACAGCTGCTGGCAGAGCGGGCAGATACGGTGTTTCTGCTGCCAGTAGCAGATGGAATCAACGAAGCGAGGATCCAGTCGCTCATCGATGCGGCCGGAGTTCCGGTGACCTTGACCCATGAGTACCGCTATGCCTTGATGGCTGCTGCTGATGCGGCAGTTGCCTACGTCTGGTACCGTGGTTATGGAAGCAGCTCTGCTGGGGCTGCCCTGTGTGGTACTTTACCGCTTGTCGCCGGTTTCCTATTTTGTGGGGAGACTGTTGGTCCATGTGAAAGAATTTCAGCCTGCCGAAATATCCTGCTGGATGAGTCGTTTGAGACAGAACTGCTTCCAGGATGAGGTGACAGCTGAGCATATTGCAGCAGGAGCTGGAACGCCTTTATCCGGGAGCTGCGCATCGCGCAGAGGTAATGGCAAAGCTGAAGGACGCATGTGCGCGCCTGGGAGCACCCTGGCGCGTCGGGACGAGTGGCTGAGAAGATACTGGCTGCTGCCCGCCGCTTTGCGGCAGGAAACAATTTATCGGGGGAAGAACATGAAGAAACTATAAGAGGCTGCTCCAGTATATACGGCCTTATTTGAAACATTTGTTTTTGGCAATCATCTGCATCATCGTAGCTGCCGGCTGCAATCTGTACCTGCCGTGGATCATCAAGGATATGATCGATAAGGTACTGGCCGACAAGGATATGGCGATGCTGAATATGATCTGTATCGGTATCGTGGTGGTATTCCTGGTGCGCGGTATATTCTTCTACGGGCAATCCTATCTGGTATCCTTTATCGGCCAGAAGGTCATCATCGATGTCCGCGAGGTCATGTTCCGCAAGTTTCCAGCGCATGCCAATGGCGTATTTCGATAAGCATCAGACCGGGCGAGACCATGAGCTATATCACCAATGATGTGGCGGCAATCCAGTCGGCACTGGTCGATCAGCTCATTGAGCTGGTAACGGAAGGCTCCACGCTGATCGGTTCTATCGTCCTGATGGTGTATCTGGACTGGAAGCTTTCCCTGCTGACCATCGTGGTTATTCCCCTGGTTGGTCAGGCCATGAAGATATTCGGGCGGAAGATCAAGCGCAATGGTACGGTAATCCAGGAGCGGATGGCGGATATCACGTCATTGCTGCAGGAAAGCATCTCATCCGTTCGTGTGGTCAAATCGTTCGTTCGTGAAAAATATGAGATGGATCGCTTCTCCAAACAAAATACCCTGAACTTCCAGGCAGCAATGAAGAATGTGCAGCTCACGAGCCTGCTGACTCCGTCAGTAGAGTTCCTGGCAGCTGTATCGGTTACGTTCATCGTCTGGTTTGGCGGCTATGAAGTCGTCAATGACGAGATGACCGCTGGCGCATTGGTGGCCTTCCTGACGTATGCCATCAATCTGGCCAATCCGGTCAAGCGTCTTTCCCGTGTCTATGGAAATCTGCAGCGGGCAATGGCAGCGGTGGATCGTGTCTTTGCGGTCATCGACCTGAAGGAAACCATTACGGATAAAGGCTGATGCAGTGGCTTTGCCGGCTACGGATGGCAAGGGTGTCGCTGGAGCATGTGACCTTCGAATACAAGAAGGGAACGCCGGCGCTTAAAGACGTGTCATTGGAGGTGAAGCCGGGGCAGATGATTGCATTTGTTGGTCCCAGTGGTGCCGGCAAGTCGACGATTGCCAATCTGATTCCGCGCTTTCTATGAAGTGAGCGAAGGTAGGATTTCCATCGACGGACATGATATCCGTGATGTGACCCTGGCTTCACTGCGTGAGCAGATTGGTATCGTGCCGCAGGAGACGATGCTTTTCTCGACAACGGTCCGCGAAAACATCCGTTATGGCCGGCTTGAGGCGACGGATGAGGAAGTGGTGGCTGCTGCCAAGGCAGCGAATGCGGATGAGTTCATCCGTGAACTGCCGCATGGCTATGATACGAAAATCGGTGAACGTGGACTGAATCTTTCTGGTGGACAGCGGCAGCGCATGGCGATTGCCCGTGCCATCCTGAAGAACCCGCGCATCCTGATCCTGGATGAGGCAACATCAGCCCTGGATACGGAGAGCGAGAAGATCGTTCAGGCAGCGTTGGATACGCTTATGGTAGGCCGTACTTCGTTTGTCATTGCCCATCGTTTGTCGACCATCTTCAATGCGGATCAGATCTTTGTCATTGACAATGGACAGGTCAAGGAACATGGCACGCATGAAGAGCTCCTGCAGCAGCAGGGTCTCTACAGCCATCTGTACAATATCCAATTTGGTAAGGATAAAGTGTAAGAAGGGATAGGAAAGACATGCAACTCCTCTATGATATAGCGGCAGTTATCATTGCAATACTGATTATTCCAGTATTCATGGTGCGTTCAGTCCGCGAAAAAGGCTTTGTAGAGCGCATCAGGCAAAGTCTTGGCTTTTTCCCGGATCACGTATTGGATAAGGTGGAAAAGAAGCATTGCATCTGGGTGCACGCGGCATCTGTGGGTGAGATCGTGGCAACCAGTCCGTTGATCAAGGAATTCCATAAGGAATTCCCGCATACACCAATTCTGGTATCGGTAGTCACGACCAGCGGGTATGAGATGGCGAACCGCATCATCAAGGATGCGGATGCTATCATTTATTTCCCGTTGGATCTGCCATTCCTGGCCGGTCATGTGCTGCGCCGGATCCATCCAAGGGTATTTTTACCGGTCGAGACCGAGCTGTGGCCGAATTTCCTTAAGACGGCCCGGCAGATCCATGTACCTGTCATGATGGTCAATGGACGAATCAGTGACCGCAGCGTGAAGCAGTATAAGCATCTGCACAGTCTGCTGACGGATATGATTGGTACCGTGACACGGTTTGCCATGCAATCGCAGATTGATGCGGATTACATCATGCGCTTAGGGGCTTCGCCGGAGCTGGTTACCGTGACGGGAAATACGAAATTCGACCAGACCTATACGGATGTCAGTCCGGAAGAGAAGCAGCAGATCATCAGTGATATGGGGCTGAAGGATAATGACGGAATCCTGCTGGCCGGTTCGACGCATCGCGGGGAAGAAGGCTATGTGCTTAAAGCCTTTGCTGCCGTGCGCAAGACACATCCCAATGTGAAACTGGTCATTGCGCCGCGTGAACTGTTGCGCACGCATGAAGTGGTACAGCTGTGTGAAAAAGCTGGCTTTACGGTCACAACCAGGACATCCAGGCAGGCAGCTGCCTGCGGCGCGGATATTGTCATCCTGGATACGATTGGTGAGCTGGGAAAAGTTTACAGTATCGGTGATGTGGTCTATGTGGGGGGCAGTCTGATTCCACATGGCGGACATAATATATTGGAACCGGCAGCGCATGGCAAGGCAATTATAGTTGGTCATTATATGTTTAATTTCAAAGATACGCATGCCTTGTTCAAGAATCGCGATGCCTGCATTACCGTTAATAATGAGCAGGAACTCGTACGGGAGGTCGTCCGCCTGTTTGAGGAACCGGATCACCGTCATCGTATGGAGCAGGAGACACTCGCCATCGTACAGGAGAATAAAGGCGCTTCCCGCAAGTCGGCTGTTATCCTGCGTGAGACGATTGAAGACTATGAAAGCCGTCCGGAAAATCGTCAGCGGGCACGGTTTACTCAGAAAATCGATAATTTCCAGACCTATTTCATTGAGCTGGTACATACCAAAGAGGTCGATGGAATCTGCATGCGCATGATCATGGGCATCTTATATGTCTTTTCACAGATTTATGCGCAGCTTGTCAACTTCAAGCTGTTTGGCTATCGCTATGGACTGTTCAAACGCCAGAAACTGGACTGTTTTGTTATCAGCCTGGGCAATGTGACGGTTGGTGGTACTGGTAAGACACCGACTGCGCAGCGGCTGGCCCGTGATATCCGTGATATGGGGTATCGCGTCGTTATCCTGAACCGCGGGTATCGTGCCAAGTGGCATGGTGAGATCGGCATTGTCTCGGATGGCAAACGGCTGCATATGTCAGCGGCTGAGGCCGGTGATGAGGCATTCATGCTGGCCAAGCATCTGCCGGAGGTACCAGTATTGATTGGCGCGGAACGAGCTGTGACTGGTCAGTATGCGATTGATAATTTTGGCGCTGAAGTAGCGATCCTTGATGATGGCTATCAGCATTGGCAGCTGGACCGTGATATGGATATTCTGCTGGTCGATGCGGTCAATGTGTTCGGCAATGATTATATTCTGCCGCGTGGTACGCTGCGTGAGCCAATCTCACATATCAGCCGCGCGGATGTCTGCCTGATGACAAAGGTCGATCAGGCTGCTGACGGATCTTGTGAGCATATCCGCAATACAGTGCACCGGTACAATGCCGAGGCACAGATCGTCGAGAGCATCCATCAGCCACGCTGCTTTATTCCGCTGGGGGATTGGTATGAAAATATTGCCAGCGATGGCATTGATGTCAGCAGCATGAAGGGCAAGAAAGTCATGGCGGTGTCGGCAATCGGCAACCCGGCTTCCTTTGAGCAGACGCTGTCTGATCTGGACACGGTTATTCTTGAAAGCCTACGCTATCCGGATCATCACGATTACAATATCCAGGAAATGAAGGATATCCTGCATCAGGCAGAGCGTATGGGCGCTGAGGCTATTATCATCACCGAGAAGGATGCGGTTAAGATCCCGGCTGAGATCGTACATACCGGACTGGGGATTCCCGTCTATGTGATCTGTGTTGAGGTGACCTTCCAGCAAGGCAAAAATGAGTTCCAGCAGCTGCTGAAGCAGAAGCTGGCGGCACGTCTTGGCCAGCGCCAGCTGCGTCGTGATCCCGTTCATGAAGACTAAGTATTCCATTATCAGGAAAGGATGAACGATTCCATGAAAGTTCTATGTGTCATTCCCGCAAGGTATGCATCGACCCGTTTGCCGGGGAAACCGCTTAAGGATATTGCCGGTAAGCCGATGGTTTGCCGTGTGTATGATCGGGCTTCACAAGCCAGTCTGGTTTCCAGGACACTGGTAGCAACGGATGATGAACGCATTCTGCAGGCGGTCAGGGAACATGGCGGCGAAGCCATGATGACGCGGGTGGATCACCCTACGGGTACAGACCGTCTGGCCGAGGTGGCAGCATCCTTCCCTGACGTGGATCTCATCATCAATGTGCAGGGCGATGAACCTTTGATTGAGCCGTCACTGATTGATGCGCTGGCCCGTGTATTTGAAACGGACCCGGAGCTCAAAATGGCTACGGTCAAGACGGAGATCAAGGATGAGGCTGAGCAGCGGAATCCCAATAATGTGAAGGTCGTAACTGATCAGAATGGTTATGCTCTGTACTTCTCACGTTCCCTGCTGCCATATCCGCGGCATGAAGGCTGCCCGGTCTATAAGCATATCGGTATTTATGCCTACCAGCGGGATTTTCTGCTGGAATATGCTAAGATGCCTTCGACCCCGCTTGAGGAAGCAGAGTCGCTGGAGCAGCTGCGGGCACTGGAAAATGGCTACCGCATCAAAGTCGTCGAGACCAGGGCAAAGTTTGTCGGGGTCGATACGGCCGAAGATCTGGCAAAAGTTAATGCAATCTATAAGAATATGGGCGTATAATAACGGGGCAGCAATGGCACCCCAACGGAAGGAGAATTGCAATGAATAAGGTAAGAGTAGGCAATTTTGAAATCGGCGGCGGCGGAAAGCTGACGCTGTTGGCTGGTCCATGTGTGCTGGAAGGGCTGGATCGCTGCCTGTTGATCGGCCGGACCGTCAAGGAAATCTGTCAGCGTCTGGATATCAACTATGTATTCAAAGCATCCTTTGATAAGGCGAACCGTTCTTCGTATAACAGCTTCCGTGGCCCGGGTCTGAAGAAGGGGCTGGAGATGCTGCAGCAGATCAAAGATGAGCTGCAGGTGCCAATCGTAACGGATATCCATGAGACCTATCAGGCAGAACCGGTAGCCAAAGTGGCGGATATCCTGCAGATTCCGGCATTTCTGTGTCGTCAGACGGACCTCCTGCATGCCGCTGCCCAGACGGGAAAAGTGGTCAATGTCAAGAAGGGGCAGTTCCTGGCACCGGAGGATATGCGCAATGTAGTCGACAAACTGCATGAGTGCGGCTGCGACCAGATCATGCTGACGGAGCGTGGCGCATCATTCGGCTACCATAATCTGGTTGTGGATATGCGGTCTCTGCCAATCATGCGTTCATTTGGTTATCCGGTGGTCATGGATGGCACGCACAGCGTACAGCTGCCAGGCGGCAATGGCACGACTTCGGCCGGTAACCGTGAGTATGTGGAATACTTGGTACGGGCTGCTGTCGGGGCAGGTGTCGATGCATTATTCCTGGAAGTCCATGACAATCCGGAAGAGGCTCTGTCTGATGGTGCCAATATGGTCTACCTGGACAAACTGGAAGATCTGCTGAAAGATGCAGTCGCTATCCATGAGATCGTCCGTCATAAAGTCAACGATTAAAAGCTGTTGTGTTGGTTGGTGAGAGGAAAAGACCTGTGATAAGAGAAAAAGCGATTGAAACACTGGAGATAGAAGCAGATGCGGTGACTAAGCTGAAAGATCGCATCAGATGATGAGTTCGAGGCAGCGGTACATTGCATCCTGGATTGCAAGGCACGTGTCGTCGTGACTGGTATGGGAAAATCCGGCCATATTGGGCGGAAGATCGCAGCAACGCTGGCCAGCACGGGCACACCTGCATTCTTCATGCATCCGGCTGAGGCATTTCCACGGTGATCTGGGTATGGTTACGGAGAAATGATGTCGTGATTGCCTATTTCCAATAGTGGCGAATCCTCAGAGGTTGTCAATATCCTGCCGATCATTCGCCGGATTGGTGCGAAAGATCATTGCAATGAGTGGCCGCCGTGAATCACAGCTGGGGCCATAACAGCGACTTCTTCATCGATATCGGTGTGGAGAAAGGAAGCCTGTCCGCTGGGGCTGGCACCGACTGCCAGTACGACAGCCACGCTGGCCATGGGTGATGCGCTGGCCGTTGCACTTATGTCGGTACGCAATTTCACGAGTCAGGACTTTGCACTGTTCCATCCGGGTGGGGCACTGGGACGCCGGCTTCTGTTGAAGGTGTCCAATGTCATGCATACTGGCGACGACAATCCAATCGTTGAGAAGGATAAGACCGCCAAAGATGCACTCTTTATCATGACAGACAAGGGGCTGGGTGCCGCTTCTGTTATCGATGAGAACGGTAAGTTCGTTGGTCTTATCACAGATGGCATTATTCGCCGGGCGCTGGCCAAGGACTATAAGTTCATGGACGAGGCAGTCGGGAATATCATGTTCGATCAGCCGCTCACCATCACGCAGGATGCGCTGGCGGCATCAGCCCTTTCCGTGATGGAGAAGCATAAACCGCGTCCGGTTACGGTTCTGCCGGTCATTGATGCCGACAAGAATCCGATCGGTATTGTCCATTTGACCGATCTGCTGCGTCAGGGAGTGGTCTGATATGGAGCAGAAAAGTGATGCGCTGGAACGCGCAGTCCGGATCAAACTGGTTATTTTCGATGTGGATGGTGTGCTGACTGATGGCGGCATCTATATCGGTGAGGCCGGCGAGCTGTATAAACCATTCTTCTGCCGGGACGGACTGGGCATTACACTGGCCCATAAGGCTGGATTGAAGACGGCTATCATCACAGGGCGCCAGTCGAAGCAGGTTGCTTTTCGTGCCCGGGAACTGAAGATATCCGAGGTGTTTCAGGGCAGTCTGGATAAGCGTATGGCTTATCAGCAGCTCAAAGAGAGGACGGGACTGCAGGACGCAGAGATTGCCTATATCGGTGATGATCTCATCGATCTGCCAATCATGTGCCAGGTCGGTCTGCCGATGGCAGTGGCCGATGCGGTACCAGAGGTCCGTGAAGAAGCCAGGCTGATAGCCGGCTTTGAAGGTGGCCACGGCGCTGTCCGCGAGCTGCTTGAATTCATCCTGAAGGCGCAGAGCAAATGGGGTGAACTGATAAAAGAATTCTATGCACCAGTCAGCGGCGAGATCCGGGGGCTGGGCCAGTAAGTTGGTACACTATGGGGGAACGTTATCCATGCAGTATAAATTCGTGATGTTCATGAGCCGGGTGGTCAGCCATCTTCCGTATGGTCTGCTTATGCTGTTGGGCCGGGGGCTGGGCAATCTCTATTATCTCCTGATTAAGAAGGAGAGAGAACGGGCTGTTGATCAGATGATGCCGGCGCTTGGCTTTTCGGAAGCGGAGGCACGCAAGACCGTTCGCGAGTCCTTCGTAAATCTGGCACGCAATGTATTGGAAATCCTCTATATGCCGCATTTGAATGAACGGAACTTTGAGCAGTACATTGAGATCGATCATCTGGATCGGTTGAAGGCGGCGCTGGCAGAGAAGAAGGGCGTCGTGATTCTTACCGGGCATATTGGTACCTGGGAGTGGCTGTCGGCAGCGTTCACGCTGAATGGTCTGCCCGTTACGGCTATTGCCAAACCTCAGCCGAACATGCAGTTCACGAATGCACTCAATGATATCCGCAAGACGATCCATGTCGAGATCTTTTCGCGTGGCACCAGTGAACTGCTGTCGGCAGCACGGGCGCTCAGAAAGGGCAAGATCCTGGGGTTCCTGGCTGATCAGGATGCTGGTCCGGGCGGTGCATTCCTGCCGTTCTTAGGGAAGATGGCTTCGACACCGATGGGACCGGCGGTGTTTGCGCATAAATTCAATTCGCCGGTGGTTCCGGCTTTCATCCTGCGCCAGCCAAATGGCAAGCATAAAGTCGTGATTGGCGAGGTTATGCGCTATGAGGATACGGGGGATACCGATAAGGATTTGTTTGAGTTCACTGCCCGTATGACAAAAATCGTCGAGCAGATCATCCGGGAGAACCCGACGCAGTGGCTGTGGTTCCAGAAGCGTTGGAATACTACGCCAGACATGCAGAAGACAGGCAAACACCATACGGTGAAGTCACAGGGGGATAGCTGATGGACAAGAAAAAGAAGATCCTGCTGGCGCTCCTCCTGGTTGCGGTGGCAGGACTGGTGGCCTGGGCGGTTATGACTGTACCAGCACCACCGCAGTCGCAGGTAGAGACATCGGATTCCAAGGTTATGACCTATGACGGGAATACGATCAGTGAGGAAAAAGATGGCCGCAAGATCTGGGAACTGACGGCTGATCATATTGAAGTCGATGTAGATACACAGAATGTCAAAATGGAAAAAGTGGTTGGACATTTCTATATGCAGGATGGCCGCACGGTAGATGTGCAGGCCGATAACGGCAGCTACGATAATGGGACGAAGGACATCAGTATCATCGGCAGTGTGGATATTACGACCAGTGACGGGGCAAAGCTTGCCAGCGATGAACTGAAATGGACCGGCAAGGATTCCATGCTCGCGGCAATCGGCAATGCAAATGTGTCCAAGGATGATATGCAGGCCAATGGTAATCGGATCGAGAGCACCGATGGGTTCAATAAGATCAGAATTATCGGTAAGGCTCATCTGGTCAAGGGAGGAGAAGCAAAATGAATATACGGAAAATGAAGGTAATGCTGCTGGCCCTGTCGGCCAGCCTGATCCTGCCGATGAGCAGCCTGAGTGCTGCTGGCGAGCCAGCTGAGCTCGATGCAGATACAGTGGAATATGATATGTCTTCCGGACTGGTTTCAGCTACCGGGGATGTATTGATGAAACAAGGGACAGCCCGCGTGTCTGGTGGCCATGCTACTTACAATTCCAAGACGCAGGAGGCTATGGTCGAGGGCAATGTAATTGCCCTGCGTGATGATACACGCATTACCTGTGCCAAGGTGTTGACGGATGGACAGGGCCATATGCTGGCGACCGGCGGGGTCCAGGGCAGCCAGGGGGACAAGAGCTTTTCAGGAGAACAGGTAGATTACTATCCCAATCAGAATAAGTATATCCTGATTTCCTCCGGCGGCACGATCACCAGCCCGGACGGGACCTTTACGGCTGACCGCATGGAAGGCTGGCTGGGCGATGCCCATTATATTGGTACCGGTAACGCGCATGTAGTCAGTCCGGCTCGTAACCTGGAGGCTGGTGGTGATCGGGCGGATTACTATGGCCAGGATCAGGGCAGGGTCATTCTGACTGGTAATGCCTGGGCGGTACAGGATAATAATTCAATGAAAAGCAATCACCTGACGATTTATCTTGCTCAGGATGGTTCGGCTAAGGTAAAATAAGATTTGACGGAAACCATGTGTTGGAGGGTATAAGCTTTGCATATCGAAGCGAAAAATCTGGTAAAGAGATTCAAGGAGCATACGGCTGTTGATCGCGTGTCCCTGCGGGTAGATAAGGGAGAGATCGTTGGTTTGCTCGGACCAAATGGCGCCGGCAAGACGACATCCTTCTACATGATTGTCGGTCTGGAAAAGCCGACATCAGGGGAGGTATTCCTGTCAGATGTCAATATTTCTGATATGCCGATGTATCGCCGGGCTGCGCTCGGAATCAGTTATCTGACGCAGGAAGCTTCGATATTCCGCAAACTTACCGTGGAGCAGAACATCATGGCAATCCTGGAGACGACAAAGTTATCCAAGGCAGAACAGCGTGCCAAATATGAAGAGCTGCTCGAGGAATTCCATATTGCGCATGTACGGAACCGCAAGGGAACCGAACTTTCCGGCGGTGAGCGCCGCCGGGTGGAAATTGCCCGCTGCCTCGCATTGGAGCCACAGTTCATTTTGCTCGATGAGCCGTTCGCCGGTGTTGATCCACTGGCCGTGGCGGATATTCAGGAGATTATCCAGTACCTGCGCCAGCGCGGCATGGGCATTCTGATTACCGACCATAACGTTCGTGAGACGCTTCATATCGTCGATCGTGCGTATATTCTCAGTGAGGGGAAGATCCTGCTGGAAGGTGACAGCCAGACCATTGCCAACAGCCCTGTAGCCAAGAAATTCTACCTGGGTGAGAATTTTACTCTTTGATTGGAGAACGACGATGCATTTACGAATTTTAGATAAATACATATTCCGGGAAGTCTTCATGGCCTTCCTGTTTGGCATTTGTGCGTTCTCCGCTGTGTTTATTGGCTCGGGAACCCTGTTCAAGATTGCCAAGTACATTACGGATTATGGTGCTTCGCTGCAGGCTGTCGTGAAGATTTTCATCTTTGGTCTGCCGGGGGTTATCATGTGGACGTTTCCTATGTCGATGCTGCTGGCGACACTGCTGACGTTTGGACGTCTGTCCGGATCCAGTGAGATTACGGCAATGAAATCCTGCGGAATCAGCTTTGGCCGTATTGCGGCACCGGCTATTGTCATGGGACTCATTGTGAGCATTGGTGCAATTGCATTTAACGAGTATGTGGTGCCATGGGCCAATACTGCTTATCGTAATGTTCTGGCCTATGAGATACAGGGCACTACGATGAAGTCGCAGGAGCACATCATCCTGAAGGATATCGAGAAAGATCAAATCCAGCGACTCGTCTATGCGCGTCTCTATGATGCGGATACACAGACACTGCAGGGGGTGACACTGCAGGACTTTGATGCGGATGGGCACGTCCGTCATGTAGAGAATGCGGAATATGCGGACTGGAGCGGTTCTTCCTGGACCATGCACAATGGTATGCTCTATGATATTGCATCAGGTGATGGACAGAGTGAGCATACGATCCGGTTTGATACGCAGGTACTGCCGGTCAAAGCCAATCCGAATCAGATCGTCCGGGAACAGAAGGATACGGAAGAGCTGACAATGAAGGAACTCAAGGCACAGATCGAAATCATGAAGACACAATTCGTGGATACCAAGAAGCTGGAAGCTGAACTGTATCAGCGTGTGACTGTGCCGATGGCCAGCCTGATCTTCGCGCTTATCGGTGTGCCGCTTGGCCTGCAGCCAACCCGTAACAGTTCGTCGGCTGGTTTTGCCATGAGTGTCATCATCATCTTCTTCTATTATGCATTGATGACCATGGGCAATGCTTTGGCCCGCAGCGGCGCGATTGCACCATTGCTGGCAGTATGGCTGCCGAACATTATCGGCCTGATTGCTGGTGGGATATTGATACGCCGGGCATCGCGTTAAAGGTGCCGATCCTATTATTGAAAGGTGGATTGATGAGGGATGTATGGAGTTCTCTTGATTGTCGTGCTGATTATTACCGGCGGTGCGATTGCGTTTATTGGTGATCGGCTGGGAACGAAAATCGGCAAGAAGAGGCTGTCTATATTCGGACTCAGACCACGACATACGTCGATTGTCATCACAATATTTACTGGTATTTGCATTACGACGCTGACATTTGGTGTTATGGCAGCAGCATCGGAGAATGTTCGCACGGCACTTTTTGGTATGGAGCGTTTGAATCGTACGATGCAGGAGACGCAGACGAACCTTGCGGATACGCAGAGCGCTCTGCAGGATGCTCAGGCAGAGCGGGATCGTACGGATGATGCTCTGAGCCAGTCCAAGGCAGATGTTGAACAGCTCAAGGATCAGCAGTTGCAGCTGGAAGCGGACTCCGCCAGACTGATGGAAGGCAATCATCAGCTGGAACAGGCGAAACAACTGCTCATGCAGCGTAATGATTCGCTGAGTCTGCAGAATGTTGCGCTCGGGCAGCAAAACGGAGAGCTGGCAGGAGCCAATCTGACACTTACTGGCCGCAATGAACATCTGACGGCTGATAATCAGACGCTGGAGCGGCGGGCGAAGGATTTGCGTGATGGCCTGATCACGATGCGTGAGGGCGATATCACTTTCCGCGCCGGTGAGGTCATTGCCAGCGGCGTTATCCGCGGCAACCGTTCAAGTGCGGAAGTGGCTAATGATATTCAGGCATTGGCTCAGCTGGCCAACCGTAATGTCTCGGCACGTCTCGGGAAGGACCATTCGGATGAAGATGTGTGGATTTACCAGCCGGAATATGATGCGGCGGTGAAGACCATAGCGGACAGCCAGCAGGATATGGTGGTGCGTATTGTGGCCGCTGGTAACCTGGTTCGCGGTGAGGCCGTACGTACATCATTGGAGCTGTATAAGAACAGCATCATCTATAAGAACAAGGAATTCATCATTGCCAAACCGTATTCATTGACAGGTGGAAGTGACAGCGAGGCGGAGCAGACGGTGATGAATTTCCTGCAGGAAGTGAATCTGGCGGCAACGACCAAAGGCATCCTGCCGGATCCGCTTCGCGGGTCGGTCGGTGTCATAGAAGGCGTGCAGTTCTATGGGATGGTCAACAGTCTTCGCAGCGTAAGAGGTCCGGTCGTGCTTTCCGCTTATGCGAATGGCGATACGGATGCACTGGGACCGTTGCGGTTGACCTTGAAAATGGATCAGCAGCCGGATAGTGCGATACGATAAACCAACCGGATGCGGCTATGCTGCATCCGGTTCCGTTATAAAGAAGGATTTTATGACAATAGCAGCTTTGGATCCCGGGCGGGATAAGTGTGGTTTTGCCGTATTGGAACGTTCTGGCAGGGTTTGCATGCAGCGTGTGATCGCTACTGCGGCGCTTGAGCAGGAAGTGCAGGCGGCACAGCTGCAATATGGATTTACTCAATTGATTGAGGGAAATGGGACGACCAGCCAGTCGGCCCGGCAGCGGCTGACTGAGGCGCTGCCTGATCTGACAATTCTGGTCGTTGATGAATATCGGACTACGGAACTGGCTAAGGGTGAATACTGGAAAGCGTATCCGCCACGAGGATGGCGGCGGCTGCTGCCAGTGACCATGCAGGTGCCACCGGTACCCGTCGATGATTTCGTAGCGGTCATACTGGCCAGACGTTATTTGCAGCAGATGGAGGAAAAGAATCATGACAACAGATAAGCAGCTTCGCCCGGATTGGACGGAATACTTTTTGGATATCGCTAAGGCTGTAGGACGCCGGGCAACCTGCCTGCGTCGCCGCTATGGGGCCATCATCGTAAAAGATAAGATCATTATCAGTACAGGTTATAATGGTGCCCCGCGTGCGGAAAGCAATTGTATCGATACCGGCGTCTGTGAGCGGGAGCGTCTGCATGTGCCGAAAGGGCAGAACTATGAGCTCTGCGTGGCCGTTCATGCGGAACAGAATGCCATCATCAATGCCGATCCGGTAAAGATGGAAGGAGCGACAATATATATTGTAGGCTTCAATGCGGATGGGACGCTGGCCTCAGGAAAACCCTGTCTGCTTTGCCGGCGTATGCTCCGGAATGCCAAACTGGCGCAGGTTGTCTATTATGAAACCGATGGGCAGATCATTTCCTGCCGACCGGACGAAATTCACGATTAAATCGTGTCTCCAGCTTATTTTCATTGACACTCCATAGCGGGTGCGGTAAAATAGGCTTGCTATTGAAATTTGATTATCGCGAAGAAAAAGAGGTGCGACTTGTATGCCAGATTATATGTTGGCGTTTGTCATTGCTGCTGGGGTAGCGCTGCTCATTACGCCAGGTGTGATTTTCCTGGCGGCCAAGACGGGAGCAATGGATGCTCCAGATGCTAGAAAAGTACATAAAAAACCAATTCCGCGTATCGGCGGACTTGGTATCTATGCTGCCTTCATGGTGGCAATGCTCAGTATCATGTCCTTTGTGGAGGTGTCTCCGGAAGTGATGCAGGAGCTTAAAGGCCTGATGGTAGGCGGATCGCTTATCGTGCTGGTCGGCGTTATCGATGACTATAAGAATCTGCCGGCTAAGGTGAAACTGGTCGGACAGATTATTGCGGCAGCCATACTGGTTATCTGCTTTGATGTCCGGATCGATTTCGTTACGGATCCGTTCGGAGATTATATCTATACGGAGTGGCTGGCTATTCCAGCAACCATTTTCTGGATCGTGGGTTTGACGAATACGGTCAATCTGATTGATGGCCTGGATGGTCTGGCTGCAGGTGTATCGACTATTGCCTCAATCACGATCTTCCTGGTTGCCCTGCAGCAGGATATCGTACTGGTCGCCGTGTTGACGGCTGCTTTGGCTGGTGCAGCTTTCGGGTTCCTGTATTACAACTTCAACCCGGCCCGTATTTTCATGGGAGATTCCGGCAGTATGTTCCTCGGCTATATGCTGGCCGGCATCTCGGTCATTGGTGCGGTGAAGAGCGCTGCGACGATTGCGCTGATCGTACCAATCCTGGCACTTGGCCTGCCAATCCTGGATACGACGTTTGCGATTGTTCGCCGTTATCGTGGTGGTGTGCCAATCTTTAAACCGGATAAGGGGCATCTGCATCATCGTCTGCTGGACCTTGGTTTTAGTCAGCGTCAGGCCGTTTTGTTGATGTATGTCATTTCAGCTTTGCTGGGACTTAGTGCGGTAGCCTTGACTGAGGTCAGCAGTCAGCTGGCAATCCTGATTGTGGCTGTTGTTGTGGCAGCAGTCCTGTTTGGTGCCAAGAAGATCGGTATTTTCCATATGAATGATTCTGCTCATCAGCATTGAAGCAATCGGCAGTGATAGATAGGAACCCAGAAGGCAGGCTTGGTCCTGCCTTTATTTGCAGGAAGGGGATTTGAATGGACAAGAAGAAAATCAAGGTGATGACTGTATTCGGGACGCGTCCTGAGGCAATCAAGATGGCGCCAATCGTACTGGAACTGCAGAAGCATCCGGATACGATTACGCCGGTCGTAGCGGTAACGGCACAGCACCGTGAGATGCTGGATCAGGTCCTGAGCCTGTTTCATATTGTGCCGGATCACGATCTTGATATCATGGCGCAGGGACAGACCCTTTTTGATATTACCTCTAAAGCAATGCTTGGCCTGGACAAGGTACTGACTGAGGAAAAACCGGATATTGTTCTTGTTCATGGTGATACAACGACTACGTTTGCCGGCGCTTTGGCCGCCTATTACCACCAGACTACGGTGGGGCATGTAGAGGCTGGTCTGCGCACGCACAACAAGTATTCGCCATTTCCCGGAAGAGATGAACCGCAAGCTTACTGGTTGCATTGCGGAACTGGATTTTGCCCCGACCGAGACATCGGAGCGCAATCTGTTGGCAGAATCCGTGCCGGCAGAGCAGATTTTCGTCACGGGTAATACGGTCATTGATGCGCTGCATCATACGGTCCGTGAGGATTTCCAGTTTGAGAATGAAATGCTTCAGAAGATCGACTTTAAGGGAAAACGGATCATCCTGGTCACGACGCATCGTCGTGAGAATCTTGGTGAGCCGATGCGTCATGTCTATAAGGCGTTGCGCCAGCTGGTCGAGGAATTTGATGATGTAGAAATCGTATTCCCGGTTCATAAGAATCCGAAGGTACGTGAAGTCGTCAATGAGGAACTGGGTGGACTGGCCAAGGTTCATCTGATTGACCCGCTCGACTATGAGCCGTTTGCCAATCTGATGCATCGGGCTTATCTGATCCTGACGGATTCAGGCGGAGTCCAGGAAGAGGCTCCGGCACTTGGCAAGCCGGTACTGGTACTGCGCGATACGACCGAGCGTCCGGAAGCTGTTGAGGCTGGGACGGTCAAACTGATCGGTACGGATCGTGAGCGTGTCTATGCAGAAGCGAAGGCACTTCTGACGAATAAAGAGGAATATGGCCGCATGGCAGAGTCTGTCAATCCCTACGGGGATGGCAAGGCTTCCGCGCGTATCATCCAGGCTATCCTGTATCATTATGGGCTGGCCGAGGACAGACCGGGAGTGTTCATGGGTAAATAATAAATAAAGGCTCCCTCTGTCCGGAGGGAGCCTTATGTTATTGAGAGGAAAGATCGGAGGCGGCTATGTCAAAAGCAGGATGAATCAAAATATGAAGGCCTCAGGCAGGCCGTCAAGGCGTTTTCTTTCCTTGGCGGCGTGGGCATCTATCTGGTTGTATTCGTGGGAATCTGTGTATTCCTCGGGAATCTGGCTGATGAAACATTTGCCCTGGGCTATGCCGGAAATTAATAGGAATTATCATAGGCTTCCCTGGTGCGATCTACACGTTGTATCGTCAATTGAAACAAAATAAGCTGGTTTGATCCCTGTCCTGCAAGGATAGAATCGCTTTTATTCCTGCCCCCTGTAAAAACTACGGAGTTAGTTTTTACAGGGGGATTTTTGTTGAATAAAGCTATTGACATCTGCTCTGAATAGTATATACTTATCTAAGATAATTACTTAAGGTAATTAAAAATAATATAGTTTTGAGAGGATAAGATAACAGCGGATGCTGACCAGAAAAGGAGAGAATTGTATATGAAGGTGGAAAGCGTAACGAAATTATTGGGGGCCTGCTATGAAGCAAAGCGGATTGCCGAGTTGATGCCGGAACTGCCTAAGGGAATGAAACCCAGCCATATTCATGTAGTGGATATCATCTATCAACTGCAGGAGGCGAATGGAGTGGTCCGGATCAGTGATATTGGTGCAGCGCTGCATGTTACGAATCCCAGCATCACGAGGCTGGTCAATGATCTGGTGAAGCTTGGTGTAGTCGGAAAGACGCAGAGCGCTGAAGATAAGCGGGTCTTTACGGTCAGTCTTACCGGGCTGGGGCAGACATACTATAAGAGATATCTGGATGACTACCATCATGAAGTGGCGGTACAACTGTCCGGAATCTCTGAAACGGATATAGCGATAACCGCGCAGGTGATCCATAAGGGCTTATCAGATCATGACCAGATCGTAAGACGGAACTGAGCTGATCTGTCCATGAGATCAAGACAATGCCATATAGGGTATCCACACGAGGATATCGTATGGGAACAAGAACGGGTATATCAACCCGGAAAGGATCAAAGATAAATGGAAACTGAATTTGAACGAAAACTGGACCTGAAATTAATCATGTCCGTCATCGCAGCCGGACTCATGTCATTTACTGGTGTGGTTGTTGCGACAGCTATGAATGTCACGTTTCCGACATTAATGAAGCAGTTCGGTGTAGATATTGCTATGGTGCAATGGATCACGACGGGCTATCTCCTTATGCTGGCTATCATCATACCGTTATCATCATTCCTAAAACGGCGATTCCGGATGAAGCGGCTGTTCCTTTTTGCCAATGTCGTTTTCATCCTGGCAACGGTGATGTGCATGCTCGCTCCTAATTTCATGTTCCTGCTGGTCGGACGGCTGTTGCAGGGGGTGGGGGCAGGTATTGCGTTACCTCTTATGTTCAATATCGTACTGGAACAGGCTCCTTTTGAGAAAATGGGTTTTATGATGGGGATTGCTTCTTTGATTGCGGCAATAGCTCCTGCGGTAGGACCGTCTTTTGGCGGCCTGGTCGTCAATACACTTGGCTGGCGGATGATATTTGCATTTTTGCTGCCATTGCTGGTGCTTTCTATGGTGTTTGGCATCTATGCCATACGGCAGTCATCTGCAACAGAGCTTATTTCCTTTGATGTACCAGGATATCTGCTGCTGGCAATCGGCTTTATCTGTTTTATTTTTGCCATCAATTCTGCCAGCAGTGAAGGCTGGATCAGCTGTCGTGTTGGCTTGTTGTTCGTGATTTGCCTGCTGGCACTGTGCTTGTTTGTTCGGCACTCAAGGCAGAACGGAGGTCAAGCCGCTCATCAACCTGAGTATTTTCCAGCAGAGCAGTTTACTTTCAGTGTGCTGTTCCTGATCCTGCTGCAGTTCATCTGCCTGGGTATCGGCTTTCTGCTGCCAAACTATTCGCAGCTGGTCATGGGGAGAAAATGCACTGACAGCAGGCTGTATTCTTTTACCAGGCTGCGTGATTGGGGCTGCTGTTGAATCCTTTTACTGGTAATCTGCTTGGATCGTTGTGGAGCTGCGGTGCCAATCCTGCTCGGTACAGGCCTTTGCCCTAGTTCGCATCATTTCTGTTTGCTGTTTTCGTTACATCTGCTTCTACTGCCGGACTGACTGGTTTTATATCTTCTTTGCGATTGCCAAGGGGTTTACGGTTGGCAATATCATGACGAATGGTCTGAGAAGTCTTCCCAATCATTTGAATGCAGATGGCAATGCGGTATTCAGTACCTGCCAGCAGCTGGCAGGTGCTGTGGGAACATCCGTGGTATCAACTATCGTTGCTGCTGCACAGCAGGAACAGGCTGATGATATGATGTTGGGAACATTGATTGGAACCCAGGATGCATTTGTGTTATTATTAGTATTAACGATATTAATGGTATTTTGTGCCTGCAAAGCGGTTCTTATAAAAAAAGCTTGCTATCCAATAAACAATCGCATATAATAGGCATTGCGACCAACTGCGATAAATCGATTTTATTGGTTTATGGTAGTATAAATAATTCTTATTTATGATTACTCATGGAAATTCATATGGGATTTGCAAAAGCATTTTTGAAGATCGCAAAGGGTTTTCTGGAGTTATGTCGAAATAGGAAAGTAAGCGGTGCGTGTGATTCTTTAATTGCCGCATGCAGTTGTGTCGATATTCAACGAAGACGACGGGATTGCTGCCGTTGGAGGAGGAATATGAAGGAAGTTTTATCGGGGTATGTGCGGAAGCTGGCTCGCAGTCTGTCAATCTGCACGCTTGTGATTGTCGTTTCGCTCCTGTCAGCAGGAGAGGGAGCACTCATTGGCGCGCTTATTGTCGGCTATCTGGCCGCTGCCGTCTGCATCTGGACCCTTGTCTATCGTACCTGGAGAAGTGCCAGCCTGGATGTGGCCAGCGCTAAGAAGCAAATGCTTTGGGGCCTGATCTTGCGGTTAGTGACGTGTTTTACTGTCCTGGCCGTGGCGGCCCAGATTTCGACGCGTGTATTTGCCATAACCACGCTGGGATTTCTCCTGTGTTATGCGTTAGCCATGGTTCATCTGGTGCGGTATAACATACAATCCGGTAAAAAATAACTAAGGGTGGGGAAATTCCCTAACCTGGTAGGGAGGTAGAGGTTATGCATGAAATCGGTGTTCGCGAAGTAGTGCAGTTTGCCGGCTTGACCTTCAATTGGGAGACCTTGTGTATGACATGGCTTACCTATGGCAATCGTCATCCTTATCGCATTCCTGGCCACACGCAGTCTGAAGCTTATTCCGACTGGCTGGCAGAATGTGCTGGAGATGGTCGTCACAGGCCTGAGTACGCAGATCGAAGGAACAATGGGAAAACGGGGGAGCTTCCTGGCTCCGTTCATCATCTCACTGTTCATGTTCCTGCTGGTTTCCAACTGGCTGGGACTTATCCCGACGCTGTCATCGCCGACGAATGACTTGAACACCACTCTGGGCTTAGCCCTGCTGGTCATTGTTATGGTCCATGTACTGGGCTTGTATATGAAGGGCGGTCATTATATCGCACACTTCTTCAAGCCAACACCAGTATTTGTCATCATCAATGCCATTGAGGAGATTGCCAAGCCGATCACGCTGTCGTTTCGTCTATTCGGCAATATCCTGGCAGGTGAGATTCTCATCATCATCCTGCTTCAGCTGATGCCAATCTGGATGCCGGTGCCGTCAGTTATCTGGCTCGCATTCAGTATCTTCATTGGTGGAGTTCAGGCATTCATCTTCACGATGCTGTCCATGGCATATTTTGCCAATGCAGTAAAGGAAGATGAGGAAGAGTCGTAAGGTCCACTGGACAAGAAACCTAGTTCTTTTGTACTTTTAAGGAGGATTTTTTCATGGAAAACGCAATTATGGTAGCAGCAGCTCTGATTGGTGCAGGTATCTGCATGGGTCTCGCAGCAATTGGCGCCGGTCTGGGCGATGGCATGGTAACGAGCCGTTTCATTGAGGGCATCACTCGTCAGCCGGAGGCTCAGAGCAAGCTCTTCACGAACACGCTGATCTCTGTCGGCCTGATCGAGTCCATGGCTATCATCGCAACCGTTGTTGCCCTGATCATGCTCTATGCTAACCCGCTCATCAAATAATTCCATATTTTGATGAAATACTCTATTAAAGGGGGCATAGCAATTGATAGAGATTAATGGCACATTGATTGCTCAGATTCTGAACTTCCTGATTCTGGTTGCGATCCTTCGCGCTGTTGCCTACAAACCGGTTGTCGGCATGCTCAAGGCACGCCAGGACAAGATCCAGGAAAGCCTCGACAAAGCGGATGCAGATGCTGCTGAAGCAGACAAGCTCCTGGCCGAATACAAGGCAAAACTGGCGAAGGCGAATGCCAAGGCTGACGACATCGTTCGTCATGCCGAGAAGCGGGCCAGTGAGGAACGCGAGGCACAGCGTGCAGAGACAAAACGTGAGATCGAGCAGATGAAGAAAGCTGCAGAAGCTGAGATTCAGCGCGATCGCGAGCGTGCGGTTGAGCAGCTCAAAGGCGAAGTCGTGGCTCTGTCCATGGCCGCTGCTGGTAAAATCATCTCCAAGAATATCGATAATACGGAAAATGAGCAGCTTATCGCGGATTTCGTGAATAAGCTGGATAAAGACAAGATTGGTGATCTGCCATGCTAAACTTACAGCTTGCACGAAAATATTCCCGGGCAATCTTCGAGATTGCACAGGAAGAAGATAAGCTTGTGGAGTACGGCAAGGAACTGGCTGGCGTCCAGGCAGATATTGGTTCTGTTCCGGCAGCTATGTCGTTCCTGACCAACCCGCAGGTCGAGACGAAAGCAAAGAAAGAGCTCCTGGCAAAACTTTTTGCCGGCTGAACTTTCCAAGAATGTGTATAGTTTCCTGATGCTTTTGGTAGACAAACGCCGGTTTGCACTGCTGGAGGCAATCACAGAAGATTATCAGATGCTTTCCAACCAGGCCAGGGGCATCCTTATCGCTGACGTGACGACGGCAGAGCCGGCCAGCACGGAGCAGCAGGACAAGATCCGCGAAAAGCTCGCGCAGGTGACCGGCAAGAAAGTGGAGCTCAGGCTTCATGAGAATAAGGGCCTCATTGGCGGCGTAGTCGTGAAGATTGGTGATCGCCGCATTGATGGCAGCGTCGCCGGACGTCTCGAAACGCTGAAGAAAGAATTACTGGC
>JAKVOG010000006.1 GCA_022482925.1 Selenomonas sp. | reverse complement strand
AATGGACTTATCTTATTTTGTTAGTTTTAAGGAGGACATTTATCCATGGAATCATTAATTCCCGCACTCAACGCCATCGACTCGTTCATGTGGGGGCCACCACTTATCAGCCTGCTGGTCGGCACGGGTATCTTCCTGACCATCCGTCTGCACATGCTGCAGGTTTTCCGCCTGCCGAAAGCACTGAAACTGATCTTCAGCGCCAAGAATAACGGCGAGGGCGACGTATCCAGCTTCAAGGCGCTTTGCGTAGCCCTTGCTGCCACCGTCGGCACCGGCAACATCGTCGGCGTCGCTACGGCCGTCAAGGTCGGCGGCCCGGGCGCAATCTTCTGGATGTGGATGGCTGCCTTCTTTGGTATGGCCACCAAGTACGCGGAGGGCCTGCTGGCCGTCAAATACCGCTCCGTCGATGAAAAGGGCGAGATCGCCGGTGGCCCGATGTTCTACATCCGCAACGGCATGGGCGAGAAATATAAGCCGCTCGCTACCTTCTTCGCCATCGCGGCCATCCTCGTCGCCTATCTCGGCATCGGCACCTTCCCGCAGGTCAACGCCATCGTGGACAGCGTCGAGCTTTCCTTCGGCATTTCGAAAATGGCCACGGACATCATCCTGACGATTCTCATTGCCGCCATCACGCTTGGCGGCCTGCAGAGCATCGCCAAAGTATCCTCCAAGGTCATCCCGTTCATGGCGGTGCTGTATATCGTCATCTGCCTCGGACTCATCATCATGAACCTCGATGCAATCCCGGCCGCTGTCTCCCTGATCCTTGAGAGTGCCTTCACCGGCACGGCGGCTGCTGGCGGTTTCGCCGGTTCCACGATCATGATGGCCATGCAGAATGGTATCGCCCGCGGCGTATTCTCCAACGAATCCGGTCTCGGCTCGGCTCCGATTGCGGCAGCTGCCGCCAAGACCAAGTACCCGGCTGAGCAGGGTCTGATCTCCATGACCGGTACCTTCATCGATACCATCATCATCTGCACGATGACCGGACTGGCCCTCGTACTCACGGGTGCCTGGCAGGGTGATGCCGCCGGCGCAGCCATGACCAATGCGGCCTTTCACCAGCGCCTACGGTGCCATCGGCAGCCAGCTCCTGACGGTTTCCCTCGTGCTCTTCGCCTTCACGACAATCCTCGGCTGGAACTACTATGGCGAGCGCGCCTGCATCTACCTGACCGGTACCAAAGGCGTCATGCCTTACCGGATCATCTTCATCCTGCTGATCGCTTCCGGTGCCTTCCTGAAGCTCGAAGCCATCTGGATCCTGGCCGATATCGTCAATGGCCTCATGGCCATCCCGAACCTTATCGCCCTCATCGCACTCTCCGGCGTAGTCGTAGCTGAGACCAAGCTTTATCTCGAAAGCGACACCGAAAACGATGACAAGGCCAAAGACCAGGATGCCATAACCGAATAACGAAATAACCCTAAAACTTCCGGACCAGCTTCCACACGAAGCTGGTCCTTTTTCGTTTACACCTTTACAAAAGTCCCATTCCGACATAAAATAGTATTCACATACTATTCTAGAAAGAAGGCATCTTTTTGGCTGAATTACAACCGGCCCTGGTGAAATCACGTGAAACCGTATTTTTTGAAGGCATTCACGATGGTATTCCTATCGCGCTGGGCTATTTCGTCGTCTCCTTCACGCTCGGCATCGCCGCCCGCAATGCCGGACTTGATCCATTGCAGGGCTTCCTCGCCAGCTTCTTCAACAACGCCTCCGCCGGCGAATATGCGGCCTTTACCGTCATTGCCGGTGATGCGCCCTATCTCGAACTGGCGCTCATCACGCTCGTAGCCAATGCCCGCTACATGCTCATGAGCTGCGTCGTCAGCCAGAAATTTGCCGCGGACACCCCGCTGCTGCATCGCATATTGGTCGGCTTCGACATCACCGACGAAATCTTCGGCATCACGATTGCCCGCAAAGGTCCCCTGAATCCATTCTACAATTACGGTGCCATGGCCGTTGCCCTGCCGGGCTGGTCTGTCGGAACCGCCCTTGGCGTCATTGCCGGCAACCTGTTGCCGCCTCAGGTAGTAAGCGCGCTGAGCGTGGCCCTGTTCGGCATGTTCCTCTGGGTCATCATCCCGACCGCCCGCGACAACCGGATAGTCGGTGCCCTGGTGCTCACGAGCTTTGCACTGAGCTTCGCCTGTGAGCATCTACCCTGGCTGATGACGCTTTCAGCCGGTACCCGTACCATCATCCTGACCGTACTGATTGCCGGGATTGGTGCGGCGCTGTTCCCGATCAAGGACAAGGAGGACGCTGACCATGAATCATGACATCTACATCTACCTGCTCGTCATGAGTGCCGTGACCATCGCCATCCGCATCGTCCCGCTGACGCTGATCCGCAAGCAGATCAGGAACCGCTTCCTGCGGTCCTTCCTGTTCTATGTCCCCTATGTGACGCTGGCCGTGATGACCTTCCCGGCCATCACCGAAGCTACGCAGACACCGATCTCCGGCACGCTCGCCCTCATCGCCGGCATCGGCCTCGCCTGGTACGGCGCCAGCCTGTTCAAGGTTGCCGCCGCCTGCTGCGTCGTCGTGTTCATCACGGAACTGATCGTCATCTGACAATATGAATACAGCAAAAAGCCCATTCTCAGAAATACAGCCTGAGAATGGGCTTTTTAATCTGCTCACCGCAATTCCCTCATTGGAACAAGAACATCATCTTCGCTCAGCCTATAGCGTATTTTTTTACGCTGATCAATGACCCCTGTTCTGCAGGCTCCTGATCTGGCTGTCAATATTGGCTGCTGTATCAATACTGATCACTGCATCCGGCTGAATCTGCTGCAGGATTGCGCTCATCGTTCTTTCCGGAACCGCAACGCAGCCAGCGGTCGGCTTGTTCGCACTGCAATGGAAGAATATGCCGGAACCGACCCCTTTTACGCAGTCCAGATTATAATCAACAGCAATCGCATACGCATATTGCACCGGATAATCTACGATATGCTCGCCGGAATTCCAATCAGCTGCCGCTCTATCCTTACGAATCATTCGGTTATAATAACGGGAATTCACATCATCCACCCAGTAATGCTGACTATTGACCTTCGTATAAGGCAGCCGGGTCCCCGGATCTGCCTGGATTCCGAATGCCTGCTGCATCGTGAATATACCAATCGGAGTCTTGCCATCCCCTTCGCGGGTCTTCCCCAAACCATGTTTCCCGATCCATGCATCCGGCGTCCAGCAAATGCTCTGCCACTCACCTGCCGCTGTCTTCTGGAACATACGAACCGTCGCCCGGCTGCCCTCAGCTGCTACGAAAACAATCTGGGAATGATGCGCCACAGCCTCCGAAAAATCAGCAAGCTGTCCGGCCGCTTCAGCCTTCGTACCGCCTGTTCCGACAAGACACAATGCCGTTATCATGAGTACAACCAATATCTGGAAAATTCCTGTTTTTTTCATCTCAATTCCCCCTCGTATAATATATTTTGTAAGCAAGATTTCCGCCTTGCTTACCAGTTAAAAACTTCTAATATGGAACTCCTGATGCTACAATTACCTTTAGAGATTTGTGGCCAAGGTTACGTCTTTTCCCCCTTTCAGCACCTATCGGTGACTGCTTAAAAAGCTTGACGCCTGCCTTAGTTGTCAAATACCGCTTACACAGATGTTGCGTCCTTGGGCGAGAGTGGTTTCCAGCAACGTTGCCTCTCACGAGTGAATGCTTATTAGCGAGGGTGCGGTCAGCAATTAAGATCAGGATAATTCCTTGTTCACTTTTCCAATGCTTAGCCGGAAAGGTGGTGGTTTACTTTGAAGAAGGCGGATCTTCTTTCTACTCTTTTTGTCGGGATTGACATCAGCTCCCGCAACAACGTTGTCGCACTCCTGGATTTTGAATCCCAGAAGACGCTTCAAAGCTTTGCGGTCGGCAATAATCAGCCCGGCGCAGTGGAACTTGCCAATCGGCTCGCAGATTATCTGCGTTCCCGTAAGGACCTTACTAAACTTGTGGTAGCTCTCGAATCTACGTCATTTTACGGCATACATGTCGCGAACTATCTCTCAACCTGTGATGTCCTCGCTCCGTTCCACACTGCGGTATACTGCTTGAATCCGAAGGCCATAAAGAACTACAAGAAGTCCTTTATTGACCTCGGCAAGAATGACTATGTCGATGCCTTTGTCATCGCTGATTTCGCTCGTGCCAATCGGATTACTACCAAGCCTTGGCGTGGCAGCCAGTTCCTTGCTCTGCAAAGACTGACCAGACATCGCCTGCATCTGGCCAAAGCGCTCACACGCGAAAAGGCCTACATGCTTTCCAATATCTTCCTCAAGTTCAGCGAGTTTTCGCTGCTCGATGCGGAAGATCAGCCCTTTTCCAATAGCTTCGGGGCTACGGCATCCTCGGTACTAACCGACTTTCTCTCGATGGAAGAGATTATTGAAATGCCTACAGAAGACCTCATCAGCTACATCTGCGAAAAGGGACATAATCGGTTCCCCAATCCGGAAAAAACAGCCTCCCTGCTTCAGCAGGCGGCCCGCAACTCCTATCGACTGGATAAATGTTTGTATGAGCCGTTAACGGTCTCCATTGCCTCATCCTTCACACTGATCTCAACCTATGAAACTGAGATCAAGGCCGTGAATAAGGCCATCGAGAAGACGCTCAGGGGGATTGACCCCAATGCTTACCAAAGCCTTTTATCCATTCCAGGCATCGGGCCGGTCATGGCTGCCGGTATCCTGTCTGAGATTGGTTATATCGATGCATTCAAGAACCAGGAGGCACTGGCAAAATACGCGGGCCTCGTCTGGCGGGAGAATCAGTCAGGAAACTTCCAGGCTGACGATACACCACTCTCAAAAGCTGGCAATGCCTATCTCAGGTACTACCTGATTGAAGCGACCAGCCATGTAAAGAATCACTGCGGCGAATTCGCTGCATTCTACCAGAAAAAATATGATGAAGTGAAAACTCATCAGCATAAACGTGCACTCGCTCTTACCGCTCGAAAATTTGTCCGACTGATTTTTGGATTGCTGGCCAATCATCAGCTCTACTCTTCTGACAGAGTAGTCCAAGCTTAATATTTTCGAACATACTTTCTTTTTTGAAATTTGAAAGGAAAGTCTTATTAAGTGCACTCATTTTCTGGTAATCCTTTTGAAATCTTTTCGGCGAATTGTATAATTAAGTTGAACACATAAAAACTCCATAGCGAAATCTTGTGGTAAAATGTAGTCGTTAAAAAAAACACACCCAAGGAGAATCGCTATGGATCAAATACAGTCTATCACAAATACGTCACGTAAAAAAGGGGCACACTTAACTTTTGAGGAACGGGTTATTATACAGACTCGTTTAAAAGATAAGTATTCACTTCGCCGCATTGCACATGAAATCGGCTGCGCTGTCAATACTATCCGTAATGAGATCAAGCGAGGAACGGTCTTACTTTACAATGGGAAGATTGAGCGTTACCGCGCTATGGACGGACAGTCTGTATATGAAGTCCATCGTGAAAACTGTGGCCGTAAATATGCTGCTATTTCCAAAGGTATCTTTTTGGAATACGTCCGGGAAAACTTCAAGAAAAAAGACTGGTCTCTCGACGCTTGTGTAGGCAGGGCTATTGCCAATATGTATATGATACAGTAAAAGTACCCTAAATCATCATATGGAATTCCCCATCTTATCAAGGGAATTTCCCCAGAAAAAGCGGGACATCTTGAAATGCTCCTTTTAACCCGTTATCCTTTATTTTGTACCACCAGAATAAAGGAGGAAAGGAATATGCTCAAAATGCCCCAAATCAATTGTATCAGAGATTTAAGCAATAGTGGATACCGAGTTTCAGAAATCGCGAAAAAACTTGGCATCGACCGGAAAACAGTCCGGAAATACCTCAAACAGGAGAACTTTTCACCAATGCCTCCTGTGCCTAGCCAGCAGGCATCCAAGCTGGATCCATACAAGGCGAAGATTCGTGAGTGGTTGGCGAAAGACCAGAATTGTTGGCATAAACAGCAGCATACGGCGAAACGTATCTTGGATCGTCTGCGATTCGAGGAAGGTTTCCAAGGCTCCTACAGTACGGTTCAGCGTTACGTCAAGCTTGTCCGGCATGTACAACAAGCTCGTGCGAACCAGGAACTTCATTGGGATCCCGGAACGGCTCAGGTCGATTTTGGCGAAGCCGATTTCGACATCTGCGGCATCCGACACCGTATGAAGTATTTGACGGTATCTTTCCCTTACAGTAATGATGGCTTTGCTCAAGTCTTCGGCGGTGAAACCGCCGAATGTGTTTGCCAAGGCCTGAAGAATATCTTCGAGTATATTGGTGGTGTTCCCAAATTACTGGTTTTTGATAATGCCACAGGTGTTGGACACCGTGTCGGTGACCAGATCCATGAAGCCGAGCTGTTTCAACGTTTTCATGCACACTACAGATTTCAGGTGCGTTTTTGTAATCCCTATGCGGGATATGAAAAAGGAAATGTAGAACGAAAAGTTGGTTATGTAAGAGCAAATATGTTTGTCCCAGTGCCGCAGGTCAATGACCTCCATTCTTATAACCGCAACCTCTTGGAGATGCACAAAACCAAGGCGACGGAACTCCATTATAAAAAAGGGATCTGTATTGCTGAGCTTTTCAAGGATGACCAGGCAGTTCTGCGAGAGCTGCCACCTACAGAGTTTGCGGTATGCCGTTACAATTGGCTGAAAGCGGATGGGTATGGAAAAATCTGTCTTGATGGCAAGCATTACTATTCGACATGTCCTGAGAACAGCCACCGAAAGGTGCTGGCTGGAATCTATGCAGATCACATCGATGTCCTGCGCGAAGATGGATCCATACTGACTGCTCATACACGATTATTCGGCTCTGAACGGACTGATAGCAGTGATTACAGTACAACACTCAGTACTTTGATGAAAGCTCCAGGTGCCTGGGAGAACAGCGGTATTCGGCAGCAGGTGCCGGATGTCCTGCGGAACTACATGGACCAGCAGGATCGCAAAGATCGCAAAGACAACTTGCGGATGATGCGGGACCTTACTGAGCGATACGGGTTGGAAACAGCATTCGCCTCCATGGAGCGCTGTATTCACAACGGACAGCTGAATGCCTGTGATGCTACGATACTGGCAGAACGTATTGTAGGCTATGGCCTTGAGACCAGTCCAACCCCAGGACCACTGCTATCTGTTTATGATGATGCCTTTCTGAAAGGAGGTGAACAGCATGACACCCAAGATGAAGGCGGCATTGGATGATGAACTTCGCCAGGCTGCTCACCAGTTATTCCTGTCGAGCAGTGTGGTAGATCTCTGCCAGAAAGAAGCAACGCCGAAGCAGGAAGAATTCCTGCTCAACGTCTTGCAGAAGGAGCTGGAGACCCGTGAAGAAAACAAGCGGCATCGCTTGCTGAAACGTGCAGGCTTCCCCCTTTACAAGACATTCAAGGACTACAAGTATGACCAGATCAAGATTCCACCAGCCTTTTCTCAAGACGAGCTGGAAAACTGCCGGTTTGTAACAGAAAGAAAAAATCTTATCCTTTACGGTCCGGTTGGCACCGGAAAGACACATATGGCAATAGCTGTCGGAGTGAAAGCCTGTAATATGGGGTTGAAAACGAAGTTTTATTCCGTGACCGAACTGGTCTTGAAACTGTCCGAAGCCAGAAAACAGGGAACATTGGAAAAGCTGGTAAAGGACTTGCAGAAACAAGATCTGCTTATCTTGGATGAGTGGGGCTATGTTCCCGTGGACCGAGAAGGTTCACAGCTGCTGTTCCGCATTGTTGCAGACAGCTACGAACGCAAAAGCCTCATTCTGACAACCAATCTGGAGTTTTCCAAATGGGGAAGTGTTTTTACCGATGAGCAAATGGCAGCAGCCATGATTGACCGTCTGGCTCATCATGGACATCTGTTAATGTTTAGCGGTCGTAGTTACCGAATGGAGCACGCACTCATGCGGCAAGATGCTGCTATGAAATCTGCATCCTGATGACCTCGCTGAAAGTGGGGATTTCCCCATGATGACGATGGGGAATTATCTTGATGAAAATGGGGATTTTTACTTGACAAAAAACAGCCAATAACCTATTCCGGCGTGACGAGATGGTTTGTACTAAAACCCTCTACAATTATGTGACGCTGGGGCTTCTTGGAGAAATAAAAAGCATAGACCTGCCTCTGCGTGTCAAACGCAAAAACTCTAAGAAGCGGGTTCGCGAGCATAAGAAGAAATTGGGGCGTAGTATAGATGAACGTGATCCTGCGGTTAATGAGCGCCAGGATTTTGGACATTGGGAATTCGATCTGGTCTTGGGAAAACGTATCCGAGACGAAGTACTGCTGACCATGGTAGAGCGAAAAACTCGGTGCGCACTTATTCGAAAACTACCGAACAAGGAAAGTTCTTCTGTACTAGCAGCACTTTATGAATTACGGGACAATATGTTTCAGGACTGCTTTGACCAGATATTCCAGACCATTACGACAGACAACGGCAGTGAATTTTCTCGCCTGTCAGAACTGGAATCGATAAGCAGGACGCTCGTATATTATGCCCATCCTTACTGTTCCAGTGATAAAGGCACCAATGAAAACCATAACGGCCTATTCAGACGTTTTCTGCCCAAGGGAAAAAGCATACAAGATTATCCGTTAGAGCACATTACAAACGTGGAACGATGGGCAAACACGTTACCAAGAAAAATACTTGGCTATAAAACACCAGAAGAATGTTTTGCTGAAGAAGCTAACATAGCTCTTGCTAAATAAGGGGGTTATAGGGTGTTCAACTTATTATTGCAATTTGGGGTTTGAAATCTTTTCTTTTATGGGGTTGACATATTACCAGATTGCTTCATACCCCATTCAAAACCCGCGAACCTATGATTTCACCCAATCACGTCAAAAGGACCGCTGCACGGAATCTCTTTTGTGCAGCGCTCCTCTTTTTCTGACACCTGCATCAGAAACCAAAGATGATCGACATAATCGTATAGAACATATCTGGATACAACATGTGTGCCACTTCCTTTCCCATCCTTCATCATTTCTCTTTTCTTGTTTCTTATACGTTGCTATCAGGATAATATTACAAGAAATTTAAGAAATCTTATTTCCTTCCAATTCTGCCAAGATAACCGAACAAGATGTATACATTGCATTTCCATTTATTTTCCCGAACATATGTTATATAATAGTATTAACAGAACATACTTTCTCGTTATATATCGACAAGTTTCATGATATAATAAAAGGAGGAAAATCATACCTATCGGAACCGCTGCCTGCAGGATCCTTCACTTGATCTGAACGACGGAGCCACCAGGATTTTTCTGAGCTCCAAGGGTACACTGGATGATGTCAGCCCTGACGTAGCAAATTTCTTGTCCTATATGAACGGGACTTCCAACAGCGATGAATTCGTTCAGGAAATTGCTGCCACCATTCAACAGTTGAAACAGAACGAGGAAGAGAGGCTGAATTATATGACCTTTGAAATGAAACTCAACGAAGAACGTGAAGAAGGCCGTGCAGAAGGTCGCGAAGAGGGAGAGGTCTGCCGTGCGGAGAAGATCGCTGTGAAAATGCTCAGCCGGAATACTCCTATCCCGGAAATCCATGAAATCACGGAACTACCCGAATCACGTATTCTGGAAATCGCCAAGGAACATAACTTTCTCTAAAATATTCACGTTCAGCAACAAGCAAGTATTGCTATAAATCGTAAAGGGGCGCTGCACGAAATCACCTTCGTGCAGCGCCCCCTTTTTTGCGCATCAATATCTTACAGCCTGAACTTGGCTACCTGCTGTTTAAGGTTTTCTGCACCCTCTTTGGATGCATTGATTTTCACCAGAATCTCATTGGCCTTCTCAGCCACAAGCGTAACCTTCTCGGCTACGGTCGTATTGCCTACAGCCCCCTCATTCGTTGCCTTGGCAATCTCCTCCATCGCATTGTTCATGGTCTCGATCGACTCATTCAATGCCTGCGAAGACTTGCTACTCTTGCTGGCAAACTCATTGAGATACCGGGCATCCGCCTGGTACTGGTCGGCCGTCTTGCTGATCAGGTCATAATCCTTGCTGACATTCTTCTCCATGAAGGTCAGCAGCCCAAAGGCTCCATCAGAAAGATTCCGGACCGATCCGGTAACCCTGCCGGTGAGCTCCTGTATCTTCTCAGCCGTATTATGTGACTGCTCGGCCAGCTTGCGCACTTCATCTGCCACGACTGCAAACCCACGACCATGCTCACCAGCCCGCGCTGCCTCGATGGCGGCATTGAGCGCCAACAGATTCGTCTGCTCAGCAATATCCGTGATATCCTGGGTCAGTACATTGATGTTCTCCACGACCTTGGCTGACTCGATAGCTTCCTCGAGCGCCCCCTTCGTATCGGCATAGATCCGATGCGCATTCCCGATAGACTCAGACATCGTCGTCTTCAATCCATCTGCCCGGGCAGCGATCTCTTCCGTATACTGCTCGCTATCCTGTGCCTTCTGCGCCGATTCTCTCACCTGATCACGAATCTCGTCACTGAGTGTCTGCATATTGACCGTGGAGGCTGCCGTCTCCTCCATCCCGGCAGCCATTTCCTCGGTAACCGCCGACATATCCTGAGCGCTGTCATTCAGTCCGCCAACCAGCCCCTGAACCTCCAGGACCATATCTGCACTGTTCTCAGCCTCAGTATGAACGTTCCTCAGCACCCCGCGCAAGGATTCCTGCATTCGCTGGAGTGCCTGGACCACCATTCCAACCTCATCCTGACGTGCGGTAAGCGCTGCCGAGATATCCTGCGTCAAATCGCCATCAGCAACTGCATTCAAATGTTTAATGGAGGTCTGCAACGGCACAGCAATCGAGCGGGAGATCAGGATTGCCACAGCAATGCCGATCAGGAGTCCGGCCAAAATGATTGCCATGAATATCTTTATAGTCAGCGCATAGGATGCATTATTCTGCTCAAAGAGCACCTTGCCCTGCATGACATTATCCGGCGTCAGCACGGAAAGATCTGCGGCAATGGCACGAGTCGCCGCCAGATTCTGCATCACTTTGACCTTATCCTCCGTCGAATTCGACAGCGTCTCGCTCGCTTTCACCTTGCCGGCTGCCATATCGAGGTTCTTTTCCAGATCCGTGATCGTATCCTGCGCCCGCTGACTGCGATCGATTTCTTTTACCTTGGCAATGTCTGCCGCGATGGACTTCAGATGACCGTCGATATCGTCAAGCAGCATCTTGCGGTTCTCTGCTGTGAAATCCTGCTGCAGGACAAAGGCAACATCGCCATCGATGGCTCGCAGATGGTTATTGGCATCATTCAGATACTGCGTGGTCATCAGATTATAGTTATACATATCATCAATGGACTGCTTGGCCTTCTGATTGGCAAACACCCCGACACCTGCCACAACGCAGGTAATGATCAACATAAGCCCTGCCATCAGCAGGATCTTGGTCTTGACGCTGAAATTTTCCATCTCTCACATCCCCCTCACTGCTGGAACTGCGCGACATTATCTTTTGTGATCTCAATGAATGGAACCACTACATTCCCGGAAGGCTGCTCACCTTTTAGGAAGGTCTGCAGAACCGTGAAGATGTCCTCTGCCGAAGAATCCGCATCCTGCTTCATGGTCTGCGACATATCGCCAGCAGCAATTGCCTTAATGGCCTCATCTGTAGCATCGACACCAGAGACCAGCACACCATCCATACGATTGGCTGCCTTCAGCGCCTGTACCGCTCCCAGGGCCATATTGTCGTTTCCTGCCACGACCGCGTCAATCCGCGGGAACAGCTTCATCCAAAGCGTCATGTTTTTAAGCCCCTCGGTAGAACTCCAGCCAGCATCGACACTGGCCAGCAACTGCACATCCGGGCGCTTGTCCAGGCATGCCTCCTTAAAGCCCTCCCAGCGCTGAACCGCGCTGCCCTGCGAGCTTTCGCCCATAAGATAGACGATCTTCGCGCCCTGCGGCAGATGCTTGGCCATATACTCGCCCTGCTTCCGTCCGGCCTGACGCTCATCAGACATGACACTGATGAACTTCCCGCCATTCAGGTCGCGGTTCGTCGCGATGACCGGAATTCCCGGCCTTCATTCGCCTTTCTCAACGGACGGGAATCAGAGCAGGTGCCTTCGACCGCCAACAGAATAATGGCTGCCGGTTTTTGGGCAATCACCTCATTCATCTGATCGATCTGCATATTCGCATCCATCTTGGCATTGATAAACTCGACATCAAGGCCCAATGTCTTGGCCCGGTCACTCAACCCCTGATAGAGTTTCCCCGTAAAGTTGGTCGCCTCATCATGCGAGGCAAACACTACCTTTTTCCCCGAATTACCGCCCTGATTGCTGCCACAGGCACACAGCCCGATTGCTGCCAGCACCACCATGACCAGCACGATCCATTTCTTAGACCAACTCATCATTAACACTCCCCATTCCAATTAAACCTATCTATCATTCTTATGCACATTTATCCTAAACTATTAGATTCTATACTACACCCGCAAATTCCTTTCACTACACAACACAAAATTTGACACGCAGGCAGCCACCCACGCATGAAAAAGCCGATTGATCTGCAACCGCTGTCTTGATTTTCCGGACTTTCATAGTAAAAAAAACGCCTCCTCAACATTCATGAGAAAGCGTTTCCTGTACGCTGGCTTCCAGCCAGCAACGATATAGCGATATTTCAGGCAATCTGATAAACTTTGGCATCAAAATTATGCCAATAATTGACTGCATCTTCATAGCTCATTTGATAACGGTCTTCATTCTTGCTACGGTTGAGCTGTATCCCATAGCAACAACGGGCAAAGGATATCACTTCACGATTAGCTGCTTCCCTAATGATGGCGTGCAAGGTATCCTCGACAAAAGCGGTCCTTGATTTCCAGGCAGCCTGTTCTTTCAGATTATATTTTCCACTCTTGAACTTAAACAATTTGTTCGTTGCATTATTCACCGCAACAACCATCTTCATTCTCCCCTTAGCACCAAAGAGCACCTATAATCAAAGTTTATTGTCTTTAACTAAAATAGCCCGTTCAATTTATACGCACTTCATTTTATACCAAAAGTCCCATATTGACAATAGACTTTTCACATTTTATAGCATAAATAAATTTATTTGCGTTTGGGAAAGAATACGTCCAGTACCGATTCATCCTGCGGCTTGCCGATGTACGAGCCCAGCAGGAAGAACAACAGCGAGACCGTAATGCCGATGGTGATCTGATGCAGGCCCATGACCTTGAACCCCATCCCCTGTGTCAGGCAGTACGCGATCGTGCCGCCCCCCATCGATAAGAGTGCACCCAGGCGGTTAGCCCTACGCCAGAACAGCCCCAGCAGGAGTGTCCAGAAAAATGCCGTCTCCAGCCCGCCGAAGGCAAACATATTGATGATCCAGATCAGGCTTGGCGGCGTCAGGGCAATGAAGAAAACAATCACGCCGATGACCGCCGTAGCCAGCATCGACAGATACCGCAGCCGCTGGCTGGAAACGACCTGACCCTGTTTCTTCTTATAATGAAGATAAACATCCTTGATGATGGCTGAGGACGCTACGATCAGCAATCCGGAAATCGTCGAAATCGAGGCCGCGAGCGGTCCAATGATAGCCAGTCCAACGAGCCCCGCCGGCATTGCCGTTGCAATGGTCTTCGGGATGATATAATCCACGCCGCCATAGCTCTGCAAAGAATCCGTCAGCACACCATGTGCGAGAATTCCCGTAAAATTGATGCCGATATTCATGAACCCGACCACAATCGTACCAATGAGCATCGCATGATGCAGGCTCTTCGTATCCTTGTAGCTGATGCCGCGGACCACCGACTGCGGCAGCGCAATTGTGCAGATACCAACAAGGATCCACTGCGTAAGATACAGACCGACCGGCATGTGTCCGGCCGAAAGCGGCTCCAGCATCTCCGGATGATTGGTATGAATATTATCCATGATAGCCATATAGCCGCCGCCTGCCTGCAACACATAGTACAGCAGCAGCACAATACCGATCATCATCATGATGGCGCAGCAGGTATCCGTGAGTGCAACCGCCCGGAAACCGCCGATGGTCGTATAGACGACGACCACCAGCCCGAACAGCAGCAGGCCCATCTCATAGCTGTAGCCCCGTAACCGTCGCGAAAGAGCTTCGCCCCGCCGACAAACTGGGCCGTCATCGTCGCACAGAAGAACAGCACGATGATGAATGCCGCCATACTCGCGAGTGCATCCGACTGGAAGCGTTCACGGATGATATCGACCACCGTCACCGCATCGAACTTGCGCGACAGCAGCGCAACCCGCTTGCCGAAAATTCCCAGCACCAGGAAAATGGCGGTGACCTGTACAACCGCCATATAGATCCAGCCGAAACCAATCTGCCAGGCCATGCCCGGACCACCCACGAAAGAGCTGACCGAGCTGTAAGTCGCAACCGTCGTCATGGCCAGCACGAAACCCGCCCAGATCATGATTGCCGATGAAATACTGCTGGACGAAATTATGGGAAAAGCCACGGGACTGTCCCCGGCCGCACGTAAATACCGATACCGACCATGACCGCCATGAATACAAGCAAAGGCAGCAAAGCGGACAGGTTCCCCTGTATTACTCATGATGCACATCCTCCTTGTCCGTCTCATCGAGATCCATATCCCGGAACACGAACGTCGTCAGCAGCTTCACAAGCACGATTGCGAAAAGCCATACCCCGATACTGGACGTTATCGTCCATACCGGGAGACCGAAGATTTCACCTTCCAGCCCAGCCAGGCCAAAACCGGCCACAATCCAGAACACAATAAGAGCCAGCAGTGCAGCGCCGGTCCACCCGGCTTCACGGCATATCTGCTGGTATTTTTCAAATTCAGACATGTAAATTCCCCTTTCTGTACAGTCACACCCTTATTGACCAGTGCGTACCGTCGTACAATAGTTTACTGCATAACGCTGATTTGCGCAATGCCGGGAAATCCAACGATTCTTAACCCCCATACCTTTATCCTCTAACCTGTATATGCTATAATTCTATATTGTATGCTTTTAATGTTTATTTAATATAAAGGATTGTGTTTTCATGTCTAATCAGCGTATCTCCGGCCTGGACGCCCTACGGACACTGGCCATCACAGGCGTTACCTTTTTCCATATGTTTCCGGATACCATCCGTGGCGGCTATCTTGGTGTCTCCTTATTTTTCGTGCTCACCGGGTATCTGCTGGCCTATACCAGTGAAACCGACTGGCTCGCCGGAAAATTTGGGATTTTTCGTTACTATGGCAAGCGGATCAAACGCATCTACCCCTCCCTGCTGATTGTCCTGCTGACCACGATTGGCATCTATGATCTGCTGGTGCCTAAAGTCATCGCCGCCATCCGTCCGGAGGTACTCTCGGTCCTGCTCGGTTATAACAACTGGTGGCAGATCAGCCAGAATGCGGATTATTTCACCAGGCTGACCAACACATCCCCATTCACTCATCTTTGGTTTTTGGGCATCGAGCTTCAATATTATCTGGTCTGGCCGCTGCTTTTCCTCGTCTATACCTGGATTTACCGCCTGTTCGGCAAAACCGCCGGCATTGCACTAATGGCACTGACTGGTATCGCAACTGCCGCACTGATGCCGATGATGTACCAGCCCGGTATGGACGTCACGCGCCTTTACTATGGTACAGACACCCGTATCTATGCGCTGCTGTTCGGTGCAGCCATGGGCTTCCACCGGGCCGGTCATGCCTACACCATCCGGCTGCGGGAAAACAGCAGCACCTGGAAATATGTCTGTTTCTATCTGTTCCTCGTCACCACATTCTGCGCTTATATGCTGATGGACGGTCAAAGCAGCTTCACCTATCAGGGCGGCATGCTGATGATGACACTGCTTTTCTGCGGCCTGATTGGTCTGACCGCCTCCCCGAAACTGAATCTTGGACGCTATCTCGACCTTCCCCTGTTTGGCTGGATTGGCAAACGCAGCTATGGCATATTCCTCTGGCAATATCCGGTCATCTTCCTGTTCAATCAGCAGGGCTGGACCAACATGACCGGCTGGCCGTTACTCGAACTGGCTGCCATCCTGATCCTGACCGTCTGGTCTGATGCCCTTGCCAGAACGCTCACCAGACTGCAGCTGCCGACCATTGGCCGCCGCACAGCCATCCTGCAAAGCCTTTCCCTGCTGATTGTCTCAGCGTTTGGCGTAGTCCTCATGGGCTACGGCTGTCACGGGATCATGATTTCCGCCGAACAAAAAGCAGATGATACCGCCATCCTGCAGGCCCGTCTGGCTGCCAACGCCGCTGAACTGGAAAGCCAGCAGACCGCTGAAGCCGCACCACCGGCACCAGCGGAACCAACAGAACCGCAGCCGGTCGATCTCAGTGGCACCGTCTGCATTGGTGACTCCGTCATGCTCGGTTCTGCCCATCAGCTCCAGAAAGTCCTGCCCGGCAGCTGGATTGATGCGGAAGTCTCCCGCTATGTCGGCAGCGGCCTTGAAATCGCTCAAAGCATGAACGCACAAGGCAAGCTCGGCAAGCTCGTCGTGATCTCGCTGGGCACCAACGGTCCGATTGCCGGCCAGGAACGCTATGAGGTACAGACCCGGGCTCTGCTCGAATATCTCTGTACCGACCCGGAGCGTCAGATCTTCTGGGTCAACACCTATGCCCCTCATCTCTCCTGGCAGAATACCAACAATGACTACATCAACCAAATGACCGCGGCCCATCCGAATGTCCATGCCGTAGACTGGTATGGCCTCGTCTCCCAGCATCCGGAGTGGCTGTCCGGCGACGGCATCCATCCGAATGATGACGGCACCGTTCAATATGCCAACCTGATCCATGACCGCATGGTACAGGTATTATCAAAAAAAGCTAAATAACAAAAGAGCTGCGAATTACCGCAGCTCTTTTGTTATTTAGCAACAGGCAGGTTCCCCTGCTATTCCATCATTTTCTTCATCTTCCTCAGTTGAAGTATACGGCTCACCCGCTGAATCAGATCATCCGCCCGGATTGGTTTACGGATGTAATCGTCAGCGTGAAACTCATTCGCTTTGATGACCGTCAGCGGGTCTCCATCTGCAGTCAGGAACATCACCGGGATATGTTTCAGCCGGTCCACTTTTCGGATCAATTTCAGCGTCTGCATCCCATCCAGCTCCGGCATGGCAATGTCCAGCAAAATCAGATCGATATCCTCATGCTCAGCCAACACAGTCAGGCATTCCCGCCCCGATCCGGCCAGCAATGTCTCGCAGGACATCCGGTTGTGCAGGACAGTCTCGGCCAGCTTCAGGTTCATCTTGATATCATCCACAATCAGGATCCTTACCGACCCGACTTCTCCCTTTTTTTTCTGCCTATCCTTTTCCATCCGTTCCAGCCCCCACTTTATTTTCTCATCCACCTACTATCCCATATCACTTGTTTTATTCTCCATAAAGGATTTCTTTTCCTGCTTCAGACCACATATAATCGCCAGGGAAGCAATCCTGTGTATAGCAAACAAAATAAAGAAGGGAGCAGCCTGCAGACTGCCCCCTTCTTTATTTCTATGCTCACAGCAGGATCAATCCAATGCCTTGAAGGCCTGATCCAGGTCATAGATGATATCATCGATATGCTCAGTCCCGATGGAGAGACGGATGGTGGACGGCGTGATGCCGGAAGCCAGCAGTTCCTGCTCATTCATCTGGGAATGCGTCGTAGATGCCGGATGGATGACCAGCGACTTCACATCAGCCACATTGGCCAGCAGGCTGAATACCTGCAGATGATCGATGAACTTCTGCGCCGCGGCTGCCCCGCCTTTGATCTCAAAGGTAAAGATCGAGATGCCGCCATTCGGGAAATACTTCTGATACAATGCATGATCCGGATGGCTGGCCTGAGCCGGATGATTTACTTTCTCCACATGCGGATTCTTTGCCAGATAGTCCACAACCTTCAGTGCATTCTCCACATGGCGTTCTACGCGCAGCGAAAGCGTCTCGGTGCCCTGCAGCAGCAGGAACGCATTGAACGGCGAAAGCGTCGCTCCCTCATCACGCAGGATCAGCGTGCGGACATAGGTGGCAAACGCTGCTGCACCGACATCCTTGGCAAAGCTGATGCCATGATAACTTTCATTCGGCTCAACGAACTGCGGGAACTTGCCGGATTTCTCCCAGTCAAAGCTGCCGCCATCGACGATAACACCGCCGAGCGTTGTACCATGACCACCAATGAACTTCGTAGCCGAGTGGACGACGATATCCGCCCCGTACTCGAACGGACGCAGCTGATACGGTGTAGCAAAAGTGCTGTCGACCACCAGCGGGATGTTATGCTTATGGGCAATCGCTGCCACAGCCTCGATATCGATGAGGTTGGCATTCGGATTGCCGATGGACTCGATATAAAGCACCCGCGTATTGTCCTTGATCGCATCCTCAAATACCTGCGTGCCTTTGGTCGGATCAACGAAAGTCGTCTCAATGCCATAATTTCGGGAAAGTATGCTCGAACAAATTGTAAGTACCACCATAGATGGTCGTTGCGGCCACGATATGCTGACCATGATGAACCAAGGCTTCCAGCGTATAGGTAACAGCCGCTGCACCAGAAGCAACGCCCACTGCCGCTACGCCGCCTTCGAGCGCCGCAATGCGACGGGAGAAGATATCCTCAGTCGGATTCGTCAATCGCCCATAGACATTACCGGCATCTTTGAGCGCGAAGCGATCAGCCGCATGTTGGGAATTATGGAATACGAAAGATGTTGTCTGATAGATTGGCACCGCCCGGGAATCTGTAGCCGGATCTGCCTGCTCCTGTCCTACATGCAGCTGCAACGTCTCAAAATGGTATTTTCTTGCTTCACTCATAATCAAAACTCCCTTTCATATCCCGGGTATGTTCCGGGTTAACAGCACCTATAAAGCATATATAATTAATATGTTTATTATTATAGTTGTAATTATGTAATCTGTCAAGGAGATTTGGAAATATTTTCAAATAAAAATGTCTACCACACACATGTATGATAGACATCTGTATTTTATTTTGGCAATCTCAGCCGCCAGGCATTCACACGATTTCTGAGATCCGTCGACTGCGTCAGCTCATCGAGGCATTCGATTGACAGACTGTCCGCCAGGCCAGCCGGTGAATACTCATCATTGAAGAAACGACTGGTCGATTTATGGAAGGTCTCATCGCTGCTGCGGTCATAACCGGCAATCTCCATCGCCACATAGCTGTGCAGCAGTTCCGCATGCCTCCAGTTCCAGCTTATCTCGGTCCATTGCTCATAATCGTTAAGCACCGGACAGACGACCAGATCCGCCTGCAGCTTATCCGCCAAAGGTTTCATGGCATCCTGCAGCCGCACCCGCCGATTGCTCTGACGCAGCTGCGCGAGCACCTCATCCAGCGCGGCCTCCACCTGCGAATCCGGTATTTCCTTCACAACCTGCAGGGTCCCGTTCAACGGTACATGCATGGCCCGGTCCAACTGGGTCTCGATACGATCGACCGCCGCATCATCGGCGGTACTGCATTGCACCTGCAATGGCAGCCGGGCAATACGCAATGGTGTCCGCTCAGCCGCATCTGCGGCCGAAGTCATCAGCAGCATCACAGCCATCACGCACAGACAGCCAATCCATTTCTTTCCCCTCATGAAAATCACTCCTCAATGAATCGCTTTCTTCTTAAAGCGCCCACCAACGATATCATGCACTGCATTGATCGTCACAAAGGCGTTCTCATCCTTTTCCAGTACGATCTCTTTCAGCTTATCCACCTCCAGCCGTGTAACGACACAGTACAGGACTTCCTTGCTCTCACCCGTATAGCCACCGGCACCATGCAGCAGGGTCACGCCACGGCCCAAGCGGTCATTGAGCGCCGAGGTGATCTCATCATGCTCATTGGTCACGATCATGACCGCATAGGATTCGTCCAGACCCTTGATCACCACATCGATCATCTTCGAGATGACGAAATAAGCCACCAGTGAATACATCGCCTTATCCCAGCCAAACAGCAGCCCTGCACTCGACAGAATGAACAGATTGATGAACATGACCACTTCGCCGACAGAAAACACCGATTTCTTATCCATGATGATGGCCACGATCTCTGTGCCATCCAGACTGCCACCGGCGCGGATGATGAGCCCGACGCCCAGACCGTCAACAATACCGCCAAAGATGGCCGCCAGAAATGGATCATCGGTCACCCGCGGAATCGGCTCGAACACCGCTGACCAGACCGACAGGATACAGATGGCAATCGTTGTCGCGATCGCGAAATTCTTACCGATCTGCGTATACCCCAGATATAGGAATGGAATATTCAGCAGGACCAGGAATACCCCCAGGCCCAGTCCGGTGATCGAACTCAGCATGATCGAGATACCGACCACACCACCATCGATGACATTATTCGGAATCAGGAACAGCTCCAGTCCGGCTGCCGCGATAATGGCACCAATGAAGATCATCGTATATTTCTTCACATAAAACGACATCTTGCGATGCTGTATAATCTTCTTCTTTTCTTCCATCCACGTCACTCTCCTAAAACATAACAGTAATCTTTCCTATATTATACCCGTCCTGACGTTATAAAGACAGCATCCAGCAAGTATTGTTTTATCCGACATATTCTGGCGGTTTATGCTCTTTTGTAATTTTTTTTGCATGATTCCACGCACTTTTGATTGACTTTGACCGAGTTTAGCAGTATTATATAGAAAACGTATATTGACAACCATTTAGGGAGTGATAGCCATGCTTACGGAAGAACGTTATTCCACCATTCTCCGCATCCTGGAAGAAAAAAAGGCTGTTACCGTTCTGGACCTGACAAAGGCACTCGATGCCTCAGAATCCACTGTACGCCGTGACCTGACGGCTCTCCATAAGAGCGGCCGCCTCTACAAAGTCTATGGCGGTGCAACATCCATCGACAACAACTACAGTTCGTCGGAGGAAGATATGAAGACCAAGAACGACCTGAACCCACGGGAAAAGGTCGCCATTGCCCGCAAGGCAGCCAGTCTGATCAAACGTAAGGATTTTGTTTACATCGATGCTGGTTCAACCACACTTCACATGATTGAATTCCTGACTGAAACCAATGCCGTATTCGTAACCAATGGCATACCACATGCTGCACGGTTAGCGGCCAAAGGCTTCAAGGTCTTCATTCTGGGTGGCGAGCTCAAAGCCGTCACCGAAGCGATTGTCGGGACAGAGGCACTGAATAATCTGAAATCTTACAACTTTACAAAAGGATTTTTCGGAACAAACGGCATCAGCACCAAATCAGGATTTTCGACACCGGACTCCAGTGAAGGCATCATCAAAGGCGCAGCGCTTTCCCGCTGCACACATGCATTCGTCCTGGCTGACCAGTCAAAATTCAACAAGATCTCACCGATTACCTTTGCGAACATCTCCAGTGCCACCATCATAACCGGTCATCTGGAGGATAAGAAATATCGGGACTATACCACTATTATTGAGGGGGAATGAACGAAATGATTTACACAGTAACCTTCAACCCGTCCCTGGACTACATCGTCCGGCTCGACTCGTTCACAGCTGGCGAAATCAATCGTGTCAACTATGAGCAGGTTCTGGCCGGCGGTAAGGGCATCAACGTGTCCATCGTCCTGCAGAACCTCGGTCAGAAAAGCACCGCGCTTGGTTTTCTGGCTGGTTTCACGGGTGAAGAAATCAAAAGTCAGCTGAGCGGCTTCGGCGTCAAAAGCGACTTCGTCCAGCTGAAGAACGGCTTCTCACGCATCAACGTGAAAGCCAAAGCCGAGAGCGAGACCGAGATCAACGGTCAGGGCCCGGACATCAGCGAAGCGGAGCGCGAGCAGTTATTCCAGCAGCTGGATAAACTGACCGGCTGACGACACGCTGGTACTGGCCGGCTCCATTCCAAAGACGCTGCCAGACGACATCTATCAGAAGATCATGGCCCGTCTGGACGGCAAAGGGCATCCGCATCATCGTCGATGCCGAGAAAAAACTGCTGCTCAACGTCCTGCAGTACCATCCGTTCCTCATCAAGCCAAACAATCATGAGCTTGGTGACATGTTCGGCGTAAAGCTTACCAGCGATGAGGAAATCCTCACCTATGCCCGTAAGCTGCAGGAAAAAGGCGCACAGAATGTACTGATCTCCATGGCTGGCGACGGAGCAATCCTGCTGACAGCTGATGGCAAGTCCTACAAGAGCCCGGCACCGAAAGGCAAGCTCATCAATTCGGTCGGTGCTGGCGATTCCATGGTAGCCGGTTTCATCACAGGCTTCACGGAGTCCAATGGCAATCTGGAAAAAGCGTTCCACATGGGCGTAGCAACGGGTTCCGCTTCTGCATTCAGCGAAAACCTCGCTACACGTCCTGAGGTCGAGGCCCTGCTGGCCACGATCGAATAAATTCGCGTTATCTTGCAATCTTATTATTATAAAGGGGAGAAAAAACATGCGTATCACTGATCTGCTCAAGAGCGACAGCATCGTTCTGGGCGCAGCTCCGGCCGACAAAGCCGCTGCTATCAATCAGCTGGCTGACCTCATGGCGGCTGGCGGCAACCTGTCCGACAAGGAACAGTACAAGAAAGACGTCTTCGCCCGCGAAGCCTCCGGCACGACCGGACTCGGCGACGGCATCGCTACGCCGCATGCCAAGAGTGCTGGTGTAAAGGCAGCCGGCCTGGCTGCCATGACGGTTCCGGCTGGCATGGACTTTCGAGTCCATGGACGGCAACCCGTCCCGCCTGTTCTTCATGATTGCCGCACCGGACTCGGCCAATGACGAGCATCTCGCCATCCTGTCCAAACTGGCTACCATGATCATGGACCCGGACTTCAAGGAAGCCCTCATCGCTGCTGACAGCAAAGATGCTTTCCTGAAGCTCATCGATGCCAAAGAAGATGGCACGTTCACGGCTCCGGCAGCAGCTTCGGCAGCTCCGGCTCAGCACCAGCAAGCGGATCATATCCAGATTCTGGCTGTAACGGCCTGCCCGACCGGCATTGCCCATACCTTCATGGCTGCCTGAAAGCCTGGAGCAGCATGCCAAGAAGCGCGGCGTCACGATCAAAGTCGAGACGAACGGCTCCGGCGGTGCCAAGAATGTATTGACGCCAGCAGAAATCGCTGCTGCTGACGGCATCATCATCGCTGCCGACAAGAACGTTGCTATGGCCCGTTTTGATGGCAAGAAGACCGTCATCACCAAGGTTGCCGATGGCATCAACAAAGCCGATGAGCTCATCGATGAGGCCCTGTCCGGTCAGGCTCCGGTCTACCATTCCAATGGCTCCGAGACGGCTGAAGGCGCTGCTGACGTAGCCGGCGAGAGCCTTGGCCGTCAGATCTACAAACACCTGATGAACGGTGTCAGCCACATGCTGCCATTCGTTGTCGGTGGTGGTATCCTCATTGCCATGGCGTTCCTGTTCGATGATTATTCCATCGACCCGAAGAACTTCGGTTCCAACACGCCACTGGCTAAATTCTTCAAGGACATCGGCGGTGCCGCTTTCGGCTTCATGCTGCCGGTCCTGGCTGGATTCATCTCCATGTCCATTGCTGACCGTCCGGGCCTGGCCGTCGGTTTCGTCGGTGGTGCCCTGGCTGGTGTTACCGGCTCCGGCTTCCTCGGCGCACTCGTCGCTGGTTTCGTTGGTGGTTATGCCGTCAACTTCCTGAAGAAAGTCTTCAATGTCCTGCCGGATTCGCTCGACGGCATCAAGCCGGTCCTGCTCTATCCGTTCTTCGGTATCCTCATCATCGGCGTGGTCAGCATGTTCATCATTGCTCCGCCGGTCGGTGCCCTGAATGCCTGGATGATCGACACGCTGAAGAACATGGACCCGAATGCCCGCATCCTGCTCGGTATCGTCATGGGCGGTATGATGGCAATCGATATGGGCGGCCCAATCAACAAGGCTGCTTATGTAACGGGTACTGGTCTCCTGGCTTCCGGTGAGTTCCATGTCATGGCTGCTGTCATGGCCGGTGGTATGGTTCCCGCCACTCGCTATCGCCCTCTGCACCACGTTCTTCAAGAACCGCTTCACGGAGAGCGAGCGCAAAGCCGGTATCACGAACTACGTCATGGGTCTCTCCTTCATCACGGAGGGTGCTATCCCGTTCGCAGCTGGCGACCCGCTGCGCGTCATCCCGTCCGTCTTCATCGGCTCCGCTACGGCTGGTGCCCTGTCGATGGCCTTTGACTGCACGCTGCGTGCCCCGCATGGTGGTATCTTCGTCGTACCGACGATCGGCAATCCGGCCATGTACCTCGTCGCCATCCTCGTTGGCGCTGTCGTTGGCTGTGCAATCCTCTCAGTACTCAAGAAACCAATCAAAGAATAAACATAATCCCTTACCTTATCACAAGAAAAAGCCAGGCTGGCAAACCAGCCTGGCTTTTTTATGTTCTGGAAATGAACTCTTATCTTTCATCCCATTTCATGCGTTTATTATCAAGTGGCTCACGAGCATATGGCATGAGTTCCTTTAATGTGACGGTCTTACAGTTGCCCCTCATATCGGCCATGATGATTTCTGGCACATCAAACTCGGCCAGCAGCTGACAGACCGCACCATTGGGCACGAAAGGACGCTTCATATCGGCAATGACCGCAATGGCATCGAAATCGCGCTTGCCATCGGCAATCGCACGATACATCGCGACTTCCTCAGCCATGGCTGATAACTTGGGTATGGTATTCTCAATATTGCAACCCGTATAGAATGTCCCGTCACTGGCCAGCACACAAGCCCCAATGCTCACCTTTCCATAGGGAACATAGGCATTTTCCATAGTCTGCATAGCTGCCCGAATCATTGTATCGATGACTTCTGTATTCACCATACGGAATCCTCTCCTTTTTTTCCGTTCCACTGTAATCACATCATAATACTAGTTATTCCACATTACTGAGGAAAATCCTGTTTGCCTTCAAAATTTGCCCTCAGCAGCTGACCGTCCATTAGACGATATTCACACTCAACACACCTTCAATCTGCCTCACCGCATCAACAATCACAATAGGCTTGACTCCCTGCTTGTTGAATATCTCGAGATCGATATACATCAGCCGCTCACTGCCTGCATCCACCTCATCTTCGTCTGCCTTGACCCTGATGCCACGAACCTTAAGCTGCATATCCTCCAGACAGGAACTGACATGCATAAGCTGTCCCGGCTTATCAACCGTATGGATAGACAGCCCGATATTCTTCTCATGATCGACCCAGTCATCCAGCCGTGACAGACTGCCCAGCGTCACGAATACCAATGCCGTCGTAATCAGGGCACCGGAATAAAAGCCGCCACCTACAGCCAGGCCGACACCAGCCACGACCCATAGACACGCCGCTGTCGTAAGACCAGTGACCGTCAGACCTTCCTTCATGATGGCACCGGCACCCAGAAAACCAATACCACTGACAACCTGAGCCGCCAGCCGCGCCGGGTCAGCGTTCGTACGCCCCTCGACATTTTGATAGATTGCCTGTGAAAGGACCATGATCAGGCATGAACCAAGGCAGACCAGCACATTGGTCCTGAGACCGGCCGACTTGCGTCTGGACTGGCGCTCGTAGCCGATAATCCCCCCCTAATATGCAGGACAATACCAACCGCAAAAGCAATTCACTTTCCGAAATCATCACACCTCGCCCCCTTCACTGATATCTCTATACATTCGCCTTTTCTCCTGCTGATTCCTGCCTGTCATTCACACTTGCGATAAGCAAACAATCATTCGTTATCCACAAAACAATCCACAGTTGTGGATAACGAAAAAATCCCTCCCCTATTTTTTATTTTTCCTTCTATAGTATATAAGCGCCGATGTGTATATTGTTGCTAACCTCTTCCCCATAATCTGTGGATAATGTGGATAAATCCGTGGATAACCCTATATATATGCCCTTTTTTCTCCAGATTTTCCATATTTTGTGTTTTTATCCCCAATAATCCACCTTTTTTCTTGTGGATAACCTGGCAGCTACGACAGAGTTTACATTCCGTTATTTTTTCCACTGAGAATACGGCATTTTTATTAAGTTCGAATTGTAATATCTGGCATCATCCGAAACCTCATCCGACAGCCATGATGGCCTGGCAAAGGCTGTTTTCGGGGACGGCAGCTCAATCTCAGCCACCACCAGACCAGCATTCTCGCCAGCAAACACATCGATTTCCCAACAGAATCCTTCCCAGTCTTCCAGATAACGGGTCTTTTCTACCAGAGGACGCTCACAAAGCTGCAGCAGTTCCTCTGCATCCTTCAAAGGAATTTCATACTCATATTCCAGACGGCTGATTCCTTTATTTTTCCCCTTGATTGTCAGATACCCCTTGTCACCGCGTATGCGCACCCGTACGGTCCGTTCAGGTTCCCGACATAAATATCCCTGGGCAATATGAGTTCCGGCTCTCTGCGGCCGCCAGGACGTATCTACCAGGAACTTGCGCTCAATCTCTTCTGCCATATTCATCAACCTCCGATACATTAACATCATAACACCCTTATTTTAACATTTCTCCCCGCCTTTTTCAGAAATAACCATTAAAATGGGAGCTTGGGTATATACTATATATGAATAAAATAATTGCACTAAAAACCTGATAACTTTATAATAGAATGGTAACTATGTTTTCAAAGGGATATTCATCAATAGAAGAAAAGAAGGTATGATTTTTGCAGAACTCCAACATTCCGTCTCGCAGAGGAAAGAAGAAGCGCCGGATTTGGCCATGGGTACTCCTGTTTTTCTGCTTCGCCGCCGCTGCAATTGGTGGAGCACTCTTCGCTTCCAGCAGCCTGCTGGACAAGCCGCTGGAAAAGGCTGTCGACGATGGCCTGCTGACGGCCAAGGATAAATCCACGATCATGATCATGGGAGTCGACGAACGCGACGACGATGTCGGACGCAGCGATACCCTGATGATTGCTTCGCTCGATCCAAAGAAGAAACAGGCTTCCCTGCTTTCTGTCCCCCGCGATACCCGCGTGAAGATCAAGGGACACGGCTTCGATAAGATCAACGCCGCTTATGCGTATGGTCATGAGCAGTTATCGCAGGACACGGTTGAGGGATTGTTGGGCGTCAATATCGACCACTATGTCATCATCAACACGAAATCCTTCCAGAAGATCATCGATGCCATCGGCGGCATCGATATCGATGTGCCGAAGCGCATGCATTATGAGGATCCATGGGATGACGATGGCGGTCTTGTCATCGATTTCCAGGCGGGCAAGCAGCATATGGATGGAGCCAAAGCCATCACCTATGTCCGGTACCGCGATGAGGAGGGTGATCTGGGCCGTATCCGCCGTCAGCAGGACTTCATGAAAGCCTGCATGGACAAACTGGTCTCCCCGGCCATCATCCCGAAACTCCCGACGGTCATCAAAGAAGTCATGAGTTCGATCAAGACAGACCTCTCTCTCCGCCAGCTGCTGGAATTTGCCGGCACGCTCAAGGAATCCAAGGAGAATGGACTCAAGACCGATATGGTACCGGGACGCCCACTCTACATCGATGGCGTCAGCTACTGGATTCCGGACCTCAACAAGCTTCGCAGCACGGTTGCCGATACGCTCGGCGTTTCCATGAGCTCCAAGTACAAGACCAAGATGGAGAACGATATCAAGGAATATGAGAAATCCATCCCGTCTAATGCCAGGGAAGTTCCGGCCAGCGATACATCGATTGGCCGCTCCCATTCCAGCGACAGCTCAAGCAGCCGCCGCAGTGAACTCAAAGGCAGCAGTGAATCGACAGATCGCAGCAACAATAGCAATAGCAGCAACAGCAGCTCACGACGTTCAGAGAGCAGCCGCACACCGGCCGCTGAAACTGGCAGCAACACGGAAAATTCAGTTCCTACACCGAATGCCAGCGGTGGTAAAACCAAATAATGAATGAAAAGAACCTGTCCGGATTGAGGGCAGGTTCTTTTCATCCCTCCAGATTCTGCCAGACACAAAAGCGGCGGCCCTAAAAGGACCGCCGCTTTTTATTGACTCATTTATTCGTTTTTCTGATCCATAGTCGCCATGGAAGCAACCTTATCATTCATCGCCGTGCTCATGAGCTTGACGCCCTGAGTGTTGCGGCTGATGAGGGAAATATCCTCCACGTTCGTACGGATGACGATACCATCACTCGTGATGAGCATGAGTTCCTGATCCGGCTTGACTACCTTGAGCCCAACGACAAATCCGGTCTTATCCGTAACCTTCATATTGATGAGCCCCTTGCCGCCACGCGTCTGCGAGCGGTATTCCTCAGTCGGCGTACGCTTGCCGTAGCCGCCCTCAGTGACCGTCAATACTTCGGAGTTATGCGTCAGGATATCCATACCGACCACTTCATCGCCCATACTCAGGCTGATGCCCTTCACGCCGCGAGCCGTACGGCCCATCGCGCGAACATCATCCTCCGAGAAGGCAATAGCCTTACCGCCTCTGGTGCCGAGCATCAGATAGCTCTCGCCATCCGTGAACTTGACGCCGATGAGATCATCATCGTCATCCAGATTGATGGCGATGAGTCCGGCCTTGCGCATGTTGCTGAACTCCGAGATGCTCGTCTTCTTGACGATACCCTTGCGGGTTGCCATGAAGAGGTAGCGGTCCGGATCAAAGCCCTTGACCTGGATCACTGCCGTGATCTTCTCATCCTTCTCCAGCTGCAGCAGGTTGATGATAGCCGTTCCCTTGGCCTGACGGCTGGATTCAGCAATCTCATAGGCCTTAAGGTTATAGACACGTCCACGCGTCGTAAAGAACAGGATCGTGTGATGCGTTGTCGTGATGAGCATGTTCTCGACGAAATCTGCCTCTTTCGTGCCCATCCCCTTGACACCCTTGCCGCCACGGTTCTGGCTACGATAGGTAGTAAGCGGCATACGCTTGATGTAGTTGTTATGCGTCAACGTGATGACGACATCTTCCTCAGCAATGAGGTCTTCGACGTCGATCTCAGACGTATCAATCGTGAGCTTCGTACGGCGCTCATCGCCATACTTCTCCTTGACTGCGCGGAGCTCATCCTTGATGATGCCAAGGATGCGGTTCTCGTCGGCCAGGATGGCCTTGAATTCCTCAATAGCCTTCAAGACTTCCTGATACTCCTCTTCGATCTTCTCACGCTCCAGACCGGTCAGGCGCTGCAGACGCAGTCCAGGATAGCCTGAGCCTGTTTCTCGGAGAGCTTGAAACCGGACATGAGTGCTTCGCGGGCAATATCAGCCGTGCGGCTCTCACGGATGGTCGTGATGACGGCATCCAGATGATCCAACGCAATCGTCAAGCCTTCGAGGATATGAGCCCGTGCCTCTGCCTTGGCCAGCTCATAGCGGGTCCGGCGGGTAATGACGTCTTCCTGATGCTTGATGTAGTAGTGCAGGACCTGCTTGAGGTTCAGCACCTGCGGCTTGCCATCAACCAGTGCCAGCATGATGACGCCGAAGCTTTCCTGCAGCTGCGTATGCTTATACAGCTGATTCAGGATAACATGGGCATTGGCATCCTTGCGGAGGTCGACGACCACCCGCATACCATTACGGTCTGACTCATCGCGCAGGTCCGTGATGCCCTCGATCTGCTTATCGCGGACCAGAGAAGCAATCTTCTCGACCAGACGCGCCTTGTTGACCTGATACGGCAGCTCCGTCACGATGATGCGTGGCTTGCCATTGGACATCGTCTCGATATGCGCATTGGCACGCATCTTGATGATGCCGCGGCCGGTCGTATACGCCTGACGAATGCCTTCCTTGCCGAGTACCAGACCGGCTGTCGGGAAATCCGGTCCCTTGATGACCGCCATGAGTTCCTCGATCGTCGTATCCGGATTATCGATGAGCATCAGCGTGCCATCGATAACCTCACTCATATTATGCGGCGGGATATTCGTAGCCATACCAACAGCGATACCCGAAGTACCATTGACCAGCAGCTGCGGGAACTTCGCCGGCAGGACCGACGGTTCCTTCAGGGACTCATCGTAGTTCGGTACGAACTCGACCGTCTCCTTATCGATATCCTGCAGCATGAGTTCAGCGATCTTCGACATACGGACTTCCGTATAACGCATTGCTGCCGCCGGATCACCATCGACCGAACCAAAGTTGCCGTGACCATCTGCCAGCATGTAACGCATCGAGAAATCCTGCGCCATACGGACAATCGCATCATAAACCGAGCTGTCACCATGCGGATGATATTTACCGAGAACTTCACCGACGATACGCGCCGATTTCTTGTACGGTTTGTTGGAGCCCATACCGGCTTCCTGCATTGCATACAGGATGCGGCGGTGTACCGGCTTCAGGCCGTCCCGGACATCTGGCAGGGCACGAGCAACGATAACGCTCATCGCATAATCGATGTAGCAGTTCTTCATCTCATGTTCCAGATTGACCGGTACGATCTTTCCATGACCAAAATCCACAATCTCACCTCAAAACCTTCATCGAAACAATAGCTTCACAAAAACAAAGCCCAGCCGCTTGAGCAGCCAGGCTCTTGGTTTCTTATACTTTGTACCTTGTTATTTTACCATAAATAGCAGGAAAAAGCCATTAAAACTTGCCGCCAGCCCTTTATTTATCCGGCAGCATGCCGGTTTCGTCATCATGCCTCTTCTTTTCCTGACATTTCCTTTTCCAGATCGAAATAAAGTTCCAGCCGAATCTCCGTTCCTTCATTTTCCCGGCTCCGAAGCTCAATATCCCCCGCCATGAGTTCCACGAGTTTATGGACGATTGCCAGACCAAGTCCATTGCCGGACGGTACGATACCCGGACGCTTTTCCTGCGTGAACACCTCGCAGGCCTTCGGCAGGAATTCGCGGCGCATGCCGATGCCTGTATCCTTGATCACACTCCAGAGCACAAAGCGCCCGCGCGGCGACAGGAAGGATTCCACACTAAAGGAGATTGTCCCGCCTGGCGGCGTAAATTTGATCGCATTATCGAGCACCCGTTGGAATATTTCCTGCGTATACTTTTCATCCAGCAGGATAGTTCGCTGCTCCAGACCACTCAGGTCCATATGGAAGACCAGCTTCTTCGCCTCGGCCTGTGCACGGATTCCCGCTGCCAGCTGCCGCAGGAACTGCAGGCTGTCGACAGGCTTCCACTGCAGCTTGACCGCACCGCGTTCCAGATGATCCAGCAGCAGCATCTCCCCGAGCACAGACTGCATCTTCCGGCTGTCCGCGGCCAAAGCCTTCAGTAGCTCTGGATCTGCCTCCTGACCAGCTGCAACTGCTTCTGCCACCTCTTCCGACAGCTTCGTCATATGTTCCATTGGGCAGCAGATATCCTCGTCAATACGGGCAAAGAACTGCTCCTTCATTTCATTCACGCGCCTGACCACAGCCAGATCCGCCTCGATCTGCTGATTGTGGTCATGCACCCGGCGCATGCGCTGCTCGATGCCGCGTTTGTGCCAAAGCTTCAGACTCGCATAAGCCAGGAATACGGTAATCCCCGTCAGCAACAGGATGAATCCTGCCAGATAATGCCCCGGAAGACGGCCCAGCAGACTTTCCAGTGTCATCGGCTCCCGGATGCGATTCTCCATAATGATCTCATCCGCTTCGGCTACTGTAATGCAGCGTATAGACTTATCGAGTATCACCGACAAGTCTGCGGGAGCGTCCTGACTGATGCCAAAAGTCAGGTCATAGGAAAACGGCTGCAGCAAATCCATCCGGTATTCCGAGTAACGATGCGTGTCCATAAAATAATTTGCGGTCACCTGATCACAATATACCGCATCCACTTTGCCTGAGACGAGCGCTTCAAAGCACGTCTCTATATCCGCACATACTTCCATCTGCACTGTATCCTGATTCTTGGATGCACGGATCTGATCCATCTGCGCCATGCCTTGCACACCTACAACCTTTATATTCTCCGTTGATTTATGCCGCAGCTGCATCATAGGCATATACAAATAAGGTGTTGTAAGGCGCAGCCCATTCTTGCGGGCAAAGAATACATTATCTGCCAGTCGGCCGACCATATCTGCACGGCCATCATGGACTGCCTGGATTGCCTCCTCCTGCGTATCCACCCCCAAAAACTCAAAATCAAGACCGGAAATCTCACCAATCCGGCGCAGCATATCGGGAATAATCCCCACAAACCGGCCATCCTGCAATGCAGAAAATGGCTCTGCATTGCGCATAAGCGCTACCCGAACAGACTGCCCGGAATCGATAAACGCCTTCTCGCCCTTACTAAACACCGCCTTGGAAACAGCACTGTTCTCCATATACTTATTCAGGAGATTCGGATAGAACTGCGGATTGATGATGGTGATCTGCCCCATAGACCGATTAAGTTCGTTCAGGACATCAGGCCGCGTCGGAGCAACAGCAAAATACATGTCCTGTGGTGCAAACTCAGCAACAGCCCGATACTGCTTGGCCATTCCGATATAGATCAGCGCCGCTGCATCGATGGCACCGCCATCCAGTGCTGCAAGCAGATCCTGCCGGTCATCATAGGATATGGCCTGATACTGAAGCTTCTGCTTCCCCGCCCAATCAATGAAATCTGCCGAATCCACTGTATGTTCCCGTACACCGATACGAGCCCCCTGCAGCGAATCCCATGCCCCGTAGAAATGCTGTTGGTTATCCTCCGGAACAACGAGCGCCACATGGACGACTCCCATACGCCGATCCGAGAACAACACCCGGCCATCCCGTTCCGGGGATTTCAGCACCGTCGGCAGGATATCAATTTGCCCCGCCTCGACCGCCTGCACTGCATCAGCCCATTTCGTAAAAGGAACCAGCTCATACTGCCAGCCTGTATACTTGGCAATCTCGTAAAGGAACTCCATATTATAGCCACGATAATCGCCTGTCTCATCCTGATACAACAGACTGCCGGATATATCATAACCAACACGCACGACATTTCCACCATTTGCATTCGCCGGCATCAGCAATACAAAAGCGCTCAGAAAAGACAGCAGCACAATACTGGCTTTTATCAGACCAGCCCGCCGCTGCCAGCTGCTCAAAAAATTCATACCAGACCTCCACATTGCCTGTCTTCTCATCTTACAACGACAAAAGTATTGCGCCCCAGCTTTTTAGCCTCATACAGCGACAAATCCGCCCGCGCATAAGCTGCCTCAAAGTCATCCACATCCCGGAGGACGGTCCCGCCAATACTGACCGTAATCTTCATCGGTATCTCCGCCCGCATCGTATCCTCTATAACCGCATGATTGATGCGGCCGCAAACCTCACAGGCAAACTCATATGAAGGCAGCTCCGCCAGATACACGCAGAACTCATCCCCACCGAGCCGACCGACAATATCGCTGCATCGCAGCACGCTCTTGATACTCCGGGCCACAATCTGCAACACACGATCGCCGGACTGATGCCCCAGCGAATCATTTACCCCCTTAAAATGATCAACATCCAGAATCAGCAGAGCCGCAGTCCCCACTGGTGCAACAGTAATAGCATCAGCCATCATACGCCGTACGGTCCCGGAATTATAGACCTTGGTCAATGCATCCACCTGAGCCTTCACGGTCAGCTTTTCCTGATGTCGGAACTCTGCTGTCACATCCGCAAACAATCCAATAATTGATTCCAGCTGCCCCTGTTGATCATAGCTGAACTCATTGCTCACCTGAAATACACCAATTGAATTATCCGACAGTGGAATTCTAAGCTTCACCTGACCAGTCTGCCGGGCCATGGCGGCATCAAAATAAGCTGCAGCCCGCGCTTGATGACGGTCGCTATTTTTTTTTGCCTGTTCCATATAATTTGGGACACATACTGGCAATCCAAAAAGCTCCGCACAAGGCGCAGAAAGCTGCAGCTCATCCTTGCGGATATCATATTCAAAAATATACAAATTCGCTGAAGCCGCCAACTTAAAGAACTTTTCCTGCAAAGCCCGGCTTTGCAGTCTGGCACGATACAGCGCATAAAAACTGAGCAGCAGCGCGATTCCCAAAAAAACAGCTGCTAATCTCCAGGCCTCGGCAGTGATTATAATCATTGTGGAGACTCCTCCCGAATTTCATGAATATATCGATATATCGACATTATAACATAAAGTCATATTCAACGGAAAAAACATCCAAGCCTTCCGCCAGCCCTTTATTTTTCTCGCAGCATCCCGATTTCGATAGGAGGTTCACCGGCCACGCAATAATAATATTTATGATTCTTGAACTGAATAACCGCCGCCTGACGGATAGACTGTAATTTTTCCATATTGGGCTGGGAAATCCCATACAAATTCCCCACCTCGGCAATGGACTGCTTCGGGAATTTTTGACGCCGGTCCTTGCCATGGAACATGTACCAGTTATAGAACTGCCAGACTCCGCCCACCAGCACGATAACCAATATGACAAACAGCAGCAGTATCAGCATGGACATACTGCCGGTATACTGTCCGCTGAATAACTTCTCATAGATATCCCAGACCAGGAAGCACCAGACCAGTATCGTACCGATAACCGATACCAGCCATTCCAATACGACCAACAGTTTATTGCGCTTGCTGGTCTCATCAATAATCAGACTTTTCTGCGGTTCCTCTAGCGGATTCCCTTTCACATCCTGTGAATTCATCCTCTTATCCCCCGATCCGGGCTGACCCATACAGCCGCTTTATTCATGTTGCGGAACAATCCTTTTGGCGTTGCCACTACTGTTGCCAGCGAATTGAACGCCCAATAGATCACTGGATACCAGGATACCCAGAAATAGACTTTCCACAGATTCTTATCATAATGTGAATCAATAATGATACTGACCAGAAACTGCAGCAGGCAGGTAAACGCCACGACTGCACCATTCCAGCCCAGCAACGGATTGCCCAGATCAGGCAGCGCAGCAGCCAATCCTGGTGCCAGCCAACCGGCCAACAGCCTGAGCAGCCATAAAGCAGCACAGATAATGAACGAATATGCCCAGAACGTCCCCAGGAAATAATCGATATAAACCGGCCAAATGCGGCGTTCCCGCCAGTGCTTCCAGACATCGCTATGCGAGCGCATAACTTCCACGCCCCCTTGAGCCCACCGCTTACGCTGCGTCCAGATCCCGCTCAGCGTCTCCGGCACCAGCATCCAGCAGATCATATTCGGCTCATAACGGACATCCCAGAAATGCGTCTCCATCTTCCAGGTCATCTCGATATCATCGGTTATTGCCGTATTGCTCCAAAGCCCCGCATCAACGATTGCCGTACGGCGCCAGCCTGCAACTACCCCGGATACCGTCATGACCTTGCCGATCAGGCGCTGCGTGCGCTTGATCAGACCGATGACGCTCGAATACTCCGCGGTCTGGATCTTGGCCAGCAGACTCGTACGGTTGCGGACCCGCGGATTGCCGGTAACAGCCCCGACGCGCGGGAAGTTATTGAAATGCCATACGGCCCATTCAATCGCATGCTCATCCAGCATACTATCAGCATCCAACGTAAAGATAATATCTCCATGACTCATAGCAAAGGCCAGATTCAGACCATTAGCCTTACCCAGGTTCTTCTCCATCTTCAGAATTTTTAAAGTCGGATAATCCTTTAGCAGTCCCTCCAGCACATCCTGCGTATGATCAGTGCTGGCATCATTGATAACGATGATCTCCATGTTCTTATAATGATTTGCAAAGATCGAACGCACCGAATCTGCGATATCGCGTTCCTCATTGTGAGCCGGAATGAATACCGATACCAACGGTTTCTCTTTCAGCTCAGGTGGCAGCCGGGATTCATTTCGCTCCCGCCGCCAATAAAAACAGATTCCACCGATCATCCAGACCAGACTCATGACCACCGGGTAATAGAATACAAATCCTGCCAAAAAAAGTATGAATAATGTAAACAACTTTACCTGCCTCCCTGCCAGTTAAGTACTTGATCCCTGTATCTCATTATTTACCCACCCAGGCGTAAAACGTATTCGGATAATACCCCAGATGCTGAATTCCATCCTTTTTCAGCGTCTGAAGCTGTTGGTTGAATCCCCGACGTCCCAGCCAGCGTTCTTTTTTCCAGTCATACGTCTGGATCTTTACGATTGTCTTGCTGGTGCCACCAGCAGCCTTTACCGCCGCTGCTACATTGCTCAGATATCCCATCGGGTCTTTTTCCCCATCCATGTATGGGTAGGCCATGACTACGGTATAGTCATAGTTCTGCAAATAATCCTGATAGTTCTGTGCAAACCACTCTTCCGACTCCGGATTCAGCACTGGTTCAGCGTAGATATCACGCAGGATGACCGCATTCGGACGATGCTGCTTAAAAGCATCTGCCAGAGTCAACGAGACCTTCGTCAACTGCTTGGTCTTCATCCTGGTCCATTCATTCATCTGCTTCTTATTCTTGTGATCCAACTTCTCCAGATCCCGACCAGTCTGCTGTTTATAGGCAGCCTTGCCAGCAGCCGACATATCCTCGAAATCGTTCAGATACAGGTCATCCTGGAACATTACTCCCATAATCGGCGTATAATCCCCCAGATCCTTATAGAGCTGTGTGACCTGCTGGATGTTCTTTGTATCAAACGGACTCAGACGATGGTACCAGCCACCCTTGCCTTTTCCCTGAGCCTGTACCATATTTTTGCCATCCTTCGCCCCGAGTCTCTGATAGTTTAGCCCTGGCATCCAGGCCACAATCCTGAGTCTCTGCTGCATCATCCGATTGGCAATATGGTTAAATATATCGTATTTGACTGGGATAACCGAGTTATGGAAATAAACATCATCCACGTTGCCATCTCCATCCGGATCAGCAAAAGCCTGCAAAGCCACTAGACTGATCCCATTTGCCCGCAGCTGCTGAATGGTTGAATCGATATTATACTGAAAGCGCTGTGCATCCTTATCATACAGTTTATCGATATCCACCTGCGCCATGCGCAGCGGCTTGTCATTCCATTCATCATGATCCTTGGTCAGCAGTTTCTGGAAACGTTCTATAGTAATGTCTTGGGTCATGATCATGCGCTTGGCATAAAGTCTTGCCTTATCGCCTGTACCATTGATTCCGCCGTCCAGCAGGAATGACCCTTCCATGCCATTATCCTGAGCCGCCTTGATTGCCTCAGCCGAATAGATACCATACGGCCAGACCACCACACGGGCTGGGTGTCCAAGTTTCTCCTGGAACAGTCTCTGTGTTGCCTGGAAATCATGATTCAGACGACTGCGATATTCCTCATCCGTCTCATAACGATCATTCAGATAAAGCCGATTACCGGCTACACTATCCCGATCGCCCTGCGGATCGATAGCCTGCTGCTTATGCATGGCATGCGTATGGGATACAACGGTCACCAGGCCGCTTCTCTCCATTTCACGCAGCTGATCCCAGGTTGCCAGTTTCTGTACATCCGTTGGCTTGCCTTCACCATCCGTCCATGATGTGACGATAGCCAGCATCCCCGGAATCTGATACTTCTGCAGCAGCGGATAAACCTTCGTATAGAACGACTCATAGCCATCATCGAAGGTAATCATGACGCTCTTATCCGGCAGCTTTTTCTGCCCCCTGGTATAAGCCAGATATTCATCCAGCGACACAAAATGCCAGCCGTTTTTCTTAAGCCAGCTCAGCTGATTTCCCAGCTCATGACTGGTTACAGAAAAATCATCATTCGCCCGGTCAATCTCGTGATAACACAGAACGGCCACCTGCGCCATTGCCACCGAAGCCAGCATACTCAGTACCAGCATACTCAATACCAGTAATCGTATGATTTTCTTCATCATATCGCTCACCATCCTAACGAATAATTCACATCAAAGAGATAGCCGTTGTTCCGACGGCTTTCGTCCGTAGTAGCGATCTGATTGAAATACCAGTTATATTGTACGCCGAGTGTCAGCAGCTGCCCTGCATGCATCGACTGCGTCCATTCCAGCCGGGTATACGGGGAAAAGCCCGTTCCCTCATCATTATCATGCCCCCAGCTCAGCATATTGATCCATTCCCAGAACCGTTCATGCTGTGACAGATTCCACTTACGGCTAAAACCAACACCATAATCAATCCGGCGATAAGGCGAATCATATCCATCCACCTGCTGATCATAATGCCCATAGCTGTAGCCAAGCAGCAGATTATCCCGATAATTGTGCTGCTGTGACATTTCATCCACGAAATTGCCCCCATAGCTCCAATAATCGTTGCCATCCGACAGATTATCCCACTCATAATCAGCCCCAAAGCGCCAACGGCTGCCCAAAATCTGATCCCAGCTGAGTGTGTGGTAGTTCTCAGCAATATGCTGCGCTACCGCTCCGGCATGTGCATGCGGACGATGTCCCAGGCCAAAGGAAAATACCGCCGCATCATTTGGCTCATAGCTCATGGACAGCGTATAGCCATTGAGATCCCAGCCACTGCCGAAACGATCATAGGTCATATCCATCTGTCCACGATCATAATGCCAGGACAGTCCAGCATCCCCATGCGCATACTGCGCATGATTCTGACCATCCTGCAGCCAGCTGTAACCATAGCCTGCCATAGCATACCAGTTCTGCCCCAGATAGTTTGTATAGCTCAAACCAAGATCCGACTCATGATTGCGCTTATTATCCAGCCTGGTACGGTAATAACTGCCCAGTGCATGCTCCTGCCGACGCTCGTTCTCACCGCTGACAGCCATGACCACCGGTTCATCAGCCGAAGAACTGTCCAGCAATGCTGCCAGCTGATGATCTGCACTGGCAAACAAGCCCTTATTCAGCTTATTCATCGCCAGAGCTGCCGCTGCCGACTGCTGGATATCTTTCGAGCTGCTATTCAGCAGCGGGCGGAGCACCCGGTCCGCCTCATGATAATAGCTGCGGCCATCAAGCCGTTCATCCCGCCTGAAATTCAGCTTGGCATTCCGCAGATCATCCGCTACATCCGTCAGCTGCTGACCATACTGAAGCTGCCAGTTCTCCCGCTCTGCCGGCGTAGTTCCCAACAGATTGAACAATTTCCGGGCCATCCCGAGCCGTCCCTGCTGCAGGAAAGCTGCCGCATCACCGGCCACTGCTGCCTGACGTTTGGGATAACGTTTGACCGAATCAGCATACTGTGCCACTGCTGCCTGATCATTCCCCAACATCGCCAGTGCATAAGCATCCCCCAGCCTTACATAGTCAATATCATTCTTCTGCAGGATATACGCATAAAGCGTATGGGCCTGACGATACTTGCCCGCCCGCAAATACAGATCTCCCATCGTCTGTAGACCATAAGCCGGCATCTTCGACCAGTCCGGGCACTTCTGACTGAAAACAAGCTCGGCTTCCTTGGCGCGATTATCAAAACGCAATGCCATCAGATAATCGCTAATCATCCGCATACTTGCGGTTCCATTTTCGACATACGGACGCAGAATGATAACCGACCGGTCATATTCCCCCTGCTGGATGTAAAGCGCTGCCCGACGGGCATCCATGTCCTTGACGAAACCGGTTTCTACTTTGCCAGAAACCATTGCCAACTGGCGAGCCTGCGCAAAATCATGCTCCGCTGCAACATAGTCCTTTCGTCCCATATCGCTTAATCCCTGCTCATAAGCAGTCCGATATGCCTGCTGTGGTTCAGCACTCTGCAAACGCTTGTACAGACTGGCAGCCTTATCGATCTGCCCTGCTTTCTCATACGCCTGCGCCAAAGGTCTCAACGCGTAGTCTGGAACCCGTGAAAAATCACCCTGATAATGCCTGTCCGCAAGCGTTACCAACTGTTTTTCCTGTCCAGCCCAAGATAAAATCACCAGATAATCAGCCCAATAGCCCTCATCTGTTTCCTGTTCCAGCTGCTGCATGATCTGCAACGACTTCGCATAGTTGCCACCACGTGCCAACTGCACAGCTTCACGATGAAGCGAAGTCGAAGTAGTCGTCATCTGAGCTCCGGCGACCGCCGGATAACAGCACAAGCTTCCTAACAGGCAAAGGCCAGCCAATCGCTGTCCATTTTGCCATCTTTTTTGCATATACATCCTTCTTTCCCTAAACAAAAGCATCTCATTATCCTAGTTTAGTTCTTTTTTAATATTTGTAAAGGTTTTTTTATGGGTCTTTTTTCCTTTTTTTTTTGCCATTTAATTAATTTATGTCTCATTTGCCCCATTTTCCATATAAATAAGCAGCTATCATTCCAAAGATGGCCGCTTATTCCATATGATTACCGATAATTCCTATCAATTGCCTGTTACATCATCTGATAAAACGCTCCGGTAAGATAATCTCCCAGCAAACCAGCCCCCTCTTTCACTAAATCACCAAAAAAACCCTTCTGAATATAATCATCGGCTTTTTTCCTATATGACTCTATACTTCACTGCTTCTTGCCAATAATCTGATCATAGATATAGCCTTCCCGGACCCCCGAGTCGCTATAGGTAACGATCTTGCTCTGAAATTGTCGGGCCAGCACATCAGCGATGATCAAGCCTGGAATAATCGTATTGATACGATCAGGAACGGTCCTCATTAACATGATGGTCATCTCCTGTGTCATCCCGTGATCCTGCTGGAACGTGCCGATGATTGTCTTTAACCGGCGCGCCTCCATGCGGGTATTGGATGCCGGCTGATTAAACATAGCATTATATAGTGCAGCAGCGCCCTTGAAGGTACCGCCAATACCTGCAATAAAGCTTTCATTCACCGACTCGAATGCCGTAGCTGACCGGATTGCTTCCTCCGCCTTTTGCCGCATGACCAGACACTCGGCCTCAGTAGGCAGGATTCCCTGCACATACTTTGTCCGAAAGGCCAGCGACCCCATCGGCAGACTGATCTTATGCTGGATCATACGCTGTTGATAGGTAACGATCTCCGTACTGCCACCGCCAATATCCAGCAGCAGTCCCGAGTTCTCCGACAGGTTTCGGGTTGCACCAATGAAGTCGAACACAGCCTCTTCATCACCGGTAATGACCCGGACGCTTAGTCCGGTCCTTTGCTCAATCTCACTCACAGCAGCTTTGCTGTTTTTGGCATTGCGTAATGCAGCAGTAGTGAAGGCCGTGACTTCAGTAATCTGGAAACTCAGCAAGAAAGCCTGAAACTCGCCCAGTATTTCCACGGCTTTGTCAATGCCCCGCTGCTGCATGACACCATCTTTCAGATAGGCAGCCAGACCTACAGTATGCTTCTTTTTCATCAGCATCTCGATGTGACTGCCTTCTATCAGATAGATTGCCATACGGATCGTATTTGAGCCAATATCAATTATTCCGTGTAACATTTCCTTGCCTCTTATTCCTTTACTGACTGATCTTCTCGTCCTTTACCTTTTGAACAGCCTTTGCCGTTTCACCGTTTCAGCCCACTCCCGGTCAGTGGGATAATCACCTGATAATTATCCGGCTTCCCGGCCTGGAAATATTTTCTTGCACCAGCCAAAGCAGCTGCCGAGGTCATTTCCACATAAACGCCGCGACTCCCCAGATATTTCTTGGCTTCCAGTATATCCTTATCATCCACGGCAACTACATCACCGAAACTATTGCGGACAGCCTCCACCATCGTCTTCAGCCGTTTTGGATGCTCAATACGGATAGCCTCAGCAATGGTTGTCTTCTTCGGTGCAGCCGGCAGCTCATGATAAGCTTCATAAAGCGGTGCACATTTCTTGCTTTGGACTGCCACGAAATGCGGCAGACGCCCCAGCTCCATGAATCCCTGATAAAGGCCCAGCAGCATCGTGCCATTGCCAACCGGTATGAATATATAATCCGGGATGTGATTTCCCAGCTGCTGATACATTTCCCGGGCCATCGACTTCATGCCCTCAAAGAACAACGGATTATAGACATGCGAAGCATAGTAGGCATCACCAAGATTTTCCTTGGCCGCTGTACAAGCCTTCATACGGCCATTGGCTACCTTTACGATCCTGGCTCCATACGCTTCGATCTGGGCAATCTTCTCATTTGAGATATCATCTGGCACATATACCGTACAGTCGATATTGGCGGCAGCGGCATAAGCGGCTACCGAAGCCCCGGCATTCCCGGACGAATCCAGGACAACCTTCTTGATTCCCAGATGATGCAGTTCATTGATCAGCCGATAAGCACCACGATCTTTAAACGATCCGGTCGGCAGCAGATTTTCCAGCTTCAGCAGGAATTCCAGCTTGCCAATCTTTAGTGGCAACAGTGGTGTCTCAAACTCACCCAATGAAATCTCATCAGTAACTTCATCCGACTCATCCTTATGCAAACTGAACAGCCCCCCGCATTCACATTGAAATGCGTGTGTATTCAATGGGTATTTCTTCTTGCATTGCTCACAGTAGAAGTACATGACAGCCACCCCCTATAGTTGCATATTATCGTACTTTTCTAATCTTCTCTCCATGCAATTCTCAACTTATTTACATGTTTACATAGTATAGTATTCGTCAGGTAGAACTTCTTTCCCTTTCTACTTATAAATTATAATCTTTCTGAATATTTAAGCATATATTTATCAGGATTTTATATAGAAGTCCTATTGAAATCCATAACTAAATGTTGTATTATTGTTATGGGAGAACAACAGCATCTTGTATGTTGTTGTAGGCAGAAGGTATAGAGGCGGCAAAAGAGGGAACGTTCGGTTGTTCCCTCTTTTGTATTGCCTTGACTTCTGTGATAAAATAGGGAGAACTTACGGAATCGGCTTTAATAGCCAACATCGAGATGTAATATTGTAATGAAGGAACAAGAAGAGTATGACTAACATGATTTACGCACTGGTCGGCCCACATGCAGCCGGCAAGGCAACACTGGCATCCCAGTTGATCTCAATGGGCATCCATTTCATTCCAACCTATACCACCTATGACTTTCCTCAACTGGGCCGGACTCGTCAGAAGACCAAGAGCGCACAGCTCTATCGGACCGTCAGCCGCGAAGAATTCAGCCAGCTTGAGCTGGTTGTCCAGTTCACACATAAAGGCGAGTTCTATGGCATCCGGAAAGATGATATCCTCGATGCCCTCAAAGAGCATACCATCAGCGTCATGATACTGGAAAGCACCGGTATCAAGCAGCTCAACAAGTTCATCAAGAAAAAGCTCAGCACCATCTATCTCATGGCAGACTATGTCACGCTGATTGATCGGATGCTGCGTATGGGCTATACCAACGATGAGATCAAGTATCATCTGCAGTATGCCGAAAACAACAAAGAATTCGATAGCTGGAAGCAGACCACGCATGTGATAAAGAACACACAGGATCTGCAGACTTCACTTGCTCAACTTCTCTCTATTATAGGACTATCGACCGTGGTATCGCAAGAGGAATTTGATAAAATTGTACGCTAAGTACATTTTTTGCTATATTTTCTAATTAAAAGGCTATAACATAAAAGTCAATAACTTCAGCGAATAACACTGATTTCAATCACAGCTGGTCGTTGAACTGCTACTGCAGCTCGACAGCCGGCTGTGATTTTTTTTAATTTATACAAAATTACACTGGATAAGTACTAGACTATTGTCCTAATAAATATTAGAATGATATTATAAAATAAATTATTGTTGCTGTCGAAAAAGAGGTCATGATATGATACGAAATACGCTGCGTCAAAAAGGAGCCATATTGGTCCTTACAGCGCTGGCTCTGCCAATGCTGATCTGTGCCACTGGTCTGGCTGTCGATCTGGGCAATATCTATGTCCAGCGTTCCCGGCTGCAGAATGCCGCGGATGCCGCCGCCATAGCCGGAGCTCATGCCTATGCCGACAATGCAGAGAAAGTAAGCAGCCACCCCAAAGCCGATGCAATGGCAGGACAATATCTGACCGGCAGTGCAAAGAACCTGGAGGAAGACGAAGTCGTCCATCCAAACTATCAGGCGAAAAGCAAAGATAGCGTCACCTACTACCGTGTTGCACTACAGAAAGATGTACCGCTTTACTTTCTGAAAGCATTCTATGAAAAGATACCTTCACAGTTCCGGTTGAAAGCATCGCTGCAATACCTAATGGACCATTCCAACATCTATTAATATTTGAAAAAAACTTAACCGAAGTTAATTCAATTGACAATCCGGATCATTTAAGTAATCCGGATCGAATTGTCTCAACTTTTGATGGTGGTATTATATACACAAACGGCGATGGCACTAATGATACTAGTTATAAATACGAAAAACTAGCCTACAGCACACAATCAGACTTAAACAGATTTTTTACACAAAAAGCTAAGGATGAAAAAATCAGTGTTAGCGATGCACTAAAAAAAGATGTAGCTCAATATGATGATAATACAGGCAAGACAACGACAGCTGGGTACTCATATTCAGCTAAGTATCTCCCCTTTGATTTATCAGCATTTGGCAAATACATAAAAACTATGCCGCAAAAAAACCAATCTGGGCAAAACCTCACCAATACAGATATATCAGCCACGGATAATTCAGTTCTATATTTTGATAACATTTCTTCATTCGATATCAATGCCGAAATACCCGGTGATATTAATTCACCTGTATATGTATACATGGGACCGAATTCAGGAACAGTCAACGTTCACGTAAACGCAAATTCCCGACGACCAGTCATAATCTATGCCGAAGGTGCAACCACTATCAGTATAGATTATTCTCAATCTAAGGCTTGTACTCTTCGTGGTATTATATATGCTCCTAATAACGGAACAGTTGCTATCAACGCAAATAAAGGAACTTTTAGTGGAACGATTGCAGCCACTAACATTGATCTTCGTGGTGGCGAAGGACACTATCGCTATGAGAATTTTTCTGGAACTGATAGCAGCGGTGGCAGCACCTCCGGCACCACTACCGTAACCCTCACAAACGATCCTTCCGGCATCACCTGGAACGATTGAACCTGTCACCAACGGTGAGTCCATACTTCATGGCCTCACCGTTTTTTAGTTCAATCACGGCCCAGGCACCGGAGCACCATGACAGGCCTAGCCATGGGCGCAGCCCGGATACGATCTTCAGAATCTCATAGTCACGATCGATATAGACCGCATCGATGGCAAACCGCATAAAGCACATATGGATGCTGCTGCAGGGAGCAATGAGCAATCCCTGCCCATCAGCCAGTGATCTGCGGCCCATCAGGCCGCGCAGACGGGTAAGAAGGGGCTGTTGCATGAGTAAAAAATCACTTATGCACAGCCCCTTTTGCTATTAAACCTGTCAATATCCTAATTTAAGAGCAAAACATAAAAATTTTGAGCGCAAGACACCAGACGATCTGAAAATCGTCTTTGTTTCTTGCGCTCTTTGATTTTTTAAGCAGCGTTATCCACAGGGATTCGGTGCCGGTTAAGCTTTTCTGCCTGTATTTTGCAGTGCAGCTTTTGAATGTTATAAGCCATCGCCAGCAGCATCGTTTCCACAAGGACATTTTTATTGCCACGGGTTAAGAATCGGCGGAAGGTCATATCTGCTTTTACCATGGCAAAGGCTCCTTCTGCCTGAATACTGCGATTTACCCGCAACTGGATGCCTTCCGGCGAGGTTAACCGTTTCAAATCTTCCTGCCGCTGGCGTTGGAACCGTTTGGATATTTCTATATTCTTGATTCGTTCTTCTAGTGGAGCCTTACAGTGATTTCCGTGTATACATTGACTCTTTACTGGACAATCCTTGCAATGCTCACAACTGTAATGGGTTATCTGGCTTTGAAAGCCGTTTTTGCTTTTGCGGATAAATTCCTTGGTTACGGTCAACTTCCTGCCTTGGGCACAGAGATAGGCATCCGCGTCGGCCAGATAGGTCATGTTTTCCTTGCGGCCAATGTCCTGTTTCCATTTTCGTGTCTTGCTCTTCTCGTAGTTGTTTGGCTTTATAAAGGAACGCTGCTGGTTTGTTTCAAGATAAAGGTAGTTCTCCTCGCTCTCATAGCCAGCATCTGCCACAACATTACGGTAGCGCTTGTGGGGATAGCGTTCCATTTCCTGCAAAAAGGGAATCAAGGTTGTCGTGTCCGTTGGCTGCGGCCCTACCGTGGCCCAGGTAACAAATTCGGAATCCGTACCGTATTGGATGTTATAGGCAGGCTTTAGCTGGCCGTTTTTCATGGCATCCTCTTTCATCCGCATGAAGGTGGCATCTGTGTCCGTTTTGGCAAAGCTGTTGCGGTTTCCCATGATGTGCAGGTATTTATTGTATTTCTTGAGCCGGGCGATGAACTCATCCAGCTGTTCCAAGGTTTTCTGCAGGCTGGTTTTGCGTTTCCCGATTCCATGGACAAACTGGAGTCCCTGCTCTTTCTGCCGGGCTTTCAACTTGCGGCGCAGCTTCTTTAGCTGGTGCAGGTGGATTTCTTTGCCGTGAGCGAGGGAAACAGAAAATTCTTCCCTGGCTTTGTCTACGAAGTCCGGCAATTTTTCCATAAGCTTGGACTGATTCTTCTGGACAGACTTTTTCCAGACAAACTTATACTTGTTGGCAACGGATTCGATTTTTGTTCCATCGATGAAAATATCCTGCAGGGAAATGGCTCCAGCTTCTTCCAGCATGAAATCCATTTGGGCAAACAGTTCCTTGATGCAGGATGCCAGATGCTTGGAACGGAACCGGGCAATGGTTGTATGGTCAGGCACAGGCTTATCTTCCAGCAGATACATAAAATTGATATCCCGCTTGCAGGCAAGCTCTATCCTGCGGGAACTGAAGATATGATTCATCCCGGCATAAACAACGATGGCCAGCATCTGCCTTGGCGACGCCAAATTTCGATCTATCCGCTGATAGGTCTTTTCCAGTGCCGTAATATCCATACCTCCAATACAGTGACGAAGCAGGCGGACGGCGTCATCTTTGCTAACCTGAAACTCAAGATTTAAAGGAAGAAATACTTGATAACTTCCTCCTAAAGACGTATAATCTTTCTGTGAATTTGGTTTGAGCATATCTAAATTCTACACCTAATCCCGGGGCATTCAAGCCCCGGGATTATCTTTTTGCACATGAAAAAGGACTGCTGCACGTCACATTACGTGCAACAGCCCCGTTTTTTATATAGTCATACGATTTTTTAACGGATATGCATCTCAGTAGCCTGCTGACGCAGACGGGCAATACGCTCCGCAGTCTGCGGGTGAGTACTGAACAAATTGGCCAGCGCCGCGCCGCTGCCTTTGAGCGGATTGATGATGAACATATGCGCCGTAGCCGGAGTTGCATCGCGCATCGGCTGGGCATTGGTCGCATAGTACTCGATCTTTTCCAGGGCATCCGCCAGATTGTTTGGATTCCCGCAGATGACGCCGCCATCATGGTCAGCCTCATACTCGCGGGAACGGGAAATCGCCATCTGGATAAGCATGGCCGCAATCGGAGCCAGTATGACCATAGCGATAGCCGCAATCGGATTGCCACCGTCATCATCATCCGACCTGCCGCCAAAGAACGCCATGAACTGCGCCGCGTAGGTGATGACATTGGCCATCATCGCTGCAATCGTCGACGTCAGGATATCACGGTTCTTGACATGGGAGAGCTCATGACCAAGTACACCAGCCAGCTCATTATAGTCCAGGACCTGCATGATACCGGTCGTCACCGCTACCGCCGCATGGGACGGATTACGGCCGGTTGCGAAGGCATTCGGCACATCGGACTCAATGATGCAGACCCTTGGCATCGGCAGCTGGGCATTGGCAGCCAGCTGCTCAACCAGATTATAGAGGTTAGGGGATTCTTCCCTGGTAACCTCCCGGGCACCATACATCTTCAGCACCATCGTATCGCTGAACCAGTAGGAAAAGATATTCATGCCAAGGGATATCATCAGCATGAACATCATGCCGGTGCGGCCGCCCACAAGTCCGCCAATGAAGATCATGATTGCACCAAGCAGTACCATCAGCATTAAAGTCTTAAGATTGTTCATCATCGTAAATCACTCCTTTTACTGTGATTGATTGTATAGCCAATGCCGAGAACGGCAGCGACAAACAGGATTTTCAGATAAATAGCGTATTCCGCCAGATAGATGCCAACGGCCTGATCGCCGGTCATCAGCTCGGCAGCCGTCCAGCCAAGAATAGCGGCACCTGCATAGATCAGTGCCGGGATTTTCAGCATGATCATCAGGAATATCTGGGCACCAAACAGTACGATAGGGATGGAGATCATGAGCCCGCAGATGATCAGGCTCCATTTTCCCTGTGGCACAGTATTAGCCACGCCGGCCAGAGACAGGATATTGTCGATGCTCATGATGAAATCCGCAATGAGTATCGTGCGAACAGCCGCCCCCAGTGTAGCTGGCTGACTGCCAGTGTCCTCATCCCCGCCATCGTTGTGGTCTGTGACCAGCTTCACGGCGATATACAGGAGAGCCGCACCACCGATGCACTCAATATACGGAGCAGCCAGCAGACCGGTGGCAAAGAGGGTGCAGACGATGCGGATGAATACCGCACCGAATCCACCGATCAGGATGGCCTTGCGCCGGTTATGCTTCGGCAGGTTCTTGCAGGCCAGGGCGATAAGTATCGCATTATCGCCTGACAGCAGCAGATCCAGCAGCAGTATCCCTGAGAGAGCCGCCAGCCACTCCGGTGTAAACATCCCTGTAAATAAATTATCCATTTTCTACGATCACTTCTTCTTCGTTATTCATGATTCTAAAAAAGACCTTGTCTTGCATACAGCTAAAAAGCTGCCTGTAAGACAAGGTCTTGCTTACTAATTAGTCGGCCATACCGGGTGCCATGCACCGTATTGACGATATCTGACCGTTCAGCTACTCCCCTTGTACGGGATTCTCTATATGAGATACTATAGCATTTTTTTCTGGAATATACAAGCAGAATCTGCTGGATTGATCCCGAAAAATCAGATATCCAGATTGCGGACCAGCTTCGCATTCTCTTCGATGAACTGGCGGCGCGGCTCTACTTTATCGCCCATCAGGATGGTGAAGAGCTCATCAGCTTCCTCGGCATCTTCCATCTCGACGCGCAGCATCGTACGGCCTGCCGGATCCATGGTCGTCTCCCAGAGCTGCTCCGGGTTCATCTCGCCCAGACCTTTGTAGCGCTGGACGGCGATGCCATCGCGGCCAATTTCATCCAGCTTTTTAGCCAGCTCATCGTCGCTGTAGGTGTACCACTGGTTCTTGCCCTTGCGGACCCGATAGAGTGGCGGCTGCGCGATGAATACATGCCCATGCTCGATGAGCGGCTTCATATAGCGGTAGAGGAAGGTGAGGAGCAGGGTGCGGATATGCGCACCATCGACATCGGCATCGGTCATGAGGATGATCTTGCCATAGCGGCGCTTCGACAGGTCGAAATCCTCACTGATGCCCGTACCGAAAGCCGTGATCATCGTCCGGATCTCAGCATTCGCAAAAATGCGATCCAGACGGGCTTTCTCGACGTTCAGGATCTTGCCGCGCAGCGGCAGGATAGCCTGGAAGCGGCGGTCACGGCCCTGCTTGGCCGATCCACCTGCGGAATCACCCTCAACGAGGTAGATCTCAGCCTGTTCCGGATCTTTGACGGAGCAGTCAGCCAGCTTGCCTGGCAGGCTCGATACCTCGAGTGCATTCTTGCGGCGGGTGAGCTCACGGGCCTTGCGGGCTGCCTCACGCGCACGGGAAGCCATGATGGCCTTCTCGACGATCTTTTTCGTGATGACCGGATTCTCCTCGTAGTACTCAGAGAGACCTTCCGTGACGATGGAATCCACGATACCACGGACTTCCGAGTTACCGAGCTTCGTCTTCGTCTGGCCCTCAAACTGCGGCTCGCGAATCTTGAGGCTGATAACGCAGGTCAGGCCCTCACGGACATCATCACCGGAGAGGTTGCCATCTTTTTCCTTGAGGATGCCCTGCTTACGGGCAAAGTCGTTGGTGGCACGGGTCAAAGCCAGCTTGAAACCAGCCAGATGCGTGCCGCCTTCCTCCGTATTGATGTTGTTGACGAAGGAATAGATATTTTCCTGATAGCTGTCGTTGTACTGCAGCGCAATCTCGACCAGCGTATCATCTTTCGAGCCATTGAAGTAGATTGGCTCCTCATTGATCTTGTCTTTTTTACGGTTCAGATGCTCGACAAAGGAGCTGATACCGCCATCGAAGTGGAACACCTCGCTGCGGATTTCCTCTTCACGCTCGTCATGCAGGGCAATCGTGATACCGTGGTTCAGGAAAGCCAGCTCACGCAGACGATGCTTGAGCGTATCATAGCTGTAAGTCGTGACCGTGAATATCTCCGGATCCGGGATAAAGTGTACCCGGGTACCAGAAGTGTCGGTATCACCGACAATCTGCAGCGGTTTGGTCGTCACGCCGCGCTCGAAGGTAATCTCATGAATCTTGCCATCGCGCTTGACCTGGACTTCCATCCGGGTCGAAAGTGCATTAACAACCGATACGCCGACGCCATGCAGACCACCGGATACCTTATAGCCGTCGCCGCCGAACTTACCGCCTGCATGTAGGACAGTCAATACGACCTCGACAGCCGGCTTGCCGCTGTCATGCATATCAACCGGGATACCACGACCGTTATCGATGACCGTTATGCTGTTATCTTTATGAATGGTTACGTCGATCTTATCGCAGTAGCCGGCCAGCGCCTCATCGATGGAGTTGTCCACGACCTCATAGACCAGATGGTGCAGGCCACGTTCCGACGTGCTGCCGATGTACATGCCCGGACGCTTGCGTACGGCTTCCAGTCCCTCGAGGATCTGGATCTGATCCGCGCCATAGTCGGCTTCAACAGCGGTTACTGCCGCACTGCCTTCATCCGTATGGATCTCGACACCAGTAGTATCCAGGTCTTTGTCCGCAAATTCATCCACTACCGGCACATCTGCAGCCGGGGTCAGATCAATCTTGTTCTGCTCATTGTCATTTGCCATGAAAATCCTACGCTCCCATCATTCTATCTCGTCGGTTCTATCGTTATCCAATGTATCATAAACCTGCTGTGAACGCCGCTTCAACGTGAGGGGCGATATAACAGACAGGTAGGTCTTGTCTTTTGTCAGAATCAGCGATTTTATGGGCGTTGCATCGCCCGCAGGCCGCGTGCTGACCAGCAGGCCAGTTGCCTTATGATGCTCCAGCAGTTCTTTGCCGGGGCCATCCTGAAATAATGCATAATCGCTGATTGCAATCACATCTTTGGTTCTTACGGAAACACCATTGCCTAAGTGAAGAAACATCAGGTCTGCCTCCTGTCTTTTGTCCCTTTCCTGCCCAAAGGAATAACCGAGTAACGCTTCGGTGCCTTATAGTCCCTGGGACGGTGCAGATTAAACCGCAGACGGTAAAGCGACCGCTTGATCTCTTCTTCCGTCAGCTGCTCTGGTGGCAGACAGCGGTAAAGCATGACCAGGTTCCTGGCCTTGATGCTTTCGGTATCACTGACATCCACCTCGCGGGCCAGCTGCTGTACCATTGCCGACCGCTGATCATTCAGGAGCTTCGGCGTACAGGCCGGTACATACTCCTGGACTTCCTTGCAATGCGCCCAGGGAATATCCCGCAGCACCTGCCGGATGGCTTCGTTGAGCTTTTCCCGCTGACGGGACGCACAGATGGGGCAGAGCTTCCGCTCCGGCGGGCACAGGCTGCCGCATTCCGCACAGGGATGCCAGTCCTGCTGGCGACGCAGCTTCTGCATCTGCAGGTGTTTCCGATACAGGGAACGGACTTTTTCGCCCAGTTCCTGATCTTCCACCTGCGTGCCGATAGCCGCTGCCTGCTGCATTTCCTCATCAGTCAGGCTGACCTTGCGGCGCTCACGCCCCAGATCTTCTTCTTTGGCCTGATGGGCCAGCCGGATCTCATCGATTCCTTCCGAGTCCGGCTTCTCCCAACGCCTGCAGAACACAATACCTGTGATCATCTGCTGGCCGGCATAGTTGTTGACCTGCTGGACAATCTGCGGCATCATCATCTGCAGCTCATTGCGCAGGGCGGCATTATAGCAGTAGAGATACAGGACATCCTTACGGATTCCCTGTGGCTCCGCATGCCTGGCGATGAACTCACCAACGATGTCGCCCCAATGCCAAAGCACCCAGTGCATATAGTATTTCTTCTCCGGAACCTTGCCCAGCGAATGGATCGTTTTGCGAATGATGCTTTTCGGTGGTTCAAGACCGGGTGAACGCTTCGCCATATTCTTACCTCGTAATGCTGCCTGCCCGGACGTAATGGTAGGTACCGATACGCTCGGCCGGGAAATACGCTTCATCCGTTGCTGTGATCATCGTCTGGATGTGCTCCTTGCGGATGAACGCCATCAACTGATGACGCCGCGTCACATCCAGCTCACTCATGACATCGTCCAGCAGCAGGACCGGGTATTCGCCCGTCTCTGAACGCAGGAACTCCAGCTCGGCCAGCTTCAATGAAAGCACGCCGGTGCGCTGCTGCCCCTGCGAACCAAAAGAGCGCAGATTTACGCCGTTGACCGTCAGGATGATGTCATCATGATGCGGTCCACGGCTCGTCGATCCCCGCAGGATGTCCACCTCCCGATGGGATGCAAGCTCTTTATTATACCATGAAGCGAGGTCTTTTGTCACGGACGGGTCCTCAAGACCGTGGATCTCATAGGTAATCGCTAAATTCTCCTGATTGTCCGAAATCCGGCGCTGCATCAGATTGGCCAGCATATTGAGCTTACGGACTGCTTCCTGACGCTTATGCGTGATCTTCACAGCCGCCTCAACCAGCTGAACATCCCAAAGATCGAGCATATCCGGCCGGGCCTTATGCTCGCGGATACGCTTCAGCAGCGTATTGCGCTGCGTGATGATCCGGTTGTACTGGACCAGCTCATGATAATAGGCCGGGCTGGCCTGCGAGATCTCACCGTCTAAAAAACGCCGGCGGCCAGCCGGCGCTCCCTTGATCAGGAATAGGTCCTCAGGTGAGAACAACACGGTATTGATATTGCCGACCAGTTCCTTGGGGCGGATCGGATGCCCGTTCATCAGGATGCGGCGGCGCTTCTCACGGCTGAACTGGAATTCCAGCTGGCTGCTCACCCCCATGCGCTCGAATTCCAGCTGAATCAGTCCAGCCGGCTGATCCCAACGGATGAGTTCCGTATCGGTATGCGTCCGATGGGAGTGTCCCAATGAAGCATAGTAGACCGCCTCAATAATATTGGTCTTGCCCTGCGCATTCTGGCCCAGGAACACATTGATATCCGGCGCGAAATCCAGTTTCAGCTCAGAATAGTTCCGATAATTTCTTAGATAAATAGAACGCACAAACATTCTTTTAATCTCCTGTTCGGTTCACTCTCCAGGCACCCATGCCTTCGATCTCGATGACATCTCCAATGTGAAGCTTGCGCCGGCGGGCTGTCTCCAGCTCGCCATTGCGTTTGATGCGGTTTTCGGCCAGCAGAGCCTTTACTTCACCGCCCGATGCCAGCACACCAGCCCATTTTAGGAACTGGTCCAGCTGGATTTCTTCGGTATCAATCCTGATATCCTCAATAGCCATGTTGATAACCTCCCGTCATCAATGTGCCGTTCTTACCGGCGTAACGATATAGGTGTAGTTCTCATCGTCTGCTTCACGGATTGCTGCCGGTGACAGCGGCTGGTTCAGCTTGATCTGGCAGTTTTCACTGTCCACATTCTTCAATACATCCATGATGTACTGGGCATTGAAGGCAATCGTAAGCTCTGGTCCTTCAATCGAAGCCGAAATGTACTCTTCCGCATTACCGATGTCCGGGTTGGTGGAGGAGATATGCACCTGGTTGTTGGCAAATTCCAGCTTGATGATGTTGTAGTCACCAGACCGGGAAATCAGCGATACACGGTCGACTGCGGAGCTGAACTCTGCCGTTGCAACCTTGACGACTGTAGCAAATTCCGGTGGGATGACGCGATGATAGTCCGGGAAAGCTCCTTCAATCAGACGCGAGGTCATATAGAGATTCTCGAAAGCAAAGCTGATCTGGTTATAGGTGCAGGTCACGGTCACATCCGTCGGGATTTCCGAGGTCATATTGTGGAGAAGTTCCTGCAGGATGCGGGATGGAACGATGACTTTGATATTGCCGATGCTGTCATCGAACGTCTCGAACTTGACGGCTAGACGATGTGTGTTGGTAGCAGCCATCGTGAATCTGGTATCTGCAACTTCCATATAGCAGCCCGTAAATACTGGTCGTGATTCATCATTTGAGCAGGCAAAGACAGTTTTCTTTACCAAAGAACGAAGGATATTGTCCTTGATCTTGAACTGCAGGTTGCCCTCCATCTCTTTGATGGTCGGGAATTCGGCAGCATTCATGCTGAGCAGAGTGAAGTTTGCCTGGTTGGACTGGATGTGGACAATCTTCTCTTCCCGGTTGAACGAAATACTGACGTTATCACCAGGTAACTTGCGAACAACTTCCTGGAAATAACGTCCGGTTATGGCGATTTGTCCCGGTTCTTCGATCTCTGCTGGTATTTTAGTGACTAGGCCAATTTCATAATTGGTGGCCTGGATTTCCAATATCCCGTTTTCTGCTCTCAGATAAATGCAAGAAAGAATGGGGGTTTGTGGTTTGGTGGCTACGGCCTTTGATACGATGGACAGGGCGTTGACCAGTTCGTTTTTGGGGCATGATATTTTCATTTTTTGGTCCTCTCTCTTTTTTTTATTATTACACTGGAGATATATAAATAAATAGCCGTCGTAGTAGTAGGCCTTGTGGAAAAGTGGATAAGGCTAGCAATGGCAGGTTTTATCTACAAGTTTGCTGTTAGTAAGGTGTTCATAACAAGAGGGGAGGTTATCCACACTATCCACGGTGATAATCTCCCCTCTTACTTATCCACATTCTGTCGACAGGAAATCTGCAGGCATGTCCACAGAGTTATCCACGACAATTCTGTTCACATCTTCTGGATACGCTCGACCAACTCATTCAGGATGGCGTTGAGTTTCATATCCGCGTCTTTTTCTTTGTTGATCTTGTCGCAGGCATGAATGACGGTGGTGTGATCGCGGCCGCCAAAGAAGTTGCCAATCTGCGGCAGGGAGGTGTCGGTGAGTTCACGGCAGAGATACATGGCAATCTGGCGCGGGAACGCAATGCTGCGTGTGCGCTTCTTGGCATGCAGGTCTTCAATCTTCATCTTGAAGTAGGAAGCAACGATCTCCTGAATCACTTCCATCGTGATCTCTTTGGTCTTGTTGTTCGGGAACACATCTTTGAGTGCCTCGGCAACCAGTTCGGTTGTGACCGGTTTCTTAATAAGGGATGCATAAGCGACGACACGCGTGAGGGCGCCTTCCAGCTCACGGATGTTGCTGTCGATACGGCTGGCAATGTAGACCATGACGTCGTTCGGAACGCTGAAATGATCGAGCTGCGCTTTGTTTTTCAGGATGGCGATACGCGTCTCGAGGTCTGGTGCCTGGATATCGGTGATGAGGCCCCATTCAAAGCGGGAACGCAGACGGTCTTCCAGACGCTCTACTTCGCGCGGCGGACGATCGGATGACAGGATGATCTGTTTCTGCGAATCGTGCAGGGTGTTGAATGTATGGAAGAATTCTTCCTGGGTACTCGTCTTGCCGGACAGGAACTGGATATCGTCGACCAGCAGGACATCGATGTTCCGGTACTTCTGACGGAACTTTTCGGCGTTGCCCTCCTGGATGGAGCGGATGATCTCATTCGTGAACTGCTCACTCGATACGTAGAGGACCCGCATTTCCGGATGGTTGTGCAGGACCCGGTTGCCGATGGCATGCATCAGATGGGTCTTGCCCAGACCAACGCCGCCATACATGAAGAACGGGTTATATACCTTACCCGGTGACTCGGCCACAGCCATGGCCGCGGCGTGTGCGAAGCGGTTGGAACTGCCGGTGACGAAGGTATCAAAGGTATACTTTGGGTTCAGTGATGCACCATCGCCAGCGGCGACGATATGCATGTCTCCATTGTCGTTGGCTGCAGCGGCAGATTCAGAGAAGAGGCTGCCCTGATCCGGGTTTTCCTGATCTTTATGTGCGCGTACTGCTGATGCCGGTACTGCCTGAACAGCCGGTTCTTCCTTGATGGGGGCTGATTCGACGACCTTCATCGTAATTTTTCGTGGTTCGCCAAGAACGGCACTGACGGCATCCTCGAGAATCGTGAGATAGTGACTGGTAATCCAATCTTTAGCCATGCCGGTCTGTGTACCGAGGACAAGTTCGGAGTCGGTCAGGGAGAGAGGCTTGACCGGATTGAGCCATTTAAAAGCAGATGCGGCCAGCTGATCCCGCATATTATTGAGGATCTGCTCCCACACTGCCTGCAGCTGTGATTGCTCCATGTAATATAACCCTTTCTGCTTATAGAGTATGTAGAAATTTTTTTCCACAGGTGAATATTTTTATCCACAATTTTATCCACAGCTGTGGATAAGTGAAGGTATTCCCAGGAGAAGAGGCGGGAATATTGGATAAGATATGGGCGTTTTGTCTGGCATATATTCTGAGACTGTGGAGTTTTCCGCACAATAATCAACAATATCTTATCAAAATAAGACAAAGTTATCAACAACTTTTGAGGGGATAACCCGCGATAACGAGAAAAATATCCACAATACAGCCGAAAAAGGGCAAGGGAAAATCTTGACACTATTAATGGCGTAGGCTATAATTTACGGTGAGTCTTAGTGCGGGGGAGTTCCCTGCCTGAGCATAAATCAGCAATTTCTGATCCATTGCTTCTATAACGAGTAGAAAAATCAGAAGGAATTAATATAAGGAGGTGTTTAACGAATGAAACAGACTTATCAGCCGAACAACCATTGGAGAAAACAGACTCATGGCTTCCGTGAGCGCATGAAGACGAAAGGCGGCCGTCTCGTTCTGAAGAGAAGACGCCAGCGCGGTAGAAAGAAGCTTTCGGCATAAATTTTACAGCAAGGTCACTGTATCGGTGGCCTTTTTCTTTAGTTAACGTTATATTTTAGATAGATTATGGTGAAATTACGAATGCTTACATTACCGAGAAAACGGATGCTGAAGCGCAGAAGTGATTTCCAGCGGGTTTACCGGACCGGCCGTTCCTGGGCGAACCGGTATTTTGTGCTGTATGCTTTTGAGTCAGATCGTCTGGAAGGAAAGGTAGGCTTTGCAGCTGGCAAGAAACTGGGCTGTGCGGTAACGCGCAACCGGGTCAAGCGTCTGCTGCGGGAAACCTATCGTCACCATCAGGATCTTGTACGTCCCGGACTGGCTCTGCTGCTGGTCGGACGTAAGGCCATGGTGAATGTCAAATGCGATGTGGTAGAAAAAGCGTTTCTGTCACTGGGCAGGAAGGCTGGAGTATTCCGGGAGAATGAGCCGGCTGCAGACAAGAAGATGGATAAGAGGCAGGGAAAATGATGAAAAAGGCGCTGCTGCTCATGATAAAGTTCTATCGGAACTTCATTTCGCCGTTGAAGCCGCCTTCCTGCCGGTATATTCCGACCTGTTCGGAGTATGCTATGATCGCAGTTGAGAGATACGGGGCTCGCCGTGGCGGCTGGCTGGCAATCAAGCGGATTCTTCGCTGCCATCCATTCCACAAGGGCGGATATGACCCTGTTCCATAGAGTGTGCAGTTGCGTACGGATTCAGGCTGGAAGATGAGCGCAGCAGCACACGCATGTTGTTATTACGAATTTTAGATTAGGACGTGATGGTTTGGGTTTCTTTGGAACAATTTTTGCGCCGATTGAGAATATCCTGCACATTGTGCTGGAGGCGTTGCATTCGCTTACCGATATGGCCGGTGTTGGCAGCTACGGTTTGTCGATTATCCTGCTGACGATCATCATCAAGATGATCCTGTATCCGTTGACGGTAAAACAGGTGAAGTCGATGAAGGCCATGCAGGAACTTTCACCGAAAATGAAAAAACTGCAGGAGAAGTATAAGGATAATCCGCAGGTCATGCAGCAGAAGGTCGGAGCTTTGTACAAGGAAGCTGGCGTCAATCCGCTGGCAGGCTGCCTGCCGCTGATCATCCAGATGCCAATCCTGATGGGCATGTATTATGCACTGTATAACTTCACTTATCCTTCGCCGGAAGCAGCGCAGTTCCTCTGGCTGCCAAGCATGTCACAGGCTGACCCGCTGTACATCCTGCCAGTTTTGTCGGCATTTACGACATTCCTGCAGCAGAAGATGACGACGACAGAAATGAATCAGCAGATGAAGGTCATGATGGTTGTCATGCCGCTCTTCATCGGTTGGATTTCTCTGACGTTCCCATCGGGCCTGGTTCTTTACTGGGTAACGATGAACGTAGTACAGATTGCCCAGCAGTGGTGGATGTACCGTGGTGAGGATACGAAAAAGGAGGCTGCCTGATATGGCAGATGTTGTTGAGACAACTGGTAAGACAGTAGAAGCTGCGCTGGCGGCAGCACTGGCGCAGTTGGGGACAACTGAGGACAAGGTCAGCTACGAGGTCCTTGCTCAGCCATCCAATGGTTTTCTGGGACTGATCGGTGTGAAGCCAGCCCGTATACGGGTTACGTGTAAGCCGGTCGATCCTGCCCAGCCGGCAGCAGTAGAAGTAGAAAAGGTGCAGCAGGATCAGCCGCAGACTGCTCAGTCTGATTCGGATGAGCGTCCTGCTGCGGTTGATGCCGCGGCTCAGATCAGCCGGGCGGAAAAGTTCCTGCGTGATGTCTTTGCAGCGATGCGTATCAATTTGACACTGAATTGCAGTGAGACGGAAGAAGGCACGGTATTCAACCTGGTCGGTGAGGATCTCGGCATCCTGATCGGCAAGCATGGACAGACGCTGGATTCGCTCCAGTATCTGACCAACCTGGCAGCGAACCGGGGAATTTCCGATGGCCGTGTCCGTATCATCATTGATATCGAGAACTATCGCTCACGCCGTGAAGAGACACTGACTCGTCTGGCCGGTCATCTGGCTGAGAAGGCCTGCCGTATCGGCGATGAAGTTCATCTTGAACCGATGAACCGCCATGAGCGCAAGATCATCCATATGGCCCTGCAGGATAACCGTCGGGTTACAACCTTCAGCGCCGGAGATGAACCGCGCCGCTATGTAGTGATTGCACCGAAGCGCCGTCGGTCACGGAAACGCGACTATGAGCGTTTCGACGAAGAATAAGAATAGCTGTTCAGCAAGAGAGCTGTGAAAGGGCTGTCTCATTTATTGAGGCTGCCCTTTTTACTATAAAGATACATAAATTTATGCAAGAGGTAGATAGTATGCAACAGGGAGATACAATCAGTGCCATTGCCACTGCCATGGGCGAGGGCGGCATTGGTATCATTCGCGTGAGCGGAGAAAGGGCTATAGAGGTGGCCACGGCGGTATTCCGGCCAGCCAGTGGGCGCAAACTGACTGACTATGGCACGCAGCGGGCCGTATATGGCCGGATCGTCGATGAAACCGGGGCTGTCGTTGATGAAGCGGTGGCGCTTCTTATGCAGGCGCCACATTCCTATACGAAGGAAGATGTTGTCGAGCTGCAGTGCCATGGCGGCATCATGCCGCTGCGCCGGACCCTGCAGCTGACCTATCAGGCCGGAGCAAGACCGGCAGAGCGCGGTGAGTTCACGAAGCGCGCCTTCCTCAATGGGCGGCTGGACTTGTCACAGGCACAGGCTGTCATGGATATCATCGGTGCCAGGACAGAACGTTCTCTGTCGATGGCAACGGGCCATCTGGCCGGACATTTTTCCGCTGAAATCCAGACGATGCGTCATACGATCCTCGGACAGATTGCGCATCTGGAAGCCGCCATCGATTTTCCGGAAGATGAAGTAGATGATGTAGTCACGAAAGATGTAATCGAAAATGTGGTTGACGTACGCAACAAAATACGGCGGCTGCTTTGCACGGCCCATACCGGGCGGATCCTGCGGGAAGGACTCATGACGGCAATCATCGGAAAACCGAATGTCGGCAAGTCCAGCCTGCTCAATGCCCTTCTCCGGGAGGAACGCGCGATTGTCACCGATATCCCGGGGACGACCCGGGATTCCATCGAGGAATATGCCAATGTCGGCGGCGTACCCCTGCGCATCATCGATACAGCCGGTATCCGTGCCACCGATGATGTTGTTGAGCAGATCGGCGTGGATAAGGCCAGGGCTTATGTGGACCAGGCGGCCCTTATACTGGCTTTATTCGATGCCTCGCGGGAGCTTACGGCTGAGGACGAGGAGATATTATCCCTGGTCGATGGCCGGGAGGCACTCATCCTGCTCAATAAGTCCGATCTCGAGCCGGTTTTGGATGTGCAACAATTAAAAGCGAAAACATGTTCGGAAATCATCCCGGTATCGACTGTGAATGAAGATGGTCTGGAGGCACTGACTCAGGCCATCATGGCTAAGGTTTATACCGGTGATATGTCAAATGATGAAGGCACGTTCGTCAATGATGAGCGCCAGGCGGAGATACTCAGACGGGCCGATGAACATCTGGCAGCCTGCCTGCGGACAATCGAGGCCGAGATGGGGCTGGATTTCATTTCCATCGACCTGCGGTCGGCCTGGGAGAAACTGGGCGAACTGACTGGTGAGACTGTCGGTGAGGATATCATTGATGAGATATTCTCGAAGTTCTGTATTGGCAAGTAAGTGTGGAATCTATGGTGTATGTATCCGTGCACCATATTCGATAGAAGAAGGTTGATTTTCATTGGATAAGAATGTATTTGTAGCGGACCGGTATGATGTGATCGTCGTCGGTGCCGGCCATGCCGGTGTCGAAGCAGCCCTGGCAGCGGCCCGGATCGGCTGCCGTACTCTGCTGGCTACGTTGTCGATGGATAATATCGCGATGATGCCCTGCAATCCATCCGTAGGCGGACCGGCCAAGGGGCATCTGGTACGTGAGCTTGATGCATTGGGCGGCGAGATGGGCGTGAATGCAGACAAGACCTGCATCCAGTTCCGTATGCTCAATACGGGCAAGGGGCCGGCTGTTCATGCTTTGCGGGCACAGGCGGACAAGAAGCTCTATCAGTTCACGATGAAGGAGACCTGCGAGAATACCGAGAACCTGGATGTCAAGCAGATCCTCATCGATAAGCTGCTGGTTGAAGACGGTAAGGTAACCGGTGTCCAGGTAGAGACTGGCGAGATCTACGAGTCACGGGCAGTTGTCATGGCGACTGGAACCTATCTGAAAGGCCGTATCATCATCGGTGAGCACACCTATATGGGGGGGCCAAACGGACAGCGGGCCGCGATGCGCTTTTCTGATTCACTGATTGAGGCCGGCATCAAGCTTATGCGCTTCAAGACAGGGACGCCGGCCCGTGTGGATGGGCGTACGCTCGATTACTCGAAGATGGAGATTCAGCCGGGCGATGATGAATGCCGGAACTTTTCCTTTATGAGCGATGTGAAGACGCGTGAGCAGACTCCCTGCTGGCTGACCTATACGAATGAGGCGACGCATAAGATCCTGCGGGATAACATGAGCCGGGCACCGATGGCCAATGGTATCATTGAGGGTATCGGACCACGCTACTGTCCGTCAATCGAGACGAAGATCCTGCGTTTCCCGGATAAGGAACGACATCAGCTGTTCCTCGAGCCGGAAGGATTGCATACGAATGAAGTTTATGTGCAGGGAATGAGCACGAGCATGCCGATGGATGTACAGCTGGATTTCCTGCGGACGATTCCTGGTCTGGAGCATGCCAGAGTCATGCGGGCCGGCTATGCCATCGAGTATGACTGCATCGACCCGACCCAGCTGAAGCCGACACTGGAGTTCAAAGTCATCAAAGGCTTCTTCTCGGCCGGTCAGGCTAATGGTACGTCCGGTTATGAGGAAGCGGCTGCCCAGGGAATCGTGGCCGGCATCAATGCAGCGATGTTCATCAAAGAGGAAGAGCCACTGGTGCTCAAACGCAGTGATGCCTATATCGGTGTCCTGATCGATGATCTGGTGACGAAAGGAACCAGTGAACCGTATCGCATCATGACCAGTCGGGCTGAGTATCGTTTGCTGCTGCGACAGGACAATGCCGATCAGCGGCTGACGCCGCTGGGACGCCGGGTAGGTCTGGTACAGAATGACCGCTGGGAACGCTTCACGCAGAAGCAGCAGGCTATCCAGCAGGCAATGGAAATGCTCCGTAAGACGAGCATCAATCCGAGTCAGGATATCAAGACGAAGCTGGCTGAGGCCGGCATTGAACCCATCCGCAATGCCACGAGCTTCTATGAGCTGCTGCGTCGTCCGGATGTGAGTTATGACAAGCTGCAGACTGCCTTCGGGCTGCCAGAGCTGGCCGATGAGGTCCGGCAGCAGGTCGAGATCTCGATCACCTATGAGGGTTACATCCAAAAGCAGCTGGAGCAGGTCGAGCGCATGGAAAAGCTCGAAGAGAAGCTGCTGCCGGAAGATATTGACTATCAGCAGGTGCCGAGTCTGCGTGATGAAGGCCGTGAGAAGCTGGAGAAGATCCGTCCGCGTTCGGTCGGACAGGCCAGCCGGATCAGTGGCGTCTCGCCGGCAGATGTATCGGTATTGCTCGTCTGGCTCGAGCAACAGCGCCGCATGAAGGAGAAATAAGAGATGTTTATAGATGAGATGAAGCAGGCTGCCAGTGACTATGGCATCAGCCTGTCCAATCAGCAGCTGCAGCAGTTCAACCGCTACTATGAACTGCTGGTCGAGTGGAATGAAAAGATGAATCTCACCGCCATCACTGAGGCACATGAAGTAGCGGTCAAGCATATGATCGACTCTCTGACGGCCTATGATGAGAAGCTGTTCCAGGGCAGTGTCTCTGTCATTGACGTGGGGACGGGGGCAGGCTTTCCCGGCCTGCCACTCAAGATTTTCTGTCCGGAGATCCGTCTGACCCTTATGGATTCCCTGAATAAGCGTATTCATTTTCTGCAGACCGTGGTCGATGAACTGGGGCTGACTGGCGTAGAGTGCGTCCATGCCCGTGCTGAGGAAGGGGCGCGCAACAAAGCCTATCGGGAGCAGTTCGATCTGGCGGTATCGCGAGCTGTAGCCCGGCTGCCGGTTCTCTGTGAATACTGCCTGCCGTTCGTAAAACGCGGCGGTCATTTTCTGGCACTCAAAGGCATGCAATATCAGGCCGAGAATGAGGAAGCGGCAAAGGCCATCAAAGTGATGGGCGGCAGCCAGACTGGGATCCGTTCGGTCAAATTACCGGGATTGGATGATGTACGGGCTGTTATTACCATCACGAAGGGGATGCCTACACCAAAGACCTATCCCCGTAAAGCTGGAACCCCGGCCAAAAATCCATTATAAGTATTGTTTCACGTGAAACATTTAAATATAATTTGGAGAAGGACTTTTAATAATGGTGTCGTATATATTAAAATAAGGTGAGAGTTAGATCGTATATAGTTTGAGAGGCTAATTATGTGGAGGTAGAGGGATGAACAAAAGGATTTTAGGGATAACTATTTTATTTGCCTTTATAGTACCGTTTATAGCTGGTTTTAGTAATTGTGGGGATATTAAAACGATATTGCCTACAGTATCGGCTAGAGAGAAAGGCCAGGAGGCAATAAGAAATACTCCAAGAGAACTAAAAAAATCACCAGATTATAAGACTAGTGATTTGTATGAACGGGCACATCATTTGATTTATGGTGATCAGGCACCAGCTGGTCCTGGTGATCGGATTAAGATTGCTGTTGTTGTGACTGGTGATGGAAATATTGTTGTGGAGGATCGGGTAAAGAACAATATCTATAGTCAATTAAGAAAAAAATTTCCTCGAGAGGATTTTGCTTTGATGAAGGGGAATGATGTCAAAACAAAATTATTGCAAAAGGAAGAGGAAGTTTATTATAATCAGAGGGCAGAAATAACTGAAGGAAAATCTGTTCCTGGTGGATATTATAAAGAACGTACAGATAAAGTCGATGTCGATGGTATGGCAATTAGAACAGATCAGCCTAGGGGATTTGCAGATTTGAGATGTGAAGACTACGTTCAAGCAGGTCAGTCATGTGGCTATGATTATGTGTTTGTGTTTACTTTCAGTAATGGGGCAGCTGAAGCGCATTTACATGATTTCATTTTATTTTATAGTCAGACCAATTTGAAGCAAGTTTGGATGAGAGTAAGGATGGTTGATGTAGCGAAAGGAAATTATGTATATCGCAATGATATGATTGCAAAGGGAAAGACTCATAATGATAACTTCAATGGTCGAATTATCGAAAAAGCTGTTGATTCGATGATGAGGGAAGCCATGGATGATATAGATATTTGATAAATGAAAAGATTAGGCCGTTTGTGTAGCCTAATCTTTTTTTTTATTTGATAGGAAAAATCTGATATAGGGCGAATATATAAATAGTGGAGTAGTGCCTATTAAATGGAGTGAAATATAATGAAATATAAATATTTATTATTATTAGGAGTATCTATAATAAGCTATAGTATTTTTTCAACTAATGTTCAAGCGTCATCAGCAGATCAAATGGAAGAAATACCAGATAATGTGACAACAACGAATAATAGAAGAGCAGACGATTGGTTTTCAAAACCTGATGAAGTTAATGCTATGGAGAAAGCATCCGAAGTAGAGAAGGCAGATCGGGAAAAGAAGGAAAAAGAACGTTTTGTTAAGTTATTGAATGATAACGGGTTTGAATATACATTGGACAAAAAAAATGCACATTGGATTCCAATGCCACATTCTGGTAATGAATACATAGCCGATGTATGGGTTCGTTTGGTTCAGACAGAAAAAGATAAAGAGTATAGCTATCCACAGAAGTATTATCTGGAACACTATTATATCCGTCCCAAAACGCAGCAGATCCAGTTCCTGTGCGAACTGGAAGTGACGGGGCGCCCGGAAAATGCAATTCAGGAACGTCCGTATAAGAATAGCAACTGGGAAAATCTTGTGCCGGGGTCGATTGAGGATGAAATCTATCATAAGGTCCTGCAGATCATGAAGAAGAATCATATCGGTGGGAATAGCTCGAATGGCATGAGCGTCCGGGATGCGGTAGAAGAGTATCTGCGGATTTCGTTGTGAGTATTTTGTCCGATTGGATAATTGTGCATAAGTTGTAATATTGTCAAGACTTATCCACATAAATATCGACATATCCACTGATTTGTTGATAACTATGTGGATAACTTGATGCGGTCATGCAATAAAAGAAGCGGCAATCCAACTTGTGGATTGCCGCTTTTCTCTGCCCTGTGTTTAATTTCTTTTGAAAAAAAAGATGAAATGGCGTTATAATTGACGCATGGGAGGGATCGTTATGCGATTTGGAACAATGGGCATCCTGCTGCTGGCCGGGGCACTGCTGTCTGGTGGATGTGGTACGACATCGTCTACACAGGAAGCATCAGCGGGTGATGATGCACAGGAGGCAGCTCAGGTACAGACTGGACCCGTGATCGTCGATGACAACATGAGTAATCTGCAGTTGGATCAGCCAGATCGGCCGGTGTATGATTCGTATTTACGTCAGGAACGGCATGATAAAGGGCTGGCTATGGCAATGCCAGACCTGACGCCATACAAACCGGAGGGGGAGAAGATCGCTTATCTGACGTTTGATGATGGCCCGGATGACGTCAATACGCCAGCAATCCTCGCAATCCTCAAAGAAAATGGGGTGAAGGCGACTTTCTACCTGCTGGGTAAGTCAGCCAAGGCCTATCCGGATGTCGTTAAGCAGATCTATGAGTCAGGCTGTGCCATCGGTAATCACAGTTATGATCATAACTATGGTCGGCTTTATCAGAATCCGGCAGCGTATCTAAAGGAAATGGATGAGACGGATGCAATCCTGAAGTCAATCCTTGGTGTGCGTCCTTTGATTACGCGTGCACCGGGCGGTGTTGTGGGACATTTCAATAAGCATTACTGGGATGCCCTGAAGAAGCATGGCTATGTGGAGCATGACTGGAATATCAGCTCGGCCGATGCTGCGCCAAATCATCCGGTGGCCAAGGATTTCATCGATAATATCCAGAGTCAGGTGGACTCTGCCAAGGCGCCATCATCGGCTATTATCCTGATGCATTCTTCCAGCGGGCATGAGGAGACGGTCAAGGCTCTGCCGGAGATCATCCGTATCCTGCGCGAGCATGGCTATACATTCGGTGTCATCACGCCGATGACGCCGCAACCCTGGTAATTCAACAGAAAAAGCCGTATGTCGAAGGATAGGTTCGACATACGGCTTTTGGGCTGCAGGAGAGATCCGTACGGATTTCTCCTATTATATTTTCGTAAGAACGGGGCAACGTGAAATCAATGATGGAACAGACGGATATGCGTCATGGCCATCGCCATATTGTATTTATCACAGGTCTCAATGACATTGTCATCGCGGATCGAGCCACCGGCCTGGGCGACGTAGGTTACGCCACTCTTGTGAGCACGCTCGATGTTATCGCCAAACGGGAAGAAGGCATCGGAGCCAAGGGCAACATCTTTTTGCGTTGCCAGCCAGGCCTGCTTTTCTTCTTTGGTGAATACGGGCGGCTTCTCGGTGAAGACACGTTTCCAGTCATCTCCACCAAGCAGATCCATGTATTCATCGCCAACGTAGACGTCAATGGCATTATCGCGGTCCGGGCGGCGGACATCCTCACGGAACGGCAGATTCATGACCTGTGGTGCCTGGCGCAGATACCATACGTCGGCCTTGTTGCCAGCCAGACGCGTACAATGGACGCGGGACTGCTGACCGGCACCGATACCGATAGCCTGTCCGTCTTTCGTATAGCAGACGGAGTTGGACTGCGTATATTTCAGCGTGATCAGTGCAATCAGCAGGTCGCGTTTTGCGCTGGCCGGGATCTCTTTGTTTTTGGTTGGAATTTCCTGCAGGCAGTCTTCGGTCAGGCTGACTTCATTGCGCTGCTGCTCGAAGGTGATACCAAATACCTGCTTGCGCTCAAGTTTTTCTGGCTGGTAAGCCGGATCCATCTGCAGGACAAGGTAAGTGCCCTTGCGCTTCGTCTTCAGGATCTCCAGAGCGGCCTTGGAGTAAGACGGGGCGATGATGCCGTCCGATACCTCACGCTTCAGGAAAGAAGCAGTCTGGGCATCACATTCATCGGAGAGGGCAACGAAATCACCATATGAAGACATGCGATCAGCACCACGTGCGCGGATATAGGCGGTGGCGATCGGAGAGAGCTCAACGCCTTCAACGAAATATGCTTTCTGCAGCGTCTCAGAGAGTGGGACTGCAACAGCGGCACCAGCCGGGCTGACATGCTTGAAGGAAGCAGCGGCCGGCATTCCCGTAGCTGCGCGGAGCTCGCGGACAAGCTGCCAGCTGTTCATGGCATCAAGCAGATTGATGTAGCCAGGTTTGCCATTGAGTACCTTGAATGGCAGATCACCCTGCTCCATGAATACACGGGCCGGTTTCTGATTCGGATTACAGCCATATTTGAGTTCCAGTTCATTCATTTGGTGGTTCTCCTTCTTGTTCCAATTTCATTCACATAATAAAGAAAGCCGACACAAATCCAGGCTATGCCCAGACGGTCGGCTTTTCTTCCCTGTGCTCCCTGTGGTAATCCACTTCCGTCAGTTGCACAGCATCTAAGGACAATCTACCATCATACCGCGCTTTTGTCAAGCAGGCATGGATATGCCTGCAAAAAATTGTCGTTTCGTTAACATTCCTGCACTAAAACTCTGTTAGATTGGCAGGTTTTATGGTATGATAAAGGTTGGTAAGACTTGAATTATCATGCCTGGAATCTCATCCAGGACAAAGGCTTTTTATATTCAGGGGGGACTTCGATTATGTTGAAAAGTATTGCAGTCATGACCAGTGGTGGAGACAGCCCGGGAATGAACGCAGCAGCTCGTGCAGTTGTTCGTACGGCACTGTATGAGGGCGTAAAGGTCTGGGGTATCCGTGATGGCTATCATGGCCTGCTGGAAGAAGATATGTTTGAGATGAAATCCCGTGATGTAGGTGATATCATCCAGCGTGGTGGTACATTCCTCGGGACGGCCCGTTGTAAGCGTTGGAAGACGCCGGAAGGCCGTATGCTCGGCTATCAGCATCTGGTTGACCGTGGAATCCAGGGCCTCTGCGTCATCGGTGGTGATGGATCCCTGCGCGGTGCATCGCTGCTCTCCCAGGAAACGGGTATTCCTATCGTTGGTCTGCCGGGCACGATCGATAACGATGTCTGGGGCTCGGACTATACGATCGGCTGCGATACGGCTGCAAATACGATCATCGATGCCATCAATAAGCTTCGTGATACGGCTTCAGCACATCGCCGTGTCATCGTTCTGGAAGTCATGGGCCGCAGCTCGGGCTGGCTGGCGCTGGTTTCCGGTATCTCTGGTGGTGCAGAATATATTTTGGTACCAGAGGAGCAGTTTGATCTCGATAAGATCTGTGAGAACATGAAAGAAGCTTATGGGCTGGGCAAGAGATACATCATGGTAGTCGTAGCTGAGGGTGCGGGCAGCGGCCAGGAAATCGGCAAATATATTGCTGATCATACGCAGCTCGATACGCGTGTATCCGTACTTGGTCATATCCAGCGTGGGGGCTCCCCGACGGTCATCGACCGCGTTCGTGCCAGCCAGCTCGGTGAGCAGGCATCGCTTGCACTGATCTCGGGCCTGTCCGATATCGTATTCGGCTACAGCAAGGGCCGGGTCGTATCGATTGACCTGCATGACTCCGTCAATAATAAAAAGAAACTGGATCCGGAATATCTGCACCTGTCCAAGGTACTGTTCTGATTCAGCCACATAATAGATGTTTCACGTGAAACATCCTGATTGATAAAAGGCTGTTACACATAGCGTTGTGTAGCAGCTTTTTTGATGTCAATAAACTTCATACGACAAAAAGCCGACGTATCACTAAGAGGCGTCGGCTTTTGTCGTATGTCTGTCTTGCAGGTGATTATCGTCTGATAATCAGACTAATCAGTGTTCATTTGTGACTTCACTGTGGTCCAGCGCAAAATCAAGCAGCATGCCAATCAGTTCATTGCGGGTGCGGCCAGTCTGCTTGGAGAGGGTATTGATGCGCTCGACGGTCTCATCTTTGACCCGGATCGAGAATACCTTGTATCCGTCTTCACCACGTAGTTTTTTCGTAATGACTAATTTGGTATCCATAGTATCACCTCTTACGTTTATTTTAGCGAGATTAATTATAGGTATATACATTAATAGTACTGTTTTATAATATGTTTTCATTGAAAACAAAAAAATATTTAAGAAAACCTAAATATATTCGATATAAATAATATAGAAGAATATGTTACAAAACATGTTATAAAATGGAGGCGAAGGAAAAGAGATGAAGTGTTCAGCCGCAACGCAGGCAGCCGCCGGGCAAGGAACCGCAATAATCGGCGATAGACAGGGAAAGTCGTCAGGGGAGTCATCTTTTCATCGCATCCTTACGGAGCAGGAAGACCGGATACGCTTTTCATCCCATGCTGAGGCAAGGATTGAGAAGCGTGGGGTAAAACTTACTTCGGACGACATCCAGAAACTCGGGGATGCCGTAGATCGGATGCAGGAAAAAGGCGTGAAGGAAGCTTTAGTCTATATGAATAATAATGTCGCTATGGTGGTCAGTGTCCAAAATCGGACCGTGATCACCGCTGTAGACGAGGCTAGTGCCAAGGAGAATATCTTCACCAATATTGATAGTGCAGCCATTATCTGAGTGGCTTATAAAGGAGAAGTGATTCATTATGATGCGTTCCTTATTCTCAGGCGTCTCTGGGCTGAAAGCTCATCAGACCCGTATGGATACCATTGGCAATAACATCGCCAATGTCAATACGACCGGCTTCAAATCAAGCCGAACGACTTTTGCGGATACTTTGTCACAGACACTTACCGGCGCATCGGCAGGCGATAATGATACCGTTGGTGGTACCAATCCAAAACAGATCGGCCTTGGTACCGGCGTAGCCAGTATCGATACGATATTTACCGATGGTTCGGTGCAGTCTACTGGTAAAAATACGGATCTCTGTTTATCGGGTAATGGTCTGTTTGTGGTCAGCAAGGGAGATCAGACCTACTACACGCGCGATGGTGCGTTTGAGTTTGATGCAGACGGAAACTATGTGCTGCCGAGTTCGGGTATGTTTGTCAAGGGCTGGACGGCGCAAAATGGTTCGATTGATACGAGTAGTGAGGTCGGCAAGATTACAGTAGAATCGGGTAAAAGTATGGCGGCAAAAGCTACGGCAACGGGAACCTATGCCAATAACCTGAATTCGGCTGCATTGACTATTTCGTCAATTACCGGCGGCGGGAGTGGGACATACACATATAAGACCTATAGCACTTCCAGCGCAGGAACGGTAACTGCTGGGACTAGTGTTCCGGTAACACTTACCTTATCTGATGGCACGACGGTTGCTGGTACTAGTGGGAAGAGCTATACCGTTGGGGATACCTATAGTTCATCAACAGCTACGTATACTACCTCCGGGGCACAGGTAACTGTAGGCAGCGATACGACACCAGTCAAAGTTACGTTGGCAAATGGCACAACGAAGGATGTCTCCACTGCAGATGCCAATTGGAGTTATGGTTATTCCACTTCTACTGCGGGAGATAGTGCAACTGCAAGTACGAGTACGGGCATTACGATGACACTGGATGATGGATCGCAAGCAACAGGCGTATCGGGAAAATCCTATACGGTTGGCGGGACTTGTGATGTAGCTGCGACAGGCACTGTTACGGCTACGACCAGCCATCCGGTTACTTTAACCTTAGCCGATGGGTCCACACATGTTGTTACGAGTGGAGCCTATACAATCGGAACCGATAATTATACCTATACAGGATCGAGCAGCGGGACAACCAGTACGAGTACGGTAGCCAGTGCGACACAGGCCTATACGATCAATTCAATGGATGTTGAAACGAAAGGAGGCGGAACTGGTACAACGGTGACGGTTGGCGGAACTGCCAGCTATACGGACTCGACATCAGGGGACACAGCAACGGCCAGTGCATCCAACAAGGTAACCCTTAATTTAGCAGATGGAACAACGGCAGCAGGGGTTACCGGAACGACGTACAAAGTAGGTGACACCTATGCGGAAGCCGAAAAGACAAGTGGCTCAATTACGGTTAGCAGCACCAATAGCAGTACAACGCGGCTTTATCTGGCTGATGGAACCTATGTGGACAGTCCGGCTGCGAATACCTATACCGTGGGGGATACGTACACCTATACGTCAGCATCTGGCGGAACAACCGTTACGACAACGGTTGCTGGTTATGCGTCAACCTCTACGATTGCCAGTCTGAAATCGACCTCTACGATTGATTCAATTGAAGCCACGAAGAGCATAAAGATCAGCTCAATGTCGGTAGGGGCTTTGGCAACGTCTACTGCCTCAACGGATTCGCCAGTCACGTTGAAAATGAGTGATGGTACAACGGTTACAGAGACTTCGGGGAATTATACGGTAGGTCATAGTTTACCGGTGACAACGACCTTAACTGTGTATGATACCTTGGGCAATAAGCATAGTATTCCTGTGTTTTTCACGAAAACAGCAACGGATAGTACGAATGGCAATACGTGGACCGTATCGCTTGCTACCGATGGAAGTGGCAGCAGTACGCTTACAGAGAGCGATGGCACGACGAAAGTTGCTATGGCGGATACTGCTTTGAAATTCACGACAGAAGGAAAATACAGTTCTGGGTCGGGAACGGCAACGCTGACCTTGACGAATGGTTCGACAGGAACTCAGTCCGTGGTACTTGATTTAAGTTCTTTGACGCAGTATTCAGGGAACAGTACGGTTAATGGCACGACTGATGGTCATGCTGCAGGAAAATTGTCGAGTGTCTCAATCGACAGTACAGGTACGATTACAGGTACCTACAGCAATGGGGTCAAGCAGACGGAGGCACAGGTGGCGGTCGCACAGTTCAACAATGCGTCTGGCCTCACGAAGACGGGCAACAGCCTGTATCAGGAATCGAACAACTCTGGGACAGCGAATGTCAAGACGGCCAGCGATCTGGGCGTGACGATTACACCATCGGCGCTGGAGATGTCCAATGTCGATATCGCGAATGAATTCTCGGATATGATCATTACCCAGCGTGGGTTCCAGTCCAACTCTAAGATTATCACAGTTGGTGATGAAATGCTTGAAACGCTCATTGGAATGAAGCGTTAAATTTCAATAAAAATATGCCCTATGCATTTGTCGTGCATAGGGCATATTTTAGTTGAAATTTATTTTTCGCCGAGCAGTTCCTTGGCCAGTTCTACGGCTTTGACACCGTCTGAGGCATAGGCATCAGCACCGGCAGCATCGGCATAGTCCTGGGTGACAGCAGCACCGCCTACCATGACTTTAGCCGGGCAGCCGGCTTCTTTGAGCTGGGCGACTACCTTATCAATCTGTACCATCGTGGTTGTCATGAGGGCACAGAGGCCGACGATATCGGCATTGTTGGCAATGGCGGACTTGACGATATCGGCAGAATCGACATCCTTGCCCAGGTCGATGAGCTTGAAGCCGCTGTTGGCGAGCAGGGCTCCGGTGATATTCTTGCCGAGGTCATGGACATCACCCTTTACGGTCGCCATGACGACTGTACCTTTGGTGGCTTCACTGCTGGCCGGGATAAGTTCCTTGAGTTTGTTGAAGGCGGCCCGCATGGTCTCAGCTGAGAGCAGGACCTGAGGCAGGAACATACGTCCGGTACCAAAATCTTTGCCGATATCCGTCATAGCAGCAGTCAGGGCTTTTTCGGTAATCTCATTGGATTCATGTCCTTCCTGAATCGCTTTGATGACCAGCTCGACAATCTCATCCTTTTCGCCGTCAATGACCGCCTGTTTGATGGCAGCCAGCGTGTCGAGGTTGGTTTCTTTGGCTACGGCAGCCTTCTTCGGAACGCTGAGGTTGGCTTCATTTTTGCTGAAGGACAGGCCATTCGGATCATGGCCCAGGAGGGCTGCACTGGCCATCAGAGCGTTCTGCATAGAGGTGTCATAGGGATTCATGATCGGGGCGTCCAGGCCGGCTGCCAGGCACATCGCAAAGAAGGTGCTGTTGATGAGGGGACGGTTTGGCAGGCCAAAGGAGATATTGGACAGGCCCATGGTTGATGGGTACCCCAGCTCACTGCGATAGAGCTCCAGGGTGTGCAGGACTTCCCGGCAGGCTTTGGCGTCAGCGGATACCGTCATGACCAGGGCATCAAGCAGGAAGTCGCCGTCATGGAGCCCCTGGGCCTTGGCGGCGGTGATGATCGTGCGGATGGCTTCAAGACGGGCCTCGGCGGTCTTGGGAACGCCGTCTTCGGTGATTGGCAGGCAGAGGATGGCTGCACCGTATTTCTTTGCCAGTGGCAGGAATTCGGCGATGCGGGCATCCTCTGCACTGACGGAGTTGATGAGGGCACGGCCCGGATAGGCACGCAGGCCGGCTTCCAGTGAGCTGGCATCGCTGGTGTCGATGGCCAGTGGGGCATCGGTCAGCTGAGCTATCTCGGTTATGGCCTGCTTCATGGCAGCGGTCTGGTCGATGCCGCCAACGCCCATATTGACATCGAGCAGGCTGGCACCGGCTTTTACCTGATTGACGGCTTCTTTCTTGACGGAGAGCAGGGAGCCATCGCGAATCTCAGCGGCCAGTTTTTTGCGGCCGGTCGGATTGATGCGCTCACCAATCAGTCTGGTTGGCAGGTCCTTATCAATGCAGACGGATTTGCTGCGGCTGGCCAGCCAGAGCTTGCCAGAGCGTGGCTGACGTGCCGGCTCCGTGAGGCCTTTCAGGGCCGTGGCCAGTGCCTTGATATGTGCCGGCGTGGTACCGCAGCAGCCGCCAAGATAGGTGGCGCCAGCCTCGAGGAGCTTCGGTGCCCAGGTGCCGAAATCCTCTGGTCCCATCGGGAATACCGTCTGGCCGTTTTCCAGATAAGGCATGCCGGCATTTGGCTGGACGCTGATCGGGATATCGCAGTTCTCAGCGAGCGTTTTCACTACTGGTACCAGCTGCTCAGGGCCGAGGGAGCAGTTGACGCCGATGATATCGGCACCCATGGCGGAGAGGATGATTGCGGCTGACTGGGGATCTGTTCCTGTGACGGTGCGCCCATCTTCACTGTAGGAAAGCTGGCAGATGACTGGCGTCCCCGGAGCGGCTTCTTTTGAGGCGAGCAGGGCAGCGCGCATCTCCTGAATATCGATACAGGTCTCGATGATGAGATAGTCGGCACCAGCAGTGGCCAGGGCTCCGGCCTGTTCCTTGAAGCAGTCATAGGCTTCCTCGAAGTCGAGGTCGCCCAGCGGCTTGATGAAGCGTCCGGTAGGGCCCATGGATCCAGCTACTTTCGCCCGACCCTGGGCGGCTTCTTTGGCAATCTTCACTGCGGCCGTATTGAGCTCGACGGTCCGGTCTGCCAGCTGGTAGTGGTCGAGTTTCAGCCGGCTGGCACCGAAGGTATTGGTTTCGATGATTGTCGAACCGGCATTGATGTAGGCTTCATGGATATTCCGGACGACATCCGGGTTTTCTACATTCATGAGTTCCGGGCAGCCACCGGGTTTCAAGCCGCCAGCCTGCAGCATAGTGCCCATGGCACCGTCGAATATATGAATCATTGGGGTCACACTCCTTGGTATTTTATGTACAGCTTCTTTGGATGAATTTCCTGGTTTCTATCCATGATAAGATGGTGGTTACTCGGTTTTTCGGGAAGGGCAGTCCAGTTTGCCGCAGGCAGCGCAGCCATGCAGGTCATGCTCTGTAGCAGTGGTGTCCTGGCCATTGTTTTCTTCCTTATAGAGACCGATGATGGCCGTGATGCTTTTTCGTGGAATCAGCATCATGGAACTGGACAGCGACACGCCAATCTCACCGGCATGGGCCAGCCGGATCAGTTCCGGCTGTTGCTCGATAGGCCAGTCGCCGTAGCCGGGGCTGAAACGCCAGCGCATGCCGTAGCCCTGGGCGGCAGCTTTTGGCTTGATGGCTTTTTCCATGCCGTCAGCCAGTTGTTCAACCGCGGTAGTAGCTGCAGCGTCAAGCAGGACGGATGAGGTGTACTCGCCATCAGCAAAACGTTTGGTGACGGTTTCTTCAATTTCATCGCCGACCGTGGCTGACAGCAGGATTACCTTATCACAGCCAGCCAGATGGGCACCAATCTTTGTTCCCTGGATGATACAGGGGGGCTTGGCTTTGATCTCCTGCGTCTGGCAATCATAATCATAGATTTGCCAGATCCCTTTTGGGGAGGCCAGCAGCCGGGCATCCTGGCAGGCATCTTCGATTTTCTGTTCATCAAAGTCAGCAGCTTTCATGAGACCTGCATAGCGGCGGGTTTCTTTGGGATCAATCTGAAATAATGGGGCATTATAGACTGGCATAAGATACTCACATCCTTTGGACCATGAAAAAATTTAAAATGTTTCACGTGAAACATTGGCAATTGCTTCATTTCATATTATTATATAGGTAGTGTAATAGCATCTGCAAGAAGATAATTCACAGATGACCGCCTGCCAAAGTTTACAATGTAACAATTATACTTATTGTAGCGGATTTTTACAAGGAAAACTGTAACATAATGCAATAAATTTGAGAAAGTGGTGGAATATACGTGGGAAAAATTATTGCGATAGCCAACCAGAAGGGTGGTGTCGGAAAAACAACGACCTCGGTCAATCTGGCAGCCTGCCTGGGAGCAAAGAAAAAGAAGGTCCTGTTGGTGGATTGTGATCCACAGGGCAATGCCAGCAGTGGTTACGGAATCGATAAATCCGCTTTGGAACAGACGATTTATCATGTACTTATTGATGGTACGGATATCCGGGAGGTCATCCAACATACGGAATTCAAGGTTGATGTACTGCCAGCCAATATCGAACTGGCCGGTGCCGAGGTAGAACTGGTAGCCGCAATCTCCCGCGAGACGCGTCTGAAGAAAGCTCTGGATCAGGTGGCAGGGGATTATGATTATATCATTATCGACTGCCCGCCATCGCTGGGACTCCTGACACTGAATTCCCTGGCGGCAGCTGACTCGGTGCTCATGCCAATCCAGTGTGAGTTCTATGCGCTGGAAGGGGTGTCTCAGCTTATGAACACCATCGATCTGGTCCGCAATAATCTCAATGATAAGCTCGAAGTTGAAGGCGTGGTCATGACGATGTATGATTCCCGCACGCGGCTGGCGGAGCAGGTCGTGGCCGAGGTCAGGGATAATTTTGGTGAGGCAGTCTATAAGACGATGATTCCGCGCAACGTACGCCTGAGTGAGGCACCGTCCTACGGCCAGCCCATCATCTATTATGATAAAAGTTCCAAGGGCGCAGAGGTTTATATGAAACTGGCAAAAGAGGTGATCTCCCGTGGCAAGTAAACAGCATGGTGGTCTGGGAAAAGGCCTGGGGGCATTATTGAAGGATACGAAGTTGACACCAGCCAGGGATAAGGTTCAGGAAATTCCTATTGGAGAAGTTCAGGCCAACCGCTATCAGCCACGTCAGGAATTCGATGAGTCGGCGTTGGACGAGCTCAAAGAATCTGTCCAGCGCATCGGCGTGATCCAGCCGATCCTGGTCCGTCGGCTGCCGGATAAAGGATATGAGCTGATTGCTGGTGAACGGCGCCTGCGGGCGTCCAAACTGGCTGGTCTCAAGACGGTGCCGGCTATGGTCCGTGAGTATAATGATGCAGAGATCAGCGAAATCGCCCTGATCGAGAATATCCAGCGTGAAGACCTGAATGCCATCGAAGAAGCCAGAGCTTATGCCCGACTGATGAAAGACTTCGGCCTCACACAGGATGTGATGGCGAAAAAGATTGGCCGCAGCCGGTCGCATATTGCCAATTTCCTGCGGTTGCTGAAACTTGAAGAACAGGTGCAGGAATATGTGGCCAACGGTACATTGTCTATGGGGCAGGCCAAGCCATTGCTGGCACTGGATGACAAGGCTTTGCAGCGTGAGGCTGCTGAATATATCCAGTCTGAGGAACTGTCCGCCCGTCAGTGTGAAGCGCTGGTGAAGAAATTACTGGATAATCCGCAGTTTTTTAAGGAAAAAGGCAGTGAGACCGCGAACAAAGATAAGGGAGCAACAAATGATGTGTTCCTTGATGATGCGGTAGAGAAGCTGACGCATCTATTCGGTACGCAGGTAAAGATTCATCCGGGCAAAAAGAAGAGCAAGATCGAGATCGAATTCTACTCGCCTGATGATCTGGAACGTATTCTGGGGACCATTATGGAGAAGCAGGATTCAGTTAAGCAGCAGCGAATCGATGCCCTGAGAAAAGTTTCCCTTACAGGAAAATTTACGGTATAATAGGGGTCGGAGAATAAAGATGTTTCACGTGAAACAATAGTGTACGAACCGGTTCATATTTTATGACAATATGAATACCAGTACATTAGGACCAGGAAAAGAAGGAGCATTCAATAGACAATGGATATTCAGCAACTTATAAAGATAATGATGGATAATATGCCGTTTATCGTGATCGGACTGGGGGTAATTGTCCTTATCATGTTGGGGATAATGATCAATCAGGCACTGAAACTTAATTATATGAAGAAACGGTATCGCAAGATGATGGCCGGGGTTGATGGGGCCAATCTTGAACGCATGCTCATGGGGCATATTGATGAGGTCAAGAAGGTTGTTGAGAAGAATGAGCAGCTTGATGCCGAGAATAAGCGCATTGATGCTTTGCTGCAGACGGCAATCACCCGTGTGGGGGTGGTACGCTTCCGGGCTTTTGATGATATGGGCAGTGACTTGTCCTATGCAGTAGCTTTGCTTGATTCACATAACAACGGTGTGATCCTTTCGAGCATTTTTGGACGGGAAGATTCGCGCAGCTATGTGAAGCCCATCGAGAAGGGAATTTCCAGTTATACGATGACTGAAGAGGAAGAAAAGGCCCTGCATGATGCAATGGCACAGGCCTGAAGTCCTAGAAAAGGCTTTAAAAAAAGAAAACCATATGATATAATATCATATGGTTTTTATTTTGTTTTGCATCCAGGGAGTAGATGTTATTCCGTGGATTTTTTTACTATGCATGCCCGATATCATCGGATTGCATTTTAACAGTTTGGAGGATTATCCTTGTCAGAAGAAAAAAAGCCAATAAAAAAAGAAAAAAAGGAATATACGATAAAGCTGATCCCATCGCAGGATGGTGATGTGAAGAGTATCCATCTGTCGGCGAATACACTGAAATATGGTGCAATCTCACTGGCTGCTGGTGCGATGCTGTTCGTAGGCGCATTCAGCTACTCTGTCTATAGCACATTTGCAGCCCGGAATGGTGCAGCAGAGATCCAGGATCTGCGTGAAGTCAACAGCATTCAGCAGGAACAGCTGTTGCAGCTTTCCAAGAAAGCCAATGCTCTGCAGGATGAGATGAATCAGCTGAAACAGCTGGAAGATGACTTGCGCCGTATGTCTGGTGCTGCTCCGGCTCAGGATGGCACAGATCAGCAGAATGCGAATCCGGATGCCATTGGCAATGGCGGTGATGGCACGCATGATGGACAGGGCGGCCCTGTAGTGCTGCCGGATATCAATAATGTAGGGATTACGCTGGATATGGTCGAGCAGGGGCTGGCTGCGCGCCGTCAATCCTTGCTTGATCTGCAGCAGCAGCTCAAGGATCGTCAGGATCAGCTGGGAACGATATCTACGGCAACCGGACTGCCAGGCGGTACGACACCGTCAATCTGGCCGGCTCGTGGTGATGTGAGCTCGCCGTTTGGTATGCGCTGGAATGGTTCTGACTTCCATCCTGGCATCGATATCGCCAATGATATGGGAACACCTATTGTTGCAACTGCTGACGGCGTTGTAACGACCGCCGGCTGGAACGATGGCGGCTATGGCAATATGGTCGATATCGATCATGGCAATGGTATCATGACTCGTTATGGTCATGCTATGCAGGTTGCCGTAACAGCCGGACAGCACGTACGTCGTGGTCAGGTTATTGCCTATATGGGCAGCACTGGTTTCTCGACGGGCCCGCATGTTCATTATGAGGTTCGTATCAATGGACAGCCAGTAAACCCGGTAGCTTATTTGCATTAAGCTATAAGTATTTTGTATACTTGAAAAATACTTTTGTCAGGATTGGCATAAGAGTGTATTCATGTATACAGTAAAAAAATACATAACATAACAAAAGATTATATTTGCTAAAAGCCCTATGCAGGTAACTACATAGGGCTTTTTTATTGGGCTCAGACCTATAATGAATGGGTATCATTGTAAACTTCAAAATACATGAATATTCATTAACTGTATAAACAAACTTTAAGAATGGTGATAAAAACACATAAAATAAGGGAAGAATGCAGGATTTATAAGAAAATTTGGCTGAATATGCATATTGACATCGGTTTACAAGATTCCTATAATAGAAGTTACCTTACAGTTGTAATGTATTGTATAGAGACAAACGTATATTATATGAAGTACATCTCAAAGGAGAGACGGATATGTGTAGAATCGGTTCAATCAAGAGCAAGGTACCCATTCAGCCATCCACGGCGTTGCGCCTGATGCTGCCACAGCAGGAGGGGCATGATAACTCCGGTTTCGCTATGGTCATGCAGGACTTGTATGGTATCTTTTCCGGGTACAAAGACAAGCCGCTGCTGTCCCTGGCCTGCACGCAGCGTGGTGCACAGCTGGTTGAGGAGTATATGGATGCTCACAACTTCGTGCAGCTGGCGGAGTGGATCCCGATTCCGGACAAGCAGCCGGGCCTGGATATCCAGGCGATGCCGTACTACATCTTCCGTAACTATGACTACCCTGAGGATGCAGAGAAGATGACGAAAGCGCAGAAGGAAGATCTGTTGCTGGATACGCGTCTGGCACTGCGCAAGATCCTTGAGGAAGCGAATGCGGGCTTTGTGTATTCGTTCTGGCCGGATGTACTGACGCTCAAGGAGATCGGTGATCCGCGCGATATCGCAACGTATTTCCATCTTTGGGATGATAATGGCTGCCTGGTTGCCAAGTCCATCGTGGCTCAGTGCCGTCAGAATACGAACTATGATATCGTGCGCTATGCAGCGCATCCGTTCTTCCTGCAGGGCTATACGCTCTGTGCGAATGGTGAGAATACCTTCTATACAAAGAATAAGGAATTCCAGAAATCCCTGCATCGCGGTTACATCGGTTTTGAGTCCGATTCGCAGTGCTTCCTGAATACCCTCCATTATGTCCATCATGAACTCAAATGGCCGCTTACCTATTATAAGCATGTCATTACGCCGCTGCCGTTCGAAGAGATCGCAGAGCGTGAGGACAAGGAAGTATTGACGGCAATCCGTCAGTCCCTGGCCAATCTGGAGATCAATGGACCAAATACGATTATCGGTGTCCTGCCGGATCAGCGGATGATCACCTGCTGTGATTCCAAGAAACTGCGTCCGGTTGTCGTAGGGCGTACGGATGATATGGTAGCAATCTCGTCTGAGGTATGCGGCATCAATGAAATCATGCCGGATCGTGATCAGACGAAGGACCTTTATCCGAATGAGCGTGAGATCGTAGTAATTGACAATGACCTGGAGGTACAGAGATGGAAGCAGTAAAAACGCAGGATGTGGGAATCAATGACCTTCCCTGGAAAATAGAATATCATGCCGAACGTTGTACGATGTGCGGCAGCTGTGTGGCGTCCTGTTCGTTCAAGGCCATCAAGGTTGAGGTACAGGCACAGTCCATTACGACGTCTGAGGATTCGCAGCCGAATCCGGTGCATCATCATATTGCCCGCCCAATCATCAAGCAGGTGGACAGCCTGACGGACTTCTGCCGTGGCTGTGGCATGTGCGAGAAGATCTGCCCGAACAATGCAATCCGTGCGGTACGTAACCCGGATACGCGTAAGACGCTGCTTTCGAAGGACAACGGTCCGATCAAACGCGGTGGCCGTACGAACCTCAATGCGCAGCGCACGCTCGACAGCATTGTGGTTGGCCGTATCTCGCAGATGACGGACCCGTCGCTTGATGCTGCCCGTCATACGTTCGATATCCGCGCACCATTCGGCCGCGTATTGTCGGCCAAGGAGCTGCCGTTCGAGATTCAGGATGGCAAGCTGGTGCAGTCGAAGCATACACCGCCGGTTGACTGGATCTATCCGCTGATTTTCTCCGATATGTCCATTGGTGCACTGTCTACCCGTGCCTGGGAAGCTGTAGCGATGGCTGTAGGCTATCTCAATGAGAAATGCGGCCTGCCGGTTCGTATGAGCTCTGGCGAGGGCGGTATGCCGGTCAAACTGCTGGAATCGGAGTATCTCAAGTATTTCATCATCCAGATCGCTTCGGGGCATTTCGGCTGGAACCGTATCATCAAGGCTATGCCGCATATGGTAACGGACCCGGCTGGTATCCTCATCAAGATCGGTCAGGGTGCAAAACCAGGGTGATGGTGGTCTGCTGCCGGAGGCGAAAGTCGCTGAGCATGTCCAGGCTATCCGTGGCGTACCTAAGGCTACGCTGGCATCGCCACCAAACCATCAGGGTCTGTATTCCATCGAGGAATCGGTGCAGAAGATGCATCTGTCCATGAATGCAGCCTTTGGGTTCCGTGTACCAGTCGCAATCAAGTGTGCGGCTTCGGCTACGTCGGTATCTGTCTATAATAACCTGCTGCGTGATCCGTATAAGATCTGCGGTGGTTTCTTCATCGATGGTATTCAGGGCGGCACGGGTGCAGGCCAATGAGGTTTCGCTCGATCATACCGGCCATCCGGTTGTTTCGAAAATCCGTGACTGCTATCTGGCTGCTGTCAAGCAGGGCCTGCAGGGGCAGATCCCGCTTTATGGTGGCGGCGGCATCGGCATGACCGGCAATGCCGCGGCTGATGCATTCAAGATGATGTGCCTGGGTGCCAACGGTGTATTCGTCGGTAAAGTACTCATTCAGCTGCTCGGCTGTGTCGGCAACGAACAGGGCCGCTGCAATTCCTGCAACACGGGTAAGTGCCCGATGGGTATCTGCTCGCAGGATCCCCGCCTGGTCAAACGTCTGGATATCGACCGCGGCGCACAGAAGATTGTCGACTATGTGCTGGCCTTCGATGCAGAGCTCAAGAAGCTCATGGCGCCGATCGGCAACAGCTCGCTGCCAATCGGCCGCAGTGATGCGCTGGTTTCCACGGATAAAGCCGTTGCGGACAAGCTCGGTATCCAGTATGTATGTTAAGGTAGGGGGAGTACGAAAATGTTCAAGATAAAAACAATGCAAGGGCATGACCGTATGTCCACCCAGGATCTGCTGCTGGCTATCGGCGAGGCCGTCCAGCAGGGGGAGACTGAGTTTGAGATTGCCGCTTCTGGTCAGCATGATATCGGCGGTCCGTTATGGCACCCGGAGGGCAAGACGCTGCATTTCCATGTCACGAATGCTGGTCAGCGCGTGGGTTCCATGTGCCTGCCGGGCACGGAGATCGTAGTCGATGGCTCGACCTCGGCTGATGTCGGCTGGCTGAATGCCGGCGGCGTCATCACCTGTCAAGGGCGATGCCGGCGATACGGCCGGACATTGCTCATCGGGCGGCAAGATCTTTATCGGTGGCCGTGGCGGTACGCGTACCGGCTCCCTGATGAAGCACGATCCGCTGTATGAAGAGCCGGAGCTCTGGCTCCTGAAGAATGTTGGCTCGTTCTCCTTCGAGTTCATGGGCGGCGGCAAGGCGGTCGTCTGTGGCTATGACAGTGAGCAGTTCGAGTCTGTTCTGGGCGAGCGTGCCTGTGTCGGCATGGTTGGCGGCGTGGTCTATGTGCGTGGTCCAATCGATACATATCCGGCAGACATCCGCTGCCTGGATCTCGATGACGAAGATATCAAGTTCCTCGATGGCGGCATGGACGAGTTCCTGCAGCATATCGATCGTCCGGAGCTCCGTGCTGAGCTGTCAGACTGGACGCAGTGGAAGAAACTGCGCCCGTTGCTGTCGGGGAGAAGAAAGCCGAAGAAAGCACATGATCTGCATGCGTTCCGTATGGACGACTGGGTCAAAGGGCGGTATCTTCTCCGATGTTGCACATGATGATTTCGCAGTCCATAATACGCTGAGCACGGGCCTTTACCGCCTGCGCGTACCGAGCTGGGATAATGCAAAGTTTGCTGCCCCATGTGAATTCAACTGCCCGACGGGCATCCCGACGCAGCGTCGTTTTGACCTGATTCGTCAGGGCAAGCTCGACGAAGCGTTCCAGCTGGAACTCGAGTATACGCCGTTCCCAGGCTCGGTCTGCGGCTCGGTCTGCCCGAATCCTTGCATGGACAGTTGCACCCGCGGCTCAATTGATGAGCCGGTCCAGATCGGTGAGCTGGGCTATCGCTCCGCATTCCTGACGGTAGAGCCGCCAAAGACGAAAACAGGCAAGAAGATTGCCGTCATCGGTGGCGGTGTAGCCGGTCTTTCGACCGCCTGGCAGCTGGCCCGCAAGGGACACAGCGTCACGGTCTATGATGAGGCTGAGCATATCGGCGGCAAGCTGGAGCAGGTTATCCCGCGCGGCCGTCTGGCCCATGAGCTGCTTGAGGCAGAACTCAAGCGCATCCAGAGCGTCGGGGTTGAGTTCGTCAGTGCCTGCAGGGTTGATGCCGCGAAGTTTGCTGAACTGCGTCAGGCCAATGATGCGGTTGTCGTTGCCACTGGTGGCACGAAATCCCGCTTCTTCCCGTGGGAGGGCGCTGAGAACCTCACGATGGGTCTGGAGTACCTCAAGGCTATCAATCGCGGTGAGAAGCCGGCTACGGGCCGTCACGTCGTCGTAATCGGTGCCGGCAACTCCGGTATGGATACCTGCCGTGGAGCCTATGAGATGGGCGCTGAGTCCGTTGTAGCCGTCGATGTGCAGAAGCCGGCAGCATTTGCTGACGAGATTGATTATATCGAAGGTCTGGGCGGCAAGCTGGTATGGCCGTTCTTCACGAACAAGATCACGAAGGAAGGCATCTATGCCAATGACGGTACGTTCATCCCGGCGGATCAGGTCATCGTCTCCATTGGTGAGGAACCGGAGATGGACTTCCTGCCAACGGATGAGGGCATTGAGTTCTTCCGTAAGAGCTGGGTGGTACCGAAGCAGGATCAGAGTATCCTGCCGGGCGTATTCACGGCTGGTGATACCATCAAGCCGGGCCGCCTGACGGATGCCATCGGCAGCGGCCGCAAGGCTGCCTGGTACGCGGATCAGTATGTCATGGGCGGCGAGACCGCTGACTTCCCACAGAAGCAGCAGATCCCGGCAGAACGCCTCAGCAAGGCATACTTTGACAAGTGTCATCATTGCCTGCTGGGTGATCCGGTTGACGATCATACCCGCTGCGTGAGCTGCGGCACCTGCCGTGACTGCAAGATGTGCCTGGAATCCTGTCCGGAGAAGGCCATCACCCGCATTGAGCATGAAGATGGCAGCTGGGAATATGTATCTGACCCGAACCGCTGCATCGGCTGCGGCATCTGTGCCGGTGTCTGCCCCTGCGGTGTCTGGAGCATCAATGACAACCCGGAGCCAATCAAGATGTATTCTACCGGAGCCAAAGCCTGACACAGGCCAATGGTTTTCATATAGCAGAGAGGGGCATGTTATGTTTCACGTGAAACATAACATGTCCCTCTTTTTGTGTTTAAATGATTGCTGCTTTGCTTGCACCACAGGCTCTGGCCAGAGACAGCATGGCATCCAGCTGCGCTGGGACAGTATTCTGTCGTCCAAACTGATGCAGGCCTTCTGGCCGGACCCCGAGGGGGCGGTACTTCAGCAGCTTGTAGATGCATCGGTCCTGGATCTTTGCGGCGACATAGCGGATCGTCTTCTCGTGTGACAGTCCCGGGGCGAGCACCGTGCGGACTTCATAGAGCTTCCCGGCAGCAAGCAGGAAGTCGAGGTTCTGACGGACAATATCGTTGCTACAGCCGGTCAGGCGCTGGTGCTCCTGCGGGTCGATGGTTTTGACATCGAGCATAAATCCATCCGTGCAGGCGACCAGGTCCGGATATTGACTCAGGTCCAGGCTGCCATTGGTGTCGATGAAGCAGCTTAGCCTGGTTTTTGACCTGACCTGTTCGAAAAGATCCTGCAGGAAAGCGGGATGGCGGGTGCACTCACCGCCACTTATCGTGATGCCGTCAAGGAAGTCGGCTGCTCGCAGGATCTTTTTCATGAGCTGTCCGCTGGACAACTCATGTGTCCGGGGACTCGAGAGATTTGGGCAGGCCTGCAGACAGGCATCACAGTGGCAGCAGCGGGCCGCATTCCAGTGCACCTGGCCGGCCTGCATTGACAGGGACACCGGTCGGGCAGGCTGCCAGGCAGGTGCCGCAACTGATGCATTCATGGATGGTCTCAGGGTTATGGCAGTAGCCGCAATGGAAGTTGCAGCCCTGCAGGAAGATGACCATACGGTTTCCTGGTCCGTCTACGCAGGAGAAGGGGATGATCCGGTTAATCTTCATCAGGGAACCTCCTGATCCGGCGGTCGAAGGCATGACCGTTATGCTTGGCTCCTTTTGCGAAGATGGTCGTATCGTTGGTCACGGCTTCACCGCGTTCGAGTCGTTCAACATCGGAACGCTTGGCCAGATAACCGGTGACCCGCACGAGGTCAGCACCAGCGCCATAGGCTGAGAAATAGCGCAGTCCGTTCCGGAAGGCCCCATGGATGATCCGGAGCAGGGCTTCCGGGTGCTTCTGGTAGGTTTCTTCAAAGATGAAGACATCACCGAGGCCATTCGGGAAGTAGCGATGGAACGGTGCTGATTGCAGGATGTGGTCGAGCAGGTCGGGTTCCTCACCAACCGGGATACGGCAGCCAGGAGAGAAGCCTTCATCGATGTCGCTGCCGACCTGAGCGTGGAGGTAATGGCTGCCGCTATTGCAACCGACGACCTCGCAGGTATGTTCACGGACCATTTTTGATAAAGTGTCGATGATCCGGAGCCCCAGTGCATTGGCCGCCTTGCCATAGCCGAACCGTTCCTGCTGGCAGGAAGGCTTCAGCAGGGTATTGACGGCTTCGGCCAGGCCGACGACTCCCAGCATGCCGGCAAAGCGGTCGGGTTGAATGAATCCCTCCTTGACGAGGAAGCTGGACTGGAAGAAAGCGCAGTCGTTACGGATAAAGCGGCTGCGGACGTCGATGATATGCAGGATCTGCCCGGCAGCTTCCGGCAGGCTGTGCTGGAAGAAATCCTCAACAGATGAGGCTGTGGCCGCGACGTGGCTGAGCAGCAGGCGGATCAGGGTATAGCCGCCGCCACCGATCGGGAAGCCGTTGTAGCAGCTGGCGATTGCGTAGTCCTCGGTTCCGAAGTCGGCAATATACTGTTGATGGTCGCAGAAGCTTGGTTTTGCGCAGGCCAGGGCAGTATCAGCTGCCAACAGGGCAAATGATTCGGAGGTGATGGCCGGGTCATATTTGAGCGTGATATTCGGGATTGAGCATTGCAGCTCTTTTGAGGCCCGCAGAATCAGCCGTCCGGCTGGTGTCTCACGTGGGCCGATGTTGGCGTGGACGAAGGAATCCGTGAGTGTGCGGTCAATATGCTGCAGGAATAACCGGATTGCAGCATAGGCCTCGGTCTCGTTGCTTACGAATGGATCCAGCAGCGTATCAATATTGCCCAGATAAACTGGGAAAGTAGTGATGCTCGGTACGTGTTCATAGAAGATCAGCAGTGTGTGGATGGCTTCCCAGATGGTCGTTGGTGGTTTCAGTGACAGGAATTCACAGCCCTCCCGCATCAGTTTCGCGTAGTCGGGCAGAATATAACGGGGACGGTAGGGAAGTTCTCCCTCGAACAGGTCGCAGATCAGCCCGTCCTTCATCATCTGTCGTGCCTTGCTGCCGTAGTCGAGTCGTTCAGCGGCGTTATCCGCATAGGCGGCAAGGCTGTTGAGCTGCTGTCTATAGGTGAGTGTCGTGTCTTGCAGGATATCCATAACCTGACTCATGAATGATGCCCCATTTCTATTGTTTTCATTAAATGAAGAAAATTCTATTATTTCATTCACTATTATAGCTTATTACGGCTGAGGAAAAAAAGGATAAGTGTCCCTTTTTGTGTATTTTCAGACAGATGGATCGGTTTTCTGTACGCAAAAAGCGACCGGAGGGGAATCCGGCCGCTTTTCATGGATGTGATGTGTTGTGTTTAGGGGAAAGAAGAACTTCCTGTCAACGGTTCAGATCGAAATCTGCGGCGTGGCAGTTCACGAGCTGAGCCGGGTCGACATTGGCGTAGACACCAGGACGAACCTCGAACATATTCAGGTTGTCGGCATTCTCAGCCAAAAGATCTTTCGTGTAAGACTCAACATGGTCAAAGAAAATGTTCATCATAGCAATCTACTCCTTCTTATTGGTGATAACTATATATAATACTTATCACGAACTGTGTATCTGATTTGCTTATATTATGGCACAGTGTTTGCGATAGGAGAAATACGAACTTTTGATAGCTATATAGCTTTTTACTATGTGGTCATGCTATACTACAGGTATACAGGTAATGTGACGAATAGTCAGGGGGGCGGATCACATGACACTTATCCAGATGCGGTATTTCTATGAGGTATGTCAGTGGCAGAATATCACGAAGGCAGCAGAGCACCTGCATGTCTCACAGCCGACGATCAGCGTGGCGATGCAGACACTGGAGACTGAGACTGGGCTGAACTTATTTCAGCGGGAAGGACGTAAAATCCTCATTACACATGATGGCAGTAAATTACTTGGCAAAGTCAAACACATTTTAGACCAGATGGATCAGCTGGATGAAGAAATCCAGGATATGGCGCATAATCGCAATCATATCCGGATGGCTATGCCGTTGCAGCTGGGGATGCGTTTCCTGCCTAAAGTATTGGGGGAGTTCCGGCAGGAGAATCCGGAGATCCGGCTGGATATCATTGAAACCGGTGGTATCAGTGCACTGCACATGGTGGAAGATGAAAAGCTGGACATCGCGCTGACGAACTATGAGACAGGATTCAGTCAGAAGCTCAACTATCAGAAGCTTTTCACCTGCGAATGCTGCTTTGTTACGCATCCGGATCATCCTTTAGCTGACAAAGCTTCGGTCTCAATGGCTGATTTCGTTGATGAACCGTTGGTGATGCTGGATAGTGGCTTCTTTGTTTACCGGATGGTCCATGATATCTATGCAAAAGCCAATCGCAAACCGCAGATCCTTCATTATTCCCCCTATCTTCATACAATCAAGAACCTGGTCCGGAACGGACTGGCTTCTACGTTCCTGACCCGTCAGGCAATCCTGCCGGACGATCATCTGGTCATGATTCCCCTGGAGAACCCATTTTATATCAATTCGGGAATCGTCACGAAGAAAGGCCGGCAGATCTATGATGACGAGCGGGCGCTCATGGCCTATCTGAAGGATATTACCCGGAATCTGGACTGATTGGATTTTGCTGCCCAGGCATTATTGCCTGAGCAACAAAAAATAAATAATGAACAATATAGAATGTTGACAAAACAAGATTAAAATGCTATATTTTAAACATGACATGTGCTCGTACACAAAAGCGGCGAATGATGAAGAGGAGGATGCAGGATGAAAAAGGCAATGCAGATACTCTTGGGATTGATGCTTGCTGCTGCACTTGGGACCGCCTGGATGCAGGGCTGGGAGCAGGCAATGCTGCTGCTGATCCTTTTCGGATTTTCGGCCCGGGCATACCGGCTGGTACGAATCTACCGGCAGGATGCAGATGGGACAGGCTATGAGAAGCAGATGAAGGTTGTGCAGGGCTTTACGGTGGCCTGTGCACTGTTATCGTTCTACTGGCCGGACAGCATGTATCTCAACGCAGGTTTATTTACCTGCCTGATCTTTCATTGTGTGGTCAATCGGTATGCGAAAGCAGCCGTTGCCTGATATTTTCTAATGAAATGTCAGAAAATATCATATATTAAAACAGTTAAAGGGATATCGTATATTTGAGCAGCAGGAGGGACGCAGATGAGACGACGATGATGAATCATTAGGTGAAAAAGAAAGAAAAGGTATTCATGATGGAGTTGCTGACGGATTTGGTGTTTTAGATTTGGAGGTAGACAAATGAGGAACCTGAAAAAAATCCTGGCCTTACTAATGACCGGTATCATGCTGGTCCTGGCTGCCGGCTGTGGTGGTGGCAGCAGCACGAGCTCTGGCTCGGGCACGAAGGCACCATCAAATGGTAAACGTGTCGGTGTCGCAATGCCGACGCAGTCTTCCCAGCGCTGGATTCAGGATGGCGCAAACATGAAACAGAAGCTCGAAGCATTGGGCTATGAAGTAGACCTGCAGTATGCCGAGGATGACGTACAGGCACAGGTATCCCAGATCGAGAACATGATCACGAATGGCGCGAACTGCCTGGTCGTGGCATCCATCGATTCGAGTGCTCTGGTCAACGCACTGGCGCAGGCCAAGGCCAACAATATCCCGGTTATTGCTTATGACCGTCTGCTCATGGATACGGACAGCGTTTCCTACTATGCAACGTTCGATAACAAGGGTGTCGGTACGCTGATCGGCAAATATGTTGAGAAGAAACTCGGCCTGGCAGAGGGCAAAGGCCCATACAATGTCGAATTCTTCGCAGGTTCCCCGGATGACAACAATGCTCATTTCCTCAACGATGGTCTGTTCGAAGTTCTCAAACCGTATATCGATAAAGGACAGCTCGTCGTACCATCCGGCCAGACGGATTTCAACACGATCTGCACGCTGCGCTGGTCTCAGGAAACGGCTCAGAAACGTATGGAAGATATCATCTCCGGCTACTATAGCAATGGCAAGAAACTTGATGCAGTAATTTCCCCGTTCGATGGTATCAGCTATGGTATCGCAGCAGCCCTCGAGGGGGCTGGCTATCAGGTCGGCACGAACTGGCCAATCATCACGGGTCAGGATGCCGAGCTCATGGCTACGAAGAACATCATTTCTGGCAAGCAGACGATGACCGTATTCAAGGATACCCGTATCCTGGCTGACAAATGCGTTCTGATGGTACAGGCCGTACTGGAAGGCAAAGATCCGGAAATCAATGATACGAAATCCTATGATAACCATAAACTGATTGTTCCATCCTATCTCTGCACGCCGGTAGCTGTCGACAAGGACAACTACCAGAAAGAGCTCGTAGACAGCAACTATTATAAAGCAGCTGATCTCGGACTCTGATTGATTCAGGACAGCTGGTAAGTGTTGGGGGTGATTCATGCCCCAGCACTTACTTTATACGTAAAAGTGTGCTCAAGCACAGAAAAAACAGAGGAGATAGAATATGGCAGAAACAATACTGGAAATGCGCCATATCACCAAGGATTTCTCAGGGGTAAAGGCACTGGATGATGTCAATCTGGTCGTAGAACGTGGCGAGATTCACGCACTATGCGGCGAGAATGGCGCCGGCAAGTCAACCCTGATGAATGTCCTTTCCGGCGTATATCCCTATGGGACTTATAGCGGTGATGTCGTCTACAAAGGGGAAACCTGTGAATTTCATGATATCCGCGAAAGTGAGCGCAAGGGCATCGTCATCATCCATCAGGAACTGGCCCTGATCCCGCTGCTAACCATTGCGGAAAACATCTTTATCGGCAATGAGAATTTGAAATTCGGGCATGTCATCGATTGGGATACCACGCAGCGTAAAGCAGCGGAAGTCCTGGCCAGCATCGGCATGCATGAGAATGTCAACCGTCTGGTTGGTGACCTCGGCATGGGGCAGCAGCAGATGATCGAGATCGCCAAGGCTTTGGCAAAAGATGTCGAGCTGCTGATCCTGGATGAGCCGACATCGGCATTGAACGAGGAAGAAAGCAATACTCTTTTGGAACTCCTGCTGCGCCTCAAGAAGAAGGGCATCACGAGCATCATGATCTCGCATAAACTCAACGAGGTTGCCCGTGTAGCCGATCATATCACGGTTATCCGCGATGGTCGGACCATCGAGACGATCGTACGGCAGAATGGTGAGGCTATCGATGAGAACCGCATCATCAAGGGCATGGTCGGCCGTGAATTGACGAACCGCTATCCGGAACGCCATGCGACGATCGGTGAAACGGTATTCGAGGTCCGCAACTGGACGGTCCATGACGAGGAAGATCCGAACCGGGAGCGCATCCATGATGCGTCCTTCCATGTCTGCAAAGGCGAGGTTGTCGGTTTTGCCGGACTCATGGGTGCCGGACGTACCGAGTTGGCGATGAGCCTGTTCGGACACACCTATGGCGTGAAGAGCTCCGGGCAGATCTTCAAGAATGGCAAGGAAATCAAGATCCCGGATGTGCAGAGTGCCATCGATCAGAAGATTGCCTATGTACCGGAGGATCGCAAGACCTATGGTCTGGTGCTCATCAATGATATCAAGTGGAACATGACGCTTGCCAGCCTGAATGACCGGTTCTCGAAGCATGATGTCCTGCAGCAGGATGATGAAGTACATGCCGCTGAGGATTACCGCAAGAAGATCAACATCAAGACGAATTCCATCACCCAGCCGGTTGAGGCCCTGTCGGGCGGCAATCAGCAGAAGGTAGTCCTGGCAAAGTGGATGCTCTCCGAGCCGGATGTCCTGATACTGGACGAGCCGACCCGCGGTATCGATGTCGGGGCGAAATATGAGATCTATACCATCATCAATCAGCTGGCCGAGAGCGGCAAGGCAATTATCGTGATCTCGTCGGAGATGCCGGAACTCTTAGGTATCTGTGACCGGACTTATGTGCTCAATGAAGGCGAGATCGCCGGAGAGCTGTCGAAGGAAGAAATGGATCAGGAGGCCATCATGAAGATCATCATGGCCCATAGTGCCAGAAGGGAGACTGCATAATGAGCAACAATGAAGCGACGGCGTCAGTAAAAGTATCTGACGACAAGCAGATGCAGGAACACATCAAGAATCTTAAACAATATGGTATGATCATCGCCCTGGTGCTGATCTACGGCATCTTTGCGGTCATGTCCGACTATAAGAATGTTGCGCCGATGAATGTCAACAATCTGATCATGCAGAACTCGTATGTTATCGTACTGGCACTGGGCATGCTGCTCTGCTGCCTGACCGGTAATGTCGACCTGTCGGTTGGTTCGGTTGTCGCCTTTACGGGTGCCATAGCCGCCATCATGATCGTGGATTATCATATGGCGATTCCATTGGCTATCCTTGCCGCCTTGGCGATAGGCGTGCTGGTCGGGATATGGCAGGGCTTCTTCATATCCGTGCTCGGGGTTTCCCCCTTTATCGTATCCCTGGCGAATATGCTCGTATTCCGTGGTCTGGCTCTGGTTGTACTGAATGGCCAGACGAAAGGCCCTCTGCCTCAGGATTTCACCCAGATCGGTGCAGGTTATCTGCCTCAGGTATTCACGACGATCGGCGGCACGAAGATCGAGCTGCTGGCACTGACGGCTGGTATCGTCCTGTCCGCGTTCCTGATCTTCATGGAGATCCGTTCCCGCCGCAATAAGAAAAAGAATGGGTTTATCGTTCCATCGGTTGGTGTCAGCATCGTGAAGACGCTGGTCTGCATCGGCATCGTCAATTTCTTCACCATCAAGCTGGCCATGTACATGGGCCTGCCACTGGTCCTTCTTATTGTGCTGGTACTGGTCATTCTGTACAGCTTCGTGACCAGCCGGACCGTTCCTGGCCGCCAGATCTATGCGGTCGGCGGCAACCGCAAAGCTGCAGCGCTTTCCGGTATCAAGGTCAATCGGGTCATGTTCTGGATCTATACGAATATGGGTCTTCTGGCAGGTCTGGCTGGTGTTATCCTGGCTGCCCGTAATGCTTCGGCAACGCCAAAGGCCGGTGATATGTTCGAGATGGATGCTATCGCCGCCTGCTATATCGGCGGTACGGCTGTAGCTGGTGGTGTCGGCACGGTAACTGGTGCAGTTGTCGGTGCCTTGATCATGGGTGTATTGAACAACGGTATGTCACTTCTGGGCTGGTCGGTTGATGTCCAGCGTGTGGTCAAAGGCCTGGTGCTGCTGGCAGCAGTAGCTATCGATCTGTATTTCAAGAATAAAAAGAACAGCTGAACAGGAGGCGCGATATGGATGAGTCAGGGAAGAATCCGATCGAGGAGATCGCATTCCAGATGGTCACCGCCGTCAACGATGCGCGGGTCAGTTACCTGAAAGCGGTACATGCCGCACGCAACCAGGACTTTGCCGTAGCCCAGCAGTATATTGAGGCTGGGGATGACCGCTACAGTGCGGGGCATGGTGCCCATACCCGATTGCTGCAGATGGAAGCAGCAGGAACCTTTGACCGGGTGAATCTACTGCTGATGCATGCGGAAGATCAGCTGATCAGCGCAGAGGGCTACAAGATGCTGGCGGTAGAGAGTATCCATATCTACCGTGCAATCCAGCATAAGGGATGAGGAGAGGTGCAGTATGAACAAAGAGGAAATCACAGCACATATCAAAGCTGGTGATACTGCGCTGGGACTGGAATTAGGCTCGACGAATATCAAGGCCGTGCTGGTCACGGCTGATTGCCAGACAGTGGCCAATGGCAGCTTCGGCTGGGAAAACCAGCTGGTGCATGGCATCTGGACCTATCCGCTTACGGAGGCTTGGACTGGTATTCAGGCCTGCTATCAGCAGCTGGCTGAACAGGTACAGGCTGAATATGGTGTACCGTTACAGAAAATCGGGTCGATCGGGGTCAGCGCCATGATGCATGGCTATCTGGCATTTGCCGCAGATGATCGGCAGCTGGCGCAGTTCCGCACCTGGCGCAATAATATCACCGCTGAGGCTGCAGAAAAGCTGACTGCTGCGTTTCATTTCAATATTCCGCAGCGCTGGAGTGTGGCGCATGTCTATCAGGCAGCGCTCAATGATGAGCCGGAGGTCCGGGATATTGCGTTTCTGACGACATTGGCCGGCTATGTCCATTGGCAGTTGTCCGGTGAGAAAGTGCTGGGCATTGGCGATGCTTCCGGGATGTTTCCCATTGACCCCTCAACGGGAACCTATGATGCGGGTCGTCTGACGACATTCGATAATCTGCCGGCGGTTTCACAGCTTCCCTGGAAGCTGGCCGATATCCTGCCGGCGGTCCGGCGGGCCGGCGAGGAGGCCGGGACGCTGACACCAGCTGGTGCAAAGCTGCTGGATCCATCGGGCACACTGGCTGCCGGCAGCCGGATGGCACCACCGGAGGGCGATGCCGGAACCGGCATGGTCAGTACCAACAGCGTGCGGCCTGGCACGGGTAATATCTCCATCGGTACATCCGCATTTTCGATGAATGTGCTGGATAAGCCGTTGCGGGACGTGCATCAGGATATTGATATCGTGACGACGCCTGATGGTGCACCGGTTGCGATGGTGCATACGAATAACTGTACCTCCGATCTCAATGCCTGGGCCGGACTGTTCCGTGATTTTGCCGAGGCGGCCGGACTGAAGCTTTCAAGTGCAGAGCTTTACGGGCTGCTGCTGGGGCAGGTACGCTCTGCAGCTGCTGATGCCGGCGGTCTGCTGAATTACAGCTGCCTGTCCGGTGAGAATGTGACCCGGGTCGAGGCCGGGCGGCCACTCTTTGTACGGACGCCGCACAGCCGTATGACCCTGGGAAATTTCATGCTGTCCCAGCTTTATGGTGCGTTTGCACCGCTCCGGATTGGCATGGACATCCTGACGGAAGAGGAGCATATCAGCGCCGGCAGCATGATCGCCCAAGGCGGGCTGTTCAAGACGCCGCAGATCGGTCAGCAGGTACTGGCAGATCTTTTGGGAATGCCGGTCACGATCATGGAGACCGCCGATGCTGGCGGCCCATGGGGCATGGCTGTCCTGGCTGCCTATGCAGCTTTGCCGGACGCTGACCGGCCGTCATTGGTTGATTTTCTGGCACAGAAGGTATTCGGGCAGGTGGCTGGTACAACCTGTGAGCCGACTGCTGCCGGCAAAGCGGGTGCCGACCAGTTTATTAGCGCATACCGCGCCGGTCTGGCAACAGAACGGACCGCTGGACAGGCCATCGTTGATGCGGATGATCAGTAAGTCGTCCGTGTATCCGGGTAATAGAAAATAAAGGAGTCGATACAGATGTTGAAGATAGCAGATTATGAGTTTTGGTTCGTAGCAGGCAGCCAGTTCCTGTATGGCGAGGAGCAGCTGAACAATGTGGCCCGGGATGCCCAGGCTATTGTCGATAAGCTAAATGCCAGCGGGAAACTCCCGTACAAAGTCGTGTGCAAGGGTGTTATGACGACAGCTGATGGCATCACGCAGTTCATGAAGGACGTGAACTATCATGATGAAGTCGGTGGCGTCATTACCTGGATGCATACGTTCTCGCCGGCCAAAAACTGGATAAGGGGCACGAAGCTGCTGCAGAAACCGCTGCTGCATCTGGCGACACAGTATCTTAATGAGATTCCCTATGCGACGATCGATTTCGACTATATGAATCTCAATCAGAGTGCTCATGGCGATCGTGAATACGGCTATCTGAATGCCCGTCTGGGGTTGAATAACAAGATCGTCTATGGCTGGTGGGGTGATGAAGAAGTCCAGCAGGAGATGGCGGACTGGCAGGATGTGGCCGTTGCCTATAACGAGAGCTTCCATATCAAAGTCTGCCGCTTTGGCGATACCATGCGCGATGTAGCCGTCACCGAGGGCGATAAGGTCGAGGCGCAGATCCAGCTTGGCTGGACCGTGGATTACTGGCCGATCGGTGAACTCGTCGATGTGGTGGATGCCGTCAGCGAGCAGGCCATTGATGCGGAGTATGCGAAACTGTCCCAGACTTATACGATGAATCCACAGGACAATCCGGCGGCTAAGTTCGAGTCATCGGTGCGCTATCAGCTGCGTGAGTATCTGGGCATCAAGAAGTTCCTGGATGACCGCGGCTATACGGCATTCTGCACGAACTTCCAGGACCTCAAGGGGCTGAAACAGCTGCCGGGGCTGGCAGCACAGCTGCTCATGCGCGATGGCTACGGTTTTGGTGCCGAGGGTGACTGGAAGCATGCGGCCCTGACCCGTCTCCTGAAGATCATGGCCCATAATGACCGCACGGTATTCATGGAGGACTATACCCTGGACCTGCGCAAGGGGCATGAAGCCATCCTGGGCGCGCATATGCTGGAAGTCGATCCCTCGATTGCCAGCGATAAGCCGAAGGTCGAGGTCCATCCGCTCGACATCGGCGGCAAGGATGATCCGGCCCGTCTCGTGTTCACGGGTGCTGACGGTGCGGGCGTTGATGTGACCGTAGCCGATTTCCGCGATGGGCTTCGCATCATCAGCTATCCGGTGGATTGCCGGAAGGCTGAGGCCGAGACTCCACATCTGCCGGTAGCCAAGCAGCTCTGGACGCCGAAAGTCGGCCTCAAGGCCGGAGCGACGGCCTGGATCGAAGCTGGCGGCGGGCATCATACGGTCCTGTCTTTCCGCTTGAGTGAGCAGCAGATCCATGATCTGGGGACGATGCTGGGCATGAAGCTGGTAGAAATCTGCTGAAATTTAATAGCACTCTAATTCCAGTCTAAGTGGTTTAAAAGGTTGATTATGTAAACTAAAATCGAAATCAGAATGAGAATAGATGGTTGAAGTCGTCAACAGACTGGAATTGGAGTGACTTAGCATGAAATCAAAAAAATGGCAGAAGTATATGGCTGGAATGATGGCTGGTGTCATGACCTTCAGTATTCTGGGGACGACACTGGCGGTGCCGGTTCAGGCAGCAAGCTATGAATCCAGGCTGGAATCAGCGGGAAAGTGACCGCGATATGGAACAGGAGCAGCGTCGGCATGATCAGCGCATCCAGGAGATCGAGGCTGAGCGTCAGCGGCAGGAACAGCTGCAGCGCGAGAAGGATCGCCAGGAGCAGGAACGCCGGGATCGTTATGACCGCGAACGGGCCGAGCGCGTGACCGTATGACCGTGAGCACTATCAGTCCCGTGCAGAACGCGAGCGTGAGGCCCGCGAGCGCCAGGAAGCACACGATAAGAAGGTACAGACCAATCGTACAATCGGTGCGATTGCGGCCGGTGCAATCATCGGCGCCATCATTGCCCATAATAGTTGATAACAAAAAAGAAGCCGTACGGCTTCTTTTTTGTTAGGATAATCAATCTTCAACATTTTCCAGGATCCGGATCTCATTGCGGATGATATATTTCTCGTATTCCGGGCGGATGCCATTGACCAGGTAGTCAAAGACGACCTGCATGGCACGGCGGCCCTGCTGATGCGGATGCTGATAGATGGCACACTGGATGACATGGTCACGCATCATGCGGATCGTGGACGGGATCGTGTCGAACACGATCATGACGATATCGCGCCGGTTCATGGTCAGAACGGCGCGGGCGGCGCCATAGGCACCGGAAGAGACAACGAACAGTGCATTGGTCTCCGGGTGGGAGGTCAGCAGCTGACGGGTTTCCTCGTAGGAGATCATATCATCATCGTTGTTTTCCTTGACCCCCATGAACTGGAAATCCGGATGTTTCTCCAGGATCTTCAGGAAACCATTGAGCCGCTGGCGATGACCAAGCATGTTCAGGGAACCAAGCAGGACTCCGGCCCGGATCGATTTCGGTCCGATCATCTGCAGCAGGGCACCAGCGGTCTCGCCGCCTTTCAGGTAGTCCGTGCCGACGTAGCAGTGGCGGCGGGAGGATTCGACATCATTATTAAGGGTCACGACAAAGATGCCATCATCGACCAGCTGATCCAGCTTCCGGATGACTTCCGGGTGATTGACCGGATTGATGATCAGGGCGTTGACTTCCTCATGGAGCTCATCGATGATGCGGCATTGCTCCTCTACACTGAAGCCGCGCATGCTGCGCCAGATTACCTTCATGCCATAGGAGTCATATTTCTTGGCGGCTTTCTGCATGGTCAGCAGTACATCGTCGAAGAAATGGACACCTTCAGAGGCAATGAGCACGCCGACGACCGGATTCTTCTTACGGGCAGCCAGGGCTTTGCCGGCAGGATTCGGCTGGTAATGAAGCTTTTTGGCTGTATCAAGGACCAGTTGCCGCTTCTCCGGTTTGACATTGCCACGGTCATTCAACACGCGGTCGACCGTGCCACGGGAAACGCCACATAACTCGGCAATCTGTTTTATGGTTACCATGGAAAAACACCTCCATCCATGGACGAACGATCAGGATTCAGCGTATTGCTGTATCTGTTTATAATTCGTTATTAGCGGAGGCTTTTCCTGCCTGATACTTGTTGCTTGTGTAATAAATAATAGCTGGATGCAGATAAATTTGCATGGAAAATTTAATAGGGCTCTCATGCTTTTTTCGGCGAGAAGTTTATAATAAGGAGAAACACAGACCGAGTAATATTGGATGAGGGGTATAGCACAGATGAAAGACAAGAAACGTGGTTGCTGGCAATATGGATTGACGGCTCTGGCTGTCGGGATTGCAACGCAGTCCCTGGCAGTCTGCCCGGTATCGGCGGCTGCACCGGCAACGCAGACACTGAATATCGATGCGGCCAAAACGAATACCGATACCGCAGATCAGAAGAAGATGGCTCAGCTGATCGAGCCGCAGACCGCCAATACCAGCCGTATCGTGAACCAGACGACCAAGGCCGTCAGCCTGGATCTTGATTTAACGAAATATACCGAGGAAAGTCAGCAGTTGAATGGCAAGACAATCAAATATCGGGCTTACCGTAATGTCATCTATGTGGCTCATCCGGCTGCTGCAGCGGCAGAGTCGATGAGCATCTTTATTCCGGAAGCCTACTTCCAGCAGGGGACCGTAAATGGGTATACGGCCAGGACTGCGCCGATATTCCTGCCGAATGGTGTTGGCGGCTATATGCCGGGGAATATCAGTGAGCCTAGCAGTCAGGACCGGATGAGCGGCGGTGCCAATGCTTCGCTGGTGGCATTGTCGCGCGGCTATGTCGTGGCTGCTCCGGCTATCCGTGGCCGTACGACGACCAATGCGGAGGGTGAGTATGTAGGCAAGGCGCCGGCGCTGATCGTTGATTACAAGGCCGCGGTTCGCTATCTGCGCTACAATAAGGATCGCCTGCCAGCCGGTGATACGGAGAAGATCATCTCGGACGGTACGAGCGCGGGCGGCGCACTGTCGGCACTGCTTGGTGCGACGGGCAACAGCAGGGACTATGAGCCGTATTTGCAGGCAATCGGTGCAGCCAATGAACGCGACGATATCTTCGGCTCGATGGATTACTGCCCGATCACGAATCTGGATCATGCGGATATGGCATACGAGTGGGTGTTCAATGGCGTCAATGATGCGCATCAGCGGCCACAGATGATGCCGCCGACCGGCAATGAGAAGAACATGATTGCCATGCCTGCCGGTCAGCACATGCCATCGAATATCAAGGTGGGCGATAAGGTGCTGCCGATGGGACCGGGGCCGGTGGTGCAGCCACAGGCAGGTGGAACGGCTAAGACTGACCGACCGGCGAATGCGCCGCAGGACAATGTGGCGGCTACGCCGATGACGGCTGCTGAGATAAAGGCATCGGCAGACCTGAAAAAACAGTTCCCGGCCTACGTCAACAGCCTGAAGCTCAAAGATGCCAGGGGCAATAAGCTGACGCTCGAGGCTGATGGTACGGGCAGCTTCGCCGACTATATCAAGAGTGTCTACATGGCTTCGGCACAGAGTGCGGTCGATGCCGGTGAAGATATTTCCGGTATGGACTGGTTCACGGTCAAGGGACGGCAAGGTCACGGCTATGGATCTGGCGAAATATGCGGCCTGGGCAACGCGCATGAAGGCAGCACCGGCTTTTGACAAGCTCGATGCCAGCTCCGGCGAGAACGATGAGTTCGGCACGACTGACCAATGTGCCGAAAGCATTTCACGCGCTATGCACAGCAGCATGAGACGAAATCAGCGGCACTGGCAGACAGCCAGACCATCAGGCTGCTGAATCCGATGGAGTATATCGGTCAGAAGGGCGTGACGACAGCACCGCACTGGCGCATCCGCCATGGTGCGAAAGACCGTGATACCAGCCTGGCCATCCGGCTCTGCTGGCACTGAAACTGCAGAACAGCGGCTATGCCGTAGACTTTGCTTCACCATGGGGCAAGGGCCATGCCGGCGACTATGATCTGGATGCCCTGTTCGACTGGGTGGATCATATCTGCAAGAATTAAAGAAGATAATCTGGGAGACTGTTGCACCTAAGGGGGGACCAGGAGTGGCCTCTGCCATACCATGCAACAGTCTCCTTTTTGTACTATTAATAGAAAATAATAGAAAACCGTGCACGAACAAAAGGAAAGACTAAAAATATATTGACAATAGTCAGACAAAAGAGTATTGTATAATCTGTAGAGAGAAAAAATGGTTCTGGCGTTGGTGTGTAATGGTTTTCTATTTTTGCTTGTCGGTTTATCGACAGAAGTCTGACTCTTCACAAAACCGATTGTTATCAGTCAACAATTTTGTGCACGAGAACAGAAAAATAGAAGCGGCTGGATACATACCATCGTACCACCAATGAAGCTCCCGGGGAATCGAGGTGGATAGGGGGAGGCATCATGTCAGGGACCGTTCAACAAATCCAATACCAGATGGTATGAAAGGCAAAGGAGACGAAATCATGAAAAAGATCATTGCATTACTGCTGGCATCACTCATGATGATCGTAGCAGCCGGTTGTGGCGGCGGCGATCAGGCGAAGAGCAGTGGCTCCGGGTCGGGTGGAAACGGCAAGAAGATCACGATGGGCTTCTCACAGATAGGAGCGGAATCCGAGTGGAGAACAGCCAACACGGAATCAGTCAAGCAGGCTGCCAAAGATGCAGGGATTGACCTTCAGTTCTCGGATGCGCAGCAGAAGCAGGAGAACCAGATCAAGGCAATCCGTTCCTTTATCGCACAGGGCGTTGATATCATCGCCTTCGTTCCTATTGTTGAAACCGGCTGGGATACAGTCCTGAAAGAAGCAAAGGATGCCAAGATCCCGGTTATTGTCGTAGACCGTGATGTCAAACTCAGCGATGATTCCCTTTATGTAGCCAAGATCGGTACGGATTCCGTAACCGAGGGCAAGAATGTATTCAAATGGGTTGATGAGTACATGACCAAGCAGAACAAGAAACCGCGTGATGGCGGCAGCCAGTTCAATGTTGTGGTCCTGGAAGGCACGGTTGGTTCTTCCGTAGCAATCCGTCGTCAGGAAGGTTTCAAAGATGCAATGGCAGCTTCGGCTGATGCCAGCAAATATAATATCCTCGCTTCCCAGACTGGTGAGTTCACCCGCCAGAAAGGTCAGGAAGTCATGGAGTCCTTCCTTAAATCCTATGGTCCGAAAATCGATATTCTCTTCGCACATAACGATGATATGGCTCTCGGTGCCATCCAGGCAATCGAGAAAGCTGGCCTGAAACCGGGCAAGGATATCACGATCATCTCGATTGATGGTGTCAAAGGTATGTTCCAGGCTATGATCGATGGCAAATCGAACTGCACGGTTGAGTGCAACCCGCTGCAGGGACCGCTGCTCATGGAAACGGCCAAGAAGATCCTCAATGGTGAGACGGTCGAGAAACTGGTCTATGTTGATGAAGGTATCTTCCCAGCCGATGTTGCCGAGAAGACGCTGCCAGAACGTAAATATTAATCAGAACGCAGCTTAATTTTGTAAGGAAAGGCCGCGCCCGTACAGCGTATGAGTTCGGACGCGGCTCTTTTTTTCGGTATTATTGATTTTTTTATCTAACGTTTCCGGGTAAGGAGTGAAAATTATGGCACAAGCTCTATTGGAAATGCGGCAGATTGACAAGGTTTTCCCTGGGGTCAAGGCACTGTCGAACGTTGACTTTACGCTCCGGGCCGGGGAAATCCATTCCCTGATGGGAGAGAATGGCGCTGGCAAGTCTACGCTGGTCAAGGTACTGACCGGTGTCTATCAGCGCGATGGCGGTACGATTCGCCTGAACGGTAAGGAGATTTCGCCGCGGACACCGAAAGAAGCGCAGGAATGCGGTATATCGACGGTATATCAGGAAGTTAATCTCTGCTCGAACCTCACAGTAGCTGAGAATATATTCATCGGCCGTGAGCCGAAGAAACATGGATTCATTGACTGGAAAACAATCAACCAGCGGTCAGCAGAACTGCTTGCCCGGCTGGATGTACATATTGATGTGACCAAGACGCTCGATAACTACTCCGTGGCGCTGCAGCAGATGATTGCTATTGCCAGAGCAGTGGATGTCGATGCCAAGATACTGATCCTGGATGAGCCGACTTCCTCACTGGATGAGACGGAGACGGCACATCTCTTTAAGATCATGCGTCAGCTGCAAAAGCAGGGGATGGGGATTATCTTCATCTCGCATTTCCTGGATCAGGTCTATGAGGTCTGCGATCATGTCACGGTGCTGCGCAATGGCGAACTGGTGGGAGCCTATGCGACAGCTGAACTCCCACGGCTGGAGCTCATTGCCAAGATGGTCGGCAAGAATCTCAATGATGTTAAGGATATGGATAAATTTGCCGAGAAGAGTCAGCCGTCAGAGGAGGTATTCCTCAAGGCGGATGGGAATCGGCGCAGTCGGCAAGCTCAATGAGGTCGATGTGACGATCCATAAGGGCGAGGTTATCGGCCTGGCCGGGCTGCTGGGCTCCGGTCGTACAGGAGACGGCTGAACTGCTGTTCGGCATCAGCCAGATCAATAAGGTGCGATCTCCATCAACGGAAAGAAGCTGAACCTCTGGCTGTCCGATGGATGCGATGAAGCAGAAGGTCGGCTTCTGTCCGGAGGACCGCAAGCTGGCCGGTATCATCGGTGATCTGACCGTGCGGGAGAATATCATCCTGGCCATGCAGGCCAAAGATGGCATCATGCGCCATATTCCTTATGAAGAACAGGTAGCGCATTGCCGATGACTGCATCAAGCTGCTGAAGATCAAGGTGTCCAGCCGTGACCAGCTGGTGAAGAACCTCTCGGGCGGCAACCAGCAGAAGGTCATCATTGCGCGCTGGCTGGCTACTCAGCCGGATCTCCTGATTCTCGACGAGCCGACCCGCGGCATCGATGTCGGGACGAAGACCGAGATCCAGAAGATGGCCATCGCGCTGGCGAAGAAACGCGGGATGTCTGTTATCTTCATCTCATCGGAGATGGATGAGATGGTGCGGACCTGCACGAAGCTGGTGGTACTCCGTGACCGGCGCAAGGTAGCTGAGCTTACGGGGGAGGATATCAGCTCGGATAGTGTCATGAAGGCCATTGCGGGAGGTGCAGCCTGATGGATACGCTAAAGAAATTTACAGGAAGTTCGCTCTTCCTGCCAGTGGTAGCACTCCTGGTGCTGCTGATCTTCAATACGCTTTTTGTCGATGATTTCCTGTCTATCCAGCTGACTGAGGACGGACGGCTTTATGGACGTCTCATCGATATCCTGAACCGTTCCTGCTCGCTGATCATCCTGGCCCTTGGCATGACGTTCGTCATTGCGACCAGCGGCATCGATATCTCAGTCGGTGCTGTCGTGGCTATCTCGGCGGCGGTGGTCTGTACGCTGATCGGCGGCCGCGGGGATGGCGTCGCTGAGACGCCGATGATCCTGGCGATGCTCGCAGCTGTCGGCGTGGGTGTGCTCTGCGGCATGTGGAATGGCCTTTTGGTTGCGAAGTTCAAGATACAGGCCGTTGTCGCGACACTGATCCTCATGACAGCTGGCCGCGGCGTGGCCCAGCTCCTGACGGAAGGGCAGATCGTAACGGTTTATTACAAGCCGTTCGAGTACATTGCCGGTTTCCTGCCGGGCATCCCGTTGCCAACCAATATCTTCATCGCGCTGGCGATGGTCCTGCTGGTGGCAGTGCTCATGAAGAAGACCAGTATCGGTCTGTTCGTCCAGTCGGTCGGCATCAATCCGACCTGCGGCCCGGTTTGCCGGTATCAATGTCACGCTGGTCATCTTCCTCGTGTATGCATTCTCAGGGCTTTGTGCCGGCGTATCCGGGCTTATCGAGAGCTCGCTGATCCGGGCGGCCGATGCCAATAATGCCGGTCTCAATATGGAGATGGATGCCATCCTGGCAGTGGCCCTGGGCGGTACGCTGCTTTCGGGCGGCAAGTTCTACATCGGTGGTTCGGTCATCGGTGCCATCACGATCCAGACATTGACGACAACCATGTATGCGCTCGGCGTTTCAGCTGATCAGCTGCCGGTCGTCAAGGCAATTGCCGTTATCATCATCTGCCTGATCCAGTCGAAGAAGGCACAGGAGATGTTCGATAACTGGAAGGCCCGGCATATGTCACATCAAGGGGATTTGACGGGCAAGTCTGAAGGGAAGGCGGCGAACGAATCATGAAAAACAAACTGAACCATCTGATTGCCTCGCAGTATTTTTCGTTCTTTGTGACCGTGCTGCTGTTCATTATCCTGTATGGCGCTGGTATTGCCATCTATAAAGGGTTCATGCGGCCACAGGTTTTCCTGAACCTGTTCATCGATAATGCGGCGCTGATCATCGTGACGGTGGGATCACGTTTACGCTGATCATTGCCGGCATCGACCTCTCCGTTGGTGCTGTCCTGGCACTGGTCTGTATGGTCCTGGCCTGGCTGCTGGTCCATACCGGCATTCCCGGTGGGCGTGGCGGTCTTGCTGGTCATGATCATGGGAACGGCGTTTGGCGCAGCGCAGGGGTATATCATTACCAAGTTTGATCTGCAGCCGTTCATCATCACTCTGGCGGGCATGTTCTTCTGCCGCGGCCTTACCGCCGTGATTTCCCAGGATACGATCACGATCAGCGATCCGACCTGGGTGGCACTGGCCAGCTATCCGGATCAATCTCGGTGTGGGATTCGTTTCGATTGGTGCGGTCGTAGCCGTTGCTGCGATCATCGTGGCAGCGCGATTGTTCTGAAGTTCACCAGGTTCGGTCGTACGGTATTCGCCATTGGCGGCAGTGAATCCTCAGCGGCACTCATGGGGACTGCCGGTATTCCGGACGAAAGTTATGGTCTATGCAATCTCCGGCTTCTGCTCCTCGCTGGGCGGGCTGGCGTACAGTCTCATCATGCTGACCGGTTATAATCTGCATGGTCTGGGTATGGAGATGGATGCCATCGCGTCCTCGGTCATCGGCGGCACGCTGCTGACCGGTGGTGTGGGCTTCATCCCGGGCGCACTCGTTGGTGTACTGATCCAGGGGGTTATCCTGACCTTCATCAGCTTCCAGGGAACCCTGTCGGCCTGGTGGACGAAGATCGTTGTTGGAGCATTGCTCTGCGTATTCATCATTATGCAGGCCTTCATCACGGAGCAGAAGAGCAAGCTGTCGTCGAAACGTTCGATGGAGGATAATAACACGCCGCCGGCAGATATCCCTCCCAAGAGTGTAGAAACCTGAGCCTTCGTATCTTCTATAGCAATGAAAAAATCTCCTGTCAGCAGGATATGCTGGCAGGAGATTTTTCTATGTAAGGATCGTCAATCTTTCGCGCTGTTTTCAAATTCCTTGAGGATCATGCGCTTGGCAATTTTGCCGGTTGTGGTACGCGGCAGTTTGTCGAGCTGGTGGAACTCACGCGGAATCTTATAGAGGGCCAGATTGGCCTGCAGGAATTTCTTCAGCTCGCGGACGTTGACATGTGCGCCTTCATGCAGACTGTAGAAGCAGGAGCCGGCCTGACCGCGCAGCTTGTCTTCGATGCCGATGACGGCAGCTTCGTTGATGCCCGGGAACTGATAGATGAGTTCCTCGACCTCGCGCGGGTAGATGTTTTCGCCCATGCTGATGATCATGTCCTTGATGCGGTCGACGATGTAGATATAGCCGTCGTCGTCGACGCGGGCTACGTCGCCGGTATGGAACCAGCCGCCGCGCAGGGCGTCTTTGGTGGCATCCGACATATTCCAGTAGCCGAGCATGATGTTCTCGCCCTTGACGACGAACTCGCCGGGCTCGCCTTCCGGAACCTGGTCACCGGCTGCATCGACCAGTTTCCAGTCGATCCTTTGACGACGATGCCGCAGGAACCGACTTTTGCCCGGCCCGGAGGGTTCATCGTGACAACCGGGGCGGTCTCCGATAGGCCGTAACCTTCGCAGATATCAACACCAAACTTATTCATGAAGTCCTGCTCGATCTTCAATGGCAGTGTCGTACCACCGCTGACGACGAGACGCAGCGAGGCCATATCTTCTTTGGAGGCCAGCTTGGTCAGCAGGCTGCAGATGGACGGTACGATGTAGAGGTCCGTGACCTTCTCCTGACGGATGACGCTGATGGTCTCCTTCGGCGTGAAGGCATCGAGGATGACAATCGTAGCGCCGCAGTACAGCGGGTAGAGTACAGAGCAGGTCCAGCCAAAGCAATGATACATCGGCAGGACGCAGAGCACGTTGTGCTCGGATTTGCAGTGCAGCATCTCCATCTGCTCGGCATTGGCAATGAGATTGCGGTGCGAGAGCACGGCGCCTTTCGGATTGCCGGTCGTGCCGGAGGTATAGATGATGACGCATGGATAGTGCTCATCAAAGCCGCCGGATGGCTCCGGAGCATCTTCGATACCAGCCTTTGGCTGTCCGCAGACGCGGATGTCGTGCTGGGTTACGCGGATGTCGCAGCGCAGCTGGGCAATGGCATCGACCAGGTTCAGCGGCTCATAGGTCATGAGGTTGCGGATGCCGGCATCTTTGATGATGTAGGCAATCTCGCGGTTGCTGAGCTGGAAGTTGATCGGCACAGAGATTGCGCCGAGGGAAGCGATGGCCATGTAGGCATAGACATACTCGGCACTGTTGCGGGAGAAGATGCCGACGCGGTCGCCCTGGCGGACACCGGCAGCATAGAGTCGGTTGCGGCAGGCACGGACTGCCTCCTGCAGATCTTTATACGTAATACGGCGCTTATGGTCGATGATGGCCATTGCGTCAGGTTTTCCCTGATGGATGAGTTCATGTACGAACATGAGATACCTCTTTCTATCGAATGTTATCGATGATTCATTCAGTTTCAATATTGCCTGAATGGTATTTGCTAGACAAATTTTATATCAGGTCACAAGCTTTGTCAAAGAAATAATGGCAGAAACGGGATCACTCCTGCGTGAATTTGCGCAGACGGCGCATTTTCTTCTGCTGGCGGCCAAGTGCACTGTGCTGGTAGCTATAGCCGAAGTAGACCAGGCAGCCGAAGAAGCACCAGACGATGAAGCGGATCCAGGTATCGGTCGGCAGATGAGCCATGAGGTAGCCGCAGGCCAGGACGGCCAGCGGGGCAATGATCCAGACCAGCGGGCAGCGGAACGTGCGGTGGACATCCGGCTTGGTCACGCGCAGGACCATGACACCGAGTGCTGCGACGGTGAAGGCTGACAGGGTGCCGATGTTGGCCATTTCGGCGATGAGGCCGATCGGGGCAAAGCCGGCAATCAGGGAGACGAAGATGGCGCCCAGTACGGTGACGATATATGGCGTATGGTAACGTTTGTGGATCTTGCAGACCCGGGCCGGTACCATGCCATCGCGGCTCATGGCGAAGAAGATGCGGGCCTGGCCGTAGAGCAGGACCAGCAGGACCGTGGTGATACCGGCGATGGCGCCGACACCGACGATGGCCGAGCCCAGATTATAGCCGATATAGCGCAGGGCAAAGGCGACCGGCTCCGGATTGTTGAGCTCGGTGTAGGGCACGACACCCGTGAGGACAGCGGCGACGACGACGTAAAGGATCGTGCAGATCACCAGCGAACCGATGATGCCAATCGGCAGGTCGCGGGCTGGATTCTTGCATTCCTCAGCCGAGGTGGCGACGGCATCAAAACCGATATAGGCGAAGAAGACGATGGCGGCACCGGCGGTGATGCCGGAGACGCCGAATGGCATGAACGGTTCCCAGTTGGCGGTGTTCACATGCGGACCGGCCAGCAGCAGGAAAAGGAAGACCGCAGCCAGTTTGATGAAGACGAGGATGCGGTTCAGTTTAGTACTTTCCTGCGTGCCGTGGATCAGGAAGAAGCTCAGCAGCAGGGTAATGAAGATGGCCGGGGACATTGATGATGCCGCCATCGGCCGGTACATGTGTCAGTGCATGGCTGACCTCGATGCCGGCTGACTGCAGCAGGCCGGTGACATAGCCGGACCAGCCGGAGGCCACTGCGCTGGCGGTGACGGTATACTCCAGGATCAGGTTCCAGCCGACGATGAAGGCAATGAACTCACCCAGCGAAGCATACGTATAGGTATAGGCACTGCCTGAGGCCGGTACGATGGAGGAGAATTCAGCATAGGCCAGTCCGGCCAATGCACAGGCGATGCCGGACAGGATGAAGGACAGTGTCACGGCCGGGCCGGCGTATTTGGCGGCGGCTACGCCGGTCAGTACGAAGATGCCGGTACCGATGACGCAGCCGATGCCCAGCAGGATCAGATCCAGTGCGCCCAGGCTTTTGACCAGGCCTGAGTTGGCAGCGGCGGCTTGCAGCTGTTCAATGCTTTTCGTGCGAATAAGTTCATGGTAACTCCCATTCTTTCTTTGTGATAGTTAATATAATGATTCAATTATAGAAAATGCAGGAGGTTTCGTCAATTGCCAGATCATCCAGACAAAAAAAGCGGGATGTCCGAATATGGGCATCCCGCCTTATATCAGTTGATCTTGTAGTGAATCCATTGCTTGAAGTGCTCAGGATCGCTGTTGATCACCAGTTCTTCAGGGAAACCGGCCTGTTCGAGCATTTCTTCCGAGCAGGTGTGATTGCCTACATCCAGATCGATATGAGCATCGCTGCCCATGATGATCATCGTGCCATGACGTTTGCAGGCGGTCAGCAGGTCCTGCGATAATTCGCGGGAGCCGCGGCGGCTGCCATTGGGCTGGTAGGAACTGTTGTTTACCTCGAGCAGGACATGATGCTCGTTGGCAGCCTGGGCCAGCTGGTCGAAATCGACCGGATAGGCCGGATTGTCCGGGTGCCCGATGATCTTTACATGCGGGTTGCGCATCGCGCCGATCAAGGCAGCGGTATTCTGCTCACGCGTGCCCGGGCGGATGCAGGGATCATGGAGGCTGGCAATCGCATAATCGAGGCGTGCCAGCAGATCCTCACGCAGATCTGTGCTGCCACTGAAATCAAGGATGTTGAGTTCAGCGCCCATGACTACATCAATGCCATATGCTTCCGGCCGGATTACCTTGAAGTTGCAGAAATAGAATTCGTGAAAGGCGCCCGGCATTTTCGGCCCGTGATCGGAAATGCCGACCAGGGACAAGCCCTTTTCCTTACCGGCTGTAATCATCTCACGCAGCGTACTGTAGGCATGTACGCTGGCAATCGTATGCATATGGACATCAAGTAGATCTTTCATGGTTATTCCTCCGTACTGCTATGGAACCGGATGCGCGAAACGCGTATGGTTTCTATTATATACGGATAAGAGGGTTCAGGCAAACATTGGCCGATTATACGATGGGAGAAGAAAGAACAAAAAAATAAAAGAGACCTATTGCCAGAATATGGACACCTATGCTATAATTAATCCTGTCGTTAAAGGTATGACATGGGGTTATAGCTCAGTTGGTTAGAGTGTCTCGTTGACATCGAGGAGGTCACAGATTCGAATTCTGTTAACCCCACCATTTGTTGATTCAGGTTTCGTCTAACGGCGGAACCTTTTGTTTTATCTGCTTATCCGCTCGCTTAGCTCAGTTGGCTAGAGCATCTCCGTCACATGGAGGGGGTCGGGGGTTCGAATCCCTCAGCGAGCACCAATATAAGAAACATAGGAGAATCAAGGAGCATCTGCTCTTTGGTTCTCTTTTTTGTGCGGCCATGAAATGGTAGAAGTGACCATTTTTTTCTTGAAAGAGGGGGTCAGTTAGGACTGAAGATCAGTTGGGGCGACTGGAGAAGATCGTGGTAAGAGATTGGCTAATCTATGGTAATATCCAGGATAATGTGAAAAACATCTTCAAATTATTTGATAAAAAGTGTAAAATATAGGTAAAAAAGTTAATAAAATGTGTAAAATGGTGGTGAAAATATGCTTAGAAGTGTGATGAAAGCCATGAAAGCGTGGAAGGAAGCCCCCGATAGGAAGCCTTTGATTCTCAAGGGAGCCCGTCAGGTCGGGAAGACCTGGCTGATGAAGGATTTTGCCCGTCAGGAATATCAGGATATGGTCTACTGCAACTTTGATGAAGATGAGTCTTTGGGGGATTTATTCGAGCGGACTAAGGCTCCGGGGCGTTTGCTGGAGCAACTGGGCCTAATCAATGGCCTCAAAATCAAGCCGGGAAAGACACTTATTATCCTCGATGAGGTGCAGGAGTGCCCAGCGGCGCTGAATTCCTTGAAGTATTTCCATGAACAGGCGAACGAATACCATGTGGTAGCGGCGGGAAGTCTACTCGGTACCTATCTGGCTGAGCCGAAATCCTATCCGGTCGGTCAGGTCAATCTGCTGAACGTCTATCCATTGACTTTCCATGAGTTCCTGCAGGCTGCGGAGCCGACGCTGACGACGCTGTATGAGAGTCTGCACCCGCATGAGGAAATCCCGACGGCCTTCCATGAGCGTCTGCTGGAGGCGTGGCGCACCTATTTGATTGTAGGCGGCATGCCGGAGTGTGTTTCATCCTGGGCTGAGCATCGTGATGCTGGCAGGGTGGAGGCTATCCAGAAGGAACTGTTGTCTGTTTATGAGAATGATATAACCAAGCATAACAAGCAGATCAATGCAGGACGCATTCTGCTGGTCTATCGCAGCATCGTGCCGCAGCTGACGAAGGAGAACGAGAAATTCTCTTATCGCATGGTCAAGGCTGGAGCCAGGGCCAGGGAATTCGAGGAAGCAATCGAGTGGCTCGTGTCTGCCGGTATCCTGCATCGTATTTATAACGTCAGCCGTCCAGGGTATCCGCTGTCGGCCTATGCGATGATGAGCAATTTCAAGCTGTTCCTTTTCGATACAGGTCTTTTGAAAGCGATGGCTGGTATCGAGAATGCGGCCATCGTGATGGATAAGGCATTTCCGTTTCGGGGGGCGTTGACGGAAAATGCTCTGTTGCAGCAGTTCATCGGGGAGCTGGCTGTGCCACCGTATTACTATGCGCCGGATGTTACGCATGAAATCGACTTTCTGCTCCAGCACCAGATGGAAATCATTCCGCTGGAGGCCAAGACTGGCAAGACAAAGAAGGCTGCCAGTTTTCGTTGGTATATTGATAAATTTGATCCTCAACTGGCCTTCCGCTATTCTGAGCGTAATTATCGCAAGGATGGCAAGTTCACAAATATGCCGGTCTATCTGGCTGGCCGGACTGATTTTCTGGCCTGAGAGGTTCCGGTTGTTGCCATGCCTGGGGATGGTTACGATATAGGTATGAGAGGCAGCTATCCGGGAATTCCGGATAGTTCAAATGGAGCAACAAAAAAGTCAGGCTGTTTGAATGGTACAGCCTGACTTTTTTATCGTTGGAAGTTCGTGCATTCGATATGGTTCCGGACCATCAGGTCGCGGATTTCCGGGGCGGTGATGGCTTCGAGCTCTTTGATGAAATCATGGTCCCAGTTGCATTCGGCCTGCAGCAGCAGGTTGTTGGTGCCAGGGTGCAGCATGACTTCGGTCGTGCCTTCGGGCAGGTGCTTCAGGATGGATTCCAGATAGGCCTGATCGACTGCATTCCCAGCTACGATACCGGTGAAATGCTCTGGTGCGTAGAGACCCGCACGGTTGGCTTTCCAGCGGGCCATCGCGGCCAGCGTATGCAGACCGGCACGTCCGATGAAAGCTCCGATGCCATCGCTCAGGAGACCATCCGGAGCAGACAGCGGCGCGGTCGGGATGCGCAGCGCCGGAATCCCGGCGCTCTTAGCCAGATCAAGTGCGATATCGATGATGCCCTGGCAGCACATGCATGTGCTGGTGGCTGTCGATATGGTCCGGCTGCAGTCCCGCGGCCTGCAGCTTTTGCAGCTGGGCTGCTAAGCTCACGGCGTACCTCGTCCAGCCGGATACGGCCAGCCAGGAACTGCTTGAGAAAGGCAGTTGTGATCGGCATAGAAACAGCCGGTATTCGTTACCAGTGACGGGATCTCATCTGCCGGCAGGATCGGGTGGCCATCAATCAGTGTAAGATGCAGTCCGGTGCCAAGTTCTGGATACTGCTTGCAGATACGGACGGCCTCATCAAAGGCAGGGCCTACTGCCATCAGGCTGGCTGAACGCAGACACCCCTGTGTTACGCCGTTTACGACAGCATCGTTGATGCATTTATGCCGGCCAAAATCATCGGCATTCAGGATGATCTGCTTCATGCATGATTCCTCCCTGGTTTGTATTTGCGTGTTGTATACGGCTGTCCTGGCCGATGAGATAGAGCGGGCGGCCCTTGACCTCGGCAAAGATACGGCCAATATACTCACCGACGATGCCCAGCATCATGAGCTGGATACCGCCGAAGAAAGACAGGCAGACCATGATTGTGGCCCAGCCGGGGACAGCGTCATCCAGCCAATAGGCTACAAAAACATGAGCCAGCAGCAACAGACTGATGCAGGCACTCAGGCAGCCGCCATAGAAGGAAAGCCTGAGCGGGATGATTGAATTGGCCAGGATACCATTCAGAGCAAAGGTAATCATCTTATGCAGGGAGAACTTTGATGTACCGGCGAAACGAGGTGGTGCTGTGAAGTTTATCTTTACCTGCCGGAAGCCAAGCGAACCGACAATGCCACGGATGAACCGGGCCTGCTCCCGATAATGTTTGAGGGCCTCGACTGCGCGGCGGTCCATCAGGCGGAAATCTGAGCCGCCTGGCTGGATGGGTACATCTGACAGGACATTGAGCAGACGATAGTAGAAGCGTGAGGTCAGCTGCTTGAAGACAGACACACCTTCGGTGGACTCACGGATTGTCTGTACGATATCGGCACCATGTTCCCACTCATGCAACAGTCGTGGCAGCAGCGCTGGTGGATGCTGCATATCGCCATCCATGGTGATGATGGCATCGCCATCGGCCTGATCCAGCCCGCAGGTCAGTGCGGCCTGATGGCCGAAGTTGCGGGACAGCGAAATATAATGGATATGCTCATCCTTTGCCTGTAATTGCTGCAGGAGACTCAGACTGTTATCTGTTGAGCCATCATTGATGAACAGCAGCTGATACTGGTAAGGCAACGGAGCCATGGCCTGATGAATCGCTGAAGAAAAATGCAGCAGATTGTCCGCTTCATTATAGACAGGCACGACAATCGAAATGAATTTCATGATGTGGGAACTCCTTTCGCTAGATTATTTGGCGGCCCGGCGATAGAAATACATATCACCGCAGGAACCGATAGATTCCCAACTACCAGGAATTGCTTCCTGCAGGGCATCAAGTCCTTTATCCGTAGTGACGACGACGATCGGCTGATCGGTCGGCAGGTCCTCTATCGCCTGGAACGGCATGACATTGGTGGCTGTCCAGGCCATCTTATGCGGGCGGGCGGCATCAATGCCGGCCTGGGATTCCAGGCGTTTGACTTCATGCCCAGAGTAATATACCAGCGAGGTTGAATATGGCATCTGGAACGTGAATACCTCTGTACTATCCTGCATGTAAGGCGCCAACTGCGTTGCAGCAGCCTTGCCGGACCGGTCCTGACAGAGAGGCGCGGCAAGCGTGAACAGCAGGATCGTATACAAGGCGGCACCGCCGATGGCCAGCCATTTGGTCAGACGGGGACGCTTTACGAAATATCCGGCCATGAGGATTGCCAGCGGCATCATGTACGGGAACGTGTAGGTCACGTACTTGGTCGCAAAGCTTTGGAAGCAGACGAAGACCGTCAGTGCCCAGATGATCAGGAAGCGTTCCCTGGGATCCGTGGTCAGATGGAAGTTCCGTTTATATACGTTGCGGATAAAGGCCGGCAGGCCCGCAAAAGACCAGGGGAAGAAGCCCGCCAGGAAAATCAGCAGATAGTAGAACCAGACATCATCTCGCGGATGTTCCGATACGGTTGCCCGCAGACCATTATGTACGCCGAAGAAGGTGTCGATGAAATCCTGTCCGTGCATCAGGTACATCGGCAGGTACCAGGCAGAGCAGACTACCATCATCAGCAGGAAGCCACCGAGCATATGCCAGTTCAGTAATGCCTTGAGGTCGCGCTGCCAGATCAGGAAAAGCAGGATGATGAGGCCTGGCAGCAGGAACCCGATTGGGCCCTTGGTCAGGACGCCAAGAGCGGCAATGGCGAAGGCCGCATAGTAGAAACGGGAGCGCTGCTCCGTATAGCCGAAATAGTAGCAGATGAGCGTGCCGGCTACGGTCAGGAACAGTGTCATGTCCGTGATAATTGCGTGGCCCAGATACCAGTATTCAAGCGACGTGCCAAGAATCAGGGCGGCGATGAAGCCAATCTTCTGATTGTAGAGGCGGCGGCCGAAGAAATAGGTCACGAAGACACCGATCGAGGCAAAGAGTGCCGGGAAGAAACGGGCGGCAAAATCATTGATGCCCATGACCTGGAAGGCCAGAACGAGCTCCCAGTAGAACAGGATCGGTTTGTCATACCAGTAGTGACCATAGATGCGTGGTGAGAAATAGTCGCCGGAAGCGATCATTTCCTTAGCGGTCAGGACGTAATTGGATTCGACCGGGTCAGTGACAGCCAGCAGGCCGGTACCAACAAAAAACGAGACAAGGCAGAGGATACAAAGTATCCAGGATGGTTTCAGTTTCAAGGCAGAGGAGCCTCCTTTTTAATAGTAGAATCTATCAGCGGCGCTGAAATGCAAACAGCTTGACCAGCAGGAACGTGACCGGCAGGCCGATAATTGCTGCCAGCAGGAAACTGACCACAGAGGGCAGCCCCAGCAGATTATAGACCAGGAACACGATGATATTCTGGATCAGATAGTTGGGGATATAGGACAGGAAAAAGCGTCCATAACGTGCCAGTTGTAATGGCTCAGGGAATAGGAAGGTGGTGTTCAGCCAATAGGCAATCATATTACTGATGATATAACCGATGTTAAAAGCCAGATTGCCGTCCATGCCAGCCCAGATCATAAATGAAGCCAGTACCGTGCAGTCAAACGTATTGATTCCGCCAATCAGCAGAAAAATCAGGAATGATCGCGAGAAAAAATGGCGGTGCAGCTCTGGCAAGGAACACAGGCTGGTCAGATGATTGGACATTCGCAGAACTCCTTTCGTTGAATAAATGAATACGTAACTATTCTAACACAGGAATAGGATATTCTATGGGAATATTATAAAATAATTAGATAACAGAGAAATGCATAGAAGATAAACAGCAAATAAACTTATTTATGGCGCAGGAAATGCTGAAAACAAAGAGGCTGCTGCACGTAAGATCTTCACTCATGAATATGAGCAGGATCTTCTAAGTGCAACAGCCTCTTGCTGTTTCCATCATTTCGTTACATGTATCTGATCGATCGTGGTTCCATCAGGCAGGTAACAGGTAACGGTGAGCTGATCTGGGGTGACATCCATCGTCAGGTAATTGTCGGTTTCTGGCTGTGGGGCCGTGACCTTGTCATAGGCGTGATCAATCCAGAGCCCCGGGTAACGGACGTTGCCGGCAACACCCGTCAGGATATAGAGCGGCCCGCGTGTTTCACTGGGCTGTTTGTTATAGAGGTGGCCACGGTCGCGGTAAGTGTGCAGATGGGCCGTAAAGACGATGTCGATACCGAGCTGGTCGAACAGCGGCATGAAAGCCTCCCCTACATCGGAGATCCCTTCCTGTCGTTCCGGCCGGTTATGAATGCGGTATTGCAGGACATCCTTATGGATGAGCACGATCTTCCATTTCGCAGTGCTCTTGCGGGCATCTTCCTGTAGCCATTCACGTTGCTCATCCATAAGACCTTGTTTGAAGTCGTTCGTCTCATCCCACTGGCTGTTCAGCACCATGAAATGCACATCGCCATAATCGAAGGAATAATAGTAGCGGGAAAACTGGGCACTGCGGTTCTCCGGTACATCGAAGTAGTGCAGGTAAGCCTCTGGCAGCCGGACCTTCCATTTCTGGTCGTAGGTCTCATGATTGCCCATCAAAGGCACTACGGGAATGGTGTCGATCATCGTGCCGACCGCATCGAACCAGGCCTGCCACTGCGTATGGTCCTCGCCATTGTCGACCAGGTCGCCCATATTCACGAAAAAACGGGCATCCGGATTCCGCTTCCAGGCATCCTGGGACATTTTTGCCCAGTCGCTGTAATCACTGGACTGGGAGTCCGGGAAAATCAGCAGCTTATAGCCGGCAGAGCCGGCTGGTGCGGTATGGAGCTTATGCCACTCACTTTTCGCATCGGTACTGATGATGCGATACTCATAGTCTGTATCGGCCTGCAGACCGCTGATTGTAGCACCGTATTGATTGCTCGTATAGCCATCGTCCGTGAATGTTTCGTCGGCTGCCTTGGCTGTGCGGATATCCTCGCTGCCCGGCTGACGGTATTCTACTGCCGCATCGGTAAGCGGAGCATCGGCTTCCCACATGATGCGGCGCGAAGCCGCCGGCGTGCCCGTGATGATCTGCCGCACATAGCGTGCATGCAGATCGCCTGACAGCATCCGGGCACTATTCTGGGCCCGGCGGAACAAGCTTGTCCCTGGCAGGAAGTATGCTCCGGCTGCCAGCAGGCTGATCCCGACCGCGCCCTTCAGGAAATTGCGCCGGGTGAGTAAGTTCTTCTTATCTATAGCCATGATATTCTCCTTGCATTGCTTCAACGATAGACTTGCGGAATCTTATACTCTTATTTTATCGGCTGGAGTTGACTTCAAGTCAAGAAAAATTTCATTTAACCTAAAAATAGGTCTTCGGTGGGGAAACCCATCGAAGACCTATTTTTTTTCGCGTACGACATTTCCTGCAGCAGATGTGCCTTCGGGCGCATAGATCATTGAATCGCTGCTCTTTGTCTCTGCCTGTGATTGTGATTGCTCGACTTCCAGCGCCAGCTCGAACTCCATCTGTCGTAAGGTACGTTCCTGTCCTGCGGCAGACAATGCACGGAACCTCTTGACCAGCATCAGCTCACGAGGCTGCAGCCGGAATTCTTTGGAATGTTTCGGCGTGTGTCCGAGAAGCTCATCCACACTCAGCTCGAAGAAATCGGCCATCTTAGTCAGCATCTCGGTATCCGGGCAACGGGCACCAGCCTCATAGTTCGTATAGGTAGAACGGCTGACACCAAGAGCATCGGCAACCTGACGCTGCTTCATATCCCGTACTTCGCGAAGATAACGCAAATTATTATGGATAGTCGTCACACCCTTTCGTCAATGCAAATGTATTAGAAGAATCTGTCTCTTTATTATAGGGAAAAGTCGTGGAAAGATGGAGAAAAGAGGCAAAACGAAGGACTGCTGTTGACGTGTTGCAATTTGAAATATATATCGGTATTGTACTCAGTTATATAAATATCGTCTTACAAACTTTATCAAATTTTATATATATTCCGTTGTTGCTATATTACATTGGAAAATCAGAGTATGGATTATATCAGTTGATAGGATCTATGATTGCCTATTTTAGTGTGATGGATTTTGGCTTATCGGCTATGGTTGTACGCTTCTATACTAACCTAAAATCCCGAGATTTTTTAACCTACGGGATCCTCAAATCCTAAGGCCTTGAATATCTCATGTTGTTCCTTGCTAATTGGCTGAACAATACGCTTACCATTCAACCGGGCTACGCGGAGCTTGCGTACCTTCAAGAGCAGTTCATGCATGGTGTAGGTCTTGTAAAGACCGCCACGCAGCATCCGCTGGTGAAGTTCACTGATAAGCAGCAAGGCAATAAAGCTGATGAACAGCTTGTTTTCCATTCGCTCATCGTTATGGACGCGCAGACGATTTAAATCTAGTGTGTTCTTCAGTCGGGAGAAGCTTTTCTCGACAACATCTTTTGCTCTGTAAATGGTCAAGGCTTCTTCTGCGTTGTCTACGCTGTCACTTAGTAAGACCATCCACCCGCAATTCTGCATCTTCTTCGCAATTACATCTTTCCGGACATTGACAGTCAGCCCTTCGGATGATTTGGAAGAGTTTCGGATGATGAGATACTTCTTGAATTCAGCAGCATATTGCGGATTATCTGGATTTTTCAATGCTTCCCGCTTTAGCTCCGTTATATAGGTATAGAGCTTGGTCCGCTCCGTAACCTGTCTTACGGAATTCAAGTAGATGTGCACATGTAGCTTGGCATTGCGCATGTCTGTATGCCAGGTACGGACTTTGTGGATCCCTTGAAGGCCGCCATCCGGCGTTGGAATTGTATAGTCTAAGTCATGAATATCTTTTTGTACACTCTCAACCTGCTTCTTGGCAAAGGCACTGGTAAATGGCACTGAAACCAGGAAATGAACAGGCCTGTCCGGATTCAACATCTCATCGATGTTCTTACGACTGTAAAATCCCTTATCCATGACAATGCGGATAGCACATCCAGGAACCAGGGAAGTGACTTCTTCCAGGGTAGTCCGAAGTGTTGTGACATCTTTCAGACTGCCACGATAGCTGGTCTGGTAAATTGGAAGCCGTGAGTCCTCACCAAACAACATGCACAAATTAATCTGCGGTAAGTCCTCATGGTCGCGGTTGTAACCCCACTCGCTGGATTCCAACAACTGCGAATACGACGATATGGAAGTGATATCCAATGCGATGTACTCATTTTCTTGAGCTTGCTCAATCCAGGAACTGTAGAACTCATCCCGCTGATTTTCAGTCATGGCGGTAAAGAGTTCGCTAATCCGTTGGGATGACAGCGTGGAATTCAGCAAAGGCATGGATTCCGTCTGCGACAGCCATTCCTCACAGTAAAGCAAAGGCTCCTGTGACTCAATCAGGAAGCAGGCCAGCGTGAAAATCTCACGAAACTGCACAGAGAAAGCATTCTGCAACAGCGGTAACAGGTTAATGCTGTTTGCCAGTTTCAAAAAGAGGTACATACTGCCGTAACGTTTATTGGAAGCGAGGATATTTCTTGCTATCTCTAAGGTTTCTCGTGGAATGGAGGGGGATTCCTGCTCGATTGGCGTTCCAGCAGCAGCCATACGCTCAAGGTATTCTTTCTTAAAGACAGGCTTACCTGTGACAGAATCTATCTTACCAATGGAAACCTTTTTGTTGCGCGGACGACCATTCTGGTCACGGAAAGACACGGATTCATATAGATAGGTGTACTTGCCGACGTTTTGACGTGAAATGCATGCCATGTTTGCGCTCCTCCTTTTTGTAGGTTAATTATATTTTAACCTACAAAAAGGAGGAGCGCAATGGGCGCGAACCCGTATATTTCAAGGAAGTTTAATGAATTATGCCCGTAGGTTAAATTTTCCGCGGGATTTTAGGAAGAAATAGATGAAGGAGAAAAAATATATATTCTTCTGTTGATTAATCTTGCAATAACGTTGATGGGAATGGTTTATAAAGCGGTAATTGATTCATATCAGCGATATGTATTTTTGCGCGGGTTAAGTGCAATACAAATAATAATGCAACCTGTGATGGTTGCATTATTATTGCGGAAATATCCGTGCGCTTTTTCTGTTGCGTTAGTTCAAACTATAATAAATTCATTGCTTATCTGTATTCAAATATATTATGCAAATAATAAACTTTGCATTCACATTCGCTTTCATTATTGGACACGTCAATTAATGATGGAGGTAGGAAGATTTTCTTTAGCGATGATAGTTGTAGCAATTGTAGATCAGCTGTTCTTTCAGACAAACCAAATTATATTGGGGATTATAGATGGAACTGCGGCTGTGGCTGTATATGCGGTTGCCGCCAATGTGCAAAAAGCATACATGATGTTGTCTACGTCTGTAACAGGGGTATATCTTCCACATATTACAGAGATGATTGCTCGTAAAGCTACCACTGACGATATTTCTCAGTTGTTTATAAAGATTGGTCGTATTCAGTTTTTTATTCTTGCAATGATAAGCATTGGCTTTGCTATATTTGGAAAAGAGTTTATATATTTTTGGGCTGGGGATGGATTTGAAGATGCGTATTGGATCGCATTACTGACAATGATTCCGTTTACAACGGATTTGGTTCAAAATATAGGATTTTCTATTTTGCAAGCAATGAATCGTTTTTATGTCCGCGCAATAATTCTTTCTGCAGTTGGATTGCTTAATTTGGTATTGGCTGTCCCATTAGGGATGAAGTATGGTGGAGTTGGGTGCGCAATGGCGACTGGATTTGCTATGTTTTTAGGAAATGGAATTGGAATGTCATTTTATTACGGACATGTATTGAAATTACATGTTTTAACATTTTGGTATCAAATTAGTGAAATAATATTAAAGCTTGCTGGACTTTTTGTATTTTGGTATGCAGTTAATCTACAGATTAATGAGTTGGTATTTGGAGGGGAAATCCTTTTGGTTAAGTTGTTAATTTATGTTTTAACTTACCTGTTTATTATATATCGATGGTGTTTTAATCGTGAGGAAAAAATAGTTGTTAACGACACGATAAATCAGTTAGTAAAAAAGCTAAAGACAGGTAGAGATTAGGGGGCGATGTAATGAATGTTTTAGTTACTGGTGGAGCCGGTTTTATTGGTTCTCATCTGGTGCGGCAGTTGCTGGCAGAAGGCCATGTGGTCACGGTACTGGATAACCTGAGTACGGGCGTGCGGGAACATCTGCCTGCGGCAGGGTTCACGTTCTGGAAGCAGGATATCCGGGATCAGGTGGTCGTACAGCAGATCATCTATGAGAAGTTTGATGCAATCGTGCATTTGGCAGCACAGACGATGGTGGATGCATCAATCCGGGATCCGCGGTTTGATGCGGATGAGAATGTGATGGGGCTGTTGAATATCCTAGAGGCCGCCAGGCTTAGCGGTGTTCGACGGGTGCTATTTGCGTCTACGGCAGCTGCTTATGGTGATGTGCAGGCGGCTGATCTACCGATTCGGGAGGAGCATGCACTTCAGCCGATGTCGTTCTATGGGCTGACTAAGGTGACGGCTGAGCATTATCTGGCACTTTATCGGCAGATCTATGGGCTGGATTATGTGGTCTTGAGGTTTGCCAATGTCTATGGCGAGCGTCAGGGGGATTCTGGCGAGGGTGGTGTGATCAGCATTTTCGCGAAGCGGATGGCACAGGGGAAGGATATCACGATCTTTGGCGATGGTTCGCAGACGAGGGATTTCGTTTATGCAGGTGATATTGCAGCTGGATTATGCCGGGCATTGGTTACGGAGCAGGTCAATAGGGCGTACAATCTCAGCACACAGACGGAAACGAGCTTGGATGAGCTGGTGCAGATCCTGCAGGATATTTCTGGTGATGAGCTGCGGGTAAGCCATGGACCGGTGCGTGAAGGGGATATCTACCGGTCGATGTTGTGCCATGATATGGCGGTTCAGGCTTTGGTCTGGTGTCCTGAAGTTTCCTTAGTAGAAGGATTACGGCGGACTTATACTTATTTTTCTAAGGGATAGATACAGGTGTAGTGCGTTTGGTGAAGAAAGAAGGATGATTTCATGTTTGTTGTGAAGAATACGCCGGAGATGATCAGCAAGACGTTCCGGCTGTCGACGGATTTGGTGGATAAGCTGGACGAGGTTGCGAAGTCGCAGGGGATTTCGATGAATAACCTGGTCCAGCAGTGCTGTGAGTATGCCCTGAGTGATATGAGGGATGAGGATGCACGCCGAAAAAGAGGATAGATCATGACGGACGTAAAAATGCCGCACACGGTTCTTGGTGTGCGGCATTTGTTGTATAGACGGGGAATCAGAGCAGGCCATGAAGCTTGCCGAGTTCGGTGAGCTTCTCGAGGGAGAGCTTGGTGTATTTCATGATGAGGTTCATGTCCATTTTGTCACGGAGCATCTCCAGTGCAGTCGTTTCGGTTGCTTCAGAGCGGCCTTTTTTGATGCCTTTTTTGATGCCTTTTTCGATGCCTCGGCGTTCGATGCCTTCGCTGAGATTACACATGTGATCGACCTCCTGTTCAAGTGTCGTAGTCATGGCGATTTGAAAGTCATTCTGCAGGATCTGTTTCTTTTGGGCGGCATTGCCTTTCTGCAGGAGCAGGACGGAGAGAAGATTCAGGACGTTGCCTTCTTCAGGTGGGGGCGTTTCGCTGAGGCCAATCATCGTGATGTTGATGAGGTCATAGTTCAGCGGTTCTTCTGTTGCGTTCCCTGCCAGGTGCTGTTCCTGAAGGGCATAGCGGTTTATGCTGTTCTGCCGGTCTTTGGGGACGTTCGTGCAGATCCATATCGAGCAGGCTTTCTTGATGCTCTGGTAGTTGCTGTTTTGGAATTCGGTTCCGTATTGGGAGGAAATCAGGCGGGCACCGTAGTATACGGCCCGTTTGATCAAGGGATAACCAGGATAGTAGTCATTCTGGGCTTCGATGTTGAGGATCAGTGGGATTGGCTGATGACTGCCGGGCGCGAGTGCGGAGAACCGGATGTCATAGTAGATGGTGCCTTCATGCAGGGTGTTGTCCTCATGGCTGGCGCCGTGGATATTGGGACCGGAATCATCTGGGCAGACGCCGGTGGCAGCGATGTCAGGCATGCCTTCGATGTAGTGTTCGGCGATATCCGTGATGCTGCAGTTTTGGAATTCTACGGTGCAGGAGCGAAGGATCCAGGCAAGGATCTGCTTGTCTGCCAGGACTTTCTTGCAGGCGGCATCATAGGCCGGATGATCACTGGTCTGGCTGATCGTGTGAGCCAGATAGGTTTCTTGTTCCATAGGAGATTCCCTTCTTTCAGTATAGCATAAGAAAGCCTTTATGGTAATGGGATTCGATGGATTCAGAAAACTTGTTCTATTGATATTATATAACATATGTTCGCTAAAGTAAAGCGGATGGAAATAGGAATATAAAATGCCGCACACGGTTCTTGGTGTGCGGCATTTGTTGTATAGACGGGGAATCAGAGCAGGCCATGAAGCTTGCCGAGTTCGGTGAGCTTCTCGAGGGAGAGCTTGGTGTATTTCATGATGAGGTTCATGTCCATTTTGTCACGGAGCATTTCCAGTGCAGTCGTTTCGGTTGCTTCAGAGCGGCCTTTTTTGATGCCTTTTTCGATGCCTCGGCGTTCGATGCCTTCGCTGAGATTACACATGTGATCGACCTCCTGTTCAAGTGTCGTAGTCATGGCGATTTGAAAGTCATTCTGCAGGATCTGTTTTTTTTTGGCGGCGCTGCCTTTCTGCAGGAGCAGGCCATGGAGAGGGAGGTAAGATCATTCCTGCTGGAGCCAGTCGATGATGTTCTTTTGGCGGACACCGTTGCGATTGATGTTCAGCAAGGTATCGGTGGACAGGACGAGCTTTTCGTAGTGATCTGGGATCTGCTCCAGTGGCAGGAATTCACGGTCGATATTTTCCGGGGTCAAGATGTAGCAGATCTGCAGATATAGGCGGTTATCTTTCTGATCGGCAACGAAGTCGACTTCAACGGCATCTTTTCGGCCGATGTATACGGTATAGCCACGGCGCAACAGTTCAAGGTAGACGATGTTTTCCAGCAGCCCGGCTATGTCCTGGGCGTGATAGCCGAGAACAGCATGGCGGAGACCAAGGTCGGAGAAATAGTATTTCTCCTGTGTTTCCAGGATACGTTTGCCTTTGAGGTCATAACGGGAAGCTTTATGGATCAGGCAGGCTGATTCGAGGGCCTGCAGGTAGTTATAGACCGTTTCTGTGCTGAGGCGCCGTCCCTGGCTTTTCAGGAAGTCAGAGATGGTCTTCGCTGCGAAGGTGTTGCCGATATTGTCCATGAGGTAGGCAAGAATCGCTTCCAGCAGGGCGGTTTCGCGTATCCGGTTGCGGGCAATCACATCTTTCAGCAGGACGGAGTTGTAGATATCCTGAAGGTATTGGAAGATACGTTCTTCTTCCCATTTCATTTGATGGATTCCGGGGAGGCCTCCGAATCGGAGATAGTCAGCGAATTGTGATTGGATATTTTGTGAGGCTGTATCGGTGTGAGTTTGCGTGAAGGTGAGGTATTCTTTGAAACTCAGAGGATATACCTGAATCTCCACATAGCGTCCGGCCAGCAGAGTGGCAAGTTCACCCGACAGGAGCTTGGCGTTCGATCCTGTGATGTAGAGGTCGCAGTCGAGGTCGACTCGTAGTGAGTTGATGGCTCGTTCCCAGCCGGATACTTCCTGAATCTCATCCAGTAGGATATATACTTTTCCGGTGGTCTGGCGGGTTTGCTGCAGGAGTTCCTGATATAGGGCGTGATATTCGCGCAGAGACTCATAGCGTAAGGATTCAAGATTGATTGAGATGATATTCGTTGCCGGGATGTTACGGGAGAACAGTTCTTCTTTCAATAATTCGAGCAAGGGCACTTTTGCCACTGCGGCGCATCCCTGTCAGTACCTTTATTACCGGCGTGTCGATGAAATCACGCAGCTGATCCATATATCGTTCACGTATAATCATAAAACCATCCCTTTGTGATGTGAAGTTGTCAATTGTGATGTGAAGTTGTCACTGTATTTCTTTTATATTAGAATAAATTGGTAAAAATAGCAATAATTTCTTTTATACAAGAAATTATTGCTAATATACAGGATTGTAACCATGTCAACTAACGTTGACATGGTTTGCTGTAAATGCTATGATAGACAAGGGAAATAAGGTAGTTCTCCAAACTCAAAATGAGGCTTGCCCCGCGATACTTCTGCATTTGATGTGGATGGGACAGTCAATTTGAGTTTTTTCGTCGTGTTTTCACTTCCGCGGTGCAGTGACGCCGCCAGGAAAATGAGGAGGAAATCACTAATGATCGAACGTTACACCAACCCGGAGATGGGCCATCTTTGGTCTATCGAGAACGAATGGCAGCAGATCCTGAATGTCGAGATGGCTGCCTGCGATGCCATGGCTGAGCTCGGAGAGATTCCGAAGGAAGCGGCCAAGAATATTCGCGCGAAAGCGAAATTCGATGTCAAAAGGATTCATGAGATCGAGTCTGTGACTCATCATGACATCATTGCTTTCCTGACCAATGTGGCAGAAAATGTTGGTGATGATTCCAAGTATGTTCATAAAGGGCTGACGTCCAGCGATGTCAAGGATACGGCTTACTGCATGATGATGCGTGATGCTGCCGGAATCATTCTGGATGACCTGAAGAAGTTCCGTGAGGTCCTGCGCCGCCGTGCGGTGGAGTTCAAGCATACGCCGTGCATCGGCCGTACGCATGGCATCCATGCCGAGCCGATGACTTTCGGACTGAAGATGCTGCTCTGGTCGGCTGAGATCGAGCGCGATATTGAGCGTGTCGAGCATGCTCAGAAGACGGCTTCGGTCTGCAAACTGTCTGGTGCAGTTGGTACATATTCCAACATCGATCCGAAGATCGAGGAAATGGTCGGCAAGACGCTTGGCCTGCAGCCGGTACGTCTGGCTACGCAGGTTATCCAGCGTGACCGCCATGCCGAGTTCGTGACGACGATGGCTATCGTATCCAGCACGCTGGAGAAGATTGCAACTGAGGTCCGTAACCTGCAGCGCACGGATATCCGTGAGGCTGAGGAGTATTTCTCCCCGGGGCAGAAGGGCTCTTCGGCTATGCCGCATAAGCGCAACCCGATCAACTGCGAGCGTATCTCGGGTATGGCCCGTCTGAACCGTGGTAATGCCGTAGCCGCGATGGAAGACATCACGCTCTGGCATGAACGTGACATTTCCCATTCCTCTGTTGAGCGCGTGATCCTGCCGGATACGACGATCAACCTGGATTATTGCACGCGGAAGCTTACGGATATCATCGATAAGCTGCTGGTCTACCCGGAGAAGATGCTGCATGATATGGAGCGTACGGGCGGCCTGATCTACAGCCAGCGCATCATGCTGACGGTTGTCGGCAAGGGCGTGCTGCGTGAGGATGCCTACAAATGGGTACAGCGCAATGCAATGAAGCGTTGGATGGAGCATCAGGATTTCCGCACGAGTGTGGAAAGCGATCCGGATATCACGAAGTATCTGACGAAGGAAGAAATCGATGATTGCTTCGATTATAAATATTTCCTGCGTCATGTCGATATGATTTTTGAGCGTTTTGGTCTGTAATTCCTGCAGGAAAACGTCAAAGGCAAGGAGAGAAACTTATGTCAACAGTAGTTGTAACTGGTACTCAGTGGGGCGACGAGGGCAAAGGTAAGATCGTCGATTATTTGGCACAGCAGGCGGATACGGTTGTCCGTTTCCAGGGCGGCAGCAATGCCGGTCATACGGTTGTAGTGGACGGCGAGGCCTATAAGCTTCGTCTGATGCCGTCCGGTATCCTGTTCAAGGGATCGCATTGCATCGTCGGTAATGGCGTTGCTTTCGACCCGATGATCATGCTGGAAGAGATGGATGGCCTGTCTGCCCGTGGCATCGATATGGCGGGTATCCGCATCTCGAACCGCGCGCATGTGGTACTGCCGTATCATCGTCTGATGGATGGTATCGGTGATGAGGCCCGTGGCAAGAACAAGATTGGTACGACGAAACGTGGTATCGGCCCTTGCTACATGGACCGCGATAACCGTATCGGTATCCGCGTCTGCGATCTGATGGACAGCGAGGAATTCGCAAAGCGCCTGAAGGAAAATCTGGCGATCAAGAATAAAGAGCTGAAGCTGCTTTATGATCATGAGCCGCTGGACTATGATGAAGTCCTGAAGGAATACATGGGCTATGCCGATCGTCTGCGTCCGTATGTCTGCGATACGATTGCACTGCTGAATGACGAGATCAAATCCGGCCGCAAGATCCTCTTCGAGGGTGCGCAGGCTACGATGCTGGATATCGATTATGGTACGTATCCGTATGTTACGGCTTCGCATCCGATCTCCGGCGGTGTTGGCGTTGGTGCCGGTGTTGCTCCAAACAAGATCGACAAGGTTGTCGGTATTGTCAAAGCCTACTGCACGCGTGTTGGCGAGGGGCCGTTCCCGACGGAGCAGCTCAATGCCATCGGCGAGAAGATCCGTGAGGAAGGCCATGAGTATGGCGTCGTTACGGGCCGTCCACGTCGTACGGGCTGGCTGGATGCCTGCGTGGTCCGCTATGCGGGTATCCTCTCGGGTATCGATTATATGGCTGTTACGCGTCTGGATATCCTCGATAACTTCGATGAGATCAAGATGTGCACGGGCTACAAGTATAAAGGCGAGCTGCTTAACGAGATTCCGGCCAGCCTCAAGGTACTGGCTGAAGTTGAGCCGGTCTATGAGACGTTCCCAGGCTGGAAGACGAGCATCAGCAAGATCCGCAAGTATGAGGATCTGCCGGAGAAAGCCAGGAACTATCTGAAGCGCATGGCTGAGGTGACGGGCATCGATCTTGGTATCGTGTCAGTCGGACCGAACCGTGACGAGACTATCGTCATTGCCAAGGATATTTTCTAAGAGCATATTATGGATAGAAAAGAGCTGAGGCTAGTCATGCCTCAGCTCTTTTAATACACAAAAACCGTGGCTAGCTACACCACGGTTTCTGTACTATTGTTGGAATGCTATCAATTCCTTAGCTCGATTTCATTATATCATCGCATTGCAAAAACTTAAAGATGTAAATAAAAAAGCTATGGCTAGCTAAACCATAGCTCTTTTATTTGTTTCGTGGAATCCTCTCAAACTCCTTAGCTTGCCTTTATTATAGCATTGCCTTGCAAAAAGTTCAAGACTTCGATACAATAGGGAATGTTGCGGAACCTCCGGACAGAAGGGGGTGATTTCGTGGAATATGTCCTCTCCAACTTCTTGATCTCTGTTCTTGCAGGAGTAGTCAGCTTCTATCTCTGCAAGTGGCTCGACAGATGATTATCCGTAACACGTAAGAGCCAATCAAGTCCATCGGCGTAGCTAACTGATGGCGGGAGGCCGACGATTTGTCGGTCTCTTTCCGTATGGAATGAGGATTTGGATAGAAGGAGTTCCTTTATGTATAAGATGCTGGCTTTTGACCTGGATGGTACACTCAATAATGATGATAAAGTGATTACGCCGATGACGCGTGAGGCGATCATGGCAGTACAGGAGCAGGGCGTTATCGTGGCGCTGGTATCCGGCCGGCAGGCGCCGGGGCTGAAGCGTGAGGCAGATGCGCTGCAGCTGCAGGATTATCATGGACTGCGGATCTCGTATAATGGCGGACGGATTCGAGGATGCGACGACGGGAGAGATCCTGTTTGACAGCAGCATCGATGAGGCGACGGCCGTTGAGTTCCTGCGCCATCTGGAGGCCTGGCCAGAGCTTTCCCCAATCGTGGATGATGGCGAGTTCATCTATACGACGGATGCCAGCCGCCATAAGGTTATGGATGAGAGCCGCAATAACAACCTCAAGGTCAAGATCGTATCGAATATTGCAGAGTCGGTGCATTTCCGTCCGGTCAAGATCCTGACGGCAGCGCCGAATGAGATCCTGGTGCCGCATCTGGCGGATATCCGTCGTGGCTTTGAGGATAAGATGTCATTCGTCCAGTCAGGCTCCCTGGTTCTATGAGGGCACGGCCAAGGCGTGAGCAAGTCGGCTTCGCTGGGCGCAGCCGTGCGAGCGTCTGGGCATCCGGCCGGATGAGGTCATGGCGTTCGGTGATGCGCAGAATGATAAGAGTATGCTGGAGTTCGCCGGCTATGGTGTGGCGATGGGCAATGCTTGCGAGGAGCTCAAGGCGATTGCTGATGAGATCACGCTGACGAACAATGAAGATGGTATCGCCGCGACGATTTCCAGACATTTCGATATCTGAGGCACTGAATATGGAAGAAAAAGCGGGAAACAATGAACGGCATCAGCGCCGCGTGCACTACAGCGGCAAGTATCCGCGGCGGTTTGAGGAAAAATATAAGGAATTAAATCCGGATCAGTATGGGGCGGAAATCCAGCATGTCATGGCCAAGGGGAATACGCCGGCCGGGATGCATATTCCCATTATGGTAAAGGAAATTCTGGATATTCTTGCCATCCAGCCGGGGGAGCGAGGCTTTGATGCAACGCTCGGTTATGGCGGGCACACGCTGGCGATGCTGGAAAAACTTCAGGGACAGGGGCACCTCATTGGCGGTGATGTCGATCCGATCGAGTCGAAGAAGACAGAGGCGCGCATCCGGGCAAAGGGCTTTGGCCCGGAGCTTTGGGAACTGCGCAATATGAATTTCTGTCAGATCGATGAGCTGGCAGCTGAGGTCGGCCCGTTCGATTTCATTCTGGCAGATCTTGGCGTGTCGTCGATGCAGATCGACAATCCGGAGCGCGGGTTTACCTATAAGAATGATGGTCCGCTTGATCTGAGGCTGAATCCTGAAGTCGGTATTTCTGCGGCTGAGCGGCTGGCGGGGCTGGACAAGGCGTCACTGATCGGCATGTTGATTGAGAATGCCGATGAGCCGTATGCGGATTCTATCGCTAAGCAGATCGTGAATACGCAGAAGCGGCAGCCTATCAAGACGACCCGGCAGCTGCATGAAGTAGTAGCAAAGGCCCTGCAACGGGTGAAACTGCCGTCTGAGGTACAGGAGAGGGTTGGCTACAGCACGAAGAAGCAGGAAGCGGCCCGGGATGAGCTGATCAAGAAAAGCAGTGCCCGGGTATTCCAGGCATTGCGTATCGATGTCAATCATGAGTATGAGGTGCTGTACGAATTCATGGAGAAGCTGCCAGGAGCGCTCGCACCGGGCGGACGGGCTGCAATTCTGACCTTCCATTCCGGTGAGGACCGTATCGTGAAGAAGGCATTCAAGGCTTTCCATCAGCTGGGCGAGTATAGCGACATCGCGGCGGATGTTATCCGGCCGGGCCGGGAAGAGTGCTACCAGAACAGCCGGGCTCATTCGACCAAGCTCAGATGGGCAATCAAGGCGCAGTAATTAGGCATCGCAAATGAATAAGTGAGATCGGCTTGCTATGCAAAAAATACCTGCAATACCTGAGAGGAGAGATCCTCTTTCGGTATTGCAGGTATTTTTTATCCGTGTTCTTCGACGAAGTTCCTGAAAGCCTGATGTGGCATTGGCTTGGCGAACAGGAAGCCCTGTCCGGTATTGCAGCCGATGCTCAGGAGCAGCAGTTCCTGTTTTCGGGTTTCGATGCCTTCGACAACGACTTTCATGTTCAGGTTGTGTCCCAGCTCGACCATATGGCGCAGGATCGTCAGGGAACGGTCAGAGGTCTCTGCGGCCAGCAGCATGGTCCGGTCGATCTTCATGACATTGGCCGGTATTGTCTGCAGCATGGCAATAGACGAATAGCCAGTACAGAAGTCATCGATGGACATGGAGAAGCCCATCTGTTTCAGGGACTGAACGATATGGCGGGTATTATTCCGTTCGCTCTTGGTCGTATAGTCGATGAAGGCCGTTTCTGTGAGTTCCAGCTCGACCAGTCCGGCTGGCAGCTGATACTTTTCCGCAATGGATTCCATCGTATCAAGGTAGCCTTCCTCGGTGATATGCAGGGCTGATTGATTGACCGAGATCGGTATGACAATCTTACCATGCTCCAGACGCTCACGCTGCATACGGCAGATATGCTCCAGCATGTAGTAATCCAGCTGGATGGCGAAGCCGTTGCGTTCGAAAAGGTCAATGAACTTGCCTGGCATCAGGAAACCGAGCTCCGGGCTGTCCCAGCGGACCAAAGCCTCGGCAGCGCAGACGGATTGGGACTGGATATCATATTTTGCCTGCAGGTAGACTTTGAACTCTTCCTGCTGTAAGCCTTTTCCATGAGTCGTTCCATCTTGTGCTGCAGATGGACGTTGTCGTGCATTGCGGTGTTGAAGCAGGCGATGTGCTGATCGGTTCCGAGAATCCTGTTGCGGGCCAGCTTGCGCATTGTCAATGAGGACACTGGCTGTCAGGGAGCCGGTTTTGGGCACTGGGTAGATGCCGATATGGTAGGAGAAGGTGGTCGGGGTGCCGTTGACGATGGCTGTCCCTGCCTCGCGCAGCAGCAGCTCGGCAGTCTTCTGTGGGGTAAGACCGTCCGGAATCCGGCACAAAGCCAGGATATAGTTGACTTCTGGTGACAGACCGTAGAGCAGGAACCACGGGTCCTGGCGGGTCATCTTTCTGAGATGCCGAAGATGGCTTCTTCGAATGGCCGGGCACCATAGAGTTCTTTCAGCGTAGCCAGACGCTGGGCGGACATTGAGCACAGTATCAGGCGGCCAGCCAGACGGTCGTTGTTCAACCGTTGAATTGCCGAGAGCAGGTTGGACCCGAACCAGTGTGTGTTATAGATATCGGTGCCGGAGACCGTATTGGCTTGTCGGTATAGGTCACGGGCATGATGGCGGCGCAATGACAAGATGAGCAGGAGGCAGAGGATGATGACGGTGAAGACTGCGGTGATGATAAGCAGAGAGCTTAAAGGATTTCGGTAGAGCAGTGCTTGCAAAGTGTCCTCTGACTGGACCGCATAGATCTCACGGTTTACGATGCTGGAGATATCCTGCTGGTTCAGATGGGCAATCTCTTTGTTCAGGATTCGTATGAGGATTGGATCCATCTTGTCACTGATGGCCAGGCTGATTCTATGAGAGAAGGTAACATTGCCATTCGTGTAAAGATTATAATAATGTCCCTGATAAATGTCGCTCTGGGCGGTGATGGACTTGGCAAAGGTCATGTCTGCCTGTTGGTTATTAACTGCGGCCATGCATTCCGCAACGGTTTCATAGTAGCGAAGCTGGGCCGTCGGATACATTTTTTCAAGGAATTCATGCGTATAGTAATGGTTGCGCGGACAAGCCACGATTGGCTGACTCGGCAGGTTCTGATCCCGGCGCAGTACGGCGACATAATTCAGGGGCAGGTAAGGGAACGTCAATGTGGAATTATGTTCGCGGCCCCAATTGTAATCGTAGTAGAAGTCTGTGACCAGGTCGATATCGCCATTGGTCAGATGCTGCAGCATATCACCCTGGGTGTCGGTAGGGGTAACTTCAATCCTGATATTCAGATCCCTTTCAATGATGGCGGTAATATCGGCTGTGATGCCTTTATGTTCACCGTTATCAAACCAGGTATAAGGGGCTTCACCTGGCGCGGACATGGCATGGAGTACCGGATGAGCCTTCAGATAGGCGATTTCATCTGAGTTCAGATTCAGGGCGTGGCCGTTATAATTGCGGTATTTTTCCTGTAATTGGTAGAGAAAAAAAGGATTGACGGCTGCCATATCCTGGACGCTGGCTTTTATGTTTTGTATAAGCTCTGGGCGCTGGCTGGACAGAAGGGCAAAACCGGCACCGGGACCAAGTGCTACTGGCTGGATCCCGGGGGGCGTCGAGAGTGTTGGCGGCGACAGGGAAAGGGTGTTTTGTGAATCCTGTCGTGGCAGCAAATCGATCGTTCCGGTTTGCAGCCTTAGCAGGTTTTCTTCGAACGCACCGGGTACATATTCAAGACTAACGCCCAGATAGGTAGCGAGGGCTTCGAGATATTCATAAGCAACTCCCTTGTAGCGTTGCTGGTAATCCCTGGCAATATAGCCGGGGATGCCTGTGTAGCCAACCCGCAGTGTAGGGCGCGGGGCAGCCTGCGCTGTGGACACAGTGAGGAGGAAGAATCCGCACAGTATGACACACAGGCAGTGCAGGTATGTTTGTTTTTTCAGTGAGTCCATTCAGGGATTCCTCCTCGGGGGAATTGGTTTCATTACAATAATATCTACGGCAAAGTAGAGATCTGATTCATCGGTCAATCCGTTAACGATGAACAATACTATAGTTATTCTTCTTTCAAAGGCGAAACTCCTTCTTTTCCTATTTCCCTAGTATTGACTTTTTTTGTGAAAGCCCCTACAATAAAAATATCAATCCCGAGTAAAATACTAAGGATTAAATTGAGCAAATACGGTTTTATATATGAATGTGTGATAGAAGGAGAGTTTTTAACATGGCAGAGAAGCTTTTGGAAATCAAGGACCTCCACGCCGGCGTGGAAGACAAGGAAATACTGAAAGGCCTGAACCTTTCTGTGAATAAAGGAGAAGTGCATGTCATTCTCGGACCGAATGGTTCCGGTAAGTCCACGCTCATGAATATCATCATGGGACATCCGAAATATCAGGTGACGGGCGGCACGATGATGTTTGAGGGCGAGGACATGAGCAGCCTCAAGACTTTCGAACGCGCGCGTAAAGGCTTGTTCCTGTCATTTCAGACGCCGGAGGAAATCCCGGGCATCACGGTTGAGAATATGATCCGCACATCCAAGCAGGCTATCACGGGTGAGAAGGCCAAGCTCGTGCCATTCCGCAAGGAGCTCAGGGCGACGATGAAAGAGCTCAAGATGAATCCGGAGTATGCGCAGCGTTATATGAACGTCGGCTTCTCGGGCGGTGAGAAGAAGCGCAATGAGATCCTGCAGCTGCTGATGCTGCAGCCGAAGCTCGCGCTGCTGGATGAGACGGATTCCGGCCTTGACGTCGATGCGGTCCAGATCGTATCCGAGGGCGTGGCGAAGTTCCACAACGCAGAGAACTCCTGTCTGATCATCACGCATAATACGCGCATCCTTGAGCATCTGAAGGTGGACAAGGTTCATGTGCTCATGAATGGCCAGATTGTCGAGGAAGGTGGTCCGGAGCTGATTGAGGATATCAACAGCCGTGGATTTACCCATATCCGGGAAGAACAGAACGCAGCAAAGTGAGGCGTCGATAAATATTATGGCAGCAAAGAAGAAAACCTATATTGATGATATCGAACGCACCTTGTACGATATCAAGAATGAAGATCATTCGATCTATAAATCGCATAGTGGCCTGACCGAAGATGTCGTCCGCGACATCTCGGCCCGCAAGCATGATCCGAAGTGGATGCTGGATTTCCGTCTTAAATCACTGGAGGTCTATAATTCCCTGTCGATGCCGACCTGGGGGCCGGATCTTTCGGAGCTCAATATGGATGAGATTGTCACCTATGTGCAGCCGGACGCGAAGATGGCTGGCAATTGGCAGGATGTGCCGGAAGACATCAAGGATACCTTTGATCGTCTGGGCATCCCCGAAGCTGAGCAGAAATCGCTGGGCGGCGTTGGTGCCCAGTATGACTCTGAGGTGGTCTATCACTCCATCCAGGAGGATATGGTCAAGCAAGGCGTCATCTATACCGATATGGAATCGGCGCTGACGGAGCATGAAGACATCGTGAAGGAGTACTTCATGACGCTTGTGCCGCCAAAGGATCATAAATTTGCGGCACTGCATGGCGCTGTCTGGTCGGGCGGCTCGTTCGTCTATGTGCCGGAAGGCGTGCATGTCGAGATGCCGCTGCAGAGCTATTTCCGCTTGAATGCAGCGGGTGCCGGCCAGTTCGAACATACGCTGATCATCGTTGAGAAAGGGGCCAGCCTGCACTTTATCGAGGGCTGCTCGGCACCAAAGCATAACGTCACGAACCTTCATGCCGGCTGCGTTGAGCTGTTCGTCAAGGAAGGTGCGCGCCTGCGTTATTCGACGATCGAGAACTGGTCGCGCAATATGATGAACCTGAATACGAAGCGTGCGCTGGTTGAGAAGGACGGCATCATCGAATGGGTATCCGGTTCATTCGGTTCTCATATCTCGATGCTCTATCCATGCAGCGTGCTGCATGGTGAAAATGCCCGCTGCGAGTTTACAGGGGTCACGTTTGCCGCCAAGGGGCAGAACCTCGATACGGGTGCCAGTGTCATTCATGCGGCACCGCATACCTCTGCCAATATCAATACGCGTACGATCTCGAAGGCCGGTGGCCAGGCGACGTACCGCAGTGCCGTCAAGGTGACGAAGAACGCAGATCATGCGAAGTGTTCCGTGAACTGCGAGTCCCTGATGCTCGATAATCTTTCGCGCAGCGATACGCTGCCGACGATGGATATCGAGGGCGATGAGGCAGATATTGGGCATGAGGCCAAAATCGGCCGCATCAGTGATGAGGCGATCTTCTATCTGACCAGCCGTGGCATCGACGAGAACGAGGCGCGGGCGATGATCGTCCGTGGTTTCGTGGAGCCGATTGCCAAGGAACTGCCGCTGGAGTATGCACTGGAAATGAATAATCTGGTGAATATCGAGCTCGAAGGTACAATCGGCTGATTGAAGGAGGATATATAATGAACGAAAATAAAACATTCTCCGCAATCCCGATGCGCACCTGGCGCTGGCTGGGCGTCAACGAAGCGCTGGTTCCGGAGGATTTGACCGATACCATCAAGAAACAGCAGATCCTGGTCGAAGCCGGGCAAAAAGATCAGGTCATCTTTACGAATCGTGACAGTGCCCAGTATGAGGTGCAGGTGCATATCGCCTGATGGCGGGGAACTGCATCTGATCAATGTCCAGCTGGTCGCGGCTGATCAGCCGTGCACGAGCCGGGTCAAGGTCTATGTCGGCAAGGGAGCAAAGTTCAGCTATACAGGTGTCGAGGCTGGTGCCTCACATGTGGCTGCCGAGCTCACTGTGGATATGGCTGGTGATGACAGCGTCAGCGATATCTGGTCCCTGTATTTCGGGGATGGCAGCCGCAAGGTGGATATGAACTATGTCATTCGTCAGGGCGGCAAGCGTACGGATGCCAATATGCAGGTGCGTGGTGCGCTGCTGGGCAGCAGTGAGAAGACCTTCCGTGGGACGCTGGATTTCCTGGAGGGGGCCAAAGGTTCGGTTGGCCGTGAGAACGAAGAAGTTGTATTGCTTTCTCCGACCGTCCGCAACCGCAGTGTGCCGATCATGCTGTCGCATGAGGACGATGTAGACGGGCATCATGCCGTCAGCATCGGCAAGATGGATGAGGAGAAACTTTTCTATCTGATGAGCCGCGGTCTCGACCTCGCCGATGCCCAGCGACTGGTGGTGGAGGCATCCTTCAACCCGGTACTGGACCGCATCCCGGACGAGGACTTGAAGACGGAGATCGACGAACATTTGCAGAGGAGGCTTTCAAATGGCTGATGCACAGGACTTTTTAAAGGATTTCCCGTTGCTGAACCGGGAGATCAATGGCAGGAAAATTGCTTATTTGGATAATGGTGCGACGACACAGAAACCGGAGCAGATGATCCAGTCGATCTGTGGCTACTATGGTGGCTGCAATGCGAATCCGCATCGCGGTGCCTATGCGCTGTCCGTCAAGGCGACGGATATCTATGAGAATGCCCGGAAACGGACGGCTCAGTTTATCAGGGCGAAGCGTCCGGAAGAGATCATCTTCACGAAGAATGCGACCGAGGCACTGAACCTGGTCGCGTACAGCTATGGCCTGAGCAATGTGCAGGCCGGGGATGAGATCGTGATCTCGGTGTCCGAGCATCACAGCAACCTTGTGCCGTGGCAGTTCGTGGCCAAGTCCAAAGGCGCGTGCTCAAGTATATCTATCTGGAGAGGATGGCAATCTTTCGCAGGAAGATATCGAGACGAAGATCACGGAAAAGACGAAGATCGTCGCTGTGACTCAGGTATCCAATGTCCTGGGGCTCAAGAACGATGTGAAGTCGATCGTCAAAAAGGCGCACAGCGTCGGTGCTGTGGCCGTCGTCGACGGCTCGCAGAGCGTGGCTCATATGGCTGTCGATGTGACGGATCTGGATGCCGATTTCTTCGCTTTCTCCGGTCATAAGATGCTTTCACCGATGGGCATCGGCGTGCTCTATGGCAAGTATGAGCTGCTCGATGCAATGCCGCCGTTCCTCATGGGCGGAGACATGATCGAGTACGTGCAGGAGCAGGAAACGACCTGGGCTGAGGTACCGTCGAAATTCGAGGCTGGTACGCAGAATGTCGGCGGCGCCGCCGGTCTGACTGCCGCTATCGATTATCTCGAGAAGATCACGTTTGACCGCATCGAGGCCATCGAGAAGGAACTGGTCGACTATGCCCTGCCGCAGCTGCAGGAACTGCCCTATGTGGAACTCTATGGCTGCGACAGCCAGCAGGACAACAAGACGGGCATCATCGCTTTCAACATCAAGGATGTCCACCCGCATGATGTGGCGACGATCCTTGACAGCTATGGCGTAGCCGTGCGGGCCGGTCACCACTGTGCCCAGCCGCTGCACCGCTTCCTGGGGCTCAATGCCAGCTGCCGTGCCAGCTTCTATCTGTATAATACACGTGAGGATGTCGATCGCTGGATCGATGCTGTGAAGAAAGTAAGGGGGGTACTGGGTTATGGCGCTTGATGACGTCTATACCGAGGTCCTGGGAGAGCATAGCCGCAACCCGGATCATAAGCATCATTTGAGCTGCGCGACCTGTGCACTCAAAGGGCATAATCCAAGCTGCGGGGATGAGATCACCATTGAGCTGCAGATCGAGAACGGGGTCGTGAAAGATGCGGCCTTTACGGGCATCGGCTGCGCGATCTCACAGGCCAGCACGGATATCATGGCCGAGCTGATCCGCGGGAAATCCGTCGAGGAGGCCCGCAACCTGGCTAAGAAATTCATCAGCATGATCAAGGGTGAGATTACGGATGAAGACGAGCTGGAGGATCTGGATGAGGCTTTGGCACTCAAGAATGTAGCGCATATGCCGGCTCGGGTGAAGTGCGCCGTTCTGGCCTGGCACACCCTGGACGATGCTTTGAAAAAAGATAAATAATACACAATATGACAAAGTTATCCACAAAATACTGAGGATATCCACGGGAAAACTGTGGATATCTCCCATATCTTGTGGATTTTTTGGTGGAAATCCGTTAATATAGTGTTGATAAGTAATGATAATAGCTTTCACCATCGAAAGGAAGAAGAAACAATGGCAGTAAAAGAGGTTAATCCAGACGCATTCAATGAGAGTGTATTCCATGTGATCGGTAAGGAATGGCTGTTGGTAACAGGCGAAGCTGATGGCAAGGCAAATGCCATGACGGCATCCTGGGGGGGGATGGGCATCATGTGGGGGAAACCGGTGGCCTTTATCTTCATCCGTCCCAGCCGCTATACAAAGGAATTCATCGATAAGGCGGATGGCCTGACGCTGTCGGTATTCGGTGAGGACCGCCGCAAGATGATGAATTATTTCGGGACCATATCCGGTCGTGATGAGGACAAGATCGCGAAATCCGGTCTGACGGTCCGGCATGACAATGGCCGTACCTACTATGATGAGGCACGGGTCACGATGCTCTGCCGCAAGCTTTATGCGCAGGAGATGAAGCAGGAATGCTTCCTGGATAAGGCCTGCGATTCGAGATGGTACAGCGACGATTACCATACGATGTATGTAGTGGAGATCGAGAAACTGCTCGTGCAGGAGTAAGATAGGATGGATGATAAAGAAAAGCTGGTGCCGGTGCTCCGAAAAAGCACCCTGGCTGCCGGCATGACGGATGAGGAAGTGCGGGAACTGCTGTCATCGGCACAGGTCAGGCTGCATGATTATCCGAAAGGTGATATCGTCTTCCATGAAGGAGATATGCCGCGCTCTTTGTATATCCTGCTGGCAGGCGAGGTCCGTATCCTGAAGGATACGTTCTCCGGACGGCAGATATTCCTTTCTGAGATCGATGAGCCGGGGGATATGTTCGGCGAGGTCTATGAGGTATTGCATCAGCCGTATGATATGTATGTGGAAACGGCCTCGAAGGTGCGCCTGCTCGAGATATCGAGCACGCTGTTCACGCTTGAGGCTGGTGGACAGCTGACACGCAGTGCGCTGAAGGTGCAGCAGAATCTCATGCGGATCTTTGCCCGCAAGGCTTATTTCATGCACAACAAGATCAAGGTGCTGGCCAGCGGATCGCTGCGGGAAAAGATCGTGCGGTTCCTGTTCCAGCAGCTGGGCAGCGACGGAAAGGTCGAGCTGGGCATCAGCCGGGAATTCCTGGCGGCCTATCTGGCCGTTACGAGACCATCGCTCTCGCGGGAACTTGGTGCCATGCAGCGGGAGGGAATCCTGTCGGTTGAAGGCAAGATGATCCGGGTATTGGATATGGACCGGTTTGAAGAATATCTTTAAATAAAAACAGACAGGCGTTGGCCTGTCTGTTTTGCATATAGAAAAGGGACATGCTGTGGGGGCATGTCCCTTTTCTTTGAGAGAATTAGAGATTTAGGAATCGAATGTATGTAAATCCTTCTGGGGAAGAAGAATTACCGGGAAATCAGTTCAGGGAAGCTCCCTGACTACAATGGATAGTATATCGGTTGCAGTTTAAAACTGTTTTTGATATACGTTAGAAGCTGATTAAGAATCAGGTGTTTTTGGCAATGACATAACCAGCTACGGCACCAACAATTGCTGCGGTGTTGCGATCGCCCTCAGAATAGTCTTTCGGGTGATACCGGTGATGCTTGTTGGCCAGCTGCGTGATTTCGTAATCACCATCATGTTGCCATGGGCTGGCTTCTGCTGCGGAAGCCGTCATGCCGACGAGGCCGAGGCTCATAAAGCTTGCCAGGGCAATGGCGGTTACTTTTACATTCTTTTTGTTGAACATAACGCTCATCTCCTTTTAGTGCTCTATTCATAGAGGCGGGTGATCTTGTATTTCCTGATCACAATTAAGAGTATAAGGCTCTGTTTTTAGAATGTCTTGTGATAGCCGTTAGAAGTTGATTAAGGAAACTAAATATTAGTTCCAGCCCATGATAGCAGCCACTTTGTCTTTGAGATAGGCAGCAATTTTAGCAGCGCCACCTTTCAGCGGGTGCGTAGAGTCGCCGGCATAGTCGCTTTCTGCCAGCAGGGGACCGTTCTCATTGATGCCAATGTAATGCAGTTTCTTGTCACCAGCGGCCTGAAGCGTATCGACGGATTCTTTGATCCAGGCGCGCGCTTTTTCCCCTACCCAGTTCGGCACTGGTTCGGTGCAGATGATCGTTGCCTGTGGATTCATATGGCGGATGGTCTGGATGAGCTTCTTATAGCCCTGTACGAATTCAGCTTCGGTTGGTTTTCGTTTCTGATCGCTGAAATCATTGGTACCCATGGCAATGACGATGCCGTCCACAGGGAAATCCTTGACGTTCCATTTCAGATTGGTGTTGCTGAATTTATCATAGTAGAAAGTCCAGGCATAACGGTCACTGGTATGGACTTCTTTGCCCGGCCAGGGCTCAGCCCAGTTATGGATGACGCCTTCGCCAGACTTGGCAACGATACTGTAGTCGGCATCCAGCAGGCGGGCCAACTGTGGGCCATAGGACATATCCGTGTCCTCAATATCATTATAAGGACCGCTGGCTGGTCCGTCGTTCTTGGCACCTGCCGTTATGGAGTCGCCAACAAATTCCAGTCGCCTGGATTTTGGCGCATCGGGCGTTTCCAGCCGGGAACCATCGTCAATCTCGAAGCCGCGGAACTCGCTGATACCCATATAGCCCTCTGTTGAGCGTGTCAGTACCAGTTTATGGGTTCCTGGCTGCAGGTTTTCGGCCAGGGTGGTTTCGCTGCCATGTGGCTTGAAGCGTTTGAATTCCTTGACATCGATGCTGTAACGCCACCAGTTGCCGGTATCTTTGAGCAATACTTTGATGCTGGTGCCGGTGAAATTTGTCTTGATATAGGTTGCACCCTGACCGCAGCGGGACGTGTCAGCGCCTTTTTCCCAGCGCCCGAAGTACTGGATGTTCACCGCGTTTGGAGCAACTGTGGTGAGGGAGTGATCTTTATAAGGGGGAATAGAGGTTCTCCTTTTCGATGTTAAACATATCTTTATATTATAAAATAATAGCATATTTACAGAAAGCTGTTGTAATTATTTTAGGCAAAAGCTGCTAATTGGAATAGTTTTTCTCATGAATATGAGAAGAATTTTTTATGTAACAGCGTCTTTATTCATGTTTGGAAAAGTCGGCGGATAATTGCGGGGAACTGTGAGTTTCTTTTCTTTAAAAGTGTTCTATTAGATGATATAATTTTAAGCGTATGTGTCATTGGCAGTTGGCTGGTGATATGAAATTTTGGAGGGAATGTTTTGTTGAGTACGAATTCATACAAGGACATTGAAGAGAAGATCATGAGTGGCGAGCGTCTGAGCCGGGAAGATGGAATCCGCCTGTTTCACTGTCATGATCTTGCCTGGCTGGGCGCGATGGCTGATCATGTGCGCCAGCAGAAATGCGGAGATATTGTCTACTATAATGTGAACTGTCATGTGAATCTCACGAATATCTGTACGTCCCGTTGCAAGTTCTGTGCGTTTGGCCGTGATGCGGATGATAAGGGCGCGTATGCGATGACCAAGGCACAGGCGGTGGCGCTGGTGCGGGATGCGATGAAGGATCCGGATATGGCGGGGCTGCATGTGGTCAGCGGGCTGCACCCGACGTGGTCGTTTGAGGATTATCTGGATCTGGTACGGACGTTGCATGAGACGTTCCCGAAGCTTTATATGAAGGGCTTTACCGGGGTGGAGATTACGCATTTTGCGGAGATTTCCGGGCTCTCGGTGAGGGAGGTCCTGATCCGGTTGCGGGATGAGGGCGGTTTGCAGGCGATTGCCGGCGGTGGGGCAGAGATTCTGTCGGACCGGGTGCGGAACCTGCTTTGCCCGAATAAGGCATCGGCGGATGAGTGGCTGGATGTGGCCCGGACGGCGCATAAGCTGGGCCTCAAGTCGAATGCGAGCATGTTGTATGGGCATATTGAGACGCTGGAGGAGCGTGTTGATCATTTGCTGCGCTTGCGTGAGCTGCAGGATGAGACGGGCGGGTTCCAGACGTTTATTTGTTTCCCGTTCCTGCCAAAGCATACGGAGCTTGGGAGCAAGATCAAGCAGACGAGTATGTGGGATGATCTGCGGACGATGGCGATTTCCCGGTTGATGCTCGATAATTTCCGGAATATCAAGGCGTACTGGGTGATGCTGACGGTGCCGGTGGCACAGGTGGCGTTGGGCTTCGGGGCGAATGATATTGATGGAACGGTGCATAAGGAGACGATCCTGCATGATGCGGGGGCGACGAGTCCGACGGCACTCAGTGAGGATAAGATTATCCGTATTATTCGTGAGGCAGGGAGGATCCCGGCGGCCTGCGACTGCAATTTCAATATTTTGCGGACGTTTGAGTAGACGGTAGTAATACGATAGAAGACCGCCGCGAGGGTAGTGCATAGCCAACGTTCCGCCTAGGTAACCTGCTAAAAAAAATTTTGGGCCTTAATTAATCATTGAAAACAGACTTAAACGCGCTTCGCTTAAACGAAAGTCTTTTTCAAGGAAGGTTGGTAGCCCAAAATTTTTTTCTTAACGCAGAACACCAAAGCTACACTTATGGCTATGCACTGCCCTCGCGGCTGGGCTGGAAGAAATCGGGTAGGTTCTGGGCTGGTGGAATTTAGTGACTTATTTATTCTAGATAGAAAAAGGTGATAGGATGACAAGTATCGATCAGGCACGGGCGCGGGCGGAGGCTGGGGAACGGCTTTCGTTGGCGGATGCGCTGGCTTTATATGAGGATAATGATCTGCTGTTCCTGGCGAAGTGCGCACGGGCGGCGAAGGAGCGGCAGAGCGGGCGGAAGGTTTTCTATACGGTCAACCGGCATATCAATCTGACGAATGTGTGCAGTTCGAATTGTCCGCTGTGTGCGTTTCAGGTGGAGGCCGGCGATACGCGGGGCTTTGTGCTGGAGTCGGCGGATATTGAGCGGATACTGGATGGTGCCCGGCAGGTGAAGAATCTGTCGGAGGTGCATATTGTCTCGGCGCTGCATCCGGATAAGCCGTTCGATTATTATGTGCAGGTGGTCCGGCAGGTGAAGGCGGCGCTGCCGCAGGTGGACGTGAAGGCGTTTACGCCGGTGGAGATCGTGAATTTCGCGAAGATGACGGGCAAGTCGGTTCGTGAGGTGCTGATGATCCTGCAGGAGGCGGGGCTTGACAGTCTGCCGGGCGGTGGTGCGGAGATTTTGTCGGACCGGGTGCGGCAGATCATTTGTCCGAAGAAGGCTACGTCGGCGGAGTGGATCGAGACGATGAAGACGGCACATTCACTGGGGATCCGCACGAATGCTTCGATCATGTACGGGCATGTGGAGACGATTGAGGAGCGGCTGCAGCATCTGATCACGCTGCGGGATATCCAGGATGAGACGCATGGGTTCCAGGCGTTCATGTTGTTCCCGTTCCATCCGGCGAATACGAAGCTGGCGGAGGAGTATCAGTTGAAGCGGGTCGGTTCGTGGGAAGATATGAAGATGATGGCACTTTCCCGGCTGGTGCTGGATAATATCGAGCATGTGAAGGCGTTCTGGATCATGCTGACGATGCCGATTGCGCAGCTGGCACTGGGCTTCGGAGCCGATGATCTGGATGGTACGATCGGTGAGGAGAAGATCATCCATGCGGCTGGTGCTCAGACGAATACGGGTATCACCCGTGAGGTGCTGGAGAAGATGATCCGTGAGACGGGCTATGAGCCGGTGGAGCGGGATACGTTTTATCAGGAGGTGAAGGCATGAATCGTTTGAGTGAGCGGGAAGGCGTCGAGCTGCTGACGCATGGCGATCCGATCGAGCTGGGCCGTCAGGCTGATGCAGCCCGGCGGGAACTGTTTGACGATACGGTGACCTTCATCGTGGACCGGAATATCAATTATACGAATGTGTGCAAGAATGAGTGCCGATTCTGTGCGTTTTTCCGGCGGCAGGGGCATAAGGATGCGTATCTGCTGACGTATGATGAGATACTGGAGAAGGTACGGGAGACCGTGGAGGCCGGCGGTACGCAGGTGATGATCCAGGGCGGTCTGTATCCGGATCTTGGCCTGGGGTATTATGAGAAGATGCTGCGGCTGATCAAGACGAATTTTCCATCGATCACGATCCATTCATTCACGGCGACGGAGAATCCAGTATTTTGCGCAGCAGGAGGGCATCTCCATTCTGGATACGCTGAAGCGGCTGCAGGATGCGGGACTGGCCAGTCTGCCGGGAGGCGGTGCGGAGATCCTGGTGGATGAGGTGCGGAAACGGGTCAGTCCGAAGAAGATCATGACGGATGACTGGCTGCATGTGATGGAGTGCGCGCATTCCATCGGCATGGAGAGTACGGCGACGATGGTCATCGGGTTCGGTGAGACGATGGCGCAGCGCATCGAGCATATGGAGAAGGTTCGCCGTCTGCAGGATAAGACGGGCGGGTTCCGGGCGTTCATCACGTGGACGTTCCAGCCGGGCAATACGGAGCTGGGCGGTGAGCGGACGAGCGGCTGGGATTATATGAAGACGCTGGCGATGACGCGGCTGTATATGGATAATGTGAAGCATATCCAGGGGTCGTGGGTGACGCAGGGCGAGCGGATCGGGCAGCTGACGCTGGGATTCGGGGCGGATGATCTGGGCAGCATCATGCTGGAGGAGAATGTGGTCCGGGCAGCCGGAACGAGCTACGAGATGTCGATCAACAAGATGGCCGATGTGATCCGCGGCGCCGGCAAGAAGCCAGCCCAGCGGGATACAGAATATCGCGTGCTCAAAAGATACTGAAGATAAGCTACAGGTTACGAGTCGTTCAAAGCTCAGCACGGGGTTCGGTGGAACTATTTTTTTCGTCCTGCACTAAATGTCCCGCCCTGAGAATATAGTATTTACTTAGCTGGCGCGCCGGTACCACGGCGCCGCAACGAATCGACGGATCTAGCCAGTACCTACGGCGTGCCAGCCTACGGCAACTCGTTCCGGACGAAAAAAATAGTTTCCCCTCGCCCGCCGTCGATTAGTGGCGGCTTCTGAATCATTCTCCTTCTGACGGTAGGTCTTGGTCCGGTTCGAGCAGATTTGTTGGATTCCAGCATCAAGGGGAGAATTAGCAATCTAGCTGATTTAGAGAAAAGCAGACTTCGATGCATCGAGCCCAGCCGCGGTGCTTCTTCGATGAAGTGAGTAACAGATAATGAGGTGTATATTTATGATGAATAACAAGATTCCCCAGGCTGATTATGCAGTGGTTGGCGGGTCGGGGACGCTTTCGAGCAACTTTCCGGCGAATCTGCCGGATGATGATGTGACGATCCTGGCCGATGATCTGCATTTTGAGACGCCTTATGGGCAGAGTCCGGCATTTCGACTCTTTTCTGTGGGGGAGAAGAAGGTGCTGACCTGCCGCATGCATGGCTGGCGCTCCGGTGTTACGCGGGCGGATGCTTCGCGGCAGGTATTCTGGACGTTCCGCGAGGCGGGCGTGAAGCGCATCATCTCGGAAGGCGGCGTCGGGACGGTCAATAAACTGCTGGACCTGCGGGATTTCATCATTCCGGACGATTATCTGGATCTGTCGGTGCGAAAGGATGTCATGCTCGATGGGCGTTATCTGCTTATCATGCGCGATGCTTGTGTCCGGAGATGCGGCAGGCGCTGATCGAGTCGACGAAGAAACGCTTTGATGGGCGGGTGTTTATCCGTGGCACTTATGCCGTGACGGATGGCCGGCATTTCGAGAGTCCGGCTGAGGTGGCGATGATGAATGGTCAGGCGGATATCGTCGGTCAGAGCATTGCGCCGGAGGTCTATCTGGCCCGGGAGATCGGAGCCTGCTATGCGGGGACTGTACTTTACGGTGAACTATGGGGAAGGTATCAAGGCGAAGTGGTCGCACCAGGATATGGCGGATATCTTCTATGATGATGCACCGATGATCGGGGCCATCATTCTGGAAACGATACGGAATGTCGATGCGGATGACCGGCATTGTGAATGCCTGAGCCTGCGTAAGGAGACCTTGCTCAAGGATGTCTACAATGAGGTTTCGAGTAAAGGCTGAACCGGTCTGTGAGGGTGAAACAGATTAAAAAACGTGTCGTTCTCTGCTGGACAAAATTAGCTTTATGGGATAATATATAGGAATGCGACTTGTAACTTATGTAAATTGATTTTGCAACAGAGAGGGTGCTGTTTTGGAACGCGGTGGTTTTTCAACCCGTTTGGGGTTTATCTTAGTATCGGCCGGCTGTGCGATCGGCCTGGGCAATGTCTGGCGGTTCCCGTATATCACGGGGCAGTATGGCGGAGCTTCTTTTGTCCTGATTTATTTGTTATTCCTGGCTATTATGGGGCTGCCTATCATGGTCGCCGAGTTTGCGGTCGGACGTGCGAGTATCCGCAGCGCCGCGATGTCCTTCGATGTGCTGGAGCCGAAAGGTACGAAATGGCACTGGTATAAATACGGAGCGATTGCCGGCAACCTGCTGCTCATGATGTTCTATACGACGGTATCCGGCTGGATGCTGTACTACCTGTATAAGACGGCCAGTGGTGGTTTTGTCGGATTGGATGCTGCCGGTGTCGGCGCGGTATTTGGCGGATTGCTCATGGATCCTGTGACCATGGGCGGCTATCTGATTGTAGTTGTCCTGCTGTGCGGCGGAATCTGCTATCTGGGCGTTCAGGCTGGTGTTGAGCGGATCACGAAGTGGATGATGCTCGCGCTGCTGATCCTGATGGTGGTCCTGGCCATCAATTCTATTCTGCTGCCGGGCAGCGGTGAGGGGCTTAGATACTATCTGTATCCGGATTTCAGCAAGCTGCAGGAGTATGGACTCAAGGAAGTCATCTTTGCCGCAATGGGGCAGGCATTCTTTACGCTGTCTATCGGTATTGGTGCGTTGGCCGTCTTTGGCAGCTACATCGGCAAGTCGAAACGCCTGACCGGTGAAGCGGTCTGGGTTATCGTGCTGGATACCTTTGTAGCCATCATGGCCGGTCTGATCATCTTCCCGGCCTGCTTCAGCTATGGTGTCAATCCCAGCAGCGGACCAAACCTGCTGTTCGTGGCTATGCCGAATGTATTCAATGCGATGCCATTTGGGCGTCTGTGGGGAGCACTGTTCTTCCTCTTCATGACCTTTGCGGCGACCTCGACGGTTATTGCGGTATTCGAGAATCTGATCGTCTGCTTCTTCGAGTTGCTGCACAAGGATCGTCAGAAGATCATCCGTTGGGGCATGCCAATCATTATCCTGCTGTCGATGCCCTGTGTGCTGGGATTCAATGTATGGTCCGGGTTTCAGCCATTTGGTCCGGGCTCTGGCGTACTCGATCTGGAGGACTTCCTGGTCAGTAACAATCTGCTGCCGCTGGGCAGCCTGGTCTATCTGCTGTTCTGCGTGAGCCGCTACGGCTGGGGCTGGGATAACTTCATCAAGGAGGCCAATACCGGCAAGGGCACAGCGTTTCCAACCTGGTTGCGCTTCTATCTGAACTGGGGACTGCCGCTTATTGTGCTGGCCATCTTCGTCAACGGATATTATGCCTTGTTTTTCAGTAAATAATTTGTAAGCAGCCTGTTGCTGATAAAAGATTTATAAAACCGGATTCCTGTTTGAAGGGAATCCGGTTTTTTTGGCGAAGTATCTTTATGATATATACAATTTAGATGAACGATAGCATTTTTGATGTGATTTTAGGGATAGGGAGGAATTCTCATGGCAATATCGATTTTAGAAGCATTCCAGGCAGTTACTTCAATCCTGCCACAGCTGATGACCCAGCGGGTTGGTATGGTCGTTGCTGATCGTGAGAAATGGCTGGCTTCGAATTCGATCAAGGAGATTGCAGCGCAAGTGACCGTGGGACAGCCGATCAAGGAGGGCGCAGCGGTGGCAGTTGCCATGCGTGAGAAGCGCCGGGTTGTGGTGCAGGTCGGTGCGGAGGTGTATGGTGTACCTTATGTGGCGGTCAGCATGCCGCTGGAGGAGAATGGCGAAATCGTGGGCGCTGTGGCGGTCCATCAATCACTGGAGCAGCAGGAACTCATGCATACGACCGCAGAACACTTAGCGGAGGCTACTTCGAATCTGTCCGTTTCTCTGTCGCGGATATCAGAGAAAGCAGAGGCATTGGCAGACAGCGGTAAGAGCTTGAAGGAGCTGACGAGCAAGGCGGCTGATGAAGTATCTGAAACGAATGAGGTTATTGATTTCATCAAGAGCGTGGCGACACAGACCAATATGCTGGGGCTTAATGCTGCAATCGAGGCAGCCCGTGCTGGTGAGCAGGGACGTGGCTTTGCTGTGGTTGCTGAGGAAGTTCGCAAGCTGGCGGATAACAGTGCTGATTCTGCGCAGCGGATTACCGATATCCTGACGAAGATTCGTGATTCGATCAACTGCATCAACCAGGAGATTGCCCAGCTTACGGAAGTGAATGTGGAGCAGGCGGACCTGATCCGGAAGATCACGGAAGAGGGGATGGCACTTAAGCGGACATCCGATGACGTGGAAAAGATGGCCGGGAAGGTCTGACCGGCATTTCGGGCCGGAATGAATGAGCCACAGCCTTACCCCAAAGGAGGTAAGGCTGTGGCTCATTGTTATTCTGTATTAACTTTAGTGTTGGCAACGGACAAATGTATTGAGGTATGGTATAATGGAATTTGTGCAATTATTAGAGTCGTATTAAAGAAATCATATAGGAGGATCAATATGGCAGGAGCAGATCATAAGGAGCAGCAGGGTGGCTGGAGCTGTATCTGTGGGCAGCATGGCAATCAGGGGAATTTCTGTATGGTTTGCGGTCGACCAAGGCCGACACAGATGCAGCCGCAGATGCCACCACCAATGCAGCCGCCTGCTGGCTATCCGGTGATGCCGCAGCCGGCGGGTGGCTCGGGGGATAATCGTGTGAAGATTGCCCTGGGGCTCGTTATTATCTTGTTGGCAGCCGTGCTGGTGTTCTTTGCGGTACGCGAAGGTGCATTTGGCGGCAGTGATGAGAGCAACAGCAATTACAGCTCGTTGTCCAGGCAGAGTACGTCATCGGCACCGGATAAAGCTGCCGATACATCCCCGGCCAAGGATACGAAGCCTGCCAGTGAGCCGAATGCCATGCGTTCCGATCTGTCTCTTGGCGGGATGGATCTTGGGCTGACCGTTGATGATATGCGGCGTATCCTGGGGACGGAACTCTCATCCAAGGCAAAGGATGGTATGGTATTCTATAGTTATCCGACGGTACAGGTGGGGACGCGCGGAGGTGTAGTGACATCGCTGGTGTCCGAGACTGATCAGGCGAAAACCAAGCGTAATCAGCATCAGGGTTCGAGTCTGGCTGATGTGAAGGCAGCTTATGGTACAGACTATACCGAGTCCCAGTATGATGGGAAGGACCTTTATGAGTATAGCTTCACGTCACTGGATGGCCGTCAGGGCATTTTACGTTTTGCCGTAGTGCAAGGGACCGATTCGGTCAATTATATCAGTATCCGTATTCCGGATTAAGGTATACAGGAGGAGTTTATATGATGAAGCGGAGACAGGCTATGGCAACCGGGGTGCTGGCAGCCATAACGATTTTTTGCGGAGGGTGTCTGGGAGGCGCTGGCGCCGGTTCAGGGACAGCGCATGATGAGACCCTGGATGAGCAGGTAGACCGCATTGTCAGTTCGATGTCGACATCGGAAAAAGTCGGCCAGATGGTCATGATCGGGATTCATGGACAGGATGTGACGGATGACAGTCTGTATATGCTGCATCAGTATCATACGGGCGGGGTGGTGTTGTTCGACCGCAACCTGGCTTCAACTGAGCAGGTGACCGCATTGACTGAGCATTTGCAGGCACAGGCTGACCAGAAGGTACCACTCTTTATCGGTATTGATGAAGAGGGCGGTGATGTGGTTCGTGGTAAGGGATTCCTTACGCCACCGCCATCGCAGAAGGAGATCGGTGCCGCGGGTGAGGTGACTGCTGCTGAAGAGTGGGCGTCAAAGACGGCGGTGTCACTTAAGAAAATGGGCATCAATGTGAACTTTGCGCCGGTAGCGGATGTCGGTTCACCTGACCGGCGTTCTTATAGTACGGATCCGGATCAGGTCACGAAGTTTGTCCAGGCGGCAGCACAGGGATATGAACAGAATCGCGAACTGTATGCCTTGAAGCATTTCCCGGGGATTGGACGGGGAAGGGTTGACTCCCATCAGGAGGTTTCCGAAATCACGGCCTCGAAGGATGAGCTTATGCAGCAGGATATTGTTCCATTCCGGACGATGATTGATGAGCGGCAGGCAGAAGATTACTTCATTCTTGTTTCTCATCTGAAATATCCAGCGCTTGATGCGGTAAATTCGGCCAGCCAGTCCAAAGCAATCATGACGGATTTCCTGCGTGGGGAACTGGGCTTTAATGGACTGATCATCACGGATGATATGGAGATGGGGGCTGTGTCCAGGCATAACGGTTATCGTCAATTGGGCGTGAAGGCCGTTGAGGCTGGCGCAGATATAGTCATGATCTGTCATGAATACCAGCATGAGACGGAACTTTATCTGGGCTTGCTCGATGCAGTAGAGCAGGGGGAGATCAGTGAGGAACGGATCGATGAATCGGTGAAGCGGATTGTGAAGGCAAAGCTGCTTCATCTGAAATAATAAATACATAGGGAAGGGAACGATTGTAACATGGAGGATAACCAGGAATGGCTTTGTTCCTGCGGAACAAAGAATAAAGGAAACTTTTGTATGAATTGCGGGCAGGCGAAGCCGGCAGAGTCTTCGGCAGCAGAGAAGCCGGCGGCAGAGGATAAGGATGAGCAGGCAACATCAGCTATGCCACCTGTTGGTAATGAGGTGACTTCGGATACGCAGGACATGCCGAAGGTGCGTGACATCGCACCAATGCCGGTGCAGCAGCCAATTCAGCCGCCAATCCAACCACCGATCCAGCCGCAGTATCCTATGCAGCCACCATATCCGCCTCAGCCGGGTTATGGGTATGGGATGCCGCAGCCGCCTAAGAAGAACCATACCACACAGATATTGGTTGCAGTGGTGGTTGTCCTGTTGCTGGCTGCCGTAGGTGCCTTTGCCTATGTTCATGGTGCAGAGGACCGTTACGTTGGCAAGTGTGTGAATGGAGAAAAGGCTGTGACGGATGTTCAGAGCCTGCTCAAGGAAACAAAAGATCTGGATGGCGATCCGGATGCTGATGCTACGAAGGATTATCTGGTACGTCTGGGTAAGGCAAAAGAAAATCTGGACAAGCTGGCGCATGAGCTCAAGACAACCCGTACAGGCAACAAGTATCAGGCGGTTAATAAGAAACTGGTCGAGGCCGTAGTGCTCGAACGCAGCATCCTGGATGATACCGAGACGGTAATCAAGGCCCCGCTCGATAAGGGAAGCACGGATGCGGTTAAGCGGGTGCAGGTCAATGTCAAGGACCTGGCGGACCGGGCTGGTGATATCGATATTCCGAAGACGGATTTTGCGGTGTCGATGCAGCTTAATGGTCTGAATGATGATCTGAATGCCTATATCCGTAAAAAGCAAGGCATTGAAGCACAGAAAAAGGCAGAGGCAGAGCGCCAGGCTCAGGCGGCTGAGGCGGCAAGACTGCAGGGGATTAAGGATCGCCAGGCACAGCGCCAGCAGAATCTTATCAACAATGCGACCAATAATGCGGAGTTTATCGTTACGAATATCCGGAGAATCAGCTCCAACCGGTTGGAATTTGATGGGTTCATCTATAATGGTACGGGCCGCGACCTGGAGAAAATCAATGATATGGATATACATGTTACGCTGTATCAGCATGGCGGGCAGGTGTATCAGAATAACTACAGCCTCAGTGATACGATCTTTTTAGGTACGCTGAAGCCGCATGCTCGTCAGTCAAAGACGCTGCAGGTGTCGGACAGCAGCAGTATTCCGGATTTTGATGAATTTGATGCATCGTCAAGTGATGTTCATTATACGTATTGGGTTTATTAAGTAAAAAACTTCTCTGAAGGAATTAGCTTCAGAGAAGTTTTTTATTTATGAATTTAGCGGCGTACATCGGCCAGCTTGATCTCAGGGATATGCTCGATGAGGTTCATCTGATGGGCCAGCGTGTAGAAGGTTTTGAGTCCATCAAGGTAATCCTCGGTGAGATCCCAGCGGATCGTAGGACCAAGGTAGTCATCCAGTTGTTCGTAAGTAAACGGCTTGGCGGGCAGCACGGACTCAATGGCTTCTTTTTTGTGTGCCATGCCCTGTGCAAATGCGTGGTGGATGCGGTCATAGACCAGCTGCAGCATTTCCGGGTTCTCAGAGGCGAATTTCTGGTTGGCAACCCAAAGGGCGTAGACCATCTTTTTGCCGGTCAGCTGCTTCCATTCACGTCCCAGATCGTAATAATAGAAACCAGGCTGCTGATGGTGGTAAAGCCATAGGGCATCATCACCGATCAGCAGGGAAGCGGTGGCATCTTCTGGTATGGGGTTCTCTGGTCCAACATGGCGGACGTAGTAGTTCGGGACCGCGCCATAGGCACTGCGCAGGATGATCTTCAGCAGACAGTGTGAAGTAGCTGACTTGGCGGTCAGGATAATCTTGTCATCTTTCAGGGTGTTTATGGGCTTACGTGATACCAGGATGATGCTTTGCACGTCACCGTCGGTGCTGACGCACACATCCGGCAGGATGACGAGTTCCTCGCTGTCACGGGCATAGATGATGGACGAGACGTTGCTGACGTCCAGCCGGTGATTGACGATATCGTTGTTGAGTACTGCCGGTACGCCGCGGGTGATGGCGAGGCCTTGCTCTCCGCCATGGGCATAGCTCCAGGTCAGTGGCAGCACATTCAGGAAATTGATGTGTCCAACTCTTGGACGGCTCATAGAAGTTCCCCCTTTGTACGGAAAATTGATAGTTTCTATTATACACGGATAACAAAAGAAAATATATGAGATTTCTCAAGTATACAATATGTAAACCTGGATACATGCATACGGTTGCGTTTACATCTTGCTTTTTATGATGGCCGGTCAATATAGTGAATGACTGAAAAAGAATTATCTGAAAATAGCGAGGAATATTGACATTTGCCGTGGATGTGAGTAAAATTATTTGATAGAATCAACTTGATTGGATGTCCGTTTTAGGAATATGGATGATATAGGGATTAGGATGATAAAGGGAATAAGTGTTTTTCTATGGGGAGGAAATTTTGATGGATGATTATGTAAATGTAGGCCGCTGGTTTTCAATTCTGCATCGCCGGTCACAACTTTTTGTGGTGGAGGCATGTCAAAAACTGAATCTGACATTTTCGGAGTATATCATGTTGATCCGCATTTTCGATAATGAAGGTGCTAAGCAGGATGAACTGGCCAGCATGCTGTATCTGGACAAGGCAGTAGTTACGCGCACGGTGAATCTGCTGCAGGAGAAAGGTTTCATCTATCGTAAGCAGGATGAAAGCGATCGTCGGGTTCGTCATATCTATTTGACGGAACATGGGCGGGCTCAGCATCAGTTTTTGCGCAATATCATTCAGGGCTGGGTGGATTATCTGGTCGCAGATATGAGTGAAGATGAAGTTCAGGTGCTGTTCAATGGGTTCGGCGAACTGGTGAGCCGTGCCTGCAATGTAGATCTGGTGAAGCTGGCACGCGAACTGCCAGCAGGGGGCGAGGTACATGAGAAACTTTAAGCTGGGAGCCATCACCTGCCTGTTTGCAGCGGCAACGATGATGGCTGTCGGTTGTGGCAGTACGAAACAGGCGGCAGGATAAGGCGCCTTTGGTCAGGACCGTACAGGCTGGATCCGGGACGACGGCAAGTGATAATACTTACTCCGGAACGGTCAGGGGCCGATATGAAACGAATATGTCGTTTCAGGTAGGCGGACAGATTATTGCTCGTAATGTCCAGGTCGGCACGCCGGTACGCTCCGGCGATGTGCTGATGGTCATCGATGGGCGCGATGTGGTTCAGAAGGCCAACCAGGGCGATGCGCAGGTATCGTCAGCCCGGGCGCAGCTGGATTTGGCGCAAAAGAATCTGTCCCGCTATAGTGAGTTATTCCAGGAAAATGCGGTACCAGCGGCAACGCTGGATCAGTATCAGAGCAATTATGATGCGGCTTTTGCTGCGTATCAGAACGCGCTGGCGCAGGCGGCTCAGGGGCATAATGCCATGGGCTATACGAATCTGACCGCTGGTGCCAATGGGGTAGTATCTGCAATCAATGCCGAGGAAGGTCAGGTTGTAGCTGCCGGTCAGACGGTGCTGACTTTGGTTCAGACGAATGAACTGGAAATTGAGATCAATGTGCCGGAGAATCGTGTGGCCGATGCTGTTGTTGGAACGCCGGTTTCGGTAAATTTCTGGGCGCTCAATGGCAGTGCTGATGGCGTGATCCGCGAAGTAGCGCCAATGGCCGACAGCGCAGCCCGTACCTATCGTGTGCGTGTTTCGGTGCCGAATCCGCCGGCTGGTATGCAGCTGGGGATGACGGCCAGCGTATCGTTTAATAAAACAGTGTCTGATACAGACGATTCTGCGGCGGCAGCAGGTACGACCGTACTGCCTTTGTCCGCAATTTATCAGGATGGCGACAGCCCTCAGGTATGGGTCGTTGGCGATGATCATACGGTCAGTCTGAAGCCTGTTGAGGTAGAAGATTTCGGTGATAATCAGGTGCTGGTACATGGGCTGGATGCCTCGGATCTTGTTATTACAGCCGGCGTTCATAAGCTGCGTGAAGGTGAGCAGGTTCGGACGGAGGCAGAGTGATGATCAATCTTACAGAAGTATCACTGAAACACCGGACACTGGTCTGGTATTTCATCATCATTGCCGCCGTTGGCGGCATTTTCTCCTATTTGCAGCTGGGCCGTATGGAGGATCCGCAGTTTACGATCCGTCAGATGGTTATCTCAGCTGCCTGGCCGGGAGCAACGGCTGAGGAGATGCAGAATCAGGTCACGGATAAGATGGAAAAGAAATTCCAGGATATTCCGGGACTGGATAATATCAAAAGTGAGACCCGGGCCGGACAGACAGTCATCTATGTCACACTGAAGGATGACGTAGCGAAAGACCAGATCCGTCCGACCTGGCGGGATCTGCGCAATTTCGGCGAAGATGTAAAAAAGGATTTGCCGGATGGCGTCTACGGGCCGTATTATAATGACCGTTTTGATGATGTCTATGGATCAATCTATGCCGTGACAGGCGATGGCTACAACTACGAAGAGATGCGTCAGTATGCCGAGAAGACCCGTCGTATGCTGCTGAATGTTCCGAGTGTCCAGAAGGTGGAGCTCATCGGGGAGCAGGAAGAAAAGGTATATGTCGAGGTCGAGAATGCCAAACTGGCCGAGCTCGGCATCAGTCCGACGGTAATTTCCAATGCGCTCAAGAAGCAGAATGCGATGACGGCTTCGGCCAAGGTAGAGACGGAGTCCGATAATGTATATCTGCGGGTCAGCGGCACGTTTGATGACGTGGATGCCATCCGGGATATGCCGATCAATGCCAATGGCAAGGTGTTTCGTTTGGGTGATATTGCCAGGGTCGAGCGCAAATTTGTCGATCCGGCCAAGCCGAAGATGTACTTCAACGGGGAGCCGGCCATCGGTATTGCCGTATCGATGGAAGATGGCGGCAATATCCTCAAGCTGGGTGAGAACCTGACGAAAGAGATCCAATCCATCCAGCAGGAAGTGCCGGTAGGGGTTGAGATACACAAGGTATCCGATCAGCCAAGTGTGGTTGAGGGTTCTATCCATGACTTTGTGAAAACGCTGCTGGAGGCCATCGTTATTGTGCTGGCCGTCAGCTTCCTGTCACTGGGGATGCGCACAGGCATGGTCGTGGCCTGCTGTATCCCGCTCGTGCTGGCTGGCGTGTTCTGTTTCATGTACATGCTGGGCATCGACCTGCATAAGGTATCGCTCGGCTCGCTTATCATTGCACTGGGGCTGCTGGTCGATGATGCGATCATCGCGGTTGAGATGATGAGCGTCAAGCTGGAGATGGGGCTGAATCGTTTCGAGGCAGCCTGCTACGCGTTCCGGGCAACGGCCAAGCCGATGCTCACCGGTACGCTGATTACCTGCTCCGGCTTTATCCCGGTTGCTTTTGCAAAGGGAATGGCCAGTGAGTTCTGTCAGGCATTGTTCCCGGTTATCAGTATTGCCCTGCTGCTCTCCTGGCTGGTTTCCGTCATGGTGGCGCCGCTTTTCGGCTATCATCTGATCCAGGTGGAAGTGAAGAAGGATGATACGGGTAAGATCGATCCTTATCAGAGTCGTTTCTATGTCTGGTTCCGCCAGGTACTGAACTGGTTCCTGAACCATCGGAAGCTGGTGCTTGGAGCCACGGCAGCCCTGTTTGTCGTGTCGCTGGGCATGATGAAATTCATCAAGCAGGAATTTTTCCCGACATCGACGCGCCCTGAGGTGCTGGTTGAGCTGAAACTGCCGGAAGGTTCCTCAATGGAGGCCACGCAGGCGGTCAGTGACCGGATGTCAGCCTGGCTGCAGGATCATCAGGATATGCTGGCCAATTATTCCTGCTATGTGGGGCAGTATGCGCCCCGTTTCGTGCTGACGGTCGACCCGAAGACAGATGCTGATAATGCGGCTCAGTTCGTCATTGTGGCGAAAGATACGGAATCCCGTGAAAAACTGGCTAAAGAGCTCAATGAAGCGTTCAATGATGAATTCGCGGATGTGCGGGCCAAGATCAAGTATATCCAGACTGGACCACCGGCGGACTATCCGGTGATGCTGCGTGTATCGGGCTATACGACCGAGCAGACGAAGGAACTGGCCAAGCAGGTTGAGGATATTGTCGGCGCTGATCCGAACAACTACAACGTCAATACAACCTGGGGCGACAAGAGCAAGACACTGCATCTTGAGCTCGACCAGGATAAGCTGCGGTCTCTTGGCCTTACCAGCCAGGATGTATCGCAGATGGTCTATACGGAAGTTACCGGCGCCACAGCGGCGCAGTTCTATGCGGGTGATCGTACAATTGACATCGATCTGCGCATGGCGGCGAAAGACCGCAAGGATCTGTCGAAGATTAAAAATCTGCCGATTTATCTTGGCAGTGCCGGTTATGTACCCTTGGAGCAGATTGCAAAGGTCTCCTATCAGGCAGAAGATGGCTATATTGAACGCCGGAATCTGATGCCGATGATCACGGTTCAGGCGGATATCCGCAGCGGGACTGCGAATGATGCGACGCAGAAAGCCTATGATGCCACGCAGGAACTGCGTGACAACCTGCCGTTCGGCTGCAAGATCGAGCCGGCCGGTGCTCTCGAAGACAGCAACGATTCGGTAGGCTATCTGCTGAAGCCGATTCCGGCGATGATCTTCATCATCATGACGTTGCTGATGTTCCAGATGAACAGTGCAAAATCGATGCTGCTGACGGTGCTGACAGCGCCGCTGGGCCTTATCGGCGTGTCCTGGGGTATGCTGATCACGGACTCGGCTATGGGGTTCGTGGCGGAGCTGGGTATCCTGGCTTTGTTTGGTATGATTATCCGCAACTCGGTTATCCTTATCGACCAGATCCAGAAGCATCTGGCTGATGGCGAATCTCCCTGGGATGCGGTCGTGGACTCAGCAATCCTGCGATTCCGGCCCATAATGCTCACGGCGGCTGCGGCTATCCTGGGCATGCTGCCGCTTATGACGAGCACGTTCTGGGGCCCGATGGCGGTTGCCATCGCGAGCGGCCTGCTGGTGGCTACTGTGCTTACGCTGCTGGTGCTGCCGACGATGTATGCTGTGGCTTATCATGTAGGAAAAGAATAGATTACATAGTGATAGGACTGATGCTGTTGCATCAGTCCTATTTGTGTTACATGGGAATATATGTGTGCGCATATAGTGGAATGATGAACAATTCTTCTCCTTTTATTCGGAAAGATCAAAAGAAATTATATTCATTTTAAAAAAATTTTATAAATGTACTTTGCATACATACGATGGACATTTTTAAGGAAAGACAGGAATGTCCACGAGATAACGTTTTCTTGCATAGTTATAAAACAGGCTAAAAGCTTTATGAGAGCTATAGGGAGTTCATTCACAGATAAAATGTGTAAATGTATTTTCACGAAAGACAAAAATGACTTATGATAAGAACTGTAAATTGGATAGCACTGAAACATAAATGTTTTTATGTAAACATTTAGTATAAGAATACACAAATAATAAATAAATACACAAAACACGGCTTTTTGTGAAAGTGTAAACATTGAAAAGGAGCTGAAAAAAGACTAAAATAAGCAACGTACTTTTGATTTTGTCCTCACAGCGCTTACGGACGGAACCACAGAAAAGACATGAACCGACAGCAAAACCTGATTATGAGATAATTGTTCTCTGAGAGAGAACAATGAAGGAGATCGAAAGCGATGAAGAAGAAAAAACTTTTGGCGTTGGCATTAGCTACGCTGATGGCAGGCTCCGTATTCGCCGGCTGTGGCAGCGATTCGGCTGCTGGTGGCGACGGCGGCAAGACGATTCGGGCAACGTTTGGTACCGAACCGGAGACCCTGGATCCGGGCAAGGCTACCGGCGTACCTGAGGCTACCTATCTGGGCGAGATGTTCGAAGGTCTTACGACACTGGATGAAAATGGTCAGCCAGTGGCTGCAGCCGCTGAAAAATGGGATGTGTCCGCGGACGGGCTCACCTATACGTTCCATCTTCGTGACAGCAAATGGTCTAATGGTGATCCGGTAACAGCTAAGGACTTCGAGTTTGCCTGGAAACGCCTGCTGAGTCAGGATCTGGCTTCCGAGTATGCGTATATGCTTTACCCGGTAAAGGGCGCAGAAGCATACAACAAGAACGGTGGCAGTGCGGACCAGGTTGGTGTCAAGGCTCTTGATGATAAGACGCTGGAAGTCAAACTGGAACATCCGACGGCTTACTTCCTTGCTTTGTGTGCACATCAGTCGGCATTCCCGGTTAATGAGAAGATCGTATCCGGTGATAAAGAATGGGCAACCAAGACCGATGAGATCGTCGGCAACGGCCCGTTCAAGATGCAGGAATGGGAGCATAACAGCAAGATCACGGTGGTCAAGAATGACCAGTACTGGGATAAGGACAATGTAAAGGCCGACAAGGTAGAGATGCCGCTGATCGACAACATGTCCACGGCTGTTTCCATGTTCGATAATGGCGAGCTGGACTTCGTCTACAATCCGCCAGCTGCTGATACGGAGCGTCTGGAAAAAGAAGGCAAGCTGCGTCAGGATAAGAACGATGGCACCTACTTCTATGAATTCAATACGAAGGCCGCACCGTTCGACAACCCGAAGGTCCGCAAGGCATTCGCACTTGCCCTCAATCGTGAAGAGATCATCAAGAACGTAATGCACGGCCGCAACACACCGGCTTATGGCTGGGTACCGAAAGGCATCGAAGATACGGCTGCCGGCAAGGACTTCCAGGAAGTCAGCGGCGACCTCTTCAAAGAAGATGTAGCCGAGGCGAAGAAACTGCTGGCAGAAGCCGGTTATCCGGATGGCCAGGGCCTGCCGCCAGTCACCCTGCTTTATAACACGAACGAAGACCACAAGGCAATTGCTGAGGCCGTTCAGGAAATGTGGAAGAAGAACCTGGGCGTGAATGTAGAACTTCAGAATCAGGAATGGAAAGTCTATCTGCAGACGCGTAAGACGGGTCAGCAGCAGATTGCCCGCGCTGGCTGGGTCGGCGATTATCTTGACCCGATGACGTTCATGGATTACCTGCTTTCGACGGGTACGAACAACTATGGTAAGTACAGCAATCCGCAGTATGATGCACTGGTCAAGCAGGCTCAGCAGTCCAATGACCCGCAGGTCCGCATGAAGGCAATGCATGATGCAGAGAAGATTGCCATGGAAGATATGGGCGTCCTGCCGGTATACTTCTATACGACGGCGATTGCGCAGAATCCGAAACTGAAAGGTGTCGAGGATCCGGGCAACTCGGTATTCAACTTCAAGTCTGCCCATTTCGAATAAGGACTGAGCAAAAACTGCATGGTTACAGGAGGGCTCAAGGCCCTCCTGTTTTTAATAAGTAGGAGGAAATCTCATGCTGGAGTATATCATCAAGCGTATCCTGAACGCCGGGGTAGTCCTGCTGGTCGTCATCACGCTGACGTTCTGCCTGATGCATGCCATTCCGGGCGGACCATTCACGACAGAGAAGAATCTGCCGCCGCAGGTTATGGCGAATATCGAGGCCCGTTACAAATTGAACGATCCGCTGCCGAAGCAGTATGCGGACTATCTGGTGAACATGGCACATGGTGACCTCGGTCCGTCTTTCAAGTATCAGGGCCGCTCGGTCAACGACATCATCAAGGAAAGTTTCCCGGTGTCCTTCCATCTGGGTCTGGACAGCATCTTTTTGGCCATTCTCATCGGCATCCCTGCCGGTGTATTTGCGGCGCTTAAGCGTAACAAATGGCAGGATCGCGTGATCAATTTCTGTACCACGCTGGGCGTCGCCGTGCCAAGTTTCGTGCTGGCGGCACTCTTCATCGAAGTCTTTGCCCTGAAGCTCGGCTTGCTGCCGGCTGCTATGTGGAATGGCTGGAAGAGTCAGATCCTGCCGGCACTGGCGCTGGCGGGCATGCCGATGGCGTTCATCACGCGTCTGACCCGCTCCAGCATGCTGGACGTACTGGGCCAGGATTATATCAAGACGGCAAAAGCAAAAGGCCTGTCGGCGATGACGGTGCTCTGGAAGCATGCGCTGCCGAACTCCCTGATCCCGGTCGTTACCTATATCGGACCAATGGCGGCTGGAATCCTGACGGGCAGTTTCGTCATCGAGACGATCTTTGCCATTCCGGGGCTGGGCCGTTACTTCGTAACGAGTATCTATAACCGCGACTATACGGTTATCCTGGGCGTCACGATCTTCTACAGCGCGCTGATCATTTTCATGAATATGCTCGTTGACCTGGTCTATCCGTTACTGGATCCCCGCATCAAACTGGGAAAGAAGGAGAACTGACATGGCAGAATTAGCAAAAATAGATTTTGAGCCGTTGGTCCGTTCTGCTGAACACATCCAGGCGGAGAACGGGGAGGCGGCACTGGGCTATTGGCAGGATGCCTGGATCCGTCTGAAACGGGATAAGGTGGCGATGCTCGGGCTGGGAACGATCATATTCCTGCTCATCGTAGCGATCTTCGGACCGATGCTCTCAAGCGTATCCTATGCCGATCAGACACTGGCTGCGGCCAATCAGGGCCCGAGTGCGGCTCACTGGTTTGGTACGGATAATCTGGGACGCGATCTCTTCATCCGCGTGCTCTATGGTGCCCGTATCTCGCTGTCCATCGGTATCGTAGCCAGTCTGCTGAACTTTCTGATCGGCGTGACTTATGGTGGCATTGCCGGCTTTATGGGCGGTCGTGTCGACCGTATCATGATGAATATCGTCGATGTGCTTTACAGCATCCCGGTACTGCTCTATGTCATCCTGCTGATGGTCGTACTGAAACCTGGCCTGACGAATATCTTCATCGCATTGGGAATCGGCTACTGGCTGCAGATGGCCCGTATCGTTCGTGGGCAGATCCTCTCCATGAAGGAGCAGGAATTCGTACTGGCAGCCCGTACGATCGGTGCCAGCCGTCGGCGTATTCTCATCAAGCATCTGATCCCGAATGCCATCGGGGCGATTGTCGTTACGTTATCGCTGTGCATCCCGGACGCCATCTTCACTGAGGCGTTCCTGAGCTTCATCGGCCTTGGCGTATCGGCACCGATGGCCAGCTGGGGTGTGCTGGCATCTGAGGGTGTCACGAGCCTTAAGGCGTATCCGTTCCAGCTGTTCTTCCCGGCAATCGCGATCAGTGTGACGATGCTGGCTTTCAACTTCCTGAGTGATGGCCTGCGTGATGTCCTTGATCCGAAGATGCGCCGCTGAGAGAAGGAGAATCAACATGCAACAGGAACAACCAATTATTGAAGTAAAAGATCTGGCGGTACGTTTCCAGACCTATCGCGGGACGATACATGCCGTCCGCAATGTGGGTTTCTCCATCAATCATGGCGAGGCACTCGGGATCGTCGGCGAGTCCGGCTGCGGCAAGAGTGTGACCGCTCATGCCATCATGCAGCTGCTGCCGGAGGAGAATTCGGATATTGAGAAGGGCAGCATCACGATGGAGGGCCGGGAACTGCTTGGCCTCAGCGAAAGTGAGATGCGCAAGGTCCGCGGCGGTGAGATCGGCATGATCTTCCAGGATCCGATGACCTCACTGAATCCGGTACTGCGTATCGGTGAGCAGTTGACGGAAAGCCTGCGGCTGCACAAGAAGATGACGAATGATGAAGCCCGTGAGAAGGCGGTAGAGATGCTGCGCCTCGTCGGCATTCCGTTCCCGGAGAAGCGTCTCCGGGATTATCCGCATCAGTTCTCCGGCGGTATGCGTCAGCGCGTCATGATCGCGATGGCCCTGGCCTGCAATCCGAAGCTCATCATTGCCGATGAGCCGACGACTGCACTCGATGTGACGATTCAGGCGCAGATCCTGGATCTCATGGCGGATCTCAAGCAGAAGTTCAATACGTCCATCATCCTGATCTCGCATGATCTTGGTGTCATTGCGCATCTATGTGACAAAGTCCTTGTCATGTATGCCGGACAGGTCATTGAGCGGGGACTGGCCGGGGATATCTTCCATAATCCGCAGCACCCGTATACACAGGGACTGCTTGCCTCTTTGCCACGTCTGACGGATAAGAAGGAAGAGGAGCTGACGGTCATCGATGGTCAGCCACCGGATCTGCTCTATGAGATTAAAGGCTGCCCGTTCATGCCGCGCTGTTCGAAAGCCATGTCCATTTGTGCCCGTGAGGCGCCGGCTGAGACGCCGGTTGGTGACCATGAAGAACATTGCGTCCGGTGCTGGCTGCAGCAGAAAGCGCAGATGGAATGCAATGAAGCAGGGAGGGCAAACTGATGGCTGAGAATCTGCTGGAAGTAAAAAATCTGAAGAAACATTTCGTGGCGGAACGCAATTTCTGGGGAAAGCCTAAGGCAATCCTCAAGGCGGTAGACGGCGTAAGCTTTGATATCCGCAAAGGTGAGACGCTGGGGCTGGTCGGTGAGTCCGGCTGCGGGAAGTCCACGACCGGGCGCACGGTCATCGGGCTGTATGAGCCGACGGAAGGCGAAGTCTATTTCGATGGCGAAAAACTCAACAGCGATGGCAACTTTGCCGATGAGAAGATCCAGATGATCTTTCAGGATCCGTATGCCTGCCTGAATCCGCGTATGACGGTCGGTGATATCATCGGGGAACCGCTCGATATCCATCATGTCTATAACAGCAAGCAGGAACGTATGGCACGTGTCTATGAGCTGCTGAACCTGGTCGGGCTGAATCCGGAGCAGGCGAATCGTTTCCCGCATGAGTTCAGCGGCGGTCAGCGCCAGCGTATCGGGATTGCCCGGGCCCTGGCCATCAACCCGAAGATCATCATCTGTGATGAGCCGATCTCGGCACTGGACGTATCAATCCAGGCCCAGGTCGTCAACCTGCTGAGCAAACTGCAGCGGGAGCTGGGGCTGACGTATCTCTTCATTGCCCATGATCTGGCGATGGTACGCTACATCAGTCAGCGCGTGGCCGTCATGTATCTGGGCAAGATCGTGGAACTGGCTGCAACCGAGGATCTCTACGAGCTGCCGCTGCATCCGTATACGCAGGCCCTGCTGTCGGCGATCCCGGTGCCGGATCCGGATGACAAGCAGGAGCGCATCCATCTGGAAGGGGAACTGCCGAGTCCGGTCAACCCGCCGCAGGGCTGCCGGTTCTGCACCCGCTGCCCGTATGCCAGGGATATCTGCCGTGAGCAGGAGCCGGTGATGAAAACCATCGGCAGCCGCCAGGTGGCCTGCCATCTGGTTGATAAGGATGGCAAACGCTTATATGCGATGAACTGAAAAAGACGAAAAAGGACGTGTTTCCGGATAACCGGAGACACGTCCTTTTTCGTTCAGGGATAGGTGCGAAGCTATTGGTGACGGTTCCACATTGTATCAGATACGGGCTTCAAGATCTTCAATTCGTTTATAGGCATCAATGAATTCCAGGGCGATGGTTTTGAAGCCTTCGGCACTCATGAGCTGGTCTTCAGCATGGAGAATCAGCAGGGAGAGTGTGCTGCCGGGGCCGTTTTCTGCTTCTCTGGTCAGCAGGCCGGCATGAGCATCATGTCCTTCGATAAAGGCCTTATCGCCTTCGGCAATGAGTGCCTCGGCCCGGGCAAACTGTCCGTGTTTGGCAGCCTGGATAGCCTCGATATATGCGCTGCGGGCGGTGCCTACCGCGGAGATGATCTGGAATGCAGTCAGTTCTAGTCCTTCCATTTTGTCCACCTTATCCTTTCATTTTATCCTGGGCGAATTTCAGTACAGCGGCACCATTCATAAGACCGTACATGCGCATGTCGATGATGTCGACGGGGACTCCCGGACAGAGTTCTTCGATCGTATTCTTCTGGAACCGGACCTGGGGCCCCAGCAGGATGACATCAGCATCCCTGGCTTTTTCCTGAGCCTGAGAGGTTGGGTAGGCAGCAATCTCGCACTCGAAATCCTGTTCCTTGGCAGCCAGCTGCATTTTTCTTACGAGTATGCTGGTGGACATTCCGGCGGAACAAAGCAATATGATCTTTTTCATGATGAAACTTCCTCTCTTTATATTGAAGTTTTCTGATAGGAGATGTGTGCAGTTCAACTGTTCTTAATATATCATTTGTGGTCGGCATATTCAATGTTTTCTCTGCTGGTTTATAGGTAGTGTCAACTCTTATGTGTAAACTTTTATAGTGTAGACTGAAAGATTAATCCGTGAACATCTCCAACAACTCCGGATATGCTTCTTGAAATCCACGATGCGCTTTCCCGGAAAAACGTCGGTTATAATCACAGTAGACCGTGCAGGCGAATCGTTCCAGTGAATCCTCGTTGGGGAATTGCTCCTTGAGCTTTGCCTTGTGACGAAATCCTTTGTTGTTGTTCTCAATGAGGTTTGACGTGTAAATTGTCTGCTGGATGCTCTTCGGAAATTCGTAAAACGAGAAGAGGCTGGACTCATTCTGAAAAAGCTTATGAAGTCGCTTGTACTTTGTTCCATACGAGTCGAGAAAGGCTGACAGTTCTTGTTTTGCGAGTGCGGCATTCTCCTGCCGGTACACACGCTTAAGCGCATCCAGGACGATCTTCCGGTCAGAAGGCCGCACCAGGCGGCTTACAGCACGCATGAGATGAACCCAGCAACTCTGGTGCTTGGCACGCGGAAACTCATTCTGTACTGCGTCTGGGAGACCAACAAGGCCATCCGAGACGAAGAGCAGTACCTGTTCCAGCCCCCGCATTTTCAAGCTCTTTAGCATATCGGCGTAGTTCAGCGCTGACTCAGAAGGCAGAATGGCATAGTCAAGAATTTCCTTGTATCCTTCCGGCGTAATGCCGAGCAGGACATGGATAGACTCCTTGGCTACACTGTCGCGACGGAGATTGACATACATTGCATCACAAAAGATAACGGCATATCGCTTGGCAACTGGTCGTTTATGAAACTGTTCAACCTGATCCGACACATCAGCTGCAATCTTGGATATGGTAGCTGGCGTGTAGCAATGGCCATACATCTGCTCGATAAGTTCTGCGATTTGACGCGTCGTGACACCGCGTTGGTACAGTTGAATGATTGTAGTCTCCAACGAATCGACACGTTGTTTTCGCGTCGGCAATAATGGCGATTGAAATTCGCCATTGCGGTCGCGCGGCACATCCACCGTGATTTTGCCATACGAAGTCACGATGGTGCGCTGATATGAACCGTTGCGGCTGTTGCCTGTATTCCACCCGGCGGAACTGTGCTTCTCGTAGCCGAGAAATCCTGCCAGTTCAGCTTTGAGGACGGCATTGACACCTTCTTCGATTTTGCTGCGAAGGAATTCATTGGCGGCAGCACCGCCTTGGAGTAGAGATGTGAGAAGTTCTGTGGTAAGATAAGACATAAAGGAACCTTCTTTCTTTGTGTTTTGTTTGGTCACTTAACACTATAAAGAAAAGTGGTTCCTTTTTCTATCCCCACTTGAGTTTACACAAATGATTTTACACTATCGGTTTATATGTGATCATTTTTGTGATGATGAAAACTTTATCGGTAATTTTTTAAAAGTAAGAGGCTTCACTACCATGTGTGGGTAGAAAGCCGGGCTAGTTAACTGAATATAGAAAAACCACCTGTATCCGTGGTAAAGTAGAAGTTCCTACACAACTCTTCACTGGGAGGATACAGATGGTCTCTACTTCTACTTTATGTAAGAATCTTTTAAATGTCAAGGGCATCGTTGTCGAAGTATGTGTCAAGCCATTCTCGGTCAAATCCAGCTATCCTTGAAATATAAGCATCTAAGGCATATTCAATTTCATCATATATTTATGCCACAAAAGCTAATGCTTTGGGACAATCTACCTATCGCACTGGAACTCGGGCAATTCATTGCTATTCTGCCCATTTGTGCGCCTATATGCGGTATGGCTTTTAACTTCTTCAATGCATTACGTACCGCATCTTTGTACTCACGGCTTGGTTTCCGGGCATAGCCTTCCTTATGCTGGCTCATAGCACGGGCTAGATCACCGTTACGCTGCCCCGTGATTATCTTGGCTATTGCTTCGGCTCCTGCTTCGCTCCATATTCGCCCCTGTTTTTTCATGCGGTAACTATAGAGCCGGTGGTTGCTTTCGCATGCGCCCAATCCTTTTACCCGTATACCTGTCTTACGCATCGATAGTGGCTTGAGATACTTCCAATTTCTCTTCAGGTAGGCACCTAGACGTTTCACCTGCTCTAGCTGGGTCGTATCCTCAGCCAGACTTTCTGCCGTGTCCAGCAGGGTATGTACACCTTCCTCATCGTATTGCCAGATCTTTCGCTGTAAGTCAGCCACTATATCTTTGGTGACAAAATTCAACCGCTGTTTGCATTTTTCATTTACATGGTAACTGTCACGGAAATGTTCATGCGCACCTGTAGCTCCCAGTATTTCATCGAAGACTTCCTTGCCATAGCCAGGACCTCCATCACTATTACTGAGCACTACCGTTTCGCTCAAATCGTAATTCTGCTCCAAATATCCTTTTATTTGCCGTACAGCTTCGGCATGATTTAACGATGAAACACAGTGCGTATCTGTCAGCCTATGACGCTTGCCACTTTGCTCGACACCCTCAGCTATTTGAAACCGATGCAGAAATTTTCTCTTCCCATGACGCCCTTTGATTTCTACAGCATCCCCTTCGATGCGTAACACTTTGGGCCTTTTCAGCTTGGCATCAATCGGCACTTCATGCTCTAATTGCGTTTGTTCGTAGGCCTTGTAAGCTTTTCCGACTGTTTTCAATATGTTCCCAACTTGAGCATGGCTCAGACTCGCATTGGTCAACACATCTACGGCCTTTGCTGTCGCCCGGTAGCTGGATTTACTAGCGATTTGTGCCACACAGTATTGCAGATAAGGACTCATGCGCTGACGCTTCATGAAGCCCATTTCCTGATCAAGTGCATAAAATGAATGTCCATCTTCCAGTTTCAACAGTCTGCGCTTGATTTTCACTTCGCCATAGCTGGTAACGAGTGTCCGGTCATCACGATGACAAGAGCGTGCTCCCTGTTGCTGGTACTCCCTCCATAGCTCGTCATCCAGCAGGCCCAACGCCTTACTTAATATTTCACAACTAAATTCGCCCAATTTCTTATGTACCCGCTGTTCCAGTTCGATAGTATCTTTACTGCTCTTTAAAACTTCTACGATTTCTGCTACAATATTCTTCATGGGGATGACCTTCTCCTAGTTTATATTTGCCTCGGTAAGCATATATTCTAGGATAATGGTCATCCTCTTTTTTTGCAACTTCACCGAGTATTATTTTACACTAAGGTTGTCGAAGATGCCAATGTTTGGTGTGACGAAAGCAATGTCCAGCACCTTCTTATCAAGGCCCGTCCGCATAAGCGCCTTCAGCATCGCTGCCCTCACTGTGGCTGTAAATGTCCGGGGTACGACCATCATGGCATTACGCGCAGATGGCGTGCTATGGACTTCGGCGGTGTGCTGGTTGAGATTGAATCTGCCTGCCCGCGTATCTGCTGCCCTCAGCACGGTGTCGTAGTTGCCAGCGTCCCCTGGGCTTTCCACAACTCTGGCTTTACCAAGGATTTTGAGTACAGCACTGCCTGGCTGGCCACCCAGCTAAACAAGTCTGCTGTAGCTGCCTACATGCGTATTGCCTGGGATACTGTAGGCAATATCATCTCCCGGGTACATCAGGACATCGAGCCGGATATGCACAAGCGCCTAGATGGCCTCCGCGTTATCGGCATAGATGAAACCAGCTACCGTAAAGGCCATAAGTATCTCACCGTGGTAGTCAACCATGAGAACAATACTGTGGTCTGGGTGCATGAGGGAAAAGGTAAGGCTGTCCTTACGCTCTTCATGGAACTTCTGAGCAAGGAGCAGCGGGAATCTATCAAGGTTGTCAGTGCTGACGGTGCCAGATGGATTACGGACTGCGTAAACAAGTATCTGCCAAATTGTGAGCGCTGTGTAGACGCATTCCATGTGGTGGAATGGGCTATGGAGGCTTTGGATGCTGTCCGCAAACAGAGTTGGCACGAAGCTCGTGACGCTGCCCAATCTTATCCGAAGCGTCAGAAGGCTGGCCGCCCCAAGAAAGATGACCAGCAAGCCGCTGAGGCCGCTGCCGCCAAGGAAAAGGCTAAATCCATCAAAGGCGCTACCTTTGCGTTAGGCAAGGCGCCAGAGAACCTAACTGAGACTCAGAAGGCCAAGTTAGAACTCATCCAGCTCTCAGACAACCGCCTGTACAGAGCATATAAACTCAAGGAAGCCTTACGGCTCATCCTTCACATGACGGATGTTGAGGAGGCAGATGCAGCGCTTATCGGATGGGTTAAATGGGCACGGCACTGTCGAATCCCAGAGTTCGTGGAGCTACAGAAGAAAATCATGCGGCACCGCGAGCATATTCTGAACACCATCCGTCAACAGATTAGCAATGCCAGAATTGAGGCAAACAACAATAAAATCAAGCTGATAATCCGGCGCTCATTTGGCTTCCGGAATATCCAGAATATGCTCGATATGATACTGCTGGTTTGCTCCAATATAAACATCCCCTTGCCGAATCGCCCGGCAGCCTATACGGCATAAGGCGTTAGAAAGATTTTTGCATGGTGGTTTTACCCACACATGCTAGTGAAGAGCCAAAAGTAAACGATATCCATGACAAATGTCATGGATTTTATAGAAAAGTTATGACAGAGTTCAGCTGACTTTGACCGTGTTTTCTATTAAGATAATTAATGTCAGAAAAATATTAAGGTTAGCGCGGTTACATCGATTGGGGAATGGATGTGACGCGATGAAAGGGGAATGACAAATGGAAATCGCATTTTGCCGTATCGATGATCGCTTGATCCATGGGCAGGTCGCGACGGTCTGGACAAGGGTTACCGGCTGCAACCGCATCATGTGCTGCAGCGATGAAGTCGCGGCAGACAGCATGCGCAAGAAATTGCTGCTGCAGGTGGCGCCTCCGGGAATCAAGGCTTATGTCGTGCCAGGTGGAAAAGGCCTGCGAAGCTTATAAGAATCCGAAGTATGCACCATTCAAGACGCTGTTCCTGTTCACGAAGCCGGCAGATGTAGTCCGGGCGGTAAAAGGCGGGATTCCTTTTACGTCGGTCAATCTGGGTGGCATGACCTATAAGGATGGTGATACGCTGATCTCGAGTGCCGTAGCCGTTAATCCGGATGATGTCAAAGCCCTTGCTGGAGCTCCGCGATATGGGTATCGAGGTCGAGATCCGCAAACTGGCCAATGAGCCAAAGGGTGATCTGATGGCAGCGCTGAAGGCTAAAGGGATGGCCTGATGCTGCGGGAAGTAATCAAATAGGGAATCATTAAGCGATCAACAAATAAGGGGGATTGTACGTTATGACTACTATACAATTTATTTTGCTGATTATCGTGGCGGCAGTAGCCGGCATGGGAAGTGTACTCGATGAGTGCCAGTTCCATCGTCCGCTGGTTGCCTGCACGCTGGTCGGTCTGGTCTTGGGTGATATTACTACTGGTATTATTCTTGGCGGTACACTTGAGATGCTGGCGCTGGGCTGGATGAACGTTGGTGCGGCTATGGCACCGGATGCAGCTTTGGCTTCGGTTGTCTCGGCGATTCTGGTTATCATTGGTCATCAGAGTATCGGCGCAGGTATTGCGCTGGCAGTACCTTTGGCTGCAGCTGGCCAGGTACTGACGATCTTCGTTCGTACGATTACCGTATTCTTCAGCATCTGGCTGACCGCTTTGCGCTGGAAGGCAATACCTTCGGCATTGAGATGTGTCATGTAGGCGGCCTGCTGCTGCAGGGCATCCGCGTAGCGATTCCGGCTGCTGTCGTAGCTGCTGTTGCTGGTACGGATACGGTCAATGCGATGCTGTCTTCCATCCCGGAGGTCATCACGCGTGGCTTGCAGGTATCCGGCGGTTTCATCGTCGTCGTTGGTTATGCGATGGTCATCAACATGATGAACGCAAAATCACTGATGCCATATTTCTTCCTGGGCTTCCTGATTGCCGTATTCACCAATGTCAACCTGATTGGTTTTGGCGCCATTGGTCTCATCTGCGCATATTTCCACATTCGTGGTCTGCAGCGTGAGCTCAATACAGCCAACGCAGGCGGTGCCAGCACCGGCAATGCAATCGATGATATTGATGATTCGGATTTGATGTAAGGGGAGGCACAGATCATGGAAAAGAAACTTAATAAAAGCGATCTCGTATCGATCTTTATCCGTTCGAACTTCCTGCTGGGCTCTTTCAACTTTGAGCGTATGCAGGCCATCGGCTTCTGCGTATCGCTGATTCCGGCACTGAAGAAGCTCTACAAAGATGATCCGGAAGAGTATAAGCGTTCACTGAAACGCCACCTGGAATTCTTCAACACGCAGCCGTTCCTGGCTACGCCAATCATGGGCATCATTGCTGCCATGGAGGAGAAGAGAGCCAATGGCGCGGATATCGGTGAGGATACCCTCTCCGGCGTTAAAGTCGGTCTGATCGGACCACTGGCCGGCGTCGGCGACCCGATTTTCTGGGGCACGCTGCGTCCGGTACTGGCGGCTCTTGGCGCAGGTATTGCACTGACGGGCAGCATTGTCGGTCCGTTGATCTTCTTCATTGCGTTCAATGTCATCCGTCTGCTGACGAACTGGTACGGTGTCATGTATGGTTATGACAAAGGTACGGAGCTCGTCAACGAAGTCGGCGGCAATCGCATGCGTTATCTCACGGAAGGTTCTTCCGTACTCGGTCTGTTGGTCATGGGCGCACTGGTCGCCAAATGGACGACTGTGAACATGCCAATGGTTCTTTCTGCGTATACAAACAGCAAAGGTGATCAAGTAGTCACTACTGTTCAGACACTGCTTGACAGCCTTATGCCTGGTGTCGTGCCACTGCTGATGACATTTGCGTGCATGTGGCTCCTCAAGAAAGGCGTCAATCCGCTGGTCATCATCCTGGGCCTCTTCGCCCTGGGATTGTCGGCTACGCCATCGGCCTGTTTGCATAATATACATTCATCCACTCCATTATGTAATTCATTCCCAAGGAGAACCTGGTGCTCAGGCACCAGGTTCTTTTACTATATGATTTTGGAAATCAGGCCTGACAGGTGCCGGTGGCTGTCCGCGCAGTAAAGTTTTATGGTATAATCGTGGATGAGATTGAATGAGAAAGGCGGAGTCTGATGGAAAAGCGCGAACGGTATTTCTGGGGGATTGTCGGGGTACTGCTGGTGTGCCTGCTGCTGGCCGGTCTGGCGCAGCTGTCACGTATGGATCTGTCAGCCCGGCAGAATGAACACCGCCGGAAGATGGGGGCCGTTTATATGACGCTCAACAATCCGTTCTATGAGATCGTGGACGAGGAAATCCGTATGGAAGTAGAACGGCATGGCGATGTTCTGATTTCGCGCGATCCGGCCCTTTCGGTTGACCGGCAGGAAGAGGAAGTCCGTGAGCTGATCGATGAGGGGGTAGAGATCCTGTTCATCAATCCGGCTGACTGGCAGCGGATTGAGCCGGCTCTGAAGGAAGCATATGCTGCACATGTACCGGTCATTGCGATTGATACGAATGTGCAGGATGAGAAATATGTAGCGTCAACGGTGGTTTCCGATAATTATCTGGCGGGACTTCAATGTGCACAGCATCTGCTGGATACCTCGAAGGGCGGTCGTATTGCTCTGTTGAAGCATTCAGAAGCCCGGTCGTCGGTGGATCGGATCCAGGGATTCCTTGACCGTCTGAGGGTTTATCCGGAATTTCAGATCGTGGATGAAGAGGAATGCATGGGGCAGCTGGAACTGGCGATGCCGGCGATGGAGCGTATGCTGAAGCGTCATCCGGATATCGATATCGTCATGGCTCTTAATGATCCGGCGGCGATGGGGGCCATGGCCGCGCTGCAGAATGCCGGTCGACTGGATGACGTGAAGGTCTATGGCGTGGATGGCGTACCGGAGACGAAAGAGATGATTGCCCAGGGACATATGGTGGCAACTGCCGGACAGTCCCCACGGCAGATCGGTCGTCGTGCGGCAGAGCAGGCTTACCGGATACTGGCTGGTGAGACGATCTCCCGTCTGATCCGCCTGCCGACGCATCTGATTACCCGGGAGAATGTACATGGCAGTCTGGAGGGATGGGATTGATGGCAGATGCAGCAGAGAGAAAAGAACGGCGGCGCATTGCCTGGCTGTATCAGCTGCTGGTGATATACAATGGCGTCGTGGTTCTGCTGATGGTTGGATTCATGAGCCTGACCCAGCAGAAGATCATCGATACGATGGCAGCCCGTTCATTCCTGATGGCACTGCCGATTGTGCCGCTGCCAGCCGAGGAGGGGCTGGCGCTGGCTGCGGGGTCGTTTATCCTGCTCGTCCTGCTCGGCAGCCTTTATCGGCGGGATCGGCAGGCCGTGCGGCGGCGGTATCTGTTCTTTGCGGCTGAGATCGGGGCCTGCGTGCTGTTGATGCGCAGCCTGAATCTCGCCTATGATGGCGTGGTCCTGCTGGTCGTAGCCGATCTCATGCATCGCTATCAGGGCGAGAAGCAGGGCTGGCTACTGATCGGAGCTATGTGCGGTCTGTACTTCATCGCAAATTACAATGTGCTGGTATTTCAGGGCCATGTAGCGCCGTTTGATGCGTATGCGGCCTATTATAAGCCGTCGGTGCAGGCTTTGCTGCTGGCGGTGAAGAACGGGTTCGTATCGGTGAACATCATCCTGTTCGTGCTTTATCTGGTCCTGCTGGTACAGAATAAGCACAAAGAGAAGGAACGCATCGCCAGTCTGAACCGGCAGCTTGGCGAGGCCAATGAACGTCTACGCGTCTATGCGATTGAGGCGGAGCGCATGGCAGAGACCAGGGAACGCAACCGTCTGGCCCGGGAGATCCACGATACACTCGGACATGCGCTGACCGGCATCGCCGCTGGTCTTGATGCCTGTATCGTACTGGTGGATGCGGCGCCTGAGTCAGCGAAGACGCAACTGGCTAAGGTCCGGGAGGCGGCTCGCCGCGGGATTGTCGATGTGCGGCGGTCCGTGGAGAAACTGCGGCCGGATGATCTGGAAAAATTGCCGATGCGGCATGCACTGGCCAAGATGGTGGCGGAGTTCTCGGAATCCTCGGGGATGAAGACCAGGATCGTGGCTATGGGCTGGCCCGATCATCTTCGCGAAGATGAGGAGGAGGTCATCTATCGGGTTGTGCAGGAAGGTATCACCAATGCCAACCAGCACGGGCTGGCAACGGAAGCCGTGATCACGATCGGGACAGAGCCGGGGCGCATCTTCATTATCATTGCCGATAACGGACACGGCTGTGAGGATGTGGAGCCGGGCTTTGGGCTGCGGCATATGCGGGAGCGGCTGGACCTCTTACATGGGCGGCTGCGCTATTGGACGGATAAGGGATTCACATTAGAAGCAACAATACCTCATGGACAGGTAAAAGAAAGCATGACGATGGGAGCGGAGAAGCGATGACAAATGTGATGATTGCGGATGACCAGGAACTGATTCGGGAGAGTCTGAAGATCGTACTGGATCAGAATGTGGATATGCAGGTAACGGCTCTGGCCGAAAATGGACGGCAGCTGATGGAAATACTGGAACAGCAGCTGCCGGATGTCATCCTGATGGATGTACGCATGCCGGAGCTGGATGGTGTGCAGGCTACGCGGGAAGTCAAGCTGCGTTATCCGCAGGTGAAGATCATCATCCTGACGACATTCGATGATGATGAATATGTATTCAATGCGCTCAAATACGGTGCCAGCGGGTATCTGCTCAAGGGCGTATCGGTGCCGGATCTCACGAATGCAATCCGGACCGTCGTATCGGGCGGGGCGATGATCAATCCTGGCATCGTGACGAAAGTCGTGAAATTCTTCAACCAGATGGCGCAGAAGAATGCCACAGTTGAAGTGGAAGCCAGCGGGGTGGAAGAACTGACCAAGACGGAGCGTAATATTGCCCATCTGGTTGGCTGTGGCCGCTCCAATCGCGAAATCGCTGAGGCGCTGAGCCTGTCGGAAGGAACCGTGCGCAATGGCCTTTCCAGTGCATTGTCCAAGCTGGAGCTCAGAGACCGTACGCAGCTGGCCATCTGGGCGGTGCAGACCGGGCTGGCCGCTGAGGATGACGGACAATGAGCGTGTGGCAGCGCCTGACTGACCGGCAGCCACACTGGCTGGCTGGTGTGGTCGTACTGATCCTGCTGGCCGGGATCGGTATCTGGCATTGGCGGGCGACCCGGCCGGTCGAGCTGCGGATCGGCTTGTTTGCCGGCAGCAACTGGAATGTGCCGGAAGGGGATTCCTATGCGGTGGTCGATGAGGCCATTCAGCACTTTGAAGCGACGCATCCCGGGGTGAAGGTTACTTATGGCAGCGGGATCAAGAAGGAAGATTATTCGGAGTGGCTGGCTGAGCAGCTGCTCGGCGGGACGGAGCCGGATGTATTCGTCATTCCGGGGGAGGATTTCAATCTCTATGCGGGCATGGGCGCGCTGACCGACCTGACGGCCATGGCACATCAGGACCGGGACTTCGACTGGTCGGTATATTATCCGGCGGCATTGGCTTATGGCAGCTATGAAGGCCACAGCTATGGCCTGCCGGTCGGCAGTGTGCCGACGCTGATGTTCGTCAATAAGACACTGCTGGCCCGTGAAGGCATTCCAGTGCCCTCGAATGACTGGACCTGGGATGATATGCTGTCAATCTGCCGTCAGGTGACGAAAGATCAGGATGGTGATGGTGTCCTGGATCAGTTCGGTGTCTATGATTATGGCTGGCGCCAGGCGGCTGTAGCCAATGGTGTCAAGCTGTTCAGTGATGATGGCAAGACTTCCTATTTTGCGGATCAGCGCATGGAGGAAGTCGTGCGGTTCATGCTGGATCTGCATGATGTGCAGCGCGGGCATGAGGTCACGGCCAAGGACTTTGATATGGGCCGCGTGGCATTCCGGCCGTTCACCTTTGCAGAATACCGGACCTATAAGCCTTATCCATGGCGGATCAAGAAATACAGTTCGTTTGAGTGGGACTGCATCCGGATGCCGGCTGGTCCCTCCGGGCGGAAATGTATCGACCTTGCAGACGATGCTCCTGGGCATCAGTGCCCGCACCGGATCATCCGGAGCTGGCCTGGGAACTGCTCAGGGAGATCTGCTATGCACCGGAAAGCCAGCAGGTCATGCTGACGAAATCTCAGGGACTGCCGGCACGGCGTGATGTCGTGGAATCGGATGAGGCCCAGCAGCTGTTCATGGAGGCAACGCCGGGCAGTGATGGCATGAACCTTAAGACCGTCAGTGAGGTCATGGCGGATGGCGTGATGGCGCCGAAGTTCAAGGGCTACAATGAAGTAATGATTCTGGCTGATAATGAGCTGAATAAGATCATCACGGGCGACAGCTCGATCAACAATGCGCTGAACCGTCTGCAAAAAGCAATCAATGCGTATCTGCAGCAATAAGCAGGCGAAAGAAGACAAAATGAATGGACCCCCATAAGCTGGACTTGAATATCCAACTTATGGGGGTCCATTCGATAGGAAGACGTTCATACGGCGTAATCCAGTACCGCATCATCGCCGGCGGCTACTTCTTTGCCCGCCGGTTCCGGCTGCAGGCTGGTGACCTTTTCATAGTTTACGATCAGTACCGGTGAGATCAGATTGATGTTCCGTTTCTTCAGGAGCGGCAGGTCGAGCCTCAGGATCGGCATGCCCGCGTGAACCCGTTCCCCGCTCTTATGCAGTGCGGTAATGCCGTCACCATTCATGATCACGGTATCGAGTCCTACATGGACCAGTACCTGCACACCATTATCCGTGGTGATCGCAAAAGCATGTTTGGTATCGAAGAATAAGGATATTACCCCGTCACAGGGGGCCAGGACCGTATCGTCTTCTGCCATGATGGCGAGACCATCGCCGGTCAGTTTTTCGGAGAAGACCGGGTCAGGGACCTGAGATAACTCCATCGTCTTGCCAGAGATTGGAGCCATGATATGGCAGTGCTGCTTCATCGTTGTCATAATATCTACCTGCCTTCTTGCAAAATCTAGTTTCTATTGTAATCTTGTTTGAATTTAAGAATTTTCTAACAACATCTTTATTTACATTTTACTAGTATTTTTGCATAAGTCAAGTTAGAAACCGTTAACTATATTCAAAAAAAATAGTTTTTATCGAATGATTATTCATCAGGGCAGGTTCGGGATGTTCTTGCTGATGGCTGTGTGGCGGATGATATCCTGTACGCGCAGGTCAATAGCAAGTTCCTGCTTATGCAGGGTTTCCGCTGTATCAAACTCAGCCGGCTTGTTTTCACGCAGCCCCTTGATGTAGTGCTGCCAGGCCTTGATGGTGGTCTCTGTCGATTGCTGGCGCTGTCGTGCAAGATACTGGGCGCCGGCGGGAACATCGATCTCGTCCAGCTTCTGTTGGCGCTTCTTGAGTGCCGGGATGATTTTGTCTTCAAGAAGCGCAGCCAGTGCTTTGGACTGCTGGGCTGACATTCGTCCACTCTTGGCTTTTGCCAGTTGCTGGAACTGACGCTGATAGTCTTCGAATGCGTTGTTGCTGGCATCGACGATGCTCTGTGTAGCATCGATATAGGTTGCAATGTCAGTGTTCTGCAATGGTGAGATCATATCCAGGTACTGGCGGTAATTTTTGATGTAGGATACCTGCCAGTGTCCGTCGGCAGCCTGTTCCATGACGAGCTGCAGGGTGAATGGGGTCTGGGTATAGTCTTCGATGACATCGATATCGGCTGTAGCCGTGGTGCCATCGTGAGTGATCGCACCAATCCGGACGAAGGTCGTATTGCGCAGCTGGCTGCGTTCCAGGAAGCGCTCAAAGTCGATACCGAGCTGGCGGCCTTTGAGGATGTCCGTGCCTTCCGGCAGGCTCCAGGAACCGCTGCCGACCCGCGTGAGAGCAGCCTGCTCCATTCCTCCGGACAGCTGTGGTTTGATGAGGATGTAGAACTTCTCGAACATGACCTTGGTCTGCGGTGTGAGCGTCGAGTCATAGGCGAAGAGATCGACAGTCAGGTCATCGTAGGCGCGGGATGACAGGACTTCCAGATTGACGTAGCGCTTGAATGCATCGGCATCATGCTGTTCGATGGCGGTATTCAGCTGGTGCAGGGCATATTCCGGCGTACGGGTATAGAATAGGAAGTACCATACTGCTGTGCCGATACCAGCCGCCAGCAGCAGAAATCCCAGAAAGAGATGGCGGTGCTGCCGAACGCGCCGTTGTCGTAATTTTTTTTGCCAGGTATAATCATCCATTTTTTCATTATCTCCTAATAAAAGTCCTCTACATTATACTATAAGGCTTCCCCTTGGGCAAAGTTTTGGAAAAATATCTACTCAAATACGAACATATATGCTAAAATCAGATACGAATAGTTGTTCGTTTATTCGTTTACATCAGGGGAATCATTATGAAATGGGTTAATCATGAAATCGTGACGGGAGTCATTGTCTACGCCGTCGTACAGGAGCCGTTGCTGGCACTTTACAGCATGGCAGGGGCTATCCTGCCGGACAAGCTTGAGGGGAATCCCCGTAGCGGGAACTACTGGAGCTGGCGCAGCCGCCATCGGGGCTGGTCACACTGGCCAATGCTCTACGGGCTTTTGCTGGGGCTGCAGCTGGAGATTATGGGCGGTGGGAAGCTCTCATCGCTTACCGATATGTTGACGATCGGTACGTATCTATGCCTTGGTGCCTTGCTGCATATTGCAGAAGATGCGCTCTGTGGCAAAGTGCCGTTCATTACTCCCTGGCAGAAGATTGGGGTAAAGCTTTTTTCCGTGGGCTCGGTTACGGAATATCTTTTTGCGATCGTACTGGTACTGGTCTGTTATATCATTCATATCCAATTTGTGATAGAATAAGCTTAAACAAATCGGAACGCGTGAATAGAATTGATCAGATGGGGTGGTAATGATGACGAGAGGCCTGCCGGTGAAAGGGCGACCCAACAAAGTCCTGCGGCTGCTGGCCGAGAAATATCCGACAAAGGAATCGGTTTATGAGAAGCTGATCTATTTGCAATCGCGCTTGTCACTGCCGAAAGGAATCGAACATTTCATGAGCGATCTGCATGGTGAGTATGCCTCGTTCTTTCATATCCTCAACAACTGTTCCGGGGTTATTCGTGAGAAAGTCGATTATGTCTTTGGTGAACGGCTCAGTGAGGAGGAAAAGGCGGAGTTCTGTACGCTCATCTATTATCCGAAGGAGAAGATCGAACAGATCACGAATGAGCATAAGAATACGCCGGAATGGTATCGGCGGAACCTGTCACAGTTGCTCGAGCTGTCCAAGCTTATGAGCTGCAAATATCCGGCTTCCAAGGTCAATGGGTTTATTCCAAAGCGTTATGAGTCCGTCATCGTTGAACTCATGAATACGCGGCCGGAATCGGATAATGCACAGTTCATCTATCATAAACGGTTGCTCAACACCATCGTGCAGATCGACAGCGGTGCAGATTTCATCGAGGCCTTTACGGTTCTGATCAAGCGTCTGGCTGTTGACCGGCTGCATATCGTGGGCGACTTCTTCGACCGCGGGAACCGGCCGGATGCCATACTGAATCTGCTGATGGAGCATCCATCGGTGGACATCCAGTGGGGCAATCACGATGTGCTGTGGATGGGCGCGGCTATGGGCAGTGAGACCTGCATCGCGGCGGTAGTACGTAATTCCCTGCGTTATAACAACACCGATGTGCTGGAGCGCGGCTATGGGATCAGTCTGCGTCCCTTGTCGATCTTTGCGGGGCATATCTATCCGGATGAGCAGCCAATCAAAGCGGCAGAACGGGCTATTACGATGATGATGTTCAAGCTGGAGGGGCAGCTTATCCGGCGCAATCCGGATTTTCAGATGGACAGCCGGCTGCTGCTTGATAAGCTGGACTTCCGTTCTTCGTATGCAGTGCTGGGGGATGGGAAGCGGTATGAGCTGGAAAGCGCCTATTTTCCGACGATTGATGAACATACCAGTGCTCCTTACCAGCTGACGCCAAAGGAGCAGGAAATTATTGACGACCTGAAATCGTATTTCGTCGAGAGCACGGTACTGCAGCGGCATGTTGAGTATCTGTATCAGAAGGGCAGCCTCTATACGCGCTATAATGGCAATCTGCTATTCCATGGCTGCGTGCTGCTCAACGAGGATGGCAGCCTGCGGACCATTTCTTATCATGGCAGTGAATACAAGGGCCGTGAGTGGTTTGACTTCTGTGACCGCATGGCCCGTCAGGCCTGGCTGCATGGGGTACCGGAGGCACTGGATTTCATGTATTTTCTTTGGTGCGGGCGGATCTCGCCAATTTCGGGCCGTGAGTTCAAGACCTTTGAGCGTGCACTGGTTCCGGATGAGAGCACCTGGAAGGAGCCCTCTGATCCCTACTATAAATACATCAATGAAGAAGATACCTGCGAGCTGGTATTGAAGGAGTTCGGTCTCGATCCGAAGCGTGGGCACATCATCAACGGGCATGTGCCGGTCAAGGTCAGGAAGGGCGAAAGTCCGGTGAAAGCCAATGGCAAGGCTATCATCATTGATGGCGGCTTCTGCAAGGCATATCACAAGAAGACCGGAATCTCCGGCTATACGCTGATCTCGAATTCACGCGGACTGCGGCTGCTGGCGCATCAGAAGATCGCCGATGTCCGGGAAGCCCTGCGGGCAAATCATGATATCGAATCTGTATCCGAGACGGTCGAGCTGCAGACCTGTCGTACGACTGTTGGGGATACCGATGAGGGCCGTATCATCCAGGATGAGATCACAGATCTCTATAATCTGCTGCTGGCCTATCAGAACGGGCTCATGAAGCCGGTGGACTAGAACAGCATAAACGGAATAACTTAGGGTGTTTTATCCGTAAATAAACAGGCAGCACTGCCTCGGAATGCAGTGCTGCCTGTTTATTTACGTTTCAATCATCGAGTGGACTGCGATGCGGCACCAGCTTCATCTTTACGCGGGTGCCTGTGGGGGCCTGTCCATCTTCGGAAGCCGGCTGGATGGGATCGGGAACTTCAACCATCGTCGGTTTTTTGCGGTATTGCTCCGTGACTTTTCCGTTCTTGGTGGTGATGACCATGATGGAGCCATCCGGCATGTATTTATGGATGGTCTCGGTCGTAGTGGTCGTGCTGGCACGGGCGCTTTTTTTGCTGTCGCGTTTTTCCTTGATCTGCTTGTGTTTGTATTCCAATATGTCTTCACTGGTGTTGGCCTTGAGCTCCTGGTCCGCGGCGGTCAGCCCGGTGGACTTATAATCATCCCATAGCTCCTGTACCCGGCTGGTATACAGTTCCTTGAATGATACAGTGCCTGTTGTGGCGGCAGTGCCTGTCCCGGTGGATGAGGCCGCCGTCTGGACCTTGGTATCGTTTTGAACCCGCATGGTATATGCTCCTTCCTGTCTGTCTGCAGCTGAATCTGATTTTGGAAATCTATGCTCTGATTATGTTATCGAAGAAATGGACAAAAAAGTTAAGCGAATGGTGTATTTTAGGCTTCGCCTGGCGATTCATCGGATGTTTTCATGCATTTTGTGCTACCTTTTATGAAAAATGTTTATTAAGTATGGACATTTCGGAAAATATCTGCTAAAATGTAGTTCCGATGAGAACAATGTGATAAAATATACAATAAAGTATAAATATGCACAAGAATATGCATAACCATATAAAGGAAGGAGTTGATTTTCATGTCAACGAAACGCGCAGAACTGTTGATGCTTTTTGTTACTTTTTGTTGGGGATCGTCCTATCTGTTTATGAAAGAAGGCCTGGAAGCATTCGGGCCGTTTACGATCGTGGCTTATCGCTTCGGTATCGCTTTCCTGGTAGCGGCGGTGCTGCTGGGGCGTGGCTGGCGGAAGATCACCGGTCCGATGGTCTGGGCTGGATTCCTGGTCGGGCTGATTGTCTTTGGCGCGTTTGCCAGCCTGGCAATCGGGCTGCAGTATACGACGACCTCGAATGCCGGCTTTATCACGAGTCTGATGGTGGTGTTTATTCCCTTCGTGGAACGGTTCGGCTATCATCAGCCGTTGCGCCGCTCGGTGATGATGACGGCATCGCTGTCGGCTGTGGGAATTGGCTTCCTTACGTTGCATAATGGCCTGCGGCTGAACCCGGGCGATCTGCTTTGTCTGTTCGGAGCATTCCTCAATGCGGTACAGGTCAGCTATTCCGAGCGCCTGCTGGCGAAGATGGATGCGGTGACGCTGGGCATGCTGCAGTTTGGCTTTACGGGATTGCTGGGGCTTATCACGGCCTTTATACTTGAAGTACCGGCACTGCCAGCGAGCGAGGGCAGCCTGTTCGCTATGCTGTATCTGGGACTGATCTGCTCGGCGTTTGGCTTTATCGCCCAGCTGGTGGCACAGAAATACACATCGGCAGAACGTATCGGGATACTGTTCTGTCTTGAGCCGGTATTCGCTACAATGATCGGCGTGGTTTATCTGCATGAGGCTTTCGGGCTGCTGAGCCTGGTCGGGGCAGTGATGGTACTGACCGCAGTCATCTTGTCTGGTCGTCAGGGGCGGGGGCAGGAGGCTGCGGCGGAGTCCTGAAATCGGGAAATTTCTACATAAATAAATGTACAAAGCAGGAGTTCGTCCATTGATGGCGAACTCCTTTATTAATAGAATAAGTGTCGCATAATTCTAAACACCATATATGAAACCATGTGCTGTGTATACATATTATAAATTTACAAAAATGCTGGATTTTTATCAACGTATCTGCTATGATGTAAAAGTATATTACATAACTTACATAGTTCCTATGTATATAAAATATATTACCGCTCCATTATATGAACGAATATGTATTGTATCAGGAGGGATCTGGATGAAGTCTGAGATTACCATCAAGATGGCAAGATGCAAAGGCTGTGGAATCTGCGTTGCATTCTGCCCGAAACAGGTACTGGCGCTCGATGAGCTGGGCAAAGTACAGGTTGTGAACGGCGATGCCTGCATCGCTTGTGGACAGTGCGAGCTGCGCTGCCCGGATTATGCGATTTTCGTAGATAAGGGGGCGGCAAAATGAGCAAAGCAAGACTGATGCAGGGCAATGAGGCCTGCGCAGAAGGTGCAATCGCTGCTGGCGTCCGCTTTTTTGCCGGTTATCCGATCACGCCATCCACTGAGGTTGCTGAGACTATGGCCAAACTCCTGCCACGCGTTGGTGGCAAGTTCGTCCAGATGGAAGATGAGATTGCCAGTATGGGTGCTATCCTGGGCGCATCACTGGCTGGTCAGAAGGTAATGGATGCGACATCCGGTCCGGGCTTCTCGCTGAAGCAGGAACTGATCGGTTATGCCGCTTGTGCGGAGATTCCGTGTGTCCTGGTGAATGTCCAGCGTGTCGGTCCGTCGACCGGACAGCCGACTGCACCATCACAGGCTGATGTGATGCAGGCCCGCTGGGGCACGCATGGTGATCATCCGATTATCGCGCTGGCACCGTGGAGCGTGCGTGAAACCTATGATGCAACCGTCATGGCCGTGAATTATGCGGAGCGGTTCCGCACCCCGGTTATCCTGCTGATGGATGAGATCGTCGGGCATCTGCGGGAGAAAGTAGAACTGCCGGAAGCCGGCGAGCTGGATGTTTATCCGCGCCGCAGCCCGAAAAAGACTCGGGCCGAAGGCTATGAGCCGTTTGCTCCGGATACGGATCTCGTGCCGAATGTTGCTGATTTTGGTCAGGGTTATCACATTCATGTGACGGGTTTGATCCATGATGATACGGGCTTCCCGGCTGGCAGCCCGAAAGTTACAGAGGATTCTATCCACCGCCTGCATGAGAAGATTGCCCGCGTTGGCGAAGAGATCATCCATACGGAGGAATACTTCATGGATGATGCCGAGTATGCAGTTGTGGCCTTTGGTGGTACGGCGCGTACGGCCTATGAGGCCGTGGCCAATGCCCGCAAGAAGGGGCAGAAGGTTGGCCTGCTGCGCCTGATGACCATCTGGCCGTTCGCTGATCAGGCGATTGCCCGTCTGGCTGCCAGGGTCAAGGGAATCATGGTTGCAGAGCTGAACTATGGACAGGTTGTCAATGAAGTCCGCCGTGCAGTGAATGGACATTGCCCGGTAGAATTCTGTGGCAAATATAATATGCAGACCTTTGAACCGGCTGAGATCGAGGCTGGTATCGATGCACTTTGTGGGGAGGGGAATAAGTAATGGAAAGAAGTTACGAGAAATATTTCCGTCAGAACCGGCTCCCGCATATGTGGTGCCCGGGCTGCGGCAACGGTATTGCTATGAAAGCAATCGTTCAGGCGATTGAGAAGAAACCAGGCCTGACGCAGGACAACACGGTCATCGTTTCCGGTATCGGCTGCTCGTCCCGTGCTTCGGGATATATGGATTTCGATACGCTGCACACGGCACATGGCCGTGCCATCCCGTTTGCTACCGGCATCAAGCTGGCCAATCCGGAGCTCAATGTAGTAGTCATCACCGGTGATGGCGATTGCACCGCAATCGGCGGCAATCACTTCATCCATGGCTGCCGCCGCAACGTGGACCTGACGGTCGTACTCTTCAATAACAACATCTATGGTATGACTGGCGGTCAGGCCTCGCCGATGACCCCGCTGGGGAAGAAAGCGACGACGGCACCGTACGGTTCGGTCGATCGCCCATTTGATGCCTGCAACCTGGCTGAAGCAGCTGGTGCCACGTATGTCGCCCGTTCGACGGCTTATCATGAGCCGCATCTGGTTGACATGATCGCTGGTGGTTTTGATAACAAAGGATTCTCGTTCATCGAGGCGATGGTCCAGTGCCCGACTGCTTATGGGCGTAAAAACAAGCTGGGCAGTCCGGCTGACATGCTGAAATGGATGCGCGACAACGCTGTCATGAAAGCTGCCTGGGACAAGTTGCCGGCCGATAAGAAGACAGAGGAGAAGTTCCCGATCGGTCTTCTGTATCAGGCTGCGGCTATGGATTATGATACGGCTTATGATCAGGTCATTGAGCGGGCAGGAGGTGCAGCAAAATGAGAAAACAGCTGAGATTATCCGGTTCCGGTGGCCAGGGCGTCATCACGGCAGCCATCATTTTCGCTGAAGCGGCCGTAGCGGAAGGCAAAGAAGCCGTCCAGTCGCAGTCCTATGGCCCGGAAGCCCGTGGCGGTGCCTCAAAGTCCGAGGTCATCATCGATGATGGTCCGATCTATCATCCGCATGTACTCGTCCCGGATCTGGTTCTGGCGATGACGCAGAAAGCGGCGGACAAATATTATGGGGACCTGAATCCGGATGGATTGCTGGTGCTGGACGACAGCCTGGTACCGGAGACACCGGATTTCCCGCATGTAGTCCGTATCCCTATCACGAAACTTGCCATTGAGCAGATCGGTAAACCGCTCTTTGCCAATATCGTGGCGCTGGGCGCATTGGTAAGACTGACTGAGCTGGTCAGCTTTGATACGATCAAGCAGTCGGTCGCACACCGTGTGCCGCCACATACCGTTGAACAGAATATGAAGGCCCTGCAGGTCGGCTGGGATGCCGCCGGTCAGGTCTGATTCCTTTCATGGGATAGAAAAATCCCCGGTACGAAATTTTCGTGCCGGGGATTTTTGATGATGAATATTCAGGACGGCATAGGAGCCTAGGCAAGGATATGCCGGATACAGAGAGCGACGAAACAGACCAGTGCGATGCCAAATGTGAAAAATTCGACACACCGTACCGGATAGGCGTAATGAAGCGGGATGTCCATTACGCGGGGCACATTGCTGGACAGCAGGGAGATGGCAATGGCCACATAGAGCAGTACGTTCACAAGTGGTGCGGTCAGGTAGACAGAGAACGCACGGATCAGTAGATAGACGGCAAAAGCAATGAAGAAATAGGCAAGTTTGTCAGCGTGCGTACGGGCATTCATATAATCACATCCTTTGTTCTTAATTATGTTGTCTCATTAATATTAGTCCGCTCTGATCGATTTATTGGTACTTACATTTTCGCCATCGTATGGAGAAAATCCTGCTGCAATGGGTGGATTTGTTGCAATATGGTATAATATCAAAAAACAGAGATGGAGTGATGAGCATGAAAGCAAGAATGATCGCCCTGCTGGTGTTTGTGTCAGCATTGCTGCTGGGTGGATGCGGGCAGCAGCCGACCGTGCAGAAGACGGAGATGGTCATGGATACGGTAGCGACGCTGTCGGCGACGGGAACGGACTCGGTGGCAGCTGTGACGGAAGGGCTGAAACGGCTCAAAGATCTGGAGGCAATGGCCAGTCCGAGCATCGAAGGCAGCGATGTTGATAAGCTGACGGCAGCAGCTGGTAACGGCGAGTGGGTTCAGCTGCACCCGGAGATCTATCACATGCTGGAGGTGTCGCAGCAGTATTCGAGGCTTACCGATGGGGCCTGGGATGTGACGACAGGACCGCTGGTACAGCTCTGGAGTATCGGAACAGATCAGGCCAGAGTCCCGTCTGTGACTGAGATTGCGCAGGCGAAAGCATTGGTAGGGTGGCAGAATCTGGAACTGCAGCCGGAGACGCAGAGTGCCCGCCTGCTGAAACCAGGGATGAGTCTGGATTTCGGCGGTATTGCCAAGGGCATGGCGCTCGATGAGGTGCGGAAGATCTACGAAAAGCATGGAATCAAGGATGGGCTGATCAATCTGGGATCCAGTTCAATCTATGCGTTAGGCAGGAACAGCAAGGGGCATGAGTGGCGGATCGGCATCCGTCATCCGCGCAGTGAGGATAAGGATGCGACGCTGGCCGTGGTGCCGATATCGGATCAGGCTTTGTCGACATCCGGGGATTATGAGCGTTTCTTCGAGCAGGATGGGCAGCGCTATCATCATATCATCAATCCCCATACGGGGGCACCAGCCTGGACGGGAGCAATGGGGGATACGATTGTCATTGACGGCAGTGTAGAAGATGCCGGGATGCTGTCCGACCTACTGACGACGGCAGTGTTCGTGCTGGGACCAGAGAAAGGGCAGGCGTTCATGGAGCAGCTGCCGGAAGGTGTCACCGGGATGATCGTCGATCAGCAAAAGAAACTGCATCCAGTTCGCGGGTTTGAAGGGCAGCTGACCGATCGCAACGAAGAATTCCCAATCGAGTGAGTGCGATAAACTGGAAGTTACAGCTCAATTCATCGAAGAAGCACCAAGGCCAGGCACGATAAAACCAGCTCAGACAACGTTCGGAGAACGAGTAAATATAACCGTTCGAGGGAGAGCGGGGTTCGTGGAAATTAGACCGCCGCGGGGACAGCACATAGCCAACATTCCGCTTAGGTAACCTGCTAAAGAATTTTTTTGCCTTTAATTAAGCATTCCCAAAGGAGCTTAACGCACTTCGTTTGGACGGACGCTCTTTGGAAACGATCGATCGTAGGCAAAAAAATTCTTCTTAACGCAGAACACCAAACGCTCCATTTATGGCTATGTGCTGTCCCCGCGGCTGGGCTCGATACATCGATGTCTGCTTTGCCCTAAATTAGCTGGCTTGCTAGTTCTTCCTTCGATGATGGAATTCAACAAACCTGCTCGAACCGAACCAAGACCTACCGTAAGAAGGAGAATCATACAGAAGCCGATACTGATGGACGGCGGGCGAAGGGAAACTATTTTTTTCGTCCGGAACGAGTTGCCGTAGGCTGGCACGCCGTAGGCACTTGCTAAGTCCGTCGATTCGTTGCGGCGCCGTGGTACCGGCGCGTAAACTAAATCCGTACTTCTTGTCATGGCGGGACATTTAGTGCAGGACGAAAAAAATAGTTCCACTGAACCCCGTGCTGAGCTTTAAGCTACTCGTCACCTGTAGCTTATCTTGCCAACCTCCCTCAACCTATCTCGTTTCCTCTCTGTAACTTCCAGTTTATGCTTGACTTGGAGTTGGCTCCCAGTGGTATAATATATGCAAAACATAGTTGAAAAATAAGGATTGGTGAGCGAGATGGCAAAAGATATTCATGAGAAGCTGGCGGATCTGAATGCATATCTGCATGAACTGGGGCGCGTGGCAGTGGCTTTTTCCGGCGGGGTCGACTCTACCTTTTTGCTGAAAGTGGCACATGACGCACTGGGGGACAATGCGGTGGCATTTACAGCCAGCTCGGTTTTCGTGCCGGAGCGGGATGTTGATGAGGCGCGTGCTTTCTGTGAGCAGGAAGGCATCCGGCATATTGTGAAGCAGTTTGATACGTTGGGCATTGAGGGCATCCGGTCGAATCCGGAGAATCGCTGCTACCTTTGCAAACAAGCATTGTTTCAGCAGTTCAAGGACTTGGCAGCGCAGCAGGGGCTGGCTGCGGTTGTGGACGGATCCAACCTGGATGATGATGGCGATTACCGGCCGGGGCGCAGGGCTTTGAAGGAACTTGGCATCAAGAGTCCGCTGCATCAGGCCGGGATGACGAAGCAGGATATCCGTGATCTGTCGAGGGAACTGCAGCTGCCAACCTGGAGCAAGCCGTCATTTGCCTGTCTGGCCTCACGGTTTGTCTATGGGGAAGAACTTACGGCAGAAAAACTGCAGCAGGTGAATCAGGCCGAGGAGATCCTGCTTGCGAAGGGATTTGCTCAGTTCCGCGTGCGCCGGCATGGGAATCTGGCGCGGATTGAGCTGCTGCCTCAGGATATGGAGCGGTTTATGGCTCTGGGGCTGCGTGAGGATATTGCGGCGAAATTTCGGGAAATCGGCTTTGATTATGTGACCATGGATCTGCTGGGCTATCGCACCGGCAGCATGAACGAAACGTTGACGGATAAGGAGTGACTCGTTTTGGCAAAGAGCAATCAGACGACCTTGTGTTATATCGAGCGGGATGGTCAGTATCTGATGATGCATCGGGTGAAGAAAGAACATGACATCAACAAGGATAAATGGGTCGGGATAGGCGGTCACTTCGAGCAGGATGAGTCACCGGAAGAATGTCTGCTGCGGGAGACCAGGGAAGAGACCGGCCTTACGCTTACGGATTACCGTTTGCGCGGGGTGATTACCTTCATCTCGGATAAATGGCAGACGGAGTATATGTTCCTGTATACGGCCACGGGCTATGAAGGGGAAATTGGTGATTGCAACGAGGGGACACTGGAATGGATCGATCGTACAGATGTCTACGATCTGCCCATCTGGGCCGGAGACCGGATATTTTTCCGTCTGCTGGAATGGCGGCAGGACTTCTTTTCCTTGAAATTGCGTTATGTGGGCGAGCAACTTACTGAAGTGATGCTGGATGGTCAGTCAATTTCACCGGAAAATGCCCTTGGCGCGGCACAGTTAAAATAATTGTGCGTCATTTGTGAACAAAAATAATCAATGTCCATCTTGTCGGATTTGCTAGAATGTTGTAGGATAATAAAGTCGTATGATATAATTATTCTGGGATATGATAGGAACGTTTTATAGGATGGAGGATTGTGTATGAAGAATCAAAGCATTGTTCGAGGGGGCCTGCAGACAAGGCTGGTAGCTATGCTGGTTGGCTTTTCATTCTTCTGTGCAGCGCTGGTGGGTGGAGTGACTCTGTATATGAGCATCCAGAACTCGCGGGCCAAGATCATGGAAAGTAATGTCACATTAGCAAGTCTGTTGGGGCAGGAAATTCACAGCTTTATGGGGAATTCCCAGCGTCTGACAGAGACTCTGGCGGGATCGCCAGCGGCATCATCGATGAATATGGAGCAGCTCAAGGCATTATTGGTGGAGGCTAAGGAAAAGAATCCACAATTTGAGCTGCTGTACGCCATCGATGCATCAGGACAACAGGTTGTGCGTACATCCGGTACGTTAGGGAACCGGGCGGACAGGGATTATTTCAAAGAGGCAATCAAAGGGAAGACTTACCTCACGGATATCTATATCTCTGCGACAACGAAGCAGCCAACTATTACGATCGCGTCGCCGATAAAGGATGCGAATGGCAGTATTGTCGGTGTTCTGGGTGCGGATATCAGTTTACAGACAATATGGGACATCACAGAAAATACGCCAGTTGGCAAGACCGGTTATCTTGACGTGGTTGATGCCAAGGGCGCCCTGATTGCGCATCCGGATAAGGATAAAGTGCGCAATCAGGAGAGCGTCATGGACCGCGACTACGTCGGGCGCGCCCTGAATGGTGAGACGAGCAGCCTTGTGGGAACGGCTACGAATGGACAGGATGCATTGGTTGCCTATGCACCAATTCCGGATTATCATTGGGGTGTCGTTGCCTATCTGCCCAGTGATGAAATGAACGCAGAAGTCTATCACATTCTTTGGATTGGCATTGGTATTATCCTGCTGGCAGCTGTGATGGCCGGATTTGGTGGCGTGCGGCTGGCCCGCTCGATCACGCAGCCGTTGCAGAACATGGTCGAGGCTTGTCACGCTTTTGCACAGGGAGATTTCCGTGATAAAGAACAGATCATGGATCGTGACGATGAGATCGGTGCATTGAATGAGTCCCTGCAGCAGATGCGGCAGAGTCTGCAGAAATTGTTGCGGCATGTCAGTACTTCAGCTGAGCAGGTCGATTCTGCGGCAGCACAGCTCAACGAGAATGCACAGCAGGAATCGCAGGCTATCGAGCAGGTAGCCAACAGTGTGACTAATGTGGCTGAGGGCTCGGATCAGCAGTTATCGGCGGTGAATGAGGCGCTGGAAATCACACAGGGCGTATCCGGAGAAGTCCGGAAGTCGGTGGCTGTAGCTGCGGAGGTCGGAACCAGTTCGGAACGTGTAGTAGACCGGACGCAGGCTGGCAGTGCCGCGGTCAAGAAGGCGGTTTCCCAGATGGCTTCGATTGAGGATACTGTGAATAATTCTGCTAAGGCAGTCATGGAACTCGGCGAACGTTCCAAAGAGATCGGTCAGATCGTCGATACGATTTCCAATATCGCTGGTCAGACGAATCTTCTCGCACTCAATGCTGCTATTGAAGCAGCAAGAGCTGGTGAGCAGGGGCGTGGATTCAGCATAGTAGCGGATGAGGTCCGCAAACTGGCTGAGCAGTCACAGGAAGCAGCAATGAAGATCTCGGGACTGATCGTCGGGATCCAGAAGACTACGGAGCAGGCTGTTACGGCAATGCAGGCCGGGACGAATGAGGTGTAGACTGGTACCGAGGTCGTGAATGTTGCCGGACAGACCTTTGCCGAGATTGAGGAACTGGTCCATAAGGTTTCAGAGGGCCTGGATAAGGTGTCCGTATCGATCCAGCATGTTGAGCAGGGCAACCAGAAGGTTACTGAATCCATGAAAGTGGTAGAGGAGCTCAGCCGTCAGGCCGCCGATGAAGGACAGACGGTATCGGCCGCAACGGAAGAGCAGTCAGCCGGCATGGAGGAGATTGCAGCATCTTCGCACAGCCTGTCGACTTTGGCCAAAGAACTTACGGAGGCAGTGAATAAATTCAAGGTTTGACATCTTAATTGCTCGCTGCTGACAGCATCCAACTACAGAAAATAAAAAGAGACGCGGTACGAAATTGCTTTCATACCGCGTCTCTTTTGGTTTCTATAAATTGTAAGGATTATCAGAACTTAAAGGAAAGGCCTGCATAAAGTCCCTTGGCAGTACAGTCCACACCATTATCGCCGCCGAAATGCTTGACCTGCGTATACTGGTAGGAAAGGTCAAGGTCAACGTTTTCTGCGAGGGCATAACCGAGACCGGCCTCGTAGTGCTGCATATCACGACCGAAGCCCATGCCTGCCCAGCCGGTGAGATTCTTGCTGATAGCGGCTTCATACTGTACGCCGCCCTGGAAGAGACTGCGTGTTGTGGCAGCATCTACGGCATTATTCTTTATGCCAAAGCGTGCATGCATATGGCCCGCAGAGAGAGAGACATTCTCGTTGAGCTTATAGCGCAGGTTGTATTCCTGTGTACGCATGTTGAATTCAGTGCCTGACGGTTTCTGCTGGCTATCCACATACTTGAACTGTACGGCCAGATTGTTGCCAAGACCGACGGTGGCTCCGCCTTCAATCTTGTTCTTGACATCTGTGTTTACCGAACCAGAATTGTTGCTGGTGGACATAGCCGGTGCGATCGTCGTGCCGACATTGACTTCCACCTTGCCAGCATCATAGTTCTGCAACGGAGATGCAAATGCAACCGTGCTTAAAGACATGCTGATTGCCATACCAAGTAAAACTTTCTTTGTCATAATAATCCCTCCATGAAATACTGTAGATCTCTCCTGCACAAAAAAACTGGGACAGTGAGGTGTCATCGGTACAGATGATGGCATTGGTCCCATAGCTGAACATTATAGCATAATATATATTGAGCGTCATTAAAATATGATTGATACATTTGTATAGTATAATCGTATTTTAATAATAGCGATGGATGACCATTGCCTGGTTAATATTTGTCAATATTAACCGGCTGGAAAGTGGCCTATACAAAAAAGACTTAGCGAAATCGCTAAGTCCTGATAGTTCTATATGGTGGAGACGAAGGGGATTGAACCCTCGACCCCCAGATTGCGAACCTGGTGCTCTCCCAGCTGAGCTACGTCCCCATATAAATGTCCGTATGAACAAAATCTAGTATAGCCCTTTTTTCTTCACTTTTCAAGAGAAATTTATGAATGGCGGGCAGAACCGAAGAAAATAATATTATTTCGTGGAAGTGTCAGATTCTTGCAGGAGAAAGAGAGGCGAGTGGCGAAAAAGAAGAGGAATAAGCCCTAAATAATAGGGAACAATAATCCCTGTTTATCAAAGGATATCCTTGCGTTATAACGGTGGTAACATTAGTCAAATTTATTACAAATACTTGCCATAATAGATATAGCATTTTGTATTTTTTCAGCGTATAATTAAAGTATTCGTAATAGATGATCTTCTGTCTGCCGGAAACGAGCCGTCGGCAGGATAGGATGAAGAGGTCTATCGGAATATCCGCAAGGATAACATGAGGAGGTACAAAAGTGGACAAACGGGAGAGTATGTGGGATTTATATCTCAAAAAAGGCATGAGCCGCCGCACGTTCGTCAAGAGCTGTGTAGCACTGACATCGCTCATGGGACTCAGTTCGGACAAAGTGTCCAAGGTAGTGGAAGCTGCCGAGAAGAAACCACTGCCGGTCGTGATCTGGATTCATGGTCACGAGTGCACGGGCTGTGATGAGTCGTTCATCCGCTCTGGCGCGCCGCTGGCATCGGATCTGGTGCTCAGCCAGATTGCTCTGGAATATGACCATCTGCTGAGTGCAGCATCAGGTGAGCCATTCGAAGCTCATCTCCATGAAACCATCGAGAAGTATAAAGGTCAGTATATCCTCTGTGTTGAGGGTGCTGTGGCTACGAAAGACAACGGTGTATACTGCATGTCCGGCGGCCATACATTCACGAGCACGCTGCAGCATGCTGCCCAGAATGCTGCGGCCGTCATTGCTTATGGCAGCTGTGCGGTATCTGGTGGTATCCAGGCCGCAAAACCGAATCCGACGGGATCCTCGGGGATCTCGCAGTTCGCTGGCAAGACGCCGGTCGTCAACGTACCGGGCTGCCCGCCGATTCCGGAAGTCATGACTGGTGTAGTCATGCATGTCGCGCTGTTTGGCACGATCCCGCCGCTCGATGGCGAAGGACGTCCAAAGCAGTTCTACGGCAATCGTATCCATGATACCTGCTATCGTCGTCCGTTCTTCGATGCAGGCATGTTTGCCGAGAGCTATGATGATGCTGGATCCAAAGCTGGCTGGTGCCTTTATAAGCTTGGCTGCCGCGGACCAGAGACATACAACTCCTGCGGTAACATGCGCTGGTTCCAGGGCATGAGCTACCCGATCCAGTCTGGTGCTCCGTGCATCGGCTGCTCCAATGCGCATTTCTGGGATGATGGTGCGATGAGCTCGCGCCTGCCAAAATTCGCTCCGCCAATCGGCGATGTGGATAAGATCGGCGCCGGCCTGGCTGCTGTTACGGCAGTCGGTGTAGCTGCACATGCAGCTGCCAGCGTAGTCCAGAAGAAGAAACATATCGCTGACGAGGCGAAGAAGAACGAGGGAGCAGGTGAATAAATGAAACACGTAGTAGTAGATCCGGTAACCCGTATCGAAGGTCATCTTCGTGTCGAGGTTCAGGTTGATGAGGCATCGGGCAAAGTAACCGACGCTCTTTCGTCCGGTACAGCATGGCGTGGCCTTGAGCTGGTCATGAAAGACCGTGACCCGCGTGATGCCTGGGCTTATATCCAGCGTATCTGCGGCGTTTGCACCACGGCCCATGCCCTGGGTTCGGTTTGTGCGGTTGAGGATGCCCTCGGCATCAAGATCCCGAAGAATGCCAACTATATCCGTAATATCATGGCAGCAACGCTGACCGTTCAGGACCATATCGTTCATTTCTATCATTTGCATGCCCTGGACTGGGTCAGCCCGGTTGAGGCACTGGCAGCTGATCCGGTTGCTACAGCCAACCTGCAGAATACGGTTCTCAATACCTATAAGCTGCCGTTCCGTGCTCCGGGCACGTCGGTGACGGAAGCCTATGAGCATGATTTCCCGGCCGCTACGCCGCAGTATTTCAACGAGATCAAAGAGAAAGTCAAAGCAATCGTCGAAAGCGGTCAGCTGGGCATTTTCTCGGCGAACTGGTGGGATCATCCGGATTACAAACTGCTGCCGCCAGAGGTACATCTCATGGCTGTGGCTCATTATCTGGAGATGCTCGACAAGCAGCGTGAACTGGTTACGCCGCATGTCATCTTCGGTGGCAAGAACCCGCATCCGCATTATGTGGTCGGTGGTATGCCATGCGCAATCTCGCTGGAAGACGGCAATGCGCCGGTCAACACAGCCCGCCTGAGCATCGTTGATCGTGCCATCAATATGGGCCGGTCCCTGGCCAACAACTACTATCTGCCGGATCTCCTGGCTATCGGCACGGCTTATGTCAAAGCTGGCCGCGTAGACGGTGGCGGCATGGCCAAGGAGCGCGTCCTGGCTTACGGCGCTTATCCGATCGAGCCGCCATCCGGTACGTCCAATGGCGATTTCTTCAAGAATCTCCTGATCCGCTGCAACGGCGTGGTTGAGGACTTCGGCAAAGGTGTTGCCAATGCCCGCTTCTCGGAGATCGCAGCCGAGGATGTTACGTCGGAGGCTTTCACGGAAGGCGTTGAGCATTCCTGGTATGAGTATCCGAATGGCAAGTCTGACCTGCATCCGTGGGATGGTATCACGGAACCGAAATACACGGGTCCGAAAGATGGTACGGCTACGGATTGGAAGGCACTCAATGAGCAGGGCAAGTATTCCTGGCTCAAGACGCCGAAATGGCAGGGCAAGCTCTGCGAGGTCGGTCCGCTGGCCCGCTATATCATCATCTATACGAAAGCCAAGAAGGGCCTGCTCGGCGACCCGACCTGGGCTGAGAAGATGATGCTCGATCAGGTTGAGGCTGTATCCAAGGTCCTCGGCCTGGCTCCGGAAGTCTGGCTCCCGACGATGGTCGGCCGTACGGCTGCCCGTGGCCTTGACTGCCAGCTCAATGCAGAGATCAACAAGTTCTTCTTCGATAAGCTCATCGCCAACATCAAATCTGGCGATACGAAGACGGCCAACATGGAGAAATGGGATCCGTCGACCTGGCCGAAAGAGGCTAAGGGTGTTGGTTTGTATGAGGCACCGCGTGGCGGACTGTCTCATTACATCACGATCAAGAACGGCAAGACGGACAACTACCAGTGCATCGTACCGACGACCTGGAACGCCTGCCCGCGTGATGACAAGGCCGGTAACGGCGCCTATGAGATGGCGATGAAGGATACGGCAGTCAAAGTGGCCGACAAGCCGCTGGAGATTGTCAAGGTTATCCGTTCCTTCGACCCATGCATGGCCTGCGCTACGCATATGTTCAATGCCAAGGGCGAGAAGATCAGCGTCATTACGACCGATCCGTACTCTGGCACCCATGTGGACAAATAATGGACTCAGCTCCGATCTATCGGGCTTGAGAGAAAGGAATAGTAGGTAGAATGAAAGAAGAAAAACGTAAAATCTACTATCTGTTCAGTCCGTTCCTGCGGATTTTCCATTGGATCATGGTGCTGTCAATTGTCACCCTGTTTGTCACGGGCCTGCTTGTCACGAAGCCGGTAACCGTACTGGGGATTGAACCGACTTATACAGCCATGTCTATGGACTGGATCAGAAATATCCATTTCCTGGCAGCATTCCTCTTCTGCGCAGCGTTTATCCTGCGCATCTACGGCTTCATCGTCAACAAAGGGTGACCGCCTGTTCCCACGGGTATGGGAAGGTCATTTCTACAGTGAGACCATCGATGTTGCCATGCACTATATGCTGCTGAAACCGAGCCATGCACCGTTCCTGCGGAACCCGCTGGCCCGTGCATCCTATGCGGGACTCTACACCATGGTATTGATAGAGATCCTGACCGGCTTTGCCATGTACTTCATGACGGAACCATCCAATATCGGCGGCATGCTGTTTGGCTGGGTCAACGTCATCCTGGGTGGCGAGATGACGACTCACTGGGTCCATCATATCGTAGCCTGGCTCATCATCGTCTTCGCCATCGGCCATGTCTACATGGTCCTGCGTGCAGACCTGATGGAGGCTGAGGGCGAGGCTTCGTCCATGTTCTCCGGCGTGAAGTTCCTGGAGCATGTACCGAAGGATGCCAACGAAGTGGAACCGGCAAAAGACACGAAATAAAAGACTAATGGAATCGACGATATAAGGAGAATCAGACTATGTGTAAAGAATGCGGCTGCGGCGAGACGAATGGCAACACGCGTCTCCAGTTTACAGTTACTGGCTATACAGAGGAAAGCGCAAAGGAAGTAGAGAAAGCACTGCTGGGCCTGCCTGGCGTACTTTTCGTCCACATCCATGCCCATGATGGCGAGACGACAGTGGACTACAGCCCGGCTAAGACGAAGCTCATGGATATCCTGGGCATCTTCAATGCACGTGGCCTGGAAGCTGCTTTATAATCAGCCGTTCATACGAAACCAAGGACGCCTTCCCTGCTGTCTTGTGATGGCGGGAAAGGCGTTCCTTTATTATGTGCCGGATGGCGGACAAGACCGGATGGCGCAGGAGGAAAGACTATGCATGAAATGGCGCTGGCAGAGGGCATCCTGGATATTGCCCTGGATTATGCAAAGCAGAATGACGCAAAGAAGATCAATGAGATAGGCCTGCTGATCGGCGAGATGTCCGGCGTGGAGATCGAGTCTTTGACCTTCTCCTTCGATATGATCGTGAAGGGGACAATTGCCGAGGGCGCAGAGCTCAAGATAAAACACGTGCCGCTCATGGGGAAATGCTCCAAAGTGCGGCAAGGAAATTCCATGTCGAGCACTATGATTTCTGGTGCCCGGAATGCAAGGACGGCGTCCTGAAGACGATATCCGGGCGCGAGATGCAGGTAGAGTATCTGGAGGTGGACTGAATGGCAGAGATTCAGGTAATGAAGAATATCTTAGGGGAAAATGACCGTATTGCGGCGGAGAATCAGGCGATGTTCAGGGAGAAAGGGCGTTTACGTCATCAATCTCATGGGATCGCCGGGAGCCGGCAAGACGTCCGTGCTGGAAAAGACCATGGAGAAGCTCAAGGGCGAGCTGCGCATGGCTGTTGTCGAGGGCGACCTCTTCACGAGCAAGGATGCGGACCGCATTGAGAAGCATGGTGTGCCGGTTATCCAGATCAATACAGCCGGCGGCTGCCATCTGGACGCACCGATGGTGCAGAAAGTGGCACAGCAGATGAATCTCGATGAACTGGACCTGCTGATTGTCGAGAACGTCGGCAACCTGGTCTGCCCGGCTGAGTTTGCGGTCGGTGAGGACGATAAGGGCGTTGTGCTCTCCATCACCGAGGGCGATGATAAGCCGATGAAATATCCGCTCATCTTCAAGGAGTCGGCGATTGCGCTGCTCAACAAGGTGGATATTCTCCCGTACTGCAATTTCGATATGGCAGCGGCCAAAGAGGATATCACGACGCTGCATCCGGGCATGCCGGTCATTGAGGTTTCCTGTACGACGGAACAGGGGATTGATGACTGGTGTCAGTGGCTTCGGGATCGGGTCGCAGCGAAAAAAGCACAGAAATGAGGAACAGCAATGGCAGATGTATTTGGCAATGGCGGCACTGAGGTGTCGAGTCTCGATAATGTCCTGCATCCGGCAGAAGTGACGATTCTGGGCGTCGGTAATGTCATCCTGAAGGATGAAGGCTTCGGCGTCCGGGTAGCTGAGTATCTGGACCATCACTATACATTCCCCTGACTCGGTGCAGATCGTCGACGGCGGGACGCTGGGAATCGAGCTGACGCAGTATGTGACGGGCACGAACAAGCTGCTCGTCATCGATTCCATCAATGGCGGAGCTGAGCCGGGGACGGTATTCCGGTTCCATAACGATGCGATCATGGAACACTTTCAGGACAAGCTGTCGGCTCATGAGGTCGGTATCCAGGACGTCCTGGCGCTGCTGACCGTAACCGGACATAAGATTCCGGATGTCATCGTCATTGGCGCACAGCCCTTTGATGTCGAGGCCGGCGTTCGGCCTGTCGGACGGCATGCAGGCCCTGCTGCCGCAGATCGTGGAACAGGCACTGAAGGACCTCAGGCAGTTGGGGCATCGAGGCTCAGCGGAAAGAGTCCGCTGGTGACTTTGATTACACCGTTGTGGCCGAAGAAGCGGTAAAATAGAACAGAAAGGCTCCGATAAGCAGGGAGCCGCAGGATTGAGGAGGAACAGGCCATGTGTTTAGCAGTACCAGCCAAAGTCATAGAAATAAAAGATGCAATGGGCAAAGTGGATATCTCAGGGGTGACGCGTGATGTCAGCCTGATGCTGCTGCCGGAGACGCAGGTAGGCGACTACGTGCTGGTCCATGCGGGCTTTGCCATGCAGAAAGTAGACGAGAAGGATGCCGAGGAAACCTATGCGCTCATGGCTGAGATGAATGGCGCTCCGAGGACGGTGAGCGAGCTTTGACCAGACAGGAAGAACGGGAACTGGCCAAACGTCTCGTGGCCGAAATCCGCCTGCTGGCGGATCAGGCCGACCACAAGCTGCGCTTCATGGAGGTCTGCGGCACGCATACGGTAGCGATCTTTCGGGCGGGAATCCGCCAGATGCTGCCGGAGAATGTGGAGCTGGTCTCCGGTCCGGGCTGCCCGGTCTGCGTGACGCCGGACGACTATATGGACAAGGCCATTGCCTATGCGCAGCAGCCGGATGTCATCATCACGACATTCGGGGATATGCTCAAGGTGCCTGGCAGCAAGTCGAGCCTGAATGAGGCCAAGACGAATGGTGCGGATATCCGCATTGTCTACTCGCCGATGGACAGCCTGCAGGTGGCCAGGGAGAATCCGGACAAGAAGATCGTGTTCCTGGCTGTCGGCTTCGAGACGACAGCGCCGACGGCGGCCGCTACGGTGCTGGCTGCCGAGCAGCAGGGCATCACGAATCTCTATATGCTGTCGGCGCAGAAACTGGTACCGCCGGTCATGGAGGCCCTGCTGAACGACGAAGAAGTCCATGTGGATGGCTTTATCCTGCCGGGGCATGTCTCGGTTGTCACGGGAACGGGCATCTATGAGCCAATCGTAGAGAAGTATCATGTACCGGGCGTCGTGACCGGCTTTGAGCCGGTGCAGATCCTGCGGGCTTTGTACCGGCTGGTGAAGCAGGCAGTGGGGCATGAAGCCAGGGTTGAGAATGAGTATGAGGATGTCGTGCGGCCGGATGGCAATCCGGTGTCACGGCAGATCACGGATACGGTCTATGAGCCGGCTGACACCAACTGGCGCGGCATGGGCTGCGTACCGATTTCCTGGACTGCGCATGAAAGAAGCTTATGCGCGCTTTGACATTGAGCGGGTCATGCCGCTGCATGTCGAGACGGTCGCGAAGAATACGGCCTGCCGCTGCGGCGAGGTACTGCGTGGCATCGTGACGCCGCATGAGTGCCCGCTTTTCGGCAAGGCCTGCATCCCGACTCATGCGGTCGGACCGTGCATGGTATCGGTCGAGGGTGTCTGCGCGGCATGGTTCAAATACGGCCAGGGGAGGTTCGTTTATGGTAAGTGATAAGATTACGCTGGCGCATGGCGCTGGTGGCAAGCTGAGCCAGGAGCTCATGGAGGAAGTGATCCTGCCGGCCTATGGCAATCCCTTGCTCAATGAGATGCATGATGGTGCAGCGGTCAATATGAGCGGGCATGTGGCGTTCACGACGGATTCCTATGTCGTGCAGCCGCTGTTCTTTGCGGGCGGCAATATCGGCAAGCTGGCCGTATGCGGTACGGTCAATGACCTGTCGATGACGGGGGCGATTCCCCGCTATATCTCCGCTGGACTGATCCTGGAGGAAGGCTTCCCTGTTGCCGATCTGAAGCGGATCCTGGCGACGATGCGGCAGATGGCCGATGAAGCGGGTATCTATATCGTTACAGGCGATACGAAGGTCGTGGACAAGGGCAAGGCCGATGGTATCTTCATCAATACGGCAGGCATCGGCGATATCATTCCGGGCACGCATATCTCGCCGAAAAACGTCAAGCCGGGCATGAAGGTCATCCTGTCCGGGTACATTGGTGATCATGCGGCCAGCATCATGGCTGGACGTCATGACCTGGCGCTGCCGGAGTCCTGTCCGGACAGACTGTGCCCCGCTTAACAGCCTGACGCAGGCGATGCTGACCGCTGCACCGAATATCGCCGTGCTGCGCGATCCAACGCGCGGCGGTGTGGCTGCCGTGCTTAATGAGATCGCTGAGGCCTCGGGCTGTGGTGTTCTCATTGATGAGGAGCAGATTCCCATTCATCCGGAGGTACAGGGCGTCTGCGACATCCTGGGCTTTGATCCGCTGTATCTGGCCAATGAGGGCAAGTGTGTAGCGTTTGTGCCGGCAGACAAGGCAGACAAGGTGCTGGCGGTCATGAAGGCCAATAAATATGGCAGAGATGCCCGCATCATTGGTGAGACGACAGCCGAAGCGGCCGGTCAGGTCGGCATGCGTACGGCCATCGGTGGAATCCGGGTGGTGGATATGCCGCTCGGGAATATCGTGCCCCGAATCTGCTGATTGAAATGCTTCTAAGATAAACTTAATGGGTAAAATCTTGACGGTATGGCTGTGGATTCGCTATAATAAATAGCGATTAGACAATTATCGGGCTTTTACAGAGTCCATAGACATAAGGGAAGCGAAGAGATAGATGAAGGCTAAACGGATACTGCCATTGCTGCTGCTGTTGCTGTTTGCGCTGAGTTCAGCCTGCCTGGCCGCAGAGGATATGCAGTTTGTTGACGCCGATGGTGCAACGGGGTATTATGTAGATGTAAACTCTATTGCCTACAGTACGGTCAGTGAAGGCGAAAATGAGAACGCTGTTTCATATGAAGTTGTGAATGCGCGGGTAGCGGTGGTAAAAGCGAACATGAACCGCCGGTTTGTGTATCTGATGCAATTCAACAGATCGAAGGGGACCTATCAGATCCTGGCATCAAAGGTCCAGAAATATGATACAAAAGAAGTGGTGGAGACAAGAGATGCTCCGAATCCGCCGCTTCCATACAGTGCAACTTCACCTATGCACACGATTGTAGATTTCATCTATGAGCAGCCAAGACCAAATTGATACGACGAGAGCTTTTTCCGTAAGGGAGAAGGCTCTCTTTGCATAAGGGCGTAAGGGTAGTATTGTTCGGGAGGGGACAAGGATATGACGGAACATGCAGCGCTCAAACAGCGGACAGCCTGGCTGTCGATTTTTTCCAATACAACTTTAGTGATCCTGAAACTGATCGTCGGACTTTATGTCGGTGCGGTCAGTCTGGTATCGGAGGCCCTGCACTCCGGTGTTGATCTCATTGCAGCCCTTATCGCATTCTGGGCAGTCAGGAAATCCATTACGCCGCCGGATATGGAGCATGACTATGGACACGGCAAGTTCGAAAACCTGTCAGCGGCCGTCGAGGCACTGCTGATCGTTGGTGCTGCCGTCGGCATTGTCTATGAGTCCGTACAGAAATTCCAGGAGGCAAGAGTGCCCGAATTCCTGGAATACGGCATCGTCATCATGCTGATCTCGATTATCATCAATATCATGGTGTCCCGTCGCCTGATTGCTGTGGCCCGCAAGACCGGGTCGCAGGCACTTGAGGCAGACGGGCTGCATCTGCAGTCCGATGTCTGGACGTCTGTCGGTGTCATGGTGGGCCTCGTTCTGATGGAATTGACCGGCTGGGCCTGGCTGGACTCGGTGATCGCAGTCTTTGTGGCGCTGATCATCTTCAGGGCCGGCTGGAATATGGTCGTGGAGTCGGCGATGGAACTCACTGATGCCAGCCTGCCGGAAGACCAGGAGAACCGCATCATGGAGATCATCGACAGCGTGCCGGAGGTTGAGAGCTGTCACTGCCTGCGTACCCGCAAGTCCGGCTCGTATAAACTGCTCGATGTGCATGTGCTTTTCAATGGCAATATGCATCTGTCGCATGTCCATGCAGTCTGTGACGAGCTCGAAGAAAAGATACGGGCTGAGCTCGGGACATTCGATATTCTCATCCATCCGGAGCCGGCCGGTGATCATCAGCCGGAGAGCAAGGAACGGCAGTATGAGGAGTCTCAGAGTCCGACCGGAGCCGGAAGAAATGCAGAAATTCAGCAAGAATTAAGACATATTTCAGTGGAATCTCAGACAGAGGCGGCTGAAGTATGGTACAATAAGAGTCGAAGTGCTTATTGAAACGGAGGAGATAATGATGAAATTCCGCAAACTTTGCAGCGCAATGCTGAGTGCTGTTTTCCTGATATCATCCATGGGCATGGCAGCAGCGTCGACGCCGGAGACGGTACAGGACAAGCTGGCCGCGGTTGAGAAAGATACCTATGGCGTCGAGCAGACCGGGGCGCTGGTCGAACGCATCAATAAACTGGAAAAAGACTATGATGGGACGCATCGCAGTGGCAGCATGATGGCCCGCGTCAATGCCATCTATGATGAGGTCTATACGAATAGCACCCATCCGTCGACCCTTGCCGACCTGAATGCGATCGAGTGGAATATCGACCATCAGGTCAGCATGAATTCGGTTGAGAAACGCGTCGCCGACATGGAGATGTCCATCAATGGCAAGACTGGCTGAAGGTACTTACAAGCAGCGCATCAAGACGCTGTCGAAGGCATCGTTCGGCAGTGCAACGCTGCCGCTTGAGCAGACCGTTGTACCGGCCAATACGCTGATCAAGGTAGCACTGGTTGATCCGGTGAATACGAAGAACCTCAAGAAGGGCGATACGGTACGTTTCAAGGTCGCCAATGATGTCATCGTGAACAGCAAGCTGGTCTTTGCCAAAGGCCTGCCAGGCGAAGGCACGGTGAAGAAGGTTCAGCAGGCCCGTAACTTTGGCCGCAATGCGAAACTGGATATCGACTTCAACAATACGAAGTCAATCGATGGCACGGATGTGGATACCTTCATGGGTGAAGAGTCCACAAAGGAAATGAAGAATCTGGCAATGGCCGCTGGTGCCAGCCTGGCCGGCATCGTAGTCCTTGGCCCGATCGGCATCATTGGCGGTGCATTCGTCAATGGCAAGAATATTGACCTGCCAGTGGGCACGGAATTCTACATCCAGACCAAAGCCGATACGACGCTTTATGGTGTAGCGACGACACTGTCGAATTAAGATTTGTGCGTGGTCGTGCTCATCCTGGAACCAATATGGGCATGACTGCATATTAAGCTCTTCCTGATTGGAGCGGGAAGGGCTTTTATATTGCGATTATCCTGGAGATGTTATAAAATGAAAATAATAATGTCTACTGAGGAAACCTTATTATAGAAGGAGACCGTTTTTGATGAATAGAAATCTTAAGATCCTGTCGGGAGTCGTTGCGGCGGTAGTGCTGCCTGCCTCGGCGGTGCCAGCACAGGCTGCCTACCATGCGGATTCCGATACCGGTGTGCAGGCGCTGGACTATATCGAGGATCAGCACCGGGCCGAGCGGGAGAATCGCCTGACGGCGGAACAGCAGCAACTGCTCAAGGACGCGGCCGATATGCAGAAACACCTGCGTCATCCGCTGGATGCAACCAAGCCATCGCCGGTGGCTTTTGAGGGGGATGACCTGACCTATGATGAACGCGATGGCAGCTTCATCGCCAAGGGAAAAGTCAATATCCTGCAAATGGATGCGCATCGCTTCCAGGGCGAACTCGTTACGGGCAATATGAAGACACAGGATGTCCAGATCCCGGACAAGGCACATGTCCTGCAGATGACACCGGGACAGATGCGCGTGACGCTCGATGGCTATAAAGCCAACTACAATTATGGCAAGAAGACCGGCAGCATGGAAGATGCCAAAGGCAAGGTGGATGCGCATTACATTACGGCTAAGCGCTTTGAGTTCTACCCGGACCATATCGTGGCTTACAATGGCACGGAGACCAAATGCGGGGCGATAAAACCGGACTATCATCTGAGCGCGGATAAGATCACGATCTATCCGAACCAGAAAACGGTCATGGAACATGTGAAGTTCTGGATCAGGGGGATGGTGCTGTTTTCGCGCGCCCGGTATGAGATCGACACCCGTCCGGGCGTCGACCATTCCAGCAATTATCCGCGTGTCGGCTACAACAGCGATGATAAGATGTATCTGAAATGGCATCTGACCTCGCCGGTGAAGAAGAATGTGGATGCGCATGCGAATATCCTTATCACCGGAGCGGATGGCTGGCGCAGCAACTACGATCTGACCTGGACGAATGCCCATATGAAGAGCGGCGTCACCTATGGCTATTTCGAGGACGGCGATGAGAAGTGGATCAAGAAAGAGCCGTCACTGTTCTGGAACTATGGCAAGCATATTGGGGACAGTCATTTCACGTACAGCCTGGACACAGAGTATGGGCGCTGGTATGGCAATGGCGTGCACAGTAACCATGGCTACTATGGCTTTGGCCTGGGCTATGACCCGATCAAATTCCATCGCTATACGCTTTATCTGGGGACTGGCTACAACATCACGCGTGAATCCTATAATGATTCGCGTGTAGCAGGTATGTCCTTTGATGCAGTCCTGACGAAAGATTTCAATGCTCGTTGGGCGGCTTATACGGGCTATCATTACAGCAAACAGAATCAGGAGAATTCGCTGTTCGATTATGACACGGATGATTATTCCAAGAAACTGGAGAGCGGCTTCAGCTATCGGACGGATGAGCATAACCGCTTAGTCATGGGCACGAGATATGACCTGGATCATGACAAGTGGAAGAATATTGACTACTACTGGTATCACGACCTGCATTGCTCCGAGATCATTGTGCGCTATAAATCCCTGCAGAACACCTGGGGCATCCGTTGGCAGTTCACCCCGTGGTAATCTCCTGAAGGCATACAGACGGAAGAAGGAACATAACATGAAAAAAGAGCTTGATCCCATCATTGAAGAGATACAGGGACGCAATATCCTCGTTATCGGAGATATGGTCGCTGATATCTATCTGGACGGCCGTATCTCCCGTATTTCCCGCGAGGCACCGGTGCTGGTGCTCGAACAGGCCGGCGAGAAAGTGGTAGCCGGTGGTGCGGCCAATGTCGTGAACAATGCAGCGACACTGGGCGGCAACGTCTTTGCGGTCGGGCTGCTGGGACTCGACAGTGCAGCCAAGGGTCTCAAACAGGCGCTGGAAAAGAATGGTGCGCATACGACCGGGCTCTTTTGCGATGAGAAGCGGCCGACGATATCCAAGACCCGTGTGATAGCTGGCGGCCGGGCAACCGTGAGTCAGCAGATCGTCCGCATCGATAAAGAAAGCAAGGAGCCGATGGCGCCGGCTTTCGAGGCGGAGATCATGCAGTATATCAAGCAGCTGCTGCCGAAAGTCCAGGGGGTAGTCATCAGTGACTATGGCTCCGGTACGATCACGCCAAAGATCCAGCATCAGCTCATCAGCTGGTGCCGTCATCATAATATCCCGAGCATGGTGGATTCGCGGTATGGGATCCATCAGTTCAAGGATATTGGTTATGTCAAGCAGAATGATGCGGAGCTGGCCGCAGCTGTGGGGCGTGAACTGCCGACCGAGGAAGATATCTTCGAGGCTGGTCAGGAGCTCCTGCAGGAACTGTCAGCTGATGGGGTGCTGGTAACGCGTGGCGAAGATGGCATGGTGCTGCTCGAGAAGGATGGCTCCATCCACAATATCCCCGTATCGGACAAGAGCGAGGTATTTGATGTGTCTGGTGCCGGTGATACCTGTGTCGCGACGGTTATCCTGGCGCTCGCTGCCGGTGTGGAACCGGCCAAGGCGGCTGAACTCAGCAATATCGCCAGTGGCATTGCTGTCCGCAAGCTGGGCACAGCAACGGTCAGTGCGGAAGAACTCAGACAGGCAGTGAGGAAATAATATGCTGATTGATACGAAAGACATAGAAAAATTCTGTGAAGTCCTGCGCAAAGGCGGCAAGAAAGTCGTTTTCACGAATGGCTGCTTCGATATCCTGCATGCCGGGCATGTGACCTATCTGGAAAAAGCCCGCTCCTTTGGTGACTGTCTGGTGCTGGGGCTCAATACCGATGCTTCCGTGCGGGCAAATAAAGGCCCAAGTCGTCCAATCAACAGTGAACAGGACCGTGCGAAGGTCGTTGGAGCTCTCCGGGCGGTCGATTATGTCGTGCTCTTTGGCGAGCAGACCGCTGAGACGCTCATTGCCAAAGTGAAGCCGGATGTCTATGTGAAAGGCGGCGACTATACGCTCGACACACTGCCTGAGGCAAGCATCGTGCAAAGCTATGGCGGGCATGTCGAATTCGTCCAGATGGTAGCCGGACGTTCGACGACGAATATCATCGATAAGATTTCGCAGCAGGCGGATAAAGGATAAGAGAGTCCATAAGAAAGGGGATTCGAGGCGTTGTCCATGCAGAATATACTCGTAGTCAAGCTCAGTGCCATCGGCGATGTCATCCATGCACTGCCGGTGTCCTATGCCATCAAGGAAACTTTCCCGGAGGCGCATCTGACCTGGGTCGTAGAGCCGCCAGGCTTATGATCTTCTGACGATGAATCCCTATGTGGATGAGATCATCACTTTCCATAAGAAGGAATTCAAGTCCATTGGCGGTTTTTGTCGAATTATGGGCCGCTCAAGCGGCAGATTCAGCGGCGCAGCTATGATGCGGTACTGGATCTGCAGGGGCTCTTCAAATCGGCAGCGATAGCCCGGCTGGCCAAAGCACCGGTAAAGCTCGGCATGTGCAACATGCGTGAGCTCAGCGACCGTATCTCGCGGCCGGTCATCGGTCCGCATGCGAATGGGCATATCGTAGAGCGTTATCTGGATGTTGCCAGAGCGCTGGGGTGCCGTGTGGATCAGGTGGTGTTCCCGCTGGAGGTACCGGAGCGCGAAGCGGATCTGACCCGGCGCATCTTCAGCCAGGAAGGCGGCAATATGGGCAATCCCTATGTGGTCTTTGCTGTGGGCGCCAACTGGCCGAATAAGCGCTGGCCGACCGAGTGCTTCGCACAGCTCAGCGACTGGCTCTACAGCCAGCGGTTGATTCCGGTCATCGTTGGCGGTGGAGCTGTCGATGAACAGCGGGCAGCAGAGATCTGCGCTGCGGCGGAGATCCCGCCAATCAATCTGGTAGGGCGGACGAATTTCAAGCAGCTGACCTTATGTCCTGCAGAATGCTCAGCTGACCATTGGTGGGGATACCGGTCCGGTACATCTGTCAGCTGGTGTCGGCACGAAGACCATCATGGTCATGGGGCCGACCGATGCGAACCGTAATGGCCCGTATGGTCAGCTGGAAAATGCCATTGAAGCAGACCGTTCCTGCAAATATTGTTGGAACCGTGCCTGCCCGAAGGGGCTTGACTGTCTGGCAGATATCACGGTCGGACAGGTCAGGGCGAAAGTTGAGGAACTGATATAAGATGCGGATTAATCGATATCAGGCAACTGGCTGGATTGCGGAGAACCGTCTGGAACGTTATTTCCAAAATATCCAGCAGGACCTGAAGCTATTCCTGTTTTTGCTCGTACTGCTCTGTGCGTATCGGGCCTTCTTTATGTGGAAACTGTCGGGGTTCATGGGAAGCGGCGTGTCGGTGGGCGATATCCTGCAGGCCAACTGGACCGGGCTGCGTCTGTCATTGAAGGGGGCTGGCGGTTTTACGCTGCTGGCCTTCCTGCTGGCGACATTGCCCAATCTTATCCAGCCGCACTGGCAGCTGGGGCGGATCCGGCTTGCTATCGGCACCATCGCGTCGTTTATCCTCGCGGTTCTGTTTGAGGCCCGCTTTCCCTATTATGAAGAGTTCCACATGACCTATGGCCTGCAGGTTATGCAGGGGGCGCACGACGACAAGACGGCGCTTTTCTTCACGATGGTGCAGGAATATGGCCTGCCCTGGCGGCTGGCACTGGCAATCCTGCTGACGGTCATCTGCTGGGCAATCCTCAGACGGATTCTGGCGGGCGGAGCCTGCTCTTTGCCGGTCGGTATATCCGGTCCGCGTAAATTGCTGACCGGTATTGGCCTGGCAGTGCTCACCATCGCCTTTATGTTCTTTGCCCGTTTTGGCGGCGGTTTCAATTATGCGACCGGCATCAACTGGGAGAACGCCGGCACGACCGGGGATGATTTCCTCAACGAATGTATCCTGGATGATGTTCAGGGCATCTATCGGGCCATCCAGTCCGAGAAGATGATGCGCGCTGGCAATATCTATGGCGTAGACAAGCAGGCGGCTGGTGAAATGACACCGGAATCGGTCCAGGCAGAACTTATGCGGACGGCACCGGGCGCCAGGATCGCCAGCCGAAACATATCTTCATCATCATGGGCGAAACCTGGGCGCAGTGGCCGATGCTTGAACAATATGCCGGGCTTCATGTGGCTGATGGATCAAGGGGCTGGCAGCAGAGCCGAATGCCTATTATACCCGATCCTTCATGCCCAATGGCGACTTTACCTCGATTGCCCTTACCGGCATGATCACGGGACTGTCTGAGGTCAATATCCGTGCCAACTATCAGCCGAAGAGCTTCAAGACGGTGTATCCGACTGCTATGGCGCCGCAGTTTAAGGCGCTGGGATATCAGGTGGACTTCTGGTATGGCGGCTCGCCGTCCTGGGATAATATCCAGCGGCTGGCGCTGGCCCAGGGGTTCGATCATTTCTATGGCTATCCGGATTTCAATGCGCCGAAGACCAACAGCTGGGGCACGAATGATAAGAACTTGTTTACGGCTTTAGGTGACACTCTGGCTGATGAACAGCCGACGGTCCATCTCATCATGACGACCTCGAATCATCCGCCGTACAACATCGATCTGGCAGCCGAAGGCTTTGACCTGGAGAAGGCCAGGCAGATGGTACGGGAGCTGATCCCTGATGCGCAGGATCCGGACACTCTGGCCGTGGAACTTGGGCATTACTGGTATATGGACAAAGTCGTGACTCAGTTCGTCAAAGATACGATGGACAAATATCCGGACAGCCTGTTTGTCATCACTGGTGATCATGCGGTCCGCACGAATCCGGGCCCAAAACCGACCATGTTCGAGTTCCAGAGTGTGCCTTTCGTACTTTACGGACAGGGCATCACGAAAGATATCCTGCCGGCTGATGCAATCGGCGGACACACCGGCATCACGCCGACGCTGATCAATCTGATCGCTCCGGCCGGCTTCCAGTATGAGGCGATTGCTCCGCCAATCGGGGCAGCTCCGGCTGCGTTTAACCGTGACTACTGGCTGACCGATAAGGTCATGGGCCGGGTGGAAGGCAGCGACACGGAGATGCTTCCGGGCATTACTGGCGCTGACAGCACGGCTGAGCGCGAGAAGCTTGACGCCCTGCTGACCAGGATGCGTACGGTATCCTGGTGGATGCTCGAAAAAGGAACAGAGGAGAAGTAACCTTGTATCAAAATATTCTCGTCATCAATCTCATGCATATCGGTGACCTTATGCTGGCCACGCCGGTACTGCGGACCCTGCGGACCAACTATCCGCAGGCCCGCATCAGCCTGCTGGCCGATAAGAAACTGCGGGATCTGGTGGAACATAATCAATATATTGATGAATGCCTGCTGATCGACAAGAAAGGCAAGGATGATCATTTCGGGAGCTTCTTCCGATTCATCCTCGGCGTGCGCCGGAAACACTTCGATCTGGTCATCAACCTGCATCGTAATGAACGTGCTTCGGCAATAGCGGCCTTCAGTGGTGCGAAGCGTATTGTTGGCTACAGCAAACCGGGATTTTCGCTGTTCTTTGACAAGGTCATGCAGAATCCGTCGGTGGCGCATCATATCGGTCGGGGACCCTTCCATATGCTGCCACCGCATCAATACGTACCGGGCTGGAAACATCAGGTCCATGCTCATTTGGAGGTGCTCCGGGAAGCGGTCGGAGTTGACCGGATTGATGACGGAGGCCTCGAGATGTGGCTGCCGCAAGAGGCGGAGCAGGAAGCGTCCCGCATCTGGGCGGAGAAATTCCAGCCGGAGGATAAGGTGATCGCCTTCAATATCGGTGCCAGCTGGATAACCAAGCGCTGGATCGACAGCTACTTCGCGCAGTGTGCAGACCAGCTTATCGCGCGTGGCTATCATATTGCGTTCTTTGGCGGCCCGATGGATCTTGAGATCGTGCAGTCCTGCATCGGCCAGATGCAGCAGAAGGACAGCCGGAAGCTGCATATCTTTACAGGGAAAGTCAGCCTGGCCGTCCTGGCGGGACTCCTGAAGCGCTGCTGCCTGTTCCTGACGACCGATTCCGGCCCGATGCATGTGGGCGTAGCCATGAACATCCCGATTGTCACGATGTTCGGCTCCTCGCCGGTAACGGGATTCTATCCCTACGATGCCAAGGATGTGCTCGTCCAGACATCGGAGCCCTGCCATCCCTGCGGTATCCATGAATGCCCACGGCAGGGAGCGGACAATATGGCCTGTATGAAGAAGATCACGGTCGACGTGGTCATGAAATATGTGGATGAACTGCTGACAGAGTATCATGGCGAGCCGGCCTGCAAACTGCCGGAACACTATGGCGCCTATCAGTGCCGGGTCATCGAGCTGTAAGATCAAGCTGTAAGGAGGAAAAGATGGATAAGCAAGCCCTGTATGATTTCGTGGCAAAAAGCACCCGCCAGTGCAAGATCCTGGTGGTGGGCGATGTCATGCTCGACAAATACTACTATGGGGAAGTCACGCGTATCTCGCCAGAGGCACCGGTGCCGGTCACACATGTGACGGACATGAAGGAGACCCTGGGCGGCGCGGCCAATGTATCACACAACCTGGCGCTCCTGGGCTGTGCAACCAGCATTGCCGGGTTCGTTGGCGATGATTTCCATTGCCAGAGCCTGCTCGATAAATTCACGGCCCGTGGCATCGAGTACAAGGGACTCATCCATACCGATCGTCCGACAACCACCAAGCTGCGGGTCATCGGTGGACATCAGCAGATGCTGCGTCTCGACTTTGAAGAAGCAGATCCCGTCACGGGACCTTTTGCCGAACGGCTGCGTGGCTATGTGGAAATGAAGCTCGGGGAGCATCTCGATGCCGTGATCATCTCCGACTATGGCAAGGGCGCCTGCACGGAGGAAACATGCCAGCAGATCATCCGGCTCTGTCATGATTACCATGTGCCGGTCATCGTCGATCCGAAAGGAACGAATTGGGAGAAGTATGCGCAGGTTGACTACATCACGCCAAACCTCAAGGAACTGAATGCCATCCTGCCTGAGCCTATCAAGAATCGGGATGGCGCGGTTGAGACCGCTGCCCGCTATGCAATGCAGCGTTTCCAGCTGGGGCACATGCTCGCGACCCGTTCCGAGAACGGCCTATCGCTGGTAACGGATACCGAGGTCACACACATTCCAACCAAGGCTCAGGAAGTCTTTGATGTATCCGGAGCCGGGGATACCGTCATCGCGGTATTTGCTATGGGGCTGGCAGGCGGACTCAGTCCTGCCGACAGTGCCTATATGGCGAATCTGGCGGCCAGTGTGGTCGTAGCGAAATTGGGTACGTATGCTGTCAGCAAAGAAGAACTGCTGGCTGCTTTGAAATAACGAGGGGAGATATTTATCATGATTATCGTAACAGGTGGCGCCGGCTTCATCGGCAGCAATATTGTCAAGGAACTCAATCGCCGTGGGCGTACGGATATCCTGATCGTGGATGATCTGAAAGACGGGCAGAACTATAAGAACCTGCGCGGGCTGCAGTTCATCGACTATCAGCATAAGGATGACTTCCTGCAGAGCATCGAGAACGATGATTTCGACGGGACCGATATCGATGCCGTATTCCATGAGGGTGCCTGCTCTGACACCATGGAGTATGACGTCAACTTCATGATGCGTGTCAACTACGAGTATTCGAAATCCCTGCTGCACTTCTGCATGCAGCACCGTATCCCATTCATGTATGCATCGTCGGCCTCGACCTATGGCAGCGGCAAGCACGGTTTCCGCGAAGGGGACGAATGCGAAGATGCCCTGAACCCATACGCATTCAGCAAACTGGCCTTTGATCGCTATGTACGCCAGGTCCTGCCGGAGGCGCACAGCCAGATCGTCGGCCTCAAATACTTCAACGTCTATGGTCCGCAGGAGCATCATAAAGGCAAGATGGCCTCCATCTTCTATCAGCTCTACAATCAGCTCAAAGAAACAAACAAGGTCCGTCTCTTCAAGGGCATTGATGGCTATAAAGATGGCGAGCAGCGCCGTGATTTCGTCTATGTCAAGGATGTTGTCAACGTGAACCTCTGGTTCTGGGAGAATCAGGCTCCGAGTGGCATCTATAATTGCGGCACCGGCAAATCGCACAGCTACAATGAAGTCGGTCAGGCTGTCATCGATGCATTGGGCACCGGCTCCATCGAATATCGCGAGTTCCCGGAAGTCCTCAAGGGCAAGTACCAGAACTTCACCGAAGCTGACTCAACGAATCTGCTGGCCGCCGGCTATGATGAAGGCTTCCATGATATGAAGGAAGCTGTAAAGGAATATGTTGACTTCCTCGACAACGGCGGTTACTTTGAGTATGGCGAATAAGGCAGTCTTCTTTGACCGTGATGGCACGCTCAATGTAGATGTCCATTATCTGCATCGTCCAGAGGATTTTGAATGGATCTCCGGGGCAAAAGAGGCTATCAAATACGTCAATGACCAGGGCTATCTGGCCATTCTCGTGACCAACCAGAGCGGCGTGGCCCGTGGCTACTACCCAGAGTCCGATATCCGACTCGTCTATGACTGGATGAATGAGGATCTGGCTGCGATTGGAGCGCATCTCGATGCACTCTACTACTGCCCGCATCATCCGAACGGCACGGTAGCGGAATATACCAAAGTCTGCACCTGCCGCAAGCCAGGTCCGCAGCTCATCAATGATGCCTGTGCCAAATATGATATTGATAAGCAGCAATCGTACTTTGTCGGTGACACTGACACCGATATGCAGTGCGCGGCTAACGCCCGTATCAGGGGAATCCGCTATCAGGGCGGCAGCCTGCTGCAGGCAATCAGGAGCTCCATCCGTTAAGGCTGGAGCTTTTTGCTTATGTGAGGGTGATCGGGAAAAATTTGATAAAAGACATGGGATACGGTAAAATAGGGATTTAGGAATTAACGTGAAGGACAGACTCAAAAGAGCAAAGCGGGGAGAGTTATTATGCGGCTGGCAATCTTTGAAAACATCATGACCCCGGGCGGGCATGAGGTGGATTTCGATCGGATTCTGGTAGAAGAATTCCAGAATATGGGGCATGATGTTTGCTTTTATGTACCTGAGGGATTCCGATTCAGCTTTGACTATAACGTACCCGTTCATGAGCTTGATGGCAGGGTCGTGTCTTATTCGGGGGTCAGTGGACTGCGGCGGCTGGTCCGTACGGCAAAACGGGAGCTGCACCGGATGAGCTGGTATCGTCAGCTGTATCAGGCAGCCTGTGCGGGCGCGTTCGATGCCGTTATCGTGCCGACCTCGACCTACCGGTATCTGCGTGCGATTGCCAAAAGTGATCTGCGTAAGTCTCCGGTCCCCATCATCTTCGTGCTGCATGGAATCAATCCGGGCGAGGCCCCAAAATTCCTCAAGGCAGCCGGGAAGCTCGAGAGCTGCCCGAATATACGGCCTGTCGTATTGACCTTTTGCGATTCTATCTTTGGCGAGAAACGGAAGAATATCCGGACCATCTATCCACCAACGTATACGGCCAGGGATATCGAACGGCCAGTGATCCGGAAGAAGGCCGACGATGTATTGACGATCGGATTCTTCGGACAATACCGCCGGGAAAAACGGCTTGAAGACTTCCTCGAGGTCTTTGTGAACGGGCATTATACCCGCAAGGTACTGCTCCGGGTACAGGGCGCAACGATGCACCCTGAGGATGCCGAGGACTTTGAGCGGATCATCCGCAAATATAAGGATCACACGAATATGACGTTCCTGCATAAGGGTCTGATCGGGGCCTGAGTGGCAGAAAGCCCTGGCCGATATCGACGTTCTGCTGCTGCCCTATTCCGCGGCACGTTATCGCTATCATTGGGGCGGAATGCTGTTCACAGCGATTGGCTTCCAGAAACCGGTCATAGCCAGTGACGATATGAACCCCGAGGTGTTCGAACAGTTCCATATCGGTGAGCTGTTCAAAAGTGGTGACCTGAACGCACTGCGGTCGACACTTGAGGACTTCATTAATCATTATGATGAGAGAGCATCGGTCTACGCAGATGAATTGGCAAAAGCAGGCCGGGAATACGCACCGGAAGCCTTTGCCCGCCGTATTGAGAAGATCATTCAGGAGAAAGCCTGAGGAAAGAGGGCTGTATGGGAGCGCAGATTGCGGTATTGATACTGACCAAAAATGAAGCGAAGAATATTGCGGACTGTATAAAAAGCATCCAATTTGCGGATGAGATTATTGTGATTGATGACTTCAGCACGGATGAGACTGACGGCGATAAGCCGGGAGCCTTGGCGCAAAAGTCGTCCAGCATGCGTTGGACGGTAACTGGGGCGGGCAGCAGACCTTCGCCATCCAACAAGCGCGTCAACGAATGGATCTATTTCATAGATGCAGATGAGCGCGTATCCAGACGGCTGGCGGACAAGATCAAGCAGCTTGTGGAACAGGATGA